>OZ244986.1:2770000-4195189 GCA_965223075.1 Candidatus Marinacidobacterium sp. | reverse complement strand
ACCTCCTGACGAATGAGTTTTGCAAGCGTCCCGATGTCCGCCGGCGTCAGTTCCATCCCGGGCAATAACAGCACGAAGTCGAAATGGCCCTTCTGGGGAATGAGCAACTCGCGGGAGTTGCCCAGGGAGCCAAGGAGAAGGACGCCGTAGCGCAGATTACGGCGAGACGGTCTTGTGGAGAAACGCTTTCTGAGCGTCACTGCCCGCGTCCTGCAGGCTGATGTCATCAAGCGCGGGGTCTCCGGCGTAGGCGTCGAGCGCCTTCCAGGCGGATCAGCAGCGCGTGTTGCGCGGACCTGCGGTCCGCGGGTGCCGACCAGAGGTCGGCGTTCCAAGCCGTCCCCGCGATTCTTCTCTGCTCAGCGATACGCGCTTTCGCCCCGCTCCGCGGGGCGGTGCCGACCGGAGGTCGGCGTTCCAAGCCGTCCCCGCGCTCTCGGTCGGCAGCCTACCGGCTCTTAGAGGCTCCGGGCGTGGGCGCGGGCCGGGAGGACATCCCGGAGGCGCAGGCCCTCGTCCTTCAGGTAGGTGAGCAGACCCTTCTTGTCAATCGTGCGCAGGGCGCGGGCACTGAGGCGCAGTCTTCACGGACCGCTCCAGCTCCGGAACCCACACGGATTTCCACTGCAGGTTGGGAAGCTGGCGCCGCTTCGTCTTGTTGTGGGCGTGGCTGATGGAGTTCCCGGTGAGGGGGCCCTTTCCGGTCAGCTTGCAGGTTCTGGCCATGAGAGGCGCGGATTTTAGCCGTCAACGGCCCGTGGGGAAAGCACCCCGCACGATGCCGGGGACGGTACGCGCGCCCAACCTGGCGGTTTCCGCGGGTGCGGGGCACTTTTCCCACGGGTTGATGGGGTGCATCGCTCCGCGATGCGCCCCATCGTTCTTCGTGGGGAGGGGAACCCCTCCCCACACCCCTCCCCGGCGGGGCTTCGCCCCGCCGACCATCCGGGCCGAACCTCGCGCTCGGGCATTGCGGGGCGCGGGCGTCCTACCGCGCTCCGAGATCCTCCACGGTGGCGCCGTTCAGGGCGTTCAGGAACAGCTTGTAGGTGCCGCGCGGCTGGCCCCGGAACTGAGGGCGGAAGCCGAAGAGCACGATCTCGCCCACTCCCATCGGCACCCGGGCCATGGCGATCTTGCCGCCGATCGCGTCTTCCTCGCCGAGCGCCCAGCCGCTCATGAGAATGTCCTCCTCGGCGTAGTGAGCGATCGCTTCCACGTTGGCGGGGGGCGGCTCCATGGTGGTTTCCTCTCCCCCCTCACGGTTCCGCGGCAGGCTCACGGTGTCAAAAGCCCGGCTCCTGACGAACTGGGTCGCCACTTCGTCGCGCATCCCGAAGGCCAGTGGGTGGGAGGTATCGATCGTGGCCCGGATGAGCGAGCCCGGGATGAAGAACCGGCGGTCGGCCAACCCGGCGGTGACGTTCGTCAGGGGGAGGCCGAACTGGGCGATCGCGAAATCGCTCGCGCCGTCGAGCGTCACCAGCATCCCGCCCTCGTCGACGAAGCGGCTGAGCGCCAGCGATCCTTCGAGGCCGATGCCCCCGGTGAACTCGTCGGGCATGGTGCCGGGAGCGTGTCCCTGCAGGATGGCTTCCGGGGTCTGGTGCGGCAGGACGATCACGTCCAGGCGCGAGAGGTCGCCGGTACGCACGTCGTCGTCGGAAAGGCTGGTGAGGTCGTATTCGTAGTTCTCGAGCAGCCAGCGGGTCCAACCCTCGTCCATGCTCGCCACGTACGACTTGTAAAGCCCTACCCGCACCGGCTCCAGCGGGAGGAGTTCCACATCCGGCGTGTCGGCGAGCCCTCGAACGTCGAGGCCGAGTTCCGAGGCAATTCCTTCCATCGCCGCGTCGGCGGGGTCCGATTTCCGCACCACCAGCGTGCCCGCCGGATAGTCGGTTCCCCGGTCGCTGAACCCCTCTGCGGCCCAGGAGACCTCGGCGCCCGCGGCGAGCAGCCGGTTCTGGGCGATCACGGCGGCGTTCGGCTGATGCGAAATCGCATAGCCGAAGGAACCCCCTCCCAAAACCTCTCCCGCCGGCGCCCGGACAGCACCATCCACCCTCGCGGACGCGACCTCCGGCATCTCAGCGACCCGATCTACCCGTACTCCCATCTGCATGGGCAGCGTCCAGCCGGCCAGGTCGTAGGGAGGATCGGGCGGCCCGTCCGGTGTGCGCCGCCGGTCCGGATAGTCCTGCGGCTCGAGCAGATCGTCGGCGTAGGCGCGAAACGCCTGGGCTCCCGGGACGATGTAAGAGCCTTCTCCGTAGGTCTCCCCATCGATTTCGAACGCCTCTTCCGCGCGCTCGATCAGGACCCCCCCTTCGTAGAGAACGTTCACGAGCGCGGCGGCCTCTCCCGGGTCCCACTGGTCGGCAGGGACGATCCAGCTCGCATCGCTCCCCTCGATGGCATCGCGTCCCATCTGCCAGATGTCGAAGAGCCACTTCTCGCGGAGGTCGGCGGCCACGTCCAGTACCGCCATCGAAGCGGTCAGGGTGTAGCGGACCGGATCGGAGAAGGGTGACTCCCCACCCGGCCACGGATAGGGATAGAAGACATCCGTGCCGTTGGTGGGTGCGGCTTGGCCCCGGCGCGGATTGCCGACGAACTCCGGGCGCTCCTCAGGATCGTAGATCCGGGGGCTCGCCGAGGCGTGCGAGGTCTCGGTCAGCAGGCCGATCATGTTGTGGAAGTAGGGAGCGGTGCGCATGCCCCCGTTCCACCACATCGAATAGATCATGTCGGAGACCGCTCCCGGCATCTTCTTCATGGCGAAGCGGTTCGCCATCGCCGAACCGATCAGGTTCACCGAAGTGGTGACTCCGGGATGGATCTTGGGATTCACCGGGTCCGCGAAGGGCGGCAGGAAGATCCGGGCCCAGGCCGGACCCGTCTGATGATGGTTGTAGACGATCTGGGGAAACCACTCGTGGTACAGGACGCGGCTCACCGCTGCGGTCTCGGGCATGTTGTTCATGAACCAGTCCCGGTTGTTGTCGTGCCCGACGTAGTGGTGGTAGAGCTCGGGCGGCCGGGTGGTCTCGAAGGGGGTCTTGAGGTTCCGGCGGTACCAGGAGGCGACGATGTCCAGCCCGTCGGGGTTCATGCAGGGCATGAGGATCAGAATCACCTCATCCCGGATCTTCTGCATCTCCTCCGATTCCTCGGTGGCTGCGCGGTGCGCGAGGAGCGGCATCATTTGCGCCGGCGCCACCTCGGTGGCGTGGAGTCCGGCGTCGATCCAGACGACCGCCTTGCCCTCGCGGGAGAGGCGCTCCGCCTCGTCTTCCGGAATCTCCGCGTGGGCGAGAGCGCGGGCGTTCGCCTGGTGCCGGTCCAGTTCCGCGAGATTCTCGGGCGAGGAAATGAAGAGGACGAGAAGCGGCTTGCCCAGGACAGTTTCACCGATGTGGCGGAGTTCCACCCGATCGCTCGCTGCCGCAAGCTGCTCGTAGTACGGAGTCAGTTCTCCCCAGAGTGCGAGCTGGTAGTCGTCACCCGGCTCAAACCCGAGCACTTCCGCCGGCGCCGGCACCTGCGCCTCGGCAGGGCCGCCAGAAAGCCCCAGAGCAAGGACCAGCAGTGTAGAAACGGTGACTCGCAGCATGAAGCGCCTCCCCGGGTGAAACGGGAAATGTTACGGGGAAGCGGAGGGCGGTTCCTCCGGAATCAGACGGACTCTTTGAGCGTCACGGCGTCCAGGAACGGCATCATCCGCCGCAGCTCGGCCCCGACCGCTTCGATCTGGTGGTCCTGTTCTTCCCGCCGGCGCGCCATGAAGTTGGGACGGCCGGCCCGATCTTCATCGATCCAGCCCTTGGCATAGGCGCCGCTGCGCACGTCCTCGAGGATCTTTCGCATGGCCTCGCGGGTCTCCTCGGTGACGATCTGCCGGCCGCCGTGGTAGTCGCCGTGCTCGGCAGTGTCGCTGACCGAATACCGCATGTAGTTGAGGCCGCCTCGGTACATCAGGTCCACGATCAATTTCAGTTCGTGGAGGCATTCGAAGTAGGCGATCTCCGGCTGGTATCCGGCAGACACCAACGTCTCGAAGCCCGCCTTGATGAGTTCGCTCACTCCGCCGCAGAGGACGCTCTGTTCTCCGAAGAGATCCGTTTCGGTCTCCTCGGCGAAGGTCGTCTCGATCACTCCCGCGCGGGTGAGCCCGACACCGCGGGCGTAGGAGAGGGCGAGCGCCAACGCACTCCCCGAAGCGTCCTGCTCGACGGCAACGAGGGCCGGAGTGCCACCTCCCTCAATGAAGAGTTCGCGGACCCGGTGACCGGGCGCCTTCGGTGCGATCAGCGAGACATCCACGTCCGCCGGCGGCTGGATCGTGCCGAACCGGATGTTGAAGCCGTGGGCGAACATCAGCGTCTTGCCGGCGCCGAGGTGCGGCGCGATCTGTTCCTCGTAGATGCCCGCCTGCGTGGTGTCGGGAGTGAGAACGGTAATGACGTCCGCCCAGGCGGCCGCTTCCGCACCGGCATGCACGGTGAGCCCTTCGGCTTCGGCGCGCGCCCGGGAGCGGCTCCCGGGGTGGAGCGCAATCCGCACCTCGACGCCGCTGTCGCGGAGGTTCAGGGCGTGCGCGTGGCCCTGGGAGCCGTAGCCGAAGACGGCAACCTTCTTGCTTCGGATCAGTTCGAGATCCGCCGCGTCGTCGTAGTAGATGTTGGCCATGGAAGAGATCCTCCGGAGGCGGCGAACGGTCCATGTCGCCGGAAAACGTTGCGTCAAATGCGCCCGCGAACCGCGGGCGTCACAAAGAAGGGGTGTCGGTCTTCGCTGCTGAAAAACCCTAGCAGCCTGTGGTGGAACTCGGGTGAGCGCCGAGAGCGGGGAGGCCCAGTTCTCCCGGTGGGGCCAGTCCTCCCGGTGGGGGCCCGGCTGACAAGGCGCGTGAGGGAGGAATACCGGGTGTATTTCGACCGAAACGCAACGCAGAGCGCCGCAAAGCGCCAGTTCTCCCGGTGGGGGGGCGGTTCAGGCGGGATGCATCGCCGCTCGAGCCCCCACCGGGAGAACTGGGCCGCCTGGGTTTCACCACAGGCTGCTAGACGGACTGCGACCCGCCGCCGTCCTCGTCCGGCGAGGTCCGGCGCTTCGGTGGATTCCGGGCATCCGGGTCGGTCATGACGCTCGCAGCGCCCCGCGCCATCCCGACGAGCCCGGTTCGGACCTGTTCCACGATCCCGTAGGGGCGCAGCACCTCGGCGAGCCCGTCAATCCTCTGCCGTGAAGCGGTGGCTTCGATCACCACCGACCCCGGCGCGATGTCCACCAGGCGAGCGCCGATAGCGCCCGCCAATTGGATCACCTGGGAGCGTTCTTCCGGAGTGGCGGCGATCTTGAACATGGCCAGCTCGTGGAGGATCGCGGGCTCGTTCGTAATGTCGTCGGCGCGCAGCACGTTGACGAGGCGGGAAAGCTGGACCAGCATCCGGCGCGCGGTCGTCGGGTCCGTCAGCACCATGATCGTCATCCGGGACACCCCCTGGGCTCGCGCGGGCCCGACAGTGAGCGACTCGATGTTGAAGCCGCGGCGCCGGAAGAGCGAGGTCACGCGGTTCAGGACCCCGGGAAGGTCTTCCACCCAGACCACGAAGATACGCGGCCTCGCCCGCTCGGCCGGACCGGAAGTCACGTGCTCACCACTCGATCGAACGGCCGGCCGCCACCGGTTCCTCTTCTGCCTCCGGATCGCCTTCGGCATCGGGCCCCGGCCGCCGGATCATGTCCTGGAGCCGAGCCCCCGTCGGAACCATGGGGTACACCGTGTCCTCCTTTTCGACCTGGAACTCGAGGACCACGGTCCGTTCGTCGGCGCGGGCGCGCTCGACCGCGCTCTCGACTTCCTGGCGGCTCCGGACGGTCTCGCCGCCAAGCCCGAAGGACCGGGCGAGGGCAGCGAAATCCGGACTCAGGATCGGAGTGCCGGCGTAGCGGCGGTCGTAGAAGAACTCCTGCCATTGCCGCACCATGCCCAGGTACCCGTTGTTGATGATGGCGATGTTGACCTTCAACCGTTCCTGCGCGATCGTGGCCAGCTCGCACATGGTCATCTGGAAGCCGCCGTCTCCGGCGATGACCCACACCTCCTCGTCGGGACGCGCCACCTTGGCGCCCACGGCCGCCGGGAGGGCGAATCCCATCGTGCCGAGCCCGCCGGACGTAATCAGCGACCGGGGTTTGTTGTGCGGGTAGTACTGGGCTTCCCACATCTGGTGCTGGCCGACATCCGTCGTCACGATCGCCTTCCCGCCCGTCATGCGCCAGATGTCGTGGATGACGTGCGCCGCATACAGGCGTCCCATGTCGGGCAGGTCCTGGATGTCGCGGACCGACGTGTCCCCCTTGAAGCCCGAGATCGTCCCCAGCCATTCCGAGCGGTCCCGGGCCTCGACTTCGGGCAGGAGATGGGTGAGCACGGCCGCCAGATCGCCGGCAAGGCCCACGTCCACCCGGACGTTCTTGTTGAACTCGGCCGGATCGATGTCGATGTGGATCTTGGCGGCGTTCGGGGCGTAGGTCTTGAGGTTGCCGGTGACCCGATCGTCGAACCGCATCCCGAGCGCCAGGAGCAGATCGGCCTCCTGGATGGCCTGGTTCACCCACGACTCGCCGTGCATCCCCATCATCCCCATGTTCAGGGAGTGGTTCGCCGGGATCGCGCCGATGCCGAGGAGCGTCATGGCAATCGGTATGCGGGCGCGCTCGGCCAGTTCCCGGACCTGCCCCATCGCACCCGATATCAGGATGCCGTGCCCGGCGAGGATGACCGGGCGGCTCGCCCGGTTGATGAGCTCCGCGGCCCTTCGCAACTCGGATTCCGGCGGCTTCGGCTCGGGACGGTAACCCGGAAGGTCCACCTTCCCGAGGCGCGGGCGCTGCTTGGTGAACGCCTGCTGGGCGTCTTTGGTGATGTCCACCAGCACCGGGCCCGGACGGCCGGAGCGGGCGACGTAGAGGGCCTCGTGAATGGCCGGCGCGACGTCGTCCACGTCGGTCACCAGGTAGTTGTGCTTCGTGATCGGAAGGGTGACGCCGGTGACGTCTGTCTCCTGGAACGCGTCGGTGCCGATCAACGCGCTGCCGACCTGGCCGGTGATGCAGAGGATGGGCGAGGAGTCCAGCATTGCCGTGGCGATCCCGGTCACCATGTTGGTCGCCCCGGGGCCGGAGGTCGCAACCGCCACTCCCACCTCGCCGCTCGCCCGGGAGTAGCCGTCGGCCATGTGGGTGGCGCCCTGTTCGTGCCGCACCAGGATGTGGCGGATCGGGTAGTCCAGCATGGCGTCGTACGCCGGCAGGATGGCCCCTCCGGGATAGCCGAACACGGTCCGTACACCCTCGTTGAGGAGGGTCTCCCAGATGAGTTGGGCTCCGGTTCGCCGCCAGGGTTTTGTCATCGTGCTTTGTGTGGACGGCCACCGGGCCGTGGGGCCCGCCGGCGCCGCCCGCCGGAATCAGGAACCGCGGGCCCCTGCCTCATCAGCGAGGGCCTCGCGAATCCCTGCCGAGATCCGCTCTCCTTGCGAAGCGCCGAGCGAGCCCGGACGCCAAACGGTTTGAAGACCCTGACCCGGCTCGCTGCGGCGGCCGAAGGCAGGGATGACATGGAAGTGGACGTGGGGCACCGCCTGGCCGGCGGGCTGGCCATTGTTCTGAAGGACGTTGCAATGCGGAGTACCGGTGGCTTCCGCCACGGCTCTGCAGATCCGGGGCAGCACCCTCCCGATCGCCGCGGCCGAGTCGTCGGACAGCTCGCCGAGGGTTTCCTGGCTTTCCTTCGGAACCACCAGGAGATGTCCGTCGCTTTGCGGAGTGATATCCAGAAAGGCGTACACCAACTCGTCCTCATAGACACGGTAACTCGGGAGTTCGCCGCGAATAATTCGGTCAAAGAGGGTTCCCTCCGGCATGTCGGCGAACATTAGCAGCCCGTGAAGCGCGTCACACGGCATTCGAACCCGCGTTCTCCTACGCTTCCGGCACGCGCGCAACTCGTATTTCGCCACGCCGGAAACACGTTCTGAGAACTCCCCCGGCTCGGTACACTCCCGGGGTGAAGCGCTGGGTGTTCCATCGGTTTGGCGCCGAAAACCTGCAAATCGAGGAGTACCGCCCCGACCGGCCGGGCTCGGGCGAGGTTGTCGTGGGACTCCACGCCGCTTCGCTGAACTACCGGGACCTCCTGATCCTGAAAGGGCTCTACAACCCGCGCCTTCCCCTGCCCCAGGTTCCGGTGAGCGATGGGGCGGGGGTGGTTCTCGAGGTCGCCGAGGGAGTCACTGCCTTTTCCCCCGGAGATCGGGTCATCACCCATCCGGTCGCAGGCTGGGAGGACGGCCGCTTCCGGCGTGAGTATTCGCGGGCCACGCTCGGGGGGCCAGGCCCGGGAATGGGTCAGGAGCAGGTAGTCCTGCCCGAGGCGGCAATTTGTCACGCCCCCTCCGGTTGGAGTCACGAGGAAGCCGCCTGCCTTCCCATCGCGGCCCTTACCGCGTGGAGCGCCCTCGTCACGGAGGGTCCGGTACGAGCCGGCCAAACCGTGCTCACGCTCGGGACCGGCGGCGTTTCCATCTTCGCTCTCCAGATCGCCAAGGCCTTCGGAGCGCGAGTGATCATCACGTCGTCCTCCCACGAAAAACTGGAGCGAGCCCGGACTCTGGGTGCGGATATAGGAATACATCGCACGGAAGTGACAGCCTGGGACCGGGCCGTGCGGGAGGCAACGGACGGGGAGGGCGCCGACCTGGTCGTCGAGAATGGCGGCGCGGGCACTCTCAGCCAGTCACTCCGGGCCACCGCTGCCGGAGGGACGGTGGCACTGCTGGGTGCGCTCACCGGGCTCGAGGCTCCGGTCCAATTCGCACCCGCGGTCATGCGCCGGATCCGGATCGCGGGCGTGATGACCGACTGCCGCCGGGCGCTCCGGGATCTGGTGCGCTTCCTCGAAGAAAGGGACTTACGGCCCGTCGTTGACAACCGCTATCCGCTCGCCGAACTTCCCGAAGCGCTCGGCCGCATGGAACGCGGCGAGCACTTCGGCAAGATTGTCCTCCAGATTGCCTGATCGCAAACTCGTCGAGAACCCATAAATTGTCCCCCACGCCCACGATGCCTCCCGATCCGACGTTTCTGGTTCCCGGCGGGGCCGGCTTCATCGGCAGCCACTTCGTCGACCTCCTGCTCGCGCGGTATCCGGATTGCCGGGTCGTCACGGTGGACAAGCTGACCTATGCGGGATCCCTGGACAACCTCGGCGCGGCGCTTGCCGATCCACGCCACGAGTTCATCCACGGTGACATCTGCGACCAGGCGGTCAGCGAGCCGCTGGCCGCCAGGGCGGACTTCGTTGTCAATTTCGCGGCCGAGACCCACGTGGATCGCGCCATCCTCGATGGGGAGGCCTTTGCCCGGACCGACACCCTGGGCACCGCGGTCCTGTTGGAGGCTTTCCGCCGATCCGCACGAGGACGGCTGTTCCTCCAGGTCTCGACGGACGAGGTCTATGGGGAAGTCCTGGCGGGCGCCGCCGATGAGGAGGCGCCCCTGGCGCCCAAGAACCCGTACGCCGCCAGCAAGGCCGGCGCCGATCTCCTGGCCCTTGCCTACCGTGCAACCCACGGTCTGCCGGTGATCATCAGTCGCGGCGCCAACACCTACGGCCCACGTCAACATCACGAGAAGATGACCCCGACCTTCTTCGCCAAGGCGCTCGCCGGCGAAGCGCTTCCGGTATACGGCGACGGGAATCAGGTGCGCGACTGGCTCTTCGTCGCCGACCACTGCGCAGCTTTGGATCTCCTCCTGCGCGCCGGCGTTCCGGGCATGATCTACAACGTCGGCAGCGGAGATCGCAGAACCAACCTGGAGATGGCGGACCGCATTCTGGATCTTGCGGAGCGGGCCGGCGGCCGGCGAGGCCGGCTCGTCCACGTGGCCGACCGGCCCGGACACGATCGCCGCTACAGCATGGACACCGCCCGGATGCGTGGCCTTGGTTGGACTCCCGAAACGTCACTCGAGGCAGGACTCGCCCTGACTTGCGACTGGATCCAGGAGAACCAGGCCCGCAAAGCGCTCCGCATCGAGCCCGTCCCCGCGTAGGCCCGGGAACGCCGGTCTTCAGACCGGCACCGCTGCGCGGAGCGCAGCGAAACCGCGTACAGCCGCCCGAGAAGATCACGGGAACGGCTTGGAACGCCGACCTCCGGTCGGCACCGCTGCGCGGAGCGCAGCGAAACCGCGTACAGCCGCCCGAAAAGATCACGGGGACGGCTTGGAACGCCGACCTCCGGCCGGCGCCGCGGCGCGTAGCGTCGCGCAACCGCGTATCGCCGATCACCGGGATGGCTTTCGTCTCGAGGTGGAGCCACCAGGACAGATGGCGCTCGCGCGCCGGAAACAAGACCCGCCAGTGCAGGGAGATCCCGCCCACCGCACCCGCTAGTGCAGGGAGATCCTGCCCACCGCACCCGCTAGTCGGAACTTCACGGGCAAGAATCGAGGGGGCGGCGTTATTTCAATGGGATAGGTCGGATAGAGCTGCCAGGTTACTGGCAACAAATTTGTGTGGGTCGATCTGGAGCAGGCGGAAAGCTTTTTTCTGGAGCGGGGTGGGATGTGCGAACACCGAGAAGGGCTCGTCGGGTTTTGCTGGGAGGGAGACCTTGTTGAGGGTGAGGGTTGCGAGATGGCTGAGGAGATCGGGGAAGCTCAGGACGGGGAGTCCGTCGGGGGTTCGCCGGGTGTCGGCCTTGGCCTTGGCGCTTGGGGAGACCCGTGCGGGTTGCACGGGGGATTTGCGTTGGGCGCGGGCGGCGCGGCGGTCATCGTCTTCGAAGAGGAGGGGTGCGAGGCGGCGGCGGACATGCCACTGGAGGTAGTAGGCGAGCATGCAGAGGAAGACATGGGCACGTACGTGGTTTTCGGTATGGACGAAGACGGGGCGGACCTTGATGAGATTCTTGATGGAGCGGAAAGCGTGCTCGACGCGGGAGAGGCTCTTGTAGGCCTCGACGGCAGCGTGGCTGCCGATGGCGCCTTCGTCGAGGCTGGTGCGGACGACGTAGATGCCGTCGAGTTGGGCCTCGGCGGCGATGCGGTGGTGGCGGCGGGACCAGGCGAGGTTGTCGTCGCTGACGGTGATGTGGAAGTGCTTTTCGACCTTTTTGCGGTTGGCTTCCCGGCCGACCCGGCGGTTGATGGCGTCTTTTCCCCGGAGGCGGGCGTGGCGGACTGCGGCGGCGATGTTTTCGAGGATGGCTTCGGTGTCTTCGAGGAGGGCTTCGCGCTTTCGGGCGCGCTCTTCGCGCAGTCTGGGGTTGAGGCAGACGAGGAGGCGCTCGTCGGGGAAGTCGGGGCTTTGGATCTCGGCGACGGTGTCGGGAAGGAGTTCTCCGGGGCGCAGGGGCGGGGTCTGGTCCGGTTCCGGGGCTTTGAGGAGCTTGCGGATTCCCCGGGTGTTGAGGGCGGAGATCCAGTCGAGGCTGGCGGGCTGGAGGTCCTCGCGGATGCGGGCGCTGGTGAGCATGCCGCGGTCGCCGACGAGGGCGAGATGTTCGATGCGGAAGCGCCGGCGGACCTTTTGGACCTGGGCGGCGACGGTCGTGGGGTCGGCGGTATTGCCGGGAAAGACCTGGACCGCGACCGGGCAGCCGTCGGGGGTGCAGAGGAGGCCGAAGACCATCTGTTGGCGGTCCTTCTTGCCGTCGCGGCTGTAGCCGAAGCGGGCGAGGGGACAGCGGCGGCCTTCGAGATAGCTGGAGGTGACGTCGTAGAGGACCATGGCGCCGCCGTGGAGGTGGCGGTTGGCGAGGCTTTTTTCGATCCAGGGCTGGCGTTCGAGGAGCCAGTCGAGCATGTGGAGGACTTCGTTGCCGTGGACTGGGCCGAGGTTGAGGATGGGTCCGAGGCTGGAGTCGGCGGATTCGGGGGAGAGGCGGCGAGCGGTGGCGAGTTTGGAAGCGGGGTTGAGGGCGCGGGCGGCGACGGCGGCGAGGGCGAGGTCTCGGGTGCGGCTGGGGTTGCGGTGGAGGATGCGGCCGAGGCCGAGTTGTTGGCAGGTTCCGAGGATGGCGGCGACGTGACCGTGGGGGAGTGCGCGGTGGATGGGGAAGGCGTCTTCGATGCGTTCGAAGGCGGCACCGCCGCGGACGACGGTGCGGATGCCGTCGACGAGGGCGGGGGGGAGTTTGGAGAGGTTGGCGATGGTGCGTCGTCGGATGCGCTTTCCCTCGCGCCAGGCCTGTCGGAGGAGGATGGCGGGGGGGCTGTTGCGGTTGGGGATGGAGTCGACGTGGAAGGACATGGGCGGGCTCTACATGGCAACATCATAGTTCAAGTAACACTTGATGTCAATAGACTTCTTGCGTCTATCCGGTAGCCACTACATGGCAACACAAATCCATCTTTCAGCGGAGCACTGCGCGGACAAGCCACGCTTCCTCAATGACTTATGGACGCTTCCCGGCACAAAACCGGCGTGAAGTTCCGGCTAGTGCAGGTGTCAAGCGACATCTAAAACTGGGCCGCTGGCGACTGACAAGACTGGGCCACCCACCCCCCCCGGGTGTCAAGAGACACCCAGATTTACGCAGTTGGGAGACACCTACTTTTACGCACCCGAGGTTCCGTGTCGGGAAGGCGTTTGGGGTCGGCGAGGGGCGAGGCGGAGGGAGCGGAGCGACCGGAGCTCCCGCAGCCGACCCCGGTTATCGACCGGAGCTGCGCCAACCGACTCCCGCTATCGACCGGAGCGCCCGCCACAGACCCCCGTTATCGACCGGAGCTTCCCCCACAGACCCCCGTTATCGACCGGAGCTCCCGCCGCCGACTCCCGTTATCGACCGGAGCTCCCGCCACAGACCCCCGTTATCGACCGGAGCTCCCGCCGCAGACTCCCGTTATCGACCGGAGCTCCCGCCGCAGACCCGCGTTATCGACCGGAGCTCCTGCAGCCGACTCCCGTTATCGACCGGAGCCCCCGCCGCAGACTCCCGTTATCGACCGGAGCTTCCGCCACCGACTCCCGTTATCGACCGGAGCTCCCGCCACAGACCCCCGTTATCGACCGGAGCTTCCGCCACAGACCCCCGTTATCGACCGGAGCTCCCGCCGCAGATCCCCGTTATCGACCGGAGCTGTCAAGAGACACCCAGATTTACGCAGTTGGGAGACACCTACTTTTGCGCACCCGAGGTTCTCAAGCGACATCTAAGACTGGGCCACTTGGCGACAGATAAAACTGGGCCACCCGATCCGGGTCGGGTAGACATCCGGAACTCGAAACAGCGCTTCGTACTATTCGCGGCGGTGGTCTTCGAACCAGCGGAGGATGTGGGCGACCTTGGCGATCAGGTGGCTCGGCCGGGCGGCAATGCTGTGGGAGGCCCCGGGAATGCGGACCAGCGCAGAGTCGATCCCGAGTAGCTGGAGCGCCTGAAAGAACTGCTCCGACTCCGACATCGGGGTGCGGTAGTCCTCCTCGCCGGTCAGCAGCATGGTCGGGGTGGTCACGTTTCCCACGTGATGGAGCGGTGAACGCTCCAGGTAGTGCTCGGGGTGGTCCCAAGGGAATCCAGGGAACCAGTAGCGGTAGAAGAACCCGTAGGCGTCCGCGGTCAGCACGAAGCTGTACCAATTGATGACCGGCTTGGCGGCCACCGCGGCGGCGAACCGGTCGGTGTGCCCCACGATCCAACTGGTCAGCACCCCACCGCCGCTGCCGCCAGTGACGAAGAGGTTGTCCTCGTCGACATAGCCCTCGGCGATCACCGCGTCCACCGCGCTCATCAGGTCGTCGAAGTCCTGACTCGGATAAGCGTGGTGGATCAGGTTCCCGAACTCCTCGCCATAGGAGGTGCTGCCGCGAGGGTTCACGTAGAGCACGACGTATCCGGCCGCGGCGTAGAGCTGGACCTCCGCGGCGAACCGGGACCCGTAGTTGGTGAACGGGCCGCCGTGGATCTCGAGGACCAGCGGGTATTTCCGGGAGGGGTCGAATCCGGGGGGAGTCACCACCCATGCCTGGATCCGGCGTCCGTCGAACGAAGACTCGAGCCAGATCTCTCTGGTCTCGCCGAGTTCCCGGTGTCCGAGCAGATCCTCGTTGAGCGCCGTGACCCGTCCTCCCGCCGGCCCGACCGAGACATCGGCGGGACGGGCGGTCGTTCCCGAGGTGAACGCGAACGATCCGTTGCCCGTCACCGAAAAGGAACCTCCGGCATAGGGACGGCCGAGGGAGGTGCCGCCCAGCCCTGAGCTTCGCACCGCCACTTCACCGTCGAGCGGGACGAACGCCACCTTGGTGTCCCCCTCGTCGTCGTACTGGAAGAAGATGCCGTCGCTGTCGGCGTTCCACTGCGGGAGGGCGGCATCCCGATCGAGCGAACCGGTCACCACCGTCGGAGACGAGCCATCACGGTTCATGACGTAAAGCTTGGTGACCTGGTACCCCTGGTAGCGGTCGTCGTAGCCCAGATAGGCGATGCGTTCCCCGTCGGGCGAGACCGCCGGGCTCTCATCGGGGCCGAGCCGTGACGTCAGGGTGCGGATCTCGCCATCGGCGACGGCCACCTGATGGATTTCGCTATCCGCCGGCTCCTTCAGGGCGTCTTCCCGCCGATTTGCCGAGAACACGATGTGGGCGCCGTCCGGGGTCCAGGAGAGCCGGCTCCGGTGATGGAAGGGGCCGGTGGTGAGCTGCCGGGGTGAGCCCCCCTCGGCGGGCACCACGAAGATCTGACTGTAGCCGTCCTCGAGATACCCGACCCCATCGGCGCGGTAGATCATCTTGCGGATGACCGTGGCGGCCGGGGCCCAACTCGCATTCTCCGGCTTGTCGGGGAGCTTTACATAAGGGGGTGACGGTTCGGGCACCAGCATGGAGAACGCCAGCCAGCGCCCGTCGGGAGACCAGGTGAGGTTCGAAGGTGCGCGGGGAATCTGGGTCAGCCGCGCCGTCTGGCCCGTGTCCGTCCAACGGACGTGGATCTGTGCGGAGCGGTCCTCGGGCAACGTCCCGGAGGACACGTAAGCGAGCCGGCCACCGTCCGGGGACCATCGTGGGGAACGCTCGTCACCCCCGCTCTCCCCGGCTGTCAGAGCTCGATGGTTGGAACCGTCCGCGTCCACGATCCACAACCGGGACCGCTGGCGGTCCACCAGGATGTCCATGGAATTGCGGACGTACGCCACCCGTGAGCCGCCGGGGGAGATCTGGGGATCGGTGGCGAGTTCGAGGCCGAACACGTCCTCAAGCTGAAGGATGGCCCGGACGTCATCCTGTGCGGGCGGGGCCGCGACCGCGGGGGCGGCGGCCATCCAGCCGGCGGCGAGGACGGCGGCCCACCGGCAGTTAGGGAAGAAAGGACGCGAAGGCGGACAAGTCATTCGGCGAACCCTATCCAAGGGCCACCTCCCCAACCAGCCGCTACCCGCCGGCCAGTGGATCTTTCCCTCACCGGACGGCTCCGTCCGTAAGCTGCCGGGGTTCACGCCGGCATCGTCTGTCCGAGACGGGGAAATAGGCGGCTCCGCCCTCCGAAAGTAACCACCACCGTGTTTACCGGCAGATTTGCCGGTGACTGGTTGACCTTTCCGAACGCTCTTTGCTACGCTCCTCGTGCTGTGCCCGGACTCCCCGCTCCACCAACCGCCAGCGCCGCCTTCGTCCAGTGGCGGGAACCGACCGAGCCCCCTCCCAGCGCGGAACGCGCCGGTTTCCGTTTCGGCGCGCGCGGCTCGCACAGCAGCCGGACCATCATGCTGGCCGAACTCGGCGAACTCCTGAACACGCTGCCCGCAAACGCGATTCACACCGCCTATACCGAAGCCGTGATCTCGGACAATGCGCTCGGGAAGGCGACCGTCGCCTCGCGCCACCACTCGCGCCAGCACCTTCGCGAACTCTACGGCTGCGACCCGCGCCTTCCGATCTTCCGCGTCCTCCGGCGGCTCTGGGTTCTCGACGAGACGGGCAGGCCGCTACTGGCGTTATTGGCCGCACTTGGCCGTGACCCGGTCCTGCGCGCCACCGCGCCGGCGGTCCTGCCCCTGCCCGCCGGCGCCGAACTGGTCCGGTCCACGTTCATTGAAGTCATCCGCGCCGGCGCGGGCGACCGGTTCAAGGAAACCGTGCTCGACAAGATCGCCCGCAATGCCGCGAGTTCGTGGTCGCAGTCCGGCCACCTCCACGGACGGATGCGCAAGCTGCGCCGCCGCGTCGAACCGACGCCGGGAGCGCTCGCGTTCGCGGTCTGGCTGGGAACTCAGGAAGGCATCGGCGGCCCGGCGCTCTTCGAGTCCCCGTGGGCGCGGGTTCTGGACAGCACACCCGCCGGGCTCGCCGAGGTCGCGCGGCGGGCGCGCCGCCTCGGCCTGGTCGAGCTCCGGGTCGGCGGCGGTGTCTTGGAGGTGTCGGCGGACGCTCTCGACCCCTGGAGACGCCGGTGATGAAAAACCGGCTGGAAGATCTCGTGCGGCGCTACCGGCGTCACGTCATCGCCCCGTGGTCGAACGCGATCGCCGGCGCCCAGCGGGTCGTCTTCATCGTCTATCCGGAAGATCTGGAGCGGACACTCCGGGCGCGGGTCGGCGAGTTCCGGCAGGTGACCGAGGCGGCGGGCCGCGGCTGGCGGCGGACCGACGCCACCCGCTGGTTCGCCGAGTGGCTCGCCGACGACGAATACCGCGAGGAGTGGTTCGAGGACCCGGACCTCCTCGCCCCCAAGCTGGAGGAGGAGTTCCCGCGCTTCGCGGCGGACCGGCTCGCCGCCGCGCTGGCGGAGTCGGACGATAGCGGCGTGGTGGCACTGACCGGCGTCGCCTCGCTCTACGGGTTCCTCCGGGTCTCGAACCTGATCCGCAAGGTGGAGCCGGAGATCCGGGGCCGGTTGGTGGTCTTCTTCCCCGGCACGAAGGACGGGACGAACTACCGGCTGCTCAACGCCCGCGACGGTTGGAACTATCTGGCGCAGGCGATCACGCTGCACGACGGGAGCTGAACTTGCCGAAGATCCACGAACTTCTTGAACGCGACCCCTCGACCAGCGTGCTGGCGAACAAGGGGCAGGCCCGCATCGGCGACGCCGCCGAGGCCGCACTTGACGGCGAGGACCGCGCCGAGCTCGAAAGTTTCGTCTGCGACGGCCGCTTCGCCGACGGCCTCCAGCGCATCCTCGAACGGTTCCTCGCCGACATCGGCGGCAAGCGGCAGGAAGCCGCCTGGGTCAGTGGCTTCTTCGGAAGCGGCAAGTCGCACCTCCTCAAGATGCTCGCCCACCTCTGGACGAACCGGAGGTTCCACGACGGGGCCACCGCCCGCGCCCTGGTCCCGGGCGGACTGCCACCGGAGATCCGGGCGTCGCTCACGGAACTGGACACCCGCGCCCGCCGGATCGGCAAGCCGCCCTTCGCCGCCGCCGGGACCCTGCTCGGAGGCAACGAGCGGGTACGCAGCGCGGTGCTCCAGGTCCTCCTCCGCGCCCGCGGGCTGCCCGCGGGCATCCCCCAGGCGCGCTTCTGCTTCTGGCTGCGCGACGAGGGAATCCTCGACGCGGTGCGGACGGCGGTCGAGGAAAGCGAGCGCGGGCGGGACTGGCGGCGGGAGCTCAACAACTTCCTCGTGAGCCGCCGGATCGCCGACGCCCTCCTCGAGGCCAACCCCACCTTCGCCGCCGGGCCGCGGGACGTGCGCAAGCAGCTCGCCGCGCAGTTTCCCCCGCTCCGGCACGACCTCACCACCGAGGAGTTCGTGGACCTCGCGAAGAAGGCGCTCTCGCCGGACGACACGCTTCCCCTCACCGTCCTCGTGCTCGACGAGGCGCAGCAGTACATCGGCGAGTCCGGAGAGCGCTCGGCGGTGTTCACCGAGGTCGCCGAGGCGATCCAGACGGAGTTCGACAGCCGAGTGGCGCTGGTCGCATCGGGGCAGGCATCGCTGTCGTCGCAGACCACGGCGCTCCAGAAACTGCGCGACCGCTTCCGGATCAAGGTCGAGCTGACGGACGCCGACGTGGAGGTCGTGACGCGCAAGGTCCTGCTCGCCAAGAAGCCCACCGCCGACGCCCCGATCCGCGGCATGTTCGAGAACCACGAGGGCGAGGTCGCACGGCATCTCCGGGACACCGCGATCGGTCCGGTGGCCGGGGACCGAGCCGACCGCGTGAAGGACTACCCGCTGCTCGGCGCGCGGCGGCGGTTCTGGGAAGCCAGCCTGCGGGCGGTGGACGCCGAGGGCGCGCGGAGCCAGCTCCGGTCCCAGCTTTCGATCCTCCACAACGCGCTCGCGCGGCTCGCCGACCGGGAACTCGGGGCGGTGATCCCGGCGAGCGATCTCTTCCAGGAGGTGTCGTCGGATCTCGTGAACTCCGGGGTGCTCCTCAACGAGATCCACACCCGCATCCAGCGCCTCGACGACGGGACGCCCGCTGGACGGCTGCGGCGCGACGTGGCGGGCCTCGTCTTCCTGATCGGGAAGCTGCCCCGCGAGACGGCCGTGGACACCGGCGTCCGCGCGGACGCCAGGACCCTCGCCGACCTGCTCCTCGAAGACCTGTCCAAAGATTCCGGGCCGTTCCGGCAGGAGGTCGCGGACACCCTTGACGCGCTCGCGGAAGAGCGCGTGCTGATGAAGGTCGGCGCCGAGTACCGCATCCAGACGACCGAGGGCGCCGAATGGGACGGCGACTACCAGCGGCAGGTGGCCGCCGTCGGGGCCGACGAAGCTGCGGTCGGCGCGGAACGCGACCGCCTCTTCGGCGCGGCGGTGGAGGCAGCCCGCGCCTCCGTCCGGCTGCGCCACGGCGCTTCCCGGGAATCGCGCTCGCTCGTCCTCCACCGCTCCGGCGAGCCGCCGGCGGCGGACGGCCGCTCCGTCGCGATCTGGCTGCGCGACGGCTGGCAGGTCGCGGCGGGGGAGTTCGACCGGCAGGCGCGGGCCGCCGGGACCGACGATCCGACCCTCCACGTCCACATTCCCAAACGCGACGCCGACGACCTCCGCAAGCGGATCGTGGCGGCGCTCGCCGCGCAGCGCGTTCTGGACCACCGGGGAGTTCCGCACACCGACGCCGGCCGGGAGGCGCGCGCCAGCATGGAGAGCCGCCTCGCCGAGGCGGAGGAGGGACGTGACGGCATCGTCGCCGGCCTGCTGCGCGCGGCGCGGGTGCTCCAGGGCGGCGGCGGCGAGGTGTTCGGCGACGATCTGACCGACCGGATCCGCAAGGGCGCCGAAGCTTCGCTCGCCCGCCTCTTCCCCCGCTTCCCGGACGGCGACCACGCCGCCTGGAGCGTCGCCATCCGGCGCGCCGCCGAGCGCTCCGAGACGCCCTTCGCACCGCTCGGCTGGGACCGGGACGCGGCCGACCACCCCGTGGCTCGCGAAGTCATGTCCACGGTCGGCGCGGGAGCGCGCGGCACCGAGGTCCACCGGATGCTCGCCGCCGCGCCGTACGGCTGGCCGCGGGACGCGGTGGACGCCGCGCTGATCGCGCTCCACGCGGCCGGGCGTCTTCGAGCGACCCGAAACGGCGAGCCGGTCGCCCCCGGCGGCCTGAACCAGGCCGGCGTCAAGACGGCGGTCTTCCGCCCGGAGCAGGTCGTGTTGACCGCGGGGCAGAAGCTCGCCATCCGGGGATTGCTCACGAGGGCCGGCATCCAGGCCGTCCGCGACGAAGAGCAACAGGGCGTGAGCCGGTTGCTGTCCGAACTGCGGGACCTCGGCTCGCGGGCCGGAGGCGAGCCGCCGCTCCCCGCGCCGCCCGTATCGGCGCTGCTCGGCGAACTCATCCAGCAGACCGGGAACCAGCAGCTTCTCGCCATCCACGACCACCGGGACGAACTCGCACGGCTATTGGCCGACTGGAAAGCTCTCGCAGACCGCGCCAGACCGCGCCTCGCGCAATGGGAGATGGCGACCGCTCTCCGGCGTCACGTTGCCGGTCTGTCCGTGGACGACGAGGTCGGGCCGCAACTCGACGCGATCGTCGCAGAGCGATCCCTGCTCAACGAAACGGACCGGGTCGCGCCCCAGGCCGCCAAGCTCGCCGCCGCCCTGCGCAAGGAGGTCACCGCTCTCCGGGAAGCGCTGGACACTGCCGTTCGGGACGCGGCGGAACAACTCGCCACCGACCCGAACTGGACACGCCTTGATTCGGCGCAGCGCAAGGCCATCCTCCGCGAACACAGTCTCACGCGCCCCCCAACCCTCGACATCGCCACCGACGAAGCCCTCCGCCGCACCCTCGACGAACGGCCGCGGTCCGCTTGGCGCGCGGAGACCGACGCCGTGGCAACCCGGCTCGCCCGGGTGCATGCCGCGGCAGCCGAACTCGCCGGGCCCGAGCCCCCGAGCCCCACAACTGTCACCCTCCGCCGCGCTACCCTCGCCAACGAACTGGCCGTTCGAGCGTGGCTGGCGGAAACTGAAGAATCGCTGCTCCGGGCGGTCAGAAAAGGACCGATTGTCCTCGGTTAGCCGGAAAGGAAAACAATCATGAGAACCTTCAACCTCTTTGTCAGCCATTCGTGGGACTACTCGGATGCGTACGACAAGCTCGTGAACCTCCTGCGTAAACAGCGACATTTTGCCTTTAAGGACTATTCCGTGCCGAGGGATGACCCGATTCACGACGCCAAGAACGCGCAGGAACTGAGACTCGCAATTCGGAACCAGATAGCTCCCTGCAGCGTCGTCTTGATCCTCGCTGGCGTCTATTCGACCTACAGCCGGTGGATCAATGAGGAGATTGCTCTTGCCAAGCATGGCTTCGAGAACTCGAAACCCATCCTCGCCATTGAGCCTTGGGGAGCCGAACGAACGTCCGTGCCTGTGCAGAAAGCAGCGGATCGGATCGTGGGTTGGAACACGGAAAGCATCGTGACAGCGATCCGGAGTTTGGCATGACGGCACTCGATCGGGACCAGATGCTCGATCTCTACAAGCTTCACGCTGAGTTCGCTGACCGGCTGGGCCAACGTCGAGAGGGAGCGAACCGCCTCTTTCTGAGCCTCCTTTCGGGTGTTCTGGTGTTCCTGGCGGCATGCCTCCGGTTCGGCATTGAGGGAGTGAGCGCGAATCTCCTGATGTGGTTTTTCGGAGCCGCCGGGATCAGCCTGTGCGTCGGGTGGTACATCGTCCTCCATTCCTACCGACAACTTGCCAAGGGAAAGTTCAAAGCTCTCTACGAACTCGAAAAGAAACTTCCCTTCCGATTCTACCGACGGGAATGGAAACTGCTCACGAAAATTGGCTACCGGCGGCTCACCGTCGTGGAGAGCTTTCTGCCGACGACGTTCGCGCTCCTGTTCGTCAGCGTGATCGTCTTCGCCGTGCTCGTTTAGGCCGCCGCAGTGACCCAAGAGTCATATGTGCGTCTATGTGGGTGAGGAATCCATGGAATGCCCGATAGTGATCGCGATCTGAACACGCCGTTCAACGACATCCGCAAGACAGTCTCCGAACTCCTGGAAACTGGACGAGAGCTTCAACAGGATCTGTTGCACACTATCCGAACAAGAACGGAGGATACTGACTTCGGGACGTCTACACCCTTGTCCCACGCAATGGCGAGCAAGTACGAGGCGTGGTATTCGCTCTCTATTCGACTCATTTCGTTTGTTCTAGCGGAAAGAAAGGGAGACTTCCGAAACCTATACAAATCGGGTGACGCCAAGAATGACATCTATGACTACCTGATTCTCGGAGAAACCGATTCCCCGGACCAAGTAGCGAGCAGGCTCCAGAACCAGATCGCGCTGCTACGCGCGGCGCAGATCGCTCTCGATAGCGTTCTCATGGACCTGCGGGGCACGTTGCAGGCGGACCTGTTCGATTCCGAACTCGACGCGGCGCGGTCGCTGCTCAAGAACGGCTTTCTGCGGGGTGGTGGCGCAATGGCCGGAGTGGTCCTGGAACGCCATCTGAAGTCCGTATGTGACAGCCACGGTGTAGCCGTGGGAAAGACCGTCACGATTTCAAAGCTCAACGCGGTGTTGAAGGAGGCAGGCGTCCTGGAGTTGGCGGATTGGCGTCGTATCCAGCTTCTTGGCGATCTCAGGAACAAGTGCGACCACCAGCAGGAGAAGGACCCCACGAAGGACGACGTAACCGAGCTCATTGATGGGGTTGCGAAGATCATCAAGAAGGTCTTCTGATGCCTGCTCTGCCTACCAGCTCGTGATGATGCGCCGAAGCGATGGAATATAGAAATGACGTCACTACCAGACTCGGATCCCTTCCGCCCGGTCGCCGTAGAGCCCCGCGACGGATATCGGATATGGCTGCGCTACGCCGACGGTGTTGAAGGCGAGGTGAACCTTTCCCATTTCGTGGGGAAAGGCGTGTTCGCCGCTTGGCGGGATCCCGACTTCTTCGCCGGAGTCCGCATCGTCCCCGGAGACGGGATCGCCTGGAGCGAGGAGATTGATCTCTGTCCGGACGCCCTCTATCTCCAGATCACAGGCAAGGCTCCCGAGGACATCTGGCCCGCGCTGAGGGAGCGGTCGGAGAGCCTCGACGGGGCCTCCTGTCTGGAGGAAACGCTGACCTCCATGCCCGAAGTCTCCCGGTTTTACGGAATCATCATCCGCATCCACGGTGACGACCACGCACCTCCGCACGTTCACACCAGCTACAACGACGCGGAAGCCGTGATCGGCATTCGCCGCTTCGAGCTTCTGCGCGGCGGGCTCCCGCCAATGGCGCTCGGTCTCGTGGTCGAGTGGATGGCTCGCCATCAGGGCGAATTGCTGACGGCGTGGGACCGGGCGCGGCGGGACGGGACATCGGTGAAGATCGCGCCGCTTGATTGACGGGCGGGAAGGCGGAGGTAGCTGATGAGCGGAGCGCTGGATCGGGAACACCGGAAGGGGCTCGCGAAGGCGGTGCGCTCGGCGCGGAAGATCGCCGAGTCCGGGGCGCTGGCAGCGCTTGGGGCGCTCGGGGTGGACGCGCGGGAAGCGGACCCGTCCCTGGGTTCGGAAGCGCGCGCCCTCCGGCGGCGGCTGCGAGCGCACGGGCGGGCGCTCGGAGATCAACGGCGTGGGGACGGACAGGAAATCGGCAGGCTGGCGCACGAGGTCGCCTACGAGCACTGGCACCGGATGCTGTTCGCCCGGTTCCTCGCGGAGAACGACCTGCTGATCGAGCCGGAGTCCGGGCTTTCCGTTTCGCTCGACGAATGCCGGGAGCTCGCGCGCGAACGGAACGCGGAGTTGTGGGCGATGGTTGGCGGATTCGCCGAGCGGATGCTGCCGCGCATCTTCCGGCCGGACGATCCCTCCCTCGCAGTGCCTCTCCCGCCGGAGGCGCAGCAGGCCCTGGAGAAGACGCTCGGCGACCTGCCGACGGCGGTATTCCGCGCCGACGATGCGCTCGGATGGACCTACCAGTTCTGGCAGGCGGACCGGAAGGACGAGGTGAACCGGAGCGGAGCGAAGATCGGGGCTGACGAACTCCCCGCGGTCACCCAGCTCTTCACCGAGCGCTACATGGTGCGCTTCCTGTTCCACAACACGGTCGGCGCGTGGCGCGCGGGAAAGGTGCTGGCGCTCCGCCGCGAACTTGCGGAGTCCGCCGAGGAGGAATCGGCGCTCCGGGAGGCAGTCGGGCTGGAAGCAGGGGGCGGCTACGAATTCGAGTACCTCCGCTTCATCCGGGAACCAGCCGACGACCACGAAGGCGCGGACCACACGGGACGGTGGCGGCCCGCTTCCGGCCCCTTCACCCAGTGGCCGCGTCGGGCCAGCGATCTCAAGGTTCTCGATCCCTGTTGCGGGAGCGGACACTTCCTCGTCGAGGGGCTGCATCTGTTCGTCCGGCTACGGATGGAGGAAGAGGACCTTGCGCTCGAAGAGGCGATCGGCGCGGTGCTGCGCGACAACCTCCACGGGCTGGAGATTGATCCACGCTGCGCCCAGATCGCCGCCTTCGCCCTGGCGCTCGCGGCCTGGAGGCTCGCGGGCCGGGTGATCGAGCTGCCCCTCTTGAACGTCGCCTGTTCCGGCCTGGCGCCCAACGCGACGAAGGAAGAGTGGCTGTCGCTCGCCGAACGGACGGCGGCGACGGCGGGATCGGCGCCCCGCAAGGACCGCTTCGAACGACAGGAGACCTTGCAGTCGAGCGCTCTGCGCGAGACCTTCGGCACGCTTCACGACCTGTTCGTCGAAGCCCCGACGCTCGGCTCGCTCATTGACCCGCGCGCGGCGGGGGCCAGCGTGTTCGCAGCCCGGTTCGATACGGTCCGGCCGCTCGTGGAGTCGGTGCTCCACGAGAAGGAGGCATCACCGGACGCGGTGGAACGGACCGTCGCCGCCGCCGGCATGGTCCGGGCAGCGAGCTTGCTGGCGGAGAAATACTCGCTGGTCATCACGAATGTCCCCTATTTGGCGCGCGGCCGACAGGGCGCAAAGCTCCGGGCTTTCGCCACGGAGCGCTACCGGGCCTCGAAGGGCGACCTGGCGACGATGTTCGTGGAGCGTGCCTTCGCCTGGCTTGGGGAGCACGGCGCACAGGCGTTCGTCGTACCCCAAACTTGGCTGTTCCTGAAGACGTACCGGAAGCTGCGGGAGGATCTCCTGACCCGGCGGCGTTGGCGTTTCGTGGCGCGACTGGGACCGGGCGCGTTCGAGACGATTGGCGGGCATGTCGTGAATGTCGCCCTGTTGACCCTTTCCGCCGACCCGCCGGATGACGGGTCGCGGGTCGCTGGCCTCGATGTGTCCGCGCTCCGCGGCCAAGCCCCGATCCCTGCTCCCGAAAAAGCCCGCCTGCTGGCTGCCGCCGGTGTTCGGATTCTCGGTCAGAGGGACCAGATCCGGAATCCCGACGCACGCTTGACCATCAGCGAGGTGCCGAAGCACCCCCCGTTGTCGCGCTTCGCTTCCAGCTATCAGGGGGTTTCCCCGGCCGACTTCCCGCGTTTCGGCAGGCTCCATTGGGAACAGTCTGCAGGAAACGACTCGCGCCTGTGGCAAGGCAGTCCTTGGCGGACGGTGTTCTACGGGGGGAGATCCCGAGCGCTCGACTGGAGCCGACCACTACAGGAACTGTTTGAGCGCGGCGGAGCGGCTTGGCGGGGGCGGAAAGCAGCCGGAGCGGATGGCATCGCGGTGAATCAGATGTCCGAGATGCCGGCCACGCTTTACTCGGGCGAGGTTTTCGACACCAATGTCGCAACCATCATTCCGCGAGACCGGACGCATCTCCCACCGATCTGGTGCTTCGTTTCCTCGCCGGACTATCGGGCCGCGGTCCGCGAACTGGACCAGCAACTCAAGGTAACGAACGCCACGCTTGCGGACGTTCCTTTCGATCTCGGGCACTGGACGAACGTGGCAGACGAGCAGTACCCCAACGGCCTACCCGAGCCGTACACCGATGACCCTACCCAATGGATCTTCCACGGCCACCCGTGCGGCAGCGTCATCTGGGACGCCGAAGCGAAGCGCACGGCAGAAGGCCCCACGCGCACCGACGAGACCGTGCTGCAAGTCGCTGTGGCGCGCCTGCTCGACTATCGCTGGCCCGCCGAAGGCGATCCCGACATGCGCCTCGCCGGCGAAACCCGCTCGCTGGTCCGCCGCTCCGCACCGCTCGCCTCCTTCGCCGACGATGACGGCATCATCTGCCTCCCCGCAGTTCGTGGCGAAGCGCCCACCGCCGACCGCCTCCGGCCTCTACTCGCAGCGGCCTACGGTGACGCCTGGTCGGGCGAGGCGGAGCAGCGGCTCCTGGCAGCGGCAACGCCCGGCCCGAAACCCGCCGCCACGCTCGACGACTGGCTCCGCAACCACTTTTTCGCCGAGCACTGCCGCCTCTTCCATCACCGCCCGTTCCTCTGGCACATCTGGGACGGCCTCCCGGACGGCTTCGGGGCGCTCGTCAACTACCACCGCCTCGCCGGGCCGGACGGCGAGGGACGCCGCACCCTCGAATCCCTGACCTACAGCTACCTCGGGGATTGGATCGAACGCCAGCAGGCCGCGCTGCGCCAGGAAACGCCCGGCGCCGACGCCCGTCTCGTCGCCGCGCTCGAACTGAAGACCCGGCTCGAAGCTATCCTCACGGGCGCTCCGCCCCTCGACCTCTTCATCCGCTGGAAGCCGCTCCACGAACAGCCCATCGGCTGGGAACCGGACATCAACGACGGCGTCCGCCTGAACATCCGCCCGTTCCTCCGGGCCGAACTCCGCAGGGGCGGGAAGAAGGGAGCGGGCATCCTCCGCGCCAAGCCGAACGTCAGGTGGACGAAGGACCGCGGCAAGGAGCCCCAGCATCTCACGCCGAAGCGGAAGGGCGACGCTCCCGAGGAATACCGCCCGAAGACCGACTTCCCCTGGTTCTGGTCCTGCCCCGGCGAAGGAACGGAGCAGGACCGCACTGACTTCTCCGGCGGCCCCGCCTTCGACGGCGCCCGCTGGAACGACCTCCACTACACCCCCGCCACGAAACGCACCGCCCGGGAGCGACAATCCGAGAATGATTGATGCGACACATTCGTCCCCTCAGGGTGGTTTGACCTCCTTCCTTCGGCGGGACAGTTGGGAGTTCCCCTCGTTCGATCAGGAGATCGCGCCGCGCGCCGGCTGGAAGGACCTGGATCCCGAGCTCGTGGCGCCCTTTCGAGTCCGGCACCCGGAGGACGACCTCCGGGTCCTGGCCTGGAGGGTCGGGCTCCTTTCCGGCCGCGAAGCGGCGGACGCGCGACCCACCGTGGCGGGCGTCCTCGTCGCGTCGAGAACGCCCGAGCGCTGGCTTCCAAACGCCTTCATCCAGGCGTTCCTGCACCGCAGCCGGGCAGCCGCCGAACAACCCGGCGACACCGGGGATGGGGTCGAAATCCGCGGTCCCCTCCCCGTCCAGATTGAGAGCGCCTGCCGCTTCGTCTTCCACTACCAGAGCCGAGGGCAGGACGGTTCCCCGCAGTACGACATGCCGGCAGTGTTCGAGGCGCTCGTGAACGCGGCGCTTCACCGCGACTACTCGATCTACGAACCGCGGATCCGGCTGTCGCTGTTTCCGGACCGGCTGGAGATCATTTCCCCGGGCGCGCTCGCAGGTTCGATGAGAGTCGAGTACCTCGGTTATCGCAGGGCGGTTCGAAACCGGGCGATCAACAGCCTCCTGCTGAGGCTGCCCGTCCGGCGGGACGACCCGTGGATGGAGGGTGCAGGCACGTACTTCTCAGACCGTCCGGGCCGGGGCGTCGAACGGATCCTCGCCCGGAGTGAAGCCCACTCCGGCAGAACAACGGAATACCAGATGCTCGGGGAATCCGAACTCCGCCTCACCATCTTCGCGGCAGGAACGGACGAATCGGGTTCCTTCACTCGAAACTCGGAGGCGCGCCATGGAGTGGCCTGAAATCGAAGAGCGCACCGAGGCCGGCGAAGGCCGGACGGTGGAGTTCAAGGCCGGATTCGACACCGGCAAGATCGGGCCGGCGGTGTGCGCCTTCGCCAACACCGACGGTGGAGTCGTGATTCTCGGTGTCGGCGATTCCGGCCGGATCACGGGCGTCGGGCGGGACCCCGATGCGGTTCACGAACGGCTGACCACCTTCCTGAGCGACGGGTTCAACTTCCCGGTGACGGCCCGCTGCGGACGACACCTGACGGGAGAGGGGTGGGTGCACTGGATCCACGTACTCCGCCAGCGGAACCCGGAACCGATGCAGTACCGCGATGTGGCCTGGGTGCGCCGGGAGCGCAGCAGCGTTCGCCCTTCACCCAGTGAGCTACAGGAGCTGCACAACCAGTTCGGGTTCGTGATGACCGAGGAACAGATCATCAGGGCGGCAGCGATGGAAGACCTTGACGAGGAGTCCTTCCGCCGGCACCTCCGGAACCAGGGATTCGGGATGCGGCGTACGCGGCGACCCGACATCGTTCACGATTATCGGAACTTCGGGCTCGTCCGGAACCTCGAAGGCGACCCCGCACCCACCCTGTTCGGCATGCTCGCGTTCGGCAGGGAGCCGCAGCGATTTCCCAACATGAACGCGTTGCTGGTGCGGAACACGGCTTACGCCACCAAGCGGCGGGGTCGCGACGTCCTGATCGCGGTGGACGCGGGGGGACGGCTCCACGAACAGGTGGAGACGACCATCAACTGGGCGCGCAGTTTTGGCAAGCGGGAGACCTACGGCGACGCGCGGCGCAGCGACCAACCCTTGCTGCCTCTGGACGCGCTACGCGAGGCCGTGGTCAACGCGGTGATCCACCGGGACTACGCGATCACCGGATCTCCGATCCTGGCGGACGTGTTTCCGGACCGAATCGAGATCACGAGCCCGGGAGCACTGCCGAACGGCATGAGCATAGGGATGCTTCGCTCGGGAGGAGTAACGCGGTCTCGCAACGAGATGATGGCCCACTACGCGGTTTCAGTCGCGCTCATGGAGCGTCGGGGGATGGGTTGGCTGGCGATCGAAGACGCGATGCAGGAATTCAACGGCACCTCACCCCGCATCGAGGAGAACCAAGAGGGTCGCTGGGTGCGCGTGACGCTGGACCTCCGCCGTGACGGTGGGTCATGAACCTCCTCCCCGCAACGTCCCGCGCCGAGACGCCTCTCGCATTCCTGATCGCGCGACTTCGCGAACGCGGCGCGGCCCGCGACGGGGAGGAGCGACCCGCGGCGATCCTGTGGACGGATCCCGGCGGCGACTGGTCGGGAATCCTGGGCCTGCTACGGGAACGGCTCCCGGAACTCCTCGTGTTCGATGACGACAAGTACGACCCCGAGGCGCGGACCGGACCGGCGATCTGGCTGCGGTGCGTCGTGGACGGGACCCTCGGAGACGGGAGGAGCACCGAACCCCGGATCCCGATCCTCTACCTGCCCCGCGTCGCCCGGCAGGACCTCCGCGCCGGGGACGACTGCCCGGACCGCCTCAAGCCGCTCGTCGAACTCCTGCACCGGGGCGTAGCCTGGCATCATCCGAACGGTCGGGACTGGACGGCCAGCGCCTTCCTGGGTTCTCCCGAGGGACTGGGCCTCGGGCTCGCCAGTAACCGGCAGACGGCGGCCTCCCTGCGCGAGGCGCTGGGAGAAGTGGCGCTCACCAGGTTGACGCTGCTCCGGGGGCGACGGCTCGAAGCCGACGACTTCGACCGCCTGATGGTGGACGATCTGCCTCGAAACCTGCTTCGTTGGCTTGCCGAGCCCGACGAGACCCGCTCGCGACTGGGGGGGGGCTGGAACGCGTTCCGCAACCGCTGCCGCGACGAGCTGGAGTTCGATCTCGAAACCGGCTCGGATCTCATCGCCGGACGGCGCCTCGCGGAGGCCGCCGGGACCTGGGCGTCCCTCTGGGCGCGGTACGCCGATGCCCCGGAGGGGTATCCCGGAGTGGAGGGGCTGCTCCGGCGCTGTCAGCCGCAAGAGCAACTCCTGCGGGCCGACCCCGCGCATTGGCCGAACGACAACGACCGCCTCGAGGCCGCGCTCCACGACGCGCTCGCGGAACTGCCCGGCCTGCCGCACCGGAAGGCGTGCGACGAGGTGGCGAGACTGGAGGCGCGGCACGGAAAGCGCCGGGCCTGGGTCTGGTCGCGTCTTGGCCAGACGCCGTTCGCAGACGCGCTGGAGTCGCTCGCGCGGCTCGCCGCCGCGGTCCGGTCGCCGCTCGGCGGCAGCACCCCGGACGACGTGGCGGCGGCGTACCGCGAGCGTGGCTGGCACGCGGACGCAGCCGGATGGGAAGCCCTTGCCGGACTCGGCGTCTCGGAGGAGGCGGTGGTGGCGGGCGCCGTACGCCATCTGATGGAGCCGTGGCTCGAAGACTCGGCGCGTGCGTTTCAGGAAGCCGTCCGCCACCAACCCCTCCCCGGACCCGACGGACAGCCCCTGGTCGCCGCCGACGAAGACGGCTGTCTCTTTTTCGTGGACGGGCTGCGCTATGACCTCGGACGGCGGCTGGTCGGGCAACTGGAGAAGCGGGGCTTCCGCACGCGGCTGCATGCGCGCTGGGCCGCGCTTCCGACCGTGACCGCAACTGCGAAACCGGCTGTCAGTCCGGTCGCGGGAGCCATCGAGGGGGAGGTGCTCGGCGCGGACTTCGCGCCCCACTTTGCCGAAAGCGCGCGGCAGGTAAATGCCCAGCGTCTCCGTGACGTGCTCGAAGAACAGGGCTACCAGATCCTCGGCCGGGGCGCCTTCGACGCGCCGCGCAGCGCAGCGGCGCGCGGGTGGGCCGAAACAGGAACGATCGACAAGACCGGACACGAGGAACAGGACGGCCTGCCGCGCCGACTGCCGGAGGAGCTCGACCGGCTCGCGGACCGGATTGCCGGACTCCTGGAATCTGGGTGGCGCTCGGTCCGCATCGTCACCGACCACGGGTGGCTGTTTCTGCCGGGAGGGCTGCCGAAGGTCTCCCTGCCGAAGCACCTGACCGAAAGCCGGTGGGCGCGCTGCGCGGTGCTCGCGGGCTCCGGCGGCGTCGGGGTTCCCTGCGGCCGGTGGCATTGGAACCCGGCCGAGGAGTTCGCGACGGCGCCGGGCATTGCCTGCTTCAACAAGTCGGACGCGTTCGCGCACGGCGGACTCAGCATCGAGGAGTGCCTGACGCCGGACATCCTCGTGGAGCGCACGCCGGGGGCGGCGCCGGTGTCCATCGAATCCGTGACCTGGGTGCGTTTCCGCTGCCACCTGGCCGTGTCCGGCGGGGCAGAGGGACGGACCGCGGACCTGCTCCTCGGCGACCCGTCCGGTGAGTCCGTCGCCCAGAGCCCCAAGCCGGTGGACCCGGACGGCTCGGCGAGCCTCGTCCTCGCCGATGACGAGCACGAGGGGGCGGCGCTCGCGGTCGTGGTCCGGGACGGCGAGGGACGGCTGCTCGCCTTTCGGGAAACGCACGTGGGGGAGAACTCGTGACGGACTTCAACAACGGCTCGAACCAGATGGACGCGCTGGACCGGCTCGGCGCCGCCGCATTCCCCGGATATCTGGTGCGGAAGGATCTCGTGCGCCGCTACGCGCAGCAGTTCCCCGTGCCGACCTATGTCGTCGAGTTCCTGCTCGGGCGGTTTTGCGCGAGTACCGATGAAGCGGAGATTTCGGAGGGGCTCCAGATCGTCGAGAGCCAGCTTCGTGGACGAACGGTGCGCGCCTCGGATCGGGAGAAGTTCCGCTCGGACGCCCGCGAGAAGGGATCGGTGCGACTCATTGATCTGGTCCGCGCCCGGCTCGACGCGCGGCGGGACTGCTACCTGGTCGAGCTTCCGAGCCTCGGCGAGCGATCCGTGGGCATCGAGGCGAAGACCGTGCTCGACAACCAACGGATGCTCACCGACGGGTTCTACGCCGAGGTGACGCTCGCCTACGACGCGCTGGCGGCCCAGGAATCCCGCGGTGAACCCTTCCGGATCACAGCGCTGCGCCCGATCCAGATGTCCGACCCCGACGTGCTGGCTCGGCTCGGCGAAGGCCGGCGGCGGTTCTCGACTTCGGAATGGCGCGACTTCCTGATCCGCTCGGTCGGGCTGGAGCCCACGGCCCTCGACGAGCGGTCCAAAGGGGTCGCCCTCCTGCGGATGGCCCCGTTCGTGGAACCGAACTTCAACCTGGTCGAACTCGGTCCGCGCGGGACGGGGAAGAGCCACCTGTACCAGCAGATCTCCCCGTACTCCCATCTGATCTCAGGGGGGAAGGCCACCGTCGCCAAGATGTTCGTGAACATGGCCAACGGGCAGCGGGGTCTCTTGTGCAGCTACGATGTGGTGTGCTTCGACGAGGTGTCCGGCGTCGCCTTCGACCAGAAGGACGGCGTAAACATCATGAAGGGCTATATGGCGTCCGGCGAGTTCAGCCGGGGCAAGGAGAGCATCCGGGCGCGGGGCGGGATCGTCATGGTCGGGAATTTCGACGTGGATGTGGAGCAACAGCAGCGCGTGGCGCACTTGTTGAGCCCCCTGCCCCGCGAGATGCGCGACGACACCGCGTTCCACGACCGCATCCACGCCTACGCCCCGGGCTGGGACTTCCCGAAACTGAACCCGGAGAAGCACCTCACGAACCGGTTCGGGCTGGTGAGCGACTTCCTGAGCGAGTGCTGGACCAAGCTGCGGGAAACGCCGCGCGTTTCGGCGCTCCACAACCGGGCCTATTGGGGCGGCGCGCTCAGCGGACGGGACCAGGAGGCCGTGAACAAGACCTGCTCGGCGCTGGTGAAACTGCTGTTCCCCGACGAGGAGATGGAGATTCCGGACGAAGATCTGGAAGGGATCGTCCGGTTGGCGCTGGAAGCCCGCCGTCGGGTCAAGGAGCAGCAGAAGCGGTGCCTCAAGAGCGAGTTCCGGAACACGCACTTCTCGTTCACGCTCGGGGCCGACGGGATCGAGCAGTTCGTGGGTACGCCGGAGCTGCGGAGCGACGACGCGATTGACGGTGATCCGCTGCCTCCGGGTCAGATCTGGGCCGTCGGGCCGGGAACGGGAGAAACCGGAGCCGGGCTCTACCGGATCGAGGCGGCGGTCGGACCGGGAAGCGGCGCACGAATCCTGAACCACCCGGTCCCACCTGCTTTCCGGGAGAGCGCGCGGGTCGGGGAGCAGAACCTCTATGCGCTGGCAAAGCGGCTCGTCGGAGACCGTGACGCCCGGGCGCACGAGTACCAACTCCAGCTCCGTCCTTACGATGCGGACCGGTCCGGGGCCGGGCTCGGGCTACCGGTACTCATCGCGCTTGTCGGCGGCTTGCTCGAACAGAGCGTCCGCGGCGGCGCAATCGTGGTCGGCGCCCTGAACCTGGGCGGCTCGGTCGGGCGCCTCCCCAAGCCGGTAGAGATCGCGGAACTCGCCGTGGAGCGTCAGGCGGCCGTATTGCTGATGCCGGTGTCGGCTCGCCGGGATCTCTTCGACCTCCCAGACGATCTCTGGACCCGGATCAACATCGAGTTCTACGCGGACCCGGTGGACGCCGCATTCAAGGCGCTGGTGGAATAGACAGGGACCATGAAGCCGCGAGCCCAATCGCAGCCGTCCAATCAACTGCTATCGGCGTAGAAGGACAACGGAGTGGCCAAATCACATCGCAGCGATCTTCTTGACACCCGGAGCGCGAAGTATCTTGCGATGGTTGATGAACTGTGCCTGGACGCTCTCACTACATCCTATTCATTCATGGATCAGGACGAGTTCGAGCGCATTCTGCAGGTATCGCCACGTATCGGGATGAAGACATACTGGCAGGGAATCCTTTTTCGGGCCCATATGTCTGCCGTGACTGCGGTGTTGAGGAGCAGACGCTGGTTGTCCGCGCTGGCTGACGCGCGAGGGGAAGGCAACCTGCTCTCCTTCGCAGCGGCATTCCGTGGTTTCATCGAGTCCGTTGCAGACTCGGCAACGTCCCTCCGAGGCGTCCCACTCGGTCTCGCTGGACTGCACACGCACATCGAGGCGGCGTTGAGCGAGAAGCTCGACAGAATAGTTGTCTCTAGTGAGCTGGAGGACCACCTCATCCATTTCAGCCATGCGCGTTACATCCCCAGGCAGGAAAGACATGCAGTTCCGTCCTCCCACCAGGCCAAGACAGCCAAGGACTATCTGAAGATCCTGGAGGACGACCGCGTTACTGACGCGATCCCTTGCTACCGCTCTTTGTGCGATCTTGTTCACCCCGGAGCGCCTTCGGTTCACATGTGGCTGGAACACCAAGGAAGTACCGGCCGCCTGTGTTTGAACAGGGAGCGAGCGATCATCAGCGCGTACACCGCTGACTACAAGGGCCTGTTCTTGGAACTACTGATGTTCGGGTTCAACCCGGCAGTAATGACTTTGGGCGTCCTCAACTACCTCCCGCTTACGGAACTGTACACATCAGGACTGAGGACTTGGAATCTGGATGGAATCGCAGGGTGGCGAAAGTGCGTGCGGCGACTGAAAGACCCGAACCAGCGGGTCTGACCCAGGGCGTCTGACTCAAGGTCACGAGTTGGTTTCCGACGCTTTCGCAAGCCGTGCTCGTGTTTCGTCGCGCTCCGCGCGACGATGCCGGTGTGACGATAGTTCCAAGCGTTGCCAAGACCTAACTCGATGATAGTCGTGTAGTTATGGTTGCGTCGGGTTGTTCGGTCCTGGCTACATTTTGGGCTGGACGCCGAGGAGGTCGAAGCATCGCTGCTGGAGTGGGGAGGGCAGCGTCTGGAGGGGGAAGGTTTCGTCGCGGTCCTTGATCTTCACGGTGTTGAGGGCGATGGTGCCGAGGTTTTCGAGCAGATCCCGGAAGGCCTGGACGGAGAGGTCGTCCTCGGTGCGCTTCTTGGCGGCCTTTTTCTCGGCGGCGGGGGAGCGTTGGGCGGGGGCGACGATGGATCGGCGTCGGCTCTCGGCGGCGTCCTTTTGGTGGTCTTCGAAGAGGATGGGGGCGAGGGCGCGGCGCATGTGCAACTCGATGTAGTAGGCGAGCGTGCAGAGGAGAACGTGGGCGCGCACCCGGTCACTGCGCCAGTGGTGGATGGGCCGGAGGAGTTCGATGGTTTTGAGGCAGCGGAAGGCGCGCTCGACGCGGGCGAGATCCTTGTAGGCGCGGACCGTTTGCTGCGCGTCGAAGCGTTCGGGTTCGACATTGGAGCGGACGACGTAGATGCCTTCGAGGGCGACTGCCTTTCGGATCTGGTCCTGGTTGCGCTGGAAGGAGAAGGAGGAATCGGTGATCTGGTGGGTGAAGAACTTGCCCACCTTGTAGCGGTCGATGACCTTTCCGAAGCGGGTGCCGATCTTGTCCTCGCCCCGCAGGGGCGCCCTCTCCCGCTGGGTGGCGACCACGATGCGCCGGAGGAGTTTTTCGGTGGCCTGCAGCAGGTCCTCGCGCTTTCGGCGCTGCTCCCCGGCCAGCTTGGGATTGCGGCAGACGATGAGCCGCTCGCCGGGGTATTCGTCGGAGGTGATTTCGAAGAGGTCGCGCTCCTCGAACAGGGAGGGGGGCGGCCGTTCGGCGTTGAGGAGCTTGCGGATCATGGGCTTGCGGAGGGAGGAGATCCAGCGCAGCCCCTCGACGCCCTGGAGGTCTTCGCGGATGCGGGCGGCGGTGAGCATGCCCCGGTCGCCGACCATCACCAACCGTTCGATGCCGAAGGAGGTCTTGAGCTTTTGGAGCTGGCCGGCGACGGTCTGGGGATCGGTGGTGTTCCCGGGGAAGACCTCGACGGCGACCGGGCGGCCTTCGGGATCGGTGAGCAGCCCGATGACGATCTGGAGCTTGCCTTGCTTCTTGTCGCGGCTGTAGCCGCGCTTGGCGAGGGGGCAGTGCTTGCCCTCGAAGTAGGAGGAGGTGATGTCGTAGAGGACGAGGGTGTTGTCGGCGAGGTGTCGTCGGGCGAGTTTTTTCTCGATGGCGTGTTGGTGAGTGCCGAGCCAGTCGAGCGCGGCGTAGAGCTCGTTTTCATGGACAGGCCCGAGTTGGAGGACTTGGCCGAGGGAAGAGTGTTTGGTTTCGGGGTTGAGGGCGCGGCTGGTGGCGAGCTTGGAGCAGGGTTTGAGGACGCGGTTTGCGATCATGGCGGTGACGAGGTCGCGGTTTCGGGAGGGTTTTCGGTCGAGGAGGGAAGGGAGGCCGAGTCTGTGGAGGGTTCCGAGGATGGCGGCGACGTGTCCGTGGGGGAGGGAGCGGACGATGTCGATTGCCTCCCGGATGGGGATGTCGGCGAGGGTTGCGCCTTTGAGGATGCGTCGGAGCGATTCGACGGCGGCGGGGTTTCGTCGGTGGAGTTTGGTGAGGTTTGCGAGGGTGCGTTTGAGGACCTTGCGGCCGTCGCGGACGGACTCTCGGAGGAGGACGGCGGGGGGGGAGCTGCGGTTGGGGACGAACTCAATATACATGGGCACGATAATAAGACACACAATACTGACAGTCAATAGTAAACATCACTCCACATGTTCTATTACATGGCTACAACATTGCATCCGAAAATCCCATAAACGACCATGAGTCACGAAGTTAGATCAGAAAACCGCTGGAACTACCGGTGTGAACACCGGCGCTCCCTTGCCGGCGCTCCATCCCGTGCGGATTCCAGCTTTCGAAGCGTCACCTCCGGCGCCGAAAGACCTCAAAGCCGAGACTCGAAAGGATCTCGCGGGCGTGCGAAGTGTTGAAGCCTCTCGGCGGCTCCCCGATCACCAGCCGAAGAGCCTGCTTCACAGGGTAATCCCGCCCGCGGATCCCCGCGAACCACGAGTGTCTCCGGTCCGGCTGCCGCGGGGGCACGCCCTCGGTCGCGCGAAGCACGTCCGCCCGAGTGATGAAGAAAGAGTAGCCCCTGATGTCGCAGTTCACGACACGCTGTTTCCTGGAACGCGTTCTATTCGCCCACCAGGGCGTTGAAGAAGAGCTTGTACGTGCCGTGGGTCTGAGCCCGGTGCTGGGCGCGGAAGCCGATCATCACGATGGTGCCCTCCCCGTGGTCCACCGACACCATGGCCGCCTTGTTCGCAATGGAGTCCTCGCCAAGAAGCCAGCCGCTTTGCAGGATGTCCCGGCCCAGGTAGGTCAGCACGCGCCGCACGTCGTCGCTGCGCGCGCCCGCGACCGTTTCGTACACCTGCCCGCCAGCGAGGTAAGCCACCAGAGCGTCCTCCGGCATCCCGTAGGCAAACCGGCTCGACATGTCCACCTTCACCTTGAGCGTCGACCCCGGCGCCCAGAATTCGTCCCCCCACTTGCCGGCAACGGCGTCGCGCACCGGAACGTCGAACTCGTCGAGCACGAGTTGTCCGGCCTGGGCGAAGGTCACGAGGGTGCCCCCGTTCTCGACGAATGCGTTGAGGGCCTTGACGCCCTCTTCTCCAAATCCGCTCTGGTAGTCGGGCGGCGTCTGCCCGGGATCCTCCCGCCCCAGCATCCCTTCCTTCGAGTCGGCAGGAAGAACGATCACGTCCCAACGCTGGTGCAGGTCGCCGGCGAGGATCTCCTCGTCGAAGAGGCTGGTGTACTCGAAGCCGAAGTCCTCGAGGAGCCAGCGGGTCCAACCCTCATCCATGTTCCCGCCGTAGTAGCGCTGGTACATCCCGATGCGCTGCTGCGAGAGGGACTGCGTGGCGCCTGTGGCATCGCCGTCGAGGGAGCTGAAGCTGACCCCGGTGGCCTCCGCCACCTCGCCCAGCGTTTCGCCGGCGACCCCGGCAGCAACGATGAAATCCCCGCGCTTGGCCCGGCCCGAGTCCTCGGTCACGCGGCTGATGGACGCCCCGGCCCCGAAGAGCAGGTTCGCCGCCCGGAACGCATCGTTCAGGGAACCGTCCATCAGGTAGCCGTTCGGCGCTGAGGATGCGACTGCTCCCGGAGGCAGATTCCATTCGGCGACCACCTCGAGGTCCGCTTCCACCGGCGTCCGCGCCTCGTCCACCCGTACCCCCATGAACTCCGCGAGCACGTCGCCGGACATGTCGTAGGGACGGATCGGATCGCCGTCGTCGGTGCGGGTGTAGCTGTTGTCCGGATAGAAGGTCCGTCCCAGGAGCCAACGGACGACACCCTGCTTCGGCTGGGCCATGGACACCACCCAGCTCCCGGGCCCGTACACCCGGCCCTCATGGGTAAAGCCCGCAGCGGAGCGCTCGACCGTGATCCCCTGCAGGAGCAGCTTGTCCACCATCTTGCCCATGGTCAGCGGGTCGTGCTGCCGCGCCGGCACGATGTAGGCCTTCACCTCGCCCTCGGCGCCGCGCTGGATCTGACGGCTGGCCTTGTGCCAGGCGTTTCGCAGGACGGTCTCCCGGTTCCGGGCGGCGATCTCGAGCGGAGAGAAGGTGGCCGCGATCTGCCGGTCCACGATGTCGCGGACGTGCCACCAGCCACCCGGCCAGGGGTTCGGGAAAGTGGTCTGCGCTTCGTATTCCGGGAGCTGGCGGGAACCCCGGAGCTGGTCCGGATGCACGTACAGCGGCGTCGCGAGCCGCGCGCTGGCGGACTCGGTGAGCATCCCGGCGATGTTGTGAAAGGGGGTGATCCAGTGGAACCCGAAATGCCCCCAACCGGAGTAGATCGCGGCATTCACCGTTCCCTGGAAGCCCTCTTCCTCCATGCGGTAGGCCATGTGCGCCCCGTACCACGACATCTCCCGCCAAACCAGCGGGTCGGCCCCGGGACGAATGGGCTCGGCGTAGGGCGGCAGGTAGATGCGGGCGGTGTACGGCCCCATCTGGTGGTGGTCGATGAACCCCTGCGGAATCCACTCCCGGAAAAGGAACTCGGCTGCGTAGCGCGATTCCACCGTGTTCTGCATGAAGGCGTCGCGGTTGTTGTCGTGGCCGATGTAGTGGTGGTAGAGCCCGGGCGGTCCCGCCGCTTCGTACTCGGTGCCCACCCAACGGTCGTACCACTCGTTCACCAGGTCCACCCCGTCGGGGTTGAGGGAGGGGATCAGGATGGAGATCGTGTTGTCGAGGATCTCGTGGATTCCGGCATCGTCACGCGTCGCGAAGAGCCAGGCGATCTCGGCCGCTGCCTGACTGGCCGCGACCTCCGTCGAGTGGAGCGCGTAGCCCTGGACGAAAACCACCTTGCCGTCGGCGATGGCCTGGTCCACCGCCGCCTGCGCATGTCCGCGTGGATCCTGCAGGACCGCGTTCATTCGCTGGTATTCGTCGAGGCGGGCCAGGTTCTCCGGCGACGAGACGAAGAGCGACAGGAAGGGCCGGCCGAGGGTCGAGGGCCCCATGTTCACGACCTGGACCCGGTCGCTTTGTTCGCCGATGAGCTCGTAGTACTCGACGAGCCGGTTCCACTTGGCGAGCTTGCGGTCCGCGCCCATCTGGTGTCCGAAGAACTCCTCGGGGGTGGGGATTTGGGCTGCGGCCTGGGTAGCGAAGCTGCCGAAGGCGAGCAGGCTCGAGAGGCCGAGAGTGCGGAGGGTGCGGACAGCGCCCGAGAGCGGGGTCCGGAGAACGGATTTGGTGGTCATGCTGCGTAACGATCCGAATTTGGCTGAAGGAGGCGACGGGGCCCATCGGCCCGGAGGGTGCGAAGAATATCGGTGGGCCGACGGTTAGCCCGAACTTCTCATACTTGCCGTCGCAGGAAGGGCTCAACTCGCCGCGGCACGACGGCGGGGACGGCTTGGAGCGCCGGCCAGGAGAAACCTCCATGATCGGTCCGCCTGCACACCCCGCCGGGCATGAAAAGGCGCGGACGCGGAACGCCGAAGGTGCAAGGTGGTGACGGCCGCACGGGAACGCCGGCCTCTGGCCGGCACAGCCCGCCGACGGCGGGCGGCGGGAAGGACCCCCAGTTCCGAGGTGGTCCCTTCTCGGCGGGAATCCCAGCGTTCGGCGTAATCCGTACACGGGAAGGGCAGACACCGTTCGCAGCACTGCGGGTCCCATGTCTGCGCCCCGTCAAGGCGGACGGCCAGGAACCGCCCGCGGCCCTGCGGGCCGCTGTGCCGGCCGGAGGCCGGCGTTCCAAGCCGTCCCCGCCAATTGCGCCTTCGGCTATCCGCGCTCTCACGCCCATCCGCACTGTCGGCGTCCCGGCAGCTGCATTTTCACAGCAACTGGCCGGCGTTCCCGTGCCTGCACGCCATCCCGGGTCTCGGCGTCCCGGCCGGAGCACATTTCAACCAGCTCGTAGAACTCGCTCCTCAGATAGTGCTCGTCCTCGGCCATGCCGCACCTGCCGTTCGATCCCGCGCGTGGTTCCCGGGAGCTGCTCCCGCCCCACGGTCGCCATGGCGCGCTTGCGACGACGGCCCTGCAGAACGTGTCCGCAGGGCCGTCGGCAGGACAAGGGAGCGCCGGCGCGCTCCGTCAGGCGATGATCAGCGTCCGCGGATGCTGGTTGTGCTGCTCGAGGCGGGTCTGCTTGACCTCGAGTTCCTCGGCCGTCGGCTGCCGGTAGCCGCTCACGTCGGTGGCGCGCGAGGTGACGGTGTGCTCGCCCGGCGTCGCCCCGTGCCAGTCGTACGTGAAGAACTTCCACGAGTACTTCTCGGTCATGCCAGGGTCGAGGGTCGCGGCCTGCCACGGACCGTCGTCCACCCGCACCTCGACCGACTCGATGGGAGTGCCGTCGTGCATGATCACCCCGAAGACGCGGTGGTGGTCGCCCACCTTCGTCACCCTGGCGATGTACGACTTCAGCCGCATCCTCGTGATCGCGGTCTCGACCCACTTCATCTCGCCGTTGATCATCTCCCCCTTCAGGGTCCGGTAATGGCGCGCCTGGTACTTGCCGAGATAGGGGTCCTCCTGCACGTGGATCTCGGAGAGGAACTTGACGTTCGGCGCGCCGTACCAGCCGGGGACCAGCAGCCGGAGCGGACGGCCCTGGTGCGTGCTCAGCGGCTCGCCGTTCAGGGCGTAGGCCAGCAGCGGCTCGTCCGACAGCGCCTTGTCCCGCGGCAGGCTGCGGCCGTACTGCTGGTCGACGTTGAAGGTTCGGCCCCGGAACTCCACCTCTTCCTCGCCGCGATCGGCCCCGAAGAAGACGATCTCGCGGGCGCGATCCTTGAGGCCCGCCCGCTCGAGGACCGCCCGCAGCGGGACGCCGGTCCAGCGCCCGTTGCTCGACAGCCCGTTCAACGGGCCGCGGTTGCCCGAGCACTCGAACCCGAACACCAGCTCCCGGCTGGGCATCGCCCGGAGGTCGGCCAGCGACAGACTGAGCGCGCTGTTCACCATGCCCGACACCTTCAACTCGTAGGTGTCCGGATCGACCTCCGGATGGCCGTGGTGCTGGGTGGTGAACCACTGGTCGGCCGGCGTGATCGGCCCGTCGATATTCCGGACGTCGATGATGCGGCGGTCCGGCGGCCGCTCCAGCACGATCTCTGGCGGCAAGTCCGTGAACGCGACGCGCTCCTCACCTTGCGCGAGGGCGGGAAACGCCCACTCCGGCACGCCGAAGGCCCCGAGCCCGGCCAGTGCGACACCGCCCCGGAGGACTTCGCGACGAGTAGTCTGTTTCGACATGAGTCTTTTCCCCTTCAACACGCGGCCCCGTCGCTCCGCGACGAAGCCTCCGGTCGCCTACTAATTGCGATGGCCATGCTACCAGTGTCCCGGGCCGCCGCGCCACGGTCGTGGGCACCAGGCCCCTGACGCTTGCGGCTGTCGGAGCGCGACGCCTACAGCGTTTGTCGCGTAGATGTCCTCGACGTACGGGGTCAGCCGCTCGGCTGGCGCCCGCGGGTCGGCCGGCCTCCAGAGCAGTTCCGTCACTCGCGAACGAACAGGAATCCCCGAGCCCGCCCCGCGGACAGTTCAAACCCCCGCGCACGATCTTCGCCCGGGTCGGGCAGGAAACGTACCGTCCCCCGGTCCCAGGCGTACACCGGCGAGGGTCCCTCCGGGTCCAGGAACACGGGCTCCAGGGCCCGCTCCCCGCCGAGGCCCACCAGGGTGAGTCCGGGACGGGCGTCGAACCGCACTTCGTAGCTCACGTCCAGTTCCCGGCAGCGATAGGTGCCGGCAAGCTCGACCATGTCGGCGAAAGCGGGCTGCCCCTCGTCGCGCCGGTATTCCTCGACCCGCACGTAGCGGAAGTCCCGCTGTCCCGGCTGGCGGAGCGCGAAACCGTCCGACGGACTTCCGGAGAGGGGCTCGAGGTGAAACCGGGTGTCTCCCGCAAATCCGGAGAGCTCGCCCCCGACCGTGGACAGGGGCGTTCGAGTGCCGCCCCGGACCAGCACGAAGCCGCCTCCCTCGTCCGAATCCCGTCGCTCGACAGACGCGAGCGACCCCGAGGCGGATTCCCAGAACCGTCCGGGCGGCAGCCCCGGGTCCTCCGTGGAGCCGGAGCCGGGAATCTCGGGCGGGGTGGCCAACTCATTCGCCAGAAAAAGGTCAGCGACCCGCCGCGAGAGCGCTCCGGGATCGGCGCTCGCGGAGTTGCAGAGCACGAAGACCGCGAACGCCTGTGCGGGAAAGCGGAGCGCGTAGGTCCGAAAGCCTACCCAGGAACCCCCGTGAGAGACGGTGGGGAGCCCCCGGTACGCACCGAGCACGAGCCCGCCGGCATAGTCCTGAACCGAGCCATCCCGGAACCGCCCCGGTCCCAGCAGGCGTCCGACCAGCTCGGGTCCGAGTGCCGCCGGATCGAGAAACATCCTCTCCCAGTGCGCGAGTTCGTTGACCGACGTCATGAGGCCGCCGTCGCCGACCATTTCGAGCGTTGTCGCATCCACCTCGAACCCGCCGCCCTCGGCTTCCGGACGCAGCCGGTAGCCGGTCGCCCTTCCTGGGACCAGTTCCCGGTAGCGGTCATGGAAGTGGCTGTTCTTCATGCCCACCGGCCCGAGGAGATGCTCCGTGGCGAACTGCCGCAGCGTCTGTCCGGAGACGCGGGGTATCAGTTCCGCGAGGAGCCAGTAGCCCGAGTTGGAGTAGAGGTATTCGGTACCCGGGTCGAAGTTCAGCCGCTCGAGCTGGCGGAGCGCCGCGAGCACGTCGGCGTCGGTGTAGTGGGCGTCATCCCCGAAACCCCGGAGGGACATGACCACCAGGTAGTCGCGGATCCCGCTCGTGTGGTGCACGAGATGCCGAATCCGCACCGGGTCCGCCCAGCCCGGGAGATCGGGGAAGTGCTTCCGGAGGGAATCCTCGAGCGACAGGAGCCCCTGCTCCTCGGCGACCAGCACCGCCGCCACCGTGAACTGTTTGGACACCGAGGCCATCCGGAACATCGAGTCGGGGGTGAGGGGGACGGCGTGATCGAGGTTCGCCATCCCATAAGCGTCCCGGAACACGAACTCTCCGTTCCGGAGCGCGCCAGCCGCGCAGCCGGGAGCATCGTCCCGATCCCACTCCGCGAAGACCGCGTCCAGGGCGGCCGCGGAAGGTTGCGCCGCCAAGGCTCCGGGAACTGCCAGAGCGACGGCAAAGAGACCGACGGCAAGCAACCCGCGGCGCACGCCTCCGACGCGCGCCGCGCCAGCCGGCGGCTGGCGGTGCCGGTCTGAAGTCCGCCGTTCCCTGGCCACCACCTGCACTCGGTTCAGGAATCCGGCGTCGGTATCGGGGTCGGGAACAGCCGGACCTCCCCCCGGCGGGCGTCACCGGCACTCGGCGTGATTCGGGCTTCGCCTTCCCGCTCGACCTGATCGATCCGGAGTACCGCGTGGAGCGGCACAAAGGTCCGGGGTACGCCCTTGAACTCGTTCGCGATGCGCTCACGGGAGGGATCGATCACTTTCTTCGTTTCGTCCCGGAAGATCAGGTCGGCGATCTCCACGAACCCGAAAATCCCGCCCTGGCTGACCGAGCGCGCGTAGAGCTCGTACACCTCCCCCTGATTCAGGAAGGTCACGCGGTACACGGTGTTCTCGTTCACTTCGAGGGGGAACGTGGGCAGTCTCTAAATTATCAGCCCGTGGTGAAACCCTGAAGGCATCCATTCGCGGCGCGCAGCGCCGCGGGGGTGGGGTGTGGGGAAGGGTTCCCCTCCCCACGAAAGACGGTGGAGTGAATCGCGCAGCACCAGTTCTCCCGATGGGGGGTCGCACCACCAACCCGTGGGGAAAGCGCCCCGCACACGCACAAACCGCCGGAGTCGGCGCGCGGGACGTCCCGGGGCTCGTGCGGGTGCTTTCACCACGGGCTGCTATCGCACCGGACCCTCCCGTAGAATCCGCGCCCTTGGCCCAACGCTCTCCCGAACCCCAACCCCGGGGCTTCGCCACCCGCGCCATCCACGCGGGACAACATCCCGATCCCGGCAGCGGCGCCGTCGTCGTTCCGCTGGTTCAGGCTGCCACGTTCATCCAGGAGTCTCCCGGACGCCCCGGGGACTACGAGTATTCGCGGACGGGAAACCCGACCCGGAACGCGGTCGAAACGAACCTGGCGGCCCTCGAAGGAGGTGCCGGTGCGGTCGCTTGCGCGTCCGGAATGGCGGCGATCGTCATGTCGTTCGACCTGGTCGAGAGCGGCGGGCGAGTGGTCGCCACCGCCGACAGCTACGGCGGCACCTACCGGGTCGGCGAGAATGTGCTGCGCCCGCGGGGGCTTGATTTCACCTGGGTGGACACGAGCGACACCGAGGCCACGATCCGGGAACTGGAGGCGGGCGCGGCGATGTTGTTCCTCGAAACACCCACGAACCCGCTGCTGCGGATCGCGGACCTCGAGGCTCTCTCGGCGGCCGCTCGCTCCGCAGGCGCCGTCGTGGTGGTGGACAACACCTTCATGTCCCCCTATTTTCAGCGGCCCCTCGAGCTGGGCGCCGACATCGTGGTGCACTCCTCCACGAAGTACCTGAACGGCCACAGCGACGGCGTGGGCGGGATCCTGGTGGCGCGGGATCCGGACCACCTCGCTCGCTTCAAGTACCTCCAAAACGCCGCGGGCGCGATCCTCTCGCCGTTCGAGTCCTGGCTCCTGCTCCGGAGCACCAAGACGCTCGCGCTTCGCATGGAGCGCCATGACCAAAACGCCCGGGAGATCGCCCAAATGCTCGATGAGCACGCGGAAGTCTCGGCCGTGTACTACCCGGGACTCCCAACCCATCCCGGCCACGACCTCGCCTGCCGTCAGATGACCGGCTTCGGCGGCATGCTCTCCTTCGATGTCGGGACCATGGACCGCGCCCGGAAGGCCATGGAGGCGCTGCGCATCTTCCACATCGCCGAAAGCCTCGGTGGCGTGGAGAGCCTCGCGAACCATCCGGCCACGATGACTCACGCCTCGATTCCCGAGCCGATGCGCCGCGCCATCGGCATCGGCGACGGGCTCGTGCGGCTGTCGGTGGGAGTCGAAGACATCGCCGACCTGTTGGGAGACCTCGAAGGCGCGTTGGAGACTCTTCGCTGAGCGCGGTGGGAGACCAGATCGCTCGACGCTACCGGGTTTCCGGCTTCGTGCAGGGGGTCGGCTTCCGATGGGCCACGGCCCGTCTTGCCCGCTTGTTCGGCATCACCGGCGCGGTCTGGAACCGGTCGGACGGGAGCGTGGAAATCGACGCCCACGGCGCTCCGGAAGTCCTGGAGGGTTTCGAACGCGCTCTTCGGACCGAGACGCCCGGACGAGTGGATTCCATCCTGGCGGACCCTATTCAGAAGACGGAACCAGCCGAGAGACCAAATGACTTCCGGATCGTCCGCTGAAGCCGCCCTCGCCGCGCGGCTGAAAGCCCGCATCCGCGGCGTTCCCGATTTCCCGGAACCGGGGGTTCTCTTCCGAGACCTGACGCCCTTGCTCGCGGACTCCGGGGCATTCCAGGAAGCAGTCGCGGCGATGTCCTCCCCATTCGAGGCATCCAGGCTGGACGCGGTCGCGGGGATCGAGAGCCGCGGCTTTGTCTTCGGGGCCGGAGTGGCGCTCAACCTGAGGACCGGTCTGGTTCCGCTCCGCAAGCCGGGGAAGCTACCGGCGGCCAGCATCTCCGAGGACTACGAACTCGAGTACGGCACAGCCTCCCTGGAGGTGCACTCGGACGCCCTCGTCTCGGGCCAGCGCGTTCTCATCGTGGACGACGTGCTGGCGACCGGCGGCACCGCGGCCGCCGCTTTCCGCCTTTGCCGGCGGCTCGGCGCGGAAGTGGCAGGCTTCTCCTTTCTGCTCGCCCTGCCGGCCCTTGGAGGGTTGCGCCGGCTGGAGGACCTCGGCCCTCCGCTACATACCGTCCTGGACTTCCCCTAGGAGTCATCGGGCGGTCCCGCGAGAGAGGTTGCGGCAGGTTCTACGCGGTACGATTCTCCTGGGCGTCGTCCGGCGGTTCGATGCGCCTGTAGCTCAGGAGGATAGAGCGACGGATTCCTAATCCGTAGGTCGCAGGTTCGAGTCCTGCCAGGCGTACGCCGCTCCAACCTTTCCATCCCATGAGTCATTCCTTCCAGCAAACCGCGCTGCGGGTCGCCGCCGCCCTCGCTCTTCTCTTCGGCGCTGCGTCCGCAAGGGCTCAGGCGCCTGCGGTTCCCCCTGTTCCCGAGGACCTCCGAAGCCCCCGAACCACGCTCGACACCTTCCTCGGCGAACAGTTGCAGGCCGAGATCCCCTGGGAGACGGTCGTGGCCACCCTCGACTTCGAGGAGGGGGTCACCCCCGAGGAACGCCAGCTCGTCGCCGCACAGCTCAAGTCCATCCTCGACGGGCGGGGTCTCTTCGTCCGGATGAACACGGTCCCAGCCGATCCGGACTACCTCGACCCCGATTCTCGCCAGGCGGTCTTCACCCCCTTCCCGATCCGGCTCCAGGCCTTCCAGGTGCGCCGCGACGAGGATCAGGCCTGGCGCATTTCCGCGAGCACCGTGCGCGCCGCCGAAAGCCTCTACGACGAAACCTTTTCCTGGTACGCGCGGCGGCTGCTGGATCTTCTCCCTCCGATCGTCGAACGGCCGTTCCTGGGATTCACGCTCTGGCAGGTCATTGGGCTCGCCATCCTGGCGGGACTCGCCTGGATGCTGCAGGCGCTGCTCGGCATCTTCTTCCGGGGCTTCCTCGTCCGCTTCGCCGCCCGGCACGGCGGTTGGGCGGGCAAGGAACTCGAATCCGCCGCCCTTCCGGCGTCCTGGCTCGCCTCGGTCTGGATCTTCCACCGGTTCCTTGCCGACCTCCGGTTTCCGGTGCTGGTGAACCAGATCCTCAATGTCCTGCTCGACCTCACACTGGCCGGAATCACCGTGTGGTTCGCGTTCCGGGCGATCGACGCCGTCTGCACAAAGCTCGAAGCCATCACGGCGAAGACCGCGACGACCGTGGACGATCACCTTGTCCCCCTGGCGCGCACCGGGCTAAGGGTCGGTGCGCTGATCGCGGCGATCCTGCTGATCGCCCAGAGCCAGGGATTCTCGGTCACCACTCTCGTCGCCGGACTGGGACTCGGCGGTCTCGCGGTCGCCCTCGCCGCCAAGGACACGCTGGCCAATGTGCTCGGCTCGCTCGCCATCGTCAGCGATCGTCCTTTCCAGGTTGGTGACTGGGTGCTGGTGGACGGCCACGAAGGAACCGTGGAGCGGGTCGGGCTGCGCTCGACCCGGGTCCGCACCTTCTACGACTCGCTGGTCAGCGTCCCGAACAGCACGGTCGTGAACTCGATCGTGGACAACATGGGGCAACGGAAGTACCGGCGCATGAAGCAAATGCTCGCGCTCCGCTACGACACCGACCCGAACCGGATCCAAGCCTTCGTTGACGGCGTACAGGGGCTCATCCTCAAGAACCCCGCGATGCGGCACGACTACTTCGAGATCCACCTGAATCGTTTTGCGGACTCGTCGGTGGACGTGCTCGTCTACTGCTTCTTCCGAGTGCCCGACTGGCATGCCGAGTTAACGGAGCGGCACAACTTCCTGCTGTCCATCCTCCGCCTCGCGAAGGAAATCGGCGTCGACTTCGCTTTCCCGACCCGGACGCTCAGCCTGGAAAACACGGTGCCTATGCCTCCCGACGAGGCAGACCGGACCTAGCAGCCTGTGGACAAAGTGACGCGGCATTCGAACGGCGATGCATCCCGGCTGAAACGTGCCGCTTCGCGGCTCTCATCGTTGCGTTTCGGTCGGAATACACTCGGTATTCCTCCCTCACGCGCCTTGTCAGCCGGGCGCCTCGCCGCTCTCGGTGCTCACGCCACTTTATCCACAGGCTGCTAGGAGCCTGCCCCGCAGGAATTTGGAGGAGGGGGGCGAGATGGGTTCGTGAACGGTCTCGAGTTGGGGATCGGGAGTGATTTCGGGGACCGGGACGGATGGGGAGTGTTCCCGATGGCGCGGGCCGACGGTTTTTGCGGTCTCGGGTGGTGATCGGCGGTCTTGGGGTGTTCCATCAGGTGGTTTTCAACGCTCCGATCCGTTTGATGTTCAGCGCCAGGCACACCAGGTTCCACTCGGCCTGCACGTTCGCCAGGCTGCGGAGACTGAAGCGACGAAAGCCCAGCACCTCCTTGATCCAGCCGTTCGGCGCCTCCGAAAGCCACTTGCGTCTCGCATAGCGGGCCCGGCCCGCCTCCGTCGCCAGCTTCTTCCGCATCCGATCCGTCGCGGGCCGGGTCTTCGGGTCCACCGCCGCCTGCTTCTTCCCTTCCCGACCCAGCGCCACATGCCCCGCAATGCCCCGCTCTTCCAACGCCCGCAGATCCGCCTCGTTGCAATACCCCGCATCCGCCAGAACCTCCTCCGGCTTCTCCCCCAAGTGCTCCTCCACCGCCTCCAGGCGTGCGATCAGTTCCCCCTGGTCACTCGCGCACGCGCTCACCGACGCATCCACCACGATCTGGTGCGCGTCATCTACCACCGTCTGCGCGTTGTAGCTCTGCTGGAACCCCTCCGTACTCGTCTTCATGATCCGACTCTCCGGGTCCGTGAAGTTGCTCTGCGCCTTCGGCTCCGGCTCCCCATACTCCCGCTTGTAGGGTCTCCCGCCTTTCGCCGGGCGATCCTGCCCCGGCTCCCGGCCCCGCTCGTCGTCCGCCTGCCGCTGCGCCGCCTCCAACCGCTCCTTCGCCGCCTCGATCGCCGCCAGCCGATCCTCCCGCCGACGCAACTCCGCCGGCAACTCGTCCCCCCGCACCTCCTTCCCCAAGCGCCGATCCTCTTCCTCATCCGCCCGCGCCGCCGCCGTCGTCAAGCCCTCGATCTCCTCCCGTAGCCGCGCCTCCTCCCCAACCAGCCGGTCATAACTCATCGCCTTCCGCTTGCTCGCGTTCGCCCGCACCTTCGTCCCGTCGATCGAAAGCGTCCCGAAACGGACCAGCCCCATCTCGCGCGCCAGCCGTACCACCTTCACGAACAACCCCTGGAAGCGCCGCAGATGTTGCCGCCGAAACTCGCAGATCGTCCGATGGTTGGGAAAGTTCCCCGCCCCAAGCATCCGAAACGCAACGTCCTCCTCCAGCTTCCGCGCCAGCTTCCGGGAAGAAAACACCCCCGTCGCATACCCGTAGATCAACACCTTCACCATCATCGTCGGCGAATACGGCGCGTTCCGACGACCGTCCCCCGCATACCGAGCGTAAAACGCCGAAAGGTCCAGCTTGGCCACCACGTCGCTCACCTGGTGCGCCAGGTGCCCCTCCGGAACCCAGTCGTTCAGCTTCACCGGCATCAGCAGGATCTGATCCGGCTGATACGCCCGAAATCTCGTCGGCATGCCATGCTCCCCACGCGCGGCCCCTCACAACAGAACCGCTGATAACGGCACACTATATCAAAGACTTACACCAAAATCACCCCCCAATCCGATCAACAACCCACCACCCCTACCGCCAAGCCCGATCTGACCGCGAACAGCTTTCTGCGGCGCAGACTCCTAGGGGACGCCCGGCCTGTTGCTGCAAGAACGCAGTCGCGTCGGGACGCTGACAGCCCGGAGGGCGCGCCGGCCAGGGAACGCCGGTGTTCACACCGGCACCGCACCCCGCAGGGGTGCGAAACCGCGTACCGTCAATTGTGACAAAGCGCGGGGACGGCTTGGAACGCCGGCCTCCGGCCGGAATCGCGCGGAAGCGCGAAACCTGCGCGGGAGACGCTGCGCCCTGCCAACACGCGTGCCGCATGCCTCCTGAAGCCGGATGACGGAGAAGCGATACCCCCGCTGGGCCCGTGTGGCCCTCGCGGCGGCCCTCGGGTGGGTCGCCTTGACGATCGTGCTTGTGCTGCCGTGGCGCTGGATTCCGCCGCCGACCACGGCCTTCATGCTCCGGGAGCGCATCGCAGGCGAAGGAACGGTTCACTACCAGTGGGCGCCCTGGGACGGCATTTCGTCCCACCTGCCCATCGCGGCAGTAGCGGCTGAGGATCAGAAGTTCCCCGGACACTTCGGGTTCGATCTCGACGCAATCTCCGAGGCGATGGAACGGAACCGGCGCGGCGGACGTCTCCGGGGTGCGAGCACGATTTCCCAACAGGTTGCCAAGAACCTCTACCTGTGGCCCGGCCAGAACCTCGTGCGGAAAGCCATGGAGGCGTACTTCACGGTCGCGGTCGAGGTCATGTGGCCCAAGCGCCGCATCCTGGAGGTGTATCTGAACGTCGCCGAGTTCGGCCCCGGCATCTTCGGCGTGACGGCGGCGAGCCGGCACGCCTTTCGCCGGGAACCGGGCGAGCTGACGCCGCGCCAGGCCGCGCTCCTGATCGCCGTGCTGCCGAGCCCCAAGCGCATGTCGGCCGCGCGCCCTTCGGAATACGTGATCCGCCGCACCCGCGAGATCCAGGAGGCCGTAGCGAAACTCGGCGGCCCCGCCTACCTCAACGGTCTCTGAGCCGCGCGGCGGTCCCGGGAGCGGAAGGCTTCCGGCGGCTCAGCGAAACTCGGGGACGAAGGGCAGCAGCGCCAGGCGGGTGCCGCGGAGCGCTGCATCGAGAAGCGGCAGGCGCTCCCGCAGGCCGCCCGATCGGAACTCGGCCTCGATTGCCTCCCCGAGCGTGGGAGGCTCCGGCAGCGAGACCGTTTCGATGACGGCATCTTCCGGGAAACCGGCTTCCGACGCGGCGATGCGAATCGCATCCTCCAGGCCGCCCAACTCATCCACGAGTCCGGCGGCCAGCGCCTGCCGGCCGGTGAAGACACGGCCCTGCCCAATGGCGTCCACCTCCGCGGTGGTCATTTCGCGAGCCGCCGCAACCCGCTCGAGGAACACGCCGTAGATCTCGGCAGCCCCTTCGCGCAGTCGTTCCAGGTTCTGCTCATCGAGCGGACGCGTGGAGCTGAGCCAGTTCGGCTGGCCGCCGAGGGACACGATTTCCGCCGCCACCCCGACCTTCTCGAGCAACTCTCCGATGCTGAATTTGCCCACGAAGACGCCGATCGAGCCCGTGACGGTGAGGGGTTCCGCAACCACCCGGCGTGCCGCCGTCGAGACCCAGTAGCCGCCGGACGCCGCCGTGTCGCCGAAAGAGGCCACCAGCGGTTTCACCGCGCGCACCCGCTCCGCCGCTCGCCAGATCGTGTCCGAGGCGGAGTCGCTGCCGCCGGGGCTTGAGACGCGCAGCACCACGGCGTCCACGGAAGGTTCCTCCTCGGCCCAGGCGAGCGCCTCGGCGATCGTCTCGGCCCCGGCGACCCTTCCCGATGACAGGTCCTCGCGACTCTTGCCCGCCAAGATCGCTCCATCCACGTGCACGACGGCGACCAGCACCTCGCCGTCCATCGAGCCCGCGCGGAGCGAAGCCACGTAATCGGCGATGTCCAGCAACGCGGTGTCCCCGACGTCCTCCCGGATCTCGTCATGGAAGCTGAGGACATCCACGAGACCACGGTCGAGCGCCCTGGTCGCGGTATAGGGGCCGTCCGCAAGGAGCCGGTCCGCCTCCGCCGGGGTCATTCCGCGGGATGCGGCTACGCCTTCGGCCAATCCTGACCGGAACTCTTCCCCGAGGGATTCGAGTTGCTCGCGATGCTCGGCGGTCATTCGTGAACCGGTGTAGGCATCAGGGGCCGTCTTGTACGGACCGATCGCCTCGAACTGGGCCTCGATTCCCAACTTCTCGAAGAGTCCGGCGAAGAACATGACCTCCATCGACACGCCGTAGAGTCCGAGTTGACCCCGCGGGTGCATGTGAACGCGGTCGCTGACGCTCGCCAGGTAGTAGTCCATGAGCCCCGCGTACTCGACCGAAGCCGTGACCCGCTTGCCGGCTTCCCGGAATCGCAAAGCGGCGTCACGTAGCTCGCGCGCCCGCGCCCACCCGAGACGGGTATCCCCGACTCGAAGGTGGAGAGCGTGGATCCGGGGATCCCCGGCCGCACGAGACACCCCGTGGATCAGGTCGCTGAAACTCGGTCCCGCGTCAGCAAAGAAAAAGGGTGCATAGGGGAGCGTTTCCGGATACTCGCCCTCGGTGCCCACGACCAGCACGCTCCCGTCGGGAACCGCCGGACCCTCACCGATGACCAGCAGGGCGGCCAACCCGATAAAACCCAGACCCGCCAGTACGGCAAGCACCAACATGGCGGTGAGCAGACAGCCCGATCCGGTCCTCCGGCGGGTCCCCGGGGGGGGAGGCGGCGGTGTGGGGCCGGAAACTGCCTCAGACATCGTGTCCGACAGGCATCGTGCTGCCTCTTCGGCTGGCGCGGGCTACCGAGCGCGCAGGGGTGTCAGCGGGACAGGTCAGGAGTTTGTTCCCTCCGGGGGAGCCGCTCCTTCCGGGTCTCCGCAAGATCCCGGAAAGCGGAGGCGGGGTACTCCTCGACGATGCGCTCGTAGAGTTCGATCGCTGCCTCCGGCCGACCCTGTTCCTCCTCGAGGACCCCAAGCTCAAACAGCACGGGGTCCAAAGGCAACTCACCACCCCCATCAAGCAGACTTCGGTAAGCGAGAGCGGCCTCTTCGCCCTTGCCGGTCGTTCGCTGGACGCCGGCGAGGCTGAGGGTGGCCAGCTCGCCCAGCAGGTCGCCCGACCCCCGAGCCTGCTCGAAGCTCGCCGCTGCCTCGTCGTAGTCGCCGAGAGCACGTTGGCATATTCCCGCGTAGTAGCGCGCCGTCCGGCCTTCCAGAGAGTTGCCTTCGCTCTCGGCCAGCCGCTCCAGTTCGGAGAGTGACGCCTCGCAGGGACCCCGCTGGGCCTCCTGCCCGCCCGTCACCTGCTGGATTTGGGCCGTCAGGACACCGAGCCTGGTCCGCGCCGCCTCTTTCCGGTTCCCCCGGTTCACGAGGAAGCCGCCGGCCAGAAGCGCGAGTCCCAGGGTGGCCGCAACGATGGTAATCAGGCTGCGGCGGTTCGCCTGCGCCCAGTCCACCGCCCGCTCAACCCGCAGGATGAGGGCGTCGGTTTCCAGCTTGTGTCGTTCTTCGCCGCGCATGGGAGTGGGAGGCGGGGAATTCTAGCCGTCATCGCGGGCCGTGGGGCGGTTCGGCTGTACGGCGTCGTGAGGGGGTGCGGCACTCACATTGGCATGGCGCAGTGTTGTCGGCGCGGGTTTCGCGCTCCCGCGCGATGCCGACCGGAGGTCGGCGTTCCAAGCCGTCCCCGCCACCATGCCAACCAGAGGTCGGCCCAGTTCTCCCGGTGGGGGCTCCCTTGTGCCGCGAAGCCGGGGCCCTGCTAGTGGCGCCGTGGCGCCCTATTCTCTGGTGTCGCCACCCAGCCGTCGTTCGATCCGGAGCAGAGCGTCCCGGATCTCGGTGAGTAATTCGCCGGACTTCACCCTTGCCTCGTCCGCCGCCGAGGCGGCAACTGATGGTGTCGACGAGGCCCCGCCCGCTCCCGCGATTCGTTCACGCTGCGCCAGTACGGCCGCGCGGAAGTCCTCGGTTCCCTCGATGCCAACCAGCTTGATCAGGCTCCCTTCTCCGGATTGGCCCGCTGTCTCCACCGTCAGACCGCGCAGGCCGAAGTGCCTCATGATCGGCCCGTGGAACATCGCCAGGTCCGTGATCTTGTCCAGAGGGACCGTCTTTTCCTGCCGAATCAAAACGCCGCGCGCGACGTGAAGGTTCTTCTCGGTCAGCACGCAACGGATACGCGCGAGGTAGCGGCCGGTGATGGCGTAGCCGAAGGGAAACCAGAGGATGAGGAGCGGGATCCCCACCAGGGTGGCTGTCAGGATCAACGCGCTCGACAGCAACCAATATGTGCGCACCTTCGGGTTGAAGGTGGCTTCATGGAGGATCGGCTCGCCACCCGTACGCAGCGCCGGATCGGCTGCAACGACATCTCTCACTTGCGACTCCGCGGTCATGGTTGCCTCCGGTCGTCCATGGTTTCCGTCGGCACGCAGACTCGGGATTCTGACACGTGGACAGGCTGCTAGACCCGCACCACCCCACGGAGGCGGGCGCCGTCCGGGATGCGCGAGGGACGGTCCCGACGGCCCAGAACCGTCACATCTCCCTCGCACGCGACCTGTTTCCCGAACCGGACGTCGCCGCTGACCTGAAACCGGTCGCAGGCAAGGAGCGAAGGCGGCCCGTAGGGGAAGCGCGCTTCGAGATCGCTGATGAAGCGGTAACGCTCCTTGTCGAGCGCCACCGGAGGCGGCTGACGGGCTGGTTCCACCAGGCCGTTTTCGTCGATCGCGTAGATATCCGAGCGCAGGACAAGCAGGTTCTCGGTGGTCTTCACTGGCGCAAACCGCCGCCTCGGAACCTCAACCGCCCGTGCCCCCTCGAACGCCTCGAGCGCCGTCCCGGCAGCCTGCTCCAGGTGGAACACCCGTTCGGAACGGGGGTCACGCGGGTCAACCGTCTTCGGGTTCGCGATCGTGGGGAGCGGCAGGAAGCCCTCTTCCCGCCCGAGCGCCTCGTGAAGGGCCTCAAGCCGCAACCACAGGTTGTTGGCGTTGAAATAGCAATACCGCTCGTGGTCGCGGAAAGCGCCTTGATCCTCGGGGGCACACTGCGCCGTCTCCCGAAGCACCAGCCGCCCATCGCTTCGCCGGTGGGCCAGGTGCCCTCCCTTCCAATCCTCAGCCGTGCGACGGACGACTTCCATGAGGAAAGGCGCGCCGGAGCGGATGAAGTAGCCAAGGTGTGTCGGGTCGGGACAACCCCCGACGTTGTCCACATTGGAAACGAAGGCGTACCGGAAGCCCGCCTCCAGAAGATCCGCCAACACCCCACTGGTGCCGAGCGCGGTGTAGAGATCGCCGTGCCCCGGCGGGCACCACTCGAGATCCGGCCTGTCGGGCACCGAGACCGGAGCGAAGTCACTCTGGCGAAGCTTGGGCGCCTCGTGTTGCAGGAAGGTGCGGACTTCCTTGTCCCCCAGCGTCTCCCGAACCGCAGCGTCGGTTGCGAAGCTGTTCATGAGAACCGGGCGCACCCCTGCGGACTCGGCCTGCTTCAGCGCTATGTCGAGGAAAGTCATGCCCTCGGTGGCATACAGGAGGGCCTTCGGAGCGCGCAGCCCCATGGTGGTCCCGAGCCCACCGTTCAGGGTGATGGATACCGTGCGGGCTCGCTCCCCTTCTTGGGCGGCTGCGCCGGACCCCGAAAATGCGGGAAGGTCCTCAACGGGAACGATGGTCGCTTCCGAAACGTGACAAGGCCCGCGAGACGCCGCCGCGACGGAGCGCAGGAAGCCACGACAAAACGCCGCGGGCATCCCCCGGCGACGGAGCACCGCTTCAATCGAGGATGCCGGGTTCACGGGCTGCTCAGCGGCCGCCGATGGCGCCAGACGATGGCGGCCACCGGCAGCAGGGTTGCGAGAACGGTCCATCCGAGCGGCTGGCGGAGAACCCCCGCGAGAATTGCCACCAAAAACCCCGCTCCCAGGAGGATCCGCACCGGTCCGTACCAGCGGACGTGCCGGGTCGCGAGGAGTAAATCGGTGGGCGGTACCGCGAGCGCGATGAGACTGGTCCGAAACTCGGGAAGCGGGCTCACCACGAGCACCGTCGTCGCCACCGCTCCCACGACACTCATCAAGACCGCGGCAGCTACGACTCCGGTCCGCCGGAGTCCGGACGCTCCCGGCAGCAGGATGAGGCCTGCGAGGAGCGCCGCGAACCCGAGGAGCCAGGGCAGATACGGACGGCTTCCCGGATCCGGGGGCAACAGATCCCCGTAGCTTCCGGAGTGAAGTCTTCGGGGCGGCGCGTCGAAGGCTTGTTCCACGCCGTAGCGAAGAGCGCCCGGCAGGAACATGGCGTCGAACGAAGAAATGGGCTCGTCGGCCACCGAACCAATTCCGACGTCGGACAGCCAGAGCAGGAACGGATCCTCATGGAGACCGCGGCGAATGTGGCCCCGAAACGTGGGTTCTCTCTCGGGAATCTCGAAGGGCAGAGGCAGCCGGATCGGTTCGCGCAGCTTCCCGGATGCCGCTTCGTCGAGGTAGTCCCGAATGCGGCTCGTGCAGTTGTCGTCGAAATGGTTGTAGATGTATTCGCTCTGCCCGGGCACCAGATCCTGGGAGATACGTCCAAGGAGCGCATCTCTTGCCTCTGGAGAGAGGTCGAGATCCTGTCGGAACACGCTCCGGTCATCCCGCGAGTACACCCGCACCATGTCTTCGTACGCGGATACCGCGACCCAGAAGACAGCTTCGCCTCGCATGACCTCCTGGACCAGGCCCACGGGACGCGAAAAGTCGGTCACCCCGTAGTTCAGGCATTGATCCCCGACACAGAGGGCGCCGTGTCCCCACTTGCGAAAGATCACGGACTGGTCGGGGCCCATCGTCAAGAGGAAGATGGGTGCCGGTTCCGCGTCTTCGGGTGGGGCGCCGGATACCTGTCCCGCAGCTTCGCTCGTCGAAGCCAAGGCCATCAGCCCGGCCAGCAACAGCGAAGAGGAACGCCCCAAGACGGGGCCGATTCTAGTGACCGCAGCCCGGTCTTCATCATTCGGAGGGTGTAGGGAACCAAGGAACCCCTCAGCGAGGGGTTCCCATCTCTATACTCAAAACCGTGCACATCCAGCCCGGCAGGAGGAAGCCCGGCGTCCCGCTCCCCTCCGCACTGAACGTCCAAGGCATCTCGCGTTCAGCCGCTCCCGTAACCGGGGAGGCCCTCATTTTCTGGGACCGGAAGCAACCCGGCCGGAAGCGGAACGCCATCGACACCGACCAGATCACCCCTTCCGCCGACTGCGTTTCGGAGAGTCTGGACGCTCTCGACGAGCGTTGGAAGGCGGGAGCGTTTCGCCACCTGATGCCCGATTTCGCGGCCCGCGTGCGGGCCGGACAGAACTTCGTGGTCGCCGGCGACCGGTTCGGCATCGGTTCCTCGAGGGAGATGAGCCCGGCGGGACTCCTCGGGATCGCCCGGGATGCGGGCACGACCCTCGTGCTGGTGCTCGGACGCGGCGTCGGCGACATCTTCCGCCGGAATGCCTTGAATCTCGGGCTCGAGGTTCTCGAGTGCCCCGCCGCGGCCGAGGACGCTCAGGACGGCCACCGGTTCACCTTCGATCCGGGGACCCGGCGCCTTGCGAACGACTCGCTCGGACGTTCCTACGAACCGAAGCCACTCAGCCGGCGCGAAAACGAACTCAGGGCGAGCGGCGGCATCCTCGCGGCCGGGCGCCGGGAATTCCTCGCTTCCGTAGCCGCGGAACCGCAGATCGAATGGCCCGGCCCGGAGGAGCGGGACCGGCTCACCGTGACCGAGCAGATTCTTTGGGCCCACCGGGTGGACCCTCGGGCTCCGGTCGCGCCAGGCGAGAGCATCCTGGTAGCGGCGGACCTGTTGCCGGCCTCCGACGGCACCGCACCCTTCGCGATCCACACGTTCCGGGAGATCACGGGAGGCGCCATCTATCCCCGGCAAGCCGCCATCGCCAACGATCACTTCGTATTCACCGGGCGCGAAGCGGACGACCGGCAGACCGAAATCAGCCGGAGATTCGCGGACGCCGAGAGTCTTCGCCCTCCCTGGTTTGCGACTCCCGGAGACGGGATCTTCCACTTCTACTTCCCCGAGCAGGGACTCGTGATGCCGGGCGCCGTGATCCCGGGCGCCGACAGCCACAGTCGCGCCTACGGCGCCTACGGCGCGCTCGGCATCGGCATCGGATCCAGCGCGCTCGGCTTCGGCTGGGCCACCGGCAGCGTCCTGGTCACTCCGGCGCCGGCGCGCCGGGTGGTACTGACCGGGGAAATCCCTCCCTGGTCGTCGGGGAAGGATGTCGTGCTGGCGCTCATCTCGAAGTGGAACGGGGCCGCCGCGGGGGCCTCCGTGGAGTTCATCGATCCGAGCGGCGTTCTGCCGATCGCGTGGCGCAACACGATCTGCAACATGATGGCCGAGGCTGAGGCCTGGAACGGGATCTTCCCCTTCGACGAGGTTACTGCGGGATTCTTTGCAAGCCACGGAATAGGGGATCTCCCCTACCCTCGCCTCGCGAGCGGGATTTCCGCCCGGTTCGCCGCCGAGGAGGTCTTCGACCTGGCTGGCGTGGAACCGCTCGTTGCCCTTCCGTCAGCACCCGGCAATGCGCACCCGGCGGCCGAGGTAGCTGAGGGTCGCCTCGGGTTCGACCGGGCCTACATCGGCTCCTGCACGAACGGCAGTTACGAGGATCTGTTGTCCGCCGCTCAGGTCGTCCGGGCCGCCCGCGAAAGAGGACACGACCGGGCGCGGGAGAAGTTCGTCATCTTTCCGGGGTCGGGAGAAGTCCGAAGGCAGATCGAAGAGGGCGAACCACGGCTCGGGGGGGAACCGATCGCCTCCGTCCTTCGCTCGGTGGGCGGCGAAATCCGCAAGTCGTGGTGTGGCCCCTGTTTCGGACAGGGGGAAGACGCCCTTGGCCCGGGGATGCGGGCGATCACCTCCTTCAACCGCAACTGGGAAAACCGGATGGGCCGGGGCGGCGAGGGATATCTTGCGAGCCCGGCCGTGGTGGCGGCTTCCGCCCTCCTCGGCTACATCGCACCGCCTTCGGAGTTGGGACTCCGCTGGGATCCGGAGCGGTTCGGAGGATGATCTGCGTTCCAGACCGTTCGGCCCATGTCCCACGGTTGGAGCCGGGCCGAGGTGGCCCCGCCCAGCCTGCTCTAGCTGACCAACATCACTGCGGATTCGAGACGCGCGCCCGCCAGCGCTCGCGCCAGCCGGCCGTCAAACGTCGCGAGCCGACCCCCGTGGCGGGAGGCCAGTGTCGCTAGATGGAAATCGGTCACTTGTTTGTGCCGCTGGAGGCGCGCGCGGACGTCGTCGTCCAGCGCCATCCGCGGCGGGACGTCGTCGGGCCAGAACACATGTCCACCCGAGTTGCAAAACCGCGCCAGGCGCTTCGATGCTTCGCCTGGAGTCAAGACCGCCGTGCGATAGGCAGGGTTCGACAGTACGCGGATGTACCCCAGCTCCGTAATCGTGCACGTGGCCCAGTCCGGGTGACCGCTCTCGCTAAACCACCAATGGGCGGCGTCATGGTTCACGTGGCGGGTATCCGCGAGCGCTACCAGCACGTTGACGTCCAACAGGTACGTCATGGCTCCTCGTCGCGGAGCCGGTTGACGAGATCGAGATCCGGGATCGTCCGCTCCTCGTCAGCCCGCACATCCACAGGCAAGAGGGGCATGCCGTTGCGCACCCGCGGCGCTTCCTTTGGCTCCAGTGCTTTCAGAATCAACTCCGAGGCCACGGCGCCCAAGGTTTGGGCACGCTGCTCGGCAAGCTGGCGCACCTTGGCCGCGGCTTCGGGAGCAAGGTTCAGGGTCGTCCTCATGGACCGCAGCATAGCGGGAAGTGATGCGGCGCATCAAGCATCACGTGTTCGCTCAGGTCCGGGTCGTCTCAGGCGCTCCACCAACCACGGCCCCGGCAGATGAGCATTGACCTCCGAAGAACCCGGCCTCCGCTGCCGCTCGATCGGTTGCTGGCCGACCGTGCTCCTGGCCCGGAAGCGCTGCCCTTCGACGTGGCGATCGTGGGCGGCGGGCCGGCCGGGTTGGCTGCCGCAATTCGTGTGGCGCAGACAGCAAAAGCGGCCGGCGAGGAACTCTCGATCTGCGTCTTCGAAAAAGCGGCGGAACTCGGTGGACACTGCCTTTCGGGAGCGGTGGTCAACCCGGTTGCGTTCCGCGAGCTCTTCCCCGATCTGGAGGAAGAGGCGTTTCCGTTCCGGACGCGGGTCAACCGCGAGGGCGTCTATTTCCTCACCTCCCGCCGCGGAGTCCGGGTGCCGACCCCTCCCACCATGCGAAACCACGGCTTCTTCACGGCTTCGCTCTCGGAAATGGCCCGCTGGCTGGGACAACAGGCGGAAGCGCTCGGAGTCGAGGTGTTTCCGGGATTCGCGATCGGCTCGCTGCTCATGCGGGAGAACCGGGTCCTCGGACTCGAGACCGTGCCGGCTGGTCTCAAGAGGGACGGGTCTCCCGGGTCGGGCTTCGAACCTCCGACCGAGGTAGCGGCTCGCGTCGTCATCCTCGCCGAAGGAGCCCGCGGTCCGCTGGGCCAGGCCTGGCGTGAGCGGCTCGGCATTTCGTCGCCCAATCCGCCCATCTTTGCGCTGGGCGTGAAAGAGCTCTGGAAGTCGGAGCACCCGCCGGACCGGGTGATGCACACGATGGGATATCCACTCCCTCGTTCCGCGTTTGGAGGCGGGTTCCTGTATCCGATGGGCGAAGGCCTCTCGGCGGTGGGAATGGTGGTCGGGCTCGATGCGCCGACCGAGGCGCTCGATGCGCACCGGGCACTCCAACTGCTGAAGGCGCATCCCCGGATCCAGCCCCATCTGGAAGGCGGCGAATGTCTCGAATGGGGCGCCCGGCTGATTCCGGAAGGTGGCATCGGGTCGCTCCCGGAGCGACTCTCGGGCGAGGGGCTGCTCCTCGTCGGAGACAGCGCCGGTTTCGTGGATGTCCCGTCGCTGAAGGGCATCCACTACGCGATGCTCTCGGGAATCCTGGCCGCCGACGCGGCGGTCGCGCATCTGCGGGCCGGGGTGCCGCTCTCGCTCTACGACGCTTCGCTGCAGGACAGCGAGATCCTGGCCGACCTGAAGCGCAACCGGAACATGCGGCCGGCCTTCCAGCGAGGCTTCTACACCGGAGCTTTCGTCTCCGTACTCGCCACCCTGACCGCGGGAGCGCTTCCCGGCGGCACCCTCGCGGTGGAAGACGACGTGGCACGTCCCCGACAGCCGCCCGAGCCGGCCCCTCCCCTACCGTTCTCGAAACTCGACGGGGTCTTCCTTTCCGGGAACACTGGCCGTGATGACATCCCCTCCCACCTCACGGTTCCGGACGGCGTGCCTCCCGAGACCGCCGCACTCTGGGAACGGATCTGCCCCGCCGGGGTCTACGAGGCGCGTGCCGACGGGCTCACGGTCAACCCGTCGAACTGCGTGGACTGCCGCGCCGCCGACGTCTTCGGTCCCCGCTGGACGCCCCGTGAAGGCGGCGTGGGCCCGCGCTGGCGGCGGATGTAGCCGCATCCCGTCCGGCGCTTCACCGGCGGGCCGACCGCTCTGGACGAAATCCCGTTTCCCGGGCGGGCTCAGCGGCGGTCGCCGTCCGGAATGAAGCGCTGCATGAACTCGTGGAAGAGCGGCACGGTGAAGTCGGTGAGGCCGTGCCGCGGGCTCCACACCATTCCCTTGGCGATCAGCTTGCTCCGCACGGGGCCGAGGGACTGCACCTTGCGGCCCATCTCCTTCGCTATGTCGCCGGACCGGTGCGGCCCTTCCCCCAGGGCCGCCATCGCCCGCAGGTACCTCTTCTCGAACGGGGCGAGATCGTCCACCCGGACCCGGAAGAAACCCTCATCAAGGGCAGCGCTCGCCATTTCGGAGGCCCGCTCGACATCGGACGGAACGATGGGTGAATGCGGCGCCACATCCCAGACGTGCTTGCCCCACTCCTGCAGGAAGTAGGGATAGCCGAGGGTCTCCTGATAGATGCGTTCGAAGGCATCGCCCTCGATTTCCACGCTTTCGTCAGCGAGCGGCTTCTCGATGGCGCGCCGCGCCGGTTCCCGGCCCAGCCGCCCGAGAAAGGGGAAGTCGAAGAGGCGCTCGGCGTACGACTTCGCCCGGCCGGTGCGCGCCCGCAACTGCGGCAGTCCGGCCCCCACCAGAGTGACAGGCACCTCTTCCTGGGAGATGCGGTGGAGGGCCATGATCAGCGCCGCCAACGATTCCTCCTCGACGTACTGCAGCTCGTCGAGGAACAGGACCAAGGCGGTCTCTGCCTTCCGGGCCGCCTCCCCGGCGACCAGCAGCAACGCGGTGAGATCGTGTTCGAGGTCGCCGTTGTCAGCAAGTCCGGGCTCGGGCTCGAAATCGAAGCCCACCCGGATGTCCTGATACTGGACCTGAAGGGCCTTCGCGAACCCGGCGAGTCCCCGGAGCGCCCGTTGCGCCAGATCGCGCGCCCGTTCGTGCCCGGAGAGCCGGCGGAGCGCCGTTCGGAGTTGCGGGGCCAGGAGCCCCGGAAGGGACCGTCCTTCCGGGGCCTCCGCAAACAGCGTCTCCATCCTGCGCGCCTGCACTTCCCGCTGCAACTGCTGGAGCAGCACCGTCTTGCCGACCCCCCGCAGACCCACCATGAGGACGCTCTTGGCGGGCCTCCCGCGCCGGATCCGCTCCAGCGCGATCAGCACCCTCTCACGGAGTTCCCCGCGACCCGCCAACTCGGGCGGCCGGGTTCCGGCTCCGGGCGCGAAGGGGTTGTCCAGCGGGTTCATGGGGTGTTGGTTGCTAAATTATAACAACTTTACCGATATTATCTATCTAAAGTAATACCAGTAAGAACGACATACAACACCGGTCCCGCTCGGTCGGACCGGTTCACCGCGCTGACGCGCAGCGATGCCGATCTGAAGAGCGGCGTTCCCAGCCGGTCTTAACAGCCTGTGGTGAAACTCACGCGGCATTCGACGCCCGCTGAATCCCCGCTGAACCGCTCGCCGTCGGCTCGCTCATCGTTGCGCTTCGGTCGAAATACACCCGGTATTCCTCCCTCGCGCGCCTTGTCAGCGAGGCCCAGCGGGCGTCTCGGTGCTCACGCCAGTTCCACCACAGGCTGTTAACAGCCTGTGGCAAGACCCACGCGGCCCAGTTCTCCCGGTGGGGGCTCGAGCGGCGATCCATCCCGCCTGAACCGCGCCGCTTTGCGGCGCTCTGCGTTGCGTTTCGGTCGAAATACACTCGGTATTCCTCCCTCACGCGCCTTGTCAGCCGGGCGCCTCCCCGCTCTCGGCGCTCACGCGGGCTTCACCACAGGCTGTTAGCTCTCCCGCGAGAGGTAGTCGAGGAGATCGATCGGGGTGAGGAGGCCGACGGCCCGGCCTTCCTCGGTCACCACCGTGATCCTGCCCCCGGCGAAGATCTGCGCCAGCTCCTCGAGGGGGCTCTCAGCGTCCACCGACGCGATTTTGTCGGTCTTTACGAACGCGCGGACCTGATCCTCGCCCCGTCCGGCACCGCCGGAGAAGAGACCCTCGAGGAGCGAAGCCTCGGTAACCACTCCGATGAAGCCCTCGTCGTCGCGCACCGGGAGTTGCGAAACGTCGTGCTCGCGCATCAGCGCCACGGCTTCCCGGACTCCCGCCGTCTGGGGAACGCTGAGAATCTCCTGGCCGCCCTTGGCGGCGAGCACGTCTCCTACCTGCGCGCTATCGAGCGCGGGCTCCAGGAAACCGTTCTGGCGCATCCAGTCGTCGCTGAAAATCTTGGACAGGTAACGAGCTCCGGAATCGGGGGCGAGCACCACCACGAGCGCCCCGGGAGGAACCCGCGACGCCGTCTCGAGCGCCGCCACCACGGCCGTCCCCGCAGAGCCGCCCACAAAGAGCCCCTCCTCCCGGGCGAGCCGCCGGGTCATGAGGAACGAATCCCGGTCGGTAACCTGGATGACCTCGTCCACCACCCGGAAATCGATCGTGGAAGGAATGAAGTCCTCACCGATCCCCTCCACCTTGTAGCTCCGGGCCTCGCCGATCTTCCCGGTACGGAAGTACTCGTCGTAGAGAGACCCCACGGGGTCGGCCCCCACGACCCGGATCTCCGGGTTCTGCTCCTTGAGGTAGCGGCCAATCCCGGTGATGGTGCCCCCGGTCCCGAGGCCGCAGACCAACGTGTGGATCTCGGGCCCGATTTGTCGCCAGAGTTCCGGTCCGGTCGTTCGGTAGTGGGTCTCCGGGTTCACGGGATTGTGGTACTGGTTGGCGTAGAGGGCTCCTTCGGTCTCTTCCACGAGGCGCTTCGCCACGCTGTAGTAGCTGCGCGGATCTTCGGGCTCCACCGCCGTCGGCGTCACCACCACCTCGGCGCCGAGTGCCCGGAGCGCCCGGATCTTCTCGTCGCTCATCTTGTCCGGCATCACGAAGATGGACCGGTACCCCTTCACCGCGGCAACGAGCGCCAGGCCCATCCCGGTGTTTCCCGAGGTGCCCTCGATGATCGTTCCCCCGGGTTTGAGCGCGCCGCTGCGCTCCGCGTCCTCAACGATGGTGATGGCGATGCGGTCCTTGACGGAGCCGCCGGGATTGAAAGACTCCATCTTGACCGCGACCCGGCCCGGAAGCCCCCGGCCGATGCGGCGCAGGCCGACGAGAGGCGTTTCGCCTACCGTTTCGAGGATCGTCTCGGCGATTGCGGATTCACGGTTCACGGTCGTTGTCCTTCGTCGTCATTCGCTGTCCAGCCAGGGCGGGGTCAGCAACTGCCCCGCGAACGCACCGGTCGCCTCGCCGTCCTCAATCGCGAAGACCCCGGCCACCAGCGCGTGCACGATTCCCTCGGCCAGGGCGTGGGGATTCTCATAGGTGGCCACGTCGCGAAACCGGTCCACATCCACGACCAGCAGGTCGGCAATCCGGCCGGGCGCGACCTGCCCCCGGTCGTGCATCCGGAACACCGTCGCCGGCAGACTCGTCATCCCGCGAACGGCCTCCGCGAGGGTGAGCACCCCCCGGTCCCGGACGTAGCGCGCGATTCGCCGTGGAAAAGCACCGTAGTAGCGCGGGTGCGGCCGTCCCTCCCCCGCCGGAACGAGGCCGCCGTCCGAAGAGCCCATCGTCCATTCACGGCTCATGATGTGGGCGATGTCCTCTTCCGACATGTTGAAGGAAACAAGCCCGGCCCCGCCGGCATCGAGCAGGCGAAGCGCCGCGTCGATCGGCTCGAGCCCCCACTCCTCCGCAAGGTCGCTCAGGTACCGCCCTTCGAGCGAGGTGTCCGCCCGGTGGCGGGAGAGGAGCAGCGTGTCGGCGCCGCCCCGCCGCTCCAGAGCGACCAGCATTTCGGCCCGCAGGCGGGCCCGCTCCTGGGGGTTGTCAAGCCGGTTTTCGAGCGGTGAGGGCATCCCCGGCATGGTTTCGCCGGCCAGCGCCCAGCGCGGAACGAGCGCTCCCACGATGCTGGTTCCGGACGCTTCGTAGGGGTACTGGTCCGCAAAGACTTCCACCCCGCGGGCGCGCGCGGCGTCGATGGCGGCGGTCGCCGCCCGGCTGAGGCCCCAGACCGGCGGACCGAGCGCCTTGAAATGCGTCACCACCCCACGGATGCCGTGAGTCTCCGCCACCTCGATCACTTCCTCAACGGCCGCGACCAGACCGATGTTGTAGTCGCTTTCGTCGCGAATGTGGCTGATAAAGGCGCCGAACGGCGCAATCTCGGCGGCGAGCCGCACCACCTCGTCGTTCGCCGCATAACTTCCCGGGGCGTAGTAGAGGCCTCCCGTCATCCCGAAGGCTCCGGCCTCCATCCCGGCGCGAACCAGCCCCGCCATCCGTTCGAGTTCCTCGTCGGTCGGCGGCCGGTCCTCCATCCCGAGCACCTCGCGTCGTACCGCGCCGTGACCGATCATGAGGGCGACGTGGACGCCCATCCCGCCTTCGCGAAGGCGGCGCCCCTGCTCCGCCAGATCCACCTCGCCGCCTCCGTCCGGATTCACCATGACGGTGGTGATCCCCTGCCGGATCACCGGTTCTCCCGCCCGCAGTTCGGGTGTGGCGAGCCCGGGGCCAGCGTGCGAGTGCGGATCGATGAAGCCGGGCATGATGGTGAGCCCGGCGACCTCCACCTCCCGCGCGCCTGCCGGAACATCTTCATCGGGAATGACGCCGACGCGGGCGATGCGGTCACCCACCACCAGCACATCTCCCTGGTACCACGGGTTCCCGGTCCCGTCGAGAATTTGGCCGTCCCGGAAGAGGACCACGGGCCCCTCCTCGGCCTCCGGTGGAGGGCCGTTCGAACAGGCGGCGCCAAGCACCGCCACGGCGAACAGGAGCAATCGGAATCGGATCGGCAGGTCGTTCACGGCGTCCATCCTACGGGAACCGGCCCATATACTGCCCCGCGAACGAGACGGATGAGCCATTGCGAACGGCGGCGATCATTCCCGCACCTGGCGGCGGACCGGAACTTTCCCGCGTGCTGGCGGCACTCCCCCACGGCCATCTTGAGCAGATCGTGGTCGTCGGGAACCCCGGCACGGAGTTCGTCGAGACGGCCCGCCGCTACGGAGCGACGCCCGTTGAGGAAGAACGCCCGGGATACGGGCGCGCTTGTCTGACGGGGATGGTCCATCTCGCCCCTGAGCCTCCCGATGTCGTTGTATTCCTTCGCGGTGACGGCGCCGACGACGCCGAGGAACTCCCTGCCGTGCTTTCACCGCTGCTTTCTCCTGAGGTGGACTTCGTGGTGGGCTCGCGGAGCCGGGGGAAACCGGATCCCGGGGCCTATCCGGGCCTGGTCCGTTTCGGGCACTGGATTGCGACGCGCCTCATCCTCCTCCTCTACGGGTATCGCTTCACCGACCTCGGGCCCTTCCGGGCGGTTCGCTGGCGAGTGATTCCCCGATTGGGACTGTCGGATCCGGACTACGGCTGGCTCGCCGAGATGCAGGTGAGTGCTGCCCGAGCCCGGATTTCCTCGGTTGAGGTTCCCGTTTCGAGCCGGCCGGCGCCCCGGGGAACCCGCTGGGGTGACACGCTCTCCGGCTCCCTCCTCGCAAGCCTGAAGATCCTGCTGACAGTTCTGCAGCCGCGAGGTGCGGCTTCTGAGACCACCAAAGAAACGGAGACGGAACGGCAACCCGAATAGCCGCCATGTTTCGCCGAACCAAGATCATCGCCACCCTGGGCCCGGCAACGCGCTCCGCCGCAACTGTAGAGGCGCTCGTCGATGCCGGGATGGATGCGGCGCGGCTCAATTGCGCGCACGAAACCGCCGGGAGCCTACAAAGCCGGGTTCGAGCGGTGCGGCGCGCCGCTCGCAAGGCCGGCCGTGCCGTCGCGACGCTCGCGGATCTCGCCGGTCCCAAGATGAGGACCGGCGAGGTGCCCCCGGGAGGTGTCGAACTGAAGCCGGGAGCCCGCTTTGTCCTGACCTCCCGGGCCATCGACGGGAGCGCGGACGCTGTTTCGACAACCTATCCTCAGATCGCCCGCGACGTACGCCCCGGGGATTTCATCCTGATCGACGATGGCCTCCTGAAGCTTCGCGTCCTCAAGACAGCAGACCGGGATGTGGAGACCGAAGTGGTGGTGGGCGGGGTCCTGTCCTCCCGAAAGGGCATCAACTTGCCAGGCGTACCCCTTTCCGGTCCCTCGCTCACCGTCAAGGACCGCGCCGACCTGCAGGCGGCGGTTGCCGCGGAAGTGGACTATCTCGCGGTGTCTTTCGTACAGCGCGCGAAGGACGTCGAGAACGTCCGGGGGCTGCTTGCGCGGCTGGATCGGGAGGACATCCCGCTGATCGCCAAGATCGAGAGGCCGGAAGCTCTCGAAAACCTCGACGAAATCCTCCAGGTCTCGGATGGCGTGATGGTGGCGCGCGGTGATCTCGGAGTGGAAACCTCCTCCGAGCGGGTGCCCATCGTCCAGAAATGGATCATTCGCCAAGCGAATTCGCGGGGCAAGATCGCGATTACGGCCACCCAGATGCTGGACTCCATGATTTCGCATCCGATGCCTACCCGGGCCGAGGCCTCCGATGTCGCCAACGCCATCCTCGACGGAAGCGACGCCGTAATGCTCTCCGGCGAAACGTCGGTGGGGGTGTATCCCCTCGAAGCCGTGCGCACGCTGGACCGCCTCGCCACCTATACCGAACAGCACGCGGACTTCGGCGAGCTGCCGCACTACCAGGCGCTGATTGACCGGAGCCGGGTGGAGCATGCGATCGCCGCCGCTGCCCGTGAAGCCGCTGCGACGATCGACGCGGCCTATATCGTCGCCTTCACCGATTCGGGAGCCACCGTCCGCCAGGTGAGCCGGATGCGGCCGCGGTGCGGGATCTTCGGCTTCACGACTTCCGACCACGTCTATCGGCGGCTGGCGCTCCGCTGGGGCGTCCGCCCCATGCGTAACCGGCGTTTCCGAACCACGGACCAGATGCTCAGCCGGGCCCTGGACCAGCTCCGATCCGAGCGCTACATCGCCTCCGGCGACCGCGTCGTGCTCGTCTGCGGCACCCACCAGCTAAGCGGCGCCACCAACATGATGAAGGTAGAAACCTGCTAGGAGCCTGCCCCGCAGGAATTTGGAGGAGGGGGGCGAGATGGGTTCGTGAACGGTCTCGAGTTGGGGATCGGGAGTGATTTCGGGGACCGGGACGGATGGGGAGTGTTCCCGATGGCGCGGGCCGACGGTTTTTGCGGTCTCGGGTGGTGATCGGCGGTCTTGGGGTGTTCCATCAGGTGGTTTTCAACGCTCCGATCCGTTTGATGTTCAGCGCCAGGCACACCAGGTTCCACTCGGCCTGCACGTTCGCCAGGCTGCGGAGACTGAAGCGACGAAAGCCCAGCACCTCCTTGATCCAGCCGTTCGGCGCCTCCGAAAGCCACTTGCGTCTCGCATAGCGGGCCCGGCCCGCCTCCGTCGCCAGCTTCTTCCGCATCCGATCCGTCGCGGGCCGGGTCTTCGGGTCCACCGCCGCCTGCTTCTTCCCTTCCCGACCCAGCGCCACATGCCCCGCAATGCCCCGCTCTTCCAACGCCCGCAGATCCGCCTCGTTGCAATACCCCGCATCCGCCAGAACCTCCTCCGGCTTCTCCCCCAAGTGCTCCTCCACCGCCTCCAGGCGTGCGATCAGTTCCCCCTGGTCACTCGCGCACGCGCTCACCGACGCATCCACCACGATCTGGTGCGCGTCATCTACCACCGTCTGCGCGTTGTAGCTCTGCTGGAACCCCTCCGTACTCGTCTTCATGATCCGACTCTCCGGGTCCGTGAAGTTGCTCTGCGCCTTCGGCTCCGGCTCCCCATACTCCCGCTTGTAGGGTCTCCCGCCTTTCGCCGGGCGATCCTGCCCCGGCTCCCGGCCCCGCTCGTCGTCCGCCTGCCGCTGCGCCGCCTCCAACCGCTCCTTCGCCGCCTCGATCGCCGCCAGCCGATCCTCCCGCCGACGCAACTCCGCCGGCAACTCGTCCCCCCGCACCTCCTTCCCCAAGCGCCGATCCTCTTCCTCATCCGCCCGCGCCGCCGCCGTCGTCAAGCCCTCGATCTCCTCCCGTAGCCGCGCCTCCTCCCCAACCAGCCGGTCATAACTCATCGCCTTCCGCTTGCTCGCGTTCGCCCGCACCTTCGTCCCGTCGATCGAAAGCGTCCCGAAACGGACCAGCCCCATCTCGCGCGCCAGCCGTACCACCTTCACGAACAACCCCTGGAAGCGCCGCAGATGTTGCCGCCGAAACTCGCAGATCGTCCGATGGTTGGGAAAGTTCCCCGCCCCAAGCATCCGAAACGCAACGTCCTCCTCCAGCTTCCGCGCCAGCTTCCGGGAAGAAAACACCCCCGTCGCATACCCGTAGATCAACACCTTCACCATCATCGTCGGCGAATACGGCGCGTTCCGACGACCGTCCCCCGCATACCGAGCGTAAAACGCCGAAAGGTCCAGCTTGGCCACCACGTCGCTCACCTGGTGCGCCAGGTGCCCCTCCGGAACCCAGTCGTTCAGCTTCACCGGCATCAGCAGGATCTGATCCGGCTGATACGCCCGAAATCTCGTCGGCATGCCATGCTCCCCACGCGCGGCCCCTCACAACAGAACCGCTGATAACGGCACACTATATCAAAGACTTACACCAAAATCACCCCCCAATCCGATCAACAACCCACCACCCCTACCGCCAAGCCCGATCTGACCGCGAACAGCTTTCTGCGGCGCAGACTCCTAGCAGCAGGAATCGCCGACCGAGAAGAAGCGCGGAGACGGCTTGGAACGCCGACCTCTGGTCGGCACCGCTGCGCGACAGCGCAGCGAAGGCTGCGTATCGCCACCTGAGCGAAAGCACGAGGACGGCCCGGGACCGCCGACCTCCAGGTCGGCATCGCCCGCGGCACGCGGGCGTTCCGCGCTATTCCGACATGCCTCAAGTGGGCGACAGCTTTTGACATAACGCTGGCTTACTCTCCTCCAAATGAGAATTGCAACCTGGAACATCAACGGCCTGAAGGCGCGGCGCGCCGAACTCGTGGGTTGGCTGCGCGAGAACCGGATCGACGTCGTGGGTCTGCAGGAGACCAAGACGAGCGACGAACGGTTCCTGGAGGATTTCCGGTGCGAACTCCGGCGGGAGGATTACTTCGGGAAGTTCTACGGGGAGCCGCAGTACAGAGGCGTCGCTGTCCTCAGCAGAAAGCCAATCGAGGTGATTCAGCAAGGCCTGGCCACCCAGAAGGATTCAGGCGCTCGCCTCCTGGCAGTGAACACGGCCGGATTGTCGTTCACGACCGTTTGTGTGCCCTCCGCCTCGGGAAAGGGTGCGGCGAGCATCGAGCGCAAGCTTGCGTGGCTCGACGCACTCAGCGAGTACCTTCGCGAGCGGGAAGACGCAGAGTTGCCCGCGGTGCTCTGCGGGGACTTCAACGTCATGCCCGAGCGCCTTGACAACTGGAATCGTGAACGCGAAAGGAAGGGAGCCGAGACGAGCGCCGGCTTCAGGGACGACGAACGCTCATGGATTCAGTCCCTTAAGGGCGCCGGTTGGTTCGATCTGGTCCGTGAAGTGAACCCGGGCCGTGGGATGTTCAGTTGGTGGCACTGCCCCGATCTCTACGTTCAGAACAAGGGCTTACGCATGGACCTGGTATTCGGGAATCGGGCCGTGTTCGAGGGTCTCTGCGGTGCCAAGACGGACCGCAGTCCTCTAGACCAGCGCGACAACGCCAAGAAATGGGACCACGCGCCGGTGATCGTGGACCTCGCCTGAAGGCGGGGAGCAGGATTCGTCGCGCCGCTACCAGAGCCGTTCGATTCCGTAGTCGTCGAGGACGCTGTCCTTGCTGACCAGGGGCAGCCGCTCCACCAGCGACTGCGCCGCGAGCAGTCGGTCGAACGGGTCCCGGTGGACCTGATGGACCGGAAGGTCACGGACAACCAGCGTGTGCTCCAGTTCCACCGGCAGGACGCGAAAGCGGTTCACCGCGATGTGAGTCCTGATGTATTGGGCGAAGTCGTCTGCGATCTGGAGCCGACCAAGCCCTGCCTTGATGGCGATTTCCCAGATACTCACGACGCTGACCCGTACTTCCAGCCCTTCCGCAATGGCGCGGGAAGCTGCTCGAGACAACCCGGGGTGGTCGCCAATCCACCACAGGAAGGCGTGGGTATCGAGCAGGCAGCGCACTACTCGAAGAACTTCATCAACTCGGGAGGCAGTGGATCGTCAAAGTTGTCCGCGATGGTCAGTTTGTCGCGGCCACTCCCGGGAACGCGTTCGGTTCCGGCGCCAGCCGGAATCAGGCGGGCCACGGGCCGACCCGCCTTCGCGATCAGGATCTCCTCGCCGTTCTGGACGCGGGCGATCAACTTCGAAAACTGGGTCTTGGCAGCGTGAATGTTGACCTGATCCATAAGGCGACTCCTGTTGATCCGAGATTGGTGTCCATCGTTTGCCATTATAGACTTAGTCCTAGACTAAGGCAACTAGTCTTCTCTAACCTGCGGATCTCCAGCACCCCGGCTCAAGAGGCTGGGCGCCCCTTCCCCGGAGGTTGACGCGAAACGGGCGGATTGCTAGCGTCCCTGCCTTACGTCGCTGGCTGCGAAGCCAATCCCGGCAACCCCGGCGAACCCCGGAACGGGCGATTAACTCAGCGGGAGAGTGCTACCTTCACACGGTAGAAGTCGCAGGTTCAAATCCTGCATCGCCCACCACGGCCGGGTTCGGCGCTTCCAACCGCCGTCCAGTAACTGGGAGCAGCACACTCCCGCTGTCGCGCGCGCTTGACGCTCTACGGCTCTACGCAGTTCCGCCCGCCTGCGGCGGGCTGTGCCGACCGGAGGTCGGCGTTCCCTTGCCTGCATCGCCCACCACGGCCGGGTTCGACGCTTCCACGCGTCGTGCAGCAACTGGGAGCAGCGACCTCCCACTGTCGCGCGCGCTTGACGCTGTAGGGCTCTACGCAGTTCCGCCCGCCTGCGGCGGGCTGTGCCGACCGGAGGTCGGCGTTCCCTTGCCTGCATCGCCCACCACGGCCGGGTTCGACGCTTCCACGCGCCGTCAGCTGAGAAAGCCCGCGAGGAACCGACCCCACATCGGGGCGAGCGCCGCCTTCAGGATCACATTGGCGACCAGGAGCCCGCCGGCCACGTAGAGCAAGCGGCGCCGTCCCTCCTGAAGCGGCGCGGTGACCCGGCCGAGACGGCGTACCAGCGGCTCGGCGCAGACCACCCCGAGGATCACGAAGGCGGCCACCCGGCAGAGCGCCCACGGAAACCAGGCGAGCGCCGCCGGGACTCCGCTGGCGACGGCCGCGTACGAAGCCACGAAGAAGTCCATGAAGTTCAGCATCACGGTGCCCATCAGGAGCCCGAGCGCGCCGCCGCTCACCAGCGAGAGCGGAACGAAGAGCGCCAGACGCTGCAGATGGATCGGAAGGAAGAGTCGAATGTCTCCCTCCGCGCCTTCCCCGGTGGCAAGCCAGGCCATCATCTCGTCCCGGTAGGTCGCACCCTGGAGGACCGACGCCTCGGCAGCCTCCGGCGCGATAGCCATCGCAATCGGCCCGAACACGGCGAGCGCGAGAGCCCAACAGAGCATCAGGCGGACCGCCTCCGAACGGCGCCCCTCGCCCAAGTACCGCCAGAGCCCCTGAATGGCAGGAGCGGCAAGCAGCAAGGGAAGCAGCCATCGAGCGGCTCCGAAGTCCATGGACCCCAGCCAGAGTCCGAGGGCGTAAGCGACCAGGACACCCCCCACGAGCATCAACAAGTCACGGCGGAAGGAGAGAGCGAGCTTCATGGCTCCGAAAGCGTATCCGGGTCCGGCGCGGTCGCCCAGTTCCCGCCGACGAACTTCGGGCTACCCGGAACCGGGCGAATGATCGGCCTGTTTCAGCTCGAGCAGAACGCCGCCGGCGCTGGCCGGATGGATGAAGGCGACCAGGTGGCCCCCCGCACCCCGTCGCGGCTGGCGGTCCACAAGCCGCACGCCACGCGCCGCCAAGGCCGCAAGCGTCCGGTGAATGTCTTCCACCTCGAAGCAGACATGATGAAGACCCTCGCCCCGACGGTCCAGATACCGGGCTACGGGGCTGTCGGCAGCCGTGGGCTCAAGCAGTTCGAGAAGACCACCAACCGGAGCCGGTTCGCCCTCAGGGGCCAGGAAGAGAGCGAGGACCCCGAACTCATCCACCCGGTAGCGGCCCACTGCACGAAGCCCCAGCAGGGTCCGCCAGAGTTCCGCCGCCTCTCCCCCGTCCTTCACGGCGATTCCGACGTGGTGAAGGCGAATGGCTGGACCGGGTCCGTCCGGCTCCGACCCATCCGGTCTGGAAGTTCCCGACCGATCCATCGGGGGGCGCTCTCCGAGTTCGAGGTCCGCCGCCGCCCGGAGGTCCTCTACCCCGGTGCCCTCGACAGCCGAGGTCAGGAATACCGGTCCCGAACGCAGGGCGCGGAACGAGGCGGCCATCGCCTCTGCCCCGGGGCGATCGGCCTGGTTCACCACCACGAAGTCGGCCACCTCGAAGAGCCCGGCCTTGGCGGCCTGTACCGCGTCGCCGAGGCCAGCCGCGGTGACTGCAATCCCAAGATCGGCGAGGCGCAGGGCCGAATAGTCGCCCTGCCCTATGCCCGCAGTTTCAAGCAGGATGCGTTCGGCGCCTCCGGCCGCCAGGAGTCGCAGCACGGCGGGGACCTCGGGAGCGAGGCCGGCTTCACCGTCGCGAGCCGCCATGCTTCGGAAGAAAACCGTCCCCGAGTCTCCCGTGAGTCGCACCCGATCACCCAGCAGTGCCCCTCCTGTCTTCGGGCTCGAGGGATCCACGGCGAGCACGGCGACCCGGCGGCCGTCCCCGGCAAAACCCGCAGCAAGACGATTCGCCAGTTCGCTCTTCCCAACCCCCGGAGGACCGGTCAGGGCGATCACGCGAGCCCGGTCCGGCCACTCGAGAGTCAAGGCCGCTTGACGCGCACCCTGAGCTCCGCCTTCCACCAGAGTGATGGCGCGGGCCAAGGCGCGCCGCTCGCCGGCTGCAACCTCGCGGAACAATCCGGAGTCGCTGTCGGTACCCGATGCCAAGGTCAGACCCCGTCCTGGCGGGGCGTCAGCTCCCGATCCGCCCGAGAAGAGGCCGGGCGATGATCAGCCGCTGGATCTCCGAGGTTCCCTCCCCGATGGTCATGAGCTTCGCATCCCTCAGGTAGCGCTCGGCCGGATACTCGCGCGTGTATCCGTAACCTCCGAGCACCTGGACGGCGCGGTTCGTCACCCGGACGGCAGTTTCGCTTGCATGCAGCTTGGCCATCGCCGATTCGCTGGTCGTCGGCGCGCCGGAGTCCTTGAGGGCGGCGGCGCGCTGGATGAGGAGATGCGACGCCTCGATTTCAAGTTTGGAGTCCGCGAGCGGAAACCGCACTCCCTGGAAGTCGCTGATCGGCCGATCGAACTGACGCCGCTCCTTCGCGTAGGTGGCCGCGCACTCCAGGGCGGCCCGGGCGATACCGAGGGAGAGCGCCGCGATACTGATCCGGCCACCGTCAAGCACGTTCATCGCGCCCCTGAATCCGGCGCCAGCCGGTCCGAGGCGATTCTCGTCGGGCACCCGGCAGTCGTCGAAAACCATTTCGGAGGTGTCCGATGCCCGGTGGCCGAGTTTCCTCTCTTTCCTGCCGGTGCGGAAGCCCGCGGTGCCCCGCTCGACGATGAAGGCCGATATCCCGTGGGTCTTGAGGTCCGGGTCGGTCGAAGCGATGCAGATGGCGATGTCCGCCTGCGAACCATTCGTGGTGAAGGTCTTGCTCCCGTTCAGGACCCACTCGTTGCCGTCGCGGACTGCAGTAGTGCGGGTTCCACCCGCGTCGCTTCCGGCGCCGGGCTCGGTGAGGCTCCACGCCCCGAGAGCTTCGCCGGAAGCCAGGGGAGCGAGGTACTTCGCCTTTTGCTCTTCGGTCCCCTGCTCGTAAATGTGGTTTGCGGCGAGCGACACGTGGGCGGCCACGGTGATCGCCACGGATGCATCCGCGCGGGCCAGCTCTTCGACCAGCACCGCATACTCGGTGTAGTTGAAACCGGCGCCGCCGTACTTCTCGGGGAAGATCGGGCCCAGAAAACCCAGCTCTCCGAGCTTGTCGACGGTCTCGCGAGGAAAGGTCTCCTCCTCGTCCCACCGCGAGGCGTGGGGAAGGATCTCGATGGCCGCGAACTCTCGGACCGCGCGACGGATTTCAGCTTGTGTCTCGGTGTCCCGGACCGGAACGGAAGGCGGTGTCAACACATCCGATTCTACTTGCAGCAACTGACGGAACTCCTTTCCGGGCGCTACCGGTCCAACCGCCCCCGGATGACAGCACCCAGCCGATCCTCCAGCCCCTCGAACGCCAGGTCGTTCAGGAACTGACGGCGCCAGAGGAGTCGCCGGTCGGCGAGACCGAGCCGGGCCTCCACGCAGACTTCGTCCCAGCGCTCGCGTATCGTCGTGATCTGGCGTTTCATGATCGCGAGGGCCTCCTTTGCTGCGAGCCGAAATCTCGGGGCGGCCGCCAGACACAGCGAGAGCTGGCTCCGCCGCCTGCTGCCGTGAATCTGCATGGCTTGCGACGCCTCCCGTCCCGTTCTCGACTGTGGGCAGATGTCGTAGGCCGGAGTCAGCGCGTGCCAGGCGCCGTCCCAGAAGGCTGCGTGGTTCCGCGCGTGGTCGTCCGTGTTCCCCACCAGAATGTTGAAGGTCATCCGGGCGAAGAGTTCCCCGAGAGCCGGAAGGGGCGCCGTGAAGCGCGCCCGGACAATATCGGCCAGCTCTTCGTACGAGGCGTGGGCGGCCAGCCGCTCGTCGAGACCCAGGAGGGTCAAGCCGGAAACCACGGCGCGCCGTAACCAGCCTCGCTCCGTCAGCTCCCGGTCGAAACGCTCCACGAGCAGGACATCCTTGCCCAGTGCCTGAGAAAGGGTTACCGGGGCAACATCCAGGCCGGCCAACCGGGCCAGACGCATGGCGACGAACTCAGCCTTGATCACACTGAAGGCATCGGTGGAAGAGGAGAACTTGGCGACATATCTCCGGTCGCCGTCGCGCAGGAGCGCCTTCGGACGCGCTCCGCCGACGGACGAGCCGTGCAGCAGCGGCTCGGCGAGCGCGGGGGGGAGATCCTCGCCCCGGTCCACACATTCGGCCGCCTTGAGCAGATCGGCGAGAGTGGCGTTCGGCGTCTCGCGGGGAACGTACGCCGCCGGCGACATCTGGAAGTCGAGTGCGCCGCTCCGGTCCGAGCCCGACTGGAGCATGAAGGTCAACTCGTCGAGATCGGACGCCGCGGACCATGCGTCGTAGCGTCCGGTGAGGCGATGGGTGATGACACGGCGTCCCCACACGTCGGGCGACGCGTCGCGCAGGGCGTTCGCAACCGGAAGCGGCGGCTCGGGCTCGATGATGCCCCTCCGGAGCGGCAGTTCGGGCAGATGGACAGGAATCGCGTCATCCCGCGCGAGATAGGAGCGTCCATAGGTGAAGACGAACCGATTGCCTTCCGCCTGGAGGCGTCCGGCGACTACCGGCGCCGTCCGCCCAGGCAGCCAGATCCACACGAAGGCTTCACGCGGCGGCGAACCGTCAGAAGTCATCGTCCACCTCGCGCCGGGTTCTGCGCACCGAGCCCGGCATCAGGGCGAGCCGCTCCTCTGTCCGCCGAATCTCGGGCGCCAGCGAGGTCGCTTCCGGGACGAACAGATCCACCCCGGTAATGACCGCAGCTTCAAACACGCGGCCGATGGCGACCGCGGGGTCACCCCTTTCGATCCGCTGCAAGGTGCTCCGGGCGATGCCAATACGAGCCGCCAAATCCTTCTCGGACATTCGCCGTCCCTTGCGGGCGAGCTGGATCCGCTTGCCCAGCAGACCGAGAGCTTCCCGGGAGAGACGGGAGTGGGTGCGTGGCGGAGTCGGCATGATGCTATGAAATGACCTACAGACAAGTCATAATAGCATCAAAAGACCGATTTATCGGTCATCTCAGAGGCCCGACGCGAATGCCGGGTGTGGGGCTATTGGACTTCGAAGGGAAGCCGGTTCCCCGCCAAACGCCCGTTCGAGACCACTGCCACCACGTCCTGGATCACGGCGATGTGCTCGAGCGGATCCTCCGCCACCACGATCAGGTGCCCCCGGCGGTCTCAACCGGTGAACGCAACGGTCCTGGCGAAGACCTCGCATGGTTGCATCCAGTCGAGGGTTTGGCGGCGGCGACCGTTGAGCTCTCGAGTGACGGCACTGAGGTCAGCCTGCGAGTGGGCGGAGAGATCGGTACCCTTGGGAAATGTGCCGATCGCGTCGGCAAAGGAAGGGGGACAAAGTGCGGAGATCTCACCTACTGCGGACACCTCGGGGTAGATCCGTTCATGCCACACCTCGACGGACGATGATCGCTCTCCTGCCCCTGCTGGCGTTCGGGGCCGGTGGCTTCGTGCTCGCCCCGCCAGCACCCGACGATCCCGTGCGGGTCGTCATCGAAACCGAAATGGGCGCCTTCGAACTGGAGGTCGATGTCGACCGGGCCCCCGTGACCGCCAACAACTTCCTCCGCTACGTGGACGGTGGGCACTACGACGGCGGCACCTTCTTCCGCACCGTGCACGCGGAGAACCAGCCCAACGACTCCATCCGGATCGCGGTCGTCCAGGGCGGCCGAAATCCCGATACGGCAGCGGGCGCCTTCCCGGCGATCGCGCTCGAGCGGACCAGCGAGACGGGGATCATGCATGTTGACAGCGCGGTCTCGATGGCGCGCACCGGCCCGGACACGGCCACGGACAGCTTCTTCATCTGCCTCGGCGATCAGCCGTCGCTCGATTTCGGAGGCATGCGGAACCCTGACGGGCAGGGATTTGCGGCGTTCGGCAGGGTGGTCGAGGGGATGGAGGTGGTGCGGGCGATTCACCTGGCGCCGTATGAAGCCCAGCAGTTGACGCCGCCGGTGCGGATCGAGAGGGCGTACCGGAAGGAGTGAGTGGGGCCTGCCGGAGTCGCGTATCGCCAAACCCCGGGATGGTTCCCGTCTCGGCACTGTCCCCAGCCAAAGAGGTGGCGGGCAGGCAAGGGAACGCCGACCTCCGGTCGGCACAGCCCGCCGGAGGCGGGCGGAGTCGCGTATCTCCAAACCCCGGGATGGTTCCCGTCTCGGCACTGTCTCCATCTCAGGAGGTGGCGTTCCCGTGCCTGGCCGCGCTTCCGATCGATCGGCATTGCGCCGCTCGCCCCGCTCCGCGGGGCGGTGCCCGCCCCACCGGGAGAACTGGCCAGAGGTCGGCGTTCCCTTAGCTGAAACCGGCGCCGCGGTACCCGCGGTTATTGGACTTCGAAGGGGAGCCGGTTCACCGCGAGGCGTCCGTTCGAGACCACCGCCACCACGTCCTGGATCGCGGCGATGTGCTCGAGCGGATCCTCCGCCACCACGATCAGGTCCGCTTCCTTCCCCGCCTCGACAACTCCCGTGTCCTCGGCAATCCCGAGCAGTTCGGCGCTATAGAGGGTGGCGCCCCGGATGGCCTCGATGGGACTGAGCCCGACCTTCACGAAGTTCGCCACCTCGACGCCGATCCGGCTCACGCTCTCAGGACCGTAGCTGGTATCGCCGCCGGCGATCAGGCGGACCCCGATCTCTTGCGCCATGCGCATCGTCTGCTCCATCCGGGGCACCATGAAGTCGGCGCGCAGCGTCAGGACCGGGTGGTCGTAGTCCCCGCCCGGCTCGTCGAGGTCGATGAGGGTGGTGTAGGTGGGCACGAGCGCCGTACCGCGTTCCTTCATGAGTTCGAGCGTCTCCCGGGTCAGGAAAGTGCCGTGCTCGATGCTCGCCACCCCGGCGAGCACCGCGGCGCGGGCGCCCTCATCGCCATGGGCGTGGCAGAGCACGGGAATGCCGAGGGCGGTGGCCTCCTCGACGACCGCCCGAAGCTGCGCTTCGGAGTACACCTGTTTTCTCGGATCGGTGTTGGGGAGCCCGGCCCGCTCGGTAGCCCGAGTCTTGAGCGCCCGGACCCCATTCTCGGCATTCACCCGAACGAGCATCCTCAGGTCGGCTTCGCTGCGGATTTCGTCGGAGATCCCGAACAGGCTCTCGGAAGCGAGCCGGGCGTCCCCGATGTTCGTCGTGACGAAGATGCCCGAGCCCAGATAGTCGGGGCCCGCGAGGTGGCCGGCCGAGACCATCCGCCCGATGGCCACATCCCGGTAGGAGCCGACGCTCGCGCTCCGGAGGGTGGTGACACCCGATTCCAGCGCCCGCCGAACCTGGGAAAGCTGGTCGGCGTGGGTATGGGCGTCGATAAACCCGGGCAGCACAAACTTCCCGCTGACGTCGAGGGTTTCGATCCCCGGCGGTGGCGCCTCGGCGCCGACCGAGATAATTCTCCCGTCCCCGATGAGCACGTTTGCCCGTGACATCGTTCCATCGCGTACATCCAATACGGAGCCGCCGACGATCGCCAGATCGGGCTCCTGGGCTTGAGAGGGAAAGCCGAGCCCTCCAAAGAGCAGGGATAGGCTGAGTGCGCGGAGCGTCATAGGGAACCTCCCGAGGCGAGAAAGTATCCCGCACGGGCCTTTCCCTTTATGTAGCAAACTGGCTTATCGTCGCCACCCATGAAGCTCCGGCGCGATCCGCTTCGTCACCCGTGGCTTTTCCTGGTGATCGCCGCGCTCTATGCGTTCTCGATCCCCTGGTGGTTCGAGGACGGGAGGCCCTCCATCGTGCTCGGGCTCCCTTCCTGGGCGGTGGTTTCCCTCCTTTGCACCTTCGCCGTGAGCTGCCTCGTGTCGTATGCCGCGCTCCGGCTTTGGGACGACCACGGGGACGACTGGGAGAACTAACAGCCTGTGGACAAAGTCACGCGGCATTCCCGAGCCAAGAGGGATCGGAGCCGGGTGTCCCCGTCCCCCATCCCTCTCGCTCCGGGGTCTCCGCGGTGCTGGCGCCCCGCTCCGGAAGCGAGCGGCGATGCATCCCGGCTGAACCGCGCCCCCACCGGGAGAACTGGGGCTTCGCCTCACTCATCGTTGCGCTTCAGTCGAAATACACGCGGTATTCCTCCCTCGCGTGCCTCGTCAGCCGGACGCCTCGCCGCTCTCGGTGCTCACGTCACTTCATCCACAGGCTGTTGACGTGGGGTTCGGATCGGCCGTCGTCGCCGCGCTGGCCGCCTACATCGCGGTGCTGGCCTTCCTCGGCATCCGGGCGCGCGCCGCCCGCGCCTCGGAATCGCTCGCCGATTTCTATCTTGCCGGACGCGGGCTCGGCGGCGTGGTGCTCCTCTTCACGCTCTACGCCACGCAGTACAGCGGGAACACTCTGGTTGGCTATCCCGGAGAGGCGTATCGGGTGGGGTTCCCGTGGGTGATGAGCGTCGGCTTCATGCTGGCCATCGTGGTCGTCTATCTGGTGATCGCGCCCCGGCTCCGCGCCGCTTCCGAGCGCCACCGCTTCGTGACCCCGGCGGACTGGCTCGACCAGCGGTTCGGGAATCCGGCGCTGACCCGGGTCACGAACCTGCTGATGGCGGCGGCCATCGCCAACTACCTGCTCGCCCAACTCATGGCGATGGGGCATGTGGTCGCGGGCCTTTCCGACGGTGCGATCCCTTACGCGGCCGGGGTCCTGGTGCTCACCGCCGCGATCCTCGGCTACGAACTCCTGGGCGGACTGCGGGCCGTCGCGTGGACCGATTGTCTGCAGGGAATCCTGCTCGCGATCGGGCTCTTCGGCCTGCTCGCCGCCACCATGTTCTCCGGCGAGGGCATCGGGGAGGCCACCGCCTGGGTTCTCGAGAACCAGCCCGCGAAGGGCTTCCGTCCCGACGCCACTACGCAGGCCACCTGGGCGAGCACCATCCTGCTGATCGGTTTTTCGGGCGCCGTGTATCCCCAGGCGATCCAGCGGATCTTCGCCGCCCGGAGCAGCACCTCGCTCCGCAAGGCGCTCTCGGTCCTGGCGTTCCTCCCCTTCCTCACGACCCTGCCGGTCTTCCTGGTCGGCATCCTGGCGCTTCCCCGGCTCAGCGGGTTGACCGGGATCGCGGCGGATCAGGTGCTGCCGGCGCTCCTCCGCGGCTGGGCGGCCGAGTCCGAATGGATGTTCTGGATGTGCATCCTGACCGTGGTGGGGGTGGTCGCCGCCATCATGTCCACCGCCGACTCGGTGCTGCTGACTCTTTCCTCGATGCTGGCCAAGGACTTCGTCGCACCGGTGCTGCACCGCCGCGGCGGCGCCGCGGTGGAAGAAGCCCGCATCACCCGCATCGGGAAGGGCTTCTCGCTCGCGATCATGGGCGTGCTGGTGGCGATCGCCCTGACACCGCGCATCAGCCTCTGGGGTCTGCTCGAACTCAAGATGGAGTTGCTGGTGCAGGCGGCGCCCGTTTTCGTGCTCGGCCTCACCTGGCGGCGCCTGTCGGCCCGCGCCGCGCTCGCCGGCGTCGTCGCCGGCACGCTCCTCGCCGCCGGGCTCACGCTCGCCGGCTACGGGAAGGTCGCCGGCATCCACGCCGGCCTCCTGGGCGCCCTGCTGAATGCCGCCGTCGCGGTACTCGGCTCCTTACGCGCCCGCCACTGAGGAAGCCGGCTTTCCCGGGCGAAGGGCGTACTGCGGCTCCCCTTTACCGGAACGCGGCGAAGGGACCGCCGACCTCCGGGCGGTCCTCCCGGTGGGGCCCGGCATCGCGCGGGAGCGCGAAACCAGCGCTCACCGCGCTGGGCAGTGCCAACGGGAGTGGCGCACCCTCTCCCGACCCTGGATTGCGCGAGCACCGCTCCCCCGACCCGGAGCCGCGGAATGCGGGTTCGTCCCGATCGCCCCGAGCGGCAGCCGCGATCAGGGCGTCGGAAACGTCGTTCGGGACCGCCTGCCCGGCGCCCGGGCGGATGAACGCTCGACACCGGCCCCGTGACGCAGACGGGCACGCCGCACTTCCGGCAACCACCGCGCTTCCGCGTTCAGCGTCCGGACGAAGCGGCCGCGTTCGGCCTGGAGCCGCTCCCACTCCCCGGCGGTGTAGACGAGCAGGTCCACCGGAACCGGCAGGATCTCCGTCCCCAGCTCGCGGCCCCGCTCCATGGAGGGCCGGGGATCCGCCTCGACGATCATCACCAGGTCCAGATCGCTGCCGAAGCCGGCGTCCCCGCGGGCGTAGGAGCCGAAATAGCCGAGCGCGATCACGTCGTCCCGACGCCGCGCCAAGGCGGCGCCCCAGATCTCAAGGGCGCCGATGACGGCCTCAGCGGTCGGCCAGCGCTTGACGGACGAAGTCGTGGATGTGACGGGCATGGCACAGGCCCAGTTCGCTCTGGACCTTACCGTAGTGTTCGAACGGGGCGCCCTCGGTGTGACCGTTCGGATAGCGGGACGGAACGTAGTAGTTGTCGAGCACCTGACCGCTCGCGATCAGTTCGTCGGACACGGGGACCGGCAGGTCACTCAGCAGCCGGGCTACTACGACATGCCCCCAAGCTTCCTGCCCGTGGGCAAGGTGCAGCGCCTTCACCGCCTTCTCCGCCGCTTGGTGCGCGGCGAAACACGCCCACTCGTGACGGTCGCCGTCACGGGCTGCGACCGCATGTTCCAAGTCTCGCTGCGCCTGGTTCCACCAGTCCTGAGATCGTTGCGGCATCGTGCCCCTAGCAACCAGTCTAGCCCGGCTCCTGACTTTGTCGGTCGAAGAGGGGAGAAGGTAGGAAAGTGCAAGAGTGTCAAGGGGGAGGTCGGGGATTCGGGATGTAGTATAGTGGCGGTGTCATTTGTGGTATGCTGGTTGGCGTCCCCGGGGGGCGCTTTCGCATGTTTGTCCGCACCGTTCCGCAACGCAAGACCGGTCATCGGGCGGTTCAGGTGGTCGAGTCCTATCGCAACCAGGAGGGCAAGCCCCGGCAGCGGGTGATCGCCTACCTGGGCTGCGTGCCCCCGGGCCCGGCCTTGGACGAACTGCTGCGTTTGGCCGAGTTGCGCAAGGCGGAGGAGATGGAGCGGAGCCGGCGCCACGCCCTGTTCCCGCCACAGACCTTGGCCGAGGCGGCGTTTCGGGCGCGGCATGGGGACCGGGAGGAGAGGCCGTTACCGATCGCGGACGCGCGCCGGTTGCGGGAGGACAGGCGGGTGGTGCTGGGCATTCATGAGGTGTTCGGGGCGCTGTATGCGCAGTTGGGGCTGTCGGAGGCGTGGGGGACGGGCGCTCGGAAGTCGGAGGGGGTGTTCCGGCAGGCGGTGCTGATGCGGCTGGCGGAGCCGGGGCGGAGCAAGCGCGCCCAGGCGCTGCGGTTGGGGCGGGACTACGGGATCCCTTTGGACCTGGGGAAGCTCTACCGGATGATGGACCGCCTGGACGCGGGGCGGATCAAGGCGCTGTGCGGGCGGGTGGAGAGCCGGGTGGCGTCGCTGCTGGATGGCCGGGTGGACGTGGCGTTTTTGGACGTGACGACGCTGGCGTTCGCGTCCGAGAAGGACGACGAGTTGCGGAAGCGGGGGTATAGCAAGGACGGGAAGCCGCATCGGGTGCAGGTGGTGCTGGCGCTGCTGCAGACGACGGAGGGGTTGCCGCTGGGCTACCGGTTGTTTGCGGGGAACACGGCGGAGGTGAAGACGCTGCAGCCGATGGTGGAGGAGTTGCGGGCGCGCTATCCGGTGCGGCGCCTGGTGGTGGTGACGGACGCGGCGATGGCGAGCCGGGAGAACTTGGAGACGTTGGAAGCGGAGGGGTTCGCGTGGGTGGTGGCGGCGCGGCTGCGGAAGCTGCCGGAGAAGGAGTTGCAGGCGGTGGAAGCGACGCTGCGGGCGGCGCGGGAGCCGTCAGCAGGGCCGGCTCCGGGGGAGGCGCGGGCGGCGGAGGGCTGGCTGGCGGACCACACGGTGGGCACGGGGCCGATGAAGGGGCGGCGCCTGGTGACCCACTACTCCCCGAAGCGGGCGCGCAAGGATGCCCGCGACCGGGCGCACGCCCTGGAACGCGCCCGGAAGCGCCTCGCCGCCGGGGTCAAGGGCCGCGGGCGCGCCGGGCGGTTCATCAAGGTCCGCAAGGGCGCCCTCTCCATCAACGACGCAGCCGTCGTCCAAGACGCCCGTTTCGACGGCCTCCACGGGCTCTGGACCAGCCTTGAAGACCCCGCTCTGGAGGTGCGCGCCCGCTACGCCGAACTCTGGCGCATCGAGCACGGCTTCCGCGTCCTCAAGCACACCCTCGCCGTCCGGCCGGTCTTCCACTGGACCGAACGCCGCGTCCGCGCCCATGTCGCGATCTGCTTCCTGGCCTTCGCCCTCCTCCGCATCTTCCGCTGGCGCTATGGCCGACAGCACCCCACCATGCCTCTGCTGAGCGAGGAACGCATCCTCGACGAACTCACCCACGTTGAGGCTTCCACCATCCGGGACCCGACCCTCAACAAACACTACCTGCTCCCCTCGTCCTCGAACGCCGAGCAGCGCATGCTCTACGCAACCGTCGGGCTCCACATCCCTCGCCAACTCGTCCCCTACTTCCCTCCCTGAGCGCCTCCCGCCAGGCGCGCCCCGTAGTGAAGTCCAGCCTAAAATATGCCCCTATATCAATGACTTACCCTTGTCAATAGCCAAAGTCAAGAGTCCTGAGATCGTTGCGGCATCGTGCCCCTAGCAACCAGTCTAGCCCGGCTTCCTCATCCTCACCGTCGCAGGAAGGGCTCAACTCGCCGCGGCACAACGGCGGGCACGGGCTGGGCTATCGCCGGGGCGCGTTTTCGCAGCCCTGCGGGCCGCGGGCGGTTCCTTGCCGTCTGCTCTCACGGGGGGCAGGCACCGGGCCGCGCTGCGAACGGTGTCTGCCACTCCCAGGTACGCATCACACCGAACCCTGGGATTCCCGCTGAGAACAGGCCACCTCGGAACTGGAGGTCCTTCCCGCCGCCCGCCTTCGGCGGGCTGTGCCGACCTGAAGGTCGGCCCAGTTCTCCCGGTGGGGGCTCCCGTGCGGCCGGCACCACCGTGCACCGTCGGCGTTCTGCGTCTCCGCATTTTCATGGCCGGCGGGGTGTGCAGGCGGACCGATCATGGAGGTTTCTCCCGGTGGGGGCCTGAGACCGGCGTTCCCGTGCCGAACTATTCGACCGGCTGGACCGGAAGTACGAGCGCCGACGGGTGATCCGCCGAGTGGTGGATCACGTTTTCCGCGGGAACCATGCGGGTATGGCGCCCGAGGGACTCGCCGGTGTTGGGGTTCGGATCGAAGCGCGGGAAGTTCGAGCTCGAGATCTCCAGCCGGACCCGGTGGCCAGCCTGGAACCGGTTGGCGGTAGGAAAGAGGGTGATCTCCAGTTCGTAGATTTCCCCGGGATTCATCGGCGATTCGACCTCCCGCGAGTCCCGGTAGCGAGCCCGCAGGATGCCGTCGGTGATGTTGAGATCGAAGCCTTCCGGATAGTCGTCGCTCGCGGGATATACGTCCACCAGCTTCGCGGTGAAGTCGGTGTCCGGGGTGCTTGAGGAGACCCACAGCCGCACCGAAACCGGCCCGATCACTTCGAGGGCCTCTTCGAGCGGTTCGGTCTCGAACACCAGGACGTCGCTGCGGTCGGCCGTCCGGCGGTCGTCCACCTCGGAACCGAAGAAACCGTTCTCGGACCCTCCCGAAAGCGAACGGAAGGTCCGTTCCCGCTGGTCGTAACCGCCCCGCTTGAGCGCGCCCGAGAAGGCGCCGCCGATCGTGGGGACCGGGTGCACCGGGTCGTAGGTGTATCGCGAGGAACCCTCGTCCTCCTCCGGGTGCCCGGAGGTCAACCCGCCCCCGGCGCGCAGGTGGAAGGGGCTCATCTCGGTCCCCTCGAGGGGCCAGGACGCAGCCGCCCGCCACTCGCCACCGTGGAACAGGCGGCCGTTTTCGTCCCGGCGGCCATCGCCCCCGCCCATCACGAAGAGGGTCACCGGACCGGTCGGCTCCCCCTCGAGCCGTCCGTCCGCGAACGGCGCGAAGGTCCCCCGCCCCTTCAGGCGCGCGTCGAACCAGCGCAGATGGAAGTCGCGGGCGAAGTCTTCGATGGCGGCGGCCTCCCCGAACTCGATGTCGCCGGCGGTGGACCGGTTGTTGCCACCGTGGGTCCACGGTCCCATGACGAGCATCATGGGGGAGGATTTGACGCGGGACAGCTCGACAAAGCTCTGGATGGTGCCCGGAGCGTAGGAGTCGTACCAGCCGCCGACGTGCAGCATGGGGATGTCCGAACTCTGCTCGTAGTACTCGGCCCAATTGCGGCCGATGCCCCGGAAGTAGTCGTCGTAGTGCCCGTGGTTCTGCATCTCGAGGTAGTAGTCCTCGAAATTGGGGGCGGCGGACAGCGGGTTCTCACCCTTTTGGAACGGGGTGACCGGGAACCAGTCGGCCGGACCCTCCGCCTCGAGCCGCGCGCGGACGCTCGGCTCGTCGGTGACCGCGGCGAGCTGGCTGTGCGCCCAGCCGAGCTGTTGGCCCAGCTCGAAGGCGCCGTGGTTGCGCACCTTGTGCGTCCAGGCGTCCGAAACGCCGCCCATCGTCAGCACCAGGGTGTCGAGGCCGGGGGGACTCAGCTTTGCCGCGTCGGCCTGGGTGTGGGCCCCGTAGGAGGTGCCCCACATGCCCACCGACGCCACGGTGTTGTCGAGGCCGGCGGCCCACTCGATGGTGTCGAACCCGTCGGGGGCGTCGAACTCGTGGTACTTCTGGAAGAGGCCCTCGGAGAAGTAGAGGCCGCGCATGTCCTGCACCACCACCACGTAGCCGTGAGAGGCGAACCAGCGCGCCTGCTCGGCGAGGCGTTCGCCGGCCTTGTTGTACGGGGTGCGGTGGAGCAGCACCGGGAACGCCTCGTCCACCGGCTCGCCGTCGCGGCCGGGGCGATAGACGTCGGTGGCGAGCCGCACGCCGTCGCGCATCGGGAGCATGAGGTTCTCCTCGACCTGCACCGCTTCGTAGGGAGGCGCGACGCTCTCGGCCGGATCGGGAGCCTCGGGGTCCGACCCGCACGCCGCGAGGGTGACGGGAACCAGCAGGAAGAGGCGGAAGAACTTCATGCCAGAACCCCCTCGGCAGCCCCGGAGAGCGCGGCCGCCAGGTCCGCGACCCGGGGCGCCTCGTCCACCGCTTCGACCCGCGCGAGCGCTTCCTCGATCCGGTCGGGGGAGAGGGCGTCAGCGGCGCAATCGCGGAACTTCTGCCGCAGTTCCTCGCGCGTCAGGGGCCGTTCGGGACCGCCCGGATAGATGTCCGCCTCGACCGTGAGCTGTGAACCGTCCTTCAGGAGTACGTCCATGGCGCTCCGCATGCGGTCGTAGCCCCGGGCGTCGATCTCGGGATCGAACTGCACAGCGACCCGCCGCATCATGGCCACCACCTCCGGAGAACGCACGAAATCGTCCGCGAACTCGGGGATCCCCACGCGCCGCCGCAGCACCGCACTCGCCAGCAGGAACGGAACGGAGAACTTGGCTTCGAGGGCGTTTTGCGGATCGAGATAGCGGAGCGGATTCAGGATGTTGCGCCCCGCCCGGAAGGTGATGCGCTCAATGTCCCCGGGCGCCAGATCGTGCGTCTGAATGAGTTCCAGCAGCGCGGCGAGGCTCGGGTGGCTGAGGCTGCCGCAGGGAAACATCTTCACCGAGACGCCCGGATCGAGCAGGGTGTAGGGGCTGCCGAGGTTCAGCCGGTCCGGATCGAAGCCGCCCCCGAACACCCGGAAGAAGCCCCACGGCGCTTCGAGCGCGTCACGCCCGGAGGTGTAGCTCCGCGCCGCCAGGTCCACCGCCAGGATCCCGTTTTCGGCGGCCCGACCGGCGTGAAGCGGCTTGGTCATCGTGCCGAAGCCGAGCCGGATGCCCGAGGCGAGGCTCGCCGCAATCGCGAGCGCCATGGCCAACTGCTCGCGGTCCAGACCGGCCAGCTTCGCCGCGGTCGCCGTGGCCCCGAGGGCGCCGACGGTTGCCGTGGAGTGGAAACCCTCCATGTAGTGGCGCGGATGAATGGCTTCCGAGATCTTGCATTCCACCTCGAAACCCGTGAGGAACGCCTCCAGGAGGTCGGCGCCACTCGCGCCCTCCCGCTCCGCCATCGCGAGTCCGGCGGCGAGCGGCGCCACCGTGGGGTGCGTCAGCAGCCCGAAGATCCGGTCGGGGGCGTTCGAGAGCTGCGTGTCGTCGAAGTCCAGCGCGTGGCCGGCGGTCCCGTTCGCCCGGGCCGCAAGGGATGCCGGCGCCCTGAGACCGGAAGGGCCGAGGATCGCCGCCTCGGGGTGGCCGCCCTGCGCCGCGATCTGCTCCTGAACGATGCGCGAGCAGGTGTCGATTGAGCCGGCGAGCATGACGCCCACTCCGTCGGTTACACACCGGCGACCTTCGTCGAGCAGCGCGTCAGGAAAGTCCTCGATGGTCGTGTTGAGGATGAATTCGTTTACGGCGGCGGTCGCGCTCACGGCTGTTCCTTTCTTCAGGGGTTGCGGCCGCTCCGGTGGAAGGCCCGGAAGCTGGTCCGCGAGGCGTGCCAGAGAGTACGCGACGGAGCGCCCAACGCGAACAGCCTGTGGTGGAACCCGGGTGAGCGCCGAGACGGGTGAGGCCCAGTTGCTGTGAACATGCAATCCCGCCGGATCGCCAACCAGGAAGAGGACGCCGCCGGCTTGGAACGCCGACCTCCGGTCGGCACGCGGCCCGAAGGGCCGCAACGACGTACCGCCCACGGGCGAAATGGCGCCGCCGGACGCCGTCCCGCCATCCCCCCGTGCAGGAGTACGCGTTCGCCCGCCAGAGGCGGGCCGTGCCGACCAGAGGTCGGCGTTCCAAGCCGTCTCCGCCATTTTCATGCCCCGCGGGTGTACAGGAGGACCCGATCATGGGCGTTTCTCCCGGTGGGGATCCGGCTGACAAGGCGCGTGAGGGAGGAATACCGGGTGTATTTCGACCGAAACGCAACGCAGAACGGAGCGAAGCGGAGTGGTTCAGGCGGGATGCATCGCCGCTCGAACGCCGCCTGGGTTTCACCCCAGGCTGTTAAGGCGCTCTCGCCAGACGGAAGCCCAGATTGATGAGGCGCCGGTCGGGAGCGTTGTGGCGGCGAGCGGGAGGCCCGGAAGCGCGCCCCGTCCTCTGCCGCGTTCAACCTCCGGAGAAACTCCTGCACGTCGTCCCAGGAGACCTGATCCACCGGGCAGCGCAGCGTCTGTCAGATTTCATGCTAGATTTCTGACATGAATCTCTACCGGCCCGGCAGCGTTCCGCAGCGCATCATGGAGCGGGCGGAAGCCCTGCCCGAGGCCACGCCGATCTGCCCGAAGGCGCTTTTGGACCTCGGAAGCCGCGCCGCAGTGGATCAGGCGCTCTCGCGGCTCGTGCGGGGCAAGAAGCTGCTGCGCGTTTTTCGGGGTGTTCACATGCTTCCGGAGCCAAGTCCCTACGGCCCGCTCCCACCTGATCTGGGCCCAGCGCTCAGGGCTCTGGCTCGCCTCTGGGAGGAGACCATCGTCCTGAACGGCGGTGCAGCGGCAAATGTGCTCGGGCTCATCACCCAGAACATGATCGTCCCCACCTTCCTTACCTCCGGCCCCGATCGGCGACTCGACATCGGCGGAACGGTGCGCCTCTTCCACGCCCCGCGGTGGCAGCTCCTGCTTCCTGATCGATTCTCCGGCGCCGTAATCCGCGCTCTGAGTTTTCTCGGGAGAGAGGCAGTTCACGAGAGCCTGGAACAGCTCCGCCCCAGACTCTCGCCCGAGGACCGCGCCGAGTTGCTCACCGCTCGGCCGAACCTGCCGACCTGGATGGCGGAAGCAGCCACCAAGCATCTGGCACATGCCTGAGACCGCGTTCTCGTCACTCTCGGCGCGTGAGCAGATCCGGGTGCTCAAGGCAGCCGCCGTCGCTGATTCGGACCGGGCCTATCTGCTCGAAAAGGACACCTGGGTAGTGAGCGTCATCCGGATCCTCTTCTCCGATCCGTTCGCGGGAAGTCTCGTATTCAAGGGCGGAACCTCGCTCTCCAAGGCGTGGGCCGCGACAGACCGCTTCTCCGAAGATGTGGACGTCACCTACGACATCCGCGCCATCGCTCCGGATCTCGTTGGCGATTCCGGACCGGAGGCCCTGCCTCCGACGCGCAGTCAGGAACAGAAGTGGACAAAGGCCATCCGGGCCCGACTCTCCACCTGGGTTCAGGAGCAGTCGGCGCCCGCGATTGCGGAGGGCCTGCGCCAAGCCGGCCTGGATGCCCGCACGCGGGTCGAAGGCGACCGGATTCACGTGCAGTACGACCCGCTGCTCGACGGTTACGGCTCGGTTCTCCCGAACGTCATCGTCGAGTTCGGGGCGCGCTCGACCGGCGAACCGCACGCGGTGCGGCCCGTTCGGTGCGATGCGGCGCCAGTCCTGCCGGAGATCTCCTTTCCCGAGGCCCGTCCCGCGGTGATGCTCGCGGAGCGGACGTTTTGGGAGAAGGCGACCGCGATGCACGTCTTCTGCAAGCGGGAACGGGGCCGGGGCGACCGGCTGACCCGGCACTGGTACGACCTGGTCCGCCTCGACCGCGCCGGCTTCGCCGACAGAGCGCTGGCCGACCAGCCGCTCGCTTCCAGCGTCGCGCGCCACAAGGCCATTTTCTTCCGGGAAAAGGACACGGCGGGGAACTGGATCTCTTATCCCGACGCCGTGTCGGGCGCCTTGCAACTCGTTCCGCGCGGCGCCGCCCGGGAGGTGCTGGCCGAGGACTACCGCTCCATGGTTCGTTCCGGCTTGCTCCCCGACGACGCGGAACCCTTCAAGGAACTCATGGACGCCTGCGCCGGCCTCGAACGACGCGCCAACAGCCGGTAAGGACCGTCACGAACTCCGGTCCGCCGGCCGCAACCGCCCCCGGACGGCCGGAGCGGCGAAGCTGACGAAAGCCAGCACCAGCAGCACGAGGCTGATGGGGCTCTCGAGGAAGACCGTGTGCGAGCCGGAAGACAGCGCCAGCGCCCGGCGGTAGTTCATCTCCACCATCGGCCCCAGGATTAGCCCGAGCACCGCGGGCGCGAGCGGATAGCCGCGGCGCAGCATGAAGAACCCAACCAGTCCGAAGAAGAGGGCGACCCACGCGTCCGCCAGATTCCCCCGCAGCACGAAGGCGCCGATCAGGGAGATGGCGACGACCAGCGGCATGAGGATCTGGGGCCGCAGGCTCACCACCCGGACCCAGAGCGGGATTCCGAGCCGGCCCACAACCAGCATGAACGCCACCGCCACGATGAATCCCGCGTAGAGCGCATACACCAGGGAGGCCTGTTCGGTCATCAGCAGCGGTCCCGGCGCCACGCCCTGCACGGTAAGTCCGCCGAGAAGTACCGCGGCGCTCGCCGAACCGGGGATGCCGAGGGCGAGCAGGGGGATCATCGCCGCGCCCACACAGGCGTTGTTCGCGGCTTCCGGAGCCGCGATGCCGGCCGGTTCACCCGTGCCGAAGCGCTCCGGTGTCCGGGAGGCCCGGCGCTCCTCGTTCCACGCGACGATGGAAGCGATCGTCGCGCCCGCTCCCGGAATCGCACCGATGATTCCGCCGATGGCCGAGCCCCGCAGAATGGGCCGCCACAGGCCGAAGAGCTCCCGGAACCCCGGTAGTGCGCCCTTCATGCCCTCGGCGCCCTGAACCAGCTTGCGCCGGCCCGCCACCGCGTCGAGCGCTTCCGCAATCGCGAAGAAGCCGATCAGCATGGGCACGAGCCCGAGACCGTCCATCAACGTTGTCGAACCCAGGGTCAGGCGGGGGGCCCCGGTGAGTACATCGAGGCCGACGAGGAAGGCGATGAGGCCCAGCAGCGCACTGATGATTCCCTTGAGCGGATCGTTGCCCACGAGATTGGCGACGATCGCCAGGCCGAATACACCGAGCCCGAAATACTCGGGAGGACCAAACGCGATCGCCGCCCGGGACAAAGGTCCCAGCGCAACCACGAGCAGCAGCGTTCCCAGAATCCCGCCGCTCATGGACGCGAAGAGCGAGATCCCGAAAGCCCTCCCGGCTTCCCCCCGGCGGGTCATTGCGTACCCGTCGAAGGTGGTGGCAAGCGCTGGGGAACTCCCCGGGACACCGATGGCGATCGCGGTGATCGAACCGCCGTACTCCGCCGCCATGTAGATGGAAATCATCATGAGGAGCGCCGGGGTCGGCTCCAGGGCAAAGGTGACCGGCAGGACGAGCGCGAGACCGACGGTCGAGCTCAGTCCCGGCATGGCCCCGGCGAATACGCCGAGGAGGCTGCCGCCGAACAGCACTGCCAGGTTCACCGGCTGGAGCGCGGTCGCGAGCCCCTCCAGGAATCCGGTCACGGCAGGGGCACCCCGAGGCTGACCACGAACAGGAGGTGGACGAAACCGGCGAAGGCGAAGGAAACGGCGATCAGGATCCACGGCGACCGCTCTCCCGAGAGCCACATGAGTCCGAGAACCAGGAGCGGAAGCGCAGCGAAGTGCCCGATGAACGGTAGTGTGAGGAGGAAGGCCGCGATCCACAGCGTCGCCCCCAGGAGCCGAAGCGTCCCGCCGCCACGCGTTTTCGCACTTGCCGGCTGTCGCAACGGCCGGAGGGCGAGAACGACGGCACAGCCGATCAGGAGAACAGCCAGCAGCCCGGGAAAGAAGGCCGGCCCCGGCACACCTTCGATAAGCGGCGCCGGATAGCCGCGGGCATCGAACAGGACTCCTGCCCCGATCAGGGCGAGCAGTCCGGCCTCCAGCAGGGAGGCTGGACGGCGGCTGCCGTCACTCATTCATGAGAAGTCCCAGCCGCCCAAGCAGCGCCCGGCTGGTTTCGACTTCCTCGGCGATCCAATTGCCGAAGGCGTCGGAATCGTCCATGACCGCGTATTCCATCGCTGCCCGGGCCATGTACTCCTGAAACCCTGCCGCCCGGATGGTGGCGAGTAGCCGTTCCCGAAGATCCGCCCGGATCTCCGGGGAGAGCCCCGGGGGCCCCACGACACCGCGCCAGTGCACCGGCGCCAGATCGTAGCCCTCTTCCAGGTACGTAGGGGTGCCCGAGAGCGCGGTCAGCGGCAGCGCCACCGCCAGAATCCGCATCGTCCCGGCGCGCAGGTGTTCGCGCACGATGTTGTAGTTGGTGTGCACGGCATCGGTGTGGCCGCCGAGCGCCGCGACGACGGCGTCACCGGAGCCCTCGTAGGCGATCCACCGGACGTCCGGGTCGCCGGCAGCGGCCCGCAGTCGTTGGAAGCCGAGAAAGTGTGCGGAAGCAGCCCCGAACCCGGACATCGAGACCTCTCCCGGCCGCGTCCTTGCCGTTTCGAAGAGATCTTCAAGCGTCCGGAACGGGCTGTCCTCTCGCACCGCGACGAGGAAAGGATCCACCTGGATCCTGAGAATAGGGGTGAAGTCCCCGGGAGCGAACGGAATCCGTCCGGTAGCCATGTTCACCGTGCCGCTCGCCGTGAACACCCCGAGCACGTGAGGATCGCCGGCGCGGCCCCTGAGATATTGCATCCCGGCGGCCCCCGCGCCCCCCTGCCGGGTCACTACCGTGACTCGTTGCCCCTCGAAATGATCCGGCGCCGCCGCCGCGAGCGCGCGCGCAAGCAGGTCGCTCGGACCGCCGGGGGTTGCCCAGGAAACGATCTGGACGGGACGGCTTGGGAACGGCGCCTGCGCTGGAGGCGTCCCGCAGGCAATCGAGCCGAGGACGGCCACGACGGCGAGCCTACGAATCCACTCACTCGGCATGGTCGTCGTTGCTCGCAGTCGTCTCGGGCGGCGGGGCCGAAGCGGGGCCGCGGCCGACGGTAGCACTATTCAAAACCCACCGATCGTCCAGACGCGCCAAACGAGAACGCTGTGGGTCCAGCGCCGCGTGCCGGCCGGCGGCAGCGCCCTTTCGCGAGTCAAGGCCAGAGAGTGCCATCGGCTACCCGTTCCGCGAACAGGCGGGTGGGCCAGATTTCGATGCCGTCGGTCGAGCGAAAGCGGCGCTCCCCCGTATAGACAAGGATCCGGCGAGCAACACCGGGGAGCGTGTCCAGTAAGCGGAGCCCCTTCAGGAGGCCTGTGTGGTACCGGTCGGTAGCCTTGACTTCAACGCCCAGCAGCTCGCCCCCCCGCTGGAGGAGGAAGTCCACCTCGGACTTCCGCTGATGCGCGGCCCAGAAACAGAGCGAGTCGTAGAGTTCGCGCTCACCGGCATGGGCGCGGAGGGTGGTCAGCACCCAGCTCTCGAGCAAGGACCCGCGTTCTTCCGCGGCCAGTTCCCCCAGCTGACGTTTCACGGCGCGCACAATCCCCGGGTCCACCCAATACAACTTGGGCGAGCGCCGTTCCCGCACTCGCAGCCGGGAGTCGTACGCCGGCAGCCGGTGGACCAGCAGCGTGTCCTCCAGAATGCCCAGGTATCCCTGTACGGTGGTGCGGGCAACTCCGGCGTCCCGGGCGAGTCCGGACACGTTGACGGTCTGCCCGTTCATGACGGCGGCCACCGGAAGGAACCGGGCGAAACCGGGCAGGTTCCGCGCCGCCGCCTCGGCCCGAATCTCTTCCTGCAGGTAGAGCAGCACCCAGGCCTCCAGCACCTCCCGCGGCCTTGGACTGGTCCAGACCAGGGGCAACGACCCACATCGGAGAACACGTTCGAGATCGAAATCGTCACCCAGTTCCGACGCGGTGAGCGGAAACATCGTCCGCAGCAACGCCCGGCCGGCGAGCAGATTCACCCCGGCGGTCCTCAGTTTCCGCGCGCTGGAACCGAGGAGTCCAAAGTTCAGCAGGCGCGTCTCGATCAGGCGGTGGACTTCGTTCAGGAGCGCCGGGAGCCGTTGCACTTCGTCCACGACGACCCAGCTTCCGGGCGCGAGATGGTGGATCGCCTGGGGAAACAGCGAAGGGTCGGCTAGCAGGTCCTGGTAGAGCCGCTGGTCCAGCAGATCCACCCGGCTCGCCTGCGGAAACGCTTCCTGCGCCCAGGCGCTCTTCCCCACGCCCCGCAGGCCGAGCAGGAAGAAGCTCTGCTCGGGCCGCCGCAAGAATCGCGAATAGCTGGACATAGCGTCGGCAATAATACAGGAAATATGACGGCGATATAGTCATTCTGGAGACACGGCCATTCCTGTGCCTCGGCCGCCGGGACCAGGTTGCGACCCGACCACCGGACGATCGGGGCGCCGGACGCCCCACAACCCAGTCGCCGGAAAGAGGGGGACGGAAAGACCGGGGCGAAACGGGCGGCAGGGCGGACCGAGGCCGCCCTATCGGCCGCGCCGCCCGCCGCTCACATACCGGAGACGCGGCCGGCGATCCGGTAGCACTGGAAGATCACGTGCCAGGCAATCGCCACGATCACCAGCCAGGCCACCCAGTAGTAGTCCCCCGGAATCCCGAAGTTCCCCCCGAAGAAGGGAGTGGCGTGCTCGTTCGCCATCGCCCAGAGGAGCGGCAGCGACATGTAGGTGTTGTGCTTCGAGCGCAGTCCGGCGAGCGCCGGATCGGCGGCGGCCGGGGCTTCCCCGGCTTTCACCGCGGCGATGATCCGCTGCTGGGCCGGCCAGATCCGGAACCAGACATTGAACGCCATCATGGTTCCGAACATGGCTCCGGTGTGGATGAGAACCGAGCGCGGATCGAAGCCGCCGATGGTCACGAACGCCCAGACGGCGACCGCGAGCAGCAGGAAGGACACGATCGTGGCCGCTCGCACGTTGGACTTCAGCCCGCTGTTCCACAGAGCGTCGTAGACGAAGACCGCGAGGAAAGTAACCGCCACCATCGCGATGGCGCCGCCACCCCCGAGTTCGGTGAGGCCTCCGTGGTAGAAGACGAGCAGCAGCAGCACGACGCCCGTAATCCAGGTCCAGGCGGCGCCCCACCGGAACCAGTAGAGAGCGCGCGGCATGAGTTCCGGCACCACCTTCTGCTTCGTTGCTCCGTCAAGCTTCGCGGTCATCTGACCGTTGACGAAGTTGAAGAAGTAGAGGTGGCCGATCCAGATGATCCCCACGAAAACGTGGAGCCAGCGGAATACGAACGCCAACCCGTCCATCAGGCCGTCCATCATGGTGTCTTGCCTCCCTTTTTGGGCAACGGATGAGCTTCCGATTGTATCCGGGGCCAACCCCCCGAAAGCCACGTCTTCCCGATAGCCGGTGAGCTCCACGAAGCCGCGACCGAACGGGATCCCGGCGGCCTCGATCCGCACGGCGCCCTCCCAATAGGGGATGTCCGGGCCGGATTGTCCTGAGGGTCGGCGGTTTTCCTGGGCCGACAGAAGCGGGTAAACCTCGATATTGAGCCTCTCGCCGGGAATGCGGATGCGCCAACCTGCCGGATAGGCACGGGAGTTCCCCGCGTCCGATTCGAGATCGGGCGGCATCCAGCTTCCCAGAACTTCAACCTCGGCATTCCTCACCCTGCGACCGGGGCCGGCGCCCGCATCACGGAGCGTGCCGTCGGTGTAGGAGAGAGTCCCGTCGCGACGCCGCAGCAGATAGAGCATCAGGTCACGGCCGTCCCCGAGGTTCAGCCCGAACCAGTCCCATCCGGTCTGATCGGGGGCGAGCCACGACGAGCCGAATTCCCGGTCCATCCAGGCGCTGCCGGTGATCTCGGCTGGCGTATCTCCGAGCCCCAGCGAGCCCGTCACCTCCAGCCGGGTGTGGCTGTAGTAGAAGCTGGCCGACCCACCTTCCGATTTCGGCGAATGCCCGTCCTCGCCGAGGAGCAGGGGCTCGCGCGTCGGGACGGCTTCCAGTTCCAGGCTGAGTCCCCGGTACGCGTCGGCAGCGCCAAACTGGAACGCCCCGTCCCGGTAGGTCAGGAACCAGGGCGCACGCGTTCCCGGAGGGCCGCGCATCCAGGCGATCTCCGGTTTGGGAAAGACCCCGAAGCGGGCGAGTCCGGGGGCCTCCCGATGGACGGTCTGGGTGAAGACCCGCTCCCCGCTCCCGAGATCGACCGCCGCCGCGTGTCCCATCGCTACGTGCCGGGCGCGCCAGGGAGAGGGCGCGGCAGAGGGGGCAGCGAGTGTCAGCCCGGTCCGAAAGAGCGTGAACTGCCAGGCGAAGCGGTGGGCCCCGTCCGGCGTTTCGGCGAAGCCGACGAAGTACCACCACTCGGTCCGGAATCCGACGTGGGCCCAGTGATCCTGCGGGAATTCCCAGGGGTAACCCGGGGTCGCCTGCTGCCATTCCTGCGCCGCGAGTGGCGCGGGAGCCAGCAGCGCAACGAGCAGCGCCGCAGACAACAACGGCTGGTTGACGCGGGAATGCCCGGGCTGCGCCACAGGGGGAGTGGCGGAGGGGAGTTTCGCTGCCCTCCGGGCAGCGATGCCGGTCTGAAGGCTCCCACCGGGAGAACTGGCGGCGTTCCCTGCCATCAGATCTCCTGGCGGAGGGCGGTGGCATCCACCCGAGAGGCGAGCCGCGCCGGGAGCACCGTGGCCAGCAGCCCGGCGAGCAGCACCGCAGCCGACTGCGCCAGCAGGGCTCCCACCGGCCAGTGCAGTTCGAGGGTCCACCCGAACCACCCGGGATTCACCACCTTGACCAGCACCAGGGTGAGGAGCACGCCCGCACCGCCGCCGATCAGCAGGGAGAGCCCCACGATCACGAAGGCCCGGCCGAAGAACCCGAGGGCCACCTGGGCCCGGCTCGCCCCGAGCGCCCGGTTGAGCGCGACCTCGGGCAGCCGCTCGCGCACCAGCGTCCACAAGAAGAGGCCCATACCGAGCGCCGCAATCAGCAGGGCGAAGACGCGCAGCAATCCGGTCACCGCCATCGTCTCGTCGAAGACCCGAAGCGCCCGCGCCCGCAGCGTGGCGTTGTCGATGACATTCGCGCTCGGCCCCAAAGTTCGTTCCAGACGGGCGACCACCTCCGCGCGATCCACTCCGCCACGGAGGTAGAGCGCGGCCCCGTGGACCGGCGCGTCCGTTCCCGGTTCCGGAGGGTAAAGGCGGTTCATGAGGCCCCGGTCCACGAAGAGCGCCCCCATCTCGTTTCCGTAGTCGCGATAGACGCCCGCAACTCGCAACGGACGCCCTGACCCGCGGTCCGCCACGGCGGCCGGGAGGAAGAGCGGGTCTCCGACCTCCAGATCGAGCCGCCGGGCGAGCGGCTCGGACACCAGCGCATCTCCATCCTCAAAACCCGCGAGCGCCGCATCACGGTCTCCGAGTATTGAGAACCGTTCCCCGGCCGCCGGAAGGGCGGCGTCCACCCCCAGTACCGAAACTGGCCGCCCAGCGAGCCGAATCCGGAGAGCGCGCAGCAGATCCCGGTCCCGGACACCGGGATCCACAGCGGTAGCCGCCAGGACTGCGGGGGGCAAGGCCCGGCGTTCTGCCGCGATCCGCCCCGGGCCTCCCGCGCGCGACACGTAGATGTCGGCGGCCAACGTCTCACCAAGCCAGGCGTCCAGGGTGGCCCGGAAGCTCCCGATCAGGGAACTCACCCCGACCAGCATGGCAACCGCCACCACCAGCGCCGCCGCCGGCGGGCCCGTGGAGCCCGGCTCCCGGAGGGCGGCGAGAATGCCTCGACCGACTGCAGAGCCCTGCCCCGCCCGGAACCGTGCTCCCAACCGAACGACCGAGTCCGGGAGAAGCGCGGCCCCAACGAGAAGGGCTCCGGCCGCTCCGAAACCGCTTCCCAGGAGGGCCGGCCAGCTACCGGGGTCAAAGAGCGCCCACGCCGCCACCCCGATCAACACCGTCCCGGCGACCGGCGGCCAGAGGCGCCACCACCGGCGCCGCGCCGGGGATCCGGGCGCACGTCCCGGCGCGAGCAACGCCACCGGCGGGCGCGACGCCTCTCGAAACACCTCCGGCGCCGCACCGAGGAGCGCAGCCAGCACCGCCACGAGCCCCGCGACAAATACTGCCTGCGGATCGATCGTCAGACTTTCGATACGCTCGAGCAGGTACAAGTTCGAGATCGTGGCGCTGACCCGATCCAGCGAAGCTCCGGCTGCCAACGCGCCTACCGGTATGCCGAGGGCGGCGCCGGCCAGCGCCATGAGGAACACCTCGCCGAGGAGCAACACCCCCACCCGCGAAGCCGGGGCCCCGAGCGCCCGGTAGAGCCCGATCTCCTGGCGGCGGGCGGCGAGCGCCGCGCGAACACTCGCGTACACCAGGAACGCGGCCACCAGCAGGTTCACCGCGGAGAGCGCCAGGAGATTCAGCCGGAACGCCGAGAAGAGTTCCGCGCCTTCGGCGCGCAGAGTGCCGCTCTCCTCGATCCGCACTCCTGGAATCCGGGCGGACAGCGCGCTCCGCACCGCCTCGACGTCGAATCCCTCCGCCACCGACACCTCGATTCGGTCGAAGCCGGCCTTTCCCCTGAGCGCCTGGGCGTAGGCGAGGTCCAGGAACGCCGAGGCGCGTCCATCTTCGGCGGTGAAAGTCCCCGCCACCAGCGTTGGGCGCCGCCGCCCCTGATCCGCGATTCCGCGGCCGATCCAGACCGGATCTCCGACCCCGACGCCGAGCCGGTCCGCGACCGGCCGCGGCAAGACAATGCCGCCGGCGAAGAACACCCCCGGGGAAAGGTGCGTGCCCGCCTCCTGCGGGGCAGCAAAGCCGAAGGATGCGGAAGCGATGTCCACGCCCCATCCCGGAACCGACGCCTCACTCCCCCGCGTTCCTACCCAGAGTCCAGCCAGCCGGACCACCGGCGCGGCGCGCCGAACACCTGGGGTGGCAAGGACGGCCGGCCACGCGTCATCGGGGACGCTTCCGGCTTCCTCGAGGAGCCCGGTGACGACGAGGTCAGCGCTGCCGGAAAGGACCTCGAGACTGGCGTCGAGGGTTTCGAGCGCCGCGCGGTTCAGGAGCCCGACCGAGAGCACCGCACCGGCGCCGAGAGCGATGACCGCGATGGGAAGCGCGCCGAGCGCGGGCGCCGCCCGAAAGCGCGCCGGTGCGGCGCGGAGGAGCAGCCGGATCACTCCGGTCCGGCGGGATGCGCCGCCTCGCCCGAGAAAAGACGACCGCCGCGTAGTCGGAGGCGGGTCTCGGCCCGGGCGGCAAGCTCGAGATCGTGGGTCGCGAGCAGCAACCCCGCGCCGCGTTCGCGCACCATGCGGAAGAGCAGATCCGCCACCGCCCGGGCGCCGCGGGCGTCGAGGTTGCCGGTCGGCTCGTCGGCCAACAGGAGCGCCGGCCCGAGGAGAAGCGCCCGGGCGATCGCGGTGCGCTGCATCTCGCCGCCGGAGAGCCGCCGCGCAGGCTCGCGGGTGCGGTTTTCGAGTCCCACGGCGGCCAACAACTGATCGGCGGCAGCGCCAACTTCCCGGGCGACCCCTTCATCGTCCGGCACGCTCCGGACGCCGGCAATGCGCGCCGGCAGCAAGACGTTCTCCCGGACGGTCAGGTAGGGCACGAGATGGAAGAACTGGAAAACCAGGCCCACGAAGCGTCCCCGCAGCCGGCTGCGCTCCGGATCCCGGAGGCCGGCCAGGTCCTGTCCCCCGAGGCGGACGGTCCCTTCGCTCGGGGTTTCGATGCCGGCGGCGATGTGGAGCAGGGTGCTCTTCCCGCTGCCCGACCGGCCGGCGACGGAAACGGTTTCGCCGGACTCGATCTTCAGACTGACGGGATCGAGGACCGTCAGTTCCGATCCGTCTGCCTGGGGATAGCGCCGGACGACATCGCTCAGCTCCAGGACCGGGCTCATCCCGCCGGATTACCGCGTACGCCGTTCCTCGCCGCCACCACCTCGGCCATGACCGCGAGCGCAATCTGGTCGGGTGTGCGGGCGCCGATCGGGAGCCCGATGGGCGCCGCGATCCGCGCGAGGGCGGTTTCGGAAACGCCGCGCGCTCTCAGACGGTTGAGGCGCCGCTCGTGTGTCTTGCGGCTGCCGAGCGCACCCACGTAGAAGGCGGGACTTTCGAGGGCCAGGGCGAGCGCCGGATCGTCCAGTTTCGGGTCGTGCGTGAGGGTGGCTACCGCGGTGCTCGCATCGAGGCCGATACGCCGGAATCCTTCGTCAGGCCAGTCGTTCACGACTTCCACGCCCGGGAAGCGCTCGGCGGAAGCGAACACTGGGCGCGGATCGCAGATCACCGGGCGGTAACCGACCCGGGCCGCAAGGTCGCAAAGGGTCTGCGCGATGTGGACGCCGCCGACGATCACCAGCGATTCGGGCGGCAGGATCACGTCACAGAAGACGGAACCGAGTTCGGTCTCGGTCGAGAGCGGCCGTCCCGAGGCGAGAGCCGCCTCGGCTACCTCGACGAGTGCCGGCAACCCGACCCCCGGCAGCCCTTGAGCCAGCGCCAGGCTCTCTCCGAGGTTCGCTCCGGAGGTGACCACCGCCAACCCCACCGGGAAGCGGCGCCGCATCCCCTCTCGCACCTGCTGAAGCAGTTTCCGATCCGCCCGCTCCACGAACACCGAAAGCGCTCCCCCGCAGGCCAGGCCCACGCCCCACGCCAGTTCGTCCGAGACCGCAAAGCGGAGGAGTCGCGGCTCGCCGCTCTCGATGACCTCGCGGGCGGCCTGGACCACGCTCGACTCCACGCACCCCCCGCTCACCGAACCGGCGATTCGGCCCTCGCTGTCTATGGTCATCCGGGCGCCCGGCCGGCGGGGTCCGGAACCCCAGGTGTGGACGACCGTGGAGAGCGCGAGCGGGCCTGCGCCGGACAGCCACGAGTCCAGGACCGGGGCGATGTCGCGCATTTAGCAGTCCGTGGACAAAGTGGCCGGAGCGCGGAGGCCCCCAGCGAGCGAAACGTCCATGATCGGGTCGGCCCGCACACCCCGGCGGTCATGAAAGTGCAGTTCGGGGATGGTGCACGTCTCGGTGCCCAAGCCGCCCGGCGGAGCGACTTGCAGGCACTGGAACGCCGACCGCTGGCCGGTTCTGCCGGTGGGGTACGTGCCGAGAGGGGAACCACACCGCCACTTGCCGATGCGCCGTGCGCTGGCCGGAGGCCAGCGCGTGCCGACCGGAGGTCGGCGTTCCAAGCCGTCCCCGCGCTTCTTCGCGGTTGGCGTTACGCCCTCTCGCCCCGCTGCGCGGGGCGGTGCCGGTGTAAACACCGGCGTTCCCTGGCCAGCGCCCCATCCGGGCTGCCGGCGTCCCGGCGCGACTGCATTTCCACGGCAAACGTCCATGATCGGGTCGGCCCGCATACCCCGCCGGTGACGTAAGTCCCACCGACGGATAGAGCAACGGGGCAGGCCTCCGGCCGGAATGGTGGCGCGCAGGCGAGGGGGCGCCGACCTCTGGTCGGCATCGCGGCCCGACAGGGCCGCGAAAGGCGCCGTGCCCGTTGCCCGGATGGTGCTCCCCGGTACTCGGCCAATCTGCAGGGAGATGGCAGGCACCGTCTGCGCCATGGGCGACAGGAGCATTGCGCGGTTCGCCCGCCTCCGGCGGGCGGTGCCGACCGGAGGTCGGCGTTCCCTCGCCGGCGGCGTCATCCGCATGGTTGGTGTCCCGGCGGGATGCCAGGGAGTCGGCAACTGGCGGCGTTTCCGCGGGCTGCTCATGTTCCGGGATTATGGTGTGGACGCGGCTGGCGTGGCGGCGAGCGATCGTCGCCAGGATGCGAGACGCGGGGCGGTCGCACGGCCCACCGGGTCCAGCTTCCCCAAATGCTCGGCCAAGGAGCGCACGCTCGCCAGGTTGTTCACCGGCAGGAAGTCATGGATGTGCGGCAGCGCCGCGGCCATTCCGCGCGTGAGTGGCTCGTACCCCTCATCGGAAAGCAGCGGGTTCAGCCAGACAATCCGCCAGGCGAGTCCGCGAAGGCGTTCCATCTCCGAGGCCACCAGCGCCGGATCGCCGCGGTCCCAGCCGTCGCTCACCAGCAGCACCACCGCGGAGGAAGTGGGGAGGCGCCGCGCCCATTCCAGGTTGAATCGGTGGAGCGCCTCCCCGATGCGCGTTCCGCCCGACCAGTCCCGCACGGCCTCCGATGCCTCCCGGAGCGCCCGGTCCACCCGCCGGTCGGCAAGTTTCCTGGTGATCCGGGTGAGCCGGGTGGCAAAAACGAATGCCTCCACCCGTCCGGGCGAGCCGTGTGAGAGTCCGTAGAGGAAATGGAGCAGAACGCGGGCCGTCTGTTCCATCGAGCCGCTCACGTCGGCCAGCACGATGAGCGGCCGCGGCTTCTCGCGGCGCCGCCGGCGCTCCAGGCGCACCCACTCGCCACCCGACCGGAGTCCCTTGCGGAGGGTCTGGCGGAGGTCCAGATTCCGGGCCCCGCCGGACCGAAAACGCACCACCCGGCGGCGGGCCGCCTGCCAGCCGGCATCCCGGATGAGCGCGCGCACCTCACGCAGTTCGTCCTCGTCGAGGTCCGAAAAGTCCCGGTGCTCGAGGGACTCGCGGTCGCTCCAGGTGCGGCGGGCGAACGGACGCGGTGGCTGCTCGTCCGAATCGGCGCCTCCCCCGGGGACAGCCGGCCGGAAGGTCGCCCGGGTGACCGGCGAACGCTGCCGCCTGAGGGTCATCCCCGGAAGCCGCGCCCGGGTCCACCTCTCGGGGGGCGTCTCCCAGAAGAGCGCAAAAGCGGCATCGAAGAGTTCCAGATCGTCGCGCCGGTGGATGAGCAACGCCCGGGCGGCAGCATGGAATTCCTCGCGCCGGAAGACCTCGATCAATGGCAGTGCCTGGGCCAGGTCCAGCATCCGGGCGGTCGAGACCGGAAGACCGATCCCGCGCAGCAGGCGGCCGAATAGCGTCAGGTTCTGGAGGAGAGGCGGGAGCGCCGGCGCGCGCCCCGGTTCCGCGCCAGGGGCCGCGGGGCTCAAGAGGCGCCGGCGGCCAGCCGGGTGAGGATGGCTCCCGCCCGCTCTCCGCGCACCATTTCCAGATCGTCGCGGTACTTCAGCAGCGCTCCGAGCGTCCGATCCACCGCGGCCTCGTCGAGCGCGGTCTGTCCGAGCGAAGCCAGCGCCATCGTCCAATCCAGGGTCTCGGACACTCCCGGGCGCTTGAACAGATCCAGCTCGCGCAACTCCTGTGCGAACCGGGTCGCTTCGGCAGCCAGTCGCGCCGCCGCCTGCGGTACTCGCTCGCGCACGATCTCGAGTTCGCGTTCGTAGCTGGGATACGGAATCCAGTGATAGAGGCAGCGCCGCTTGAGCGCGTCGTGGACCTCGCGCGTTCGGTTCGAAGTAAGGACTACTACCGGCGGCGCGTCCGCCCGAATGGTTCCGATTTCGGGAATCGTGATCTGGAAGTCCGACAAGACCTCGAGGAGATACGCCTCGAACTCTTCGTCGCTGCGGTCCACTTCGTCGATGAGCAGCACCGGCCGGCTGTCCGGCGACGAGGTTTCGATGGCGTGCAGGAGGGGCCGCCGCAACAGGAAGTCGGGGCCGAAGAGGTCCTGCTGTTCCATGGCCCTCCCCCGGCTCTCTGCCAACCGAATGGCCAGCATCTGCCGGGTGTAGTTCCACTCATAGGCGGCCTGAGCAATGTCCAGCCCCTCGTAGCACTGCAGACGGATCAGCGAGGCTCCCAGAACGGCCGCCGTTACCTTGGCGAGTTCGGTCTTGCCGACTCCGGCCTCCCCCTCGAGAAAGAGCGGCCGCTCGAGCCGGAGCGCCAGGAACAGCGCGGTGGCAAGCCCGCTGTCGGCGATGTACCCCTGCCCCGCCAGCTCCCCGGTGAGTTCGGGGACCGAGGAAAGAGTCGCCGTCCCGGTCGCCGACAACCGCCTACGCGGCGCGCTCGGCGGCGAGGGCCAGCGCGCGTTTGGTGTACACGCCGGCGAGATGGGTCCGGAACTCTCCGGAGGCGTAGAGATCGCCGAGCGGCTCGTCGAAGGCGCCAGCCACGAGGTCAGCGGCAGCCGCAATGCGGTCGGCGCTCGCCGGGCCGCCGCAGAGCGCCTCGGCGGCAGCGGCGGCCAGTACCGCCTTTCCGGTCACTCCGTTGATCCCGATCGCGCAACTGGCGACGTCGCCGCCGGCCATCTCCACCCGGGCCGCGACTCCGACCACGGCGTAGCTGGAGGCCGGATGGCGGTGTTTGAGATAGGCGCTGCCCGCGGCGCAGGGGACGCGCACCGAGGTGATCACCTCCGTTTCCGAAAGGGCGGTCGTGAGGATGTCCACAAAGAAGTCGGACGCGGAAATGGTCCGTTCCCCGCCGCTGCCGACCGCGGTGATCTCGGCGCCCAACGCGAGCATCGCCGCCGGGTAGTCGGCGCCCGGATCGGCGTGCGCCAGGCTGCCCCCGATGGTTCCCCGATTCCGGACCTGGATGTCCCCGATCGCCGCTGCGGTCTCGGCCAGCATGGGGCACCCCCCCTGAACCGCCGCCGAGTCGGCCACCGATGCGTGGGTGGCGAGGGCCCCGATGACGAGGCTGTCACCGTCGGCGCTGATTCCGGACAGACCCGGAATCCGCCCGATATCCACGAGCGCTCCCGGCTGCGCGGCGCGCAACTTCATCGCGGGGATGAGGCTGTGCCCGCCGGAGACCAGCTTGGCGTCGGGAAGCGAGGCAAGAAGCTCTACCGCCTCGGCGACCGAAGCGGCGCGGTGGTAATCGAATTGGTTCGGATACATCGAACTCTCCTATTCGCCGTTGCCGGCCGCCTGGACGGCCCGCCAGATCCTCTCCGGAGTGAGCGGCAGTTCCATGTGGGTGACTCCCAGCGGAGCGAGTGCGTCCAGCACCGCATTCGCCACCGCGGGGGTTGCCGCGATGGTGCCCATCTCGCCCGCGCCCTTGACCCCCAGTGGGTTGTGGGGCGACGGAGTCTCGATGCGGTCCACCTCGATCCCCGGCAGGAGGTCGGCCCGGGGCACCGCGTATTCGAGCAAGGTCCCCGAGAGGAGCTGGCCGTCGTCGGAGTAGACGCCGATCTCGGTGAGCGCCTGGCCGACGCCCTGGACGATGCCGCCCTGGATCTGACCCTCCACGATCATCGGGTTGATCACCTTGCCCACGTCGTCCACCGCCACGTAGCGGAGGATCGAGACCTCCCAGCTCTCGGGACAGACCTCGACCTCGCAGATGTGCGAACTCGCCGGGAAGGTGAAGTTCGCCGGGTCGTAGAAGCTCACGAAGTTGAGCCCCGGCTCCATGCCCGCGGGCAGGTTGTGTGCGGTGTAGGCGGCGAAGGCAAGTTCGCCGAAGTCCTTTCCGCGGTCGGGAGAGCCCTTCACGTGGACCCGGCCCGCTTCTCGGTCGTACACCACGTCTTCTTCCGCGGCCTCGAGCAGGTGGGCGCCGATCGCGAGGACCTTGGCCCGCACTTTCTCGGCGCTCCGCACGAGCGCCGAACCGCCCACGCAGGCGCTCCGGCTCCCGTAGGTGCCCATGCCGAAGTTGATGCGGCCGGTGTCGCCGTGGACGACCTCCACACTTTCGATCGGCACCCCCAGCTCATCGGCGGCCACCTGGGCGAAAGTGGTCTCGTGACCCTGGCCATGGGAGTGGGAGCCGGTGAAGACGCTCACCTGCCCCGTCGGATGGACCCGGATCTCTCCGCTCTCCCAAAAGCCCACGGCAGAGCCCAGCGAGCCCGCTACCGCCGACGGCGCCGGACCGCTGGCCTCGATACAACACACCACGCCGACGCCGCGCAGCTTGCCTTCGGCGCGCGCCTCCGCCTGCGCCTGCCGCATGCCCGCGTAGTCCGCCCGATCGGCGGCGGTTTGCATCAGCCGGTCGTAATCGCCGCTGTCGTACAGGAAAGCGACAGGAGTCTGGTACGGGAAGTCCTCCTTGGGAATCGCGTTCTGGCGCCGCAGCTCCAGCGGATCCCGGCCCAGCCGGGCCGCCGCCAGGTCCACCAGACGCTCGACGAGGTAGGCGGCCTCCGGCCTCCCCGCGCCACGGTAGGCATCCACCGGCACGGTGTGCGTGAGCGTGCCGTGCACCTTGCCGAACACGCCGGGCATCTTGTAGTTCCCGGACAGCAGGGTGATGTAGAGCGCGGTCGGAATGAGAGGGGCGAAGGTCGAGAGGTAGGCCCCCTGGTTCGCCCAGGTCTCCACATCCAGCCCGGTGAAGGTGCCGTCGCTCTGCACGGCGAGCTTTGCCACCGTGACGTGGTCGCGTCCCTGGGAATCGGTCATCTGGCTCTCGGTCCGGGTCGCGACCCAGCGCACGGGACGCCCGACCTCACGCGCCACCCACGGCACGATGACCTCTTCGGGGTAGTGGAAGATCTTGCTGCCGAACCCTCCGCCGACATCGGGGGAGATGACGCGCAGTTTGTTCTCGGGGATTCCCAGCGTGAAGGCGGAAAGCAGGAGACGGATCGGGTGCGGGTTCTGGCTGGTGGTCCACAGCGTCATCTCCTCGGACGCCGCGTCCCACTGCGCCGCCGCTGCCCTGGGTTCCATCGCCGTAGGGATGAGCCGCTGGTTCACGAGCTCCAGTTCCACGACCTCGTCGGCCTCGGCAAGCGCCTTCTCGCACGCCTCCTTGTCCCCGAGTGCCCAGTGGTAGGAAACGTTGTCCTCGATCTCGTCATGGACGCGGGGCGCTCCCTCGTCCGTCGCACCCCGGGCATCCACCACCGTCGGGAGCGGGTCGTAGTCCACCTCGATGGCTTCAACCGCATCGGCGGCGATGTACGGATCTTCGGCGACCACTACCGCAACCGAATCCCCGACGTGGCAGACCCGATCGGTCACCACGACCGGCCGGTCGGGCACCTTGGTATCGGGCACCAGCCAGCCGCACGGCATGGAACCGCAGCCGCCGTCCTTGAAGTCCTGACCGGTGAAGACGGCCACTACCCCGTCCATGGCGCTCGCCGCCGAGGTATCCATCCCGGTGATCCGGGCGTGGGCCTCGGGACTGCGCTTGACGGCCACGTGCACCATGCCCGGAAGCTGGATATTGGCAACGTAGCGTCCCTTGCCCTGAATGAAGCGGGGGTCTTCCCGCCGCTTGACTGAAGCTCCTACGTAACGGCCCATCGTTGTCCTCCCGATCCTCTGGTGAAAGGGTGCCGGCTCCGCCTAGCTCGATCCACGCGCGCCGGCCGCCACCACCGCCTTGACGATGTTCTCGTAGCCGGTACAGCGGCAGATGTTGCCTTCGAGACCGTGCCGCACTTCGGCGTCGCTGGCCTCGGGATTCCGATTCAGGATCTCCACCGAGGTAATGATCATTCCCGGGGTGCAGAACCCGCACTGCAGGCCGTGGTTGTCCCAAAACGCCTGCTGAACGGGGTGGAGCCCGTCATCGCCGGCCAGGCCCTCGATGGTCGTGACCTCGCACCCATCGGCCTGGACGGCGAGCACCGTGCACGACTTGACGGCCTTGCCGTCCATCAGCACCGTGCAGGAACCGCACTGCGACGTGTCACAGCCGATGTTCGTCCCGGTGAGACCCAGCCGGTCACGGAGCAGATGGCAAAGCAGCAACCTGGCTTCGACGTCGTGTTCCTCGGCTTTTCCGTTGACGCTGATGCGAACGCGATGGCTCATGGGGAGGCTCCTCCTCGCCGGGATCGAATCATCCGGATCGCGAGAGTAACCGGGAACGCCGGGAGACCGCAAGAGTACCGGGGGCGCATTCAGCGCGACGCTCCTCAGCAACCTAGACTACGGCCGTTCCCAAACGTCATGCGAACCGTGCTGATTCCAACCGCCATCGTGACCCTGCTGGCGGCAGCGTCGTTTGCGCCGGGACAGCCCCCGACCCAGCCGCCGGCGCCGGAAAGGCCGGCCACCATCGAGCGGGAACGGGCGCTCGGAGAGCGCTTCAGCTTCATGGTCCGCGTTCCGAGCGTGACCCTCGACGTGGTTGTCGCCGATGAGCGCGGGCGCTTCGTGACGGGCCTTGGCGCCGACGATTTCGAGATCCTCGAGGACGGCATTCCTCAGGAAATCCGTTTCTTTACCGCCGACCTGACCCCGGTGACCAGTCTGCTGTTGCTCGATTCATCGGCTTCCGTGCGTTCGAGTCTGTCGGCTATCCAGACTGCGGCCTATCTCTTCCTCCGCAACATGGCGACCGCCGATCAGGGACGGGTCGCCACCTTCAGCGAGGGTGTCCGATTCGGGCCTCCCTACGCATCGGACATCTGGGACCAGGTCCCCATGATCCGCGCCATGCGGCCCTTCGGGAAGACGGCGCTCTATGACGCGATCCTGACGAGCCTCCAGGAACTCTCCCGGCTCGAAGAGCGCAAGGCTCTGATCCTGGTATCGGACGGCGAGGACTCCGGGCCGGAGGCCAAGGGAAGCGTCAGCACCCGGGAGCAGGCCCTTGAAGGGGCCCGGCTCTCCGAGGGGGCGATCTACACCCTGGGCTACACGGGGTGGAGCCCGGAAGGCGGCGGAAAGCTGAATCGTGAATTCCTGGACGCGGTAGCGGAACAGAGCGGCGGGCGGTCCTACTACCCGGAGAAGATCGAAAACCTCTCCCGGCATTTCCGGCAGATCCAGCACGAACTGCACCGGCAGTACCAGATCGCCTATCTCCCTTCCAAGGACCGCAAGGAAGGCGGTTGGCGGAGCATCGACGTTCGGATCAAGGGCCGGGATGACCTCGTCGCGAGGACTCGCAAGGGCTACTACGCAGCTCCCGATACGGATTCCAGCGAACCCCGGTAACGGAGAACGCCCGCCGGAAGGCGCGCGAAACCGCACATCGCTGCGGCAGAAGAGGCGCGGGGACGGCTTGGAACGCCGGCCTCCGGCCGGCATCGCGCGGGAGCGCGAAACCAGCGCCGATGACGTTGCCCCATGCCAACGGAATGCCCACAAGGTCAAACCAGCAACCCTCAACGCCCGGCCCCTGCCACAACGCGGATAATCGACTCCGCGCCTCCGCGCAAGGAGTTCCCCGATGAACCAGTCCGCCGTGAAAACCGTCGCCTTACTCGCCGCCCTCACCTTCAGCGCCGCCTGCGGGTCGCCGGAATCCGCATCCCCACCCGTACCTGAACCGGAACCAACTTTGACGCCCGAGTACACCCTCGCCGCGGAGAACACCCACAACCGCTGGAGCGCGACGATCCCGCCGGTCCTGACCGTCCCATCGGGCGCCGTCGTGGAGATCTTCACGAAGGAAGCGTCGGATGGGCAGATCACCCCGGAAACCACGGCCGAAGAGCTCGCACAGGTGGACTTCGGACTCATCCACGCGCTCACCGGCCCCATCGCCGTCGAAGGGGCGGAACCAGGCGACCTGCTTGCCGTGACGATCCACGAAGCCGACGTTCAGGGCCCCGGCTGGGCCGGGATTTTTCCCGGGTTCGGCTTCCTCGCCGACGAATTCACGGAGCCCTGGATCCGGAGCTTCGACATAGGGCCCGGCGCCAGCGAGGCCCGCTTCAACGACCGGATCACGATTCCCCTCTCCCCTTTCCCGGGCGTACTCGGGGTGGCTCCGGCCACCGACGAGATGCTGGTGACCATTCCGCCGCGGGAAAACGGCGGGAACATGGACAATCGGCACATGCGCGCCGGGACCACGGTGTACATCCCGGTCCAGGTTCCAGGCGCGAACTTCTCGATCGGGGACACCCACGCGGTGCAGGCGGACGGCGAGGTTTCCGGGACCGCCATCGAAGTCCCCATGCGGCTCGTCGTCACCCTCGAGGTGATGCCGAATCCGCGGGGAATCACCGAGCCCGAGTACGAGACGGAGGAGTACTACGCGGTCACCGGATTCGACCCTTCCATCGACGAAGCGGCGAAGAAGGCGACCCGCCACATGATCGCCTACCTGGTTGCAGAGCACGGGCTGACGCCCGAAGAGGCCTACGTGCTGTGCTCACTCGTGGGGGATCTCAAGATCTCGGAAACCGTGGACGTTCCCAACATGCTGGTCAGCATGCACATGCCGAAGTCGATCTTCTGAGTTCCGGGGACGTTTAGCTCCTTGCGGTGTCGCCGTACATCGTCCACTATGAGGATCTGCCGATTCGCCGCTCCAGGAGAGGACCGCCGCCGATGAACATCCCCGCCATCGCAGTCCTGGTGGCAGCGTTGACAGCACTCTCTGCTCGCACTGCCTCGGCCCAACAACACGAATACCCCGACCCCTTCCCGGGCGGCTACCCCTCCCTCGCGGGCGACAGCGGCGCGGGCCGGATGTACATGGAGAGCTATTTCCCGCCCCCCGTTACCGCCTCGCCCACCTACCCGGCCTGGTCGCCCGATGGCGAGTCCATCGCCTTCGCCTACCAGGGCCGCATCTGGGTCGTCCCCACCGAGGGCGGCACGGCCCACCGGGTCACCAGCGGCCCCGGCTACCACTCCCAGCCCAGCTGGTCGCCCGACGGCAGCCAAATCGCCTACGCGGCCGACATCGACCGCAACTTCGACATCTTCGTCACCGAGCTCGCGACAGGCGAGTCGCGCCGCCTCACCACCCACCCCTTCCTCGACCTGCGGCCGCGCTGGTCGCCGGACGGGTCCCGCATCCTCTTCACGACGGAGCGCAACGGCACCTTCGACCTCTGGGTCCACGATATGGAAACCGGTATGGCCGAAGCCGTCATCGCCGACCCGCAGGCCAACGATATGGCCGGGGATTGGATCGGCGACACCGGCGACATCGTGTTCGTTTCCAGGCGGGGAGAGGCCGCGCTCGGCTCGGGTTCCCTCTGGCGGTATCGCGGCGCGACCGGAGCGGTGGAACTCCTCATTCGCATCGAGACCAACTATCAGGCGGCACCGGTCGTCGCGCCGCATGGGGGCATCGTCGCCTACGTCACAGACTCCTCGGGCAACAACGACCTCTACGCCGTCCCCAGCGAGAAGTCGCCCCGCGGCATCCAGCCCGTGCGCCTCACGCACAGCCGCACGGATGAGTATTTCCCCTCGTGGTCACCTGATGGCGGGCGCCTTGTGTACGCTCGCAACGGCGGCACCGCGGACCAGCCGCGCACAATCGACAACGGGATGGGGTTCGCGCTCTACACGGTCACGCGAGGGGGTGGCACGCCCAAACCCGTGCGAATCGACGGCTACGCATGGTCCGAGCCCACCGGCCGGCTCCGCGTTCGCATCAGTGATTCGGACGGCGAACTCCTGCCGTCGCGCATCTATCTGACGGGCTCCGACGGGCGCGCCTACTTCCCGCACAGCAGCTACCCCCGCGTCGTCAGCGTGACCGAGGACTACTACTTCCACACGGACGGCAGCTTCTCCGTGACCCTCCCCGCCGGCGAGGCCACCGTCGAGGCTTGGCGGGGTTTCGAATACGAGCCCGTCTCGCGCACCGTCGAAGTCCGCGCCGGCGAGCACACCACCCTCGAACTCCAGTTGGACCGCTGGATCGACATGGCCGCGAGTGGCTGGTACTCCGGCGACAACCACATCCACCCCAACTACGGCGGCCACTACTTCGTCACCCCCGAGGACCTGCGGAACAAGGCCCACGCGGAGGACCTCAACGTCGCAAACGGCATGATCGCCAACTACTGGGGCAACAGCCGGGTCGAGGACCTCGAGCACTTTCTCGGGCATCCGCACCCGCACACCGGCCCGCGCACCATCGTCTACTACAACGAGGAGTACCGGCCCAGCTTCTTCGCGCACCTCTCGCTGCTCAACCTGATCGAGCTGATCACGCCCTTTTACATCGGTTCGGTTGGGACCGCGCACCAGGCCCTCTACCCTGACAACGCGTCGGTGCTTCGGCGGGTGCATGAGCAGGGCGGAATTGGCGGATACGTCCACCCCTTCGGGCTCCGGCATCGGGACCCCGACGCGGCGGGGGCGGGATCAGCGAGAGAGCTGCCGGTCGACGCGGTTCTCGGCCTGGCCGACTTTGTGGATGTGGCGTGTATCTGGAGCGACGAACTCGGGACGGCCGAGGTCTGGTACCGCCTCCTCAACACGGGTTCGCGCATCCCGGGGACCGCCGGAACGGACGTCATGTCCGACATTTGGCGGCATCCCGCGGTCGGGACGACGCGGACCTACGTTTACACCGGCGAGGACCACGTCCACTACGACGCCTGGGCCGACGCGATGGCGGCGGGTCGCGCGTTTGTGACCAGTGGGCCGATCATGACGCTGGACGTTTCCGGGCCCGGAGACGCTTCCGGGAAGGGCATGGGCGAGGAACTGGCGGTGTCTCGCGGCGATGTGGTCACGGTGCGCGCGACGGCGCGGTCGCTCTTCACGATGCACGGCCTGGAGATCGTGCAGAACGGCCGCATCGTGCACCGGATCGACGCCACGGGCGACCTGAAGTCGATCGACGCCGAGCTGGAGATCCCGATCGAAGGGAGCGGGTGGATCGCGGCGCGGGTGCTTGGGCCGGCGCAGCACGGCGCGATGGACAGCTACCTGTTCGCGCACACGAATCCCGTCTTCGTGATCACAGGCGGCGAGCCGATCCGCTCGCGGGACGACGCGGCGTTCTTCGTCCGCTGGATCGACCAGGTGCTGGACGAACTGCGGGCGATGGACCGCTGGGATGATCCCGCGCACAAGGCGGAGGTGCTGGCGACATTCGAGCACGGGCGGCGGTTGTACCAGGCGCAAGTGGATGAACTGCCGGGCGGTGGGGGCGGCAGGGTGGACTTTCCCGAACCCGGAGGGCTGCCCTGCTCTCCAAATGGCGACCACCGATAGGGTTTCGGCGACGGCAATGCGGTCGCCGTTGCAAGTGGTAGCTACCGTAGCTACCATGACTCCATGAGAGCCGTCGGGATCAAGGAGCTGAACAACCGCTTGAGCGAGTACGTCCGTCGCGCCGCTTCCGGCGAGACGGTTCTGGTAACGAATCGGGACCGCATCGTCGCCGAGATCGGGCCTCCGCGGGAAACGGGGAACCCGCTTGCAGACAATCCGCGCCTCGTCGAAATGGTGCGGAAGGGCCACCTCACTCCTGCCCGATCCCCGCTGAAAGGGCCGCCTCCGAGAGGCAAGCCGGTAATGTCCCTGGCGCAACTCCTCCGGGAACTGGACGAAGATCGGGCGGATCGGTGACCTATGTCGACAGTTCCGCCGTCCTGGCCCACATCCTGACGGAGGACCGACGGCCTCCGCCGGCGCTCTGGAAGGAGAAACTGGTCTCCAGCCGGTTGCTCGAGTACGAAGTGTGGGTACGGCTGCATGCCCTTGGAATGGCCGAGACTCACGGCGGTCCGGCAGAGCGCATCATCGGCGGGACGGACCTGTTGGAATTGTCTCCTCCGGTGCTCGCACGCGCCCTGAGACCCTTTCCATCGCCGCTCCGCACGCTCGACGCCCTGCACATCGCCTCCATGGTGCATCTTCGGGACAACGGTGAGCGCGTTGAACTCGCCAGCTACGACCGCCGCATGTTGATGGTCGCCCAGGCGCTGCAGATTCCGCTCTACGACCTCGGCGTTTGACAGCCTGTGGGTGACGTGAGCACCGGGGTCTCCACCGGGAGACCCGGGCCGCGTCACCCCGGGAAGCGGCCGCCGACTCCCGGTCAGCGCAGCGCCGCGAGCACCTTCGCGATGAAGGGCGACAGGGCGCCGCCCTGGATCCAGCGGACGACGACGACCAGGTCGTTCTCCCAGTCCACGTAGACGATGTTGCTGCCGGCGCCGCGGAAGGTGACCGCGGTGTCCGGGGCGGCCGGGATGGACTTCACCATCTCGCCGTTCCGCTCCACCGGGCCGTTCAGGAACCAGTTCATGTACCCGTAGCTCGGGTTCACGTCTCCTGGGGTGCGGGCCATTCCGATCCACTCCTCGGAGATGAGTTGCTTGCCCTCCCAGTTCCCCATCCGCAGGAAGAGGTAGCCGAAGCGGGCGAGATCGCGGCCGCTGATGTGCATCCCGCCGCCCCAGTGGCCGCCGCCGCTCACCGACTGGACGTTGCGCCCGTCGATCATCACCCAGGAGTTCTCGTAGCCGTGCCAGCGCCAGCGGTTCGAGGCCCCGATGGGATCCATGATCCCCTGCCGGAGCACCAGCGGGAGTGGATCGCGCACCACGTGGAGCCCCGCGAGGGCGAGCAGGTTCACCCGGACGTCGTTGTACTTGTAATGCGTTCCGGGCTTGTACATCGGACGGTCCGGGTATTCGAACGGGTGGTCTCCCACCGGCCGGTCCGCCCAGTCCGGCTTGTCCCACAGCGTCCCCTGCCAATCACTGGTCTGCCGCAGCAGGTGATCCCAGGTGATGGAGTCGTTGTGTTCCGAACCGAAGAGTTCGTCGTCCGGCATGTAAGGGCCGACCCGGTCGTCCACCGAGGCGATGAGCCCGGCGTCGTAGAGGAGCCCGATCGCCGTCGAAAGGAAGGTCTTCGACACGCTGAACGTCATGTCCACCTTCTTCGAGGGACCCCACTCACGGACGATGTACCCGTCCTTCACCACGATGCCGCTCAATGCTCCCCGAACAGTGGTAGGGCCGACCCGGCTTCCGTGGGGCTCGCTCGCGAACGTCAACTCGTGGTTGAGCGCCAGATCGCGAGGCGCGTCCGATTCCGAGGCCACCGCGAACTCCACCGCTTCGTCGAGCATGGCCGGGTCGAAGCCCGCCTCTTCCGGGGTCCTGGTCTGCCAATCGTGGCGCTCCGGGAAATAGGGGGACTGCGCGAAGGCAAGAGTTCCCGCCAGCAGCCAAAGCATCGCGCCGCCCGCCACCGGGGCCAGCCGTTTTCCGATTCTCATCGCTCTTCTCTCCTAAGTGAGCCCCCTCGGGGGCGAAGGCAACCTGTCAGGCCTCGATCTTCGCTTTCATGTCGGCGAAGAGTTCGCGCAGCACCTTTTCGGTCACCGGCTTCAACAGTCGGGACGCGAGTGCCGCCAGCGTTCCCCGCACGTGCACCGTGCCCTTCCAGTCCATGACGGTACCGGCGTCGTCCTCTCGAAGCCGAAGCTCGGCGGTACCGTCAATCGTCGTCCCCGGTCCCCTGCCCCGGATCTTCATATGCGCTTCTTCCAGTTCCACCAGTTGGGTCCACTCGATGACCGTCTTTGCGTTCAGCCCGACGGTCCCCAGCTTGACGCCGCCCGTTGCTTCGAAGCGTTTGCCGGGTTCCAGAATGCGGAACGACTTCATCCCCGGGGTGCACGAGGCCATGGATTCGGCATCCGTCACGAATGCCCAGACTTTCTCCCGGGGCGCGCTGATGATCTCCGTGCCTTCGATGTCCATCGCCGGATTCTACGGGAGCCCCGCCGACCGTCCGGCGCCTGCCATCGTCTCCGGATGCCGCTTCGCCCCGCCTATCCGCGGGCGAAGTCTCGAGGGTCTATGCGATCCACACTGGGGACCGCGTCGAAATCGCTGTCCACCGACAGCATCTTGCGGATACCGCGCGCCTCCATCGTTGCGACATGAACCGCATCACGGGTGGAGAGCTGCGGGTGTTCCAGGACGACGTCCAGAGCTCGGACGGTGTGCTCCGCAGTGACCGGAATGATCTCTGCGCAGAGGTTCATCGCCGCGCGGTGAACGAGTTGGGCGTCCGCGGGGCGTCGCTGCGAAAAGTAGCGGTGCAGGATCTCTTGCAGGACTTCGGCGTTCGTGACGAGCGCCAGCTCCGCAGCCATCAACTCCTGGAGGGCCCCGTCGCAGATGGCGCGCCAGCGCGGGTCCCTACCGGCCGCGTACATGAAGACATTGGTATCCAGAAAGATGAGTTCGTCAGGGCTCATCGTCGGATCCGGCGACGCGGGGATCTCTTGTCCCCGGCGGGTCGGTCGGGAGGAACTTCGTCTTGAGCCGGCTGTACTCACGCTTCCACTCCGACCACGAAGAAGGCACCGGCGAGGGCGGGAGAGCGCGCAGAGCCTCGAGCGCCTCGCGCTGTCGGCGGCGCTTGTCCGGCTTGACGCAATATTCCTGAATCGCCTCCCGGACGACAGCCGCGTGTTTCAAATCCTCCACCTCGGCGCGCCGGCGGATCGCGGCGTATTCGACCTCGTTCAGGGTGACCTGGACCTTGTGAGTGCGCGGCATGACGGAAGTCTCCCGGAGCGTCGCGATGATGTCAAATATGATGTGGTAGAACAAATGTGTCGAAGTCCGCAACACAAGTCCTTTCCCGCTCCGGGTCGGGGGCCACCCGCGCGCTCTCCGGGACCGCGCCGAGTGGCACGGATCCGTCCCGCGCCCGCATTCCCCGCTCAGCCCTATCACTGCCTTTTGTCAACAAGATACCTGACCCGCATTTCTCATACTCACCGTCGCAGGAAGGGCTCGACTCGCCACAGCACGACGGCGGGGACGGCTTGGAACGCCGGCCTCCGGCCGGCACAGCCCGCCGAAGGCGGGCGGCGGGAAGGACTCCCCGTTCCGGGGTGGCCCCTTGTCGGCGGGAATCTCAGCGTTCGGCGGGATCTGTACAGGGGAGTGGCAGACACCGTTTGTGGCAGTGCGGGCCATGTGCCTGCGTTCCGTGAAGGCGGACGGCAAGGAACCGCCCGTGACCCTGAGGTCGTTGTGTCGGGTCCCACCGGGAGAAACGCGCATGATCGGTCCGTCTGCACACCAAGCCCGGCAAAAAATGCCGCGGCACTCACGCTGGCTTGGTGCCGCGTCATCCGTGCTGGTTTCGCGCTCCCGCGCGTACGGGCCGGAAGCCGGCCCAGTTCTCCCGGTGGGGGCTCCAAACCGTTCCTGCCGTTGCGCCGTTGGCCATACGCCATCTCATCTGTTGGGGGGGGGGTGCGTGCCGAGACGGGAGCCATCCCGGCGATTGGGGTCTTCGCCGCCGCGGCCCTGCGGGCCGCTGTGCCGGCCGGAGGCCGGCCCAGTTCTCCCGGTGGGGGCTCCAAGCCGTCCCCGCCATGGCGCCATCAGCTCTACGCGCTCTCGGGTCCATCCACGCTGTCGGCGTCCGGTCGCGGCTGCTATTCACGGCAACCGGTGGGAGGTCAGTGTCCCCTATCCACACCCCGTCACGTCGATCAGCGCCCGCGCGTTACGCGTAACCGGCATCCCCGTCAGCAGGTTGCGATGCCTTGGCGTGCGCTCCGGGCCGTGAGTATGAGAAATGCGAACTAAGGTCAAGACTGCAGACGGTTTGGCGTAGTTGCCCCCTCCAGTCCTTTCGGCGCGGCCGCCGGGCGGCGTAGTCTTCCCGATTGAGGTTCCCGCCATGCTTCGCTCTGTCCCGCGCTGCCTTTCCATCCGCGCCGCCGCGCTCGGAGTCCTCCTGCTGCCCGCGTCGTCCGAAGCACGCATCCCACCATCATCAGAGACCCCAATCGCCGCTGCGAATGCCGAGATCGTCGGAGAAGTCACGGATCCCCAAGGCCTCCGCGTTCCCGGCGCCGACGTGATCCTCACCCTCGCGAGCGGCGAGGTTCGAGCAACCACGAGCGACGCGGCGGGTTCGTTCCGCTTCGACACGCTGCCGGAGGGAATCCACCGGCTGATGGTGCTCGGGCGCGGATTCGCCGACCGCACCATCGAAATCACGGTGGGGAGCGCCGGCGAGGTCCGCATCAGCATCCCCCTCGATATGTCCTTTGCCGAGCGGGTGACGGTGACCGGACAGCAGCAGGAACGGAGTCTTCAGGACGAGCCGACGAGCGTGGCGCTGGTAAGCGGAGCGCAGCTCGACGCCGGGACCGACACCGACCTCTACCGGTTGGTGGCAATGACGCCGAACGTGAACTCCTCCTCGGACATCCGCGGTTTTTCCATCCGGGGTATCAGCCAGCAGGGCTTCGGAGCGGAGGGCGGCCTTCTGCTCAGCGTCAAGGTGGACGGCGCCACGGTGCAGGGCTACCAGGGCACTTTCTTCGGCCCGTTCAGCACTTGGGACATGGACCGGGTAGAAATCTTCCGGGGACCCCAGTCCACCCAGCAGGGGCGGAACGCGCTCGCCGGGGCGATCGTAATGAAGAGCGCCGATCCCGAGTACCGGACATCGTTTCGGGTGAGGGGGCGGCTTGGGAACGCTGGCGCGACGCAGGGCTCGGCGGTCCTGAACGTCCCCATCGTGGCCGGCAAGGCCGCGTTCCGCCTCGCCGTGGACAACCGGAAGAGCGACGGCTTCGTCCAAAACCCCACGCGCGGCGAGGATTCCTATGACTTCCGGGACTTCCTCACGGTCCGGATGAAGGTGCGTTTCGACCCCACCGCCCGCTTCCGCGGCATGTTGAGCTACCAGGCGACCGAGAGCCGGGGCGGCGACGGAGTGATCAACGTGGATGCCTTCCCCGCCGAACGCATGAACATCTCGGACCACCTCGCCGAGGACGGCTCGGAACACCATGCCGTAACCCTGAACCTCGCCTACGTCCTGGGCCACGCGTTCTCGCTCGAGTCCACCTCGAGCATCTACCAGCATGACTACCGCCGCGCCGAGGATCTGGACCAGACTCCACTTCCGGCCGGTGTCCTCGACTACACGACGGACGACGAGTGGGCCACCCAGGAGTTCCTCCTCCGCTACTCGGGGCCGGGTCGCCGGCGCGGGGTGGTCGGCGTCTATTTCGCCGACCTGACCGACACGTTGCAGGCGGATGCCGCCGGTCCCGGCGAGCTCGCGGGCCTTCCGCCGGGGTTCGTGCTGACCTCGTTCTTTGACATGGAGGAACAGACCCGGAACGCCGCCCTCTTCGGAGAATTCGACCTCGGTCTGGCCGACGCCTGGACCCTCACCCTGGGCGCGCGCTACGACAGCGAAAGCAGGGAGACGGTCAACACCCAGGGAGTGGTTTCCGATCCGCCGCTTCCGCAGTTCCCTCCCGAGGGTGCCCCTCCGCAGCAACTGGAGGCGTCCTATCGGGCCTTCCTTCCCAAGGCGACCCTCACCCGCGACTGGAGCGATGAGCTTTCCACCTCGGTCGGCTGGCAGCGCGGCTACCGGGCGGGAGGACGCTCGATCGCCGTCCTCAGCCAGCAGGTCAGCGACTTCGATCCGGAGTTCACGAGCAACGTCGAGTTCGCGCTGCGCACCGCGGCGCCCGACCGCCGCTGGTTCTTCAACGGGAATGTCTTCTACACCGACTGGACCAACCAGCAGGTACGGGTCATGACCGATCTCGGCCTCCCCGTGGACACCGTGACGGTGAATGCCGGGGAGTCCACCGTCACCGGCCTGGAGGCCCAGGCCGGCTACTGGGTGGACCCGCGGGTGCAGCTCTACGGATCGGCGGGGCTGCTGAACACCCGGTTCGACGACTTCCGCGACGGGCAGCAGGACTTCACGGGGAACGAGTTTCCGCACGCTCCGGCGTGGTCCTGGATGACCGGGATTACGGTTCGCCTCGACGACTCCTGGTCGGGAAACGCCGAAGTGGCCGCGCAGGCCGATGCCTTTTCGGACCGCGACAACGACTCGCGCTTCCGCGCCGGGGGCCGCACTCTCGTCAATGCCCGGTTCGGCTATCGGCGGGGATCCCTCGGAGTGTTCGCTTTCGGGCGGAACCTGCTCGACGAGGCCTATCTCCTCAGGGCGTGGCAGTCGAGCGTTCCGCTCTTCACCGCCTTCGGGCGCGCCGGCGAGCCGCGGACGATCGGAATCGAATTGGACGTAAGTTTCTGACGCCGTCTTCCGTTACGGTGGGTCTTCGACGCGGGTCCAGGGACCGCACTCGGCGTCGCTGTAGAAACTGGCGTCGGACGCCTAGACGGAACTTCACGCCGGTTTTGTGCCGGGAAGCGTCCATAAGTCATTGAGGAAGCGTGGCTTGTCCGCGCAGTGCTCCGCTGAAAGATGGATTTGTGTTGCCATGTAGTGGCTACCGGATAGACGCAAGAAGTCTATTGACATCAAGTGTTACTTGAACTATGATGTTGCCATGTAGAGCCCGCCCATGTCCTTCCACGTCGACTCCATCCCCAACCGCAACAGCCCCCCCGCCATCCTCCTCCGACAGGCCTGGCGCGAGGGAAAGCGCATCCGACGACGCACCATCGCCAACCTCTCCAAACTCCCCCCCGCCCTCGTCGACGGCATCCGCACCGTCGTCCGCGGCGGTGCCGCCTTCGAACGCATCGAAGACGCCTTCCCCATCCACCGCGCACTCCCCCACGGTCACGTCGCCGCCATCCTCGGAACCTGCCAACAACTCGGCCTCGGCCGCATCCTCCACCGCAACCCCAGCCGCACCCGAGACCTCGCCCTCGCCGCCGTCGCCGCCCGCGCCCTCAACCCCGCTTCCAAACTCGCCACCGCTCGCCGCCTCTCCCCCGAATCCGCCGACTCCAGCCTCGGACCCATCCTCAACCTCGGCCCAGTCCACGGCAACGAAGTCCTCCACATGCTCGACTGGCTCCTCGAACGCCAGCCCTGGATCGAAAAAAGCCTCGCCAACCGCCACCTCCACGGCGGCGCCATGGTCCTCTACGACGTCACCTCCAGCTATCTCGAAGGCCGCCGCTGTCCCCTCGCCCGCTTCGGCTACAGCCGCGACGGCAAGAAGGACCGCCAACAGATGGTCTTCGGCCTCCTCTGCACCCCCGACGGCTGCCCGGTCGCGGTCCAGGTCTTTCCCGGCAATACCGCCGACCCCACGACCGTCGCCGCCCAGGTCCAAAAGGTCCGCCGGCGCTTCCGCATCGAACATCTCGCCCTCGTCGGCGACCGCGGCATGCTCACCAGCGCCCGCATCCGCGAGGACCTCCAGCCCGCCAGCCTCGACTGGATCTCCGCCCTCAACACCCGGGGAATCCGCAAGCTCCTCAAAGCCCCGGAACCGGACCAGACCCCGCCCCTGCGCCCCGGAGAACTCCTTCCCGACACCGTCGCCGAGATCCAAAGCCCCGACTTCCCCGACGAGCGCCTCCTCGTCTGCCTCAACCCCAGACTGCGCGAAGAGCGCGCCCGAAAGCGCGAAGCCCTCCTCGAAGACACCGAAGCCATCCTCGAAAACATCGCCGCCGCAGTCCGCCACGCCCGCCTCCGGGGAAAAGACGCCATCAACCGCCGGGTCGGCCGGGAAGCCAACCGCAAAAAGGTCGAAAAGCACTTCCACATCACCGTCAGCGACGACAACCTCGCCTGGTCCCGCCGCCACCACCGCATCGCCGCCGAGGCCCAACTCGACGGCATCTACGTCGTCCGCACCAGCCTCGACGAAGGCGCCATCGGCAGCCACGCTGCCGTCGAGGCCTACAAGAGCCTCTCCCGCGTCGAGCACGCTTTCCGCTCCATCAAGAATCTCATCAAGGTCCGCCCCGTCTTCGTCCATACCGAAAACCACGTACGTGCCCATGTCTTCCTCTGCATGCTCGCCTACTACCTCCAGTGGCATGTCCGCCGCCGCCTCGCACCCCTCCTCTTCGAAGACGATGACCGCCGCGCCGCCCGCGCCCAACGCAAATCCCCCGTGCAACCCGCACGGGTCTCCCCAAGCGCCAAGGCCAAGGCCGACACCCGGCGAACCCCCGACGGACTCCCCGTCCTGAGCTTCCCCGATCTCCTCAGCCATCTCGCAACCCTCACCCTCAACAAGGTCTCCCTCCCAGCAAAACCCGACGAGCCCTTCTCGGTGTTCGCACATCCCACCCCGCTCCAGAAAAAAGCTTTCCGCCTGCTCCAGATCGACCCACACAAATTTGTTGCCAGTAACCTGGCAGCTCTATCCGACCTATCCCATTGAAATAACGCCGCCCCCTCGATTCTTGCCCGTGAAGTTCCGGCTAGATCGTCACGGTGAGTTCTGCACCGGCGTCCATCTCGACGAGGCCCTCAGGCCGAATGACGCGGAGCACCGGCTACCAGCCGAAAAGCCAACCATTGCGGAACTCGGGGGCCTTCCCTTCCGCCCGCCTTCGGCGGGCTGTGCCGGTGTAAACACCGGCGTTCCCGGCCGGCGCGCCAGCCCGGTTGCTAGCGTTCCCGCTATCCCATCTGCGCGGCGAACGTTTCCGCGCAGCCGGGGCAGCAGAACCAGTAGGTCTGCCCTCCGGACTCGGCCCGGTGGGGGGAGTCGCGGGACACGGTCATTCCGCAGATCGGATCCACTGCGGTGTCGTCCGCTGCGGGTGCCAGCGAGATACCGACCGCGGGGGACGGGGCGTGCTCTTCCGGGGCCACTTGCGCCTTGTCAGCCGAGCGGCGGTCCTCGACGATCTGCGCGAGGATGCTGAGGGCGATCTCTCCCGGCGTCTCGGCGCCGATGTCGAGCCCGGCGGGAGAGCGGAGCCGTGCGGCTTCTTCGGCGGAGACGCCCATTTCCATGAGACGCTCGCGCACCGCCGCTGCCCGGCGGGGACTGGCCACGAGACCCACGTAACGGGCGCGCCCATCGGCGAGTCCGGCCTTCAGCGCCTCCCATTCCCCTTCCCCGTGGCCGGCAACCACCACGAAGGCTCCCTCCACGGCTGCGGCCAGGTCCTCGTCCGCTTCGGCGGTTCGCACGTCCATACCGAGCGTCTCACCGAGCGCCGCCAGCGCTTCCACGATGGGCGAATTGCCCGCGAGCAACATCCGGCGCGAAGGCAGGTAGGGCTCCAGATGGATGTCGAGCGCGCCCCCGCTCACACAGGCCATGTGTTCCTCGAGTACCCCCTCCTCGGCTTCGGCGCCTTCGGGAGGGCTATCGGGCGAGATGCGCAGCAGCCGGGGCGCTCCGTCGGCGAGCGCCCGCAGGGATTCCCGGCGAACCGCCGGTTTGACGCACGTACCCCCGACGAAACCCTGAAACTGCCCGTCACCGGTGACGATCGCTTTCGCTCCCGGCCGCGCCGAAGTCGGTCGTTCCGCCCGGACAACGGTCGCCAGCACGAACGGCACACCGTCGCGATGAAGACGCGCTGCCGCGGCGAAGACATCCGCGGGCCCGCCGCTCACCCTGGCAGCCGGTTCGGGTGTCTACCGGGTCGCGGCGGCGCCGTGTTCGTTCAGAATGTTCCAGACGCGCGCCGGGGTCATGGGGATCTCGACGTGGCGCACCCCGAGATGCCAGAGGGCGTCCACCACCGCATTCACGACGGCCGGGGGGGCGCCCACCGTTGCGGACTCGCCGACGCCCTTGGCGCCGATGGGGTGGTGCGGCGACGGGGTTACCGTTTCGCCCAGTTCCCAGTGCGGGGTCTCCATCGCGGTGGGAACCAGGTACTCCATGAGGTTCCCTCCCGTGATGTTGCCCTCGGCGTCGTAGGAAATCTCCTCGAGCAGCGCCGGCGCGATGCCCATCGTGAGCCCGCCGTGGATCTGTCCGTCCACGATCATCGGGTTGATCCGCACGCCGCAGTCGTCTACCGCCACGAAGCGGCGGATCTTGACCTGACCGGTCCCCCGGTCAATGTCCACGCAGCAGATGTAGGACCCGAACGGGAAAGTCAGATTCGGCGGGTCATAGTAGGAAACCGCCTCGAGCCCCGCTTCCATCCCCTGCGGGTGGTTCGTGTAGGCCGCGAACGCGATGTCCTGGATGGTCTTCGCCCGGTCGGGGGAGCCCTTCACGAAGAACTTCCCCTGCTCCCACACGAGATCCGCCTCGTCGGCCTCCAGGAGGTGGGCGGCGATCTTTTTCGCCTTCTCCCGGATCTTCCGGGAAGCGATCGCCGCCGCCGCTCCCGCGACGGGGGTCGAACGGCTCGCGTAGGTTCCGAGGCCGTAGGGAGCGGTGTCGGTGTCCCCCTCCTCGACCTGGATGTCCTCGGGCGGGATCCCGAGTTCCTCGGCGATGATCTGCGCGTAGGTGGTCTCGTGCCCCTGCCCCTGGGACTTGGTTCCGAAGCGGGCGATCGCCTTCCCGGTGGGATGGATCCGGATCTCGCTCGAATCGAACATCTTGATGCCCAGGATGTCGAAGGTCTTGGACGGCCCGGCCCCGACGACCTCCGTGAACGACGAGATTCCGATTCCCATCAGCTCGCCGCGGGCGCGCTTTTCGGCCTGTTCGGCGCGAAGCTCCCCGTAGCCGATCATGCCCATGGCCTTTTCGAGCGCCGCCCCATAATTCCCGCTGTCGTACTCCCAGCCGAGCGCCGACGTGTAGGGGAACTGCTCCGGCTTGATGAAGTTCCGGAGGCGGAAGTCGGCGGGATCCTCCCCATTCTCGCGAGCAAGGAGATCCACCATCCGCTCGATGGCATGCACCGCCTCGGTGACCCGGAACGAACACCGGTAGGCGATCCCTCCCGGCGGCTTGTTCGTGTACACGCCGTCCACGGATACGTGGGCGCTCTCGAGGTCGTAGGACCCGGTGGCGATGTGGTAGAGCCCGGCCGGGAACTTCGACGGGTTGGCCGCCGCGTCCGAATAGCCGTGGTCGGCGACGGTGTCCAGCTTCAGCGCGGTCACCTTGCCGCCCTTCGACCCGAGCGTCGCCGTGATGTGGTAGTCGCGGGCGAAGGAATCCGCCTGGAGGTTCTCCGAGCGGTCCTCGATCCACTTCACCGGCTTCCCGGTCACCACCGAGGCGGCAACCGCGAGCACGTAGCCGGGATAGACCGGCACCTTTCCCCCGAATCCTCCCCCGATGTCCGGCGAGATGACCCGGATCTTGTGCTCGGCGAGTCCGAGGTGGGCAGTCACCAGCGCCACCACCGTGCGGATCGCGTGGGGCGCCTGGGTGGTCAGGTAGAGGGTCAGATGGCCCTCCACCGGGTTCCAGCTCGCAACGCAGCCGCACGTCTCGATGGACGCCACGTGGATGCGCGGGAGGTGCATCTTCTGCTCGACAACGGTGTCGCACTCGGCGAGTGACTGGTCCGTCGCACCGGCATCACCATGCTCCCAGTGGAAGATGTGGTTGCTCTCCTTGTCGTCCCGAACTTTGGTGGCGCCCGGCTTCAGCGCCTCGTGCGGATCCACGACCACCGGAAGCGGGTCATAGTCCACCTCGAGGGCCGCCACCCCGTCGGCCGCGGCATAACGCGAGGTCGCCACGATGGCGGCCACCTCCTGCGCCTGGTACTTGACGGTGTCCACCGGCAGCACCATCTGCTGGTCGCTCATCAGGGTGGGCATCCACGCGAGCTTGAATCCCTCGAGCGTCTTCCCGGTGATCACGGCGGCCACGCCCGGCACCGCCGTCGCGGTGTCCTCGTGGATCTGCGTGATCTTCGCGTGCGCGTAGGGACTCCGGGCGATGTCCAGATAGAGCATTCCCGGGAGCTTGATGTCATCGATATAGCGCCCCTGTCCTCTGATAAAGCGGGCGTCTTCTTTCCTCTGGACGGAGTGTCCGAGACCTCTGCACTCAGCCATCGCTGTTCTCCTTCATCAGTTCGCTCGCGCGCTGCACCGCTCTCACGATGTTGAGATAGCCGGTGCACCGGCACAGGTTGCCGGAGATGCCCCAGCGGATCTCCGCTTCGGTGGGATCCGGGTTCTCCTCCAGGAGCGCCTTCGAGGTCAGCATCATGCCCGGGGTACAGAACCCGCACTGCAGGCCGTGCTTCTCGGTGAAACCCTGTTGGACCGGATGGAGTCCGCCGTTCGCGAGCCCTTCGACCGTCGTGACCTCGGAGCCGTCCGCGGCCACCGCGAACACCGTGCAGCTCTTGGCCGGTACGCCGTTCAGGAGCACCGTGCAGGCGCCGCACGAGGTCGTGTCGCAGCCGATATGGGTGCCGGTGAGACCGACTTCCTCGCGGATGAAGTGCACGAGCAACAGGCGTGCTTCGACCTCGCGCGTGTGCTCTTCACCGTTGATGGTGACGCTGATTCGGTGGGAACTCATGACGCCTCCTTCGCCCGGGCGAGGGCGCTGGCCGCCGCCCGATAGGTAAGCGTGCGGACCACCGCACGCTTGTAGTCGGCAGACCCCCGGTGATCGTCGCCGGGGTCCGCCGCACCCGCCGCCGCTTCGGCCGCGGCGTCGAGCGCCGCATCGCTCCCGTCGGAGCCGACCAGCGCCGCTTCAGCGGCGTCCGCCTGGATCGCGGTCAGCCCGACGTTGGTGAGCGCTATTCCCGCACTGGCGATTCGGCCGCCATCGAGTTGCAACTGAACGGCCACCGCGGCGACCGCGTAGTCGCCGACCTTGCGCTCGAACTTCTGGTAGGCGCCCCCCGAGCCGGCCCCGTAGGCCGGAATCCGGATCTCGGTGAGGATCTCCCCTGCCTCCAGGCAGGTCGAGAAGGGCCCGGTGAAGAAGTCCGAGGCGGCGACCGTCCGCTGGCCGGACGGACCGGAGGAGACGAACGAGGCCCGGTAGGCCAGCATCGTCGCCGGATGGTCGTTCCCCGGGTCCGCGTGGGCGACGTTCCCGCCGACGGTCGCCAGGTTCCGCACCACCGGGTCCGCGATGACGCGCGTGGTGTCGGCGAGCAGCGGATAACGGCTCCGGACGAGTTCGGATTTTTCGAGATCCGATTCGCGGGTCATCGCCCCGATGCACAACGAACCGTTGTCCTCGCGGATTCCGGAGAGTCCCGGAATGCGCCGCAGGTCCACCAGCGCGGTCGGTTCCGCGAGCCGGAACCGCATCATGGGGATGAGGCTGTGTCCCCCGGCCAACAGCTTGGCCTCGGGATTGGCCAGCAACAGCCGGCTCGCCTCTTCCAGATTCTCGGGAGCGTGATAGTCGAAAGACGGTGGAATCACGGAGTCGCCTCCTTGCCGGATTGCCGAGCATACCAGCGGACAATTCCTGGCGGCCGTACGACGCCGAATCCCCGTTTCCGGGAGGTGGCCGAGGTTGCGACAACGGGCGTTCTGATTCAATCCCCACTCAAACCGTGTCTCAGCCCTCCCCCTCGCGACGCGACCCCTGGAAGCGCAGCCTTCGCCTGATCGGCATCCTCCTGGCGATCTGGTTCACCGCCTCGCTGGGCCTCGGGGTGCTGCTCGCCGAACCGCTCAACCGGATCTGGGTCGGCGGGTTCCCGCTGGGGTTCTGGTTCGCCCAACAGGGCTCGATCGTGATCTTTCTGGTCCTGCTGCTCGTGAACGCGATCGCCATGGACCGGATCGAACGGGACGCCGACCGGTCCGATGACGGTGAGGAATCGCCGTGAGCATCGCCGGCTGGACCCTCGTCTTCGTCGTCGGGAGCTTCGCCCTCTACAGCGCCATCGCGATAGCGAGCCGGGTGCAGACCACCTCCGGCTTCTATGTGGCCGGCCGGGGCGTCTCCGCGGTGGCCAACGGGATGGCGACCGGGGCGGACTGGATGAGCGCCGCCTCCTTCATCTCCATGGCGGGGCTCATCTCTTTCATGGGCTACGACGGGGCCATCTACCTTATGGGGTGGACCGGCGGCTACGTCCTGCTGGCGCTGCTGGTAGCGCCCTACCTGCGCCGCTACGGCCGCTACACGATCCCGGAGTTCGTGGGAGACCGGTTCGCCTCCCAGGCCGCCCGGCTGACCGCGGTCGTCTGCGCGGTGTTCATCTCCTTCACCTACGTGGCGGGGCAGATGCGCGGGGTCGGGGTGGTTTTCTCCCGGTTCCTGACGATTCCGGTGGAGTACGGCGTGGTGATCGGCGGGGTCATCGTGCTGCTTTACGCGACGCTCGGGGGCATGCGGGGGATCACCTACACCCAGGTGGCCCAGTACTGCGTGCTCATCGTTGCGTTCCTCATCCCCGCCGGCGCCATCTCCTGGATGATGACCGGCAACCCGATCCCGCAGATCGGGTTCGGCTCCCCGCTGATCGAGGGCGAACGCGCGGGGGTGTTCCTGCTGCGGGCGATCGACCAGATCCATACGGACCTCGGGTTACCCGAGTACACCGGAGCGTTCCTCGCCGGGAAAAAGACGCTGCCCGATGTCTTCGCGATCACCCTGGCGCTCATGACCGGCACCGCCGGGCTTCCGCACGTGCTGATCCGTTTCTACACGGTCAAGAGCGCGCGCCTCGCCCGCTGGAGCGTGATGTGGGCGCTCCTCTTCATCGCCATCCTCTATACGACCGCGCCGGCGGTGGCGGCCTTCGCCCGGGTCAACATGATCCAGACGCTTCACAACACCCCCATCGCGGAGGCCCCGGAGTGGTTCCGGAACTGGGCGGCGACCGGCCTCATCCGGTTCACCGACGTGAACGGCGACGGCCTCATCCAGTACGGCGAAGGAGCCGGCGCCGAGCTGTTCATCGACCGGGACATCATGGTCCTCGCCAACCCGGAGATCGCCGAACTGCCGGCGTGGGTGGTGGGGCTGGTGGCTGCGGGCGGCCTGGCGGCGGCGCTTTCCACCGCGGCGGGACTTCTGCTGGTCATCTCGGCTTCCGTGTCCCACGACCTGCTGAAGAGCTTCCTGCGGCCCAAGATGAGCGAGCGGCAGGAACTCACCGCCGCGCGGCTGTCGGCCGCCGGAGCGTGCGTGGTGGCAATCATCGTGGGTATTTATCCGCCCGACTACGTCGCTGCCGTCGTGGCCTTCGCCTTCGGCCTGGCCGCCGCCAGCTTCTTCCCCGCGCTTGTACTGGGGGTCTTTACGACGTGGGTGACCGCCCGGGGCGCCGTCGCCGGCATGATCGCGGGGACGGGGTTCACCGCCGTCTATATCGGCTGGTTCAAGGTCTTCGAATGGAGCGGCCCCGAGGCGTGGTGGTTCGGAATCAGTCCGGAGGGCATCGGCACCCTGGGGATGCTGATCAACTTCGGCGTGACCTGGTTCGTGAGCCGCCGCACCGGCCCGCCGCCGCCTGACGCCGCCCGGATGGTGGCGATGCTGCGGGGCGAGAGCGGAACGCCGGGTTAGTCCCTTACCCCGGACGGCGCCGCGGAAATCCAACGGTCCGGATAGCTCCGCCGGCCGGGGAACGCCGGTCTTCAGACTCATCTTTGACAGTTTGATTTTGGAACTCGTTGATATGTGGTGATTTACGGTTCGTGCCGAGAGTCCGTGGCACCGCATTTCGGTGGAGTTCGGGGTGCCGCGGGTGCGTCGTTTCCTGAGGCGTGGGTGACGGCTGGTTGGGTGCGGCGGGGGAGTTGGCGGATGACGGGGGGGATCCGGAGGCCGACCGCGCGGAAGACGCCGGCAGCTCTTTCGGTGATGCGGCTGCGCACGGCGAGGCGTGTGTGGTCCTGTTCGATTTGGGTTTCGGTGACGGCCCGGAGGTCGCGCACGATGTCGTTCCAGCTTTCCTGAAGCTCGGCCTGCTCGAGGCGCTCGAAGAGCGCCTTTTGGAGGGTCAGGGCGAGGAAGGAGCAGAACATGTGGCCCCGGATGGCGTCGTCGGTCTGGTGGAAGACCGGGCGGGTATCGAGGAGGGACTTGGCGGTTCGGAAGGTCCGCTCGACCATCCACAACTGCTTGTAGCGCAGCGCGACATCCTTCGGGTCGAGTTCGGTATTGGTGCGCACCACCCAGATCCCGTCGTATTTCGGGGCCTCGGCGAGTTCTTCCCGGTTGAGCACGTAGGCTCCCTTCCGGGCCTTGAGAAGGCGGGCCACGGACCGGTTCTTGAGCAGGGTCTTCGCGCCCTGGTCACGCAACATCCCGGGGAGCCTGGCGACGAGGGCGGCGCGGGTGGCGGCCTCCCGGCGGGCCTGGATCGGGTTGCGGCAGACCACATAGCGGTGGGAGACGACGCTGCCGTCCGGCTGGTTGGTCTTCACCAACACCTCCTTGACCTCCAGCTTCGGCTCTTTCTCCTTCACCTCCCCGTTCCGCTTCTTCTCCCGGGGCGTCCACGCGACCACCCGGAACGGCTCCGGGTCGGCCAGAACCCGGTCCTTGACTTCCGCGGTCCGCCGCAACCCGGCGCCCAGGATGTATTCCCAGCCCATCGCCTCCAGCTTCCGAAGCACCTGGCGGCTGATCATCCCCGCGTCCGCCACCACGCACACCCGGAGCATCCCGAAGCGCTCCTCGAGCCGCCGCGCCACCCGCGCCAGGGTGCTCACATCGTTCGTGTTGCCCGGCCACACCTCCGAGCACACCGGGCGGCCGTCGCGGTCCAGGACCATCCCCAGAACCAACTGCTTGCACTCGGGGCGGTGGTCCTTGCTGAAGCCGCGCGCCCCGAGCTGTTCGCCCCCCTCCCCGGTGAAAAAGACCGAGGTGGTGTCGAAGAACACCAACGCGTCCCGGGAGAACAGGGTGCGCCGCCGGGCGAAGAGTTGCTCTTCCAGCAGATCCTTCACGCAGCGGGGGCTCGCCTCGCCCGCCGGCGCTGAGGGCAGCGCCTCCCCCAGCCACGCCATCGCCCGATAGAGGTGGTGGAGCGGAACCTCGCCGACGCCCTCGATCCGGTAGTCCCGTTGCCAGCACCCGGCGTCCCGGTCCGAGCCGGATTCGCTGTGGAAGAGGCGGTGGAGAACCGTGAGGAAGACCGCGCGCTCGACGTCGAAGCGGAACCGGCGCCCGCTGAGCGCGGCGCGCAGCACCTCGTGGCATCCGCTGGTCCGCCAGAGCCGGTCAAACACCAGGCCGGGGCCGATGCTCCGACTCTCGGCCCCGGCCTCCCCCGAGCGGCCGCTGTCCTCGGCCAGCGCGACGACCTTCTCCGAGAAGCGGCAGGCGGAGCGGATGAGGCGGTCGAGGGCGCCGGAGGCGAGCAGGCTCTCGACCCTGCCGAGGCTGGCGACCACGCGCTGGCGGGTCTTGCCGCCCTCGCGGCGGTTCTCGACGATTTGCAGGTAGGTGTAGGGGCCGCTGGTCTTTTCGCGAACGAACACGGTGTCCTCTGTAGGCACCGCATATTGTGTGTCGTTATTGGATCAGATGCAATGGTAAAACAACGTAATCAGGCTTTCTAAGTGCCACACACGTGGCACCACGTTTTCCACAAACGCCGACTCCGGTCGTTCTCCCCCAACGGTTTTCGTGCCTCAATCGCCCGAAACAGACCTCAAACTGTCCAAGATGAGTCAGACCGGCACCGCCCCGCGCAGCGGGGCGAGAGGGCGTTCTCCCGATTTCCCGGGATGGCGCACGTCTCGGCACGTGCCCCACCCGGCAAAGCGGCACGCCGGCCAGGAAACGCCGACTTCCGGTCGGCGCCGCGCGGGAGCGCGAATCCAGCGCCGATAACACTGCGCCATGCCAACTTGAGTTCCGCACCCTCTTCCGACCGGAGGTCGGCCAGGCGCTACTACTCGCAATAAAGCGGCCGACGGGGTGGGGTTTAGGGCGACTACCGGGTCGGAGGGAGGGAGTTGGGTGTCAATCGGCTTCGAAACTGTCCGACTCAACGTCGAAAACGTCCCACGTTTGGACGGAGATCGGCCAGTGGGATTGGCGGAGCGTGCAGGTCTTGGTCGCCGCGGCGCCAGCGTCGGATCAGCCGCCGTCACCGGTCAAGGGGTTGTACCAGGGGACGCCGGTGAAGCGGGCGAAGTCCTTGTCCGCGCTGTGCACCGTCCCCCCGTGGCGGATCGCCAAGGCGGCGATGGCGGCGTCGGTTGTCAGGTCACCCCCGGTCCCGGTCTCATCCAGGAGCCGGACTGTCACTTCCAGGTCCAGGAGTTCGAGATCGAGCAGATCGGCGACCGGAGACTGAAACCAGCCCTGGACGACGGCGCCGGCCTCCGCCGCCGAACAGGGATGCACGAACAGGCCGGGCTTCGTACTCAGCCGCATGAACGCCAAGATCGTCAGCGTGCTGATTCCCACAAGTTCCTGCCCATCCAGGCAATCACCCCACCACTGAGAAGCGGCCCGATGCGCGGGAGACGAGTCGTCGTAGGCGTACAGGAGAAGGTTCACGTCAGGGACGATCATTCACTGCCTTCCTGAAGGCGACGGGTCACCCTGAGGAACCGCTCGACCTCGAAATCCTCATCGATTCTTCGGAGTTCCTTGGGGTCCGTCACGCGGAGACCCATGGATCGCGCCTTCACTACGAACGGGGGGCGTTCCGGTGCAGTCAACAGCAATCCACGGCGGATCGCGGCGTTCACGATCTCCTTGAAAGTGCCGCCCCGAACCCGCATCGCGCGCTGCACCAGACGGTGGGTGTCCGGATCCAGGGTCACGGTCGTTCTCATGTCGTGCATCATGATGCACAGGGGCCGTTCGATCAAGAGCGCCACCCAGTTCACACCGCTCATCAACCGTTCCCGCCCCCCGCGCGCGGGCGGGAGATGCCCCGGTCGTTAAGCCGAGGTTGCGCCAGCCACCGAGCCCCCGGGGGCGTGGTTGCGCTTCCAGATCAGGAAGGTGCGACGGAACTCGATTACCACCACCCCGTCCTGATTCTTGCCTCGGGTGCTGACGGTAACGATGCCCGCCTCGGGCCGGGTGCGGGATTCCCGGACAGCCAGCACCTCGCTTTCCGAGTACAGGGTGTCCCCTTCGAAGAGAGGCGCTGGCAGCCGAACCTCGTCCCAGCCAAGGTTCGCGAGCACGTTGCGGGTGAGGTCGTTCACCGACTGGCCGGTGGCGAGCGCCAAGGTCAGGCAGGAGTTGACGAGGGGCTTGCCGAACGGGGTTCGCTCGGAGTGGTGGTGGTCGATGTGGATCGGGTTCTGGTTCTGGGTGAGCAGCGAGAACCAGGAGTTGTCGGCGGCCAGAACCGTGCGGCCCAAAGGATGGGCGATGCGCTGGCCGATATGGAAATCCTCGTAGAAGCGGCCGGCGTCGCGTTCGGGGGCGGAAGGTTCGGACATCCGTGTCCCTAGCCTATCGGCTCCTTGGCGCAGATCGGCTGTACGCGCCTTCGCCCCGCCGGGCGGGGCGGTGCCGGTCTGAAGACCGGCGTTCCCTCGCCCGCGCACCATCAAGCCGGTCCGGGTTTCACCTCACCGGCGGAGTTTCACCGCAGTGCCGTAGGCGAGGATCTCGGCGGCGGTGGTCATCAGCACCGAAGTCGTGAGCCGCATCGCGAGAATGGCGTCGGCGCCAAGGGACTCGGCGTGTTCGATCATGCGCGCGATCGCCTGCTCGCGGCTTTCGGCCATGAGCTTCGTATAGGACTCGACCTCGCCGCCGACCACCCCCTTGAGGCCGGCCATGATGTCGCGGCCGAGATGGCGGGCGCGGATCGTATTCCCGCGGGCGATGCCCAGCACGCCGGCGATTTCTACGCCGGGAATTTCGTTCGTGGTACTCACAATCATCGTCGGACCCTCCGGAACGGGTCGGTGGAACGGGCGCGGATCCGCTCGCGGAGCGCGCCCAACAAGAGAAGCAGGATGCCGAGCAGGAGGCCGGCGGTGCCAAAACGAACCAGCGGCGGGACGGACGCGTCGACCATGAATTCGGTCGCGAATTGGTAGGCCCCGTAGCCGAGCAGCACGGCCGCCGAGGCGGAAACGAGCGTCCAGGCGACACCCCGCTCCAGCCGGGAATAGACCCCGAGCCAGAAACGGTCCATGGCGGCATCGTCCCAGTCGCCGGGACGTGCTTCGAGATCGGGCGTCCCCGGAGCGTCTTCGGGGATCCTCCCGGAGGCCTTCGGGCCCGGGCTCGAATCGTGATCGTTCATTGGGATACCCCCTTTCGTCGGCGGGGCAAATCGGGACCTCCGCCGGTGAGAATGCGCCGCAGCCTGCGGCGGGCGGCGTACAGGCGAGACATGACCGTCCCTTCGGGAATGCTGAGCCGCTCGGCCACCTCACGGTGGACGTATCCCTCCAGATCCCGCATCACGACCACCCGGCGCTGTTCCTCGGAAAGGCCGCGGAGTCCCCGTTCCAGCAGGAGGCGCTGGTTCACCGAACGCATGCCTCCGTCGGATGCGGGTTCCGGGACCTGGTCAAGCCCGATATCGGGGCGGCGCCGGCGCAGGTAGCTCCGGCAGACGTTGTCCAGAATGGTGCGAAACCACGGAAGGAAGGGGCGCCCGAGGCGAAACCGCGGCATCGCATGGAAAGCTCGGGCGAAGGCCTCCTGCGCCAGGTCGCGCGCCTCTTCGCGATCTCCGACGCGGCGAAAGGCATACCACTCGGCCCAACGCGCATAGCGGCGGACCAGGGGCTCGTAGGCCCGGCGGCTGCCGTTCCGGCACCGCCGGATCCACTCCTGCTCCTCGGGATCAGGTGCTCCCGGCCGCCCGCTGCCGGGGGTCGCTTCGGTAGGGGTCTCGTCTTTCAACTTCTCTCGGTTTCTGTAGAGGAACTACGCACCAGCGCCCCGAATTCTTCACTGTCCGTGAAAGTTCCCCCTTGAAGGCTTCCCGACCGGGATCGACCCGGAACGGCTTGGCCGGGGCGCCGTCTCTTGACTTACCCTTGAACGATGACGTTCGAGCGGATCTATCAGCGGGTTTTTTCGGCCGTTCCGAACTCCTTGGCGTTCGGCGTGGTTCTAGTCGGCTTCGCCACCATGACACCGGGCCAGGAGCAGCAACTCACGGTCAGTCCGGAATCGTTGCAGCTTCGGGTGGGGCAGACGGGGAGCGTCACGGCCACCGTCACCGCCGCCGACGGGAGCGTGGACACCGGGGCGCGAGTGCTCTTCTTCTCGCTGGACCCCGCCGACGTCAGCGTCTCCCACACCGGGGTGGTCAGCGCCCACCGAGCCGGCCGGCACACGCTGGTGGCGCTTTCGCCAACCGCCGGCACCACGCCGGGATTCACCCGGCCGGACGACCCCGGGATCCGGGTGGAGATCCCGGTCGAGATCCTGCCCTCCGAGCTCGCCACCCTGCGCTTCGTGGGACTGCCCGATCAGGTGTTCGCCGGCGCGAGCATCCCGATCCGGTTGCTGGCGGAAGATGAGGGCTCCGAGCCTCGCGACGTTCGGGCGGAAATCGCCGTCCAGCCAGAGGACGTGGCGGCCGTGGCCGCCTTCGGCCCGCTGTTCGAGGGGACGTACCACGCGCATCCCTTCTACGACCGGCCCCGGCCTTCGACCTACATCGGCGACGCCGCGGGTGTCTTCCGCGCGCTCGCTCCCGGCAGGGCGACCCTGAACGCGCGCCTGGGCGAACTTTCGGTGGAGGCGGAGGTCGAAGTCATCCCGAATCCGGCGCGGTCCCTCGAGCTGACCGCCTCACACGAAGGGGCCCCGATGCCGGGCGCGGTGCGGACCGGAGACGTGGTGCGTCTCACGGCTTCCGTCATGGACGAGGCCGGAGGACCAGTCGATAGCGCCCCCGTGCGCTTTTCGCTGGAATCCCACCCCGATCCCAGTCGCTTCGACACGGTGGGAGCGGGGGCGCCGGCCCAGCTTCTGGCCGACGGCCGGTTCGTGGCCGAGCAGCCGGGGCTCTACCTGGTCTCGGCAACCTCCGGATCGGCGCGCGCCGAACGCGCCATCCAGGTGATGCCTCGGGACGTGGGAATGGCGATGGAATTCGTCGGCCACGCCCCCGTGCGCGACCGCGCGAGTTCCGATCTGTGGATCTGGGAGGGGACCGACGGGCGGGACTACGCCGCGCTCGGCACCTGGAACGCCGACGGGCACGCGCTGTTCTTCGACGTCACCGACCCCGCCAACATGCAACGGATCTCCGAGGTCCAGGTGGACGCCCGGACCGTGAACGACGTGAAGGTGTCCGCCGACGGAACGATCGCGGTGATCACCCGCGAAGGCGCCTCGAACCGCCGCAACGGTTTCGTGATCCTGGACGTTTCCGACCCCCGAAACCCCGAGATCCTGTCGCGCTTCGACGACGAGCTGACCGGCGGCGTCCACAACGTCTTCTTCCACGAGGGGCACATCTACGCCATCAACAACGGCCGGCGCTGGGACGTGGTCAACGCGGAGGATCCCAGGAACCCCTTCCGGGTGTCCCGGTTCGAGGACCCCCGGCCCGGACGCAGCGTTCATGACGTCTGGATCCATGACGGGATCGCTTTCCAGGCGGGGAACACCGACGGGATGGTCGTCGTGGATGTCGGCGGCGGGGGCATGGGCGGCTCGCCGCAGAATCCGGTAGAAATGGGCCGCCTCTACCAGCTCACCGGCTGGAATCACGCGATCTGGCCCTTCCGGAGCCGCTCGGCGGACCGCTTCTACGTGGTGACCGGCGACGAGTCGCACCCGATCAACCCGCGCATTCCCGGTCCGATCATCTCCTGGCAGGAACGAATGCCCTCCCGGGCGATGGGCTTCATCCACTTCAACGAGTTCGACGACCCGAAGAACCCGGTGGAGATCGCCCGTTATCGGGTGCCGGAGGCCGGGCCGCACAACCTCTGGATCGACTACGACGAGGACCTCATGTACGTCGCCTACTTCAACGGGGGACTCCGCGTAGTGGATGTGTCCGGGGAACTCGTCGGCGACCTCTACCGGCAGGGCCGGGAAGTCGCGAAGTTCTATTCCGACGATCCGGACGGATTCATCGCGAACGCACCCTTCGTCTGGGGCCCGCAACCCCACAAGGGCACCATCTTCTTCTCGGACTTCAACAGCGGCCTCTGGGCGGTGCGGCTCGTGTCCCGCGAGGACCGCTCGCCGGCGACTCCCTAGGAGCCTGCCCCGCAGGAATTTGGAGGAGGGGGGCGAGATGGGTTCGTGAACGGTCTCGAGTTGGGGATCGGGAGTGATTTCGGGGACCGGGACGGATGGGGAGTGTTCCCGATGGCGCGGGCCGACGGTTTTTGCGGTCTCGGGTGGTGATCGGCGGTCTTGGGGTGTTCCATCAGGTGGTTTTCAACGCTCCGATCCGTTTGATGTTCAGCGCCAGGCACACCAGGTTCCACTCGGCCTGCACGTTCGCCAGGCTGCGGAGACTGAAGCGACGAAAGCCCAGCACCTCCTTGATCCAGCCGTTCGGCGCCTCCGAAAGCCACTTGCGTCTCGCATAGCGGGCCCGGCCCGCCTCCGTCGTCAGCTTCTTCCGCATCCGATCCGTCGCGGGCCGGGTCTTCGGGTCCACCGCCGCCTGCTTCTTCCCTTCCCGACCCAGCGCCACATGCCCCGCAATGCCCCGCTCTTCCAACGCCCGCAGATCCGCCTCGTTGCAATACCCCGCATCCGCCAGAACCTCCTCCGGCTTCTCCCCCAAGTGCTCCTCCACCGCCTCCAGGCGTGCGATCAGTTCCCCCTGGTCACTCGCGCACGCGCTCACCGACGCATCCACCACGATCTGGTGCGCGTCATCTACCACCGTCTGCGCGTTGTAGCTCTGCTGGAACCCCTCCGTACTCGTCTTCATGATCCGACTCTCCGGGTCCGTGAAGTTGCTCTGCGCCTTCGGCTCCGGCTCCCCATACTCCCGCTTGTAGGGTCTCCCGCCTTTCGCCGGGCGATCCTGCCCCGGCTCCCGGCCCCGCTCGTCGTCCGCCTGCCGCTGCGCCGCCTCCAACCGCTCCTTCGCCGCCTCGATCGCCGCCAGCCGATCCTCCCGCCGACGCAACTCCGCCGGCAACTCGTCCCCCCGCACCTCCTTCCCCAAGCGCCGATCCTCTTCCTCATCCGCCCGCGCCGCCGCCGTCGTCAAGCCCTCGATCTCCTCCCGTAGCCGCGCCTCCTCCCCAACCAGCCGGTCATAACTCATCGCCTTCCGCTTGCTCGCGTTCGCCCGCACCTTCGTCCCGTCGATCGAAAGCGTCCCGAAACGGACCAGCCCCATCTCGCGCGCCAGCCGTACCACCTTCACGAACAACCCCTGGAAGCGCCGCAGATGTTGCCGCCGAAACTCGCAGATCGTCCGATGGTTGGGAAAGTTCCCCGCCCCAAGCATCCGAAACGCAACGTCCTCCTCCAGCTTCCGCGCCAGCTTCCGGGAAGAAAACACCCCCGTCGCATACCCGTAGATCAACACCTTCACCATCATCGTCGGCGAATACGGCGCGTTCCGACGACCGTCCCCCGCATACCGAGCGTAAAACGCCGAAAGGTCCAGCTTGGCCACCACGTCGCTCACCTGGTGCGCCAGGTGCCCCTCCGGAACCCAGTCGTTCAGCTTCACCGGCATCAGCAGGATCTGATCCGGCTGATACGCCCGAAATCTCGTCGGCATGCCATGCTCCCCACGCGCGGCCCCTCACAACAGAACCGCTGATAACGGCACACTATATCAAAGACTTACACCAAAATCACCCCCCAATCCGATCAACAACCCACCACCCCTACCGCCAAGCCCGATCTGACCGCGAACAGCTTTCTGCGGCGCAGACTCCTAGCAGCCTGTGGACGAAATCACGCGGCCCAGTTCTCCCGGTGGGGGCTCGGCGGGCGATGCATCCCGGCTGAAACGTGCCGCTTCGCGGCCATCATCGTGGCGCTTCGGTCGAAATACACCCGGGCCAGTTCTCCCGGTGGGGGCTCCTCCCTCGCGCGCCTTGTCAGCCGGGCGTCTCACCCGCCTCGGCACTCACGCCACTTTATCCACAGGCTGCTAGCCCGGCGCCGGGAATCGGCCGCAGATTCCCGGCAGACTGGAAAGGGTGCGCGGACTCAGGCGAACGGATTGACGATCGTAAGGCCGTTCACGCGGCGGCCAGCCTGAAGGTCGTCCGTCAGCAGCGTGTCGCAGGCCGAATCGAGTGCCGAGGCGACGATCAGCGCGTCGTAGAAAACAAAGCCGTGCGAACGCGCGAGCTCGACGGCCCTGCTGTGGATCTCGAGACCGATGGGACGAACCGGACCCAGCGCCGTGCGGACGTCCGCGAGAGCATCGGCGATCACCGCCCATTCCACAAGAAATTTCCGTCGCAGGACGGCCGCGAATTCGTTGAGCACCTGAACGCTGATGACGCCGCCGGCCAAGACCACCCGTCGCGCCGTCTCGCTCTTCTCATCGACTCCCTGCGCGTAGATCAGGACATTGGTATCGATGAAGGGGGTCATCGGGTGTTGGCTTCCTCACGGTCAAAGGCGTAACCCTCGGGACGGCGCAGCGCGCGGGCGCGCATGCGCTGCACCGCCTTGGCGCGGCGGTCGTCAACGGCCAGGATGATGCGCGCCGGAGAGGCCGAGACCACCTCCAGCTCATCACCGGGCTGAAGACCGAGTTTCTTGATCAGCGTTCGCGGCAACCGCACGCCCAGACTGTTCCCCCATCTCGAAACCACCATGGCGCTCTCCCGGATATCCCTCAACGGAAGGATATCATCTGGCTGCCGTTCAGCCCGCCCGACCTTTCAACCGAGCCTGTTCGACTCCGGCGAGCGTCCCTCCGAGGAAGCGCCCGAAATCCGTTCCTCCGGTCCCGCGTGCCGGCGCTCCCGGATCGGCCTGGCGCGCGATGTAGTCGGTGACGACCTCCAGGTGGGTCCGTCGAAATTGGGCGAACGCGGCCAGCGCCGCGTCGTAGGCGTCGGTAACCGCCCGGCTGTTCCCCGCGGCGGCCAGCCGGCGGATGGCGCCGCTTTTCTCCACGGCGTCCACGAAGCGCCGGTGCGGCGGGTTCATGTAACGGCGCATCTCGAGGTGCGGGGACCTGGCCTCTTCCGGGTGTTCGATGGAAAGTGCGGCATCGAAACACTGGATCAGGGGGCTCTGGGCGGCGCTCGCCCCGGCGAGGACGAGTGGCTCCGCCAGATCGGTCCCCTCGTAAATCACCCCGGGCTCGGACCAGCCGGAGAACGGGGGACGCACCCGCCGATAGAAGATGTACGGGTCGCACGCCTCGCGGGTCCGCTCGGTCAATTCGGTGATCTTGCCGATCGTCCGGGTCAGCCGCTCCAGCTCGGAGGCGACCGTATCGGCGTCTCCCTCTTCCGCAGCAAGCGTCGCCCGAACGATCCGGGCCGGCTCTTCGGCCCCGCACGCTTCGATGGCCACCGCCCCGGTGAGGAACCAGGTTTCGTCGGTGCTGCCGTGGACGCCGAGCAGGTTCACCAGGTTTTGGAGGGCGATCGGGCCCGCCGGGTCGAGCCGCCGCCAGTTGTGCATATTGAGGCTCGGATAGCCCAGAATCGGCGGGCGCCCAAGCCTCCGGGACAGAGCCAACAACGGACGCGCGAGCGGCGGCGGGAGGCTGGCCGCCGGGGGATCGCTGGCGTGAACGTAGGCGCCCGCGAAGAAGCCGAGGAGCAGCATGGCGCGCTCCACCTCCGGACCGTCCCGGAGCGGAGCCGGGTCAAGCGCCGGGAGCCCGGCGAGATCGGCGCGGATCCGGCCCACCAGGGTGCGGACGGAGAGGTCGGCGGCAATCTCCTCCCACGCCTCGAAGCCGGGTGGCAACCGCCGAAGCGGCTCATAGGGCGGCAGGAAACCGCGCGGCCCGGGAACATCGCCCTGGGCGGCCAGCCGCAGAAGAGGTTGTGTGGTCATTGGGGCGCGAAGAGGTGACACATGTTTCGGGCGGGCGGAGTGTGCCACGGGTGTCGGCCATCGCAGGCCGCCTCCGTATGATCGGGCGGCCCGGAGGTTTCCATGCGTACCGCTCTGCCCTTTCTCTTCGCCCTGATCACCGCCCTCGCCTGGGGGCTTTACGGGCCGACGCTGGGACAGGCGCGGCTCGCCGACGCGACCGCGAGCCCGTTCAAACCGTACCTGGGAATCGGTATCGCCTATCTGGTGGTCGCGATCGTCGGCGGAGCGCTGGGAATGTTGCAGCGTGGAGACAGCTTCAGTTTCTCGCCGCTCGCCGGAAGCAGCCTCGCCTGGGGATTCGCGGCCGGCTTGCTGGGGGCGCTCGGAGCGTTTGGGCTCACCATGGCCATGTTTACCGGCGGCGCCCGCATTCCGCACGCGGTGATGCCGGTTGTGTTTGGGGGCGCGGTGACCATCACCGCGGTCTCTACGCTGCTGCTCTCCGGGGGGCGGCTGCGGGGCGGGCCGATTCTGTGGCTCGGGATCGCCGGGGTGCTCCTTTCCACCCTGTTGATCACCACCAACACCCCGCACGCGGCGCCTCCCGGGTCGAAAGCGGCGGCGCAAGCTCCTCCCGACGCTCCGCCGAGCTGAGCAGGCGCACGCGCGCCCCAAGAGCCGCCGGCGCCATCCGAGGAAGAGGCATCGCGCGATTCACGGCCCTCCGGGCCGCGGCGCGGTGGGCGGTTCATTGCCGTCCGCCTTCACGGGGCGCTGGACGTCATCGTGGTGGCCCGGGGCGGCGGATCGGTGTCTGCCACTCCAATGTACGAATCACACCGAACGCTGGGATTCCCGCCGAGAAGGAGCCACCTCGGAACTGGGGGTCTTTCCCGCCGCCCGCCTTCGGCGTGCTGTGCCGACCAGAGGTCGGCGTTCCAAGCCTTCGCGCCACCATGCCGACCAGAGGTCGGTGTTCCAAACCGTCCTCGCGCTTCCTCTCTGCCGGCGATGCGCGGTTTCGCCCTACTCCGCGAGTAGCGTCCGGAGGCCCTCCCGGCTGATCCCGGCGCCGCTGAGCACCAGCCCGACGGAATCACGGCCCGGATCCAGGTGGGCGAGCGCTGCCACCGGCAGCGCCGCCGAACCCTCGACCATCGCGAAGCGCTCCCGCAGCACGAGCCGCATTGCGGCGGCGATTTCGTCCTCGCCGAGCAGAACCCATTCGTCCACGAGTTCGGTGCACAGCTCGAGGGTGACGGCGCCCTCCTCCACCCCGCCCGCCACGGCATCGGCGAGCGTCGGCTCGAACGGGACATCGCGTCCCGATTCGAGCATCCGGCCGGCCCGCACCGACGCCGCCATCACCGCCGATGCCCGCGGCTGGCATCCGACCACGCGAATCCCGGGACGGGCGTGTTTCAGCCAGCCCGCGATTCCCCCGATCAGGCCGCCTCCGCCGACGGGCACCAGAACCGCGTCGAGCGGCTCGTCACCGAGTGCGGCATCCATTTCGAGACCGACCGTCCCCTGCCCCGCGATGATGTCCGGATCGTTGTAGGGGGAAATGAACGGTAGCCCGCTGCGCTCCGCCTCTTCCCGGGCGGCATACTCCGACTCCACGGCGTCGTCGCCCACCAGACGCAACTCGACAACTTCGCCGTACTGTTCATCCAGGGCCCGCTTCTTGGAGTCGGCCACCGTCCGAGGCAGGTAGACCACGCCCCGGCCACTGAGCAGCGAGAGCGCGTGAGCCGTCGCCCGCCCGTGATTCCCGGTGGACGCCGTGACGACTCCCTCGCCGAGCACCCGCGGGCCTCCGGTGTCCCGCAGGACCAACAACTTGTTCAGCGCGCCTCGGATCTTGAACGAGCCCGTAGCGCCGAAGCATTCGAGCTTCCAGCGGACCGTCCCTCCCCCCGCTGAGTCGGCGCGGCGGCGGCCGAGGCCGTTCGCGATCTCGAACGGAGTCTCGATGAGAAAGGGCCGGATCCTGGATGCGGCTTCCCGCACCCGGTCCGGCAACTCCTGGAGCAATCCGCCGTTCGGGCGGGGGGCGTCCCCGGGCGGCCCCCCTCGGCTAGCATTCCCGCCTTCGGAAGTCCCGGAAACGAACGTAGTCACGTAAGGAGTCAAAGTCTAATGAGCCAGGGAATTCAGGCCGTCCCCCGACCGAACAACGAGCCGGTACGCGGCTATGAGGCAGCAAGCCCGGAGCGCGCGGCGCTCCAGGCCGAAATCGCCCGCCAGTCCAACGAAATCGTCGAAATCCCGATCATCGTCGGGGGGAAGGAGATCCGTACGGGGAAGCTCGCGGAAGTCCGTTCTCCGCACGACCACTCTCACGTTCTGGCCCGCTACCACGAGACCACCCCGGAGATCGTCGACCAGGCGGTGGCCGCCGCCGCCGATGCGTGGCACACCTGGTCCGAACTCGACTACCGGGCGCGCGCCAGTCTCTACCTGCGAATGGCCGACCTGCTGGTCGGCCCCCGCCGCTACCGGATGAACGCCGCCACCATGCTGGGCCAATCGAAGACCTGTCATCAGGCGGAGATTGAAGCGGCCTGCGAGTTCGCGGACATGCTGCGGTTCAACGCCTATTTCCTCGACCAGCTCGTCCGGCAGCAGCCGGTGGGCGAGGCCGACCCCGGCGTCTGGAACTACCTCGAGTATCGCGCCCTCGAGGGATTCATCTTCGCGGTGAGCCCGTTCAACTTCACCGCTCTCGGCGGGAACCTGGCGATGGCTCCGGCGATCATGGGGAACACCATCGTCTGGAAGCCCGCGGAGACCCAGATGCTCTCGGCGTACTACCTGATGGAGCTCTACCGGGAAGCCGGCTTGCCCGACGGCATCGTCAACATGCTTCCCGGTCACGGGCCCACCATCGGTGCCCGGGCCCTGGCCCAGGAAACCCTCGCCGGCGTTCATTTCACGGGCTCCACGGCCACTTTCCAGCACATCTGGAAGACGGTCGGGGAAAACATCGCGAACTACCGTTCCTACCCCCGGATCGTCGGCGAGACCGGCGGCAAGAACTTCGTGGTGGCCCACGAGTCCGCCGATGCGGAGGCGCTGGTCGCCAACCTGATTCGGGGCGCTTACGAGTTCCAGGGGCAGAAGTGCTCGGCGGCCTCCCGCGCCTATTTGCCGGCGAGCATGAAAGACGACTTCCTGGCGCGATTCCAGGCTGAAGCGGCCACCGTGACCATGGGAGATCCGACCGAGTTTTCCAATTTCATGGGTGCGGTGATCGACGAACGCTCCTTCAACAAGATTTCGGGCTACCTCGACATCGCCCGGGAGGATCCGTCGTGCACCGTGATGATGGGCGGGAACGCCGACCGGTCCGTTGGCTGGTTCGTGGAACCTACGCTGGTGGTTACGGACAACCCGCAGAATCGGCTGATGAGCGAGGAAATCTTCGGGCCGGTACTGACCGTCTTCTTCTATCCCGACAATCAGTACGCCGAGACCCTCGACCTCTGCCGGAACACGTCCCCGTACGGTCTGACCGGCGCGATCTTCGCGAACGACCGGTTGGCCGCCGAGCAGGCATACGGGGCGCTGCGTCACGCCGCCGGCAACTTCTACATCAACGACAAGCCCACCGGCGCCGTGATCGGCCAGCAGCCCTTTGGCGGAGGCCGCGCCTCGGGGACGAACGACAAGACGGGCTCGGGTTCCCACCTTCTCCGCTGGACCAACATCCGCACGGTCAAGGAGAACTTCGCTCCCGCAAAGGACTATCGCTACCCGTTCCTCAGCGCCTAGCAGGAGGTTCACGATGCGTTTCACTCTCCCGGCCGGACTGGCGATCACGGTCTGCCTGGGGTGCGCCGGGCCGGCGCCGGAGACGCAAACCGAGCAGGATCCCCAAGCCGAAACGCCCGGCGCGAGATCGCAGCCGGGCGCCGCGATGCGGATCTACGCTCCGGAGCAGCACGACCTCTACGACGGACGCTTCGTGCTGTCGGGCAGCCGCATCTTCCAGGCGGGCACGCTGGATGACGTGAGCCCCTGGGACCATATGGGCGATGACGCGTCAAACCTCCGCGAGGTGGGCGGGACCATCGAGTTCGACGTCAACGAGATCGAGAACACCGGGACTTTCCGGGCGGAACTCGAGTTGCCGGAAGGGACCTACGTGGTCACCCTCGAAGAAATCGTGGAGTTCGATCCGTGCCAGGACGGCGGGATCGCCGCTTTCCTCTACGAGCACGGCGACGCCGGCTGTGGAGACAGCAACTGGCCCAAGAGCCTGCTGTACATCGCCGGGTGGGGCACCGGGTCGGCGACCCTGAACGGAGAGACCCTCTACGAGGATTACCAGATCCATTTCATGGTGACGCAGGGCATGCGCGACCGCGAGACGCTGGCGGTTCTCCCAAGAACGACCGCTTCCCCGGCGGGCGCGGTGAATCCCGCCGCTCAGCAATTGGACTTCTACATCCGGAGTCCCGAGCGGAACGAGGCGAACCACCCCGACCGCGAGGTGTTCGATCATTTCTTCGCCATGGAAGTGACCTGGAAATAGGTCCTCTGGCACCGTCGGTCAGCGCGTTAGCATCCCAACCTCTGACGGAGGGACGCTGGTGACGGACGACAAACTGCGTGAGGCGCAGACCGTCGTCGAAGAACTTCTGCGCTCCAGTTTCCCGAAGACGGATTTCACTTCCATCCGGATCCGGCCGGACGTGGGTCACTACGGAGACGAGATCGTCTGGGTGGAGGCGTTCTATCGGGGCAGCGACGCTGAGCTGTATTCCGAGACGGGCCTCGGGATCATCACGGAAATATGGCGACGGTTGCGGGCGGCGGGGATCACCGCGTTCCCCATCGAGAGGTTTCTGGACGTTGACGAAGAACCCTACGGCGCCGCCTCCTGACGAGCTTGGCCGCGCGAACCTGATGGCAGTAGCCCTCGACCTGCTCGAAGCGGCCGAGCGCAGACAAAGCGCACCCACCTGCGCCGGGCGCTGAGCACCGCGTACTACGCCATGTTCCACTGCCCGGCGCCGGGTTTCAGCCGACCGGCTGATCCGAAGTCGTGGCGCTGCTCGAGACGCGGCGGCCTGGCTGCACGTCTATCGCTCGCTCCAGCACCGGCACGCAAACAGACAGTGCCTGGACGCCCGCGCGTTGGCGGCGCATCCGGAGGTCATACAGCGCTTCGCCACCTATTTCGCGGGACTCCAAGAGCAGAGGCATCAGGCGGACACCAACCCCGCAGCCGTCTTCAAGACGGCCGATGTGCGCCGGAGGATCCACACCGCCGCAGAGGAAATCCGCTTGTTCGAGGGAGCGTCCGAGACCGACCAAGCCGCGTTCGCCGCGTGGGTGCTGCTGGTCGCCCGGCGATCCTGACAACTCCGGCGCAGCGGCCGGACAGTCGTCTCCTATGATTCGCCGCCCATGCGGCGCGATTTCTTCCTGCTGACCGCGGCGCTCCTCATCGCGTGCGCCGCCCGTGCCCAGCCGCCGGAACGGCCGGCGCATCCCGGCGACCGGCAGGAGCTCGCGGACCGTTACCGCGAGACCGCCGGGCAGATTCTCGGGGCGGCGCTCACCGACGTGGACGGCTGGGCCAAGCTGGAGCACCTGGCCCTTCGTATCGGCCACCGGCTGAGCGGGTCCGCCGGGCTGGAGCGCGCCATCCAGTGGGCGGCGGACACCATGCGGGAGGAAGAACTGGACCGGGTCCACCTGCAGGAGGTCATGGTTCCCCACTGGGTACGGGGCCGGGCGCGGGCGACGCTGATCGCGCCGTTGGAGGATGACCTCCCGATCCTCGCGCTGGGAGGCAGCGTGGGCACGCCGCCCGAAGGAATCACCGCTCCGGCGGTGGTGGCCCGGTCGTTTGACGAGTTGGCGGCGATGCCCAGGGAGGCAGTCGAGGACCGGATCGTCGTGTGGGCTGTCCCCTGGATGGGGTACGGCGGGACCGGCGCCTACCGGCGCATGGGGGCGATACGCGCAGCGCAGCAGGGCGCGGTGGCGAGCCTCACCCGCTCGGCCACCGGTAGAAGCCTCAACACGCCGCACACCGGCAACATGCGCTACGAGGAAGGGGTTCCGAAGATCCCGGCGGCCGCGCTCACCGTCGAGGATGCGGAACGCCTCCGCCGGCTGGATGACCTCGGGCAGTCCATCGAGATCCGGCTGGAACTCGAGGCCGAGACGCTTCCCGACGCTTTGTCCCACAACGTGATGGCCGAGATCACCGGGAGCGAATTGCCTGATGAGGTCGTGGTGATGGGCGGCCACTATGACTCGTGGGACGTCGGACACGGGGTCCACGACGACGGGGCCGCCTGCATCGCGGCCTGGCACGGACTCACCCTCATCCGGCGGCTCGGACTGCGGCCGCGCCGCACGCTCCGGGTCGTCCTTTGGACGAACGAGGAAAACGGCGGGGCTGGTGGAACCGCGTACCGGGCATTCGTCGGGGACGGAATTCAGAACCAGGTGGCGGCCATCGAGATGGACGGCGGCAACGAGCGGCCGGTGGGATTTGGAATCGGGCTCCCGTGGGTCGGGGATGGATCGGCGGCCGGCGCCGCGTACGAAGAGGCGCTTGCCATCCTGCGCCCCATCGGGAGTCTCTTCTCGGCGATCGACGCCGACGCGATGACGCGGGGAGGGGGCGGCGCCGATATCCGCGCACTCATGGCGGACGGGGTCCCCGGGATCGGCTTCCGCACCGTGGGCGACCACTATTTCGACTGGCACCATACGGAGTCGGACACCCTCGACAAGGTGGATCCGGACAACTTCCGCCGCGCCGTCGGGATGCTCGCTGTCCTCGGTTACATCCTCGCCGACATGCCGGACCGCTTACCGCACGGAGGGTGACAGCGCGTCCGTGAGTCCCGCTGCGACAGCGCAAACCGGATTCCTCCAATCCGAGGCGATCACGCCGTCCGGTTTCGGCCGGGTTGTCGAAGGGTTCCGGCTCGGGGACGCCACCGACGGCGAACTGGCCGCCCTCCGCCAGTCCTGGCTCGATTCCGGCGGGCTGCTCGTCCTGCGCGGAGAAGAAGCGCTCTGCCCGAAGGATTTCCTCCGTTTCTGCCGGGCGTTCGGGCCGCTGGAGAAAAACGAGAAGTACGACCCCGACTTCCTGCTTCCCGGATATCCGGAAATTCTCCGGCTCGGAAACCTCCACCGGGACGGCAAGTACCGGGCGCTCTTCGTGCGCGCCGAACCCGGAGAAGTGCTCTGGCATACCGATGACAGCTTTCGCTGTCCGCAGCCGGCGGGCTCGATCTTCCACTGCCGGACCCATCCCGAAACCGGGGGTGGGACCTGGTACGCCGGAATGGCGCACGCCTACGACTCCCTGCCTTCCCGGCTCCGCAGGCGGATCGCCGGACGGTTTGCCGTCCACTCCTACACCTTCCTCGACGACCAGCTCCGGCGGCGGAACCCGCACCGCCGGGAGATGCCCCTGGAGGTGCGGCGCGCTCATCCCCCGGTGGTGCGTCCGCTCGTGGTCCGCCATCCGGAGACGGGACGCCGGGCGCTCCTCATCCCCGACTGCCACATCGAGTCGGTGACCGGACTCGGCTCTTCGGAGACCCGTTCCCTCCTGGCCGAGCTCCAGGCGCACGCGACCAGCCCGGAGTTCGCCGTCTGCTGGCAGTGGCGGCCCGGCGACGTCGCCGTCTGGGATAACCGCTCGGCGATGCACGCAGGATCTCCGTTCGACGAGAGCGAGACCCGACTGATGCTTCGGGTAACCTTTGCGGGACCGGAACTGATGTCGTCTGCCCCGCTTCGTAGGCCCGCCACGCCGGATGCCGCCGCACTCGAGAAGGTCCCAGGCCATGCCTGACGAGCGATCGCTGGCAGCGCTGGCCGTCCTCGGAAATGATCTCCCCGAGGTCGTGGACTTCGATGTCCGCGCCGATGTGGGCGACTATTCCTTCTTGGACGCGTTCGCCGACGTGTTCACGCCTCCGGAGCTCCAGACGGTCCACCGTCCGAACACGGGCCGGATCGCGCTGATTCTGGATGGATTCCGCATCCGACGGGATTTTGACAAGGCCTTCGCGACTCTCGATCAAGAGCAACCGACGTCCGATTGAGGCTGGCGGCCCCCAATGGCGAAGTCGGAAGGGAGGCCCGCCAAGCCAACGGAAAGAGAGTCTCCGGTAGCAACCGACCCTCGCGAACAGGTCGAACTCGCGGGCATCGTGGAGGAATTGCCCCCCAACAAGAAACAGGCGCTTATCCGCGTCTTGGCTGTGAGTCGTACGGAGGCCATCTGGAGTTCCCTTCCTCCCCCCGAGGAACTACGCGAGGTATGCCGAGGTATTCCCGGACGCAGCGGACCGCATCCTGACCATAGCCGAGAAGGAGCAACAGCTCCGTGCCGACGCCCAGTCACGCCTCCTCACAAACGACAGCAAGAAGATCAACGGAGCGATCTTTCTCGGTTTTTCCTTGATCACGCTCGCCGGAGTCGCGATCTGGACTGGGCATGAAGTCATCGCCCTCCCGTTCGGTCTCGCCGGCACGCTGACCGCCCTTATCCAATCGCTGGCCAGGCGTCGGGATCGATCGAGACCAGGGACGAGATGAAATGAGCGATCTCCTGCATCCCCTTCTGGACACCATTGAGACCGTCCGCGAACGGATCCACTCCGCGAGCGGCTGGACCGAAGCGCAAACCCGCGCGTCGTTGATTGATCCGATCCTCACGGCGCTCGGATGGGACACCGCCGATCCGGCGCTGGTCCGACACGAGTTCACCTCACACGGTCGGCGAGCCGACTATGCACTCTTTGCGAGCAAGGAGGAACTTGCCGCGATCGTGGAGGCCAAGGCGCTCAGAAACCCGCTGGAAACGAAAGAGATCGACCAGACGACGAACTACGCGAACATCCTTGGAGCGCCTTACGCGGCGTTGACCGACGGAAACCGGTGGGTTCTTTACGAGGTCTTCAAGAAGGCCAAGATCGAGGATCGGCTGATCCTTGAGGTGTCGGTGTCGGCCGCAGAGACACAGGGGACCGCGCTCGCGCTGCTCGCGCTGTGGCGCCCCAACGTCCTGTCGAGCGATGGGCGAAAGCCTCATGATTCAATTCCTGTCCCCCAGCCGAACCCCGGCCCGGGACCCACGCCGAAGCCCGTGCCGGATCGGCTGCCCACGCCGAGCGGCGGCTGGATCGCACTTCCGGACTTCCAGGGCCAAACGAACGTCCCGCCGCCCAGTCCGGCACTGTTGCCGGATGGGTCGGAACTACCGCTGAAATTCTGGAAAGACCTACTCCGAGGCGTCGTCCGATTGCTCCTCGAAGGCGGCGCCCTCCCACCAGAACGACTTCCGGTTCCGCTTGGACCGAACAGCAAGCAATATCTGGTGAACACGGAGCCCCACCATCAGAACGGCAAAGTGATGGACGAGGCTCAACGAATCGGTCACATGTGGGTGCAGACCTTCGGCGATCAAGAAATGATTCGGAAACACACGGCCCGGATTCTGAGTCACTGCGGGAAGAACCCCAGGAAACTCCAACTTCGGACGAAGCCGTAAGGAGAGGCGCGGCGCATCACCGTCGCCGGTGGGCGGGGGATGAGCCGGTCCAGGACCGGGGTTTCGCTGCTCCCGACTCCGGAAGTAGCGAGTGACGCAGGATAGGGGAAACTTTGCCGATGCGCTTTCGTTCCCTGCCCGGTCTCGTCCTCCTTTGCGCGGCTTCGGCCTTTGCTGCCGAGGGCCGCTTCGACGCCCTCCGCTGGCGGCACATCGGTCCGGTCGGGAACCGGGTGCCTGCCGTCTACGGCGTGCCGGGAGACCCGAACACGTACTACTTCGGCGCGGCTTCCGGCGGGGTGTTCAAGACGTCCGATGGCGGAATCCACTGGACGCCGATCTTTGACGACCAACCCGTGCTCTCGGTGGGGGCGATTGCAGTCTCGACCGCCGACCCGAACGTGGTTTGGGTGGGCACCGGGGAGGCGCACATCCGCAGCAACGTTTCGCTCGGGAACGGGGTGTACCGCTCGACGGACGCCGGCGAAGACTGGACCCACACCGGACTGGAAGCCACCGGCCGGATCTCGCGGATCGTGACGCACCCTGACGATCCGGACATCGCGTGGGTCGCCGCCCTCGGCCACCTCTACGGGCCACAGGAGGAGCGGGGCGTCTTCCGGACGACCGACGGCGGGGAAAGCTGGGAGCAGGTGTTGTTCGTGGACGAGAACACCGGCGCCTCGGAGATCGTCATCAGCCCGGCGAACCCGAGCCTGCTATTCGCCGGGATGTGGCAGATGCGCATGTGGACCTGGGGCCGGGAGAGCGGCGGCCCGGGCAGCGGGATCTTTCGGAGCCGGGATAGCGGGGATACCTGGGAACGGCTCGAAGGGAACGGACTTCCGGAACGCCCCTGGGGCAAGGTCGCGCTCTCCCTGACCGCCGACGACCCGCGCCGCATCTACGCGCTCATCGAAACGAGCTCGAACGAGGATTTCGCTCCGCTCGACGAACAGGACGGCGTGCTCTGGCGGTCCGACGACGGCGGGAACAACTGGCAGCTCGCGAGCCGGGACCACACCCTGATGCAGCGGCCCCACTACTACACCCGGGTGGTGGCCGCACCCGACGACGCCGACGAAGCGCATTTCCTCGCCACCCGGCACACCACGACTACCGACGGCGGACTCACGACGTTCCTGAACAACTCGGGCGGCGACCACCACGACATGTGGATCGCCCCGGACCAGCCGGACCGGATGATCGTGGGGCACGACGGCGGGGTCAGCATCTCCACGAACCGCGGCGAGACCTGGCACCGCCCCCGCCTGCCAATTGCCCAGATGTACCACGGTTACACGGACAACCGGATTCCGTACCAGGTCATGGGGAACCGGCAGGACGGCCCCTCTTCCCGCGGGCCGTCGAACAGCCTGACCGGTGGCGGCATCCCCATTGGCGCCTGGGCGCCGGTGGGGGGCTGCGAGTCCGGTTTCGCGATCCCGGATCCCAGCGATCCGGGGGTCATCTGGTCGGGCTGCTTCGAGGGGATCCTCGAACGCTATGAGGATCGCACCGGGCAGGCCCGCAACGTGAGCGTCTGGCCCGACAACCCGGAGGGATGGGCGGCCGGCGAGCTTCAGGACCGCTTCCAGTGGACCTTTCCGATCCACATTTCGGCCCACGATTCCGACCGGGTGTACGCCGGCAGCCAGCGGGTGCACGTGACCACCGACGGCGGGCAGAGCTGGGAAGCGATCAGCCCGGACCTGACGACCAACGACCCCGACCTCCAACTAAAGACCGGCGGCCTGACGTTCGACGACGTGAGCCCCACCTACGCCGCCGTGCTCTTCTCGCTGGCCGAGTCGCCCCACACCGCCGGCGTCCTCTGGGCGGGGAGCAACGACGGCAGGATCCACGTATCCCGGAACGCCGGAGAATCGTGGGACGACGTCTCGGCCAACCTCTCCGGGCTCCCGCCGCTCGGGACCTTCAGCAACATCGAGCCCTCCCGCCACGCGGCGGGCGCCGCCTACGTGACGGTGGATCTGCACCAGATCGGCGACACGAATACCTACGCCTACCGGACCGAGGACTTCGGGGCGAGCTGGCGCCGGCTCGGCGAGGGCCTGCCTCAGCACACCCACAGCTACGCGCACACTCTCCGCGAAGACCCGGTGCGTCCGGGCCTGCTGTTTCTCGGTACGGAAAACGCGGTCCACGTGTCCTTCGACGACGGCGAAACCTTCGAATCCCTGCAGTCGAACCTGCCCCACGCTCCGGTGCACTGGCTTACCGTCCAGGAGCGCTTCTCCGATCTCGTCGCCGCCACCTACGGGCGCGGGTTCTGGATCCTCGACGACATCACCCCCATCCGCGAGTGGGCCCCGGACGTGGAAGACGCGCCCGCCCACCTCTTCGCGCCGCGGGAGGCGTGGCGTTTTCGGATGCGCCCGAGCCCGATGAGCCAGCCCGAGGATCCCGGCGCCGGCGAAAACCCGCCCTACGGAGCAACGATCCACTACCGGCTCGCCGGGGATCGGGCGGACGGCGTGTCCGTCGAGATCGTGGACTCCACGGGAGACATCGTTCGCACTCTCGAGGGTGAAGGCAGCGCCGGGCTCCACCGGGTGATCTGGAACCTCAGAAACGAGCCTACGCGTCAGCCGCGGCTTCGCACTCCGCCGCTGGATAGTCCGCACCAAGTCCTGCCGGCTCGGGGATTCCGACTGCTTACCGAATCCCGGCCGGTCTCCACCCTGCTCGCCCCCGGGATGTACACGGTCCGTCTGAAGGCCGGCGAAGAGTCGTTCGAACAGCCGCTGACCGTCCACGCGGACCCTGAAGCACCCGACGCCGGCGAAGAGATCCCCGGGCAGGTGGAAACCCTGCTGCGGATCCAGGAAATGGTCGGCGCAGTCGGCACGACGATCGAAGAGATCGAGTGGCTGCGGAAGCAGACCGCCGATCGGCGCGCCCTGGGCGCGGCTCTGACCGCAAGCGTCGAGGTCGCCGCCGGCGAGTACGACAGCGCCCTCATGGAGCTCGAAGCGCGCTTCTTCGAGCTACGACTCACAGGCGGAAACGCCGGCCAGGACACCCTGCGTTGGCCCAGGAGGCTTCACGCCAAACTGAGCAGCCTGCACGGCTACATCGGCGGTAGCGATCACCGGCCGACGGATCAGCATCTCGAAGTGCTGGCGCTTTATGAGCAGGAACTCACCGAAACGCGGGAGATGCTTGATCAACTCACCGGCGATGAGCTCGACGCCTTCAACGATCAGCTCTCCGGGTCGGGCCTGCCGCCGGTAGTGCCGACGGGTAGCGGGGAGCCACGGTAGGGGTTGGGAGCACCGCTGTCGCGCGCCATCCTGCCCTTGCGGAGGTACGCGCCGAGAAGGGAACCTTCCCCGACGGTTGGGGTCTGCGCCGCCGCGGCCCTGCGGGCCGCTGTGCCGGCCGGAGGCCGGCGTTCCAAGCCGTCCCCGCACTTTTTCGCGGTCGGCGGTACGCCGTTCCGCCGTTCCGCCCGCCATCGGCCGGCTGTGGCGGTCTGAACGCCTCCACCGGGAGAACTGACCGGCGTTCCCCTCCCTACTGCGCGAGCTTTTCCTCGAGGAGGCCGCGGGCGATGAAGGTGAAGTCGTGCTCGGTCACGATGCCCACCAACCGGCCGTCCTCCACCACGGGAAGCGACCCCACACCCCTTTCGTTCATGAGACGGATCGCGTCCATCGACAGAGTTGAGGGGGGAATGCTGATTACGTCTTTCTTCATGACTTCACGCACCGAGAGGAACTCGTCCTCATCGAGACCGCTTTCGGCGACCAGCTTGATGATCGTCCGGTAGGAGACGAGCCCCACCAGCTTCTCGTCCTCTTCCACCGGGACGTGCCGGACCCGGCCCCAGTCCATCAGGATGGCGGCGCGGCGTACGGATTCGTCGGGGTGGACGGTGAGAATGTCCCGGGTCATGAACTGGTCAACGCGAAGGTAGTGATGCTTCCACCCGCCGGAGTCACTGAGCGTGGGGAGTTCCCAGCGGGCGACCGGGATCCCGGCGCCCTGTTGCCGGCGGGCGGCGCCAGTGATCGCACTGAGCCGCTCGGAGAGGGACGCGTGGCTGCGCAGCGACTCATAGCCTTCGAGCATCCAGCGCGCTCCGGAACGGCCGGTGCGCACCCTCTCCTCGACGATGCCGATGTAGTGATCCACGTCACGCGAGTCCACCTGCTTCCGGGCGAGCCCCTCGCGCGCCTTGGGAAGGAGCTCTTCGAGCAACAGATCCCGGACCGGCCAGTGTTTCCCGTCGAGCCAGGTCAGCTCCGCCTTCATTCCCAACCGACTGGCCGCGAGGAAGTTTTCTGACACGTCGGCGAAGGGCATGGCCTCGTGCGGCTCGACGCCATCACCGGAAAGCGCGCTCATCAGGCCGAGCCACAGCGCCATGTTGGCCACTTCGTCCGGGATGGTCGGCCCGGCGGGCAGGTAGCGGCTTTCGATCCGCAGGTGGGGTTTGCCCTCGGTCACTCCGTAGCAGGGACGATTCCAGCGCCAGACGGTGCCGTTGTGGAGCGTCAGCGCCGACAGGCGCGGCGGATCATCGTCATCCTCGTATTCCTCCCCGGCGTCAAGCAGCACCGAGTGGTGCGTAATGTTCTCCCGCAGGATTTCGAGGACGCCGCCGCTTACCCAGTCGCGGCCGAACGCGCCACGCGCGGCGCGCTGGCGCTCGGTGGCGCGGGCGCCTCGCGTATCGAGACTTTGCTGGAAGAGCCCGATCCGGGTTTCCCGCCAGAGCCGGCGTCCGAAGAGCAAGGGTGAGTTGGGGGAACAGCCGAGGATCGGCGCGGTAACGAGTTGCGCCAGGTTGTAGAGGCGGGTGAACTCCGCGGCGCTGACCTGCAGATGGATCTGGAAGCTGGCGTTACAACCCTCGGGCATCACATTGTCGTGGGTCGAGTGGATCTCGTCCGCGCCCTCCATGTGGAGGTGGTACGGCTCATGTCCGCGGAGCCGGCTCAGCGCCTCGTTGAGCACGTGGTAGCGCGCCAGCGGCGTCATGTTGTCGAGCGTCATGTCCGAGAGCCGCAGCGTCGGCAGGATGCCGGTCAGGCACACATCCACCCCTACGCGGCGCGCCGCTTCGGCGGCGGCGCTCATGACCTCTTCGAGACGCTTTTCCGTCCGCGAAAGGATGTCGCCGGACATCATCATCGGTTCCAGGTTCGCCTCGAGGTTGAAGCGGGCGATCTCGGTGGTGAACGAGGGATCGTTCAGTTCCTTCAGAACCTCCATCGCCATCGGCGCGGGGCGATTTCCATCGCCGATCAGGAACATCTCCTGCTCGACGCCCACCCGATAGACCCCCTCTTCGATTCTTCCCTCGCTGATCATGTCGCTCAGCTTCCGCAGATCGGTGAACAGCCGCTTCTCGAACCGGCGGAGTTCCTCACCCGAAACCGCGCGCGCGTCGAGCCGACCCATGATGGTCGGGATTCTACGGTCCGGCGCCGGGACGGATCGCTAACAACCCGTGGTTAGAGTGGGGTCAGGAGCGCCGGGGCAGCCGCCGGGAGAACTGGGCCGCGTGGGTTTTGTCCAGGCTGCTAGCAGCCTGTGGTGAAACCCACGTGAGCGCCGAGACGGGCGAGGCGCCCGGCTGACAAGGCGCGCGAGGGAGGAATACCGGGTGTATTTCGACCGAAGCGCAACTGAGAGCCCCGCGAAGCGGGGCGGTTCAGGCGGGATGGCATCGCCCGTCGAACGCCGCGTGACTTTGCCCAGGCTGCTAGACCGGGCTCGACACGATGCGCCCGTCGAACAGGTGGATGCTCCGCGCGGCACGGTCGGCGTAGCGCGGATCGTGGGTGACCATGCAGATCGTCGCTCCCGCCTGATGGAGGGTGTCCAGCATGTCCATGACCTCCGTGCCGTTCTTGGAATCCAGATTCCCTGTCGGTTCGTCCGCGAGCAGGATCGAGGGTTCTCCGACCACGGCCCGGGCCACCGCGACCCGCTGCTGCTGGCCTCCCGACAACTGGGACGGAAAGTGCTTCCGGCGGTGGGACATCCCGACGCGCTCCAGGGCCTCCAGGGTCCGCCGTTTCCGCTCGGCGCTCAGGGTTCCCCGGTAGACGAGCGGCAACTCCACGTTCTCGAACACGGTGAGATCACCGATCAGGTTGAACGCCTGGAAGATGAACCCGACCTCCCGGTTGCGGATCCGGGCGCGTTCCGTCAGTCCGAGATTCGCCACCGAACGGCCATTCAACAGGTATTCCCCGGCGTTCGGCGTGTCCAGCAGGCCCACAATCGAAAGGAGCGTTGACTTGCCGCACCCCGAGGGACCCGCGATCGCGACGTAGTCGCCGACATCGAAGCTGAGACTCACCTCGGAGAGGGCGTGCGTTTCGACCTCGTCGGTGTAGAAGATCTTGCTGATTCCGGTCAGTTGGATGACGGGGTCGGACACGGGTTCTCCTTTCGCCGACGAGTTGGACATCCCAATCTCGGCCATTTTCCCTGATTGGTGCGTTGCGCCTGGGATCATCGCAGACGGATACGGCCGTGACCCTCCCAGGCCGAGGTGTCGGAGAGGATCACGGTGTCGCCCTCGGCCAGGCCCTCGCGAATCTCCACGGTGTTGACCGAAGCCTTGCCGAGGAGTACCCGTACCCGGACCGCGTGGTCTGCCCCCTCTGACAGCCGGAAGAGATCCACCTCGTCGCCCTCCTGTCCGAACGCGGGACGGCCGACGTGCAGGACGTCGTCGAGGCGCTCGATCTCCACGAGACCATCTACCGAAAGTTCGCTACGGGCTCCGCGTGGCAGCTCATCGGTCAACTGAACATCCACGGTCACGGCGCCGTCGCGGACAGCCGGTTCCACTCGGGTAACGCGACCGGGCACGATTCCGTTCCGGGTGTCCACCCGGGCCGCCTGCCCCACCTCGATGTCCTTCGCCTGGACCTCCGCGATTCTCAGCTCCGCCTTCAGGCGATCCGGTTCGGCGACCCGGGCGAGGTTGTCGCCCGCCGCTACCTGCTGGCCTGCCTCGGCAGATACCTCTTGAAGAACCCCCGCAATTCCGGCGCGAACCTCAAGCCGCGACACGAGTTCGCGTTTGAGATCGAAGACGGCGCGGAGCCGAGCGACGCGCGCCTTCTCTGCCGTCAGCTCCGCAGCCGCCACCTGTTCGGCGAGTTGGAGCCGCTCGGCTTCGTGTTCGGCTCGCGTTCTCAATTCGGCAGCGGCGCTCTGACTGTCTTCCAGGGCGATGCGGCCGATGATTCCCTCGGCGTAGATCTCGGCATCTGCTTCCGCGTCGAGAGCCGCCTGGCGGGCTTCCGCCTCGACCGAGGCGAGCAGCGACCTTTGATTCAGCACCTGGCGACGCAACTGGACCCGCCGGTCGTCCAGGTTTGCCTCGGCGGCCACCAGTTCCAGTTCCGCCCCCGTCAACTCCTGGGCCAGGTTGGGATTCTCAAGTGTCAGGATCACCGTATCGGGTTCCACCCGGACCCCGGGGAGCGCATGGACCGCGGCAACCCTCCCGGAGCTTCCGGCCGCCACCCGCCGAACCTCCACCGGCACGAGCGTGCCGGGCCCCCGGACGCTCAACAACATCTCTCCCCGGCGGACGGTGTCCATGAATACCGTCCCGCGCTCCACACTCGGCGCCGCGGGCGGCAAGCGGAGAGCGAACACGACGAGTGCAGCGAGCACGCCACCGGCGAGCGCACCGACGACAAGACGCCGCCGGCGGCGGCTCTCGGCGATTCCTTCGCGGGCTATGTCCATCGCGCGTCCACGCGCCTAACGCCCGCGGGGTGATGGCGTTCCCCGGGCGCCGCCGGTGGGACGGACCAGGGCGGCTCCCCCGAGCAGGGAGCGCCCCGGGAGAGTCGGATCCGCCGGGAGTCCCAGGAGATCGAGCGCGGTCGGAACCACATCCAGTGCGCTGGCCCGCGGCCATTCCGACTGCGGGGGAATCCTCGGTCCCCAGGCAGCCAGCACCGCAAGCATGTCGCGCCGGGTCGGCGCAAAACCGTGGTTCCCTGCCGGGCGGGCGGACATCACGATCTCCTCCGCAGGCCGGGCCGTCGGAACGAATCCCGGCCGCAGCACCGGGAAGAGATCGCCGGTGGTCGGCCCGCCGGGCTGCACCCTGCCACCGGTGACCGCTGCGAGGAAACCGGTGACGACAGGCTCCCCGTCGGCACGAATTTCGAGAAGCGCGGATCGAACCGCCGCGAGCACCTCCGCTTCCTGATCGGGCGACACGACCCCCTCCGGACGGGACGCCCGGTTGATGGCCACACTGCCGTCCGCCGTCGTGAGCAGCATCGCCTTCGTGCGCGAAAGATCCACCGTTCCGTCGGGGCCGAAGGCCAGGAGCCCGGCCCGCTCGAGCGCCACGTTGAGGTGCAGGAGCCGATCGGTACCCGACATACCGTGATCGCTCACCACCACCAGATGCGCTCCTGATGCCTCGGCCAGGCTAAAGAGCCTCCCGAGAACTCGATCCACCTCGCCGAATGCCCCGGCGAGAACCGGCCGGAGCGATTCGGCCAGCGAGGGGTCGTGGGTAGGAAGCCGGTCGTCGAGCCTCCCGTAGAGCAGATGCCCGATCTCGTCGGCGATCGGCAGATAGAGAGCGATCAGGTTCCAGTCCGGGAAGGAGGCGGCGGCCTCCAGATGAACGAGCGCCGCGTCGGCCACCGCGCCGGCTATTTCGAGAAGGCGCGACTCAGCGATCCCCTCTCCACCTTCGGTCCTTGTCCGGCCGAGCCGGCCCGACGCGTACTCCGGAGCGCCAACCGTCCATGGCCATTCGGGCTCCCCAAGCCGCTCCCGCCAGACTGCCTCCGGGTGCGTCGCTACCTCGCTCGCTCCGCCGCGGAAGACGACATAGCGCGCCGGCGAACCGGAAGCCGGGAGCGCCGCCGCAAAGGCTCGCACCTGGAACTCCACGCGGCGGCCCTGCGATTCGGCACTGATGGCCCCGGAAAAAGGTGCGTCGCGCCCTATGCCGACTCGCGCCAGCCATATCGGCGCTCCTGCTTCCTGATCTCGCTCGCCGGGCTCATCGATCACCCCGAACGTGTCCCAGCCGCTTTCCGGATTCAGGGGGTCATCGAGGAACACGCCGAGGAAGCGCGCCTCTCCCACCTCGAACCGAAAGAACCCGGGACTTCCACCTACCCGCGCGGGCTCCTGCCCGTCGGCGAGAGGAATCGGGAGCTCCGCGAGGAGAGGATTCCTTACCTCGTTGAGGGTAGCGGGCGGCAGCCGAACATCACCGTGTCCGGTGAGGATGAAGAGCTGTCCGCGCTCTTCGCTGCGCAGCCGGCTCATCGCGGCATCGAGTGGATAGGTGTGGGTCGTGTGCAGGGCCACGGCGCGTCGGCCGGCGCGAGCCACCCTCGTCCAGAGCGGATCGGCGTGGAGCGATGCCGCGGAGAACCCGTCGAGCGTGTCCAGCAAGGTATGAGAATCGGCTGGCAGCGCGAGGACCGAGTTCCCGGTAATCCCGTTGTCCCGGCCCGGGAGCCCGGTCCAGACCATGGCGAACGACGCGGCGGTCTTCGAGGGGAAGGCCGTCACCATGCCGTCCGAAAAGGCCCCTTCTTCACGGAGCCGGGCGAAGTTCGGAAGGACCCCGTCCCGGAGGAACTCCTGGACCAGTTCGTAGCCGCCGCCGTCCACCGCAAGCACGAGCAGACGGGGTTCCGGCGTGGAAGCGGAGACGCCAGACGGGGCCGCCGAGAACGCCGCCATGAGTACCGCGAGCAGCCCGATCCCGCCGAGAGGAGTCCTCACGCCCCGAACCCTAACCCCGCCAGTGCGCGAACAAGCTCGCGCGCCTCAGTTGCTGTGTAAGTGCAGGTCCGACGGTGGCGCCGACGATCCGGATAGCGCCGCCGGTCAGGGAACGCCGACCTCCGGCCAGTTCTCCCGGTGGGGGCCGCCACCGCGGCGCGCAGGCACGGGAACGCCGGTGTTCAAGCCGGCACCGCGCGCCGAGCGGCGCGCGAAACCGCACCTCGCTGAGGGAGAAGAGGCGCGGGGACGGCTTGGAGCCCCCACCGGGAGAACTGGGCCGGCCTCCGGCCGGCATCGCGCGGGAGCGCGAAACCAGCGCCGATGACGCTGCGCCATGCCAACGTGAGTTCACCACCCTCTCCCAACCCCGAATGGGGTAACTACTCACCGCTCCGCTCAACCCGGGGGCCGCGCCTTTTCATGACGGGCCGGGTGTGCAGGAGGACCCGATCATGGGGGTTTCTCCCGGGGGAGGCTCTACAGCCTGTGGTGAAACCCAGGCGGCCCAGTTCTCCCGGTGGGGGCTCGAGCGGCGATGCATCCCGCCTGAACCGCCCCCCCACCGGGAGAACTGGCGCTTTGCGGCGCTCGGCGTTGCGCTTCGGTCGAAATACGCGCTGATATTCCTCTCGCGCGCGCCTCGTCAGCCGGGCGTCTCACCGGTCTCGGCGCTCACTCGACCTTGTCCGCGGACCGCTCATCCCGCGTGCTACGATGAAATCCGTGCGCCAGGAAGTCTTCACTTCTTCCGCCAAGACCCGGGGAATTCGAGTGGAAGTGGAGGCGCGTTTCGCGGACCGGCGTCCCGAGCCGGATCCGGCGTGGCTGTTTCGGTACGACATCGCCATCACCAACGAGTCACAGGAGTTGGTGCAACTGTTGAGCCGACACTGGGTCATCGAACACGGCGAGGGACAGCTCGAAGAGGTCCGTGGTCCCGGCGTGGTTGGGGCCCGTCCCTACCTCGTCCCGGGCGAGTCCTTTCACTACTCCTCCTGGTGTCCCCTGCGCGCACCCTTCGGTTCGATGCGCGGCTCCTACCTGATGGAAATCCCGGGCGGGGAGCGCTTCAAGGTCGAGATCGCGCAGTTCACTTTGAGCGAACCGGTCACGCTGCACTGAGAGAGCGCCGGGGAGCAGTCCCCCGATGACCCTGAATCACACCTCGCGACGATCGTTGTGGGGTAACCCCACCGATCTCGCCGCATGAGTCGTCGCATGAGTCGCAGCCCGAGCCGGGGCGGGAGGCGGCGTCCGTCCATGGCCGACCGCGCGGACCGCTATCTCCTCTACCAGAACTCCGTTCAGGACGCTCCGGCCGACGCGGCTTTCCTGGACGACGAGTTTCACCGTCGCCGTGGTCGCCGGGCGAGTTCCTTTCGCGAGGACTTTTGCGGCACGGCTGCCCTCTCCTGCGAGTTCGTTGCCCGCCGGCCCGAGAGCCGGGCAATGGGGGTGGATCTCGATCCGGACCCCCTCGCCTGGGGCCGCGAACACAACATCGCGGGACTGAGCCGCGCCGAACAGGGGCGCATCAACCTGATCGAAAGCGATGTTCTGGATGTCAGCAAGCCCCGAGTGGACCTGATCGCGGCGATGAACTTCAGCTACTGGATCTTCGAGACGCGGGACCTGATGCGGGAGTACTTCAAGCGGGTCCGTCACGCCCTCAACCCCGACGGGCTCTTCTTCACCGACGCTTACGGCGGTTCGGATTGCCACGAAGAAAAGGAGTACGCGCGTGAGGAGGACGGATTCGACTTCATCTGGGATCAGGTCGCGTTCGATCCCATCAGCGGGCGCATGCGGTGCGCGATCCACTACGAGTTTCCGGATGGCAGTCGGCTGAGAAACGCTTTCCGTTACCAGTGGCGTTTCTGGTCGCTTCCCGAGTTGCGCGAACTTCTGGCGGAAGCGGGGTTCTCGAAGACCGTCGTGCTCTGGGAAGGGGCCGACGCGAACGGTGACGGGAACGGCGAGTTCGAAGAAGTCACCGAGGGCACCGCCGACGAAACCTGGATCGCCTACCTGGTGAGCGAACCCTGAACGCCGTTCAGGGGACGGCGGCTACGGGCCGGAACGGCCCCTGGAAAGCCACGGCGGTCGCGTCCCATCCAGCCTCCCGAACCACAGGCGTTCGGTGCGACTCCAGAACGAGGCGCCCAACCGGTTCAGGTGCGTCTCCAGGGGCCGCGCCTGCTGCACACCACAACGAAGGCACTCCCAGCCGCCGCTCGGCCATCCGCCGAGCGCGGTCGGGTAGGCTGCCGGGTGCCGAATGCAGAGCGCACAAAAGGCCGGGGCGGGGGAGCCCTCTCCGCTTTCCCTGCTGAAGGAACACTTCGGCTACCGGAGCTTCCGACCGCTGCAGGAACCGGCGATCGCCAGCGTCCTGGCCGGGCGGGACGCGGTGGTGCTGATGCCCACTGGCGGGGGCAAATCGCTTTGCTACCAACTTCCGGCGCTCGCCCTCGACGGCGTCACCCTGGTCATCTCGCCCCTGATCGCCCTGATGAAGGACCAGGTGGATGCGCTCCGGGCGCGGGGCATCGCCGCCCGCTGCCTCAACAGTTCGCTCAGCTCCGAAGAGGCGCGGCTCGTCCGGGAGGAGGCGCAAGCCGGCAAGGTAAAGCTGCTCTACGTGGCGCCCGAGCGTCTCGCCTCCGCTGGCTTCGGGCGGTTCCTCGAACGGATCCGGGTGGGGCTGGTGGCGGTGGACGAGGCCCACTGCATCTCTCAGTGGGGTCATGAGTTCCGGCCTGACTACCGGAACCTGGGAGCGCTGCGCGACCGCTTCCCGGCGGCCCCCTTCCTGGCGCTCACCGCGACCGCCACCGAGCGGGTCCGCCGGGAAATCGCCTCCGAACTCCGGATGGAGGACCCCGAGTTCTTCGTGGGGAGCTTCAATCGTCCCAACCTCAACTACCGGGTTCGACCCAAACGGCGCTCCTTCGACCTTCTCGTCGGACTCCTGCGGGAACACGAGGGGGAGTCCGCCATCGTGTACTGCCTCTCGCGGAGGGAAACGGAATCGGTGGCCGAGCGGCTCCGCGCGCTGGGTTTCCGCGCTCTGGCCTACCACGCCGGACTCGACCACGAGGAGCGCCGGTCGGCGCAGGACCGGTTCGCCAGCAAGGAGGCGTTGATCGTGGCGGCCACGATCGCGTTCGGGATGGGGATTGACATGCCCGACCTGCGCCTCGTTGCGCACTACAACCTCCCGAAGTCGGTTGAGGGCTATTACCAGGAGACCGGGCGCGCCGGACGCGACGGCCTTTCGAGCGAATGCGTCCTGTTCTTCAGCGTCGCCGACCGGGCCGCCCAGCAGCGGTTCATCCGCGAAATCGAAGACCCCGCCGAACGCCGGCGCGCGCAGGACAGGCTGGCCCGGATGATCGCCTACTGCGAACTCACCTCCTGCCGGCGACGCTACCTGCTCGACTACTTCTCGGACCCCTCGCTTGAGGAATTGGAGAACTGCGAGGGCTGCGACAACTGCCTGGGACCCGGAACCGGCGGGGAGATCGAGGAGTACGACGCCACCGAGATCAGCCAGAAGATCCTCTCCGGGGTGGTCCGCACCGGACAGCGTTTCGGCATGGCCCACATCGCGGCGGTGCTGCGCGGCTCGCGGGCGAAGCGGGTGCTGGAACTCGGGCACGACCGGTTGAGCGTCCACGGCATCGCCCGCGATCATCGGGAGGAGGCGTTGCGGGACACCGCTGACGAACTCGTCGCCCGGAACCTGCTCCGCCGCGCCGGCGACAGCGGGTTCCCGACCATGTCCCTGACCCCTGCGGGGTGGGAGTTTCTCCGCAACCGGGAGTCGCTCACGCTCACCCGTCCGAAGCCCGCGCCGGCCGGCGACGACTCCGGGGCCGACGCCCTCCCGGCGGAACCGGACGGGACGCCGGTTCGCTACGACCCCCCCGAGCCCGACCTCGCCCTCTTCGATACGCTGCGCGCCCTGCGGCTCGAGATCGCGGGCGAGGAAAACATCCGCGCCTTCATGGTGTTCTCGAACGCCACCCTCCGCGAGATCGCTGCCGGAAAGCCCGCCTCCCTCCCGGAGTTCGCGGGAATCCACGGAGTCGGCCCCGCGAAGATCGAGAAATACGGCGGTCGCTTCCTCGCCGCGGTGCAGGGACACCCGCCGGACGGCCCCGCCCCCGTCGAGACCTCGCCGCCACCCGCCGTCCCCGACGAGCCGCTCCCGGACGAAGCGCCGATCGAACAGGGGCGGAAGACCGCCGCCTTCCTGGTGATCGGGAACGAGATCGTCTCCGGGAAGGTGGGCGACACGAACACGCGCCTCCTCGCCGGCCTGCTCCGGGGCAAGGGCATTGCGCTCCGTCGGGTGGTCACGATCCCCGACGAGCCGGACACCATCGCCGCCGAGGTCGCGCGCCTCTCCGGCTCCCACGACCTCGTGTTCACCTCCGGCGGGGTGGGCGCAACCCACGACGACGTCACGATGGAGGGCGTGGCGCGCGCCTTCTCCACCTCGGTGACCCACCACCCCCGCTTCCTCGCCGCCCTCCGGGAGCGCGGTCTCGAAGCGAGCCACCGCGACCTCGCCCGCGTCCCGGAAGGCTGCGAACTCCGCGAGGGACAAGGCAGCGCCTGGCCGGTGCCAGTGATGCGGAACGTCTGGATCCTCCCCGGTCTGCCCCCTGTCTTCGAAAAGAAGCTCGCGATCCTCGCCGGGTGTCTTCCCGAAGGACCCCGGTATTTCGCCGACGAGGAACTGGTTCCGCGCCCCGAAGAGGAGCTGATCCCGCTCCTCGACCGTCTGGTCGCCGCCTATCCGATGGTCGAGATCGGCTCGTACCCCGGGTCCGCGGGGACCCGCATCACGCTGGACGGCGACGACGAGGAGGCCGTCGCGAACGCCGCGAGAGCCCTCCGGCAAGCTCTCGCAGAGCTATAACGCCCGGAGACCGCCGCCGACCAGGGAACGCCGGTGTTCACACCGGCACCGCGAGAACTAGCCGGCACCGCGGCCCAGCGGGCCGCGAAACCGCATACCGCCGACGGAGAAGAAGCGCGGGGACGGCTTGGAACGCCGACCTCCGGCCAGCATCGCGGTGCGCAGCGCTGCAAGACCGCGCGAAGCCGACCGTCAAGAAGCGCGGGGACGGCTTGGAACGCCGGCCTCCGGCCGGCATCGCGCGAGAGCGCGAACGAGCGCCGATGACACTGCGCCATACCGACGTGAGTGCCGCACCATCTCCCAGCACCAGAGGGCGCGCCGCTCCCGAGGATCAGCGGGTGAACAGGAAACCGAAGACCGCGAGCAGGACTGTCACCAGGACGCCTAGGGCGCCCCAGACGAGCCGCAACTCCATCTTCAGCGCGTCCATCTGAGCGGCAGAGATCTCCTTCAGCCCTGTCACCTCCGCGATGAGGACCTCCTTCAGCCCCTTCACCTCCGCGGTGAGCATGTCCAGCTTCCTGTCCCGCCCGGTCCCGGCCTCGCTCAGGGCGTCCAGCTTCCGGTCGCGCTCGACCCCGGCCTCGGTCAGGGCGTCCAGCTTCCTGTCCCGTTCGGCAAGCCCCTCGGCATTCTCCCGGCAGAGCTGTCTCAGTTCCATGAACCCAAGCTGGAACTGCGCGCCGAGTTGCGCGACCACGTTCTCCGCAGCCATGGATCCGACCTCCGCCTCCGCATTATAGGCACCCTGCGCGTCGCACCCGGCCTTCACCAGCGCCCGAAATAGAGCGCCCTTCTCCCCCGGTTTCGCCGCCGGCTTGTCCGGCCCCGCACCCGGGGGATTCGGCGGGGACGGCTGCGGTGACTGCTTGCGGGGCGGCTCGACCGCAGGGGTGTCTGTCTGATTGGGTGTAATCGGTGGCATCGGGACCTCCTCCGCAGCGATGTGCTGACACGGAAGGCCGAGCGGCCTTCCACACACATACAGACGAGAATCCGGACGATTTCTTCCCACATCCAGCGGTGTTGTGGAAAAATCGTCTCCGAACCGCCGAACTCCGCGCTTTGACGAGTAACCCGCCCGGCCCCATCCGGAGGAACTGGGGCGCTGGTGGGAAGAACGGCCCACCTGCGGTCGGCATCGCCCGCCGGGCGCGAGCGAAACGTCGGTCGAAGTGACCATAGCAATGGACCATGGTAAGATTTGTTCATGCAGCGGATACAGATTTCGAAGTTCAAGGCCACTTGCCTCGCCGTGCTGGATCGGGTCGCGCAAACCCGGGAACCCGTTCTGGTGACGCGCCGCGGAAAACCGATCGCCAGGATCGTCCCTCCCGCCCCAAGCCCGGCCGGGAGCTGGCTCGGATCCATGAAGGGTTCGGTCACGATCCACGGCGACATCGTTGCGCCGGTATCCGAGCCGTCCGACTGGGAAGCCCTGCGTTAGGTGTCCTTCCTCCTCGATACTCACGTCTGGCTCTGGGGCATCAACGAGCCGGAGCGACTTCCAGCCTCCGTCAGGCAAGAACTCGAGACGGCGTCCGAACCGCCACGGCTGTCGCCGATCAGCCTCTGGGAAGTCATCCTCCTCGCCGAAAAGGGTCGCATCACGCTGTCCCCCAACCCCCGAACCTGGCTTCGGGAGGCTTCGCGAACCGTCCGGGAGGTGCCCCTCACCTTTGAGGTAGCGGCCGCCAGCCGGCAGCTTCATCTGGACCATGCGGACCCGGCGGACCGCTTCATCGTCGCGACGGCCAAGGTGTTCGGTCTGCGTCTCGTCACCGCGGACGCACGGCTTCTCCGCTGTCCCGACGTCGAGTCCGTGTGGGGCGAATAGCGGCCACAGGGAGCGATAGACTGGCACCCATGAGCGGCGTGGGTCCGTCCGGAACGCTCGTGCTGGAACAGCCGCACCCCACTGGCGCACCGGAGCGGAAGCGGCGGATCCCGGTGTCGGCGCTCCGGTTCGTCGGCTGTGACCCCTGCCGGATGACGCTGGCCGAGTACGACGCCCTCGGGGATGAGCGGGTGGAGTTCTTCGACTCCGAAACCGGCCTCGCCTGGATGGTGCGCGAACCGGCGACGGGAGAGCACGAAGGGCCGAAGGTCATGCTGGCGGCGCTCGTCCGTGACATCTCCCACGTGCGGGGGTCTCCGATCCGGTGCCTCGGCGAGTCGCAGTTGCGGCTGCTGGATGCCGACGGGCAACAGGTGCAGGCCATTCATCCGGACGAGATCGTGTTCCTGCACCCGGAGCGCCGGGAGCGGATCGGGCCCGGGTACCTGCAGGTGAGGGAGGAGGAGTACCCGGATGTGGTGCTGGAGGTGGACCACACCACCGACGTGCGCGGCAACCGGCTGAAGGCATACGAACAGTGGGGGTTCCCGGAAGTGTGGGTGGAGGTTCCGGATGCCTATTCGCCCAGCCGTCCCCGGCGGCTGCAGCGGGGCCTCAGGATCTACCTGCGGGAGGGCGAGCGGTTCGTGCTTTCTCCGGAGAGCCGCGCGTTCCCCGGCTGGCGCGCTGAAGAAATCCACCGCGCGCTGAACGAGACGGTGCTTTCGGACGAGACCGCGGCGGTTCTGGCGCGCGTGGGCCGCGCGCTCGGCCAGCGCGAAGGGACCAGCCCGGACGACGACCCCCTTCTCCGTTCCATCGCCCGCGAAGCCCGCGGCGAGGGACACGCAAAAGGCCACGGCGAAGGACGTGCAAGAGGCCGCGCTGAAGGACGCGCGGGACTCGTGCTCGGGATGCTGGCGTCGCGGGGCATCGCAGTTTCGCGGGGCTTCCCGCCCCACCGCCACCGCGCCGCATTGGCCGCCGCGCCAGACGAAGCCGCCCTGTCGGCAGCCTCCTCTGCGAACAGCGAATCAGACTTCTTCGCCCGCCTTGGGGCGAGCGGGCACTCTGAACCGGGATAGGCGCCTGCCGGAGCGGAATCCCCGTGACAAATCGGGCTGTGGGCAGCCTGAACCGCACGCGGAGCGACAGGACTCCGCTCCCGCACTCGTGGATCCGGCGACCGCAAGAGCCGTTGTTTTCGGGTCTGTGTCCGGTACCACTCGGTAGCGACGAGATGGACAGGCTGAGAGTGAGATTCGTCAAGGAGTGGGATTCGGCAACCGAAACGGCCTGGATCGCGGTGGGCGAGAACCCGGTTCCCGAGAGCGAAGACGCCCTTCAGCGACGGTGGCGGGAAATCCGCGATCAGAACGGGGCCGACCGCGACGCCCCACCGGAAGGCATCCGTGAGGGGTTGCTCCACGGGCTGACCGTTGGACGCGCCGAGGCGCGGGCGGAGATCGTCCGCACGCTGGCGATGATGTCCTCCCGGAACATTCCAGACTCGTTCAACGAAGGACTCCAGCAGTTCCTGGATGTTTGCCGCCGCGACATCAACCAACAGGCGCCGTTCGATTGCGACTCCCGCCCGGAGGCCGTAGCTGCCGCGGAGCAGCGGAGGCGCGAATCCGAACTCCCCGGATTTGCAACGGGGTTCCGCGAGGGACTGATCGAAGGATGCAATGAAGAACGCTGGGATCTGGTGGAGACCCGCCTCCTCTGGCGCAAGGGCTGGTTCCAACGCTTCCTGGTGCTGCCGACGCATCTTGGCGAGACCCCGCTGGACCGACTGATCGAGGCGGCGGTCGAATGCCTGGACGAGGCCGATTTCTGGCGCCGCCTCGACCGATAGAACTCCCGCGCCACCAGCGGGGGCCAAGCGGGGGTACGGGCGTGCTGGAGACGTCTGCCGGATGACACCGGCAGCCAGGGAAACACCAACCCGCACGGCGCCGCCGGCTTGGAACGCCGACCTCTGGTCGGCATCGCCCGCCACTGGCGGGCGAACGCACATGGCGATTGGTGCAGACGGCGCGAAAGGAAGAACGCCACCGCACTCCCGGATGCGCCCCTCCCCCGTTTCGGGTCAGAATGACCGGGCTCCCATGACTTTACCCGCGCCCCTCCCGCCCCGCCCCGCACTGCTGCTGGCCTCCCTCCTGCTCGCCGCTCCCATTCCCACCGCCGCCCAGGACCGCTTCCCCCTCTCGGACGACCACGAGAACTGGCTTGAGGAGGAAGTCCTCTACATCATCAGCGACCGCGAGAAAGACGCCTTCGAGCAGCTTCAGTCCGAGGCGGAACGGGAGGCGTTCATCGCGGCCTTCTGGCGGCGCCGCGACCCGGAACCACTGACCCCGGAGAACGAGTACCGGATCGAACACTACGAGCGCATCGAGTACGCGAACACCCTGCTCGGGCGGGAGTCCTCCGTTCCTGGCTGGATGACCGACCGGGGGCGGATCTACATCCAGTTGGGTCCTCCCGACGAGCGGGAAACCTTCGCCGCCGTGCCCAGTCTCTATCCGGCGGAACTCTGGTTCTATCTCCAGCGCGACGAACTCCTGCTTCCACCGATCTACGTGTTGTTCTTTCGCGAGTACTACGCAGGGCCCTTCATTCAGTTCAATCACGTCATCCATCAGGCCGAGGAACTGATGCCTGCTCAGTCGTTCAACACCGCGGATTCGCGCATGGAGGCGTACGAGTTCCTGCAGGAGATTTCGCCCCAGCTCGCCCACGCGAGCATCACAATGCGGGCCGACCGCGGGGTGATGGCGAGCCTCCTGCAGCCGGACATGGAAATCCTCCAAACGCAGCAGCTCCTGTCGGACATCAACCGGGCCCCGCATCGGGTGTTGGACACGAGCTGGGTAACCGGTGCAGAAGCGGGCCGGGGATTGGTCGAGAGCGAGTACCTCTTCAACTTCGTGCCAAGCGCTGGCATAGCGCGGGTTCTCCCGGGCGCGCAAACCGGCTCCTGGTTCGTGCACTACGCGATCGAGGTCGAACCGCAGCATTTCACTCTGGCCCGGGAGGAGGGAGGGAACCAATACTTCACCCGTTTCGAAGTCACCGGGGCAGTCACTACCCCCGAAGGTGAAGTCGTCCATGACTTCGTGGTGACGCCGTTCTTGCGCCTTACCGAGAGCCAGCTTCAGGATGTGGGGGCCCGCCCGTTCACCTACCGCGGCATGTTCCCCTTGATTCCGGGAGAGTTTGGCTTCCGCGTGATCCTGAAGAACGACGCGCGAGCTGAGTACACCGTGTTCGAGGACACTGTCCGGGTGCCCGGCAGCGGGCCATCCCTCTCGCGTCCGTGGCTTCTTCACAGGCCCCCCGAAACGGTCGGAGAGGGGGACTTGCGCGCGTGGCTTGGCGGCGGCGCGCAACTTCTCCCTAACGGGCGAGGCGTCGTGGCGCTCGGGAATCCGATCAGGGCGGTCGTTGCGGCGACCGGACACGATCGGGTCGTCTTCCGGGTGACCCCCTGGAGCGCTACCGATGAATCGGGTCCCAGCGGGACACCCATCCGGGAGGAGGAAATCGCTGTTCAGAACGGTCTCGCGGTCTGGTCGCAACCTACGACCGCGTGGGACTCAGGTCGCTACGTCCTTTCGGTAAGCACGTCTGAAGAAGACCGGATGGCGACGTTCGATCTGAATGCGCGGAGCCGGGTTGCCGTTCCCTGGGGTCTCAGCGATTCTCCGGACACCGAGTCTCCAGGAGCTGTGTCCGGAGCCCTGGGCGAACAGTGGCTACGAGTGGGTGACCACGAACGTGCGCGCGAGGTGTTCGAGGCGGCGCTCGTCGAGAATCCGAATCTGGGCCGGGTGCGGCTCGCTCTCGGGAGGTTCGCGCTCGACGACGGCGATCCGCGCGCCGCCGTGCGATTCCTCGAGCCGGCGCTTGCCCAGGCGCCCGAGGACGCCATGGTGCTTCGGGTACTGGGCGACGCTCATCGGGAGTCCGGGAACCACACCAGAGCCGCCGAACTCTACGAGCGTTCGCTGCCCCTCCAGGCCGCCGACCCGTCTCTCCTGAACGCGCTGGCGTGGTCGCTTGCCGCGACCGGGGAGAAGGCTCGCGCCATCCCTTATCTCGAGCAGTCGCTCAACCTCTCTCCCGAGCAGCCGGACGTCCGCGAACTGCTGGCGGCCCTGCGCGCCGAAGCCCCGCCCGGACGACAGTAGGGCAATCCAGAAGACAACCTCTCCAAGATTTCCGGTTGCTCGTTCGGCTTGTTGGACGCCGGAGCCAGCAGACTGATTCCCCAGGTGGGCGTAACCCAATCAAAAATCAGGACATTGGAAAGGTTCTTCGTCCTGCCCACGACTCATGGCATAATCGTTGCCTTCTTTGGCGCTGCCAATGTCTCTCGCGGAACCGAATCGCTTCGGGCCGCATCCCAGCAAATCTCAGACACCTCATAGAGGAGGAACCATGCGGAAGTCCACTTTCGCGCTGCTTCTCGCGGCGTCCCTCGCCCTTCCGGCCCTCGCGTTCGGACAGGGTGGCGACTCCAGCATTCGCGGCACGGTCACCGATGATTCCGGCGCCGTGCTGCCCGGAGTTACGATCACGGCCACCAGCCCGGGGCTGATCGCGGCTGAAGTCACTGTAACCGACAGTCAGGGCGGTTACCGTCTGCTGAACCTCCCGGTCGGCACCTTTGCCGTCGAAGCGTCCCTCTCCGGGTTCGCCACCTACCGGCAGGAAGGCATCCTTGTGCGCGCCAGCACCAACATCGGCGTCGATGTCGTGATGGCCATCAGCGGCGTGGAGGAGACGATCACGGTCACGGCGGAAACGCCGATGCTCGAAATCGCCCGTCCCGGCAACATCCTGACCATCGAGGGTGAGTTCCAGCGCGAGCTGCCCATCCAGGCTCGCGGCAACTGGAGCGACTTCCTCGAGATGACTCCCGGCGTGAACGCCCGGCCGTTCGACGACGGTTCCGGCCGCATGGTGTATTTCGGCCACGCCACCGAGCACTTCTCCCACGTCATCCAGATCGAAGGCATGGCGGCGGCCGGTTACAACGACGCCCAGATCACTTACGTGGGCATGGGCTCCGACGTGATCGAGGACGCCTCGGTCAAGACCGGTGGTGCCGAGGCCAAGGATCCCATGGGCACCGGGCTGATCATCAACATCATCACCCGGAGCGGCGGTAACGACCTCTCCGTGTCGGCATCCTACGACCATCAGGAATACGACTGGGGCACCGGCAACGAGGATGGCCTTACCGGCTTCTTGGGCGACAACGAGCTCCCGAACGGTTTCGACCCGTTCGCCAGTGAGAAGTCGAATTTCGCGGCCATGGGAGTGTTCGACCCGCCGGAGGAGACCGTAGCCGGCGCCGGAACCCCCACCGCGCACCAGGTCCACCAGGCCGATTTCTCGATCGGTGGCCCGATCATGCAGGACAAGGCATGGTTCTTCGCGACCTATCGCTGGGCGGACCTCGCGGCCCGCATCAGCCGTTCCGCCCTCGACATCGGTTTCCTGCAGGCCCTCTCCGGCCTCTCCGTGAGCGGCGGGTACACGACTCCTACCTACAGCGAGTTCCCGAACACGACCAAGAGCCACCAGCCCTACCTCAAGCTGACCGCGCAGTTGAACGCGAACCACGAGTTGTCGGGCTACTACCAGCGGGACCAGTTGAACAACACCTCGAACCGTGAATACGACCTCGCGCACCGTTACATTGTGAAGACCGGCGGCGACCTGTTCGGCGCCAAACTGACTTCCGTCTTCGGCACCAACACGACGGGGCAGTTCCTGGCCTCCTGGAACAACAAGGCAGCCGAAGTGAACCAGACGGAGCAGCCCCAGTTCGCGGACACGCCCTTTTCCATCACAATCCAAAACGGGTTCACGGTGAATTCCAGCGGAACGACGGGAAATGGTGGACGTATCGCCCAGTTCGGCACCGGCGGGGGAACCGAGCGACCGACCCGGCTCCTCCTGCTCCGCGCGGACATGACCCACTACCTGGACAACGTCGCCGGCTCGCATGAGATCGCATTCGGCGTCTATGCCGCTCCCGTTAACCGGTATCCGCAGTACACCGTGTACGCGGACTCCACCGGCTGGAACAGCGAAAACCACACTCCGGTGGACGCAAACGGCAACATCGTGACGGGGGACAATCTGGCTCAGGCGGTTGCCACCCGGTGGTACAGCCGGAGCCGCAGCGGCGACCAAACGACGGCGGCCAGCGAACTCCAAACCAGGGACGCACAAGACCGCGACATCGCGTTCTACCTTCAGGACGCCTGGAAGCCGACGGACCGCCTCACGCTCAACATCGGCGTTCGCGCGGACTTCGTGAAGCGCTACGACGGCATCCTGAGCATTGACCGGATGAACACCCTGGCCCTCGGACCGCGCGCCGGATTCTCCTACATGCTTACCGAGGACGGGCGGACCGTACTTCGGGGCAACATCGGCCGGGTGCACGAGCAGATGAACGGACGCGACGCGGTGACCTCCAGTCACGGGGGAGCGACGATCGGCTCCTACACCGAGTACGACCACGACGGTGACGGGATTCCCGACCACAGCGTGTATTCACCGCCGCGCTCGAATCTCGACCCACAGTTCCTGTTTGACCAGGACATCGGCCAGCCTTATGTCAACGAGGCGATCGTCGGAATCCGCCGTCAGTTCCAGGGACAGTTCGCCATGGACGTCGCCCTGGTGCACCGGCGGTACAACGACAACTACGAGTACCTCGAGCAGAACGGCTTCTGGCCGGCCTCGTCACCGGCCCAGCCCCCACTCGGCGAGTTCCAGTACGGCAAGGTGGACATCGAGCAGGGCAACATCCTCCAGCAAACGAACAACTCCTGGGTGGACCTCGTCTACACCGCGATCGAAATCACCACCACCCGCCGTACCGAGAAGATGTCCGCGACGCTGAACATCAACCGCCAGTGGCAGAAGTACAACGGTGACTGGAACCCGCACGACCCGGCGCGGTTCATCTCGCCCGAGAAGTTCAACAACACGAAGGCTCTGCACATGCCGCGCGGCAACCGTGACTGGAGCACCCTGCCGTCGAGTTCCTACTCGCCGACCTGGCGCCAGTGGTCCGTGCGCGGCGGCCTGACCTATCTGTTGCCCTGGGACATTACGGGCGGTCTCAGCTATACGGGCAACGCCGGACCCTGGTCCGGTCCCGTCCTCGACCGACTCTCGTCCGACGATCCGGAAGTTACCCAGTACGGCCCCGGTAGCACCAACAACGGCAAGACGAACCCGCTTTCGACGCGCTTCCGCTTCGTGGGTCAGGACCGCGGCGATCTGCAGGTGCAGGCGCCGACCGTGCACACGATCGGTCTGTCCGCCGGCAAGATCCTTGATCTCGGCCAGATGCAGCTTGAAGTGACGGCGCAGTTCTTCAACCTGCTCGACGCCTATGGCCACAACCAGTTCACCTACAGCTCGGCGAACCGGACCTACAGCCCGAACTTCCTGCAGTTGAGGAGCCGGCAGAACGCCCGGACCTTCCTGCTCCGGACGACCCTCCGCTTCTAGGCGACCACCTCAAGCACCTTCAAGGGGCCGGCCCTCGCGGGCCGGCCCCTTTTCTTTTCTCTTGGTCACCGGTGGGCGGTGGACCATCCCGGCGACGCCTCAGCCCGTGGAACATCCCCCGCGCGTATCGCAGCGGAGGCGGCGGGGTTCACACCCGGGCGCGTGCGCCAGGAACTCCAGGTCGTCGAACCATCCAAGTTCGAACGTCTGTTCGAATCCGCCTTCCACCGGTCGCAGATCTAATGCCGCCGCGAAGAGGAAGGGGAATCCGATCTCGTCCGTCTGCCGTTGCCCCGATGGATCCCACGCTGCGTCCATCAGTTCACCGCCCCGGAACCGGTAAGGAGCGAGAAGGCGTAACCCAACCCCGAACCCCGGCGCCCGGACCGTGATTCTTCCGGAGTTGAACTCGCCGGCTTCCTCGAACAGACGCCGGAAAAAACGTCCGGGATCTCCTGATCGGCGGTCCGACCGAGCCGTCAGGGTCAGTTCTTCGCAAGAGATCGCTGGGCTCGGCCCAACCACCCGGAAGCGCAACGGGGTCGTATCCACATCGATTTCCTCCGGGCCGGGGAAACCCCCAGCGGGGGCGCCGATCCGAATTTCGTGGATTTGTCCGGGATCCGTGGTTTCACCTGACTCAAGAGCTTCGAGGTGGATTATCCCGACCTGCGCGCCTACCCGCACCGGCTCGCCCGTGTCCGGGTGCTCTGTCTCATGAACCTCTCGCCAGGCGATCCACCGGCGGATCGACAGCTTCTCGGCCGGCGCATCGGTCTCCACTACGAAGCCGGCCCAGTTCGGAGCGGGCGGTCCCAACCAGTTCGGAATCGTCCACGTCGGGACCGGATGAGCGATTACCTCGATCTCGATCGGATTGTGGGGGCTCAATTCGATCACCGACCCCGGCGCGTAGAACACTCCGTCGAGCTGGAGCAGGCGGCGCTCGGGCGCGATCGGCAGATCTGGCGGCGGCGGGGCCGGCTCTGGAACCGGGGCACGGGACGGGGCCGTCGGAGTTCGAGGACCATCGTCGGAGCCGCATCCCGCACTCGCCAGCAGGAAACCGAGCACCGCCAGCGCCGGCCGTGTCCTCATGGAGGTCTCCTGCCGGAGGTCACCGTTATTTCCGGCGCAATGGTCACGACACCGGCCCGGACGGAAAACCATCGGTGTTCGTCCAGGACATCTGCCCTACCGGACTTCGGCGACACGAGACCCTCGCCAAAGAACGCAAAGAACCGGGTCGGGCGCACCCAGAGGTGGGCCGGCCCTGCAGGCAGTCCTTCGACGCGGAAATGACCCTGTTCGTCAGTAAACGCGCCCGGACCGAAGGCCGCCTCTCCGGAGGCGTAATCCACCGCCTGGACATAGACGAAAGCCGCCGGCTCGCCATCAGAAAAAGCGACGCGCCCGCCGATGGAACCGCGCCCTTCGAGGAAACCGGGCGCCGGATACAGGAGGGATACACCGATCCGGTCGTCAGGCATCAGCCGGGGAACGCCGTAGCTGGCGGCAATGGACATCTGAGGGTCGGAGGAAAGACCCCCGAGAGTCTCCGGAAGGAAACCCGGAGGCCAGTTGGGCGAGTTCGCGCTTTCTCCGAGCCAAACGGGGTTCGCCGGTACGTGACCCAAGCCGAGACAGTGTCCCATCTCGTGCATGACCAGTTCCTCGAGAAAATGGGCGGACCACTCGGCAACCTGCGGATCATCTTCGGTCCAATCATCGAAGATCGTCGGATCGAACTGGATGTCGCACCCGGTCGTCCGCCCTTCTTCCTGCATCAGAAACGCGGTCGCCCGATAGCCCCGCGACTCGGTGGCCTCGAAGCCGATGGTATTGATCCCGTCGTTCATGTCCGTGTGTTCGGCAATCAACGGCGCGCTCTCCAACACTATGGAGATGTCCGCAGTCTCGATGTCCGTCCAGGCGGCGAGGCCGCGCCTGACGATCTCGCGCCAGTTCTCGGCGTTCAGGTCCGCATAGTCCGGGCGGTGTCCGGTATCCAGAATCCGGAACCGCAGGGGAAAGGGGTCCGCATGCCAGCGAACGGCTCGCGCCGACGAAACCACCGCTCGATAACGTGGATCCTGAGAGTAGTAGTTGTACGCCTGGAGGGGCGACCCGACCACGCCAACCACGGCCACAAACGGCAGGAGACGCCGGTAGATCATCGGCCTCTCCTGGCGCGCTCCGAGTCCTGAGGTACGAAGCATCGTTTCCCGTCCAGGGAGCACAGCGGGTATCGGCCTGAGCACAAACTATACGCCGCTCCCGTGGGCGTCGACGTCCACACCGCGGCGCGAAAAGACCCTGAACTCCCCGAGCCGTCCCGGTTGACGCGCGCGGAGGCGTCCGGCTGGGCGAGACGATCCGTCGCGAAGAGAACGGCCTGGATGCTGTCTTGCAGCGGGTCGCGTGGCACGACCAGCCCGAACTGGGACTCGGTGCTGCGGCCGGGCGGAACCGTCAGCCGTGGACCCAGCGCATTCCTCGCGTCGGTCGGCGAGTTAACGCGGCAGATGTTCCCCGGTTCGCACAAACCGCCGGAAGGCGTCCTGCCGATGCCGGGGGATTCCCGGCGCGTCGCAAGTGCTGGACCCTCTCGTGGGCCAGCAGCGCTGGACCAACCGAATCTGCGACTGGCCGCCTTCTTGCACTTTGCGGAGAACAAAAAAGGTCCAATGCGGACCGCCGTCCGCAACCGTCTTTCCGAGCATCGAACCCGGAGGATCATTGTCCCCGAAGCCAAGCGGCTCGCTCGCGAGCGGCAGCTCCGGACAGAGTGACCGGCGGCGCGTCCGTGATAGAGACGCGCAGTTGTGAATTGGTACCCGCGACGCCTCGATGCGGTCCCGCGTTACGGTGACTTCGGCGGGGAACGCGTACCCCGAGTACTTCTTGACCCATTCTTCGGCGCGCCGCCATTCCTCTTCACAGGCCCCGGAGCAAACCACCGCTTCTTCCACGCCCGCAACCTCAAGCGCATTCCGACCCATCTCCGGAATCGTGGCGCATCCGGCCAACTCCGCGATCGTGACCGTCGCGATCCGCATGACGGTGCCCTTCTGGTACGGCGTCATCATCATGCCGCAACGATGGCGCCAGGGCGGCCCCGCGCGGTGAGGGCAATCAGGGTCATTAGACGAAGCATCTTCTCCCTCGCCAAGAAGACGGATAGGGCCGCAGCCCTGATCCGGAAAGAACGTTTCGGGTATTCCTGCACGCAAATCCCGGGCCACGTCGCGAACTGAAGAAACAAGATGGCTTGCAAGACCATGAATGCCGACCATGGGAAGATCGGCTCATGAAGCAGATTCCAGTCTCGAAGTTCAAAGCCAACTGCCTTGCGGTCCTGAACCGGGTCGCTGAGACCCGGGAATCAGTTCTGGTGACCCGCCGCGGGAAGCCAATCGCGAGGATCGTCCCTCCGGCATCGAGCGCCGCCGGGAGCTCTTACCCGGAAATATCGGTGTCATGTGTCGAGATTTCCGGGTTGGTCATTCCGGCGCAATCGCCGGTGCCTTCCATCAGCAGCGTTTCGTGCCGACTGCACGATTTCGGTTGTCCGGCGAGCGCGACCTTCTACGGCCGGGACGACCAGCCGACATCCACGCTGAAGAGCAGGAACCTGGGCCGAACGCTGGTGTGGAGCGCCATCGTGTCCCTGTCATGTACGCCGACCTCGGGGAAGTCAAACCGCATGTCCCAACTCTCCTCCGTATCCCGCGCACGCCCTACGAACGCATCGAGCCGGGGACGCAGAAACATCCGTCCCATCCTCAGAGTGAGGCCCAGCGAACCACCGAAGATCGCGACACCGCGGTCTGCGCGGAAGTCACGCCGGGTCATCTGGATGGTGGCTTCGACGGACTCGCCGCCAAAGTCTCCGGTTCGGGAAACGCCGGGCGGGATGTCGTTCAGCGCCAGCCGACCGGAATCCCCTCCCATCAGCAGGTACCCGCCGCCCGCGGCAAGATAGAAGCTGACCCGCTCATCGAGGCGGAAGAACTCCCGGACGGCGAACACGCTCAGAAGATCGTTTGCTGAGTCCGTGATCGCCAGTTCCTGCGCGCCGCGCCAATTGGTTTCGCGAACCATCGCAGACGGCATGAAGCCCCGTCCGGCAACGCGGTGATGCTGGACCTCGAGCCCCCACCGGCTGCGAATCACCCGCAGACCAGCGCCCCAGCTCCCCTCGCGCGAATAACCCACGGTTTCGTCAACCGGGCTCGAGATACTCGCTATCAGTAGCCTGACCTCTCCGCGCGAGATCAGCCCGGCAAGCCCACCGTGGCCGGCGAACTGGATCTCCCACGACGCATCCTCATCCGATGGATGCGACGGCTCCGCGGGTTCCCCTGGCTGGTCACCAGGCAGGCGTCGTTCCGGCTCCTCGGTACCGGCGGCGGGAGCAGCCTGGATGGACCCCAGGACCATGGTCAGGATCGCCAAACGAAGCATGGTTCCTCCGATGCCGGCCTGGAGGCCGGCGGTCCCTGGCTCGACCCCCGTCCCGGTCCGTTGGTGAGGCTGATGTCCACCGAGAGGAGGAAGACTATCGGGGTCACGCTCGTGCCGTAGCGGACCTCAGCCCTCCGCTCGGCCGGGAGGGCTCGCCGAGGGCGGGCAGGTCCCTACCCGGAAATATCAGCGTGATGTGCCGAGATTTCCGGGTTAACAGCCTGTGGTGGAACCCGGGTGAGCGCCGAGGCCGGTGAGGCGCCCGGCTGACAAGGCGCGTGAGGGAGGAATACCGGGTGTATTTCGACCGAAACGCAACGCAGAACGCAGCGAAGCGGAGTGGTTCAGCCGGGATGGATCGCCGGCTGAACGCCGCGTGGGTTTCACCACAGGCTGTTAATCCTCTCCGGTGGTGGCGGAGCGACGGGCGGCCAGCGGACATCCGTCGGCAGGGGTCGGCGTCAGCCGCCCCGATCGCGCGCCGGCTCGGGGGGATTCCCGGATCAACCGGATCCGGTGAAACGGAGAGCCGCGAACAGCAGTCCGGCCAGCCCGAGTCCGTACAGCATCAGCCGCTTCTCAAGGGCTGCAATCTCGGTCTTGAGATCGCTCTTCGTGACCAACTCGCTATCGGATCGGGCGATGACTGCCGTGATCGCCTCGGCGACCGGCTGGTCCAGCCCTGCAGCGGTCAACTCCCTGACCGTCGCGTGAGTGTCCAACGTGTAAGCCATATCCGGTGTCGCTGTCTCGTTGTGTTTGAGTATATCGCTCGGGCCGGCCACTGCGGGACGGGGAAGGGCCGCATGTCAGGTGTCCTCACCAGAAAGTTCCCACACCGGCGCCCCGACCGGATCCCCGCACTCACACAGCAGCCTCGGGCGGCGGACCGTGACCCTGCCGTCCCGATCAGTTCCCGAGGCCGATATCCACCGAAAAGAGGTAGATGGTCGGCCTCACGCTCGTGCCGTAGTGGAGTCCGACTTCACCCAACTCCTCCGGTCCCAACTCGCCGAGGTCCGGGAACCCGATCGTCAGGTCGGTGGTCAGGTCTCGGGACACCACCACATCAACCCGGGGACGAAGCATGATTCGGCCGAAACGGAACGCGACTCCCAGCGAGCCGGCATAGACGACGGATGTCCGATCCGCTTCGAAGGAGACTTCCGGAACAAAGGACGGTGGAATCTCGGCAGGGATTTGATCGAGCCCCTCCAAACCCACACCGGAAAGCAGCATATCCGTTCCCGAATCGGTCGCCTGGAGCCACCCGGCGCCGATCCCCAGGGAAAGCTCCGTGCCGCCCCCAAGCTGGAAGACCCGGATGGCCTGCCCGAGGACCAGTCTGGCCTGGGATGCCACCAGCGGCTGGCCGAACAGTGCGGCTTCTTCCGCTGTCGCTCCGTGCGAATCCGCGACGAGCCAGGACGGAGTGAGATCCAGACTCTCGAAGATGTTGTAGCTCCCCTCGATTCCCCAGTTCCCCGACATGAGGCGAGCTCCCACGCCCCAGCCGAATTCCGAGGTGAGCCGGGATGCCGAAATGGAGTCTCCGCCGCCCTCCGCGCCGGGAGGAGGGACACCTACAAACTCGATTGAGTCCTCCGCCGAGACGTTCAGCAGCGGCAGACCCGCGCGGCCGAACAGTTCCATCCGCATCCCGGACGATCCGGAGTAGCTCTGCGCGGGAGCCACGGACAACCCCAGGGCGTCCCGGCGCTCCACTGTCGCTGCTGTTTCCAGGTAATCGGCAAGTCGCGGCCGGATGTCCTCTCTTGCCTCTTTTTCATCGCCCTGCGTGCCGTTCTTCGCACGAACGTCATCACCCTGCCCTACGGCGGCGAACAGCAGCATGAGAACCACCGTCAAGGCTGATCGGGTCTTTCCAATCGTCATGCGCCCACTGTAACGCGCCGGTCCATCCGTACGACAGAACGGGAATTCCGCCGCAGCCGGGTACACTCGAAACCCGCTCCGAGACCCCATCCGCCGACCGAGGAGGCCCCCCGATGCGAGTTGCCCGTGCGCTGTACCTGGTCCTGTTCTCCGTGTTTTCGCTGCCGGTGCCGTCCGCCGCACAAGGCGGGGACGCCGCCACCGTCGTCTCCCAGTTCCTGAACGCCCAGCGCACCGACTTCGAAGAGGTCGCGCTTCGTATCTGGGACTGGGCGGAGGTCGGATACCAGGAGGAGCAGAGTTCCGAACTTCTCCAGGAGCAGCTCACCGCCGGCGGCTTCTCGATGGATGCCGGGGTGGCCGGAATGCCCACCGGATTCGTCGCCGAGTGGGGATCGGGAGGCCCGGTGATCGGCATCCTCGCCGAGTTCGATGCCTTGCCGGGAGTGAGCCAGGCAGCCGTCCCGGAACCGCTGGAACGTGAAGGGGTGGGCGCGGGACACGCCTGCGGGCACCACCTGTTCGGGACCGCTTCGGTGGCTGCCGGCCTCGCAATCCGGGATTGGCTCGAGCGGTCGGGAACTCCGGGAAGGATCCGGGTGTACGGCACTCCCGCTGAAGAGGGAGGCGCCGGCAAGGTCTACATGGTTCGCGAGGGTCTCTTCGCCGACGTGGACGCCGTGCTCGCCTGGCACCCCGGGGACCGGAACGACGCGAGCCCGGGCGACTCGCTCGCCAACCTGTCCGCCAAGTTCCGGTTCCGGGGCGTCTCGGCCCACGCGGCGGGCGCTCCGGACCAGGGCCGCTCGGCGCTCGACGCGGTGGAGGCCATGAACTTCATGGTGAACCTGATGCGGGAGCACGTTCATGAGCGCAGCCGGATCCACTACGTGATCACCCGGGGCGGCGAGGCGCCGAACGTGGTTCCCAACTTCGCCGAGGCCTACTACTACAACCGACATCCCTCGGTGGAAACGGCCCGCGACAACTGGGCGCGCATCCTGAAGATCGCCGACGCCGCCGCGCTCGGGACCGGGACCGAGGTGGAGCACGAAATGATTCACGGGATCTACAACATCCTTCCGAACGAGCACATCGGCCGGCTCCTCTTCGAGAACATGAAGGCGATCGGCGGCTTTGCCTACACCGATGAGGAGCGGGCCTTCGCCGAGGAAATCCAGAAGCACCTCCAGCGGCCGCGTCCGATCGGCTCGCAGGAGGAGGTCATGGATTGGGCGAGAACACCCGCGGGCGGTTCGACCGACGTGGCCGACGTGAGCTGGGTCGTGCCCACCGCGCAGTTCCGCACCGCGACCTGGGTTCCCGGGACTCCTGCCCACAGTTGGCAGGCCGTCGCCTGCGGCGGGACGAGCATCGGGCTGAAGGGCATGCATCTGGCTGCCCAGGTGCTCGCACGCACCGGAGCCGACCTCTTTCAGGATCCGTCCCACCTCACCGCCGCCCTGGCCGAGTTGAACGCCGCCCGGGGACCGGATTTCAAGTACGAGCCGCTGCTGGGGGACCGGCCGCCGCCGCTGGACTATCGGCGCTGAGGCGCGGCGTCTCGCGCAAGCGACCTCGTGCCTTTCGCTCGCTCCGCGGGCGGTGCCGGGCCCCACCGGGAGAACTGCCCAGAGGTCGGCGTTCCAAGCCGTCTCCGCGCTTTTTCACAATCGACCTCACGCGGTTTCGCACCCCTCCGGGGCGCGGTGCCGGTGTGAACACCGGCGTTCCCTTTCCGGCGCGTCATCCGAGGCCTACGGCGTCTCGCTTGCCCCCGGTCGGCGTTCCGGTGGCTCGTGATCCGGGCGTGCCATACACTCGCATGTTCCGCGGAGGATCGTGTCCATGGTCAAGAGAACAAGAACATCCCGTCTTCTCCCCGTCGTCGTCGCCGGCGCGCTGACTGCCGGACTCGCGGCGGAGACCGTCGCGCAGGACCGTTTCACCCTGGCGCTTACCGGCGATTCGATCATCACCCGCAAGCTGAGCGTCTACGAGGAGCCGGAGTTCCTGCGGATGATCGAACTCCTGCGGGGCGCCGACCTGGCGTTCACCAACGTGGAGATCCTCTTCCACGACTGGGAGTCCTACCCGATGAGTTCCAGCGGCGGCACCTACATGCGGGCCCAGCCGGAACTCGTGCACGAGTTCGTGTGGGCCGGGATTGACATCGGATCGCTGGCCAACAACCACTCCGGGGACTACGGCCCGCCGGCCATGCTGCTCACCGAGAAGTACATCCGCGAAGCCGGCATCGTCGCCGCGGGAGTGGGGCGCAGCCTTGCCGAGGCCCGCGAGGCCAAGTTCATCGAGACCAAGGACGGCCGGGTGGCGCTGATTTCGCTCGCCTCGACCTTCCCCGGCCACTCGATGGCGGGCAAGTCGCGTGACGACATCCCACCGCGGCCGGGGTTGAGTCATCTGCGCCACATCAGGACCTACGAGGTCACGAAGGACCAGCTCGAAGGCGTCCGCGCCACCATGCGCGACCTCAAGATGAACCCGCCCGCGGAGGGGACGAGCCTGAACTTCCTCCGCAACCGGTTCGAACTGGCGGATGCGCCCGGGGTCCGGACCGAGCCGCACCCCGATGACATGGCGGAGATCGCCATGATCGTCAGCAACGCGAGGCGCCAGGCCGACTACGTGATGGTGACGATCCACGCCCACGAGGGCGCGCCGGGCCCCGACAGCCGCATGGTTCCCGCCCAGTTCCTCGTGACCTTCGCCCGCGCGATGGTGGACGCCGGCGCCTCCGCCTTCGTGGGGCACGGACCCCACGCGCTGCGCGCCATCGAGATGTACAAGGGGGTGCCGATCCTCTACAGCCTCGGGGACTTCGTTTTCCAGAACGAGACCCTCCAGCGGCTGCCGTACGAGAACTACCACGGGGTCGGACTGAACGAGAGCGACGGCCTCGCCGACTTCAACGAGGCCCGCTACAACAACGACACCACCGGGTTCCCGACCATCCCCGAGATCTGGGAAGCGGTCATCGCGGTTCCCGAGTGGAGCGGGCAGCAGTTGGTCGAGTTGACGCTGCATCCGATCAGCCTCGGATACGGGCAGCCGCGCCACGTCCGCGGCCGCCCGATGATGGCGGAGGGTCCCCTTGCCGACAAGATCCTCCAGGATCTGGTCCGCCTTTCCGAGCCCTACGGAACGCAGTTCGAAATCAAGGACGGCGTCGCCCGGGTGGTGCTGCCGGCGGAAACGACCGACGAGCAGCAGTAGCAGCGGGACGGCCGGGTCGAGGCGCCGCCGGATGAATCGCTCGCTTCGGCCGGTCGCCGGCCTCCTGGGTTCCCTGACGCCGGGAATCGCTTTGGGGGCGGTTCTATCCGCGGCGGCAGGCTCCTTTCCGGCAGAGGTCGCCACAGTCCGGCAGAGCGAGGAAACGCTCCGGATCGACCTTCATTCCCACCCCTCCCGATTCCATCGGGCCAACGTGCCCCGGATCAGCGACGAGGAGATCGCCCGCTATCTGGACCGCGGGATGGACGCGGTCGTGGCTACGATCAGCACCGACACTCCGTACCGGGGCGGCTACGTGCTTCGCGACGGGACGCGGATCGAAAGCGGCAACCGGCGCCCGGACCCCGCGGAACCGTGGGAATACACCCTCGACCGCTTCGAACGGTTGACGCGAACGGTGGCCGAGGGCCGCGCGGTCTTCGTGCGCACCCCCGCCGAAGCCCGGAAGGCGCGTGCCGACGGAGTCCTGGGGATCCTCCCGGCACTCGAAGGATCGGATTCGCTCGAGGGCAAGATCGAACGGCTCCATGAACTGCACGGGATGGGACTGGCCCTTGCGCAGCTCGTTCACTTCCGGCCGAACGGAATCGGCCACATCCAGACGTGGCCCTACACCCCCGGAGGGCTTACCGAATTTGGGCGCGAGGTAGTACGCGAGTGCAACCGGCTCGGCATCGTCATTGACCTCGCCCATGCCAATCCCGAGACCATCCGGGACACCCTGGAGCTGTCTCGGGTTCCCGTCATCTTCAGCCACACGGGAGCATTCGCGCTCGGCGAGGCCGACCGGAACCTGCGCGATCCCGAAATCCGAGCGATCGCCACGGCGGGCGGGGTGATCGGGATCTGGCCGAACGGGAGCCGCCTCCCCACCGTTTCCGACATGGCCCGGCACATCCGCCACGTTACGGACCTCGGGGGAATGGGCGCAGCGGGAATCGGAAGTGATCTGAGGGGAATGTCGGCCTATAGCGAAGGATTCGGCGAGGAAGCCAACTTCGAGGCGATCGCCGAAGCGCTCGCCGAGGCCGGTTTCGACAGCGACGAAGTCGAGGGGATCCTCGGCGCCAACTTCGAGCGGGTGTGGGAGGAAGTCACCGCCCACCTGACCGCTGATGATCCATAGGGAGCAAGAGCGATGAATTCCTCGACTTTCCGGATGTCCAACGCGCAGATACCAGCGGTCCTGTTGCTCGGGCTGCTCGCCGGCTGCGCGGGATCCGAGCCGGAGCCCACGCTGGAGGAGACGTTCGCGGCCATCGTCGCGGAGGCCCGGGACACTGCCGGCAGCCCCGGTCTCTCAGCCGCGGTGGCAGTGAACGGAGAGTTGATCTGGAGCGGCGCGTCGGGACTCGCCGACGTCGAGAACGGAGTGCCGGCAACCGCGGACAGCGTGTACCGCATCGCTTCCATTTCGAAGCCCGTAGCCGGTATCGCGATGATGCAGCTCGTGGACCAGGGCGCCGTCGACCTCGACGCGGAGGTTCAGACCTACTTCCCGGCCTTCCCCGAGAAGGAGTTGCCGGTCACGGTCCGCCATCTGATGACGCACACCTCAGGCATCCGCCACTACAACCCGGGCGAGATGGACATGAAGGACCACTTCGAAACGATCGAGGCCGCCATCGAGATCTTCAAGGACGACCCGCTCCTCTTCGAGCCAGGGTCGCAATACAGCTATTCCTCCTACGCCTGGAACATCGTGGCCGGCATCGTCGAGAACGTGTCGGGACAGAGCTTCGACGACTACATGCACGAAAACGTCTGGGGACCGGCGGGGATGGAGGCGACCTATCTGGAGCATCAGGGCGAGATCGTCCCGAACCGGGTGCGCCAGTACGTGAAGCATGAGGACGCCGCCGGCGTTCTGAATGCTCCGTTCGCGGATCTCTCCATCAAGTGGGCCGGCGGCGGCATGATCTCCAGGGCCCCCGATCTCGTCCGTTTCGCGCTGGCGATCGATGCCGAAACGATCCTGCCCGCCTCCACGCACGACCTGATGACGACTCCCTATCAGCTCGCCGACGGCACCATGAGCGAATACGCCCTTGGCTGGCGGATCGCGACCGACGACATGGGTACCTGGGTAGCCCACTCGGGGGGAGCTACCGGAGGGAGCACCAGGCTGCTCCGCCTCCCGGAGCGCGGAGTAGCAGTCGCTGTCTTCTCGAACGTCCAGAGTGCCGGGGGTCTCCCCGAAACCGCCCGGCGGCTCGCCGAGGCCGCTCTGGATCACACCGCGGAACCCTGACGGCGCGGCCCGGCGACCCGCCACGCCGGCGCTTCGGGTGGAGTCGCCGTTCGGTCGGTCAGCCGGCGGCGAAGAGGCTGGGTGGTCCGCGCCCTTCTGCACTCCCGAGCGGCTCGATGCAACGCCGATCGTCGTGGGCGGGATTGTTCACGAGCGAACGGACGCGGAAAGTCTCCATGGTGTCAGGCGGGCAGGGACCGAGCGGCACCTCACCGCCGCCGAGCCATCGTCCGCAGGCGTCAGGATGCACGATCACCGGCATCCGGTCGTGGATCGGAGCGACCACCGCGTTGGCGTCCGTCGTCAGGATGGTGAAGGTTTCCACGGTGGCCGATGATCCGGCCTCGGGCGCCCAGGCGGCGGAGATTCCCGGAGGCGGCCGCCACCGCTCGAAGAGGCCCGCGAGCGCAAACGGGGCGCCCCCGCGCATGCGGAAGAGCCACGGCTGCCGGCGCCGCCCCTGACGCTCCCATTCGAAAAAGCCGTCCACCGGAACGAGACACCTTCGCGCGGCGAAGGCCGCCCGGAACGAGGGGCGGACGCTCGCCGTCTCGGCGCGGGCGTTGATGAGCCGGCTTCCGATCGCTGGATCCCGGGCGCCGCTCGGGATCAGGCCCCAGCGAAGCATCCGCAGGCGGCGGACGCCTTCGTTCCGCACCACCGCGGCAAGCTGGGTCGGCGCCACGTTGTAGCGCGGCGGCAGGTCGTCCGGAATCTCCTCGAGGTCGAAGAGTCCGGCGGTTTCGTCCCAGGAACAGGACTGGGTGAAGCGTCCACACATGTCTCAGGCGGCCAGGCAGCGAGTGAGTCTGCCGCTGTTCCGCAGGCGGACGCGCTCCACCGAGACTGGCCTTACGCAGCTCTTGCGGCCCTGCGGGCCGCGGTGCCGGTCCGAAGACCGGCGTTCCCTTCCCTGCGGGCCGCGGGCGTGAATCACGGGTTCTCGCCGTCGGTGGCCGCCCGTTTCTTCCCGTCCTCGCCGGGGGCCGATTCCCACTCGTACTCCATCCCGCGGACGTGACGTTCGAACCAGTCGATCTCCACGTTCACCTTGAAGAGTTGGTGGCGGAGTTCCCGCAGGCCGTGCGGCTCCCGCGGCGCGATGTAGAGGTGGGTATCCACCCCGTTCGTCCGGAGCGCCCGGTAGAGCTCCACCGACTGCGGCATCGGCACGCGCACGTCGTTCTCTCCGACGATCACAATGGTGGGCGTCGTGACCCGATAGATGTCCTTGAGCGGCGAATTCCCCCAGTAGGTGTCGATGGGAGCGTCCTCCTGCCAAGGGGTTCCGCCGAACCAGGGGGTGCGCGGATGGCGCACGTCGCTCTGTCCGTACATGGAGATCCAGTTCACCGCGCCGGCGCCCGAGGACGCCGCCTTGAAGCGGCCGGTGTGGGTGATGATCTTGTTCGTCATGTGCCCGCCGGCGCTCCAGCCCATTTTGGCCATCCGGTCCCCGTCCGCAATGCCGAGTTCGATGAGATGGTCAACACCGGCCATGACGTCGAGGTGGGCCTGGTTGAAGTAGTGGCCCACCATGTCCCGGAGGAAGTCGTCGCCGTAGCCGGTGCTGCCCCGGTAGTTGGGCTTGAAGACCGCATAGCCTCGGGCGGTGAGGACCTGTACGTAGTTGCTCGAGCGGCCGAAGGAGAACTTGTCGGATGAACGCGGCCCGCCGTGGGTCTGCACCACGAGCGGGTACCGCTGTCCCTCGCGGTAGTCGAGCGGGTAGAAGAGGAGGCCCTCTACCTCGACGCCGTCCTCTCCGTTCCAGCGGACCGCCTCCTGGACGGGCAGTTCAAAGGTCTCCTCCAGATAGTCGAAGACGCTGGTGACCTTGGTCGGATCGCCCCCGTCAGCGGCCAGCAGATGGATGTCGCCGTTGGCTTCGCGGTTGCTGATTCCGAAGACATGCCGGTTCGCCGCCGAAGCGAAGTTCCAGCCCACGATGGTGTGGTCCCCGGCCGTCAGCGGTGTGGGCTCGGCGTCATCGACTCCCGCGTGGAAGAGCTGGCTGCGCACGCCCGTGTTGCCGATGAAGTAGATCGAACCGTCCGGGGCCCAGGTCGCTCCGTTCGCCTCGTACGGCCAGTCCTCGTAGAGCACCCGGTGCGGCCCTCCGGCAGCCGGCATCAGGAAGACGTTGCGGTTGTGGTAGGTCTCGAAGTCCGCGCTGGACGCCGAGACGAAGAGGACCTGGGAACCGTCCGGCGAGAGTTGCGCGCCGCTCTCGATCACCGTGTTGTCGGTCAGTTGCAGGGCGTTCCCGCCGTCCGCGTCCATGATCCAGACCTCGCCCTCGTCGCGGTTGTCGAGGAGCGGCGTCGGGGCACGTGAGTGGGCGATGCGCATCCCGTCATCCGAGAGCTGGAATTGGAGAATCGAGAACTCCCCCTCGGTGATCCGTTCGGCATCCCGCGGGCCTTCACCGGAAGTCGAGACACGGAACAGGTGCCGTTGCTTGTAGTCCTCATCAAAGGCGAAGAAGTCGTCCCGGAGGTCGTCCTTCCGCTTCTCCTCCGCCGTCTTCGGATCCGGCGCAAGGAAGAAGATGTGCTCCCCGTCCGGTGAGAACGCGAACGACTGCACCGAGCTTTCGTGCTGCGTCAGGGGAGACGCTTCCCCTCCGCGATTCGACATCCGGTGGATCTGGCCGAACGGGCTTTCTCCGCGCCGGGCGAGGAAGGCGATCGAGGCTCCGTCAGGCGACCAGCGCGGGCTTGACTCGCCGCGCTCGCCGTTCGTGAGCTGGATGTCTCCACTACCGTCAGCACCCACCCGATGGATGTGGGTCGTCCGGCCGTTCTTCTTCCAATCGGTGCCCGAGCGGGTGTAGAGAAGCTCGGTCCCATCGGGGGACACGCGCGGACTGCCCACCTGCGGGAGATCGATCAAGTCGATGATCGTCATCGGCCGCTTCCCCTGAGCCGATGCGTTGGGGACCGCGGCGGGCATCGCTGCCAACCCGGCAGCGAGAATGCACAAACGAAGCGAATGGGAATGAGTCATGAAGGTTCTCCTCCGGCAAGCCCTCGCTGGGCTATGGGTTTTCGCCGTCCGTGGCGGTCATCTCCTCCTCGTCGTCGCCGGGAGCCGTTTCCCACTCGTACTCGATGCCGCGGACGTGGCGCTCGAACCAGTCGATCTCCACGTTCACCTTGAAGAGTTCGTGACGGAGTTCCCGCCAGCCGTGGGGCTCCCGCGGCGCGATGTAGAGATGGGTGTCGACTCCGTTCGACTTGAGCGCCCGGTAGAGCTCCACCGACTGTTCGGGTGGGACCCGAACGTCGTTCTCCCCGACGAGCACGATCGTCGGCGTGGTCACCTTGTAGATGTCCTTGAGCGGCGAGTGCCCCCAATAGACGTCGATGGGCGCGTCTTCCTGCCAGGGCGTCCCCCCGAACCACGGGGTCCGGTAGATGCGCACGTCGCTCGTTCCGTACATCGAGATCCAGTTCACCGCGCCCGCGCCCGACGCCGCCGCCTTGAACCGGTCCGTGTGGGTAATGATCTTGTTGGTCATGTGGCCGCCGCCGCTCCAGCCCATCTTGGCCATCCGGTCGCCGTCCACGATCCCCTTCTCGATGAGGTGGTCCACGCCCGTCATCACGTCGAGGTGCGACTGGCGGTAGTAGTGGCCCACCATGTCCCGGAGGACGTCGTCGCCGTAACCGGTGCTCCCCCGGTAGTTGGGCTTGAAGACCGCCCAGCCGCGCGCGGTCAGCACCTGCACGTAGCTGCTCCAGCGGCCGAAACCGAACTTGTCGGAAGCCGCCGGCCCGCCGTGGGTCTGGACGACAACCGGATAGCGCTGTCCCTCCTGGTAGTCGAGCGGGTAGTAGAGGAGCCCCTCGACCTCCGCGCCGTCCTCGCCCTTCCAGCGGATCGCCTCCTGGACCGGCAGCTCGAAGGTCTCCGCGAGGTAGTCGAAGACGCTCGTGACCTTCACCGGGTCCCCGCCGTCCGCGGGCAGCAGGTGCAGATCGCCGTTGTTCTCCCGGTTGCTGATACCGAAGATGTGCTTTCCGGCCGCTCTATTGAAGTTCCATCCGCTGAGCGAGTGGTCGCCGGCGGTGAGCGCGGTCGGCGTGCCATCGTCCAGCGTGCCGTGGAACAGCTCGGTCCGCACCCCGGTGTTGGCGGTGAAGTAGATCGAGCCGTCGGGCGCCCAGCGGGCGCTGCTGACTTCGTGGGACATGTCCTCGTAGAGCACCCGGTGCGCGCCTCCGGCAGCCGGCATCACGAAGATGTTGTCGTTGAAGTAGGTCTCGAAATCGGCGCTCGAATCGGAAAGGAACATCACGTGGGCGCCGTCCGGAGAAAGCTGGGCGCCGAACTCGCTCACCGTGTTGTCTGTCAACTGCGCCGCGTTTCCGCCGTCCGCGTCCATGATCCAGACCTCGCCCTCGTCCCGGTTGTCAACCAGCGGGCTGAGGGACCGGTGGTGGGCGATACGCATGCCGTCGTCCGAAAGCCGGAACCCGATCACCGAATAGTCGCCTTCGGTGATCCGGTCTGCCTTCTGCGGCCCGTCGCCGTCGGCGGCCACCCGGAAGAGATGCTGCTGCTGGTAGTCCTCGTCGAACGCGAACACGTCGTCCGCGAGCTTGTCCTTCTTCTTTTCCTCAGGCGTCTTGGCGTTCGGGGCGGTGAAGTAGATATGCCGGCCGTCGGGCGAGAACTGGAACGACCGCACCGAACTGTCGTGCTCGGTCAGCGGGGACGCCTCACCTCCCCGGTTGCGCATCATGTAGATCTGCGTTTCGGAATCCTCTCCGCGCTTTGCGAGAAACGCGACCCGCATCCCGTCGGGCGACCAGCGGGGGCTCGACTCTCCCTCCTCACCGTTCGTGAGCTGGACCTCGCCGCTTCCATCGGCGTCGATCCGATAGATGTGGGTCGTCCGGCCATTTTTCTTCCAGTCCGTATCCGTCCGGGTATAGAGGATCTGGGTGCCGTCGGGAGACAGGCGCGGACTGCCCACCGACGGAACGTCGATCAGTTCGACGATCGTCATGGGCCGTTTGTCCTGCGCGGTAACGACGGAAGCCACCAACAGGCCAAGGGAAAGAACAAAGAGAAAACGAAGACGGGGCATCAAGAACCTCCGGGGCAAAGTAATGCCCCATTGTGCTCGGCTCGCCGCCCCGCTTCAACCAGCGGTAGGGGCTTAACAGCCTGTGGACAAAGTCACGCGGCATTCGAGCGGCGATACATCCCGGCTGAACCGCCCCCCTACCGGGAGAAATGTTCACGATCGGTCCTCCTGCACACCCCGCCGGTCATGAAAATGGCGGAGACGGCTTGGAACGCCGACCTCTGGTCGGCACAGCCCGCCGCAGGCGGGCGGCGGGAAGGACCCCCACGTTCGGGATGGTCCCCCTTGCGGCAGGAGCCCCGGTCGGGGCGGTGGCGCGGAGGCTGGGAACGCCGACCGCCACTTCTGGTGGTGGGATCCGGGGTCTGCGCCCATGAGCGCGGACGGCAAGGAACCGCCCGCGGGCCTTCGGCCCGCTGTGCCGACCGGAGGTCGGCGCTCCAAGCCGGCGGCACCACCACGGCTTTCGGCGTCGCGGCGAGACCACATTTTCATAGCAACTGGCCGCTCTCGGCGCTCACCCGGGTTCCCCCACCGGCTGATAAGACCGCAGGCTAGAATCGTCTCCGAGCAATTGGCCTTCGGATGCGGACTGGAATCACGGGAGCAACCGGCCTGATCGGCCGGGCGCTCGCTGCGGAACTGACCGGCCGGGGCCACGAAGTGGTGGCGCTCACCCGGCGCGAAGGTGCGCTCACGGGTTTCCCGCCCGGAGTCCGATCCGCCCACTGGAACCCTCGCGGTGACGGGACCGACGCCGACCTGGTCGGCGCACTGGAAGGGCTCGATGCCCTGGTCCACCTCGCCGGAGAGCCGGTCGGGAAACGCTGGACGGCCGCGCGGAAACGCGCCATTCGCGAGAGCCGGGTCGAAGGTACGAAGACCCTGGTCGCAGCCCTCGGCGCCGCCCGGAACCGGCCTTCGCGTCTGCTGGCCGCTTCCGCCGTCGGCTACTACGGTCCGCGCGGTAACGAAGAACTCGGCGAAGACACTCCTCCGGGGAATGACTTCCTCGCCGAGGTTTGCACGGAGTGGGAAGGCGCCGCCGCTGGCGCGCGCGGGGCGGGAATCGAGACGGCCTCGCTCCGGATCGGCGTCGTGCTCTCGCCAGCGGGCGGAGCCCTCGCGGCCATGCTGCCTCCGTTCCGGATGGGCGTGGGTGGCCGGGTCGGGAGCGGACGCCAATGGATGGCGTGGATCCACCTCGCCGACGCGGCGGCCGCGATGGTCCAGCTTCTGGAGGCGCCTTCCGGATCCCTCGATTCGGTCTACAACCTGACGGCGCCGAATCCGGTCACCAACGCGGCGTTCACCCGGGCGCTGGGAAAGGCCCTTCGCAGGCCGACCATCTTTCCGGCCCCCGGGTTCGCGATGCGGCTCGCCTTTGGCGAAATGGCGGACGCGCTGCTCCTCTCCGGGCAGCGCGTGGCGCCCCGGCGACTGCTCGCGGCCGGTTTCCGATTCGGGCATCCCGAAATCGGGCCGGCGCTGATGGATCTGGTGGGATCCTCCTGACGTGTCCCGTTCCCAACCGGCGCTGCGCCGTCTGGCGGCGGGCCGCCAGTTTGCCCGCATCATCGTGGTGGTTTTCCTGTTCGCCGCGAGCACGATCGCCGGCGCCATGCTCGGGCTGCTCGCCGCTTATCAGAGCGACATCCCGCTGATCGAGGAGCTCGAAGCCTACGAGGGCACCGCCACCACCATCGTTTACGACCGCGACGGCGTCGAAATCGGACAGTTCGCCGTCGAACGGCGGATCGAGATCGAGTATGAGGACCTTCCGCAGCACCTGCGCGACGCGTTCGTCGCGGCCGAGGATCAGCGGTTCTGGCAGCACTTCGGCTTCGACCCCATTGGAATCGGCCGGGCGCTTTGGGACAACTACCGGACCGGCCGGATCGTGTCGGGCGCCAGCACGATCACCCAGCAGGTGGCGCGCGACCTGTTCCTGAACCGCGAGGAAACCCTCGAGCGCAAGATCAAGGAGGCCATCACCGCCTTCCGCATCGAGCGGGCCTACCGCAAGGAAGAGATCCTGACCTTCTACGCGAATCAGGTGTTTTTGGGCTACAACAACCAGGGAATCGAGGCCGCCGCGCAGTTCTATCTGGGCAAGACCGCGTCCGACCTGTCGGTGGGAGAGGCCGCCATGCTGGTCGGCGTCGCCCCCAATCCGAGTCGCTTCAACCCTTTCCGGAGCCTGGAAGCGGCCCAGCGCCGGCGGGACGTCGTGCTGGAGAGGATGGTGGCCGAGGAGTTCCTTTCGTCGGAAGAAGCGGCGGCGGCGCGAGACGAACCGATCCGGCCCCGCTCCCGCGGCAGGGACCGCTTTGCCCCGCACTTCATGGAGATGGTGCGGGGGTACCTGCGGGAACACTACGGAGACTCGAGGACCTACCGGGGAGGGCTTCGGGTAACCACGACGCTCGACAGCCGAATGCAACGGGAGGCCAGCGAGTCGGTGGAGATGGCGCTCCGCGCCCATGACCGGCGGCGGGGATTCCGGGGGTTCGCCAGGAACGTCCTTGACGAGGGAGTCGAGCCGGCGGAGTACGAAGACGACTCGTGGAGCGCCCCGCTCGCCCTCGGATCGGTGGTCCGGGGAGTGGTGACGGCCGCCGGTCCGGAGCCGGAGATCCGGATCGCCGACTATCGGGCCCGGGTGGAGCACGCATCGCTTGCCTGGACCTTCCGGACCGCGGAGCGGCTCTTCCGCGTCGGAGACGTCGGCGAATTTCGCATTCTGGCCAACGATGCCGAACCAGGGGAGGAGGAAACCCCCGAAGCCTCCGAGGAGGGGCGCCTCAACCTGGAAGAGCCCCTCCTCGTAAGGCTGGAACAGGAACCGCTGGCCGAAGGCGCCTTCCTGGCCCTCGACATCGAGACCGGCGCCATCCAGGCACTGGTCGGCGGGTTCGACTTCGAGCGCAGCGAGTTCAACCGGGCGATCCAGGCGCGCCGCCAGCCAGGGTCGTCGTTCAAGCCCTTCGCCTACGGGGCGGCGCTCGCGACCGGACGGTTGGCGCCGACCTCGCTGCTGCTGGACGAACCCTTCACCTGGATCGATCCGGTCAGCGACGAACCCTACGAACCCCAGAACTACGACGACGAACACCTTGGCTGGATCACGATGCGCAATGCCTTCGAGGGCTCGCGCAACGTGCCGGCGGTCCGGATGGTTCACGACATCGGTCCGGAGAACGTCGTGGCCCTGGCGCACCGCCTCGGCATCCGTGGCGACCTCCTGCCCGTGCTCTCGATCACCCTTGGTTCGAGCGATGTCACCCTGCTGGAGATGGTCTCCGCCTACAGCGCGTTTCCCAACCAGGGCGTGCGCATGGAGCCGTTCTTCGTCTCGCGGATCACGGATCGCGATGGGCGGGAGTTGGAGCGTTTCTACCCGGAAACCGCGTCCGTCATCCCGGCGGATCTCGCGTACGTCATCACTCACCTGCTCGAGGGGGTGGTGGCGCGCGGCACCGCCGTCGGAGCCCGCAGGCTCGGCCGGCCAGTGGCCGGCAAGACGGGCACCACGAATGAGTTCACCGACGCCTGGTTCATTGGCTTCGACCCCGAGATCGCCGCCGGTGTCTGGATCGGCAACGACGGGAACGAGACGCTCGGAGAACGCGAAAGCGGAGCGCGGGTGGCGCTGCCCGCGTGGGTTCGTTTCATGGAGACCGGGCGCCCCGATCCTCCGCGCCAGGGCTTCCCGGCGCCACCCACCGTGGCGCTCATTCCCGTGGACCTGGAGAGCGGACAGCCCGCCGACGGCGGACCGAACACGATCCTCGAAGCCTTCCTCCCTGGTACGGAACCCGTCGCTGGCTACGATCGCCAGTAGACGGGACACCGCGCGAGCGCCGCACGCGGCAGCCCCGGCAGGACCCACGCTCCACCACGTTCCCTCTCCTATGCTTCCGGGCAAAGACGCCAATCCCCGGAATCCTTCCGGGCGCTGACCCCCAACCGCTTCATGAAGAAAAAACTCGTTCTCCTCGGCTGCGGCGGAGTGCTCGCCGCACTCCTGCTCGGGGCCGTCGTCCTCTTCTTTGCATTTCGCTCGACATACAACAGTCTGGTCACGCTTGACGAGGCGGTGAAAGCCGGGTGGTCACAGGTGGAAAACGTCTACCAACGGCGCGCCGATCTGGTGCCGAACCTGGTAGCGACGGTCCAGGGGGCGGCCGATTTCGAGCGCGAGACCCTGGAAGCCGTCATCGCGGCCAGATCCCGGGCCACCAGCATCCAGGTTTCGGCAAACGATCTTCAAAATCCCCAGGCACTCGCCCGTTTCGAGGCCGCGCAGGGAGCGCTCTCGAGTGCGCTCTCCCGGCTCATGGTCGTCGTCGAGCGCTATCCGGACATCAAGGCCAACCAGAACTTCCTGAGCCTGCAGGATGAGCTGGCGGGGACCGAGAACCGGATCGCCGTGGAACGGCGGCGCTTCAACGAAGCCGCCCAGGGGTACAACACCCGGCGGCGCGGTTTCTTCACCCGGATGATCGCGGGTTGGTCCGGTTTTGACGAAGCCGCCTACTTCGAGGCCGAAGAGGGGGCCGAAACCGCACCCGAGGTGGACTTCAGCCGGTGACCCCGGGAATCTGCCGGCGCGTTCTCAGGGCGGCAGCGCTCTGTCTCGCGTTGTCGGCCGCGGCAGCCGCGCAAGAGACACCCATCCCCGCACTGACCGGTCGGGTGGTGGACGAGGCGGATCTCCTTTCTCCGGGCGAAGCGACTCAACTGGAGGACTTTCTCGCGCGTCTGGAGGCGGAGACCTCGGTTCAACTCGTCGTCGTCAGCGTTCCCCGGATCGACGGCGCGATTGAAGACTTCAGCCTCCGCCTCGCGGAGGCCTGGCAGATCGGACAGGCGGAGACCGACAACGGCGCCCTGGTAGTCGTGTCCCGGGACGACCGCCGGGCGAGGATCGAGGTCGGGTACGGTCTGGAAGCGGTGATCCCGGACGGCCTGGCCGGACGCATCATCCGCGACGAACTCGCTCCCCGGTTCGCGGCGGGTGACTTCGCCGGCGGCTTCGCCGCAGCCTCGATGGCGGTCGCTCAGGCCGCAGCCGGCGAATACCGGGGCGCCGGAAGGCAACCGAATCCCGGTGCCCGGCGTACCTCCCGGCGCGGGATCTCGACACTGGTCCTCGTGGGGCTTCTGCTCGGGATGCAACTCCTCGGCTACATCGGGAACGCCTTTCATCCGGCCGGGGCCGCCGCCGCCGGAGGCGGGATCGCGGCGCTGCTCGGATTCTTGCTGATCGGGGTGGGTTCCCTGTTCTGGCTGGTTCCGCTCGGCCTCTTGTCCGGGTTCGGCGCCACGGCGTTCACCCGCGCAACCGCCGGTAGAACGGGAGCCTGGGGTGCCGGGGGGATCCCGAGGGGCGGCGGCATGATGTGGGGATCTCCCGGGTTCCGGGGCGGTTTCGGAGGTGGCTTCGGAGGCTTCGCCGGCGGAGGCGGAGGCTTCGGCGGGGGCGGCGCCAGCGGGAGCTGGTGAGGGTTAGCAGCCGGTGATGGAACCCACGCGGCCCAGTTCTCCCGGTGGGGGCTCGGCCGGCGATCCATCCCGGCTGAACCGCGTCGCTTCGCGCCGCTCATCGTTGCGTTTTGGTCGAAATACACTCGGGCCAGTTCTCCCGGTGGGGGCTCCTCCCTCACGCGCCTTGTCAGCCGGGCGCCTCGCCCCCACCGGGAGAACTGGCGGCCTCGGCGCTCACGCGGGTTCCACCACCGGCTGCTGACCATGCGCGTCCCGAAACGACTCCGCTCCCAGTTGTCCGAGGAGGACCTCGACCGGATCGCGAGCGCCACCCGAGAAGCCGAACGCGAGACCTCCGGGGAACTGCGGGTTCACGTCGTTGCCCGGCTTCTGCCACTGGAAAACGCGCGCAAACGCGCCATCCGCGAGTTCTTCCGGCTGGGGGTGGACCGGACGAAAGACGGCTCCGGTGTCCTGCTGTTCCTGGCGGTTCGATCCGGCCGGTTCGAGATCGTGGCGGACCAGGCGATCAACGAAAAGGTCGGCCACGAGGCCTGGAACGAGATCGCAGTTGAAATTACGAGCCACATCCGCGAAAACAGCATCGGAGACGGCCTCGAACACGGAGTCCGCCGCATCGGAAGCTTCCTGGCTCAGCACTTTCCCATCCAGCCCGACGATGTGAACGAGCTACCAGACGAAGTGACTTTTGGCTGACCGAAATATAACAACGAACAACTCAGATTTAGGTGAGATCTCGACCTGATTTAGTGGCTGTTTTGTCAATGACTTGGTTTGATCTTGACAAGGTATCACGCAACAAACAGCCCCGTGTGCTAGGCTCATGCAGCATTCCGGCGCACGCCGGAACGGGCTCTCCGGGTTTCGGCTCCGGCCGGATACTCGACGTAAAACAGCCTATGAACAAAGTGACGCGGCATTCGACCGGCGATGCATCCCGGCTGAACCGCGCCGCTTCGCGTCGCTCATCGTTGCGCTTCGGTCGAAATACACTCGGTATTCCTCCCTCGCGCGCCTCGTCAGCCGGGCGCCTCGCCGCTCTCGGTACTCACGTCACTTTATCCACAGGTTGTTAACAGGGAGGCAAGCTCCGATGTCCGATCCGGTGAAAGGCGCCGCAACCGACTCTGGTTCGCCACAGGGCCAGGTGCACCGCATGGTGCCGGTGCTGCCGCTCCGGGACATCGTGGTGTTCCCGCACTCGTTCCTGCCGCTCTCCGTCGGCCGCAAGAGCACGATCCAGATGCTGCGCGACGCGACCCGCGAGGCAGCCGAGGCCGATCCGTCAGGGACCGGCAAGGTGATGCTCGCCGTCCTCACCCAGAAGGACGATTCGGTGGACAACCCCGGTGAGGACGACCTCTATCGGGTAGGTACCGCGGCCCGCCTCGAAAAGCAGGTGCGGATGCGGGAGGGCACCGTACGCATCGTGATTCGGGGCAGCTTCCGGTTCCGCGTCGAACGGATCGTGCAGACGGAGCCCTACGTACGCGCCGACATCCGGGTTCTGGATGGAACGGTCGGGGCGAACAAGACCGTGGAGTTCGAAGCGCTGACCCGGAAGATCCGCGAAGAACTCCAGGAGATGATCAAGACGGATCTCTTCCCTCGCGCCCGGGAGGTCATGAAGACCCAGCTCGCCCGCGTGGGGAGCGCCGGTCAGTTGGCTGATTTCGTCGCCGAGCAGCTTCCTAGCCTCAACACCGAGATGCGGCAGGAGATCCTTCAGACGCTGTCCATCGAGGATCGGCTGGGCCTTGCGTACGCGGCGATCCTGCGCGAGAAGCAGGTGCGCGATCTCGGGCGGAGCATCGAGTCCAAGGTCAAGAGCGAAGTCGGCCGCACCCAGCGCGAGTTCTTCCTGCGCGAGCAGATGAAGGCGATCCAGAAGGAGTTGGGCGAAGGCGACGACTCCACCAAGGAGATGGACGAGCTCCGGGAAAAGATCGAAAAGGCCGGGATGCCCGACGAGGCGGAGAAGGAAGCGCTACGGGAGTTCCGGCGGCTCGGCCGGATCCCTCCCGCCTCCGCGGAATACACCGTGGGGCGGACGTACCTCGACTGGCTGGTCCGGGTTCCGTGGGACAAGCGGACCGAGGACAAGTACGACATTCCGCGCGCCAAGGACATCCTGGAAGCGGACCACTACGATCTTGAGAAGGTCAAGGACCGAATCCTCGAATTCCTGGCGGTTCGGGAGAGAAAGCCCGACCAGAAGGGGCCCATCCTCTGCTTTGCGGGACCGCCGGGCGTTGGCAAGACGAGTCTCGGCAGGTCGATCGCGAAGGCGGTCGGGCGCGAGTTCGTCCGTCTCAGCCTCGGAGGAATCCGCGACGAAGCGGAGATTCGGGGACATCGGCGCACCTATATCGGAGCGCTGCCCGGCCAGATCATTCAAGCCCTCGTTCGGGCGGGCACCCGAAACCCCGTTTTCATGCTGGATGAGGTGGACAAGCTCGGAATGGACTTCCGGGGCGACCCGAGTTCGGCCCTTCTGGAGGTCCTCGATCCCGAGCAGAACGACACCTTCCGGGACCACTACCTGGATCTGGCGTTCGACCTGTCGGACGTCTTGTTCATCGCGACCGCAAACATGATGGATCCGGTTCCGCCGGCGCTCAAGGATCGGATGGAGATCCTCCACCTCCAGGGTTACACCGAGGAGGAGAAGATCCAGATCGCAACCCGCCACCTCATTCCGCGCCAGTTGGAAAACCACGGGCTCGACGAAGAGGACGATCAGCCGGTGTTCGACCGCGAGTCGCTCGCCCTCATCATCCGGGACTACACCCGGGAGGCCGGGCTCCGCAACATGGAGCGATCCATCGCGAAGATCTGCCGAAAGGCGGTCCGGAAACTCGCCGAAGGAGAAAAGGGGCCGCTCCAGGTGTCCCCGGAGGTGGTGAGCGAGCTGCTGGGCGCACCCACGTCCCTGTCGCGGGAACTCGTGGAGCGGGTCAGCGTTCCGGGAGTCGCCGTGGGGCTCGCCTGGACGCCCGTGGGAGGAGACATCCTGTTCGCGGAAGCGTCCCGCATGAAGGGAAGCACGCGGCTGACCCTGACCGGGCAGCTCGGCGAGGTGATGAAGGAGTCGGCGACCGCCGCGCTTTCCTGGGTGCGGCAGCACGGCGCCGGATACGGGATCCAGACCGGGTTCTACCGGAAGTCGGACATCCATTTCCACGTGCCGGAAGGTTCCACGCCCAAGGATGGGCCCTCCGCGGGAATCACGCTGGTCGCCGCGCTGATCTCGGTCCTGACGGACACCGTCTGCCGGCCGGAACTCGCGATGACCGGCGAAATCACCCTGACCGGCCACGTGCTCCCGGTCGGCGGGATCAAGGAAAAGCTGCTCGCCGCCCATCGCTACGGAATCCGGGAAGTGATCCTGCCCCGGCTGAACGAGGGCGCCCTTCTCGAGGACGTACCGGACGAAGTCCGGGATGCGATGCAGATCCACCTGGTCTCCAGCCTGGAGGAGACCCTCCCGATCATCTTCCCCGACCTCGCCCCTGCCCCGACGATCCCTGCCCCGACGATTGCCGCCGGGACGGAACCCGACCGGCTGCCGATGCAATAGCGCCGCCCTCCCGGCGACACCGTCGATGCGCCGGACTTAGCAGCCTGTGAACGAAGTCTCGCGGCGTTCGGCTGGCGATGCATCCCGGCTGAACCGCTACGCTCTGCGTTGCGATTCGGTCGGAATACGCCCGGTATGCCTCCCGAATAGCGCCGCCCCCACCGGGAGAACTGGGTCAGCCGGGCGCCTCGCCAGCCTCGGCGCTCACGCCACTTCATCCACAGGCTGCTATCCCCGTTGAAGTACCGCGACTACTACGCCGTCCTGGGAGTTGGGAAGCAGGCGGACCCGCAAGCGATCAAACAGGCCTATCGACGGCTCGCACGCAAGCACCATCCCGACCTGAACCCCGCCGACCGCGAGGCCGCCGAGCGTTTCAAGGAAATCGGGGAGGCCTATGAGGTGCTCTCCGACCCGGACCGGCGGCGCCGGTATGACCAGTTGGGGCCCGATTGGGCCCAGCAGATGCGAAACGCCCGCACCCGGCGAGCGGGAACTGCGGGCGGGCCGCCGCCCGATCCACGCGCGTTTGGCGACTTCTCCAGCTTCTTCCTCCATCTGTTCGGTCCGGATTCCCCATTCGGTCCGCTCGACGGCAGAGCCCGCCGGGCGCCAGGCTGGCCACCTTCCTCAAGGGTTCGGCCGCCGGGTTCGGCGACGGGTCCGGCCGGGCGGCCCGGCATCGTGGACATCAGTCTCGAGGAGGCCTACCGAGGAGCGCTCAGGCAGCTCCACACGAGCCAGAGCGGGTCCTACCGGGTTCGCATCCCGCCGGGAGTCCGGGATGGCGCTCGGCTGAAAGTCCGGACTCCTGACGGCGACTCGATGCTCGTGGTTCGGGTCGCGGCCCACCCGCAGTTTCGCCGCGAAGGTGACAACCTCGAGGTCGAGATCCCCGTCCGCTTCGCCGAAGCGGCGCTCGGCGGAGAAATCGAGGTTCCCACGCTCGGCGAATCGGTCCGGATTCGCATTCCGGCGGGAATATCCGGCGGCGCGGCGCTACGCGTTCCCGGCCGGGGGATGCCTCGCCCCGGCGGCGGTCACGGCGATCTGGTGGTTCGGGTTCGGATCGCGGTCCCCAAAGATCTCACGCCGGAGCAGAAGGACTTCGTCCGGCGTTTCGGAGCCAGCGAGGGCTCCTCAGGGAAGTAGTCCGGGTTCGAGCGTTCCTCTCAGAACCCGGGGCGACCCACCCGTCAGATCCACGATGACGGAGGGCTCGCCGCCCGGGGTCCGGCCTCCGTCCAGGATCCGGAGGTTCTGCGCGTTCCGGCCGGCGAAGGCCTCCCGGACTTCGGAGGCCGTAGTCACCGGCGGCCTACCGCTCGGATTGGCGCTCGTCGAAACCACCGGGTGACCGACGGCTTCGGCGAGCGCCCGCGCCAGCGGATGCGAACTCACCCGAACCGCCACCCCCTCCCCATCTCGGTTGCGGAGCGGCAGCACCAGCGTGACCGGACCCGGCCAGTAGAGATTCGCGAAGGCGGCCGCCTTCCCGGGGAGGTGGCAGACCGCTTCCACCTGCGCCCGGCTCGCGGCGATCCAGGGGAGACGACGATCCCCCGGGCGACCCTTGAGGCGGAATACCTCGGACACGGCCTCGGGGCGTCGTGGATCGGCGCCCAACGCGTAGAAGGTCTCGGTGGGGAATGCCACCACGGCCCCGGACCGCAGCTCCGCGGCCATCCGGCCTACCAGCTTCGCCTGCTCTTCCGACAAAGCCGCGACAGATGACCGTCTCTGACCGTCAGTATCGAACCGCATGCGAGCAGGGACCTAACAGCCTGTGGACAAAGTCACGCGGCCCAGTTGCTGTGAAAATGCAGTCCCGCCGGGAACCCAACGGTCCGGAAGGCTCCGCCCGCACGGGAACGCCGCCAATTCTCCCGGTGGGGGCCTTCAGACCGGCACCGCGGCCCGCAGGTCCGCGAAACCGCACGCTGCCGCCCGAGCAGAAGCGCGGGGACGGCTTGGAACGCCGACCTCCGGTCGGCACAGCGGCCCGCAGGGCCGCGGGCGGTTCCTTGCCGTCCGCCTTTACGGGGCGCAGGCACGGGGCCCGCAGCGCTGCGAACGGTATCTGCCACTCCAATTTACGGATCACCCCAAACGCTGGGATTCCCGCCGAGAAGGGGCCACCTCGGAACTGGGGGTCCTTCCCGCCGCCCGCCTACGGCGGGCTGTGCCGACCGGAGGTCGGCGTTCCCTTGCCTGCGCATCGCTCTGCATGGTGGCGTACCGGCCGACACTTGCACATCCAGGGAACTGCATCCACAGGCCGCTAGGAATCGCCGCGCCGGGCGCGCGGGTGGTGCTGGTCGTACACCCGCCGCAACCGCTCTTCGGTCACGTGGGTGTAGATCTGGGTGGTGGAGATCGAGGCGTGGCCCAGCATCTGTTGCAGGCTCCGCAAGTCGGCCCCGCGCTCGAGCAGGTGCGTCGCAAACGAGTGCCGCAACACGTGAGGTGAGAAGCGGCGCGGTATCCCGGCCTGTTCGCCGCGGGTCCTGACGATCTGCCAGAACCGCTGACGGGTCATGGCCCCTCCGCGAGCCGTCACGAAGAGCCAGGGTGAGCCGGTCTCCCGAGCCCGCTTTCCCAGCACCCGGGGCCGACCCTCCTGCACCCAGGTTTCCAGGCTCGCGGCGGCGACGTCTCCGTAGGGAACGATGCGCTCCTTGTCTCCCTTGCCGATCACGGTGACGTAGCCGGGCGCCCCGTCCCGGGCGGGAACCACGTCGGTTACCCGTAACCCCACGAGTTCCGACACCCGGAGACCGGTCGCGTAGAGCATCTCGAGCATCGCCCGGTCGCGCAGACCCAGCGGCGAATCGTCAGGCGTGGCGAGCAGCCGTTCGACTTCGTCGGGCGACAGATAGTGGGGGAGTCCCGGCAGGGCTCGCGCCACCGTGATTCCCTCGGTCGGATCCCGTTCGATGACGCCGCCGGCCACCCAGAACCCGTATGCCCCGCGGATCGTGGAGGTGATCCGCTGTATCGAGCGGAATGAGAGGCCGCGGCGGTGAAGCTGGGTCAGGAAGCGTTGTAGATCCTTCGTGTCGAGTTCGGCAAGCGAGCGCTCCCCGCTGAAGTCGTCCAGCTTTCCGAGATCGCGGCCGTAGGCGTCGAGCGTGTTTTCCGAGAGCCGGCGCTCCACCCGGAGGTGGTTCAGGAATTCCTCCGCCTGCGGATCCGGGCTCTGGCGGCGGGACGTCCGAGCCGGTGCGGGCGCGCCTTCCCGGCGATCCGGCGCTCGTCGCGATCTCCCCGCGGTGCGGCTCACCCCCGCCGTCCCCCGAAGCCGAACCGCTCCCCGAGCGCGGACAGCGCGTCCCGGATCGGTTCCCATTCCCGCGCCGCCAGGAGTCGCACGGCAAACAGGAAAGCCAGGCCTCCGGCGGCGGTGGCGAGCAGGGTGGTGGCCGCGTCGCCCCAACCGCCGCTGCCGAGACGATCGCCGACAAACCGCACGACCAGCCACGCCGAGCCTCCGGTGACGGCCGCTACCGGCAAGCCGCGGAGCCCGGCTCCGGCCACCTCCGAAAACAGCGCTCGCGCCCGCGAGCGGCCGGATGCATCCGCGCCCAGTCGGGGAGCAAGGAGGACCGACAGTAACCCGGCCGAGAACCAGGCGACCGAAACGGTCGCAAGCGGCAAGCCCAGATGGTCGAAACCGGCGACAACCACGAAGCTGCGCGTCGCGATCCAGGTCACTACGGTGCCGATTCCGGCAACCAGGAACGGGGGACGCGTGCTTCCCAGCGCGAAAAAGGCGTCGGACAGCAGTTTGGTCGCCCCGAACGCGGGGAGGCCCAACGCGAAGATCGAAAGCACCAGGGAAACCTGCTGGGCGTCCTCGGGCCGGAAGGCTCCGCGCTGGTAGATCAGCGCGACGAAGGGCACCGCGATCCCGATGAGGCCGGCGGCGGCGGCGAGCGTCAGAACCAGCATGAGGCGGCTGGATTGCCCGAGCACCCGACCGAATCCGTCCGTGTCGCCGCGACCGGCAGCGCGGGTAAGCGCCGGCAGGGTGGCGCTCGACAGGGCGACTCCGATGAGCCCCGCGGGAAGCTGGACGAGCCGGTATGCCATCGTGAACCAGGCGAGCCACGAGGTTCCCGCGGAGGCGAAGTGCCTCGAAATGATGACGTTGATCTGCAGCGTTCCCGCAGCTCCGGCCGCCGGCGCAAAGAGACGGCAGACTCGCCGAAAGGCCGGATCGGAGACCGTGGCTCGCATTCCCCCCGTGGCCACGGAGCGATACCCGTCCCGGCGGAACCACCGCCACTGCACAAGCAGTTGGACGAGTCCTCCGACTGGCACGCCAAGCGCGAGCCCCGCCATCGGATGAAGTCCCAACTGGCGGGCGGCAACGTACCCCAGCGCTGCAAAGACGATGGTGGTGACGTTGAAGAACGAGGAAGCCACCGCCGGGAGGAAAAAAGAGTTCCGCGCCTGCAGTCCCCCCATGAAGAGTGACGCGATCGACGCGCAGGCGATGAAGGGGAACATCACGCGGGTGAGCCAGACGGCCAGTTCTCTCGGAGTTTCGAGACCGAACCGCAGGGACTCGGGAAGCGGCGTGTCAAAAGCCCCCCGGGAGAACACGAAGTCCACCAGTTGCGGCGCAAATACCACCCCGGCCACCGTGACCAGGAGACTCACCGGAAGCAGAACCCGGAAGACCCGCCCGAAGAGCCGGTGGGCCGCGTCTTTTCCGTCGCGCTGGTCAACCGCCGCGAACGTTGCGACAAATGCCTTCGAGAGCGCCCCCTCGGCGAGCATCTCCCGAAGCGTGTTGGGGAAGGTGTACGCCGCGTAGAAGGCGTCGAGCAGTGGGGTCTGGAACAGGAAGGCGAGGGTCTGCTCCCGGACCAGTCCGGTGAGGCGAGAGAAGACGACTCCGAGACTCACGGACCCGGCGCGGCGGGCAAGCTGCCGTTCGTCCCGCGATCCGGACGTGCCGACCCCTCCGTTCACCGGGGAAGGTTGCCGGGAAGCCTCCCGGGGTGTGCTTCCGCGCTCTTCCGGCACCGCAACAGGGTAGCCGAGGGGGCGCCTATGCATCCCATCAGAGACTCGGATTCCCCTGCCTGCGCGTCCTTGGCGCAGGTCAGCCGTACGCGCTTCCGACCGCCTCTCGGCGGTCGATGCCGATCGGAGGTCGGCGTTCCCTCACCCGCACCCGATCAAGGCGAATGGCCGGGAGCGGTGTCCCAGCCCTCCGGACAGCGATTCTGGCGGAAAGTCCGTGTTTCCTTTGGAGTAGCATTGCGCGCGATTTGACCGCGCCGGAAGACACCCCCCCGCCGGTTGCGAGGCGCGGGCGCCTCCTCCCGGCGTTTGTTCCTGCATTCGTGGCCTTGGCGCTGTTCGCAGCGGCACCGGCTACCGGACAAGACCACAAATTCCGGCTTTTCGCCGGGGCCGGGCTCCAGTTCTTCGCGCGCCCCGAGTTGAGTCCCGGAAGAGGCGCGGGACTCGGAGGCGTGGCGGCCTTTCGAGCCACAGAGCACTTCAGTATCGCCACCGGGTTCTTCTTCGGGCGTTCCAACCGGCGCTACACAGCCGGCAACGAGCCGGTCGAAGATGTGGTCGCGGAACCGGCATACCAGTTCCGGACGAATCGGTACCACCTCGACGGATCCATCGTGTACCACCTCGGACGGCGCCAACCCTTCCAGATGTACTTTCTCGCCGGGGGCGGAATCGTGAGACGGGACGAACTCCGTGAGGACTTCATCTACGAAACGGCCGACCCCGGGGAAGGCGATCAGTCAGGGTCCTTCCGGTTCCGGCAACCGATCGGCAACGAAGTGACTCTCGAGCACACCGCGTACGCACCGACCGCACACGTGGCCGTCGGGCTCGAGGTGTATGTTTTCTCCTACCTTTCGGCGCGCGCGGAATACCGCATCTGGTCATCAAAGGATTTCTCCTTCCGCACGCAGCAGGCCATGATCGGGGTCAACTACTACAAGTAACCCAGCCCTGGGACTCCCTACTTGGCCTGAATGTCGGATCGGCGGCGCCCAGTCCTCCCGGTGGGGGCCCGACCGCCCGTCGTGGCGGTCGTCCTGTTGTTCGGTTTCTGGGTTGCGCTCTCGGGGAAACTGGATGCGTTCCATCTCTCGATTGGCCTGATCACCGCCGTCGCGGTCGCGCTCGCCACCGGCAAGCTCTACCGGGTGCCTCCGCTGCCGATGCCGGCGGACGAGTTCGGACGCGCTCCTCTCCGGTGGCCCCGTTTCCTCGCCTACTGGATGTGGCTTCTCGTGCAGATATTCCGGTCGGCGGTCCAGGTTGCGAAGCTGGTTCTGCATCCCCGGCTCCCCATCGCTCCCCGGGTGGTCCGGATCGCGGATGACCTCCCGCATCCCGTCGCCCGTCTGACCCTCGCCCACTCCATCACGCTGACCCCGGGCACCGTGACCATCGATTGCGACGACGACGGGATGGTTGTCCACGCCCTTGACCCGGAAGCTGCCGCCGGCCTTGGTACGGGCGGCGGACCGATGGCCGAACGAGTGAGAGCGCTCTTCGACGCTCCGGCGCGCTGATGCCCACGTTGCTGACCGCGTTCGCGGGCGCCATTTTTCTTGCGATCGGTGGATCGCTCTTCCGCGTCGTGCGCGGCCCGACACTTTGGGACCGACTCTCCGGTGTCGCCCTGATCGGGACCAAGACCCTGATCCTGCTCGTCGTCGCGGGCGAACTGTCGGGGAAGCCCGAGATGTTCACGGACATCGCGCTCGCCTACGCCATGATCGGGTTTCTTGGTGCTCTCGTCCTCGCCAAGTACTTCGAGAGCTCTCAGGGATAGTGATGTCCTGGCTCACGCTTAGCGAAGCGCTCGCCGCCGGGCTGCTCGCCGCCGGGCTCTTCTTCATCCTGGCCGCAGTCGTCGGGATCCTCCGCCTTCCCGATTTCTTCACCCGCCTGCACGCGATCGGGAAGTGCGACACCGTGGGACTATCACTCAGCCTGCTGGGGCTGGCCCTGCTGGCGCGCGATCCGGCGGTGACCATCAAATTGGTGCTCGTCCTGATCCTGGTCGCGGTTGCAAACCCGACCGCCACCCACACCCTGGCCCGGGCGGCCTTGAAAAGCGGCGTCCCCGTCTGGGGCGCGCGGGAAACGGGAGACCCGTCGGGGAGCGATGATGGCTGAGGGACACCTGATCAGCGTCGGATTGCTCGCGGTAATGCTGGTTTCGGGCGCGTCTGCCCTCGCGGTGAAGGACCTGCTGGCCGCCGCCGCGCTTTTTGGCGTCTTCAGTTTTTCGGCGGCCACCTGGTTCGCGCTGATGGGCGCGGTGGATGTCGCGTTCACCGAAGCCTGTGTCGGGGGGGCGCTGACCACCATCCTGTTCGTGTCGACAGCGTTTCGAACCAGCCGGAGGTTCGACTGATGGACGAGTCCATACCGGCTGAGCTTCAGGAGAATCGATCCGGCACCGGGTCGGCTCGCGTACGGCGGCTGTTCGGCGCTGTCGCGTTTCCGGCTCTGTTCGCCGGCCTCCTCCTGGCCATGGCGGAGATTCCGGAGTTTGGGGATCCCGCCTCTCCCGCAGCAACCCACGTCTCTCCCCGTTTCATCGAGAAAGCGGCCGAGGAAACGGGGGCCGCCAACATGGTGACCGCAGTGCTGGCGGACTACCGCGGGTATGACACTCTCGGCGAGACGGCGGTGATCTTCGCGGCGGGCCTCGGTTGCCTGGTGATCCTCGCCGGGGCTGCTCGAACTCCCTCCGATCTTCCCGGGCCGGGAATGGCGCATCCCTTCGGGAGCGTCGTGCTCGACGCGGCCGCCCGAGCTCTGGTTCCCGCCGTCCTGCTGTTTGCTGTCTATGTGCTCGTCCATGGCCACATCAGCCCCGGGGGCGGCTTTCAGGGCGGCGTGCTCTTCGGCGCCGGACTCGTCACGATGCGGCTCGTCTGGGGTCCTCCGCGGGCTTCCCGCGGTGAAGATCCGGGAGTGCCCGCGTTCGGCCCCAGCCTGCGCGGTTCCCTGATCCTGGCCTGCACCGGGATCCTCGGATACGTTGGAATCGGCCTCGCGGCAATGGCGTTCGGGGGCTCCTTCCTGGACTACGGAACCCTCCCTCTGGGGGGCGATCCGGCGCACGTGCGTGAACTCGCCACTCTCGGCGTCGAAGCCGCCGTCTTCCTGGCTGTCGCCGGCACAGTCGCCATCCTGTTCGACACCATCAGCATCGGTATGCGAGAAGATGGAGTCGTGATCCGACCGGGCCGGGGGCCGGCGGAATGACCGCGCCCGACCCGCAGCCGCCCTCGAGGACCGCGAGTGCGGTCCGGCCCGGGCAGACACGGAAGCGGACTGCCCGATGATGACGTACGCCTTCGCGGCGGCGCTCTTCACACTCGGAATTGGCGGCATGGCGCTCCTGCCGAACCTCCTCCGGAAGCTGCTCGCGATGAACGTGATGCAGGTAGCCGTCATCGTCTTCTTCGTATCCCTTGCATTCAAGGACGGCGCGACGGTGCCGATCCTCGTTGAGAGCAGCGCTCCGCAAGCGGCGGACTTCATGAACCCCCTGCCCCACACGCTGATGCTCACCGCCATCGTGGTTTCCGTTTCGACCACCGGCCTGGCGCTGGGCCTGCTGGTGCGGATTCGGCGCCGGTTCCGCACCCTGGACGAACATCGGCTCCTCCAGAAGCTGCGCTAGCAGGAACAGCAACCGGTGCGAGACGTTCTTCCGGGCCTGCTGGTCGCGCTCCCCCTGGCCGGAGCGGCTCTGGCTCCGCTGGTGGCGGTTCTGCTCCGCCGCCCCACCCGAGAGCTCGCTCTCGTCATGCACGCCGGGATCTTCGGGACGGCCCTGGGCCTCTTCTGGTCGGTGGCCACCGAGGGACCGATTCGGTATGCGGTGGGAGGCTGGCCCGGGCCCTGGGGTATCGAACTGTGGCTCGATGGGTTGAGCACGCTGATGGCGGTGCTGGTGGCGGGAATGGCCTGCTTTGCCACGGTCGCGCAAACCTTCGGCTCCGACCAGGACCGGACGACCCCGAGCACGACGCCGCTCCGGGAAGGTCTGCTGCGGGGAGCCCTGCTGCTGCTGCTCGGCGGCTTGCTCGGGATCGTCGCGACCCGGGACATCTTCAATCTCTTCGTGTTCCTCGAGATTGCGTCGCTCGCCGCCTACACGCTCATCGCTTCGGGGGGAGGCCGGGCCACGGTGGCGGCCTTTAGATACCTGCTGGCCGGGACGGCGGCCGGCTCGCTCTATCTGTTCGGCGTCGGGTTCCTCTACGCGCTCACCGGCACGCTGAACATGGACGATCTCGCCGCCCGGCTGCCTTCGGTGGAAGCGGACGCGGCCCTCACCGTTGCGATCGTGCTGATCGCCGTCGGCCTTTCCATCAAGGCGGCTCTCTTCCCGCTCCACGGTTGGCTGCCCGACGCGTACGTGTATTCCCCGACGCCCGCGGCTGGGTTCATCGCCGCCGTCATGGCCAAGGTCAGCGCCTACGCGCTCCTCCGGCTGCTTGGCGAGGTGCTGGCCGGAACCGCAGCGGGGGCGGTGGTGCTCGACATCACCCTCTGGCTCGGAGTTGTCGGTGTCCTGGTCGGTGGGACCCTTGCCGTCGCCCAGCGGGCCGTCACCCGGATGCTGGCCTGGTCCAGCATCTCGGCGATGGGCATGATCCTGATCGGAGTGGGGATGGGATCCGCGCTCGCCATCACCGGCGCCCTCTTCCACATGGCGGCGCACGCCCTGGCCAAAGGGTGCCTCTTCTTCGGCGCCGGCGGCATCCGCGCCCGGCAAGGCACGGACGACGCCCTCCGCTGGGCCGGGCTCGGCGCCCGCGCTCCCTGGACCCTGGCAGCTCTCACGGTGGCCGCTCTCTCGATGATCGGCATTCCACCGACCGCCGGGTTCTTCTCGAAGTACTACCTGCTCTCCGCCTCGGTCGCGACGGGAGGACCGGCGGGAGTGGCGGCCTTCGCCGCCATCATCATTTCCAGCCTGCTGGCCACCATCTATTTCCTGCGCATTCTGGAGGCCGTGTGGTTCCGGACGCCTGCAGACGCGCCTGATGCCGCCGCCTCCGGCGAACCGCCCGCCTCAGCGGCTCAGGAGCCCGCCGCTCTCCTTCCCCGGTCGCTCGCCCTCCCGGTAATCGGACTCGCTGTTTTGATTCTGCTCACCGGGGTCTTCGCACGTCCCTTCGAGCGCCACGTTCTCCCCGACTGGCAGTCCGGCACCGCACGCACCTCGGCAATCGTCCCGTGACCGAGATCGTCTCCCTTCGCCCGCTCCTGGCGGTCGGTGCGGGACTGGCCGTGGTGCTGCCGATTCTCCTCAGCGGTCGGCGCCCCGCTCTCCGCGAGGCGTGGACCTTCCTGGCGGGGGCCGTACAGCTCGGCGCGGCGCTTTCCATGCTCCCCGCCGCCTTCGGAGGCGCTGCCCACTTGAGCCCGGCCCTGCCCCTGCTGCCGGGAATGCCGCTGCAGTTCCGAGCCGACCCGTTGGGCCTCATTTTCCTGACGCTTTCCTCGATCCTCTGGCTCGCCACTTCGAGCTATTCGGTGGGATATCTCCGAACGCTCGGCCTCAAACACCAGACGGGGTACTTCGCGGCGTTTGCGGCGGCCGTGGCGGCGGCCGCGGGCGTTGCGCTCGCCGCCAACCTGGTGACCTTCCTGATCTGCTACGAGGTACTCACCCTCGCGACCTGGCCCCTGGTGGTTCACAAGCGGACCTCCGGAGTGCTCGGTTCGGGACGGTCCTACCTCGTCTACACGCTGATCGCGGGTCAACTGCTGCTGGGCGCCGTCGTCTGGGCGGGAGCGCTGGCCCCCGGGGCGCAGTTCACTCCCGGCGGCTTCCTCGCCGGCACCGCCTCCGACGGGGCCCTGCGCGTCCTGTTCGTGCTTCTCCTCGTAGGAGTCGGCGCGAAGGCCGCAGTGTTTCCGCTGCATGGCTGGCTGCCGGCCGCCATGGTGGCGCCCACTCCGGTGAGCGCCCTGCTCCACGCGGTGGCCGTTGTGAAGGCGGGTGCGTTCGGAGTGCTTCGGCTGACGGGATGGGTTTTCGGTCCCGAGCTGATGCACGATCTGGGACTCAGTCTGCCGCTCGCCCTGCTCGCCGCCGGCACGATTGTCATGGCAGCGCTGCGCGCCCTCCGCGAGGACCATTTGAAGCGCCGGCTCGCGTACTCGACCATCGGCCAGCTCAGCTACATCGTTCTCGGAGGCGCGATCGGAACACCGCTGGCGCTCGCGGGAGCCGCATTCCACATCGTCGCCCACGGATTCCTGAAGATCACCCTCTTCTTCTGCGCGGGCTCGGTCTATGCAGCCACCGGCAAAGAACACATCTCCCAGTTATCCGGGCTGGGCCGTGCGATGCCGCTGACCTTCGCCGCGTTCGGGATCGGCGCGCTCGGAATGGCGGGCGTTCCCCTGCTTCCGGGATTCATCAGCAAGTGGAACCTCGCGCTGGGCGCCCTTGGTGACGACCAGGTCTGGGTGGTGGTGCTGCTCGTCGTGAGCGGTCTGCTGAACCTCGCCTACTACCTGCCCATCCTGCGGATCGCGGTCTTCGAACCCGGCGACAGCCGCCAGGCCCGAGAGCCGTCAGCATGGCTCGTGGCGCCGCCGGTCCTGTGTGCGCTGGCGGCCATCGTTCTCGGGCTGGCTCCCGACGCGGGCGCCCGCTTCTGGTTCCTCGCGGAGTCCGCCGCGCAGAGCGTCGCCGCCGGCGCTCCGGAGTTCCTCACGAGGCTTGGCAGCCTGCCATGAAGCGGAGGAAATCAACCGCGGTGGTGACGGTGTGCGCCGGCATGGCCGTGCTCGCCGGGCTTGACGTGCTCGCGTTCCTCTCCGGCTCGGAACATCACGGGGGCTTTTGGAACAGCGTGCCGCTTGGCGACCTTGGCCTGGGAGCGCTCGGAGCGGCAGGTCTCGTCTGGTTCGCGCGCCGGATCCTGAAGCGGTTCCTCACCCGTCCCGAGAGCTACTACGACGGAGTTAACAGCCGGTGGTGAAACTCACGCGGCATTCGACGCCCGCTGAATCCCCGCTGAACCTCTCGCCTTCGGCTCGCTCATCGTTGCGCTTCGGTCGAAATACGCCCGGTATTCCTCCCTCGCGCGCCTTGTCAGCGAGGCCCAGCGTGCGTCTCGGTGCTCGCGCGAGTTCCACCACAGGCTGTTCCCGGTCGTGAGCGCGCTGCTGCTGCATCCCGCGTTCTGGCTCTTCCTGGGGGTTTTGTTCGTATTCGTCAACCGGCGGCGCATGCCCGGACTACCGGTGGGCGTCATCGTCGCGATCGGGGCGCTGCTGGCCCTCCTTCGCGGGGTGGAAGGCACTCTGGAGACTTCCGTCGCGGGATTCCGGCTCATCTGGTTCCACGCGGACAGACTGAGCCTCCTGTTCGCGCTGGTCTTCGCGATCGTGGCCCTGCTCGGGTTTCTCTACGGATCGCACCGGATGCGCGCCGGCGAAACGGCGGCGGCGCTGCTCTACGCCGGTTCCGCGATCGCCACCGTGCTGGCGGGGGACTGGATCACCTTCTTCGTCTTCTGGGAGGCGATGGCGTTTTCGTCCCTGGCGCTGATCTGGCAGGCGGGGACGGGCCGCGCCCGGCGGGCGGGGATGCGCTTCCTGCTCGTCCACGCCACCGGCGGAGCCCTGCTCTTTGTCGGGATCGCCCTCCATCTGGCCAGCGGAGGGGACACATCGCTTGGTGCGCTGGTTTCCGGCTCGCCTCCCTTCTGGTTGATCCTGGGCGCGGTCGCGATCAACGCCGCGATCCCGCCCCTCCACGCCTGGCTGACCGACGCCTATCCGGAAGCCTCCACGTCGGCCTCCGTGTTCCTTTCGGCCTTCACCACCAAGACCGCGGTCTACGCTCTGCTGCGCCTTTTCCCGGGAACCGAGATCCTGGTGCCGCTGGGCGCCCTGATGACGCTCTACGGAGTCGTCTTCGCAGTCATCGAGAACGACATCCGGCGACTCCTCGCCTACCACATCGTGAGTCAGGTCGGTTACATGGTGACCGCAGTGGGAATCGGCACCCAGCTCGCACTCAATGGCGCCGCCTCGCACGCCTTTTCCCACATCCTCTACAAGGCGCTCCTGTTCATGGGCGCGGGAGCGGCCATCGAGGCCACCGGTTTGCGGCGCCTCTCCGATCTGGGCGGAATCTCTCGCGGGATGCGCTTCACCGTGGCGATGTACGGGATCGGGGCGCTCTCGATCTCCGGTGCTCCGCTCTTCAACGGCTTCATCAGCAAGTCCATGATCATCAGCGCCGCCGGAGCCGAACACCTCCTCTGGACGGAACTGCTGCTCTCGCTCGCCGCGGTCGGGACCTTCCTCTCTGTCGGTCTGAAGCTGCCCTGGTTCGCGTTCTTCGGCGAACGGCGCGGAGTCGCCGTCCGGCCGCTGCCGACGAACCTGCTGGCGGCCATGGGAATCGCCGGCGGCCTCTGCCTCCTCTACGGAGTCTTCCCGCATCTCCTCTACAGCCGGCTGCCCTACGCCGCGACCTACGCTCCCTACACTCTGGACCATGTCGTCTCGACGGTTCAGTTGCTCGTGGCCACCGGATTCGTCTTCTTCCTGGCCAGGAAGAAGCTCACCCCGTCTCCCGCCATGGCCCTCGACACGGACTGGTTCTACCGGATTCCTTTCGCGCGACTGATCACGGCCACCACCCGGACGCTCGAGGCCGTTGGTCCCGTGGTCCAGACGCTCCGCGGCGCCACGGTCGCGCGACTCGACGGCGCCGTGCGGCAACTGGCCGCCCAGGGGGCCACCCCCCGGCGAGCCGCCGGGTTCAGCTTTCGGGCATCCATAAGTTGGACCGTGCTGTTCGCCGCTGCCGGCGCCGTGGCCATCTGGATTCTGGTGTGGCTGCGGAACCTCGGGTAGGCGCCGGACGTATGCGGGAGCGAGTGTTTCGAAAACTCTCGGGCCGAGAGTCAACGGCCCGCCGGCCAGCAACCCCACGGCGCTAAGGTTTCCTCATGCGGCCGGCACGGTGGCTCTGGCCAGCCCTGGTGGGGATCGCGGCAGTTCTGCTGATCCTGCGGCCGTGGGCTGGCGAAGAGCTGGCTCCCCCGGCAGCAGCCGATCCGCTCACCGAAGCCGAAGCGCTCTACGAGGAGGCGATCGGCGATCTGGAATCGGCGCTCCGCTCCGCGGACTCCGAGGGATTCGGAGACCTGCACGCGGCAATGGAGCAAGAGCGGCAGGCGCTGGACGCCGCCATCGCGGACAGCCGCCGGCGCGCGGCTGCCGCACCCGACGACGAAGAAGCCCAGGAGACCCTGTTTGAAAGTCTGCGCCGGAAGCTGGATCTGTTCCACAACACCCTGATGCTCATGCGGGACATGGAACGTGGTGACAGCGAAACGGCCCAGGATCGGATTGACGCCATCTCGGGGCGAGGACGCCCCGACACCAACTAACAGCCCGTGGAAAAAGCACCCCGCACCGCCCCCGGAACGAGAGCCGCGCCGTATGTGGCGGTCTTTCCGCGTGCGGAGAGTGGACCGCCTGATCCGGCAGCGGTGCGGCGCGGCAAGGTAGAGAGCCAGCCAAGGAGCAACTTGTGATGATGCATTTCCCGAATCCGACGCCGCGGCGTCCGGTCGGGCAAGGACTTTCCCGACGCGCCGTACCAGTGGCCGCGGTGTTTCTTGCCGGTTCACAACTGGTGCTGGCCCAGCCCCTGACGGAGAGAGTGGAGCACGCGGTGGAGATTCCGCGCGACGTCCGGATATCGATCATGAACTTCGCCGGACATGTGGAGGTGCACGGAACCGATCCTGGTGAAGACCGCATGCTGCGCGTGATCGGCGTAAAGCGACTTGAAGCGGAACTCCCGGCCGAGGAAGCCGCCCGCATTTTCAAACAGGTGAATCTGGATCTGAGGCGCCGCGGACGGCGGATTCACATCGGGCCCAACCGCCCGCGCGGAGACCGGGGACGCCGGTCCGAGCCGGGCCGGGCTGCGGAAGAGCGGAGACAGGACCCACCCATCACCGAGGTCCGGCCGCCCAAGCGGATCTCCCCGGTGTCGGTGGATCTCGAGGTATGGCTTCCGGACGGCGCTTCCCTGGAAGTGCGAACCTTCACGGCGCCGATCACGATTGCCGGGATTGGCGCTCCGGACGGAGCCTTCCTCCTCCGCAGCGTCAGCGGCCCGATCGAGATCAGGGATCTGGAGGTCCACGACCTCCGGGCGGAGACCGTAAGCGGGAGCCTGAGCCTCGCGGATGTCCGCGCCCACCGCGCCAGCTTCATGACGCTGACGGCGCCCATCCGGGTGAGCGGCGTCCTGGATCTCGACGGCTGGTACGAGTTCCAGACCCATTCGGGAGCGGTCCTGCTGGGACTCGGATCCATCCCCGGATTCTCGGTCGCGGCCACCACCTATTCGGGCGAAATCCAGAATGAACTGGAGTTCGAGACGGAACGTGACGACCGAAGCCTCGAGGGCCGCTACGGCTCGGGCGGGCCGCAGATCACCGTGAGCACCTTCGGCGGCGCCATCCACCTCGCTCCGGAGGCGAGCGCCGTCCGGGACGTCGAGAGGTAATTCCCCAGGCTTCGCTATTCGAGCAGGAAGAGAACCACGAAAAGCCCGGCCAGGGCGTGGGTCACCGGCGAGACCTCCCTGCCCTTGCCCGAAAACAGGTGGAGGGCCGACCAGGCGATAAGACCCGCTCCGATTCCATTCGTGATGCTGGTGGTCAGGGGCATTCCCACGATCACGAAGAACGCCGGGATTGCGGCCAGGGGCCGGTCCCAGGGCACCTTGGCCACCTCCGGCATCATGAAGATGCCGATCAGAATCAGGATCGGAGCCGCTACCGGATACAGGGTGATCCCGTCGCCATAGGGAACGCCGCCGATTACCGAAAGGAGCGGGTAGAAGAACATCGAGCACAGCAACAGACCGGCGGTGGTGAGCGCCGTGAGGCCGGTCCTGCCGCCCGCGGCGATGCCGGCGGCGCTCTCGATGTAGGTGGTGATGGTGGAGGTGCCGAGGAGACTGCCCAGCATCGTGCCGCCGGCATCCGAGGCGAAGGCCGCTTCGGCGCGAGGAAGGCGGCCATCCTCCATCAGCCCGGCGCGGCTCGTGACCCCGAGAAGAGTCCCGATCGTGTCGAACATGTCCACGATCAGCAGCACCACCACCGCGAAGATCCAGGTCGGCGCCGCGAAGAGGCCGCCAAAATCCAGGGCGAAGAGTGTGGGGAGGACCGAGGGAGGCGCCGCAACCACCCCCGTGAACTGAGTGAGCCCGAACACCAGACTGAGAACTCCGGACGCACCGGCGCCGATGAGCAGTGCTCCGGGCACCCGCCGAATCACCAGGATGGCGGTGAGGACCAGCCCGAAGAGAGCGACCTGCACCGGGCGAGCCCCGATGTCGCCGGGCCCGATGTAGATGCTGGGAGTGGCCACGAGGAAACCGGCCCAGCGAAGCCCGATCACCGCGATCATCAGCCCGATTCCGGCCACGATCCCGTGCCTGAGCGGCTCCGGGACAACGTCCATGAGCTTCGAGCGAACCTTGAACAGCGAACTCGCGAGGAAGAGGACGCCGGCGATGAAGGTGGCGGCGAGCGCCTGCTGCCACGTCAACCCGAACCCCCCGGCGGCAGCCGTTCCGCACAGGGTGAAAGCGAAGAAGAAGTTGAGGCCCATTCCCGGCGCCAGGGCGACTGGCAAGCGCGCGAACACTCCGGCGGACGCGGTCGCGAGCGCCGCGCCGACACAGGTGGCCACCATGACCGCGCCGGTGTCCATCCCCGCCGCGCCGAGCACGACGGGGTTGACCAGCACGATGTAGGCAAGGGTCAGCCAGGTGGTGGCCCCGGCCAGCACTTCGCGCCGGGGGGTGCTGCCCCGAGCCCCAATCTCGAAGAACCGATCCAGCCAACTGATCACCGCGTCGCCTCCTTCCGCCCCGGGCCCGGCCGGGCGCGCGATGGTACAATGTGCGATCTCACCGCGACTTGACGCGAAATTCCTGACTGCGGGTTCTCCGGAACCCGACCACTTCACTTCGAGAACATAGGGTTCGGAGACGTATGGCCCACAGTAAATCCGCGAAGAAACGCGTTCGCCAGAATGAGGAGCAGCGCCTTCGCACTCGGCACCATCGGAGCCGCCTGCGAAGCGCCATCAAGAGACTCCGCGCCGCCGTCGAAGCCGGCGACCAGGAAACCAGCCAGAAGCAGCTCCCGGAAACCATCGCCCTGCTCGATCGGATGGCAAGCCGCCGCGTTGTCCACAAGAACGCCGCGGCCCGCACCAAATCCCGTCTCACCCGCCTCGTAGCCAAGAGCTAAGGACCGCCGGTGTTCACACCGGCAAGAAAGCGCGGGGACGGCTTGGAACGCCGGCCTCCGGCCGGTACAGCGGCGCGCAGCGCCGCGGAAGACGTGGACCCCACTCGCCCGCACGGCGCGCAACAGCGGCCCCCATAGGATTCCCCCATGCGCGGGATTCCTCACCTCGGCCTCGCCACCCTTCTCCTCGCCGCCTGCGGACCCGAGCGCCCCGAGCGCGGCACACTGCCACCCCTCCACTACCTGGCCACCGCTGACCAGGCCGGACCGGTGGCATACCGCGATCCCGTCGGCGCGATTTCCCCGGACGGGAACTGGCTCGCCACCCTGGAGCACGGCCAGATCCGCTTTACCCCGTCCGCCGGCGGCGCGGCCCAAAGGACCGGTCCGGGAACCGCATCCATTCGCTATCTCACCTGGTTTCCGGACAGCCGCCGGGTGCTGGTACACGAGAACGTCTTCGACCGCAGCCGCCAGGAATGGTGGGTCTACGACCGTGCCGACGGCAGCCGAAGTCCACTGTGGCCAGACCGTCCGGTGGACGTCGAGCCGGCAACCGGAGCGCTCACGCAACTGAGCTGGTCTGCGGACGGCGCCGCGATCGCCGGCGTGACGCGGTCGGGCGATATCTCGACCGTCTGGGCGCTCAACGCGGGAGGCGGAAACGCTGCGGCCCAGGCCAGTGGGGAACGCCTCTCCTTCCCGGCCTGGTCCCCAGACGGACGAATCGCCTGCCTGGTCCGTAGCGGGGACCAGCAGCGCCTGCACCTACCGTGTTCGGCCCCCGAACCGCTGTTCGACGATCAGGAAGCCTACGGAAGGATCGCGTTTTCGCCGGATGGGGAGTGGGTGATCTACGGAGTCCCCGGCGAGGAGGGCTTCCTGGACCTTTGGATGCGCCGGGTGAGCGGCGGGCGGCGCACCCGCCTCACCCGGTTCGCCCGGGATGCGTACTCACCCTCGGTGGGGGCGGGCGGAGAGGTGGTGTTCAAGAGCCAGGACTACCGGGTCTTCCTTGCCACCGCCTCGGCGGAAGGCGGCCCATCCGAGCCCCTGACCGCCTTCCAGTCGGAGACGCCGACCTGGAGTCCCGACGGCAGCGAGATCGCGTTCACCTTCGGAAGCTGGCGGCACGTAACGGACGACATCCACTATCCGGACATCGCCCAGCACCTGGGCACGGTTCCGGTGAGCGTTGAGACACCGCACCGCGAACCCCGGCGGGTGGTGCGGCAGTCGTACTCCGAGGATCAGGGGATGCAGTGGTCCCCGAACGGGCGCTGGATCGTCTTCCACACCCACGAGAACTCGGATGACATCTGGCTGATGGCGGCCGACGGCAGCGGCGCCCGCCAGATCAGCGAGGACGGCCACGAGACCGGCTGGGCGCGCTGGTCCCCCGACGGAAGATTCGTGGTCTTCACGAGCTACACACGTGACGAAACCGGCGCCCGGCACGGCGGGCTCTACGTCATCGGCGTGGATCAGGAGACGGGTGAGGTGACGGAGCCCCAGCAGCAAGTGCCCCTCGAAAACTTCTCGGAGGACGTGATTCAGGCCGAGTGGGCGGACACCGGGGAGACGCTGCTGTTCGAGACCGCTGCGGCGGTCGGCCGGAAGAGCCTCTGGACGGTGCCGCGCACCGGCGGCTCACCCACCCGCTTCCACGAGTTCGGCTCCGACCAGATCCACTCCGGGATCGGCGTTTCTCCGGACGGCCGCTGGGCGGCCTACATCGACCGCGCCGCCGACGGCTTCTTCCAGGTCTTCCGGGTGCCGCTGGGCGGCGGCGATCCGGAACAGGTCACCTCGGACCCCACCCACAAGACCCAACCCGCCTGGTCGCCGCTCGGCGACCGGATCGCGTTCACGGTGTTCAGCTACCGGGCCCATTTCTGGCGGATCCACCCGTTCTCGCTGCGGCGCTGACCTTTCGCCTGGTGCCCGGCCGGACACAGGCCCAGTGTGTAGGCCGTGCGCACCACGTTCGGCGCCGCCTCGCTTAACCGCGGAAGTACAGGTAGGCCATGATGATCATGACCAGGACCAGGGCGGACCCCAGCACGTCCCGCCGGTCCCAGCTCTTGCGCGACTGCGCACGGTGCTCGTCGGTCACCGTGGCATAGGTCAGCCCCGAGATCCGTTCGTACGACGGCGGCTCGGTCAGATAGCTGACGGCGACCATGACCACCACCGAAACGGTGAAGATGAAGAGGCTGTAGTACTGGAAGTAGATGTTGTTGACGATCCACAGGAATGATCCCGGAACGTACCCGGCCTCGAAGCCCTCCATCCCCATGGACACCGGCGTGTCGACGGCCAACCGGAACACCCCCAGCACGAACCCGACGACCAGCGCGGCCAGGCATCCCTTGGCGTTCAGGCGCTTCATGAAGACGCCGAGGAAGAAGACCGTGAAGATCGGCGGCGCCAGGTACCCCTGTACACCCTGCAGATACTGGTAAAGGCCCCGGGAGCCCTGGATGACCGGGATCCACAGCAAACCGATGACGACCATCGTCGAGGTGGCCACCCGCCCCACCCAGACCAGGCGCTGCTTCGAGGCCTTCGGCCGCCATTTCTGGTAGAGGTCCATCGTGAAGAGCGTGGACGAGGCGTTGAATACGCCCGCCAGCGAACTCATCAATGCGGCCAGGAGCCCCGCGACCACCAGCCCCCGCACACCCACCGGCAGGATGCTCGTCACGAGGAGCGGGAAGGCGGCCTGCGTGGCCCCGGGGATCACGTTCCCGTCCGCGTCGACCATCTGGCTGAGCGCGCCGTAGTCCCCCGTTCGGGCCAGAGCCAGCGCGATCATCCCCGGGATGATGAAGATGAAGACCGGCAGCAGCTTGAGCATCCCGGCGAAAATGCTCCCGCGGCGGGCTTCGGTCTCATTGCGGGCGCCCAGGGCGCGCTGCACGATGTACTGGTCGGTGCACCAGTACCACAGGCCGATGATCGGCGCGCACAGGAGCATTCCCGGCCACGGGAAGTTGCCGTTGAAGTACCACGCGATCCGGTTCGGCTCCAGCACCGGCGCCCAGGTCCCGTCCATCCCCTCCGGAATGATCGGCTTCCACAGGTTGAAGAGATCGGGATCGAGGGCTTCCCTGAGTCCTCCCCAGCCCCCGAGAGCCGACAGCCCGAACCAGGTCAGCAGTCCCGAGCCCACCACCAGCACCAGCGTCTGCAGCACCTCGGTGTAGGCGACGGCGCGCATTCCGCCGGCGACGGTGTAGATCCCCGTGAGCACGATCACGACCAGGGAACCCACCCAGAAGCTGTTCAGGAGCCACGGGCCGAGTTGCAGCTGCACATCCGGCAGCAGCGTCGCGAAGACCACACCGCCCGCGAAGATCCCCACCGCGATCTTGGTCAGCACGTAGCTCACGAGCGAGATCAGCGAGAGCACCCAGCGCGCGGCCGGCGAAAAACGGCGCTCCAGGAACTCGGGCATGGTGTAGACGCGCGATCGCATGAAGAGCGGGACGAACACCCAGGCCAGCACCAGCAGGCACCACGCGTGCAGCTCGTAGTGCGCCAGGGCGACCCCGTCGGTGGCGCCCGACCCGGCCAGACCGACCAGGTGCTCGGAGCCGATGTTGGACGCGAAGATCGAGGCCCCGACGATGAACCACCCGAGATTGCGGTTGGCCAGGAAGTAGTCGTCCGGCGTGTCCTTGCGCCTCGAGAAGACCCATGCGGCGAGTCCTCCCACGACGCCGAGGTACGCGACGATGATCAGCCAGTCGAGGGTCGCCATGCGGTCAGCCGGTCACCCGGGAAGTGTGGGCCATCACCAAGAGATGGCGGACTTCTGTTTCATTGCCGGCGTCCTCACCCAGGGCTCTCCGGGCAGCGTGTCGACGAGAGTCGCGAACGCCCGGCGAAACGGCTCGCCTGTCGCCTCTCGGGTGAACGCTTCGGCGTGAGCGGCGGGCAGCAAGGGGGCCACATCGAGCAGGAAACGCGGATTCGCCAGCTTGGCGAACATTCGTCCTTGAGCCTGCGCCCGCCCACGGAACGACATTGCCCCAGACAATGACGTTCTGAGCCGGGATCATGCGTCGGACTCGGGTGCGCGCCGCACGATGACCCGCCACCGGGGATCTCGGTTCTGCGGTTCGTGCCGGAAGTCCGGATCGGCGCTTTCTTGCCGGTCAAGCTCGGTCCAGGGCAGCGGTCCTCGCGCCCGCAACGCCTCCAGCATCGCCTCCGTCCGGGCCTCGTGGCCGAGGTGTTCCAGCAGATGGCCCAGACGCTGCACGACCGGCCTCTCTACCGACCCGGAGAGGGCGGCGAGTTGGGCCGGATCGATCTTGAGTGCGAGATCCGCGAGAACCGTGACCATCATGTCGACGCCACCGGACGCTTGCGGATAACGCAGCAGATCGAGAGCAGTCAGCGCGGCCGACGACACGTTCATCACGCCGGTATCCGTCTTGCGCGGTTCGATCCCAGCCATCACTGGTCCCAGATCCTTGCGTAAATAGAAGACGATCAGGCTGCGTCCGGCACGCATTCTCGGCAGACGCTTGGCGGAGACGACCTGAAACTCCATGACGGCCTGATGGGTCGCTCCGTGGAATTCAGCGGCCTTCAGCAGCCCGACGTAGTAGTCCTGCCCCTCATGCCGCATGAGCGCATCGATGTACCAGGTGGGCGGCGGCGCTCCCCAGGACGCAAATTGCGGGGGGACCACCACGTAGAACCCCTGCCGCGGATTCACCAGCGCCTCCCGGCGCTGCAATCGCTCGGCGGCATCCAGGAACGCGCCGCGCCCAACCCCGAGCGCGTGTTGGGCTTCTTCAGCGGTGAACACCGTCCGGCCCTCGGAGAGCAGGCCGCTGACGTAGCCTGACAGGGCGGATCGCCTATCATGAATCATGTCTGATTATCCGTTCTAAATGCGGATTTTATCACATGATTCAGCACTCTCTTCGGGGGCCGGGCCCATTTCTGGAGCATCCACCCGTTCTCGCTCGCGTGCTGATAGCTACGAACTCGCGGCGCCAACTCGTTGGGGCCTACTGCGAAGACAGCGCTGTGACGGGATCAACCCCCGCCGCTTCTCGGGCGGGAACCCAACAGGCGAGGATTGCCACGCCTAGGATTCCAGCCGCGGCTACACCAAGCGTGACGGCGTCAGTGCCCGTTACGCCCCACAAGTAGGCCTCCAGCAGGCGCGACAAGGTCACGGCACCTACGAGCCCAACGCCGATCCCGATCGCGATTGGGAGCAACCCTCGCACGACGACCAGGCGCAATACTGCATCGCCGCTCGCCCCTACGGCCATGCGGATTCCTATTTCACGGCGACGGGTCCGAACGGCTTGGGCGAGCACACTGTAGACGCCAACCGCAGTCAGGATGAGCGCGAGAGCAGCGAATAACGAAACGAGTATGGTGCCGAACCGTTCCCGGGCCAGCGAATCCGCGAGCGTTTGGCTCAACGGAAAGACCCGAGGGCCGGGAAGCGTGGGATCCACGGCACGGATTGCCTGCCTGAATTCACTCTCGAGCCGCTGCACCGGCAAGGTGCTCCGAACCACAAACACCGGCATCGCGGGACGGATGTTGGCGATGACGTCGGGCGCTTGAGCTTGCGGTAGGTACATCGTTCGACGGACCGCGGTCCGGAACGAGATGTCCTGCACATCGGCGGCCACGCCGACGATCACAACTCCCAAGCCTTTCAGAGAAGGGTATCGGTGCACGTTGCCCAAACGCCCGAGGTCGATGCGCTGTCCGATCGCATCCCCCTCAGGAAAGTACCGGCGTGCGAACGTTTCATTGACGATGGCGACCGGGGTTGCGCCCTTGGCGTCCATCGCAGTGAACGACCGCCCGCGGATCACCGGGATTGCGAGCGTCCGGAAGTAGCCCTGGGTGACGGTCCGCAGCTCGACAGAACCGCCGAATTCGGCGCGCCCAGCGATCGACATCGGGAAGTTCAGGCCCCGCTCGAAGGGGAGACTGCTCGCTCCGGCGACGACAGCACCGCCACCGGAGCCGCGTACGCCTTCGATCACCCCCTGGGCGAACTGATCGAGCCGCTCGGAGCTGTCATAAGAGGGCGGCCTGATCGGCAACTGGACGGCTACGAGGGCGTCCGGATCGAACCCCGGGTCGACCTGCCTGAGGTTCGACCAGGTGGTGAAGAGCAGAACGGCCCCCACGAGCAGGATCACCGAGAGCGCCGTCTGCACCGATAGCAGCACCTCCTGCAACCGACCCTGCCTGGTCGTAGTCCGAGGACTCTGCCTGAGCGTCCGCCACATTCCCCCACGCACCCCAGGCCACGCCGCCACCAGGCTCACCACGGCGGACGCGATCAGCGAGCTGCCGATCGCCAATGCCAAGACTCTCCAGTCGATCTCAATCGCACCCCCGAGCGGCAGCCGGACCGGCGCCAAAACGACGAGTACGTTGGCGCCCCAGATCGCGAGTACGACTCCGACGACGCCCGCCGCGGAAGCGGCCAAAATGGCCTCCAAGACGCCCAGCCGAATGATCCGGTTTTCTGTTGCTCCGAGAGCCTCGCGGATCGCCATCGCTCCCCGACGCCGCACTGCCCTGACGAGGAACAGGCTGCCCACGTTGGCGCAGGCGATCAGCAGGACGGCGGCGACCGCACCCATCAGGATCCAGATCGCGCTCGCCGCTTCGCCGGCGTACAGCTCCGCGAAGGAGCCGAGCATCATTCCAGGTTCCTCCTCGCCGGCCTGCTGCGGGTAGGTCGCCTTGAAGCCGGCATTCAGCCACCTCACCTCGGTCCGGGCTTCACGCATTGTGACGTCATGACCCAGTCTCGCGATCGCCGTAGAGTTGGCCGCTTCGTCGTCAGGGTCGACCGAGACCTCGGCGGGAACGATGATCTCCACGGGTCTCGCTTCGTAGGGGAAGACAAACTCCTCGGGCAGCAGCCCGACGATGACGTAGGGCTCTTCTTCCAGCCTGATCGAAACGCGACCGGAACCATCTACCTGCTCGCCGAAGTGCTTGCGCCAGAACCCGAGAGACACCAGCGCAACCTTGCGGCCCCCAGCCCGGTACTCATCCTCCGTGAAGTCACGGCCCACGGTGGGCGGCATGCCGAGGACGCGGAAGAAGCCTCTCGTCACTCTCAGTCCCCGAGCGCCGGTGATCTCGCCGACTTCGCCCACGCGTCCGAGAAACGGCTGCCAACTCGCCATCGCTTCAAACGACCGGCTGTGCTCCCGCCAGTAGGAGAACTTGGCTGACGACAGATCCGGGGAAACGTAGTCACCGTAGTTCCACGCCAGACTCACGACCCGATGGCCGTCGGGGAAGGGCACGGGCCGCAACAAGACGGCGCTCAACACGCTGAAGATCGCGACCGTCGCTCCGATCCCCAGAGCGAGGACCGACACGACGACGGCAGCGAACCGGGGGGTCCTTCGCAGAGCCGTCACCGCGTGGGCGACATCCTCGAGTAACTCGCGGGTTCGGACCATCCCGTGAGCATCACGGGCTTCGGCGCGCAAGGACTCCCGGGAACCGAATTCGAGGCGGGCTCGGCGCCGGGCCTCTCTGGCATCGAGCCCCTCTTCCCGAAACTGCGCTTCGAGCAGCTCAAGGTGGAGTTGCATCTCCGCGTCGAGTTCGCGTTCTGCTCGACGGTCACGCACCAGTAGCCGCAGCCGGCGAAAGAGCGAAGGTGCTGGCAATCGCCTACACGGCGTCCAGCACCCGCTGAACCGCTGCAGCGAAGTCGACCCACTCCTCCCGTTCTGTCGCGAGCTGCCGCCGTCCGGCAGGGGTGAGCGAATAGAACCGGGCTCGACGGCCCGCTTCGGAGACGGCCACCTTCGCGCTGATCCAGCCCGCGGCTTCCAACCGGCGGAGCGCGGGATAAACGGAGCCTTGACCGACCTCGAACACTTGGTCCGACAGGATCCGCAGCCGCTGCGCGATGGCCCAACCGTGCATCGGGCCCCCCGCGAGCGACGAGAGGATCAGTAGATCCAGATGGCCGTGCAGCCGGTCGTTCGTTGGTGTCATCGAGGGATGATTATGATAATCGACAACAAAACAGCACAGCACCGCCCGCCGGAGGCAGGCGAGATGGCGCACCGGCGAGGGAGCAAGAGCGCGGGGACCGCAGGGAACGCCGACCTTCAGGTCGGCACCGCCCGCCGGAGGCGGGCGAAAAGCATGACCTGCCTCGGCGATACGGCCCCTACAAAAATGCCAAGAAGGCTCCGAGTATGAGAAATGCGGGTTGGATTCGATCTTCCGCAAGAGCGAATCTTTGTCTTCCGGCTAGCTAGCCGGAACTTCACGCCGGTTTTGTGCCGGGAAGCGTCCATAAGTCATTGAGGAAGCGTGGCTTGTCCGCGCAGTGCTCCGCTGAAAGATGGATTTGTGTTGCCATGTAGTGGCTACCGGATAGACGCAAGAAGTCTATTGACATCAAGTGTTACTTGAACTATGATGTTGCCATGTAGAGCCCGCCCATGTCCTTCCACGTCGACTCCATCCCCAACCGCAACAGCCCCCCCGCCATCCTCCTCCGACAGGCCTGGCGCGAGGGAAAGCGCATCCGACGACGCACCATCGCCAACCTCTCCAAACTCCCCCCCGCCCTCGTCGACGGCATCCGCACCGTCGTCCGCGGCGGTGCCGCCTTCGAACGCATCGAAGACGCCTTCCCCATCCACCGCGCACTCCCCCACGGTCACGTCGCCGCCATCCTCGGAACCTGCCAACAACTCGGCCTCGGCCGCATCCTCCACCGCAACCCCAGCCGCACCCGAGACCTCGCCCTCGCCGCCGTCGCCGCCCGCGCCCTCAACCCCGCTTCCAAACTCGCCACCGCTCGCCGCCTCTCCCCCGAATCCGCCGACTCCAGCCTCGGACCCATCCTCAACCTCGGCCCAGTCCACGGCAACGAAGTCCTCCACATGCTCGACTGGCTCCTCGAACGCCAGCCCTGGATCGAAAAAAGCCTCGCCAACCGCCACCTCCACGGCGGCGCCATGGTCCTCTACGACGTCACCTCCAGCTATCTCGAAGGCCGCCGCTGTCCCCTCGCCCGCTTCGGCTACAGCCGCGACGGCAAGAAGGACCGCCAACAGATGGTCTTCGGCCTCCTCTGCACCCCCGACGGCTGCCCGGTCGCGGTCCAGGTCTTTCCCGGCAATACCGCCGACCCCACGACCGTCGCCGCCCAGGTCCAAAAGGTCCGCCGGCGCTTCCGCATCGAACATCTCGCCCTCGTCGGCGACCGCGGCATGCTCACCAGCGCCCGCATCCGCGAGGACCTCCAGCCCGCCAGCCTCGACTGGATCTCCGCCCTCAACACCCGGGGAATCCGCAAGCTCCTCAAAGCCCCGGAACCGGACCAGACCCCGCCCCTGCGCCCCGGAGAACTCCTTCCCGACACCGTCGCCGAGATCCAAAGCCCCGACTTCCCCGACGAGCGCCTCCTCGTCTGCCTCAACCCCAGACTGCGCGAAGAGCGCGCCCGAAAGCGCGAAGCCCTCCTCGAAGACACCGAAGCCATCCTCGAAAACATCGCCGCCGCAGTCCGCCACGCCCGCCTCCGGGGAAAAGACGCCATCAACCGCCGGGTCGGCCGGGAAGCCAACCGCAAAAAGGTCGAAAAGCACTTCCACATCACCGTCAGCGACGACAACCTCGCCTGGTCCCGCCGCCACCACCGCATCGCCGCCGAGGCCCAACTCGACGGCATCTACGTCGTCCGCACCAGCCTCGACGAAGGCGCCATCGGCAGCCACGCTGCCGTCGAGGCCTACAAGAGCCTCTCCCGCGTCGAGCACGCTTTCCGCTCCATCAAGAATCTCATCAAGGTCCGCCCCGTCTTCGTCCATACCGAAAACCACGTACGTGCCCATGTCTTCCTCTGCATGCTCGCCTACTACCTCCAGTGGCATGTCCGCCGCCGCCTCGCACCCCTCCTCTTCGAAGACGATGACCGCCGCGCCGCCCGCGCCCAACGCAAATCCCCCGTGCAACCCGCACGGGTCTCCCCAAGCGCCAAGGCCAAGGCCGACACCCGGCGAACCCCCGACGGACTCCCCGTCCTGAGCTTCCCCGATCTCCTCAGCCATCTCGCAACCCTCACCCTCAACAAGGTCTCCCTCCCAGCAAAACCCGACGAGCCCTTCTCGGTGTTCGCACATCCCACCCCGCTCCAGAAAAAAGCTTTCCGCCTGCTCCAGATCGACCCACACAAATTTGTTGCCAGTAACCTGGCAGCTCTATCCGACCTATCCCATTGAAATAACGCCGCCCCCTCGATTCTTGCCCGTGAAGTTCCGTCTAGCCCGGCAGATCGTGAAGAGACCGCCCCCCAGCGACCGCATCGCGCTCACGGCCTTCAGCTACCGGGCCCACTTCTCACGCGTTCTCGCCGCCGTGCTGATGCCCGTGGCCCCACGGGCCGCGGTGCCGGTGTGAACACCGGGGTTCCCGTGCGCCCACGTCGCCGGGGCCGGATCGCGGTCAGCCCGGGCGCGGAAGGCGCGGCACGTGGAGCGGGCTCGCCTCCAGCACCTGGCTCCAGATCCGGCGGCCGACCGCGTCGGCCTCCCGCAGGACGGCTTCCTCGTCCATGGTGAGGACCGTGCGGTCGCGCATGACGAACTGTCCGTCCACCATCACGGACTCGATGTCGCCCGGGTGCCCGCTGTGCACCAGCGCCGAGATGATGCGCCCCGCCGGCACGAGGTGAGCCCGCAGCGTGTCCACCACGAGGAGATCGGCCTTCTTCCCGACTTCCAGCGTGCCCAGATCGTCGGCTTGGTTGACCGCCTGCGCGCCGCCCTGGGTCGCGTCCGCGAGGACGTCCTCCGGCTGGGGCTGGAGCCCGGGGACCTCGTCCCCGTCGCGATTGCGCCGGATCCGCTCGGTCAGCATCGCGATGCGCATCACCTCGAAGACGTCGTTGGTGTTGTTGTCGGTGCCGAGCGCGATGGGGCAGCCGGCCGTCCGCAGTTCCGGAATCGGGGGGCTGATGCCGCGGTTCGACGCCATCCCCGCCTGGTGCGCGATGATGGTGCCGGACCTGCCCAGCAGCGCGACTTCCTCGTGGTTGACGTAGCGGGCGTGCGCCGCGAACAGCCGGGGGCCGAGGAAACCGTGCCGGTCCAGAAACTCCGCCGGACGGAGACCGTGGTGCAGGACCATGAACTCGTACTCCGCACGGCTCTGGTTCAGGTGGATCGTGTAGCCGAGATCGTGCGTTTCGGCAAACTCGCGCACCGCCCGCAGCAGCTCGGGCGACGAGGTCTCGGCGAGCCCGGCCGCGGGAAATACCGAGATGCGGCCGTTGCGCTCGCCGTGCCAGGTGCTGAACAGATCCTGGATCCGCTGCATGCCCTCGTCCCGCAGCCGCTCGGAGAATCGCGGCGTCTCGCTGACCCCTTCCGCCATCGCCCTCGTGGACATCGGGCCGGGAACGTTCTCGGCATCGCGGATTCCCTCTGCAAAGACACAGCGGAGCCCCGAGTCGGCGAGCACCGCCGCCTGGCGCTGGACGTTCCCGGTGTACTCGACGATGGTGGTGGTCCCGGTGCGCATGGCCTCGAGCGCGGCGACCTGCACCATGAGGTTGCCTTCCTCACCCTCGAGCAGGCTGGCCGGCGAGATCGCCAGGTTCGCCGTGTTCGGGAAGCCGAAGTCCTCGTTGAAGCCGCGGGCGATGACCGCCCGCATGTGCGCGTGCGTGTTGATGAGGCCCGGAACGAGGGCCTTGTGGCGTCCGTCGTACTGCTCGGCGCCGGGATAGTCGGCGAGGACCGCGTCGGTTGGACCAATCGCAACAATCCGGTTTCCCTCGACCGCGAGCGCCACGTCGTCTTGCACGGCGTCGGGGTTCGCGACGGTGGTGTTCGTGAAGACGACCGTCCCGGTCTGCTGCGCGGACAGTCCCTTGCCTGACGGCGCCGCCGCCCGAACGCGACCGGGCTCCAGCGACAGGGCTGCCGCACCGGCGCCGGCGAGCACTTCCCGGCGGGTGAGGCCGCCGGAGCTATGGGAGGAGCGCCGTGTCGGCGCCGAATTCTGGCCGGTTGGTTTCGCCATGGTGATGATCCTGCCTCGGACAAAGAGTACCCCCTGAGTCGCGTACCGATGCTTTCTTGCTCAGGGCGCTGACGGCTGCGGACGCGCGCTGCCGCCTCCGTAGAATCGGCGCCATGCGCACCCACGTCCCGACCCCGATCCGCCATCCGCACGCCGCCGTGGCTCTCCTGTTCCTCGGCCTTGCGCCCTCCCTGTTGGCGGCGCAGGGCCGGACCCACACCTACATCCCGGAGCGGGGCTTCCAGAGCTTCGCCGTTCGGGAGCCGGTGCTCCGCCTGGCGCCCGGCGACACGCTGATCAGCGAGTCCATGAACGGGGCGTTCCTGCCCGAGGGCGAGCGGGACCGGGCGGGCGAGGTGGGGCCCATCTACATCGAGGGCGCGGAGCGCGGCGACACCCTCGTCATCCGGGTGGTCCGGCTGGAACTGAACCGCGACCGGGCATATTCGGGGACATCAACCGGATTTGCGGCGCTGACCATGACGCCCCAGACGGCGATGCTCCACGAGCCGGTGCCGCAGCGCCGTTTCGAATGGGAACTTGACCTTGAGGCGAACACCGGCACCCTCGCCCTTCCGGCGAGCGGCAAGGATCCCGTCACCGTGGAGCTTTCGCCCATGCTCGGACGGATGGCCGTGGCTCCGGACCGGGGCGAGGTCATCTGGAACGCCGCGCCGGGGAACTTCGGGGGCAACATGGACACCCCGGAAATCCGCGAAGGAGTCACTGTGTACCTCCCGGTGTTCGAGCCGGGCGCCTACTTCTATTTCGGGGACGTCCACGCCCTGCAGGGCGAGGGCGAGATCACCGGCACGGGACTCGAGACCACCGCCGAGGTGACCTTCGAGTTCGACCTGATCAAGGGGAAGTCCATCGCCTGGCCCCGGATCGAGAACGACGAATACATCATGGTGGCGGGCTCGGTGCGTCCCCTGATGGACGCCTTCCGCATCGCCCACACGGAGATGATCCTCTGGCTGGAAGGGGATTACGGGTTCGACCGCTGGGAGGCGCTACAGCTCCTGTCGCAGCTCGGCAAGGCGCGCATCGGGAATGTGGTGGATCCGCACTACACCGTGGTCGCCATGTTCCCGAAGAAATACCTGCCGCGCTGATTACCGCGCCGGCGCGGCTAGTGGAGTGGCGGCTGGTAGAGCCGCAGTCCCGGGATGTCGGCGAAATCCTTCTCGTTGAGCGTCCAAAGCTGCGCCTCGGCGACCAAGGCGCAAGCCGCGATCGCGATGTCCGCTTCGCGTGTCCGGGCGCGACCGACCAACCGGTACAGGTCCGCAGCAACGCGAGCTTCGTCCGGGCCGAACGCGACGGCGAGTTGCGACGGGAAGATTCTTTCCTGGACCTCCACTTCTTCGGGACGACGATCGCCTCGCAGCCACTCGTAGAGCACTACGGTGGAGAGCTCCATCCGCTCGCCGGTCTCCAAAGCGGCCCGCAGCGGGCGCAGCGAGTGTGGGGATCCCGTCAAGTGTTCGATCAAGACCGACGTGTCGAGCTGAATCATGATTCGTCTGACGTCCCGCGCCATCCGGTCCGTCGGGAAAGACGAAGTTCTCGCAGCTCGGCTTCGACTTCCTCCCGAGGCCGTGGCGGAATCTTGGCCACAAGTTCCGTGAACTCTCGGAGCCGTTCCAGACGCTGCGCCTCGGTGAGCCTGCGGGCGCTGTCGGCGTACGCCGAGACCGCTTCCCTGACGATCGCGCTCTTAGGTTTTCCGAGATCCCGAGCGAGCGCGCTGATCCGGGCTGCGGTCAGCGTGTCGAGACTGAAGGTCATCTTCTGTATTGCCATAACACCATACTACCGTAACTCGATCCGCACGGACCGAGGAGAACGACCGGACTTGAGGGACCCCCGGCCTTCGTGGTGGGTCCGCACCGCAGCGTCCGGGCGATGTACGCGCAGGTACCCGCCGCGGCCGTGAGGCGAGTCCCCGGCGGGCGCGAATCCCGCCGTCCGGGCCTCGGAAGCGGGGACGTCCGTGAGCGGGCAGCGCGGGTACGGGCGCCCGACCGGCAGCTCACCCGGCCGCGCGCAATCTCTCCGGCAGCCGGGCGGACGAGACCGCCTCCTCGAACCGGTTCCAGACCTCCGAAAAGAGTTCCTCCTGTTTCCTCCGTTGCTGCTCGTGGACCTGCGCCAGGCGGTCGAGGGCCGCAAGCAGCGGCCGCGTCGCAGGGCCGGCGGCGACGGTTTCGGCAAAACCCCGGGCCAGGCGCGCCGCCACGACTGCATCCTGATGGATGCCCATCAGGTCCAGGAGCCTCTTTATCTCCTCGATCGGCCTGCGCGCCGGATCCCCCGCCGCCGCTCCCCGCATCCTGACGAACTCCAGCAGATAGCGAAGCTGTTTGCTCTGGATTCGGAGGGCATGCATCTGCTCCGCCGTCGCGCTCCCGTCGATGGCCCGGCCCCCGCGAAGCACTCGTTTCAGCCTTCGTTCCACCGCCGGGCCCGCCGCAGCGGAGATCAAGAGCCCGCGGAAGCGACGGGTGGCCGCCTGCGACGGCCCCCGCTCCGCGAAACGCTCCAGACGCTCCCGCATCCGGTGGAACCGGCGACTGCCCAGAGTGGCGATCAGGCGTCGCCGGCGGCGCCGCGCCACAGTATTCAGGTAGATTTGATACGGAGCCAGGCGGCGAGCCTCGCCGGCCGAGACCGTCTTGAGGTGGCGGTTCAGCGCTTCGTGATGGACATCGAGGTCACGGACCGCACCCAGCGCCCGGCCGGCCCAACGAAGTTCGGTGTTCAGACCCCGTACCCGGCGCGGCGGCAGGACTGGCTCGAAGGCCTTCAAAGCAGCCCGGATGCGCCGCATGGCGACGCGCATCTGGTGCACTCCTTCAGGGTCCAGACCCTCCCAGGCGCGACGCTCCTCGCGCCGCAGAACCCGTGCTTGCCGGCGGAGGTGCGCAAAGGCCAGGTCAACCCATCGATCCGTGGGCCCCAGTGGCGCCGGCTGGGTGGCGTCGGGCGGGTCCGGGATACCGATCGTCTGAAGACCCCGCTCGAACTTGCTGCAGCGAGCCGGCAGCAGCTCGATCTTCCGGGGTAGCCGCTCTGCCAGCGCTATCAGCGCGCTTTCGGGCCCGTCTCGGAGTTCGAACTCGATCTCCCGGAAACGGAGCCGGCCGGGCGCCCGACGGGTTCGGCGCCGCCCCCGGATCTCCACGTGATCCACGGCAAGTTCAATGCAGACCGCGCTCCCATCGCAGCGGGTCAGTCCGTACCGGAGTCGCCGGTTCCGAACCTCGAACAATTCCCGCGTCGGTTTCCTCCCCACCACCCGACCGAGACGGTCGGTGACCGGCCCCGCGGGCAGGAGGCGGTCGTCGCCTTTCCGGTCGGGGACCCGCTGCTCGAATTCCACCCGGATCCGGACCACGGCGCGTTCCGAACCCAGTTGCTTCAGGGCCACGATCTGCTCGCCGTTCACTTTCCGCCGGCGGTAGGCCCAGCCGGCCTGCGAAATGTCCCAGTCGGCGGTGTCGCGGTACCGATCAACGATTTCCTGGGGATCAAGCGCCCGGGCGCGGTACCCCAGCTCCGAGAGGACCGGAATCAATCTGCCCAGGTCCCCGGGGGCCAGGAACTTGGCCTCAATTTCGCGCATCGAAGGTCCGTCCGGACCCGCGAGCCTAGCGTTCCGGCCGCCCGGCGGTGAAAGTCGTCATCAGGGTGCGCCGGCCCCCACCACCGGACCCGAAAGCGACCTGGAGCCGGGCCATCCGCAAATAGGAGCCTTGGGCGCCCGGCTCGGTCGAGACGTGGTAGTTGTGCGCCCAGAGCACCATCCTCCCCTCCGGGCCGATCCGGCGGCTGATCCACTCGGTGTTTTCGGCCATGGACTCGTCCCGTGATTGCTCGCCGACAACGCGCAGGTGGTACTGGAACGCGACCCGGAGACTCTGGAGCGCCACCTCGAAGGCGTCTTCGCCCGCCGCTGCCTCGTAATCCACCCGTTTGGAAAGGAGGAACTCGCGCGCTCCCTCCAACCAGGCGGCGCATTCGGTCCGGTAGGAATCGGGCTGCTGGTCGTACCCTGGACTGGGGCGCCGGCCCCGTACGTCATTCGCGAATTGCTCGAGGCACTCGAGTTGGGAGGAAACCGCCGCAACCGCCTCGGGGTCCACTTCCCGCACGTATTCCCGCACGTTGTGGAGCGCCATCCCCGGAGCCTGCATGTCGAAGCCGTGGAACCCCACGTCGCCGCCGGCTTCGTTATGGTCGCGCATCCACTCGATCATCTCCAGCACGGACTCGGTCCTCTACGTCCAGAAGTAGAGCCCCGTCAGCAACTCGTGGGGGTCGCCTTCCCCGCTGCGCACGTAGTGGTCGAAACGCCAGGACTCCGGCCAGGTCGCCTCGATAGCAAAGGTGTTGAACCCCACCTCCTCCACGAGAAAGCGGAGGATGCGCGCTTTCATCTCGAAGAAATCCCGGGCGCCGTGGGTGTTCTCGCCGAGGGAGACAACCCGCGCATCACCCACGATGTCACGGAGGAACTCGAGGTCAGTGTGGGGCAGCGAGAGGTGGGGCCCTGCGAAGGGATGGGCATTGGCCGCGAGCCAGGCGGGCACCGGATCGGGGGGGAGAGTCGGTAACGGGAGAGTGGGAGCGTTCCCTCGGGCTGTCTCCTCCTGGCATCCCTGGCCGAACACCAGCGCAGCGGTGAGCAGGGAGCGGAGGGCCCAGCTCGAACCAGCCAGCTTGGGTTCACTCATGCGCGTTCCCTGGAAGTTGCCCCTCGGACCGTCTCTGCGTACCTCACCAGGAGTCGGGATAACGGAACGGAAGCACCGTCGTCGGGCCGGTGGACTCGAAATGGATGAGCACGTCGTACCACTCCGTGAGTCGCGGCTCGCTCCACCAATACAAGTTGGGCCTCTCGGCGTCGTAGCAGGCGCCGAAACTCCGGAACAAACGACTGCCGCGGAGCCATGAGCCTCCGGGCGCACTGGTGTCCCGATTGCGAAGGTCGAGAACGAAACGGGGGGCGGAAGCGAGGGACAGGCGCTGTTCGTAGGAGCCGTCGACCGGGGGCCCGAGGTCGTGCTGCGTGAGCTCCCCGCAACCTCCTTCCGGGAGGAGCTGTTTGGCGGTCAACCGGCCGGTTTCATGGCTGAACGCCACGACCACCATGTCGTCGCCGAAGGTCTCGCGCAGGTACGAACCCTGGGCGCCGGGCGTGGTGGAAACGTGGTAGTTGTGGGCCCAGAGCACCATCCGCCCCTCCGGTCCGACCCGGCGACTGATCCATTCGGTGTTTTCGGCCATGTATGCGTCGCGCGTTTGCTCGCCTGCGATCCTGAGGTGGAACTGGAACGCGACGCGCAAGCTCTGGAGCGCCACCTCGAATGCGTCTTCGCCAGCCGCCGCCTCATACCCACCCCGGTTCGCAAGCAGCAACTCACGTGCTTCTTCGAGCGAAGCGGCGCACTCCGTCCGGTAGGAGTCGGGCTGGTTCTCATAGCCGCGAAACTCACGCCGGCCGCGGGGATTGTTGGCGAATCTCTCGAGACACTCGAGTTGTGAGGAAACCGTCTCCACGGCCTCCGGGTCAACTTCTCGCACGTACTCGCGCACGTTGTGGAGCGCCATCCCCGGGAACTGCATATCGAAGCCGTGGAACCCCACGTCCCCGCCGGCCTCGTTGTGTTCCCGCATCCATTCGATCATCTCCAGCACCGATTCCGTGTTCCAGGTCCAGAAATAGAGCCCCGACAGGAGCACCTCGGGGTCTCCCTCTCCGGTGCGCACGTAGTGGTCGAGACGCCGGGATTCGGGCCAGGTCGCTTCGATGGCGAAGGTGTTGAAGTCCATCTCCTCGACGAGGAAGCGCAGGATGCGCGCCTTCATCTCGAAGAAGTCCCGGGTGCCGTGAGTGGCTTCGCCGAGGGACACGATGCGCGCATCGCCCACGATGTCGCGGAGGAACTCGATGTCGTCGTGCGGCAGCGAGAGGTGCGGGCCGCCGAAAGGATGGGTGTTGGCGTCGAGCCAGGCGGACGTTGGATCCGGCGGCGGGTCCGGCAGCACGAGAGTCGGTGTCACCGCGTCCTCGGCGCAGCCGTGGGCAAGGATCAACACGGCCGTGAGCAGGGCGAAGCTGGTCAGACCGGAATTCGTCGGCCTCGGAATGGTCATGAGGAGTCCCCTTTTCGTGCTCCCTTTCCGGTACCGGAGCATCAGAAAGAATCAGGGGGGCGGTGAGGGAGCACGGTGGTCTCCCGAGTGACCTCGAAGTGAATGAGAACGTCGTACCACTCCGTAAGCGGGACGGGGCGCCAGTAACGGTCAGGCATGGAAGGCCGGTAACAGCAGCCAATGGAGCGGAATAGGCGCTCCCCCACGAGCCAGGAACTTCCCAGGACACTCGTGTCGCGGTTGCGGAGGTCGAGAACGAATCTGGAAGCGGCGCCGCGCGCAAGTGAAGCCTCGAAAGAACCCGGCATCGGAGGGTCGAGATCGAATGCGGGAAGACCGCGGTAAGTCGTCGCTTCCAGATCCACTCCAGTGAACCGACCGCCTTCGTGGCTGAAACCCACGACGACCATGTCGTCGCCGAACGTCTCGCGCAGGTAGGACCCCTGGGCGCCCGGCTGGGTGGAAACGTGATAGTTGTGGGCCCAGAGCACCATGCGCCCCTCCGGCCCGATCCGGCGGCTGATCCACTCGGTGTTTTCCGCCATGGACTCGTCCCGGCCCTGTTCGCGCGCCGCGCTCAGGTGGAACTGCACCGCGACCCGCAGGCTCTGGAACGCCACTTCGAAGGCCTCCTCGCCGGCGGCGGTCTCGTATTCTTCACGCTTCGATAGCAGGAACTCACGAGCCTCGTCGAGCGACGCGATACACGTCGTCCGGTAGGAATCCGACTCGTCTGAGTAGCGCGGCTGCGGGCTCCGTCCGTTGGGGCCGTTCGCGAATCTCTGGAGGCATTCGAGTTGCTCGGAAACAGCCTCCAGGGCCTCGGGATCCACACTGCGCATGTACTCGCGGACGTTGTGCAGCGCCATCCCGGGGTACTGCATGTCAAAACCGTGAAACCCGACATCGCCTCCAGCCTGGTTGTGATCCCGCATCCATTCGATCATCTCCAGCACGGATTCGGTGTTCCAGGTCCAGAAATAGAGCCCCGAGAGCAGCCTTTCCGGGTCGCCCTCGCCCGTCCGCACGTAGTGGTCGATACGCCGGGCTTCCGGCCAGGTCGCCTCGATGGCGAACGTGTTGAAGCCCATCTCTTCGACCAGGAACCGGAGGATGCGCGCCTTCATTTCAAAGAAGTCGCGGGCGCCATGTGTGTTCTCGCCAAGCGCCACAATGCGGGCGTCGCCCACGATCTCGCGGAGAAACTCGAGTTCCGTGGGTGGAAGGGAGAGGTGCGGGCCCGTGAAGGGATGCGCATTCGCCGCCAACCACACCACGACGGGGTCTGGAGGTGGTTCCGGCAGGACAGGGGCGGGTGTCACCGGATCCTCACCGCAACCAAGAGCCAGAATCAGGGCGGTTGCGGCCAACGCCAGCCGGATCGAAGCCAAATACCGCTTGGGGCGAACCAATAGTCGGGACACGGTCGTCTCCTTCCCGGGACGGGCCTGTCCGTAACGTAAGCAAGCCGTTTGCCACTTACGGATGTCACCTGGTGCGGTGCGAACGCGCTCGCGCGCGTTTCACGCGGATCGGCTACGCGCGGCGCCGCCCGCCTCCGGCGGGCGGCGCCGCTCTGACGGTAGTTCCAGCGGTTTTCTGATCTAACTTCGTGACTCATGGTCGTTTATGGGATTTTCGGATGCAATGTTGTAGCCATGTAATAGAACATGTGGAGTGATGTTTACTATTGACTGTCAGTATTGTGTGTCTTATTATCGTGCCCATGTATATTGAGTTCGTCCCCAACCGCAGCTCCCCCCCCGCCGTCCTCCTCCGAGAGTCCGTCCGCGACGGCCGCAAGGTCCTCAAACGCACCCTCGCAAACCTCACCAAACTCCACCGACGAAACCCCGCCGCCGTCGAATCGCTCCGACGCATCCTCAAAGGCGCAACCCTCGCCGACATCCCCATCCGGGAGGCAATCGACATCGTCCGCTCCCTCCCCCACGGACACGTCGCCGCCATCCTCGGAACCCTCCACAGACTCGGCCTCCCTTCCCTCCTCGACCGAAAACCCTCCCGAAACCGCGACCTCGTCACCGCCATGATCGCAAACCGCGTCCTCAAACCCTGCTCCAAGCTCGCCACCAGCCGCGCCCTCAACCCCGAAACCAAACACTCTTCCCTCGGCCAAGTCCTCCAACTCGGGCCTGTCCATGAAAACGAGCTCTACGCCGCGCTCGACTGGCTCGGCACTCACCAACACGCCATCGAGAAAAAACTCGCCCGACGACACCTCGCCGACAACACCCTCGTCCTCTACGACATCACCTCCTCCTACTTCGAGGGCAAGCACTGCCCCCTCGCCAAGCGCGGCTACAGCCGCGACAAGAAGCAAGGCAAGCTCCAGATCGTCATCGGGCTGCTCACCGATCCCGAAGGCCGCCCGGTCGCCGTCGAGGTCTTCCCCGGGAACACCACCGATCCCCAGACCGTCGCCGGCCAGCTCCAAAAGCTCAAGACCTCCTTCGGCATCGAACGGTTGGTGATGGTCGGCGACCGGGGCATGCTCACCGCCGCCCGCATCCGCGAAGACCTCCAGGGCGTCGAGGGGCTGCGCTGGATCTCCTCCCTCCGCAAGCCCATGATCCGCAAGCTCCTCAACGCCGAACGGCCGCCCCCCTCCCTGTTCGAGGAGCGCGACCTCTTCGAAATCACCTCCGACGAATACCCCGGCGAGCGGCTCATCGTCTGCCGCAATCCCAAGCTGGCCGGGGAGCAGCGCCGAAAGCGCGAGGACCTGCTGCAGGCCACCGAAAAACTCCTCCGGCGCATCGTGGTCGCCACCCAGCGGGAGAGGGCGCCCCTGCGGGGCGAGGACAAGATCGGCACCCGCTTCGGAAAGGTCATCGACCGCTACAAGGTGGGCAAGTTCTTCACCCACCAGATCACCGATTCCTCCTTCTCCTTCCAGCGCAACCAGGACCAGATCCGAAAGGCAGTCGCCCTCGAAGGCATCTACGTCGTCCGCTCCAATGTCGAACCCGAACGCTTCGACGCGCAGCAAACGGTCCGCGCCTACAAGGATCTCGCCCGCGTCGAGCGCGCCTTCCGCTGCCTCAAAACCATCGAACTCCTCCGGCCCATCCACCACTGGCGCAGTGACCGGGTGCGCGCCCACGTTCTCCTCTGCACGCTCGCCTACTACATCGAGTGGCACATGCGCCGCGCCCTCGCCCCCATCCTCTTCGAAGACCACCAAAAGGACGCCGCCGAGAGCCGACGCCGATCCATCGTCGCCCCCGCCCAACGCTCCCCCGCCGCCGAGAAAAAGGCCGCCAAGAAGCGCACCGAGGACGACCTCTCCGTCCAGGCCTTCCGGGATCTGCTCGAAAACCTCGGCACCATCGCCCTCAACACCGTGAAGATCAAGGACCGCGACGAAACCTTCCCCCTCCAGACGCTGCCCTCCCCACTCCAGCAGCGATGCTTCGACCTCCTCGGCGTCCAGCCCAAAATGTAGCCAGGACCGAACAACCCGACGCAACCATAACTACACGACTATCATCGAGTTAGGTCTTGGCAACGCTTGGAACTATCGCTCTGACGAGCGGCGTTCCCTGCCCTGCGCGGCACCGGGCCGACGGGAGGTCGGCGGTCGCTGGGGTTTGCGTGTCAGCGGCGGCTGTTCTTGGGCAACGCCGCCCCGGGTTGTCTTCCCGGTAGCCCTGCGCGACCACCCGGCGCATCACGGCCGAGACGCACTGCCGCACCCTCCGCGCGGTCTCCCGCTTCTGGCCCGGACCGGAAACAGCACCGCCATCACGTCCGCGGTGCTGATCCGGTTCACCGGCATCCTTCCGAGCTTCGGCCCTACCGGTTGGAACAAGGTGTTCCGGTGTGGTCACTTACTCCGGGTGGATGCGTATGCCACTACGTTGGGTCACGCGATGAAGCCTCTGCGAGAAATAGCGAAGGAATATCTCGTTCTCCGGATAAGCGTCCGGATCAGCCCAGATTGCTCCAAGGCGTCCGACAAGCCCACAGATCCAGTCTGCGGCCTGGATCGTCTGATAACGGTGGCTTTCGGCCTCGAAGGGCGGCTCGATGAGGTGACGGCGAGGCTCGTCTCCTCCGTACATCTTTTGAGCCGCCGCAGTGATAAGCGCAGAGCGCTGATCGTGCTCATCGAGAACGATCAGAAAGTGGTGGGAGGGGTTGCCCGCTTCGGCGCAGAACTCGTCCAGCCGTTTTATCGCTTCCACAAACACCGCCGCGTAGAGCGCATTGGCACTGTGTTGATTCGGGGGTTGCGTCTTCTTCGTCCCGACATAGAACGCGAACCCGCCGATCTTCGCGATCTTGTTGAAAAAGCGGTTTGTGAACGTCCGGAGTTCGCGGTAGCGGCCCACGTTTGTCACCGTGTAGAGACCGGATCCCTTCTTCTCCCAGACCGCAGGATGTTTCCCGGACCGCTGAATGTCGGATCCGAGCAGGGCGCATTTTCGCTGGAAGAACCAAGTGCCAAACCCGCGTACTTCATTCGCGGGGAGCACAAGGCCGGCCAGGCCGAAGACAGGGCTCTCGCGGTATTTTGGGTCTGATCGGCCGACATAGGGACCGATATGCCCGAACTCGTCCAGATAGGCCAGGTACGTCATGAACGCCTCAGAACGCACGAAAGCCCGCGCCGGAGCGCGGGCCTCGGAAGGAGGGCAAGCGGAGCTTGCGTCTCAGCATGGATGCTAGGTCGACACCCGCGATGTTGTCAAGTCAATCGAAAACCCGGCACTGGAGGTCGGCGTTCCAAGCCGTCCCCGCGCTTCTTCTCCGTCAGCGGTGCGTGGTTTCAGCGGCCCTGCGGGCCGCGGTGCCGGTCTGAAGACCGGCGTTCCCGGCCTGCGCGCCACCCGGCTGGGCGGCGCTCCCTGGCTAACGCTTGCCCGGCTTCGGGAAGTCGTGGTCGGCGTTGTCCTCGAGGAAGAGGGGCATCGGCGGGGGCGGGAGGCCCTTTTCGGCGCGGGCGGCGCGCACGGTTTCGCGCACGTCGGAGAGCAGCTTACGGGTGTCGTAGACGATGCCGTCCTTGATGGTGTAGCGGATCGTGCCGATCCGCTCGGTGCGGCCGGTCTCGTGGTTCAGCCGGATCGTGCCGGATCCGTAGAGCACCTTCAGGTTCTGGAGGGGGTTCTCTTCGAGCACCACGAAGTCGGCAAGCTTTTCCTCTTCGATGCTTCCGAGCCGGTCGTCGAGCCCGAGCACCTCGGCGCCGTTCAGGGTCGCCGCCTTGATGACTTCGAGCGGGTGGAACCCGGCTTCCTGCATCAGCTCCAGCTCCTGGACGAACCCGAACCCGTACAGGTTGAAGGTGTAACCGGAGTCGCTACCGACCGCAACCCGGCCGCCGCGGTTCTTGAACTCGTTCACGAAAGCCATCCAGAGCCGGTAGTTCTCCTTCCAGTTCAGTTCGACCTGGGTGGTCCAGTCGAAGAAGTAGGAGGCGTGGTTCTCCGCGTTCGGCCGGTAGAACTCCCAGAGGTTCGGGTGGGTGTAGACGGAGTGCCATTCGTTCCGCTGCTGGCGCATGAGGTCCCGGGTGCCGATGTAGGCGACCCAGGTCGGGTGGATCGAGAAGTCCAGCTCGAGGAGTTCGTTCATCACCGCGTTCCATTTCTCGGAGAAAGGAGGCGCGGCCTGGGCCCAGAGACGGCCGGCCTCTCCAAACCGGTGGTACTCGTTGTTGTAGTTGTAGTCCACCGGGTAGTGCTGGATTACCTTGTCCACGAACATCGCCTCGGGGAGGCCGTACCAGTGGGTCATGGAGGTCAGCCCGGCACGGGCGGTTTCGAGCGCGTTCATGCCCACCACATCGAGCTGGGCGTGATGGGAAGTGGAGCGGAGCCCCTGGATCGCCGCTTCGTCGAGCGCCGCCCGGAAGATCCGCGGCTGGGCCCCGAAGAACTTGATCCCGTCGGCCCCCTGTTCCTTCACCCACTGCACCCAGCGGCGGGCGGCGTCGGGGTTCGTCACCGGTTCCTCGCCGTCCCGGCCGAAGACCACGAACGCCTGGATGCGCGGGGACGTGATTTCGTTGTTCCACGCCCGCTGCTTGTGATGGATGAGCCAGCGGGTGTTGAAGTTGCCGAGGTCGCCGCCCGCGGTGATCCCGTGGCCCATCCAGAGTTTGTGGATGTACTCGGTCGGGACCCCCTGCCCCGCGCCCTCGTTGTGCTGATGGAGGTGCATGTCGATGAATCCGGGCAGGATGTAGTGTCCTTCGAGATCGATCTCGTGGTCCCCCGGTTCCGCCTGCGGACGATCCTCCTCCCGGATCGGGGTCACTCCGGTGCCCACGTTGTGGATCGAGTGGATGACGTTGCCCTCGACGATGATGTCCACCGGGCCGTAGGGCGGCGCGCCGGTGCCGTCGATCACGATGGGCCCGCGCAGGATCAACCGGTCCCAGGGTCCTTCCCCGTCGGTGCGGTCGGGCACCGGATACGGCAGGTCCTCCTGAGCCGCCAGGGGCGCGGCCACGGCGCAGGCGACGAGCAGGGCGAGAATCAGGCTTGGCAGACGGTTTCGAGACATTCGGCAGGGGCCTCCGGGAGCCGGGCAGTATCCCATAAGCAGCCCGTGGAGCCGCGGAGAATTCCTCAGCGGGTGAGACGGTCCAGGCGCAGGCGGTGCCGGTCGTCAAAGAGCCTCCGGGACACCACCCGCACCGCGGCCAGCACCCCGAAACCGGTCCCCGCGGCGATGAGCAGCAGGATCAGGATCTGGTAGCGGACGGCCTGGTCCACCGGGGCCCCGGCGAGGATCTGCCCGGTCATCATCCCGGGAAGGCTCACCACTCCGGCAGCCGCCATCGCATTGAAGATCGGGATCAGGCCGGCCCGGACGCTCTCCCGGGAAATGTCGGACACCGCCTGCTCGCGGGTCTCTCCGAGGGCGAGGCGCTGTTCGATCACGTCGCGGCTCCGGACCACCGCTTCGGTCAGCCGTTCGGTGGAGAGCGAAACCCCGTTCATGGTGTTTCCGAGCAGCATGCCGAGGAGCGGGATGGAAAACCGGGGCGCCCACCAGGGATCGGGCCCGAGGACCACGGCGAGCGCAAACACGGTGAACAGGAAGGACGAGAGAAACATCGCGAGGGCTCCGGCGAGGTAGCCCCAGCGTCCGGCGAGCGGACGCGCCTGGCGGATCTTCACCTCGCGCGTTGCGACCCCAAGCATGAAAAGCGCCATGAGTCCCACGATCACCGGATCGGTCGTTCCGATGACGAACCGCAGCACGAGCCCCAACAGCAGAAGTTGGGCGGACCCGCGGGCGGCGAGCCAGAGAAGCTGGCGGGAGACGCCGAGTCCCGCCAGCCGGTTGGCGGCGGCGAGCGCCACCACCGCTGCCGCGGCAGCGACGAGATCCCAATAGGTCAGAGGAATCACGAAACATTCTCCGCATCGGCCGCACTTCCGGGAGAGGGCAACCGCACATTCCCTTCCGGAAGAACCAGCACCCGGTCGGCGGCGGCGACCACCTCCGCAAGATGGGAAACCCACAGCACGGGGGCCCCGTGCTCCCTCCGGTAACGGTCGATCCTTCCGATGACGAGCGCCCGGTTGTCCTGATCGAGGTTGGCGGTGGGCTCGTCGAGGAGGAGAACTTCGGGAGAGCGCAGCAGGAGTCTCAGCAGCGCCAATCGCGATCGTTCGCCGGTGGACAGCAGCATGGGGTCGGCGTTTTGAGTTTCCGGGTCAAGCCGGAGGGAGGCGAACTCCTCCCCCAGCGAGTCGGCGTCCGCGGGGAAATGCGCCGCGACCGCGGGGTGCCAAAAGCGCGGTTCGGCGGGCAGCAGTCCGACCTGCCGGCGCCACTCGGGCGCAAGCACCGCTTCGCACGATCTTCCTGACCAGGAGAGTTGTCCCCCGTGCGGATCGAGGTCGGCGAGGGCCCGGAGCAGGCGGGTCTTGCCGGAACCGGAGGGACCCGAAATCGCGAGCACGCCGGCCGGCGGCACCTCGAAGGAAAGTGGCGAGAGGCCGGGAACCTCCAGGCCGCGGACAGAGAACACCGGGATATTTTCGCCGCTTTGCGTCCTTGCCATACCTGAGAGGATCATCGCGCGGTTCGCCCGGCACACCCCGCCCTGCATGTAAGTGGAGTCTTCCTGGAGTGTGAACGTCGCGGCACCCACGCCACTACAAAGAGCGACGGACGGGCCAGGGAACGCCGGCCAATTCTCCGGGGGGGCTTCACCCCGGCACCGCTGCGCGACGCGCAGCGAGATCGCGCATCGTCAACCGCGAGGAAGCACGGGGACGGCTTGGAGCCCCCACCGGGAGAACTGGGCCGGCCTCCGGCCGGCATCGCGCGGGAGCGCGAAACCCGCGCCGATGATGCTGCGCCCGGTCAGCGTGAGTGCCGCACCCCTTTTTGATGACGGGCGGGGTGGGCGGGAGAACCCGATCATGAGGGTTTCTCCCGGTGGGGCCCGGCACAGCCCGCCAAAGGCGGACGGAAGCGCGTACGGCCGACTTACGGGATGTCCCCGTGCCAGCACCGCTGTTCTTGGTGAAGTACGCGTCGCAGTACGGACTGCCTCGCTGTTTGACGTTCGTCACGTTCGCTGCGCTTCGCGCAGCGGTGCCGACCAGAGGTCGGCGTTCCAAGCCGTCCCCGCCCTTTTTCTCCGACAGCGATGCGCGGTGCCGGGCTGAAGGCCTCCACCGGGAGAACGCACGCCGCCAGTCCGTACACTCGCCTCATGGGGAAGCCCGCCGCTCCGGCCACTGGGGGGCGAGTCCCTGTCTGGCGATGTGCGGTGGCCGGGATCCTGGGCGGCCTCGCGAGTCTCGTACCGGGGGTCAGCGCCGGAACGATGATTCTGGCCGCCGGGGTGTATCCGGAACTCGTCGGGGCGGTCGCCGAAATCACCTCGGGACGGCTGCGGCGCGCCTCGGTAACCCGCCTCCTGGTGACCGTCGGATCGGCCCTGCTGGCCGTCTTCGGCGTCGCCGGTGCGGCTCGCGACGCCTTCACCGCCTGGCCGGTCCTGTTCTTCGCGCTCTTCCTCGGCCTCACGCTCGGGGGCGCCCCGCTGCTCTGGCGCATGGCTTCCTCTCCCGGCCGGACCTTTGCGGCGGGATCGGTGGCGGGGGCGCTGGCAGTTGTGCTTCCGATCGTGCTGGTAAGCCGGGGAGGCCCTGAGGCGTCCGCACTCGCGGCGTCGGGGCCCGCCTTTTTCGGGGCCGGAGCGGTCGCCGCCTTCGCCATGGTGCTGCCCGGAATCAGCGGCAGCACCCTGTTGCTGTTGATGGGCATGTACCTGCCGTTTCTGAACGCGGCGGACCGGCTGGCGGTCACCCTCGGATCGCGGCCGTGGGATCCGTCGGCGATCTTCGCGGCCATTTCCGGCGTCCTCCCCTTCTTCTTCGGCATCGCGCTCGGTATCGCCGCCGCCGCGCGGCTCGTGCGATACTTTCTCGGCGCCCATCGGCAGGTGACTCTCGGCGTGCTCTTCGGGCTCCTGCTGGGAGCCTCGGCGGGGCTCTGGCCCTTCCAGACCATGAACGGCGTCCATTTCGCACCGACGGGCGCCCAGATCGTCACCGCCGGCCTGGCCCTCGCCGGGGGGTTCCTGTTTACCGCCTTCCTCGGCGGCGGACGCCGCAAGAACGATCGCTGATTCACGACAGCTCTCAGAAAAGGACCCGGAATCCGTGCCCCACGCCCCCGCTGCGACCCAGACCTTCCTGAACACCGGACTGCCGTTGTTCGGAGACGTCCCTCACCGGGTCGCCGACCTCTCGCCGGAAACCATCGCCTTCGGGCGGCGCGAAATCGAACTCGCGGAACACGAGATGCCGGGCCTGATGGCGATTCGGGAGCGCTACGCCGCGGACCGGCCGCTGGCCGGCGCCCGGATCACCGGATCGCTCCACATGACGATCCAGACGGCGGTGCTCATCGAAACCCTGCTGGATCTCGGCGCCGAGGTCCGCTGGGCGAGCTGCAACATCTACTCGACCCAGGACCACGCGGCAGCGGCCGTGGTGGCGGGGCGCGGCGCAGACACCGGCGATCTCAGGGGGCCGGCGGTCTTCGCCTGGAAGGGCGAGACGCTCGCCGAGTACTGGTGGTGCACCGCGCAGGCCTTCCACTGGCCGGACGGGCGCGGACCCAACCTCATCCTCGACGACGGCGGCGACGCCACCCTGCTGGTGCACAAGGGCGTGGAATGCGACCGCACGGGGTCCGTTCCCGCGCCGGAGTCCGCGGAGAACGAAGAACTGGCCGTCATCTACTCGCTGCTCGCGGCCGCCGCCGAAGAACGGCCCGGCTGGTTCGGAGCATTGGCCGGGGGCATCGTGGGCGTCACCGAGGAAACCACCACCGGAGTCCATCGGCTGGCCCGCATGCACCGCGAGGGATCGCTGCTCTTTCCCGCGATCAACGTCAACGACTCGGTCACGAAGAGCAAGTTCGACAACGTCTACGGGATCCGGCACTCGCTGGTGGACGGCCTCATGCGCGGCACCGACGTGATGCTCAGCGGCAAGCTGGCGGTCGTGCTCGGCTACGGCGAGGTGGGCAAGGGCGCGGCGCAGTCCCTTGCCGGCCAGAAGTGCCGGGTCGTCGTCACCGAAGTGGACCCGATCTGCGCGCTCCAGGCGCTCATGGACGGGTATCAGGTGGTCCGGCTGGAGGACGTGGTGGACGAGGCCGACGTCTTCATCACCACCACCGGAAACGTCCGGGTGATCGGCGTGGAGCACATGCGGCGCATGAAGCGAAACGCCATCGTCGGAAACGTCGGCCACTTCGACAACGAGATCGACATGGCGGGACTCGCCGCGGAACCGGGCATCCGGCGTCAGAACATCAAGCCCCAGGTGGACGCCTGGGTCTTCCCGGACGGCCGGCAGATCCTGGTGCTCTCGGAGGGACGGCTGCTCAACCTTGGAAACGCGACCGGCCATCCCAGTTTCGTGATGAGCTCGAGCTTTGCGAACCAGGTGCTCGCGCAGCTGGAACTGCACCAGCGGCGAGAGCACTACGCCCTGGGAGTCCATGTGCTGCCGAAGCATCTGGACGAAGAGGTCGCCCGTCTCCATCTCGACAAGCTCGGGGCGCGCCTCACCCGCCTGACGCCGGAGCAGAGCGACTACATCGACGTCCCGGTCGACGGGCCCTACAAGCCGGACACCTACCGGTACTGACGGCCCGTGGACAAAGCGCCCCGCGCCGCGAGTTAACCGCCAGGGTTTTCGCCACCGGGCACTGATGGACGACGGGACGGAGCGGCCGGGGGGCCCGGAGCCGTCCCGTTCCGGAGATCCGCGGTCGGCGGCGCTGGTCGTCCTCTCCTCGGCGGTCCTTCTCGGCGCCGTCTGCGGCGTTGTCTGGCTCCTCTACCGGTTCGTCTCCGCGTTCTCCCACGTGCTGCTGCCCCTCGCGGTCGGCGGCTTGGCCGCGCTGGTCTTCAAACCCTGGTTCCACGCGTTCCGGACCCGCCTGCGGCTGCCCGCCTGGGCGGCACTGATCGCAGTGTATTTGTCCGTGGCGGCGGTTCTCGCCGGCTTCGCGCTCGTTTTCGGGCGCCTGCTCGCGACCCAGCTCGGCGATCTGGCCCAGCGGGCACCGACGTTTCTCGAAAATGCCTACGCCTGGGTGGTCGCCGAGACCCCGACCTTCGTGGACTTCTTCGAAAACCACCCCATGGGCCAGCAGATTCGGGATTTCGTGCTGAGCCAGCAGGCTTCCCTCTTGCAGGGGCTCGCCCGGGTCGGGGAACAGGCGGTCGCGGCAAGCGCCGGCATCCTGCGCGGAGTCGGCGCTCTGCTGTCTTGGGCGGTGCTGCCGCTCTATTTCGGGTTCTTCCTGCTGTGGGAAGCCCCGCCCACCGACACGGCCCGGATGCTGCCGTTCCTGAAACCGAAGACCCGCGACACCGCGGTCCGGCTCGCGAGCGACTTCGTGCAGATCCTGATCGTGTTCTTCCGGGCCCAGCTCGTGGTGGCCTTCCTCCAGGGCCTGCTGGTGGCGGTCGGGTTCACCGCGATCGGGCTCGACTACGGGTTCGTGATCGGGCTCGGGCTCGGAGTCCTGACCATCATTCCCTACCTGGGAACCGCCGTCGGGTTTGCCGTCGCGGTGCCGCTGGCCTGGATCCAGCCGGACGGCGGGCTCGTGCTCGCCGCGCTTGCCGCCGGGGTCCTGATCGCCGTGCAGTTGATCGAGGGCTGGATCCTCACGCCCAAGATCATGGGCGACCAGACGGGGCTTCACTGGATGGCGATCATCGTCGCCGTGCTCTTTTGGGGCAGCGCTCTCGGCGGACTCACCGGGACGCTGCTGGCGATTCCGCTGACCGCGTTCGCGGCGTCGGCGTGGCGGCTGGTGCGCGAGCGCTACGTGGTCGAGGTGGTCTGAGGGCACAACCGGCGGCGGCACGAGAATCGAACTCTGCTCCCGCGCGGTTCGTATAGCCGATTGGCTATACTGGCGGTATGATCGTGAGAAGTCTCGTCCGGGAGGCGCGGAAGCGCGGAGGGCTTACCCAGGCGGCGTTGGGGCGCCGGGCCGGGGTCCCGCAATCCACGGTCGCCCGGATTGAATCCGGAGCGCGCGTCCCCTCGACGGACCTGGTCGAGCGGCTTGTCCGCTCCGCCGGCTTCGAGATCCGCTGCCACCTTGGCGAACCCGATCCCGGAACCCGGTCGCTGTTCGAGGTGACGCTCCGCCAAACGCCCGCCGAACGACTCACCGGGGCCGCCCGCGCCGCCCGCTTCGTGCTGCGCGGCCGCTCCCGAATCCAGAGCCGGCCCAGTGGCTGAGCCGTCTTTCGACCCGGCCGCCCTGTTGTCGGCGCTTCACGACGCCGGGGTGCGTTTCGTTCTGATCGGCGGGATGGCGGCAGTCCTGCACGGCGACGTCGGCGTCACCGTGGATCTCGACATCGCGCCGGCGCGCGACCCGGACAACTTCCGTCGGCTCTCCACGGCGCTTCAAGACCTCGAGGCCCGCATTCGCGCCGAGGGGGTCCCCGAGGGTCTCGCCTTCGATTGCTCGCCCGCGTTCCTCGAGAATGTCGGGCCAGACGCCATCCTGAACTTGACGACGCGCTGCGGCGCGCTCGACCTTGCCTTCGTTCCTTCCGGAACCGCAGGCTACGACGACCTGAAGCGGGACGCGGTGGCCCTGGAAGCGGTCGAGGGAACCTTCGTTCTCGTCGCTTCCCTGCCGGATGTGATTCGTTCGAAGAGCGCCGCCGGGCGGGAGAAGGATCAGCGATCGCTACCGCGGCTTCAGGAACTTCTGGAACGGACTTCGGCCGGACCCGGCAGCCACGACTGAGGGGAGGAATGGCCCGTTGGCCCCGCTGCGCGGGGCGATGCCGACCGGCAGTCGGCGCTCCCCTGCCTGGCCGCGCCGTCTCATCTGTTGGGGGTACGTGCCGAGACGGGAGCCATCCCAACGATTGGGGGCTTCGCCGCCGCGGCCCTGCGGGCCGCTGTGCCGACCGGAAGTCGGCGCTCCCCTGCCTGGCCGCGCCGTCTCATCTGTTGGGGGTACGTGCCGAGACGAGAACCATCCCGACGATTGGGGTCTTCGCCGCCGCGGCCCTGCGGACCGCTGTGCCGACCGGAGGTCGGCGTTCCAAGCCGTCCCCGCCTTCTTCTCCGTCGGCGATGCGCGGTGCCGCTGTGAACACCGGCGTTCCCAGCGCTTACCCCAGCACCTCCGCGAGGGCGCCCGCAACGGCATCCGCGATCTGTTCGAGATCGGCGGAGGTGGAACAGACCGGCGGGGCGCAGACGAAGACGTCGCCGCGTAAGCGGCTGAAGACACCGCGCTCGTCGATCGCCTGGAGGAGGCGCGGTCCTACCTTGGCCGAAGCCGAGAATAGCTCCCGGGTGCCGCGGTCCGCCACCACTTCGACTGCCGCCATCAGGCCCTTGCCGCGGACCTCGCCCACATTGGGGTGGTCTCCGCAAGCCTGCTCCAGATTGCGGATGAGCTCAGCCCCCTTCTCCGCCGCCATCTCGACCAGCCCCTCCTCGCGGATGATCCGGAGGTTTTCGACCGCGACGGCGCAGGAGACGGGATGGGCGCTGTAGGTGTACGCGTGCATCCAGACCGGATCGCCCCCGTCGAGGGTCTCCGCCACCCGGTCGGAGAGTCCGATCCCACCGAGCGGGATGTGTCCGGAAGTGATCCCCTTCGCGAACTGCATGATGTCGGGCTCGATGCCCCAGTGGTTCAGGCCGAACATCGTTCCGGTGCGCCCGAATCCGGTGATGACCTCGTCGGAGACGAGCAAGACCTCGTAGCGATCGCAGATCTCGCGGATCCGGGAGAAGTAGTCGTCGGTGGGAACGATCACTCCGCCGGCGCCCTGCACCGGCTCGGCGATGAACATCGCGACCGTGTCGGCCCCCTCTTCGAGAATGGCCGTCTCCAGTTCGTCGGCGGCGGCCTCCCCCCGGGTCTTCCCGGGCGGGGGATCATAGAAATAGGGATACGGCGACCCGATGTGCCGGAAACCCGGAATCCGGGGTTCGAACATGGGCCAGTACACGCTCATTCCGGTGGCGCACATGGCCGCCAGGGTCACGCCGTGGTAGCCCCAGATCCGTGAGATGACCTTGGTCTTGTCCGGCTTTCCGCGAACCTTCCAGTAGTAGCGGGCGGTCTTGATGCTGGAATCCGTGGACTCGCCCCCGCCCGAGGTCAGGAAGAACCGGTTGATGCTCGGGTAGGAAATCTCAGCCAGGGTCTCGGCGAGCGCGATGGCCTGGGGGTTGGAGCTTCCGGCGTAGCCGGAAGCGTATGCCAGTTGCCGCATCTGATTCGCGGCGGCCACCGCCAGTTCACCGCGTCCGTGCCCGATGAAGACGTTCCAGAGTCCCGAGAGGGCGTCCACGTAGTCCCGACCATCGGCATCGAAGAGCCGGGCGCCCTCGCCCCGCACCCAGACGTGCCCGCCGGCGACGGCGGCGTTGCTGTGGATCGGATGGATCAGGTGCTCGGCGTCCCGCTCGAGGAGTGCCGTCTTGTTGTGTTCGGACATGAGTCCTTTCCTTCGGTTCGTGGTTGCGGGTGTTCCCGAAAATGTCCTTGGGAGCCGGTGGGCAAAGCCGTGTGAGCGCCGAGAGCGGTCAGTCCTCCCGGTGGGGGCGAGGCGCCCGGCTGACGAGGCGCGCGAGGGAGGAGCCCCCACCGGGAGAAACCGTCATGATCGGGTCCTCCCGTTCACCCCGCCGGGCATGAAAAAGGCGCGGCCCCGGGTAGAGGGACGGTGAGCGGTCGCGGCATCCGGGATTGGAAGGGGGTGCGGAACTCAAGTTGGCACAGCGCAGCGTCATCGGCGGTGGGTTCGCGCTCCCGCGCGATGCCGACCGGAGGTCGGCGTTCCCTGGCCGGGGTGCCGCTCTGCCGGGTGGGGTACGTGCCGAGACGTGCACCCTCCCGGAACTGGGAAGTACGCCCTCTTGCCCCGCTGCGCGGGGCGGTGCCGGTCTGAAGACCGGCGTTCCCTGCCCGCTCTGCCGGGTGGGGTACGTGCCGAGACGTGCACCATCCCGGAACGGGGAAGTACGCCCTCTTGCCCCGCTGCGCGGGGCGGTGCCGGTCTGAAGACCGGCGTTCCCTGCCCGCTCTGCCGGGTGGGGTACGTGCCGAGACGCGCACCATCCCGGAACTGGGCGCCCCCTCGCCCCGCTGCGCGGGGCGGTGCCGGTCTGAAGACCGGCGTTCCCTGCCCGCTCTGCCGGGTGGGGTACGTGCCGAGACGTGCGCCATCCCGGAACTGGGAAGTACGCCCTCTTGCCCCGCTGCGCGGGGCGGTGCCGGTCTGAAGACCGGCGTTCCCTGGCCGCTCTGCCGGGTGGGGTACGTGCCGAGACACGCGCCATCCCAGAACTGGGAAGTACGCCCTCTCGCCCCGCTGCGCGGGGCGGTGCCGGTCTGAAGACCGGCGTTCCCTGCCCGCTCTGCCGGGTGGGGTACGTGCCGAGACGTGCGCCATCCCGGAACTGGGAAGTACGCCCTCTCGCCCCGCTGCGCGGGACGGTGCCGGTCTGAAGACCGGCGCTCCCTGCCCGCTCTGCCGGGTGGGGTACGTGCCGAGACGCGCACCATCCCGGAACTGGGAAGTACGCCCTCTTGCCCCGCTGCGCGGGGCGGTGCCGGTCTGAAGACCGGCGTTCCCTGGCCAGCGCGCCATCCGGGCTGTCGGCGTCCCGGCGGGACTGCATTTTCACGGCAACTGGGCCGCATGACTTTGTCCACCGGCTCTTAGCGACCGGCGGCCTGGTGCCCGACGGCGAGCGCCTCCGGAGAAGTCACGATGAAGACCCGGAAGCCCTGTTCGATGCGGGTCGCGATGTCATCCGGACCCGCCGTGACTCCACAGGGGACGCCGGCCTCCTGGCAGGCGGCCAGTACCGTCTGGATCGCACCCTCCACCGCCTCCATGTCGCCTTCGTAGGCGCGGCGCAGATCCCCGGGACCGGGAAACGCGACGCTCACTCCCGGAGTGCTGACGATGTCCAGCGCGTTCGCTACCCCAATCTGGTCCTCGATCAGCACCATGCTCACGAGTTCTCCCTGCGGATCAAGCGGCCAGACGTCGGCGCGCGACGCGTAATCCTCCGGGGCGACTCCGAACACGCGTGCGGCTTCGGGATCGGCGTCCCCTCGAAGGCCACCGGCGCGGGCCGGGCGCATCGAAGCCACCGCGTGTTGCGCCTCGTCGGCGGTCTCGACATGGGGGAAGACGATCGAATAGGCCCCGGCGTCCAGCCCCGCGGCCGTTCGCTCGGCGGCTTCTTCCATCCCGTCGCGGATGGGAGGGATGCGCAGCGCGATGGGATGGGGATTCATCGCCCCGCGGGCGTCCGGCGGGGACAGTGCCTCCTGATAGGTTGACATCGTGGGGAGATCGAAGGGCCCCGATTCGAGGGAATAGAAGACGAAGTCCGCCAACTCCAATTTCGCCATCTCCATGGCGGTTTCCGGAGTCTTTTCCCCCGAGAAGATCCCGAAGACGACCTGACCGCCGGCAAGCAACGAAGCGATCCGATTCCACGACGGACCATCCCCGCCCGCCGCCGCGGTCTCGGCGGCGTCTTCATCGGGCGGCATCTCGTCTCCTCCTTCCGGGGACGAGCAGGCCGCGAGGCTCACCGCGAGGCCCAACAAGACCAGGCGGCCAGGGAAAGGACAGGAAATGGGAGTCTTCATGGCATGGACGGTCCTAACGACCGGGTTGCTATCCTAGCCGGTCGGAAGTGGCTCGCTCCGCTTCTTCCAGTTCCCGGATTGCCCCCGGTATCCAGGGATCCCATCCTCTGGATTCCGGGGGCCAGGAGTCTGTCCCGGCAATGGCGGGAGCACCGAGACCGGCGAGGCCCAGTTCTCCCGGTGGGGGTCCGGCTGACGAGGCGCGCGAGGGAGGAGCCCCCACCGGGAGAACTGGCCCGAGTGTATTTCGACCGAAGCGCAACGATGAGCGCCGCAGCGCGGCGCGGTTCAGCCGGGATGCATCGCCGGTCGAATGCCGTGCGATACCCGGGACAGACTCCTACCCTTTTCCCAAGGAGGAGACAATTCATGGCTACCGTCATGCTTGGCGGCACCCCGTTCGCCATTTCGGGGAATGTTCCCGCGGCTGGAGACGCCGCGCCGGATTTCACGCTTACCGGCGGCGATCTCGGTGACGTTTCGCTCCGCGACTACGCGGGACAGCGACTGATCCTGAACATTTTTCCGAGCGTGGACACCCCCGTCTGTGCGGCCTCGGTTCGGCGCTTCAACGAGGAAGCGACAGCACTCGAGGGCGTGACGGTCCTGTGCGTATCGCGGGATCTCCCGTTCGCCCACGGGCGTTTCTGCGCTGCCGAGAACATCGAGTCCGTGCAGTGCGTCTCGGAGCTGCGGAACAGCTCGTTCGGCGATGCTTACGGCCTCCGGATTGCGGAAGGGCCGCTGGCCGGGCTCCTGGCCCGGGCGGTCGTCGTCGTGGACACGGATGGCACCGTCCGTCACTCCGAGCTCGTTCCCGAGATCAAGGAGGAACCGGACTACGACGCCGCGTTGAAGGCCTGTTCCTGACACTTTCCCGGGCGTACCGAACCGGACGCCCGACAGTTCTGTGTCGGAATCAGCATGCTACAATTCGGAGTCCCTTGCATCTTCCGTCGCCTCCCGACCCGAAGCCGCTACCTCCCCCAAGAAATCGCCAACGAAATTGACGGTCGCGCAGGAAGGGGGAGCCGACCTCATGGAGGCCGCGTCCGAGGAAGCACCGTCCGAGGAGAATCTGGCCGACGAGCCCCTATCGGAAGAAGACCTGTCGGAAGAAGATCTGTCGGAAGAAGATCTGTCCGACGAAGATCTGTCCGACGAAGATCTGTCTGACGAGAGCGCAGCCGCTGACGGGCCCGTCCCCGGTGTCTTCGAGCTGGGAGATTTCGTCTTCTATCCCCAGATCGGTCACTGTGACGTCGGAGAGGTGATTCACGACGCCCCGACCGATCTGGAGCTTCTCGAGCTGACCCCGCAGGATTCCTCGAGCGGCAATCGCATTCTGGTGCCGCTCGGCCAGTTGACGACCCGTGGCATCCGCCACGCCGGAGACTCACCCGGGGTGATCGAGGGCGTGCTCGGTTCGGACTTCGAACCGACCATTGACGACGCCTCCGAGCGCCTGGACCTGATCACTGCCCAGGAACGCGAGGGGAAGGTGTTGGGCCTCGCCCACGCGCTGAAGCGTCTCCACCTGCGCCACGAAATGAAGACCATCAACCGGGAAGAGGAGAAGCGCCGCTCCCGGATCCGCAAGTGGCTGGTCGTGGAATACATGGTGGAGAAGGAGGGCACGAGCGGCCAGGCACAGTCGGCGATTACGCGTCTGCTCTCCCGCACGATGAACGCGGTCCGCGAGCGCGAGAAAGAAGCCGCTCGGGAACGGCGCAAGCAGGAACGCGCCGAGCGGAAGGCAGCCGAGGCGGAGCGCCGGGCTCGCCGCCGGGGCCGCGGTTAGCAGCCTGTCGATACGGTCACGCGGCCCGGTTCTCCCGGTGGGGGCTCGAGCGGCGACGCATCCCGGCTGAACCGCCCCCCACCGGGAGAACTGGCGCTTCGCGTCGCTATTCTTCTTCCGCCGGAATAGCATCCGGAGGACGATGACCCGCCGCTCTCTCTTCGGACGGCCGCCGTATCCGACCCCACCCGTCTCTCCCCCGCCGACGGAACCGCGGATCGAGACGGCCTCCGCAGCCCAACCGGGGTCGTCCGGGTCTCCGTTCTCGGTTCGGGAAATCAGCGCCCGCATCCGCCAAGTGCTCGAGGACGGATTTCCGCGGAGTTTCTGGCTGGAGGGTGAACTCTCCCAGGTAGGCCGCCCGGCCAGTGGCCATCTCTATCTGTCCTTTCGCGAACAACGAGTCGTCCTCGAAGCCGTAGCCTGGGCCAGCGATGCCCGGAGCTTCGCCTTCACTCCCGAGCAGGGAGACCGGGTCCGCGCCTACGGGCGGCTGCGCACGTATGACGGCAAGAGCACCTACCAGTTCCAGGTCCAGCGCATCGAGAAGGCCGGGATCGGCGCCTTGCTGCAGGAACTCCTGGAGAGGGAGGCGCGTCTCGAACGCGAAGGACTGTTCGATCCGGCAAGAAAGCGCAGGCTCCCCTTTCTGCCGCTCCGCATCGGGCTGCTGACCGCCGCCGGAAGCGACGCCTGGGCCGATTTCACCCGGGCGGCGCACACCCGCTTCCCCGGCGTCATGATCCGCGAACACTTCGCACCCGTTCAGGGGCCCGCGGCGCCGGCGGCGCTGGCCGCCGGGATCGGCGCTCTCGGCCGCCAGGCGCTGGACGTCATCGTGGTGGCCCGGGGCGGCGGATCGGTGGAGGATCTCCTCCCCTTCAGCGACGAGATCGTGGTGCGCGCGGCTGCCGCCTGCCCCGTACCGATCGTGAGCGCCGTCGGCCACGATCAGAATCGGCCGCTTCTCGACCGGGTGGCCGATCGCCGATGCAGCACTCCGTCCGCGGCAGCTCGCGACATCCTCCCCGAGCGAAGCGATCTGATCCAGGAGATCGAGGCTCGCCGCGGTGCGGCGGAGACTGCGGCGCGGCGGGTCCTGAGCACGGCAGAGGGTCGGGTGGCGACCTTCCGGACCCATCGCGCCACCACGGCGCTACCCGCCTGGCTCGAACAGGAACGCCACGGCCGGCGGCAGGACCGGTCTACCGCGCTCGAGGCGGCTCGTGGCGCGATCCGGGCCAAAGAGGTCTTGCTGCGCGCCGCCCGCGAGCGGCTCGAGAACAACCATCCGGCCCGGAGGCTCGCCGACCAGTTCACCCAGTTGGGCAAACTGCGCGAGCGCCTCGCGCGCTTGCCGCTGCTCCAGGCTCAGGAGGCGCGGCTCGAGGCCACCCGGAGCTGGATCGCCCCGGAGCCTCTTCACCGGCTCCTGGAGGGGGAGAGAGGCGCTCTTGGCGACCGTCGCACGCGGCAGGACGCCGCGCTCCTGAGGTCCGTGGAACGTCGCTCCTTCCTCGCCGAGACGATCGGCCAGAACCTCAAAGACCTCGACCCGCGGGTCGTCCTGCGGCGCGGCTACAGTCTGGCGCTGGATTCGGAGGGACATGCGGTCGTGTCCAGCCGGGATGTGCAGGTTGGCGATCGCCTGCGGCTGCTGCTGGGAGAAGGTGAACTTGGCGCTGCCGTCGAGGAAGTGCGGCCCGCTCACAACCCGGCGGATGCCCATTCCGCGGGGCACAGTCCCGAAGGGAACCCATCATGACCGAACCCGGCAGTACCGTGCCGCCGGCGGAAGCGACCTTTGAGTCGCTGGAGGCCGAACTGAAGGGGGTGACCGGGCAGCTCGAGAGCCCGGCCGTCCCTTTGGAAAAACGCCTGCAACTCCACGCCCGCGCGGTTTCCATGCACAGGCGACTCGAGGCCATCGTGGAAGCGGCGCGGAAGGCGACCAGCGACGCCGGGCCAGAGGACCCGCGGACCGGCGAGGGCGCGGCGCAGCCATACGAAGCGGTCCGGGACCGTCTGGCCGAGGTCGTGAATGCCCTGGAGGCTGACGATCTGCCCCTGGCCCGGGTACTCGACCTCCACCGGGAAGCTCAGCGGCTGGCGTCCCGCTGCGAAGCGATTCTCGACGCCGCTCAGGAGCAGATCTCCGGGGCCGCCGCCGGCCCCGCGCCGGCGGCTCCCGGCAACCAGCCGTCCGCCCGGGAAGAAGCCCCCGACTCCGATGCTCCCTTCTGACGCCGGCGCTGCGGGGACGGCGCAGGCTCTGGACCTCGGAGACTTCCTCGCTGACGCTGCGCGGGAGGTGGATTCGTTTCTGGACCTGGTCCTTCCTCCCGCGAGCGGCCCGACCGCAACGCTCGCGAGCGCCATGCGCTACGCGGTCCTCGGCGGAGGGAAACGGATCCGGCCGGCGCTCGCGATGGCCTCGGCGGCCGCGGTCGGCGGACAAAGCCGCGACGCCCTCCCGGTCGCCGGCGCGCTCGAGATGGTCCACACCTACTCGCTGATTCACGACGATCTGCCGTGCATGGACGACGATGACCTGAGGCGGGGACAACCGACGGTCCACGTCCGCTACGGGGAGGCGGTCGCGGTGCTCGCCGGCGACGCGCTCCACACCCTGGCCTTCGACACGATCAGCGGCAGCGATGGGCCGCCGGAGATGCGGCTCGAGTGCGTGAAGCGCCTGGCCGCCGCCGCCGGGCCCGAGGGGATGGTGGGCGGCCAGGTTCTCGACATGGAAGCCGAGACCCGCACTCCGGACCGAGAGGGATTGGAGGCAATCCACCGCGGGAAGACCGGAGCCCTGATCTCCGCATCGGTCGCGCTGGGCGCGCTCGCCGGAGGAGGCAGCATCCCGGAGGCCGACGCTCTCGCCGCCTTCGGGCGGGAACTCGGACTCGTGTTCCAGATCGTGGACGACCTGCTGGACGAGGAGCAGACGACCGCCAGGCTCGGCAAGTCGGCCGGCAAGGATCGCGCCGCCGGGAAGGCCACCTATCCGGCGATTCACGGGATCGAAAAAGCCCGCACGGAAGCAGCCCGGCGAGCCGGGATGGCCCGGGAACTTCTGGACGAAGTGGGCAGCCAACCCGGTCCACCCGTAAATTCCACCGGGATGCATCTCCTCCACGCGCTGACCGACCGGATCCTCCACCGGAAGGCGTAGATTCGATGCCCCGCAACACTGCCCCGCGCAAGAACGCCCGCTCGCGACGCGGCGCGGGCGCCGCCTCAAACGCCCGGCGTTTCATTCCCCCCGCGGAGGGAGGCTTGCGGGTCGGGATCGTCGCCAAGATCGCCGCTCCCGAGACGGCCGAGACGGCCCGCGGGCTTGCCGGCTGGCTACGGAACCGAGGCGCGAGCGTCACGCTGGAAGAAAAGCTCGCGGAGTCGATCGGCGGCGACGGGGCTTCGGTTCCGCTCGCAGCGATCGGGCAGGACCGGGATCTGGTGCTGGTTCTCGGAGGTGACGGCACTCTCCTCTCGGCGGCGCGCGCGATGGGTGACCACCAGGTACCGATCTTCGGCGTCAATCTGGGGAGCCTCGGCTTCCTCACGAACGCTCCCATCGACCAGTTGTACCCGGGGCTGGAGAAGATCCTGGCGGGCCAGGGAGTCGTGGACGAACGCACGACGCTGCGGATCTCCCTCCTCCGGGAGGGCGAGATCCTGCTCGAGGAGATGTCCGTGAATGACGTGGTCATTACCGGCAGTTCGATCGCCCGCGTGCTCGAAGTGCGCATCAAGACCGCCCATGGCTTCGTCGCCACCGTGCTCGGGGACGGCGTCATCATCGCAACTCCGACCGGATCCACCGCTTACAACATCGGGGCCGGGGGACCGGTGGTTCATCCCGCCGTCGAGGCGATCGTGCTGGCCCCCATCGTGCCCCTGACCCTGACCCAGCGGCCGGTGGTCTTCCCGGACACCGAAGAACTGACCCTGACGCTGCGGGGCCGCCGCCGCCAGGTCCATGTGACGTTCGATGGACAGGCGAGCCATCCCCTGCTCCCCGGAGATGCGCTGAGAGTCCGGAAGTCCGAAGTCCGGATGCAGCTTCTCAGCCTGCCTGAAACGAACTACTTCCGGGTGCTCCGGAAGAAACTTCTCTGGAGCGCCCTGCCCCCGAAGCGGGCCCGGGCGATGGTGCCCGAACCTCCAACCGATTCCTGACGCTCGCGGCGCCCCCGGGAGGCTCCGCCGCGGTTAGTGCTCGAGCCGGTTGATTACCCGGAAGACTCCTGGCGTGCTGCGGGCGATGGACTCGAGGATCCGCGACTCGATGGCACTACGGACCACCCCCGTAAGCGCCACCACCCCCCGTGAAACCACGATGTGAATGGGGGGATTCACCCGGTTGGCGCGATCCGAAAAACGGGGATCCCGGTAGATCCGATAGAAGAGGGCGCGGCGGAGGTCCTGGTCGTTCGGGGAGAGCGGCAGGACCTCGATGCGGTTGTCCACGCTCTTGACTCCAAAGACCCGGGAAACCCGTTTCTCGATCTCGGTCTTCTTGAAGGGCTCGGTCACCGCCCCCAGCAGAACGATCTCGTACGGCTTTTCCATGCCGAAGTTGATGTCGTCGAAGACCGTGTAATAGGAATAGCGCAGCACGGCGCGGCGGACTCCCTCGACGAGGTCGTCCATGCTCTCCGGCTCGGCGACCTCCAGATCCGGATCTACGGCAAGCACTCCGGCAACCGATTCGGCGCGCTCTACGACGTCGCGCCACTCCCACGCGCTCACGACCTGCCCGGTAAGCCGGACGACCCCGTCCACCACGCTGACCCGGGGATCGCCGCCTTCGAGATCCGCCCGCTCGATCTCCCGCGCCACCTCGGAGCGCACGGCGTCATCGGCACGGGTCGCCATCCCGCGAGCCGGCGCCGGAGGAGCAGCCCCGGCCTCCTCCTCGGGCAGCGGGGCGGGGGCGGCCGCCTCCGGGGTCTCCGATTCCTCGTCCGGGTCACCGAGGTCGTCCGGCCTGAGCACAGTGATATTGGTCTCCACGGCGGCCACGCCGTCCACGAAGAGCGCGAGCTCCACCACCCGGGAGCGGGTGGCCTCGTTCAGCACCTCGCCGCTGAGCACCGCCACGCCGTCGCGCACCTCCACGTCGAAGATGCCGATCGGCAGGTCGGCATCCTCGATGGCCGACGCGATCTCGTCCCGGAGGAGCGTGTCGGAACGCGGCTGGGCGGCGACGGGCGCCGCGATCAGCAGGGCAAGAACGAACGGAACGAGGATGGGCATGAACTTCTGCATCGGATTGTGGCCTGTCTCAACCGAAATGCAACCGCCATGCCGCAGCGGCGGAGCGCGGGAACGGCTTGGAACGCCGACCTCCGGTCGGCACCGCGGAAAGCCGTGGGGTTCGATGGCGCCGCCGGGAAGGGGCCGCCGGCGCGTCACTCGTCCTGGTACTGGCCGGCGTAGGTACGCTCGGCCGGAGCGGCCAACTGGAAGAACACCAGTTGGAGGATGCGGGCGCCCCGCACGAGTTCCAGTCCGTCCGGATGGTGGACGGTCAGCAGGGAACCGCTGCGGCCGCGGTACCCCGAGTCCCACAGGGCCGTGCCGATCTGCGCTCCGCTTCTGAGCAGCGAAGACCGGGTGCGGCCGATCGCGAAGACGTCCGGCGGGATGTTCACGACCTCGTGGTAGCGAACCCAGTAGGGCCCGGCGGAAAGGCGATAGACGCCGTCGCCGTCGGGCGAGAGTGGTTCCGGCGCCGGAATGCGGCGGCTGCGGTTGTCGAAATCCACCCGGCCCGGCCCCGTTCCGAAGCGGCTCACCTCGGCGAGGGTGAGATCCACCCCGTTCATCTGGATCTGCGTCTCCGGATCCACGAGACCCGAGAGGAGAGGCGGATCGCCTTTGAGGCGGCGCCGGAGCGCGGCGCCCGCGATCAGCTCCACCTTGCCGCTAGGTGCCGGAACCGGAGCCCCGACCGAGGATGGTGGGCAGGGTGATGTGCTCCTGACCCTGGTATTTCCCCTTCTTGTCCCGGTAGCTGACCTCGCAATCCTCGTCGCTCTCGAAAAAGAGCACCTGGGCGATTCCCTCGCCCGCATAGATGCGGCAGGGGAGCGGCGTCGTGTTCGAGATCTCGAGCGTCGCGTTCCCTTCCCACTCGGCGTCGAACCCGGTCACGTTGATGATGATGCCGCAGCGCGCGTAGGTGGACTTGCCGATGCAGATGCCGTAGACGTTCCGGGGCATCCGGAAGTTCTCGATCGTGTTGGAGAGCGCGAAGGAGTTGGGCGGGATGACGCACACCTCGCCCTTGTAGTCCACGAAACTCCGCTCGTCGAAGTTCTTCGGGTCCACGATGGTGGTGTGGACGTTCGTGAAGATCTTGAACTCGTCGGAGACGCGGATGTCGTAGCCGTAGGCGGACAGCCCATAGGAGATGACTCCCTGCCCGACCTGATGGTCCACGAACGGATCGATCAGCCGGTGCTCTTGCGACATCCGGCGGATCCAGCGATCCGGCTTGATGCTCGGCAGTTTCGGCTCCCTCCGTCCCGGCGTCAGACCAGCTCGACGCCGGGAAAAAAGTACCCGAGTTCGAAGGCGGCCGATTCCGGCGCATCGGAACCATGGATCGCATTCCGTTCGATGGAGGAGGCAAAGCGCGCCCGGATAGTTCCTGGAGCGGCCTCGGCCGGGTTCGTGGCGCCCATCAAACGCCGCAGTTCGGAGATCGCATCGTCCCGTTCGAGAGCGACGACGACTGCCGGGCCCGAGGACATGAAATCAGTCAGGCTTGAAAAGAACGGCCGCTCGCGGTGGACGGCATAGAACCCTTCCGCCTCGGCCTTGGTCATCCGGACGAGGCGCATGGCGACCAGCCGGAAACCGGCCGCTTCCAGCGACTGGAGGATGGCTCCGGTGTTCCCGGCGGCCACCGCGTCGGGCTTCACGATGGAAAACGTTCTCATGGTCCGTGCCTTTCCTAACGGCGAAGTTCGGCCTCCATGGCGACGCCGAGATCGGCGGGGCTCTCGACAACCGTGCAACCGGCCGATCGCAGCGCCTCCATCTTGTCCGCGGCCGTTCCCTTGCCGCCCATGACGATGGCCCCGGCGTGACCCATCCTCCGTCCCGGGGGCGCGGTCTGGCCGGCGATGAAGCTGACGACCGGCTTGTCCAGTTCGCGCCGGATGAATTCCGCGGCTTCTTCCTCGGCGCCGCCGCCGATCTCGCCGATCAGGATGACCGCCTCGGTCTCGTCATCGGCCGCAAAAAGCTCCAGCACGTCCACGAAGTTGGTGCCGATCACCGGGTCGCCGCCGATGCCGACGCAGGTGCTCTGGCCGATGCCGCGCTGGCTGAGTTGGTGCACCGCCTCGTAGGTGAGCGTCCCGCTGCGGGAGATGACCCCGACGTGGCCCTCGCGGTGGATGAACCCCGGCATGATGCCGACCTTGGCGCGTCCCGGAGAGATGACTCCCGGGCAGTTCGGGCCGAGAATGCGGGTGCCGCCCGGCGGAATGGCGCGCATCACCCGGACCATGTCCCGCGTGGGGACGCCCTCGGTGATGCTCACCGCCAGATCGACTCCGGCGTCGGCCGCTTCGGAGAAGGCGTCCGCGGCGAAGGCCGGCGGTACGACCACGAACGAGGTGTTGGCGCCGGTTGCCGCCACCGCCTCGGCCACCGTGTCGAAGATGGGCACGCCGCCGCCGGCGGTCTGTCCTCCCTTCCCGGGAGTGACTCCGGCAACGAGATTCGTTCCGTAGTCGCGGCAGGCCGCGGCGTGGAACGCCCCTTCGCGCCCCGTGATGCCCTGGACGACCAGACGGGTCTCGTCGCCGACCAGAACGCTCATGCCGCCTCCTGACAGTCCATGGGCAAAGTGGGGCGAGCACCGAGAGCGGTGAGGTGCCCGGCTGACAAGGCGCGCGAGGGAGGAGCCCCCACCGGGAGAACTGGCCCGCGTGTATTTCGACCGAAGCGCAACGAAGAGCGGAGCGAAGCGTAGCGGTTCAGCCGGGATGCATCGCCGCTCGAATGCCGGTTCACTTTGTTCATGGGCTGTTCAGCTTGCGGACCACCTGGTTCGCGGCGTCGCGCATGCCGTTCGCGGTGGTGAAGTCGAGCCCCGATTCCTCGAGCATCCGGCGGGCGAGCTCCACGTTCGTGCCTTCCATGCGAATCACGATCGGCAGGCTCACTCCGAGCTTCCGAACCGCCGCGATGAGACCCTCCGCGAGCCGGTCGCAACGCAGGATGCCCCCGAAGATGTTGATCAGCACCACCCGCACCGCGGGGTCCGAGGAGAGGATCCGGAAAGCGTTTTCGATCTGCTCCGCGCTGGCTCCGCCCCCGACGTCGAGGAAGTTCGCGGGCGACGCCCCGGCCAGCTTCACGATGTCCATGGTCGCCATCGCGAGGCCGGCGCCGTTCACCATGCAGCCCACCGAGCCGTCGAGCTTGATGTAGCTGAGGCGGTGTTTGCTCGCCTCGACCTCCAGCGGGGACTCCTCGTGGATGTCGCGGAGGGCCGCGACCTTGGACTGGCGGAAGAGCGCGCTGTCGTCTACCGAGACCTTGGCGTCGAGGGCGAGCACGTCGCCGCCCTCCGTGACCAGCATCGGGTTGATCTCGACCTGGCTGGCGTCGAGTCCCTCGAAGGCGCGGTAGAGCGCCGTGAGGAACTTCGTCCCGTTCTTGAACACCTGCCCCTCGAAGCCGAGCCCGAACGCCAGCCGGCGCGCCTGGAAGGGCTGCATTCCCATGGCCGGATCCACGGTCACGGTCAGGATCTTCTCGGGCGACTCGGCCGCCACTTCCTCGATGTCCATTCCCCCGGCGGCGCTCGCGATGCACATCGGGCGGCCGCTCGAGCGGTCGATGATGAAGCTGACGTAGAGCTCGCGGGCGATCGCGACCCCTTCCTCGATCAGGAGCCGCCGCACGAGCCGTCCCTCGGGCCCGGTCTGCTTCGTCACCAGGGTGGCGCCGAGGATCGCGTCCGCGGCGGCGCGCACTTCCGCTTCGGTCCCGGCGAGGCGCACCCCGCCGGCCTTCCCCCGACCGCCGGCGTGGATCTGGGCCTTCACAACCACCGGGAGGCCGAGTTCCGAGGCGGCCGCGACCACCTCGTCCACGCTGAACGCGACCTTGCCCCGCGGGACGGGGACGCCGTACTCGGCGAGGAGCGCCTTTGCCTGGTGCTCGTGAAGATTCATTGGGGGTTAGACGCCGATCTTCTCGGTGAGTTCGCGGACCGAGGCGGCGGACCGGTCAAGCGCCGCCTGCTCGTCCGGGGTGAGCTTGATCTCGATGACCTCTTCGACGCCCGAGCGTCCGAGCTTGACCGGCACCCCCAGACAGAGGCCGTCGACGCCGTACTCGCCCTCGAGATAGGCCGTGCAGGGAAGGATCTTCTTCTTGTCCTTGAGGATGGCGTCCACCATCTCGACGATGGCCGCCGAGGGGGCGTAGTAGGCCGATCCGGTCTTCAGGTAGGCCACGATCTCGCCGCCGCCCTTCCGGGTGCGCTCGACGATCCGGGCGATGGCCTCCTCGGACATGAAGTCCGGGAGCGGAATCCCGGCGACCGTGGAGTAGCGCGGCAGCGGCACCATGTCGTCCCCGTGCCCGCCGAGCACGAACGCGTGGACGTTTTCGACCGAGACGTTCACTTCGGCCGCGATGAAGGCCCGCATGCGCGCCGAATCGAGGACGCCCGCCATCCCCACGACCCGGTGCTTCGGCAGGCCGCTGGCCCGAAACGCGCTCTGCACCATCGCGTCGAGGGGGTTCGAGACCACCACGAGAATGGCGTCCGGCGAGTGCTCCATCGCCTGGCGAGTGACGCTGCTCACGATCTGGTAGTTCTTCCGGAGCAGGTCGTCCCGGCTCATTCCGGCCTTCCGCGGCAGCCCGGCGGTGATGACCACGACGTCGGAGCCCGCGGTGTCCTGGTAGTCGCAGGTGCCGCTCACCTGGACATCGCTACCGGTGACCGGGCAGGCCTCCAGCATGTCGAGGCCCTTCCCCTGGGGGATGCCGTCGATGATGTCGATGAGGACGACATCGCACAGCTCGGCGTCCGCCAGCCGCTGGGCGGTGGTGGCGCCGACGTTGCCGGCGCCGACCACGGTCACTTTCGGTCGCATCTGCAACCCCCTTTTTGCGGACTTCCTGCTCGCTCGGAACCCGCGGATCAGGCTCTGTTCGTGGCCATGTTCTCGATGATCGCGTCCGCGAACTCCGAGGTCTTGAGTTTGGTCGCGCCGTCCATCAACCGGTGGAAGTCGTAGGTCACCCGCTTCTGGGCGATGGTGGACTCGATGGACCGCTCGATCAGGTCGGCGGCCTCGTTCCAGTGCAGGTGGCGGAACATCATCACTCCGGACAGGATCACCGAGCCCGGATTCACCTTGTCCTGATCGGCGTACTTGGGCGCCGTTCCGTGGGTGGCCTCGAAGATGGCGTGTCCGGTGTCGTAGTTGATGTTTCCGCCGGGGGCGATGCCGATGCCGCCGATCTGGGCGGCAAGGGCGTCCGAGAGGTAGTCCCCGTTCAGGTTCATGGTGGCGATCACGTCGAACGAGCTCGCCCGGGTGAGGACCTGCTGCAGGGTGATGTCGGCGATCGCGTCACGAACCAGGACGCGGTCCTTCCACTGGCGGTTTCCGTGGGAATCCCACAGTTCGGACAGGCAACCCTCCACCTCGGCGCGCACGTCGGCCCGGCGCTCGTCCGGCATCAGGTCGTATCCGGGCTCGATCGCGCGGGCGTTGTCCACGGTGCTGATCCCGGAGCCCGATTCCCGGTTCGACAGGATCCAGCTCTCGCGCTCACTCACCGTCTCGGACCGGAACTCCCGCGCCGCGAGGGCGTAGCCCCAATCGCGGAAAGCTCCCTCGGTGAACTTCATGATGTTGCCCTTGTGGACCAGCGTGACGCTCCGGCGTCCCTGCTCGAGGGCGTAGCGGATGGCGGCCCGCACCAGGCGCTCGGTCCCCTCGCGGCTCACCGGCTTGATGCCGATGCCCGAGGTCTCGGGGAAGCGAATCTTCTTCACCCCCATCTCGTCGCGGAGGAAAGCGATCAGCTTCCGAACCTCAGCGGTTCCCTCGCGGTACTCGACGCCCGCGTAGATGTCCTCGCTGTTCTCCCGGAAGATGACCATGTCCACCTGATCCGGGCGGTGCACCGGGCTGGGAACGCCCTGGTACCACTTCACCGGCCGCAGGCAGACGTAGAGGTCGAGGAGCTGACGGAGCGCCACGTTGAGCGAGCGGATGCCGCCGCCGACCGGGGTGGTGAGCGGTCCCTTGATCCCGACCAGGTAGTCCCGGAAGGTGCCCACCGTCTCCTCGGGCAGCCAGTCGCCCGTCTCGTTGAACGCCTTCTCGCCGGCCAGCACTTCGCGCCACTCGATACGCCGCGCTCCGCCGTAGGCGACTTCGACGGCGGCGTCGAACACGCGAACGCTGGCCCGCCAGATGTCCCGCCCGGTGCCGTCGCCTTCGATGAACGGAATAATGGGGTGGTCGGGAACCTGAAGTCGCCCGTCCTGAACACAAATGCGGCCGCCCTCGGGCGGCGTCGGGTGGGGTTCGGTCGTCATGAACTCGCTTTGGGGAAAGAGGTTGCCGGAGAGCGCGCGCGGAACCACAACGGGTTCCCCCTCGCGCCGTTTGCCGCACGGAAAGACCCGGCGGAGAATCCGGTTGGAGCGCCGCCGCATCACAGGCGAGGCGGCCAAACATCCCGCCGGGGGCGGCAGGAATTCTAGGGCGGCGGACAGCCTATGGCAATGGACGAGATGGGCCGGGACCGCCGGTCTTCAGACCGGCGCCGCTGGGCGAAGCCCAGCGAGCGGCCCCTCGCCGATCCACCTCAAGCGCGGCCGGGTGCGGGAGCCCCCCGGGAGCACTGGGCCAGCCTCCAGATCGGTCCCGTTGCCACCGGTCATTGATTTCCGAAAACCCATCCCGGTACCGTCTGCGGTCGCTGGCCGCCGGCCGCCATGGAGGAACTGTGAAGAGAGCCCTCGCCACCCTGATGTTGTTGTCTCTGGCGGCGGCTGCATCCGGGTTCGGGATTTCCGCATGTCTGAGAGCACCACGACCACCGCCACCTCCACCGCAGGAACCGCCGCCACCACCACCCCCGCCGCTGCCACCGCCCCTTCCCCCGCCACCACCGCCGCTGCCGCCACCCGACGCTGTCGACATAGGATGCGACGACAGCGCTACGACATCGCCGGATCTGTTTCTCTCAATGCTCCGGCAGTGTGGGGATCAGGTCAATATGGTCGCGATCAAAGGCTCCGGGCTCTCGCTGCCGGACGCGACCCTCGCTCGAGAGGTCGCACGCCTGCTGCGCGACAAGACGCCCACGAACGTCCTGCATCTGGCTGAGCCGGAAACCGGAGCAACGGCCTCCGGACAGGTGCAGCCCAGGTTGGCGGATGTCCTGAGGAAATCCAACGACAACATCACCTTCGTTCTCTTGTCCGGTGTTGGAAGCGATCTCGCCGGCGAGAATGATCCCGACACACCGTTGCTCAACAACGACAGCGGCAACGAACCTCAGGACCATCTCGACCAAGAGCGGCTGGAAGGTACGGTCCAGAGAATCGAGGGGGCCTTCCGGGGCATTCTGGATGCCCGCGACGGCTATTCGCCGAACACCGTGGTGGTGACCCATCTATCCCAGAGGTTTGACGAGGTCATCTTGCGCGCGACATCGGGACAACCAGCCCATAGCCGAAGGATCATCGTCGTCCCGGCAGAGGACACGCCGGCTCAGGACGACGGGTCCGAAGAAACGCGTCTGACAGCGACGGGATATGCCAAGGCCGCCGAGCGGATCTTCGCTACCGTCGCGGCGAAGTGCCGAGGCCTCTTCGGCTCAGCCGACGGGGCGGGCGGTCCACGCCACTGCCAACTCCAGCCCTGACCCGCGCCCGGAACGGAACCCGATAGGCCCCCCGGGAAGGGACCGCCGACCTTCAGGTCCGCGTCGTGGCGCGCACGCACGGGAACGCCGACCTCCGGTCGGCACCGCTGGGCGCAGCCCAGCGAACGGCGCCTCGCCGATCCATCTCAAGCGCGGCCGGGTACGGGAACGCCGGTCTTCAGACTCATCTTGGACAGTTTGAGGTCTGTTTCGGGCGATTGAGGCACGAAAACCGTTGGGGGAGAACGACCGGAGTCGGCGTTTGTGGAAAACGTGGTGCCACGTGTGTGGCACTTTGCAAGCCTGATTACGGCGTTTTGCCATTGCATCTGATCCAATAACGACGCACAATATGCGGTGCCTACAGAGGACACCGTGTTCGTTCGCGAAAAGACCAGCGGCCCCTACACCTACCTGCAAATCGTCGAGAACCGCCGCGAGGGCGGCAAGACCCGCCAGCGCGTCGTCGCCAGCCTCGGCAGGGTCGAGAGCCTGCTCGCCTCCGGCGCCCTCGACCGCCTCATCCGCTCCGCCTGCCGCTTCTCGGAGAAGGTCGTCGCGCTGGCCGAGGACAGCGGCCGCTCGGGGGAGGCCGGGGCCGAGAGTCGGAGCATCGGCCCCGGCCTGGTGTTTGACCGGCTCTGGCGGACCAGCGGATGCCACGAGGTGCTGCGCGCCGCGCTCAGCGGGCGCCGGTTCCGCTTCGACGTCGAGCGCGCGGTCTTCCTCACGGTTCTCCACCGCCTCTTCCACAGCGAATCCGGCTCGGACCGGGACGCCGGGTGCTGGCAACGGGACTACCGGATCGAGGGCGTCGGCGAGGTTCCGCTCCACCACCTCTATCGGGCGATGGCGTGGCTGGGGGAGGCGCTGCCCTCAGCGCCGGCGGGCGAGGCGAGCCCCCGCTGCGTGAAGGATCTGCTGGAAGAGCAACTCTTCGCCCGGCGGCGCACCCTGTTCTCCCGGGACGCGTTGGTGTTCTTCGACACCACCTCGGTCTTTTTCACCGGGGAGGGGGGCGAACAGCTCGGGGCGCGCGGCTTCAGCAAGGACCACCGCCCCGAGTGCAAGCAGTTGGTTCTGGGGATGGTCCTGGACCGCGACGGCCGCCCGGTGTGCTCGGAGGTGTGGCCGGGCAACACGAACGATGTGAGCACCCTGGCGCGGGTGGCGCGGCGGCTCGAGGAGCGCTTCGGGATGCTCCGGGTGTGCGTGGTGGCGGACGCGGGGATGATCAGCCGCCAGGTGCTTCGGAAGCTGGAGGCGATGGGCTGGGAATACATCCTGGGCGCCGGGTTGCGGCGGACCGCGGAAGTCAAGGACCGGGTTCTGGCCGACCCGGAGCCGTTCCGGGTGGTCGCGTGGACGCCCCGGGAGAAGAAGCGGAACGGGGAGGTGAAGGAGAAAGAGCCGAAGCTGGAGGTCAAGGAGGTGTTGGTGAAGACCAACCAGCCGGACGGCAGCGTCGTCTCCCACCGCTATGTGGTCTGCCGCAACCCGATCCAGGCCCGCCGGGAGGCCGCCACCCGCGCCGCCCTCGTCGCCAGGCTCCCCGGGATGTTGCGTGACCAGGGCGCGAAGACCCTGCTCAAGAACCGGTCCGTGGCCCGCCTTCTCAAGGCCCGGAAGGGAGCCTACGTGCTCAACCGGGAAGAACTCGCCGAGGCCCCGAAATACGACGGGATCTGGGTGGTGCGCACCAATACCGAACTCGACCCGAAGGATGTCGCGCTGCGCTACAAGCAGTTGTGGATGGTCGAGCGGACCTTCCGAACCGCCAAGTCCCTCCTCGATACCCGCCCGGTCTTCCACCAGACCGACGACGCCATCCGGGGCCACATGTTCTGCTCCTTCCTCGCCCTGACCCTCCAAAAGGCGCTCTTCGAGCGCCTCGAGCAGGCCGAGCTTCAGGAAAGCTGGAACGACATCGTGCGCGACCTCCGGGCCGTCACCGAAACCCAAATCGAACAGGACCACACACGCCTCGCCGTGCGCAGCCGCATCACCGAAAGAGCTGCCGGCGTCTTCCGCGCGGTCGGCCTCCGGATCCCCCCCGTCATCCGCCAACTCCCCCGCCGCACCCAACCAGCCGTCACCCACGCCTCAGGAAACGACGCACCCGCGGCACCCCGAACTCCACCGAAATGCGGTGCCACGGACTCTCGGCACAAACCGTAAATCACCGCATATCAACGAGTTCCAAAATCAAACTGTCAAAGATGAGTCAGACCGGCACCGCCGCGCGCAGCGCGGCAAAAAATGCGGCGCCGCTTCCCGTGAACACGCTTGCCTTTGCGACATGCTCCCGCCCAACCGGACCCGCTACTGCGACATGTTCCCGCCCAGCCGACTCCGCTACCGCGACATGTTCCCGCCGCCGATCCGGCTAGTGCGACATGTTCCCCCGGCCGATCCCACTAGTGCGACACGTTCCCGTCCAGCCGGCTCCGCTACAGCGACATGTTCGGCCAGCCGATCCCGCTACTGCGACATGTTCCCCCGGCCGATCCCGCTAGTGCGACATGTTCCCGCCCAGCCGGACCCGCTAGTGCGACATGTTCGCCCGGCCGATCCCGCTACTGCGACATGTTCCCGCCCAGCCGATCCCGCTACTGCGACATGTTCGGCCAGCCGATCCCGCTAGTGCGACATGTTCCCATCCAGCCGGCCCCGCTACTGCGACATGTTCGGCCAGCCGATCCCGCTAGTGCGACATGTTCCCATCCAGCCGGCCCCGCTACTGCGACATGTTCTCCCGGCAAATCCGGCTAGTGCGACATGTTCCCGCCCAGCCGGCTCCGCTTGTCAAGAGACACCCACTTTTACGCACTTGGGAGACACCTACTTTTACGCACCGGGAGTGCTGCTTGGGGGGGATGGCCGTGTTCGGAAGGGGTCGAGTTGGACGCGGGGGGCGTTTCGGTCGGGGGTTGGCGGCGGGTAGGGAGCGGAGCGACCGGAACGACGCCGGCCCCCGACCGAAACGAGCGCTCGTGGGAGGAGGGGCGCGCACCCGCGTGATGCCTGGGATCCCGCTTCGCTCGATGCACTCCCTTCACGCCTCTTCCTCGGTGCGGCGCGCACCCGCGGCCGACGGGCGCAGGAGCTCGTCGAGTTCCTTCAGCCGGTAGCTCCGCCCACTGATCTGGACCACATGGACGTGGTGCAGGAGCCGATCCAGGATCGCCGTGGTCAACACCTCGTCCCCCGCGAACACCTCCGGCCAGCTTCCCACGTTCTTGTTCGAAGTCAGGATCAGGGAACCGCGTTCGTAGCGGCGGCTCACCAGCCGGAAGAACAGGTTCGCCTCCTGGCGGTCCAGGGGCCGGAAGCCGACCTCGTCAATGATCAGAACCGAGCTGATCGCATACCGCCTGGGCCGGCGGCGATGCGGGATCGTCTCCTCCGCTTGCAGCACCCGCATCAGATCGTCGAGCACGTAGTGGTGCACCCGGAACCCGTTCTTGATGGCCTTCACCCCCAGGGCCGTTGCCAGGTGGCTCTTCCCCACTCCCGGAGGCCCCAGGAACAACACGTTCTCCGCCCGCCGGGCGAACGCGCAGGTGGCCAGTTCCTCCACCTTCGCCCGATCCACCCGAGGCTGGAAGCTCCAGTCGAAACTGTCCAGCGTCTTTCCCGGCGGCAAGGTGCTCATCTTCAGCCACATCCCGATCCGGCGCTCCTCCTTCCGCTCATACTCCCGCTCCACCAACCGGTTCAGGAACCGCACCGGCGTCAGATCCTCCCGGCTCGCCTCTTCCAGCAACTCCGGCAACTGCTCCGCCGTCCGCAGCAGCCCCAACTCGCGGCAGCGCTCCGCCACCACGTCCAGATCCACCCGGCCCGCCTTCATCCGAGCAACTCCACCAAACGCGCATACTCCGACAGCGGACGCTCCAGTCCCTCCTGCGGCGCCAACGCCGAAGCCGCCCGCTCCCTCTCCGCCGGAACACCCGCCACCTGCAGCCGGCCCCGCCGACCTAGGGGCGTCGGCCGGATCACCCGATCCGTCGAGGGCCCGTCGTAGTGCGACTCGTCCAACAGCAGCAGCGCCCGCGTACCCCGCCGGTGCCGTGCGATCTCCTCACCGCCGCCCCGCACCACCACGTCCCGCGCCGTTCCCCGCACATCCACCAACCGGCCTACCCACGCGAACGGAACCGAATACCGCCGCCCCTCGAACGACACCAGGCAGTCCCGGCTCACCGGACGCGTCACCTCCACATCGAACAGCTCCGCGCTCGACGGCAGCGGCTGCAACACCAGGCGCTCGTCCGCCAAGGCCTCCCGCACCGTGCCCCCCGTCACCGGACAGCGCAACCGGTCCAACAACGCCTCCGAACGCGCATCCAGCAACCGGCCCAACTCCTCGAGGTCTCCGGCTCCCCGCCGCAACACCTCCCCGAACGACTCCCGCAGCGTCCGGACCGAACGCTCCACTTTCCCCTTGGAAAGAGTCTTCAATCGCACCCGATCCGGTTGGTGAGGCGCGAACTTTTCGGGTGACGCATCGGTTCCATCCGCTTTACGGGCGCGAGTTGGAGTTGCTGGAGCGGCGGCGCTGCTGGGGGGTGGAGCGGGTGTTCTGGGTGGAGGGGGGAGCGGTGCGTTCGTTGCCGGCGGCATGGACCAGCGAGGCGGAGGAGGATGGGTTCGTGGTGCTGTCGGGGGGCCGGTCGGCGTTCCGCGCGGAGGATCTGCTGGTGTTGGCGGAGTTGCTGGCGGGGATCACGGCGGCGGGTACGGGGGGCTGCGGCGCTTTGGGGGGAGGCGGTGGGGCGGGCGCCGAGGATGCTGGTTCCGGTCGGGGGCCGGGGGCGCCATCCGGCGGGGGCGGTGTCAAGGAGATTATGCCGTATGCGTAAACGAGTTTTCGCCCATCGGGTCGACCTCGGTGCCGTCGTTCATGGCATTTGTGCTGATAACTCGATGATCTACCGCAGGTGTCGGGCTGCATGGCTGAACACCGGTTCGGAGATGGGCATAATATGGATTACACAGAGGAACCCCGATGCGCAAAACCCGTCCCGATTCCAAGGAAGCCGCCCTGCGCAAGAACGGCTGTCTGCACCCCCGCCCGGAGCGGGTCCGCGACGAACTGTTCCGGTCGAACGCCTTCTTCGACCCGCGCGATCTGACCCAGGTCAAGTACGAGATGCTGCGGCGGGCGCGCGGCGAGGGCGCCAGCGTCAGCGCCAGCGCGGCGCGCTTCGGGCTGTCGCGGGTGTCGTATTACCGCGCGCTTCGCGCCTGGGAGGAGGGGGGACTGCCGGCGCTGCTGCCGAACCGGCCCGGGCCGCGCGGACCCCACAAGCTCACCGGCGAGGTGGTGGCGGCGCTGCGCGCCGCGCTTTCGGAGAACCCGGCGCTGAGCGCCGAGGCGCTGGCCGGGCTGGTCCGGGAGCGTTTTGGACTGTCAGTGCACCGGCGCAGCGTCGAGCGCGCCCTGGCGCAGCCGGAAAAAAAACGGCGGTGACCGCCCCGCGGCCGCGAACCGCGGTCAGCGGGTCGCCGGTGGCGCACACCGCCGCCTACGAGCGGCTGCGCCGGGAGGCGGTGGCGGTCCGGCCGGCGCCCGTCCGGCAGGGACCGGCCGCATTGGCGCTCCGCGGCGTCGCCGCCTGGCTTGGGACGGCCTCCGAACCGGCGCTCTCCAGCGAACACCGGCGGCGCCCGGCGCTCCGCGCGCCGGCACCCGCGGCGCCGACCGTCGAGGTGTTGGTGGACATGATCCGGGCGCACCTTCCGGGGGAAGCCGCGTGAGCGCCCTCCACCACAAGGTCGCCGCCGCCCACCTGCGCCGCGCCGCCTTCCTCTATGTGCGCCAGTCCACCCTGCGCCAGGTGTTCGAAAACGCCGAGAGCACCCGCCGCCAGTATGCGCTCCGCGAGCGGGCGGTCGCCCTCGGCTGGCCACCCGACCGCGTCGTGGTCATCGACTCCGACCTCGGCCAGTCCGGCGCCTCGGCCGACCGGGAAGGGTTCCAGCGTCTCGTCGCCGAGGTGGGCATGGGGCGCGCCGGCATCGTGCTCGGCCTCGAAGTCTCCCGGCTGGCGCGCAACAGCGCCGACTGGCATCGGCTGCTGGAACTGTGCGCCCTGACCGACACCCTGATCCTCGACGAGGACGGCATCTACAGTCCCGGTGACTTCAACGACCGGCTGCTTCTCGGCCTCAAGGGCACCATGAGCGAAGCGGAACTCCACCTGCTGCGCGCCCGGCTGCGCGGCGGCATCATGAACCGGGCGCAGCGCGGGGAACTGAAGATCAGCCTGCCGGTGGGACTGACCTACGACCCGCGGGACCGCGTCACGCTCGACCCCGACGCCCAGGTCCGGGAGAGCGTCCGGCTCCTGTTCGATGCCTTCGAGCGTTCGGGCTCGGCCGGCGCGGTGGTGCGACGCTTCCGCGAGCAGGGCCTGCTCTTCCCCCGCCGCCCCCGTACGGGGCCGCGCCGGGGCGAGCTGGTCTGGGAGCCGCTGGAGCGCAGCCGCGTGCTGCGGGCGCTGCACAGCCCGCGCTACGCCGGCGCCTTCGCCTTCGGCCGCACCCGGCAGCGACGACTCCCCGGCCGGGGCGTCGAGTCCCGGCGCCGGCCCCGCGCCGAGTGGGATGTTCTGCTCATCGACGCCCACCCCGGCTACATCTCCTGGGAGCGGTTCGAAGCCAACCAGCGGCTGCTGCTGGATCGCGCGGCGGCCTTCGGCGCCGACCGCCGGGGGCCGCCGCGCGAGGGATCGGCGCTGCTGCAGGGCCTCGCCGTCTGCGGCGTCTGCGGCCAGCGCATGACCGTGCGCTACCACGCCCGCCGCGGCCGGCTCCTGCCCGATTACATGTGCCAGCGGAAAGCCATCGAGACCGCTGCCGCTCCCTGCCAGGCGATCCCCGGAGCGGGCATCGATCGGGCCGTCGGAGATCTGCTGGTCGAACTCGTCTCCCCGCTGACCCTCGAAACCGCGGTTCGGATCCAGGATGAACTCGCGGCCCGCGCCGACGAAGCCGACGCCCTGCGGGCCCGCCGGGCGCAGCGCGCCACCGAGGAGGCCGCCCTCGCCCGCCGACGGTTCCTGCGCGCCGACCCTGACAACCGCCTGGTGGCCGCCGCCCTCGAGGCCGACTGGAACGCCAGGCTCGCCGAGGAGCGCGAAGCCCTGGAAGATCTCGAGCGCCGTCGCGCCGCCGACCGCCGCCGCCTCGACGAAGCCCAGCGCCGGAAAATCCGTCAACTCGCCGCCGACTTCCCACGCCTTTGGAACGACCCCAAAACCCCCGACCGCGAGCGCAAGCGCATGGCGCGCCTGCTCCTCGAGGACGTGACCCTGACCCGCAACCACAACATCTCGCTGGGAGTCCGGCTCCGCGGCGGCGCCACCCGCCTGCTGACCGTCTCCCCCGAACGCCCCGCCTGGGAACAGCGCCGCACTCCCGCCGCCGTCGTCGCCGAGATCGACGCTCTCCTCGACCTCCATGCCGAGGCGCAGGCCGCCTCCATCCTCAACGCCCGCGGCCACCGCTCCGGCATGGGGGAACCCTTCCACGTGCGCCGGCTGATCGCCATCTGCCAGAGCCACGGCCTCAAAACCCGCTTCCAGCGCCTCCGTGCCCTCGGTTGGCTCACCAGCACCGAAATGGCCGCCCAGCTCCAAATCGCACCCGATACCGTCCGCGTCTGGCGCAGGGCCGGCCTGCTCCGCGCGCTCCCCTATGGCGCCGAAACCAAATACCTCTACCAAACGCCCGGCGACCATCCGCCCGCCAAATGCCAGGGCCGCAAGCTCTCGACCCGGCGACGGTTCCATGAGGTCCTTGTGAACCGTCCAGCAGAGGCGCAGTCTGATGCCTGATCCTTGTCCGAGCCCTTTCCCGCACGACACGCGTCCACCTCGAAACCGAACATCCGCGCGAACGCCGCGTAGGACCGGTTCAACACCGCCGTCGGCCCCGCTCCCCGCGCTACCGCCGTCTTCGGGTTGTCGATCCGAACCCACGGCGGAACCCCCTCATACCGCGTGAACAACGCGTGGTGCCCGGTGTGCCACGACAACTGCGTCTGGTCCTCGCTCGGCCAACAAAACCGCGCCCGGCTATACGACAGCACCCCCAGCATCAGCGCCAGATCCAATACCCGCCTCCCGATCGGAACCCGCTCCTCGAACCAATCGTGTTGCGCCTGAATCCCCGGCGGCGTCTCCACCCGCCGAATCGCCCGCACCCGCGGCTTCCCATGCTTCCGACGCAGATGCCGCACCACCGACTGGTAACTCCCCGCATACCCGTGATCCCGAACCAGAGCCTCGTAGATCAGACGAACCTGGCAAGGACGACCCTCCCCACGAAGCCGCCGGTCTCCCAGCCGCTCCTGGATCGCTTCCACCGCCTCCTCATACCCGTCCAGCGCCGTCGCCTGGCCCGCCCGGCCATCCAACCGGTCCCCCTCCTCCAGCCGCTTCAGCCGATACCGAACCGCACCCTCCGTCACCCCCAAATCCTTCGCCAAATGCGTCACCGCCGCCCCCCTCTCACGCATCCTCCGAACCACCCGAATCTCGTCCAACGTCAACTTCATGCGCCTCGCCTCCGGCGCACAAATGGTTCACCCGACCCCCCTCATCCCCATGCCTCCGATCCCGGAACATTCGTAAAAGTAGGTGTCTCCCAACAGCCACTCTACGGCCGTCTCCTACACCGCTACAGCGACATGTTCCCCCAGCCGATCCCGCTAGTGCGACATGTTCCCCCGGCCGGTCCGGCTAGTGCGACATGTTCCCGCCCAGCCGGCTCCGCTACTGCGACATGTTCCCCCGGCCGATCCGGCTAGTGCGACATGTTCTCCTCCAACCGGACCCGCTAGTGCGACATGTTCCCCCAGCCGATCCCGCTACTGCGACATGTTCCCCCGGCAAATCCGGCTAGTGCGACATGTTCCCGCCCAGCGCACCTCCGCTAGTGCGACATGTTCCCCCGGCCGGTCCGGCTAATGCGACATGGTCCCGCCCAGCGCAGCTCCGCTAGTGCGACATGTTCCTCCGGCAGATCCGGCTGGTGCGACATGTTCGACATCAGCCGATCCCGCTAGTGCGACATGTTCCCCACGCAGAAGCGGCTAGTGCGACATGTTCGCCTTCAGCCGGCCCCGCTACTGCTGTCAAGAGACACCAACTCTTACGCACTTGGGAGACACCTACTTTTGCGCACTGATGGTGCTCCAGGGGACGGCGGCTTCGGCCGGAACGGGGGCCCCACCGGGCGCCGCATTCGTCATCGCCGTTCTTTCCGGATGAGTTCCGAGCGCCACCGGTGGCGCTCTTCTGCGCGGTGGAAGGTCGTCACGTAGAGTCCGTTCCTTCTGGTTCGCTTGACGACGGCCCAAGAAAGTTCGCCGTCGAACTCCCTCCCCCGGCAAATCCGGCTGCGGCGACATGGTCCCGCCCAGCCGACTTCGCCAGTGCGGCATGTTGCCCCGGCCGATCCGGCTATTGCGACATGTTCGACCTCAGCCGGCCCCCCTATGTGACGGCATCGCCAGCCGCTTCCTTACGTTCGAAATTGACCGGCGTACTAATCAGTTCTTACACCTCCGAATCGCTTCCGCGAACCCCGATTTCGCGAGCCATTCCGGCTTCCCGGCGAATACGTTTGTCCAACCCCCCGACCCGCTTCGCCGTGCCAGATTCCAACCGTCCGTGGCTGTTCCAGGCACCGGAAGAACCGCCGCCGGGGCTCGAAGCCATCCGCTCCTGGCTCCGGAAACCGCGCCCCCGCCTCCGGCGCTGGATGGGGTGGATCCCGCAGATCCTTTCCGGGTTTGCCGACGCTTGGGACTTCATCAAAAGGAACGCCAGGCCGGGCGCGGCGTGGATCGGCGGGGTCGCCGAAGCAGGGGCTCCGGCAGCGCGGGCAGCGGCCAAGGTCGGCCAAGGCCTTCGCGAGATCGGCGTCAGGGCGTCTGCGGCCGCCAGCGCCTTCCGCGATCGACACGGCAAGCGCGGAGAGACGGAAGCGAATATCCGCAGAGCAGGCGATACCGTCCAGCGCTACGGCGGCCGGATTACGGCGTTCGCCGATCTCGCGCAGACAGCCTTTTCCGTCCTGGGAGGCCTTGCCCGAATCTTCAAGGCCGACCCGCCGATCCAGGTCAACCTCCGCGAGTCAGACGAGCCAGACGACGTCCCGGACGATGCACCCGCACCGGATGGGCGAATGCTGCCGCGGCCGCCGCCGAAGCGTCTCCCCGAAGTCGTCCCCGACGAAGCGCCGCCTGTCCCTGCGCCTCGCGAAGATCTCAAACCGGACGACCATCCAGCCGCGGCTCCGGCCGAGCCTCCTCACCGGCCGGCTGCACCCGACGATGGCGCGCAGGTTCGGGCACCGGCCCAGTCGCCCCGCCAACCCGCCGCAGACCCCGACCCGGCGGCTGCCCCGCACGCGCGAACCGAGAAACGCCCGCCGTCCCCTGCCCTGAAGCCAAAGCCGGACGACCGCCTCAAGGGCGTGCCGAAGGTGCTCCACCCCAGAGTTCGGGCACTCGGCGAGCGCCCGTCACGGGAGGTGCTCTATCCCCTGATCCTGGACATCTGCCACATGCGCGAATGGACCACCGCCAAGCAACTCGCCGGCTGGGTTTCGATGCACCAGCGGAGCCTGGTGCATCGCCACCTCGGCCCGATGGTGGACGCGGGCCTACTGGTGCTCCAGTTCCCGGACAGCCCGCGGAGCCCCCGCCAGGCGTACCGCACCCACCCAGAAAAGTGGCCGCCCTCGAACTAGGGGAACAGGAACACCGTAGGAACGGAAACCGCCGAGAGCGGATCTCTACGGCACATATGGACCAGGCCGGCCGAACCACTGAGACTTGTCTGAGACGATGGAAGCTCTAGCGCCCCGCGAAGAACCGCTGGATCCGCCCCACGCCCTCGTCGATCACTCGGTCCGAAGTGGCGTAGCTGAGCCGCAGGTGGGTGTCGTGGCCGAATGCCTCCCCCGGCACCGTGGCGACCCGCTGCTCGTCCAAGAGCGCCGAAGCGAGTTCCCCCGAACTCTCGCCCGGCCGCAGCACCGCCTCGAAGTTCGGAAACAGGTAGAACCCTCCGTCGGGCGCACCGCAGCGGACCCCCTCAATCGCAAGCAACCCGTCCCGCATCCGGACCATCCGGCGCGCGAACTCCTCGGTCATCCAGGCGAAGCCGGCCGGATCCGCCGTCACCGCAGCGAGCGCCGCCTTCTGCGAGATGGAGCTGGCGTTCGAAGTCATCTGGCTCTGCAGCGAGGCCGCTCCCTTGATCGCCGGTTCCGGGCCAATCGCCCAACCGAGCCGCCATCCCGTCATGGCGTAGGTCTTGGAGGCTCCGCCGGCAACCAGGAACCGGTGCCCCAGGATGTCCTGCATCCGGCGGTAGGCCCCTTCCGGCGCGGGTTCGAAGGTGAGGCGGGCGTAGGTGTCGTCCCAGAGGAGGTAGGCGTCGGCCTCCAGCGCCAGTTGCGCCACGTCTTCGAGCTCGCTCGGCGAGAGGACCACGCCGGAGGGGTTCCCGGGAATGTTCAGGATGATGGCGCGGGTGCGGTCGCTCATCGCCGGCTCGATGACAGCCCGGGTGGGCCGGAACCAGGTGTCCTCCCCGGCCCGGGCAAAGACCGGAGCCGCGCCGACGATCTTGACCTGCTCGGGAAAGGTCGGCCAGTAGGGCGTGGGGATGACCACCTCGTCCCCTTCTTCGCAGGTGGCCAGCATCAACCCGGTGAGGGCGTGCTTGCCTCCCGAGGTGATCAGCACGTTGGCCCCTCCAAAGTCCAGGTCGAAGTCGCGGCGGTAGCAATCGGCCACCGCGGCCCGCAGATCCGGAGCGCCGGGATTCGGGGTGTAGCGCGTGTATCCCGACTCGATGGCCTGAATCCCCGCCTCTCGCGCCACCGATGGCGTATCGAAGTCGGGTTGACCGGCCGAGAAGTCGACCACGTTCTCCCCGGCAGCGCGAAGACGCATCGCCTCCGCCATCACCGCCATCGTGGGCGAAGGCGAGATTGCGCTGACCCGCGCAGCGAGATGGATTCCTGAGTCGGTCAAGGATGTCTGAGGCCCAGTCACCGGCCCTCGATGGATTCGGTAGAGGAAGCGAACTTCTCGGCGAGACGTCGCGCCACCGGTTCGGGAACGAGACCGCTGACATCGCCGGAGAGCGCCGTAATCTCCTTGATCAATCGCGAGCTGACGTAGGAATACTCCTCCCCGGGAGTCAGGAAGACCGTCTCCACCTCGGGGGCCAGCCGGCGGTTCATGAGCGCCATCTGGAACTCGTACTCGAAATCCGAAACGGCGCGGATGCCTCGCACGATGGCGGCCGCGCCGCGACGGCGGGCGTAGGCCACCAGCAGCCCCGAGAAGGCGTCCGCCTCCACCCGGGGATCGTCCGCGAAGGTCGCGCGAATGAAGTCGAGGCGCTCGGGAACCGTGAAGAGCGGCGCCTTCCCGGTGTTGTGGAGCACCGCGACCACGACCCGGTCGAATTGCCGGGCCGCCCGCCCGATGATGTCCACGTGCCCCAGGGTGAGGGGGTCGAAGGAACCCGGGCAGATGGCCAGGCGGGAGGTTGGTTCCAAGTTCAGCGCCGGTCCGTGAGACGCGGGCGAAACCTAACATACGGCCACGGCCCGAGGAATAGGGGGACCGTGCCCGGCGGGGTTCCCCGAACGCGGATCTTCCTCCGCGGCCGCTACGGACGGGCCATAACGGCCCATCTCCTTGGACCTGTTCCCGCTTTCCGAACCCGAGTTTTCCACATTCGGCCGCCGAGTGAGAAGAAATCCGTCGCAGTTTCGTCTAGAAGAGTGTGCGCCCTTCCTCCGCCGTCCCCTCCTCGCGCCGGTACAGCGAGAACGCACTGTCTCCGGCGGTTGTGGTCCGGATCTTCAGCCCGGCAAGAGGAGGCACCGCTGCTCCGGGCTCACTATCCGGGGCAACAACAACCCTCAGCGGCGGGATCCAGGAAGAACGGTGCTCCGCTACCACCAGGGGCGCGAGGCCGATGGCTTCCGCGATCAGTTGCGCCCCCGTCCCGGCCTCCCAGATTTCCCAGGGCGGGTCGAGGAAGACGACCCCGAACTGTCTCCCGGGATTCCGAAACCCGCGCAGTTCCCGAAGCGCGTCCCCGACCACCAACTCGAAAGCCGTTACCTTGAGCCGGTTCGCGTTTCGTTCGATCAGGCGCGCCATTCGCGGGGATCGCTCCACGAATACACACTCCCGGGCCCCGCGCGAGATCGCCTCGAAGCCAAGCGTCCCCACCCCGGCACACACATCGAGTACGCGAGCCCCAGCCAGCTCGTCGGCCAGCACCGTGAAGAGGCTCTTCCGGAGCCTCACCGCCGTCGGCCGCGTGCGCTCGGTGGCGGGGAGGGGCCTCCGGCGGGAGTCAGCGTGCGGAGGGCCGGTCAAGACTCGGCCCGCGAATGCCCCGCCCGCGATCCGCACGCTCAACGCTGAACCTCCCAACTTCGTGCCGGACCCCGATTCGTCCAGAGCCGCACGCCTTTCACCAAGGAGCCATCATGCCCGTTCCCCTGCCCCTCCCTGATCCAGCCCGGCAGCGAGTCCAGCTCGATCCGGATGCCATCCAGACGCCCCGCGTGCGCCGGGCACGGCTGCCGGGCGTCTTCGCAGAACGCTCCGAACTCCGACCCGCCGTGGCGGTGTCCGCCGAAATCGCGGCGGACGGGAGGGAAGGCGAATTCGACCTTTCCCGCCACCAGATCCTGCGCTGGCTGGAGGCGCATGTGGGGCCCCTGCCGCCCGGATTCGACCGCGCTTCGCGTCCGGAAGCCAGGAAACTGCATGTCGAGCACCATCGGTCGTCTGGCGCCATCGTACGAGCCGTCGACCGGGAAGCGGGCTCGAGTCGGTACTTCGGTGCATCCATCGAGGCCGGCGCCTTCGCCGGACTGGCCGCCTGGAAGGCCGTCGTCATCCTCTTCGGTTCGGGAGCGACGAGCCAACTCCGCGCCATGCTCTTTGCTCCGCGTCGTCGCCTTGACCAGCGGAACGCGCCGCTCTGGGTCCCCGGAATCGTGCGCTGGCTGGCGCGTTCCCCGGGGCTTACCGACTACGGTTGGCGCCTCGTGCCGACCCCCTGGATCATCCAGAACGAGGAAGGGGTGGAGGGTCTCATTCATCTCATCGGGAGCGGGGACCGGACCCGTCCCATTTTTGCCACCGGACTTGGCCCACGGGAGACGAATCCGGAATCGGCCCCCCTGGATCCATGGGATCTTGCGCACCGGACGGTGGGTCTCGCCCACGTTGTCGTTCTGACCGGCCCGATGACCTACGCGCTGACGGATCGTGTGGGGCGCAAGTACAGCGTGTTCGGGAACGCCATCCGTACCTACCGGCCAGGCTGTGTAATCGGCGACCACGCGATGGAACATCCGATGGCGCTTCCCGAGACGGTGCGGCGCTGGCGCAACGGCGGCCCGCATGAGTTTGCGGTTTTCCTCACCCGGGAGGCCGCCAGGACCAGCGTGATTCGTCAGGGAACGCGCGAGGCCTGGTTTCCCGAAGCAGTGGAGATCGCAGCCAACGGCATGGAGGATCTCTCTCCAGGGCCGGACCCGTTCGGAAACGCACTGCTCCGCAAGACGGCCGATGGCGACGCCGTCCATCCCTTGGGGGCTGGGGACGACGCGGTCCCGAAGGAGGCGGGCGAGCCGGCCGCGGCGGTGACGGCGCAAGCCAAGGCGGGCTGAGGCGCGCGGGCCGTCACCGGCAAACCTCGCGGTGACGGAGATGGAGCCCGCCGCGGCGTCCAAGGCAAAGCTGCTCGTCCAGGCTGGCAAGTTCGAAGCGCCACCTTCGCCGAAGGTGCTGCACCGGTTCATCGCAAGGCTGGACCGGGCGACCGACGACCGAGTGGCGAACCGATTGATTCGGGCGGCGCTCGAACAGCGCTTCGGTGCCTTCCACGACCGGCCCGCGGGCGCCTTTCCGGTGGGGTTGTTGGAGCCGGAAGTCCAAAGGTGGCTCATCACGGGCATCGGTAGCCGGGTGGTGCGTTTGCCCGCCCGGATCATGCGCAAACAAAAGGGAGACAAGCGAGGTTTCGATGGTCACCCCGATCTGCGGCCGGCGGACTACGAGCGGCTTCCTGCCGTAGTCGCGGAACCCGGGTGGGTGACGAGGCCGGGTCTGCTCCCCCACTACGGCCGCAAGACGCAGCAGCGGATCAAGGCGAGGCTGCTCCTGCTGAAGACGATCGAAGACACGAGCCCACGGCGTTGCGATCTCTTGGTGGTGGATTCACGACTCGAAACAGGCACGCCGGAAGTCACGAGCTTCTACACGGTTCCCGAAGCCGACCTCGAACTACTGACAGGTGCGCGAGCGCGGGAGGTTCTCCGGCGGAGTCCGCTCGAAGAACCGATGATGCTTCGGAAAGGGGCTGCGCCTGGTAGCCCCGCGGGATCGCGTGGCGGCCGCCGCAAGTCCGCCACCTCGGCCGAGCCGAGTCACCGTTCTGTTGGGTAGCCAGGCACCCCTCATCGTCCCGGGACGAACTGCCTGCTTGTGGCGCGATCCTTAGTACCGGAGCTTACCGCAGCGACCTCCCATCACCCGGCGAACGGCCCGTTTCGCCAGCCCGTGGCTGGCGATGCCGGTCCGGAGGCCCCCACCGGGAGAACTGGCCAGCGGTCCCTGCCCGCACGTCCTCCCCGCACCTCGGCCACGCACCCTCACCCGATGACGACGGAGCGGCGCACGGTGGGGCCCGTCATCCGGCCGAAGCCGGCAACCCCACATAGCGCTCCGTCCCGGTTGGGACGTGCTACGGCTGACGGAATCGCACCGTGTCACGCGCGCCTGCCGCCACCCTACCACAGCGCTGGCGCGGCTTTGGCGCAGTTCGCCGTTCCGCTCCCGTCACCCGCTTCCCCCGCGGCAACCGCCCTCGGCCGTCCCATCAGAACCCCTCGGAGACGCCCGCCTCAAACCCCAAGAGTGTCAAGTTTTCAAATCCCATTTCTGTCCACTTTTCGAGTCCCATTGACAGACATGGCTCAGCATCATCGGTGCTGGTTTCGCGCTCCCGCGCGATGCCGGCCGGAGGCCGGCGTTCCAAGCCGTCCCCGCGCTTCTACTCAGTCGGTAGTACGCCGTTTCCCGGGTCGGTGCGCTCCGAGCCCATGGCGTCTCTTGCACAGCAAGTGCCCGGCGGTCCCTGAGCGCTACGCACTCCACGCAGTTGCGCCACCCCCCCTCACCCGCCGGCCGTGAGCCCGAAACGCTCGCCCCAGGTCTCCCGGACGTGTTCGAGGATTCGCCGTCCCTCGCTGGTTTCGAGCCCGGCAGAAGCCAGGAAATCGCTCGCTTCCTTGCGGGCGAGGCGAAGGAACTCGGCGTCCCGAATGATGTCGGCCACCCGGAACGGCGGGATCCCCGATTGCCGGGTGCCGAGGAAATCTCCGGGACCCCGGATGGCGAGATCCTCCTCGGCGATCCGGAATCCGTCCGTGGTCGCTTCCAGCACCTGGAGGCGCCGGAGCGCGGGCTCGGTCGGCTTCCCGCCCACCACCAGGATCGCCGTCGCGGGGTCGGCCCCTCTCCCGACCCTCCCGCGGAGTTGATGCAACTGCGCCAGTCCGAACCGCTCGGCGTGTTCCACGACCATCACCGTCGCGTTCGGGACGTCCACCCCAACCTCGATCACCGTGGTGGCGACGAGCACGTCGAGTTTCCCGGAAGAGAACGCGCTCATCACCTGCTCGCGGCGCGACGCGGGAACGCGGCCATGGACCAAGTCCACCCGCAGGCCGCGGAAAGGACCGTCCGAGAGCTCCCGGAAACGGGCTTCGACGCCCGCGCCCGGCAGCTCCTCCGAATCCTCGATCAGCGGACAGACATAAAAGGCCTGACGACCCTTCCGCGCTTCCTCGCGCACCCGCGCGTACACCTCGGGCAAACCGCCCGCATCCCGGATCAGGGTGCTCACCGGCTGCCGTCCCGGAGGCAGTTCACGGAGTTCGGACAGGTCGAGGTCCCCGTGCAGGGCCATCGTGAGGGTGCGGGGGATCGGGGTCGCCGTCATCACCAGCAGATCCGCGCCCCCGCCCCGTTCGACCAGCGTGCGCCGCTGGGCGACCCCGAAGCGGTGCTGTTCGTCCACGATCGCAAAGCCGAGGTCCCGAAACCGGGCGCCTTCCTGGATCAGTGAATGAGTGCCGACGACGAACTGGGCCCAGCCACTCGCCACCGCCTGCAGGGTGTCGCGGCGCTCGGCAGCGCCGAGCCCCGCGGTAAGGAGCGCCACCCGGATGCGGTGCGGCTCGAGCAGAGCCCGAATCGTCGCGAAGTGCTGTTCGGCGAGGACTTCGGTGGGAGCCATGAGCGCTACCTGCGCCCGGTGATGGATGACGATGAGCGCCGCGATGACCGCCACGATCGTCTTCCCGGATCCCACGTCGCCCTGAAGCAGCCGCCGCATGGCAAGCGGAGACCGAAATTCCTCCGCGATCGTGGCGAGGGCTCCCCGCTGGGACCCCGTCAGCCGGAACGGCAGCACCTTCCGCACCAGCTCGCGGAGCGCGTCGTCCACGGTGAAGGTGTGTCCGCCGGCCCGTCCCACCCGGTCCTGGCGGCGGCGCAGTTGGAGCCCGAGGGCAAAGACGAAGAACTCTTCCAGGATGAGCCGCTGGTGGCCGGGAGAACGTTTCCGATCCCATTCCGCGAGCGAGGCGCCGTCCGGGGGGAAGTGCACTTCTTCGAGTGCCTTCCGCCGGGACGGCAGCCCCATCCGGGCCACCAGTTCCTCGGGGAGATGACCGGGGCCGACCGCGTCGCCACCATCCAGCAGCCGATGCAGGATGGTGCGCAGGAGTCGCGGGGTGAGCGATCCGACCCGCTCGTAGATGGGCACGATGCGGCCGGCGTGCGCGCCGGACGAGGGGGAGACGCTCTCGGAAGGCGCGGGTGGACCACTGGAACCCGGTAGTCCCGGACCGTCGGTGCCGGGAGCTGCCGCATCGGAGACCCGGTCCTGGGTGACGAGTTCGTAACCCGGGTTGGCAAACTCGGGGACGGCTCCGGCGAACGGGCGGCGGACCTTTCCGAACAGCAGCACCCGCAGCCCCGGCCTCAGGATCTGCTTGAGATGAACCTGGTTGAACCAGGTCGCCTTTACCGGACCGCTCGCGTCGTGGCCGCGCAGCTCGACGATCCGCAGGTTTCTCCGCCGGGTGGGGCGGACATTGAGCGAAGCGACCAGCACCTCCGTCGCTGCGGATTCGCCGTCGACAAGCTCGGCAACCGGGCGGTGCTCACTGCGGTCCTCGTAGCGGAAGGGCAGCCGCAGCAGCAGATCGGAAGCCCGAAAGACTCCCGCTTCGGCGAGTGCGGCAGCCCGCCGCGGTCCGACCCCGGGAAGGAACCGGACCTCGGTATCCGGGGTGATTCCGGGCAAGGCCGCCTGTTCCGGAACTTCGGTCAGGGAGTGGCGGGCTGAAGAAGGATCTCTCCGGACCTCACTTCGAACCGATCGATTCTGTGCGGTAGCGGAAAGGGAGTCCCGTCCAGGCTGGGTCGGCTACCGTCCGGAAACTGGGCCGTCAAGACATCCAAAAGCGCTTCCGACAAGGCGTCGGCGATGACCAGAGGGGGCAACTCCATCCCGGAGACGGTTCCCCGAAGCAGGGTGGCTTCCGCCGAACCCCCGGCGTCCCGCAACCGCAGTTCGAGTTCGACGGACTGGGGCGGACTTCCGGATGGCGGGGCGAGCGGACCGAGCGCCGCGGCGAGCCTCGAAACCTCCATACGCCCCCTGAGATACACCTCGTCGGGAAGGAGCCGCGCCTCGACCTCGGTCAGACCGGCCCGCTCCGCGAAGATCGTTGAAAGCTGCTCCGAACCGAGCAGCGCGTTGACTTCGGCCTCCGACAGAACAACGGGTTCCGGGGCGCCCGAGACGATCCCGAAGATCTTGAGCCAGGCGCCACCCTCGACCGTACCGGGAGGAGGGGCCGGCGCCTGCGGGCCGGGGAAAGCCGCACCGAGGAGCGGGGCCGCGGCGAGGAGCAAGAGAAGCGGGCGCAAGGAACGGAGGGATTGTAGGAGCCCGTGGATGAAGTGGCGTGAGTACTGAGAGCGGCCAGTCCTCCCGGTGGGAGCGACGTGCCCGGCTGACAAGGCGGCGGGGTACCTGCTTCTGGATGCCGACAGGAGCTGCGAGAAAGGCGACGAGCGCATGGTGGCACCGCTCCCGGCCATCGCAAGTGTTCCCCATTTGTGCTACATTCGCTTCCATCAGGAAATTCGCCATGGCCAAGACGGAAACGATCCGCGCCCGGATCGAACCTGAACTGAAACGCCAAGCCGAAGCACTGTTCTCGCAGCTCGGGCTGTCGACCACCGAGGCGATCAGGTTGTTCTACAAGCAGGCGACGCTCCAACGCGGCCTCCCCTTCGCCGTAAGCCTTCCCAATGCGGAGACGAGCGAAGCCCTCAGGCAGGCTCAGGAACACGAGGATCTCATCGAATACGAGAGTCTGGAGGACCTGAAGACAGCTCACCGCTGAATCATGCGCCTGCTCACCACGAAGCGGTTCGAGCGGGACCTCAGACGATTCAGGAGGCGCGGCAAGAACCTCGACAGGCTGTGGGCTATCGTGGACTCGCTTCTACGCGAACAACCCCTTTCCCCACAGAACCGGCCTCACCGCCTCGCGGGAGATTGGTCAGGGGCGTGGGAGTGCCACATCGCAGCCGATTGGCTTCTGATCTGGCAGCACGAGAAGGACGCGCTGACGCTGGTGAGAACGGGCACGCACTCCGACCTGTTCGGCTGAGCGACTGCGGATCCGCACATCGCTGAGGGAGGAAGGGCGGGGGGTCGGCAAGCGGCCCGCAGGGCCGCAAAACCGCGTCCGGCCCGTCGAAAAGGAGCGCGGGAACGGCTTGGAACGCCGGCCTCTGGCCGGCACAGCCCGCCCAAGGCGGGCGGCGGGAAGGACCCCCAGTTCCGAGGTGGCCCCTTCTCGGCGGGAATCCCAGCGTTCGGCGTGATGCGTACATTGGAGTGGCAGACACCGTTCGCAGCGCTGCGGGCCCGGTGCCTGCCCCCCCGTAAGAGCGGATGGCAATGAACCGCCCGCGGCCCTGCGGGCCGCTGTGCCGGCCCCCACCGGGAGAACTGGCCAGAGGTCGGCGTTCCAAGCCGTCCGCACCATTGCGCCGTCGGTTAGGCGCGCTCTTCGGCCCATCCGCACCGTCGGAAATCCCGGCTAACCTGATCCGAGAAACACCCGCCGGACGCCGTCATGCGCAGCCGGATCGCCAGCGGTGCCGTGAACCCAGGTAACACCCCGTTCGGCGCGAAACCAGGTCAGCTGCCGCTTTGCGTAGCGACGGGTGGCGATCACCACCCGCTCCTCGGCCGCGCGGAGCAGCTCCGCGAGGTCATGAGGGTCCGAGTCCTCGGCGAGAACCCCAAGCACCTCCCGGTAGCCGATCGCCAGCCGCCCCGGCCACTCCCCCGGATAGCGATCGCGAAGACGGCGGACCTCCTCCACCAGCCCGGCGGCGAACATGCCCTGAACCCGGCGGACGATCCGCTCTTCGACAACGCCGCGGGGCGGATCGAGGCCGGCGATGCGCCAGCACGCCTCCGGAAGCGGGGGACGGCGGGTCGCCTGAAGATGAGAGATGGGTTCCCCCGCGGCAAGCGCCACTTCGAGGGCCCGGATCCGGCGGACGCGGTCATTCGGATGGACCCGGCGGTGGACCTCGGGATCGATCCTCGAAAGGAGCCGTTCCATCCAGCGGGGGCCGCCCGGCCGGCGGTAGATCGCATCGAGCCGCTCGCGCAGGCGGGGGTCGGGTACTGGTCCTTCGAAAATCCCGTCGCGGAGAGCCCGGAAGTAGAGGCCGCTGCCGCCCACGACCAGTGGGACCGCTCCGCGGCGCCAGATGTCCCGCACCGCGGCAGCCGCGAGATCCGCGTAGCGGCCGGCGGTACAGGGATCGTCGGGGTCGAGCGCATCGAGGAGCTGGTGCGGCCGGCGGGCGCGCAGCTCCGGCGACGGTTTCCCGGAGCCGATATCCAGCTCCCGGTAGATCTGGAAGGCGTCGCACGAGACGATCTCGAGGGGAAACGGCAGGGAGTCGGCTACCTGCAGGGCGAGATCCGACTTCCCGCTGGCGGTCGGCCCCACAAGCGCCAGGACGAGTGGCCCGGACGGTTGGCTATCCAAGGCGGCGGATCAGGGCGATCAGCAGCAGGACGAGGACCAGCACCGCCCCGGCCCGCTGTTGTCCCGGCGTGAAGTCGAACGCCGATCGCCAGCTCACGGAACGGACCGAATCTCCGTGCCCGGGTAGTAGTGGGCCAGGATGTCGCGGTAGCCGGCGCCGGACGCGGCCATCCCGTAGGCCCCTGCCTGGCAGAGGCCGAGACCGTGTCCCCAGCCTCTTCCGGAGAACCACCACTCGGTCACTTCGCCGTTGTCATCGCGCCGCGGCTCGGCCCGGAACAGATTCTCGGCGAGCCCCAGCAGACGCCGAATGCGCAATCCGCGGAGGTCCAGGCTTCCCTGGGTGCCGGTGATGCGAAGCCGGACGACGCGCCCGGAAGCTCCGAACTCCAGCGGTTCAAGGGCGACGATCCGGCCGATGGGCTCCACTTCGTTCAGCGCGTCCGAGAGATCGGCGTTGTTCTTCGGCACCAGCCAGGAACTCTGCCTGGAGAAGCGGTCCAGGGCGTCGCCGAGGTCTTCCAGAACCAGCAGGTCGAACCGGAGAGGTTTTTCGCCCGCCTCCGTCTCGGCGGTGGCGCGGTAGCGGATGAAATCGCCGACGCGGAGCCGCAGTTCGCTGGCGGGCACCGCGAGGGGTTGTGGTTCGTCGCGCCCGGGGATGCGGGTGGGACGGATTTCCCGGAAAAGGAGTTCGCCGCCGCCCGACTCGAGCCGACTCAGAAGCGGCTCCTCGCTTTCGGAGCCATCGCCGTCCTCTTCGACGGTGATTCGGACCCCGCCGTCCAGCGCCGCGACCTCCCGGATCTGTCCGCGCCGGAAGAGCTGTCCATCCCGCCGCATCAGCGACGCCGCGACCCCGATCACTTCCCGCCGGCTCACCGGTCTTCCCGGGTCGAGTCCCCGCTCGCTCGGATCGAGAAGTCCCTCGGCGAGCAGCCGGCCGATCGCCGGCTCTCCCTCCCGGGCTAACTCGCCACCGTCCGGACCCGGGCCCAGGAGCGGACCTTCCGGCTGCCGGCAGCGGATCGCATCCACCAGCCGACCGAACTCGCCAAGCGTCAGCCCTTCTCCCGCTGCGGCCCCCGGCTCGCACACCGAAAGCCCGAGCCACCGAACTACGCCCGTCAGTACCCGCGCGGCGTCCTCGCGCGAGGCGGGCTCGGACAGCTCCGGGCCGTTCCAGCCCGCCGGCAATACCCCGGCGATCCGGGCAAGACCCGCGTCGAGAGGTGCGTTGGCCGCACCGCCGCGCAGTCGAATCCCCCCGGCCTCCCGAATGCAGGCCCGGGCTACCAGGTAGGGCGTCGGGTTCGTGAAGACGTTCTCCGCGTTTTCGGTGTAGCCCCCGCAGGCGGCGGTGTAGAGCGCGTCAATGAGCCGCCCGTCGTAAAAGAGCGCCTCGCCGGCGGTCTCCCGGATAGCGGCTGTGGAGAGCGGGTGCTCGGCGGCCACGCCACCGTAGACCTGACAGGCGGGGCCGCCGCAGAGGTCGTAGCCGCGCCGGGTATAGGCATCCCTCGGTGTGAGGGCGTAGGTACGGGCCGCCAGGGCCTGCGCCTTGAGGGCCTCGATCTCCGGGAAGAGATCGGGCGGCAGCTCGCGCGGCACGACGCCGAGCAGGTACTCCTCGAGCGCCGCCTCGTTGACGACGGTCACCCCGCCCCCGCTCCGAAACACCGTGAACGAGCCGCGGTAAGGCCGTCCTTCCCATTCGACAAAGCCGTCCGGAGGCGGTTCGGCGGTCAGCGAGACCCCGGGGGAGAACCGGATCGGCGAAGCGCCGAACGGCCGGACCACGAGAGCCTCCCCGAGAGAAACCGGAATCCGGAAGATGCCGGCAGCCGGGAACCCGGCGTTCCTCAGGTCTCGAGCGTCGACTTCGGCCGCCGGCCCCGACGGCAGGACTGCGAGATAGCGGCCGGTATCCGGGTCCCGCTCCACGCGGACCTCGGGACCATCCGCTTGGTCCTCGCGGAAGGCCTCGGCCGCGTCCCGGGCACGAGACTCGCTGGCGAAGGAGCCCAGAGCGAGGACGGGTTCCCCTGCCCCGGTCTCGGGCGAAACGAGGGCTTCCGAAGTCTCGATCACGAGTTCGCCGGCGCGCAGCACGAAGGGGGCGGACGCAGAAATCCGGGCCGCGGGGACCCCGTCGGCGAGCCCGACGCGGATCTGGCGGGGGGGAATGGTCTGTCCGGCCGCGACCGCGGGCGAGATCGCGAAGCACAGGGCGGCGAGGAGAACCGCGCGGACGCCGCGGAACGGGAAGCCGGCGCTACTCATGTGATTGGCCGCGGCGGCACGCCCTCAACACCCAAGAGCTTTGCGCGATCTCGCCCCGCTGCGCGGGGCGGTGCCGGCCAGTTCTCCCGGTGGGGGCCTGAAGACCGGCGTTCCCTTGCCGGCGCGTCCTCCACGCGGCGCAGCAGTCCGCGATCTCGCCCTGCGGCGCGGGGCGGTGCTGGCCAGTTCTCCCGGTGCCGGTCTGAAGACCGGCGTTCCCTTGCCGGCGCGTCCTCCACGCGGCGCAGCAGTGCGCGTTTCGCCCCGCGGCGCGGGGCGGTGCCGACCGGAGGTCGGCGTTCCCTTGCCGGCGCGTCCTCCACGCAGCGCGGCAGTGCGCGTTTCGCCCCGCGACGCGGGGCGGTGCCGACCGGAGGCCGGCGTTCCCTGGCGTGCGGCGCCATCCGGACGAGGGGCAATCCCATCCCCTCAGCCCTGCGTCGAAAAGAGATCGAAGGGCTGTTCGTTGTACCAAAAGACCAGCATGATCTCGAAGTCGGCCCCGGGGTAGTCGTCCGGAAGCGGCAGCAACTGGGCGCCGCGAAGCGCCCCGACCGCGGCGTTGTCGAAGCCGGGCACCCCCGACGGAACCACTACCTGCAACCAGGCGATCTCCCCGCTCCGCAGCACGCTGATCGCGATGGCCACATGCCCCCGATCGTAGGAGGCGGCATAGGGGATGTACCAGTTCCGGCGGACCTCGGCGATGAGCCGGCTGATCCAGGGGACCAGGTTGGCGCCCCGGTCGTCGTAGTAAAGGGTGTTGTTGCGATTCGAAACCAGCCCGCCCTCCGGATTCCGGAACCGCTTGCCCTCGAGGAACCGCCAGATGTCGGTGGGCGCGCCCTGCTTCTTGCGTTCCGCCTCCGCCTGGGCGCGGGCCTCGCGCATCGCCAGTTCGTTCCCGAGCCGCCGCACGTCGGCGGCCGGATCGTTGATGAGACGACGGAACGCCTCGGCGTCGAAGAGGAGAGGCGCTTCCGCCAGCCCGGAACCCGGGGACTCCAGAGCAGGCTCGGCGAGCTCCTCGGCAGGAGCCTCGATCGCCGGAATCTCGGCCAACTGCTCCGGCTCCATCCCGTCGGCCGTCTCACTGCGGTCGTCCTCGGCAGCCAACTCTTCTCCCATCTCGTGATCGATGTAGAACTCCTCGTCCTGGCCTTCGGAAAAGGGCAGGTCGTTCTGGAAGCCGGTATTGGGGGCCGCTATCTGCGCCTCCGGAATCACGAGTCCGGCGGCCGGGGGCGGAGGCGCCTGCTGCGCTTCGGCAGCCTCGGGAGCGACCTCTTCGGGAAGAGGAACCGGAGGTGGAGGCTCGACAACTGCCTCGAGTGGTTGGACCTCTTCGAGCGGCGGGGCTTCAAAGGCGTAGAGCAGCGGGTCCTCCGTGGGCTCGACCGCGGGCTCCGAGGGCGCCACCGGAACGAGCCCGCCCACGAACAGCAGCAGCAACAGCAGGTGGAACCCGGCCGAGGCGCCAGCCACGGCGGCCCGCCGGCGGATGGAAACGCCGGTCAGATCATCGAGAGTTCCGCCCTGGCTCAGGCCGGTGAGCGCCGGGCGGATAGCGGCGCGGGCGGCCTCGGAACCGCGCCCGGAGCTACCCTCGCGACCGGAGCGCGAGCGGCGGAAGGGGGGTGCTCCGGACGGGCGCCGGGCTCCCTTTCCTCCCGCTTCTGAAGGAGTCCGGCGCCGTTCTTCGGGGTCGATGAGTCCGAGCCCCTGGAAGTCGGAACTCATCGTTCCGAAGTCCCCGCCTCCAGCCGGAACTCCAGGGTTGCCTGAACGGCTGCCTGGCCTTGAACCGCGGCGACGGCATCAAACCGGCGCCGGTCGCCCCCGCCGCCGCTCGGGGTTACGGTGAGTTCGAGAGTTTCTCCGGGAGAAACGCGGCGGCGGAAGCGCACGAGGGGCGCAGATGCAAGCGTCGCGCCGCGCGGAAGCGACCGGCGGGCGCATTCGGCGAGCGCTTCCAACATGAAGACTCCCGGGACCACCGGCAGCGCCGGAAAGTGCCCGGCGAAGAAGGGTTCGTCTTCCGGGACGTGGCGCCGCGCAGCGATGCATCCGTTGCCATCAGGCTCCCCGATCTCATCGAGGAGCGGCCGGGCCCCTTCGCAGTTTGTCATCCCGGCCCCGCCGGTAGCGGGTGGCCTACCGGCCGCTCTCGGTTCCCTCGCCCTCGTCTTCCCCGGCGTCGCTGAGCGCGTTGAACCGCGTGATCACCTCGCCCGAGATGTCGAGCGCGGGATCCATGATGAAGGTGAGGCCGGGGGTCACCCGGAGGATCAACTGGATGTTCCGCTCGCGGGCCACCTCTTCGACCACCGGCCCGAGCGCGGCTTCGAGCGACGTGAATCCGGTAGTCTGGCTTTCGTTGAACGCCCGCTGCTGATCCTCGAGCCAGCGCTGCAGGTCCGTGTTCTTGCGTTCGATGTCGCGGGTCAGGTCGGCGCGCGCTTCAGCGGAGAGCAGTTGCGACTGCGCCCGGTTGGTGAGATCGCGGATTTCCTGTTCGCGCGACTGCCGGCCGCGAAGGATCTCTTCCTGCATCGTCTGCAGCTCGGTGAACATCGCCTGTCCCCTGGCCGACTCCTGGGCAATACGGTCGATGTCGATCACCGCCACCCGGGTGGGCTCGGCGGTCTGCACCGCGAAAGCGGAAGAAGCGGCCAGCAGCAACCCCGCGAGCGCGACTCCCGGGAAGCCGCCCCGGAGGCGACGGGCAAAACGATTCATGACGTTGGTCAACTCCCTGAAACTCTGATTGGCCCGGAACGCGGGCCGTCTCCCGCGACCGCTAGAAGGTCGTTCCGATCCCGAAGACGAAGGCCGTGGGCCGATGGTAGTAGTCCCGATGGGGATTGTAGGCGAAGATGAGCCGGAAAGGCACGTTCAGCATGGGGATGAACACCCGCATTTCGATGCCCGTAGAGGTCCGGAAATCCTGGAGCATGGAAAGGCTCCAGTTGTCTTCTTCGGCGAAGGCGTTCCCCGCATCGAAGAACAGGATGGCCCGCAGCGGGCCGGCCAGCGGGATCGCATACTCGGCGTTGAAGAGCAACATCTTGTTGCCGCCCAGTAGCTGACCCCGCGCGTTCCTCGGACCGACCGAGCGGATGTAGTAGCCGCGGATCTGATACTCGCCACCGAGGAAGAACCGGTTGTAGTAGGGCACTCCGGTCTGCTCGACGTTGAAGATGTCGATCGCCTCGCCCTCCGGCGGCGGGGTGCCGCCGTAGCCGTGCAGGTAACTCCCCATGGCGCGGAAACCCAGCGAGGTGTTGCCGATCACCCGCATGTGGTGCACGAGTTCCAGGGTCGGCTTGTAGTAGTGGACGTTGCCGCCGAGCCGCCCGCCGGCGATATCGAACGAAGCGGTCGCCTTTTTCCCGGTGCTCGGGAAGATGGGGTGGTCCACGGTGTTGTAGACGAACGTCGGGCTGATCTTGCTCTCGCGGAAGTTGCCGGAGAGTCCGTAGAACCGCGGGTCCAGATAGGTGCTGTTGTAGTAGAGGTCGTAGAGGTTGAGGACGATGTCGGGGTCCGGCTCGCTGACGGTGATCACCGAATAGCCGTAGTTCAGGAACGCCCGCGACCAGCGCCCGAGGGGCACGCCGAAGACGATCCGGCCGCCGATGTCGCCGCGGGTGAACTCCCGCAGCTTCAGAACCCGGCTGAACACATCGAAGCCGAGCGTGATCGGTTTGTCCATGAAGTAGGGATCGGTGATCGCGATCTGGTAGTTCTGGGTGCGGCTTCCGGTCTGGACGGAGAAGTTCGCGGTCTCCCCGCGCCCCAGGAAGTTCGTGGTCCCGAAGGACGCGTTCACGAACAGTCCCTCAAGCCCGGACACTCCCGCGCCGAAGGTGAGCTGGTTGCGGTTTTCCTCGACCACGTCGAGGGTGATGTCAAGCTTGGTTTCGTCTTCGGGACTGGGCTCGATCATCGGCTGTTCGATGGGCCGGAAGTAGCCGAGCTGGTTGATCCGCTGGATGGACGCCTTGAGCAGTTCCATGTTCATGATGTCCTGCTCGTTCAGCCACATCTCGCGGCGGATCACCCGGTCCTTGGTGGTCGAGTTCCCGCGGAACTCGATGCGGTTGACCCGGAACTGGTCCTCCTCGGCCAGGTTGATGACCACGTCCACCACCCGCTCTTCGGGGCGCCGGTGCCAGGTGGGGAAGCCGGTGAACTGCACATAGCCGCGGGCGCCGTAGACCTCGCGGAGCGAATCGAGTCCCTTGTTCACCTTGGACTCGTCGTACACCTCGCCGGCCAGGATCGGGAAGAATGCGCGGACCACCTCGGCGGGAAACACGCCGGCCCCCTCCACGGTGACCTCGCCCACCCGGTACTGCTCTCCCTCGACCACGGGGATGGTGACGTCCATCCATCGCTTGGCGCGCTTCCAGAACAGGAACTGGCGTGAGAAGCCGTCCTCGTATTCGAACTGCGGGGGGCCGAAGGAGACATCGAGGTAACCGCGTTTCAGGTACTCCTGCCGCACCGCCTCGATGTCCTCGGAATACTGCTCCTCGGTGTAGGTCGAACCTCCGAGAAGCGCGCCCAGCGGGTGACTCTCCCGCGTTTTCTTCATCGACCAGCGGAGCGGCCACTCATCGAGCGCCTCGATGCCCTCGAAGTGGATCCGGCGGATCCGGATCTGCTGCTCGTCGTTGATGTTGAAGACGATCTGGACCCCGCCGTCGGCCTCGGTGATGCTGCTCGCCACCGCACCTTCGGTGCGGCCCTTGTCCACGAGCATCTCCTCGATGATCTCCCGGGCGCGCACCACCTTGTCGGGGTCGTAGGGAGCCCCTACCGCGATCTGGGAATCCTCTTCCTCGAGCTTTTCGAGGATGTCGTCGCTGTCGAGTTCTTCGGAGCCGACGAACTCCAGGGTGGCGACCCGCGGGCGCTCGTGGACCACGAACACCACCAGCTTGCCGCCCCCCGGGCCGTCCCGGAGCTCGAGGCGCATGTCGTCGGCGAAGCCGGTGTTCCAAAGCGTCTGGAACTCGGCGCGCAGGGCTTCCCGGTCCACCGGGTCTCCCGGCTTCACCGTCAGGTGGGCGAGCCAGGCGTCGGCTGCGATCAGGTCGTTGCCTTCGATGAGCACGGCTTCGACCGTCTCGGATTGCTGCACCGCGATGGGCGCGGCCGGCCCAGGGGCAGCCGCCGTCCACGCGGCCCCGCCGACGACTATCGAAAAGGCCGCCCAGGCAGCCGCCATCTTCCGGGTTCTCGTCATCCGGCCACCGCCTCCTCGAGGGGTTCCTCTGCTTCTCCAAGGAGCGCCTGGCCACTCCGGCGGACCACCAGTTCCCCGTCCTGGAGAATGATTTCCACCGGATCGCCGGGACCCACCGCTCCGGTAAGGACCGCCTCCGAGAGCGGATCCTCGACATGCCTTTGAAGGGCTCGCCGGAGAGGCCGTGCCCCGTAGGAACGGTCCCGGAGCGTTTCCCGAACGAGGAACGTCTCCGCCTCGGGCGTCAGTTCGACCGTGAGTCCCCGGTCGCCGAGTTCCCGGTTCATCCGGCCGAACAGGCGGCGCAGGATCTCGGTGAGGTCTTCCTCGGTCAGCATGTCGAAGATGACCACCGCATCCAGGCGGTTGATGAATTCGGGGCTGAAGGTCTTCTTGACCTCGCCCTGGATCAGTTCGCGCATCGCCCGCCTCCGGTGTCCCGCGTCGGCCGAGGCGAACCCCAGCGACGCCTGCTTCTGGATGTGCCGGGCGCCCAGGTTGGAGGTCATGATGATGATCGAGTTCCGGAAATCCACGGTGTTCCCGAGGCCATCGGTGAGCCGGCCGTCCTCGAACACCTGGAGCAGCAGGTTCCAGACATCGGGGTGGGCCTTTTCGAACTCGTCGAGGAGCAGCACCGAATAGGGATTGCGGCGGACCCTCTCGGTGAGGTGCCCCCCTTCCTCGTGTCCCACATAGCCCGGCGGCGAACCGATGAAACGGGAAACGGAGTGCCGCTCCATGTACTCGCTCATGTCAAAACGCAGGAGGGACTGGTCCGTTCCCAGCAGGAACTCGGCGAGCGACCGCGCCACCTCCGTCTTGCCCACTCCGGACGGACCCAGGAAGAGGAATACCCCGCCGGGCCGCTCCGGATTCTTGAGCCCGGCGCGCGCCCGGCGGATGGCCCGCGCCACGGTGGCGACCGCTTCCCCCTGGCCCACGATGCGCTCGTGAAGCACGGATTCGATCCGGAGCAGCTTCTGGCCCTCTTCCTCCTCGATCGAGCCGAGGGGAATACCGGTCCAGTGGGCCACCACCTCATCCACGTCGCGCCGGGTCACGAGCGGCGCCTCGCCGTCCCGCGCCCTCCAGCGTCCTTCGACGAGCGCCAGGCTCTCGCGCTCGGCGTTCTCCTGATCCTGGGCGAGGGAGGCGCGCTCGAGGTCGTCGTTGTCGAGCGCCTGGTCCTTCCGCTTGCGGATCGCCTGGATGCGCTTCCGGATCTCCGCAAACTCCTGCGAATAGCGGTTGTCCCGCAGCTTGACGCGCGATCCCGCTTCGTCGAGCAGGTCCACCGACTTGTCGGGCAGGAAGCGATCGGTGATGTAGCGCTGGGCCTGCCGGACCGCCGCGTCGATGGCCTCCTCGGCGTAGCGGACGTGGTGGTAGCGCTCGTAGCGCTCCTGCACCCCCTGGAGGATCACCAGGGTCTCCTCGTCGCTCGGCGGCTTCACCACCACCCCCTGAAAACGGCGTTCCAGACTGCGGTCGCGCTCGATATGACGCCGGAACTCGGCCGGTGTCGTCGCGCCGATGCACTGAATGCCGTCCCGGGAGAGCGCCGGTTTCAGGATGTTCGCCGCGTCCAGCGAGCCCTCGGCGGATCCCGCTCCCACCAGGGTGTGGAGCTCGTCCACGAACACGATGAAGTGGGGCGACTCCTCGAGTTCCTTGATGATCGCTTTCAGCCGCTCCTCGAACTGGCCCCGGTATTTGGTGCCGGCGACCACGAGCGAAATGTCGAGCGACACGATCCGCCGGTCGGCCAGGAAGATCGGGCAGTCGCCGGCGGCGATCCGGCTCGCGAGGCCTTCCACGATCGCGGTCTTCCCGATGCCCGGCTCGCCGATGAGGACGGGGTTGTTCTTGGTGCGGCGACAGAGGACCTGGATCACCCGGTCCAGTTCGGCTCCGCGGCCGATGAGGGGATCGAGCGCCCCGTCAGCCGCCGCCTGGGTGAGATCCCGCGAGAACTCGGCGAGCAGCGGCGTCTCGCGGGCCCGGGCTCCGGATTTCCGCCGCCCGTGATCGAGGGCGACCGCTTCCCGGACCGCCGGCGCCCGTACTCCCTGGCGGGCCAGGATGGCGGCCGCGGCGGACCCGGGCTCCCGGAGCACCCCGAGCAGCAGGTGCTCGGTCCCGACGCTCTCGTGATTCATCCGGTCCGCTTCTTCGCGAGCGTGCTCCAGCACTCGTTTGGACTCGGCGGAGAGCGGAATTCCGACCGAGGTGGACACGGTGTCCCGCAGCAACACGTGGCTCTGGACGTCGCTCCGCACCCGCTCGAGCGAGATGTGGAGACGCCCGGCAACGGCAGCGGGGAGTTCCCGCAACAGACCAAGAAGCAGATGCTCCGGCTCGATCGCGTCCCCGCCCAACTGGGACGCCTCATGCCGGGCGAAGTAGATGGCCCGCTTGGCGCGCTCCGTATATCGCTCGAACAATGGTCCTCGGCGCGGGAACCGCGCCGCGCCGCAATTTAGCAGCAGGGCAAATCTCCCTCCCGGCGCACCGGCCAGGGACCGCCCCAGTTCTCCCGGTGGGGGTCCTCCAGTTCAGTCGCTGCGCAAGCGCCGTTCGATGCGGGCCGTCCTATCCAACCGGATGTCGCCGCCGGTCAGGGAACGCCGACCTCCAGGTCGGCACAGCCCGCCGAAGGCGGGCGGAATGCGCGCTGCCGTTCACCCTCACGCCGCGCGAAAGCGGGAACGCCGACGGACAGTGGGCGGTTTCACAAACGCAGGTCGGACACAAGGCCAAGCCGGGAGACTCCGAGTTCGGGTCAGGTGCACACGAGAGATCACCCACCGGCACGCCGTCAGCACGTCCAGGAAAGCGCGTTTCGCCCGCTGTCGCCCGTGCTTTACGCGGGTTGGCGGTACGCGGTTCCGCGGTCCCTTCGGGCCGCGATGCCGGTGTGAAGCCCCCACCGGGAGAACTGGCCGGCGTTCCCCGGCCTCATCGCGCTTCGATTCAGTTGGCGATACGCGGTTTCCCTGTCCGCCTACGCCGTACCGTCGTGCAGGACGCCCGACTCCATCCGGAACACCCGGTCGCAACTTGCCGCGACCTGGGGGCTGTGGCTCGCGATGACGGCGGTGAGCCCGTAGGACTCATGGAGCGCCGCCAGCAGGTCCAGGAGCTGACTGCTGGCGGCGTCGTCGAGATTCCCGGTGGGCTCGTCGGCGATCAGGAGCGCCGGATCGCCCGCCAGCGCCCGGGCGACTGCCACCCGCTGTTGCTCGCCGCCGCTCAGTTCCTCAGGGCGATGCCCGAGCCGCTCACCGAGGCCCAACTCACCTAGCAGATCCGCCGCCCGGGATTCCGCGGCGGCGCGAGGCACGCGGCGGATGCGCAGCGGGAGCGAAGCGTTCTCGACCGCGGTCAGCTCTGGCAACAAACGGTGGTGCTGGAACACGAACCCGACATGCCGGTTGCGGAACGCCGCGGCTTCCCGTTCGGACAACTGCGCCACTTCCTCGCCGGCCAGCCGGAGCGAGCCGGCGTCGGGCCGGTCGAGCGCGCCCAGAACGTGAAGCAGCGTCGTCTTCCCCACGCCGCTCCGTCCGGTGATCGCCACCATCTCCCCTTCCCGCACCTCCAGATCGAGCTGGCGGAGCACCGGGATGCGGCCGGCCCCGGAGCCGAAGGCCTTGTCGATGCCCCGGGCTTCGAGTTGCAGCGTCACTGGAAGCGAAGGGCGTCAGTCACCACCAGCGACGCCGCCCGGCGAGCGGGGTAAACGGTGGCCAGAAAACACACGAGGGGAGCGAAGATGCACACGAGCGCCAGGTCGCCGGGAAGCAGGGTGAATGGCACCGCGGTGATCTGGTAGACGTCCTCGGGGATCCGGATGCGGCCGTCGAGGATGCGGCAGGCGGCGATGCCGAGCGCCGCTCCGACTCCGGTTCCCAAAGTTCCGATCGCCGCGCCCTGCGCCATGAAGAGCGCCATGATGCTCCGCCGGGTAGCCCCCATGGACCGCAGGATGGCGATGTCCCGGGTCTTTTCGGTCACCGTGACGATCTGGCCGGCCACGATGTTGAGCGCTGCAACTCCCACGATGAAGCTGACGAAGAGGGCGGTCGCCAGCTTCTCGAGCCAGAAGGCCGAAAAGAGGGTGGTGTTGAAGTCAATCCAGTTGAGGGCCGAATACCCCGGACCGAGCGCCCCCCGGACCCGGGTTTCCAGCTCCCTCACACGGAACATGTCGGTGACCCGCGCCTCGACCTGGCTCGCTTCGTCGGGCCGGCCGGTGAGGCGCTGCGCCTCGTGGAGCGGAATGAGGGCGTAGGCGTTGTCGTAGTCGTAAAGGCCCAGGCGGAAGGAACCCGCCACCCGGAACCGCCGGGTCGTCGGAACCGTGCCGAGGGGAGTCAGGCGTCCCCCGGGAACCATGAGGCGGATCGTCTCCCCCACGCCGACCCCCAGCCCGATGGCCAGTTCCTCGCCCAGGAGCACCGGAGGCGGCTCTCCCGGAACCATCACTCCCAGATCGGCAAATTGCCCCGCGGTCATCCGGGAAGCGAACTCGCTCACTCCCGGCTCGCGCTCCGGGTCCACCCCCTTCAGGGTTACGAGGGCATCCCTCCGGCCGAGCGCGATCGCTTTGCCGTAGAGGACCGGCGCCGCCGCCTCGACCCCGGAAACCCCTTCCACGGTCTCCACCACCTCGCGGTAGTCGGTGAAGCCTTCCGACGCAAGGCTGTAGACCGTGAGATGGGATAGCGCTCCGAGAATCCGCGCCCGCAGCTCCCCCTGGAAACCCGTCATGATCGCGAGCGCCACCAGCAGGATGGCGACTCCCAAAACCACCCCGAGCGCCGAGATCGCCGAGATCACCGAGATGAACATGCCCCGCTTGCGGAGCATCAGGTAGCGCCCGGCGATCTGGAGTTCGAACGGGAGGGAGGCGAGGAAACCCCGCCGGGCGGGCCGCGGACTAGCGCCCGCGGAACCTTCGCTCGTTCCCCCGCTCACCTTCCCTCGCGCGGTCTCAAATGCGGGAACAGGATCACGTCACGGATCGCGGGCGAATTGGTGAGCAGCATGGCCACCCGGTCCACGCCGACACCGCAGCCTCCGGTCGGCGGCAGCCCGTGGCGGAGCGCCTCGATGTAGTCCCAATCCATGGCGTGTTCGTCGCCAGCCTGCCGCTTCGCCATTTGTTCCCCGAAGCGCGCCGCCTGCTCGTCGGGGTCGTTCAGTTCCGAGAACCCGTTCGCGATTTCGAGGCCGCCGGCGAAGAGTTCGAAGCGCTCCGTGATCCCGGGCTCCTCCGGATTCGCCTTCGAGAGCGGCGAGACCTCTACCGGGTAGCCGGTCACGAAGGTGGGCTGCACGAGACGGCGCTCGGCCAGCGCCTCGAAGAGGCTCACGAGCAGCTTCCCGGCGCTTTCCTCGGGCGGCAACGGGAGGTCGAGCCGCCGGTGGGCGTCGGCAAGAGCCGGGGCCGAGCGCAGGTCGTCACCGTCGAGAGCCACTCCGCGTTCCCGGAGCGCGTGGCGGGTAACGTCGAAGAGGGAAACCCGCGCGAAGGGCTTCTCGAAAGCGATCTCGTCGTCTCCGAAGACCGCCGGTTCACCCGACAGTACGGCGCCGGCCGCGGCGATCACCAGCCGCTCCGTGAGATCCATCATGTCGGCGCAGTCGCTGAACGCCCGGTAGAACTCCAGCATGGTGAACTCCGGGTTGTGCCGGGTGGAGAGTCCCTCGTTCCGGAAGTTGCGGTTGATCTCATAGACCCTGGGGAACCCTCCGACTACCAGCCGCTTCAGGTAGAGCTCGGGCGCCACCCGCAGGTAGAGGTCGATCCCGAGCGCCCGGTGCCGGGTCTGGAAAGGCCGCGCCGCCGCCCCGGTGGCGAGGGGCTGGAGCATGGGAGTCTCCACTTCCAGAAAACCCTCGCTGTCCATGAAGCGGCGCATCGCCGAAACCATTGCCGCCCGGCTGCGGAACACCTCGCGGGTGCGCGGATTCCCCAGCAGATCCAGGTAGCGCTGCCGGTACCGGGTGTCCCGATCGGTGAGGCCGTGCCATTTCTCGGGTGGCGGCAAGAGGGCCTTCGCCAGGAAGGCAAGGGAGTCCGCACGAACGGTGAGTTCTCCGGCACGGGTGCGGAACATGGGGCCGGCGACGCCCACCCAGTCCCCGAGGTCGAGCTGCTTCGAAACTGCGAAATCGCGCTCGGAAAGCACGTCGCGCCGCACGTGGACCTGGAGCGTCCCAGGCCCTTCGGACAGCCGCAGGAACGCGGCCTTCCCGAACGACCGGATCGCGACGATCCGCCCCGCAACCCGCACCGTCCGATCCGCCTCGGGAGCGGCCTCGAGCCCGGCCCCATCCAGATCCCCGTAGGTTTCCGAGGCCTGTTCCAGGGTGTGGGAGGCGGCGAAGCGGTTCGGCCAGGCGGGGACTCCGAGGCTTTCGATCTCGGCCAGCTTCCGCCGCCGGTCCCGCTCGTCCCGGTTCATCGCCGACTCGCGCTCGGTGGGGGCCTCGCTCATGAGCCCTGCCCTTCTCTGGGCTTTTCGCCTTCCGGCGCGGGACCCTGAGCCCCCGTCATTCCGAGCCGCTTGACGACACCGTCCAGGACCGCGTGGACGAAGGAAGTGGAGTCCTCGCCGGCGTAGCGGCGGGCGACCTCGATGGCTTCGCTCAATACGACCCGGGGCGGCGCACTCGCGGTGAGCAGCTCGGCGACCGCCACCCGCAGCACACTCCGTTCGACCCGCCCCATGTTCTCCTTCCAGAATGGCTTGGTGGTCTCGTCGAGGCAGCGGTCGATCTCGTCGAGGCGCGCCCAGGCGGCGTTCGCCAGTACCTCCGCGAACTCCAGATGCGTCTCGCTGGCCCGGGTGAGGTCCCGTACACCGGCGACGGTGGCCGGCGGAGACCCGGGATTGGCGTCCCAGGAGGACAGCATCTGGGCCGCGAGTTCGCGTCCGCGGCGGCGCTCGCGCGCGGTGCGGGGATCCATCTCAGGATTCCCCGCGGGAACCGGAGATCGGTCCGAGGTCGAGACTTGGGCGCTCGCCGAGACGCTTCCGGGAGTGCAGCAGTCCGGCGACCGCGCGCGCCGCATCTTCGCCCCGATTTCCCTTGGATCCCCCGGAACGGGCATCGGCCTGCTCGCCCGTCTCCACCGTAAGAACGGCGTTGCCCACGGGAATCCGGGTTCGGATCCCGATTTCGAGGAGCCGGCTGGTCACTGCTTCGGCGAGATGCCGGTCGTGGGAGGTCTCCCCGCGCACGATCGAGGCGCAGGCGACGATTCCGTCCACCCGCCCGGATTCGGCCAGCCAGCCGGTGAGCTGGGCCACCTCGAAGGCGGCCGGCGCCGCGTAGCGCGAGACATCGGCCCCCTCGGCCTGGAGCCAGCGCTCAGCGGCCTCCGCCAGGCGAAACGAGGATTCGTCCCGCTCCGAGACCACAATGCCGACGTGGAACCCGGCAAGCGGGCCGCCGCGATCGGGCGCGCCCTCCCCGCCGGGCCCCGGATCAGCCGCCACGAAACCGCGCCGGACGCTTCTCGAGGAACGCGCCCAGCCCCTCCCGCATGTCGTCGGTGCCGGCGAGCGACGAAAAGAGCGATGCCTCGGCCAGCAAGCCGTCCTCGAGACCCGAAAGCCCCGCGTCCACCGCGAGGAGTGCGTACCGGACAGCCAGCGGGCCGTTCGCAAGCACCCGGTCGAGAAGCGCCGCCGCTCCTTCGACCGCGTCCTCGTGGACCGCATCCACGAGTCCGGCCGCCAGCGCCTCCTCGCTCCCCACCGGATCGCCGGTGAGGATCATGCGGAGCGCCCGCCCCCTTCCAATGAGGCGAGGGAGACGCTGGGTTCCTCCGTAGCCCGGGATGACGCCGAGCTTCACCTCGGGGAGCCCGAGCTTCGCCTTCGGACCGGCCACTCTCAGATGACAGGCGAGCGCGAGTTCGAGCCCGCCGCCGAGCGCGTAGCCGCCGAGCGCGGCGATGACCGGCTTCGGGGTCCCTTCGATGGTCCGCATGACCTCCTGGCCACGGCGGACGACCTGGAATGCCGATTCGGAGGTGAGGTCCCGCAGCTCGGAGATGTCCGCCCCGGCGACGAAGGCCCGGTCGCCCGCGCCGGTGAGCACGATGCCCTCCACCGCCCCGTCGGCCCCGAGTTCCTCGAAGGTAGCCGCGAGAGCTTCCACCAGGTTCCGGTTCAGGGCGTTGAGGGCCTTCGGCCGGTTCACGGTGACGAGGGCGAAGGGATGTCCTTTGGCGGTCTCCCGGCGCTCGTCGAAGAGGTCGGGATGGGCCATCAGGACGCCGCTCCGTTGCCGGCGCCATTCCCCGCCGCTTCGACGACCATGGCGATTCCCTGACCGCCGCCGATGCAGGCGGTGGCAAGTCCGTAGCGGCCGCCGGAGCGCCGCAGTTCGAGGAGCAGCGTGAGCAACAGCCGGGTTCCGGTCGCGCCCAGGGGATGCCCCAGCGCAATCGCGCCGCCGTTCACGTTCACCCGCTCGCGATCCAGTCCGAGTTCCCGTTCCACCGCGAGGTACTGCGGGGCAAACGCCTCGTTCACCTCGATCCGGTCCATGTCCTCGAGCCGAAGGCCCGCCGCCTGGAGCGCCGCCCGGCTGGCCGGAACCGGCCCCAGCCCCATGATCTCGGGCGGCACACCCGCGGTCGCCCAGGACACGATCCTCCCGAGCGGGGATCCCGCCCGGACCGCTGCCGTGTTTTCCCGCGCGACCACGAAGGCGGCTCCGCCGTCCACGATGCCGCTCGCGTTCCCGGCGGTGACGAGCCCGTCCTTGCGAAACGCGGGTCGGAGCCGCGCGAGCCCATCGAGCGTGGTCTGGGGCCGCCGGTGACCGTCCTCGGACACCACGTTCTCGCCCTTCCGGGTCTTCACGGTGACGGGGACGATCTCCTCGGCGTGCGAACCGGCCCGCCAGGCCCGGTCTGCGGTCTGCTGACTCCGGAGGGCGTACTCGTCGGAATCCTCGCGGGTGACCCCGGCCCGTTCCGCCACATTTTCCGCGGTATCCGACATGGAGAGCCCGCAACGGCCGTCGGTGAGCGCCGCGACCAGGGTGTCCTCAAGCTTTCCGTGCCCGAGCCGGAGCCCGGAACGGGCTCCGCGCACCACGAAGGGCGCCTGGCTCATGGACTCCATCCCCCCGGCGAGGACGACGTCAGCCTCTCCGGCCAGCATCTGGTGCGCCGCGGAAATCACCGCCTGAATGCCCGAACCGCAGAGCCGGTTCACGGTCAGCGCCGGCACCGAATCGGGCACCCCCGCCCGGAGGCCAACGTGGCGGGCGCCGTAGATGGCGTCGCTACTCGTCTGTTGGGCATTGCCGACCACCACGTGGTCCACCTGCTCTGGGTCCACTCCGGACCGGGCGAGCGCTCCCTTCGCCGCCTCCGCTCCGAGTTCCACCGCGCTCAGCCCCGCGAGGTCCCCAAGAAAGGGCGTCATGGGGGTCCGGGCCCCTCCCAGAAACCAGATTCCCGATGCCGGAGCGACGGCATTTCTGAGGGAGTTCATGGCGCGCGAAAGGGTATCGCGGCACCGCCGCTACCCGTCACCGTTGGAGGAGCCAGGAGCGCCGGCCAGTCCTCCCGGTGGGGGCCTTCAGATCGGCATCGCCCACCGTTGGGGAGCAGAATCGCGCGACGCCAAGGAGGAAGAAGCGCGGGGACGGCTTGGAGCGCCGACCTCCGGTCGGCACCGCTGCGCAAAGCGCAGCGAATCGCGCCCCGCCGACCACCGTGAAGGGCGCGCGACAGCGGGAACGCCGGTGTTCACACCGGCACCGCGGGCCGCAGGCCCGCGAAACCGCGTATCGCTACGGAGGAAGAATCGCGGGGACGGCTTGGAACGCCGGCCTCCGGCCGGCACCGCGCGGGAGCGCGAAACCCGCACTGCTGACGCTGCGCCATGCCAAGGTGAGTGCCGCATCCCCATTCAATTCCGGATGGCGGCACGGCTTATCCGTTCTGCTTGTGCGAACCCTCTGCCGCAAGCGCCCGGACCAACTGACCCTCGAATCTACCATCCCATCGGCGTTGGCGGCAAGATGCTTCGCGAGGACCGTACCCACGGAGGCATCTGCCGCCATCGCCCGGATGCAAGCCCGCCGGAACACCTCCGGGTCGATGCTGATCTTCAAGTTCATTACACATATTGCCGTAAGCGCGCGGATTCACCCGGGGTGCTCTTTCCTCCCGGATACCGTCAACGTTCTTCCATCTTGGAGACATAGGCCCGCAGGACAGCGTTCATGTGCGTCTGATAGCGCGGCCCTCGTGCGCGGAACCACTCCAGTACATCTTGATCCAACCGCAGCGAGATGGCCCGCTTCGGTGGCGGCACGACGACTGCCTCCTTCCAAAAGTCCGCTGGGAGGTTCTGCAGTTCCGGGGGGGAGGTCCGCACGATTTCCTCCTCCGACATCCGGCGGAGGCGATCGAGGTCAGCGCGACCGCGAGTCGGGGTCTTGGCCTGGGTCAACCTGTCTTGCATAAGTTTGGCGCTCATTTGCGTTGCTCCTTCTGGCGGAGATGATGCGGCGGGTGATTCCGGTTTCGAGAGTGCGATCGGTGTAGACAACGGTCAGGTGGATTCCGTCGGCGAGACCTATCGCGACCATGCGGCTTTCTCCATAGTCGCGGCGACGATCCTCTGTCTCGACGATGTCGCCTCCGAAGATCTGGCACGCGAACTCGAAGTCAAAGCCGCGCTCCCGGAGGGTTGCGTCACTCTTGGCCGGGTTCCATGAGAACTGCACCACGTAGCATACAATAGTATATACATTCCCGCGTAGCAACCCGCTCGCCGCCTCGGGGCGCGTAGCGCACGCGAGTGAACGAGACCCGGGCCCTGTGACCGACCCCGGCACGGCAAGTGGTGCGAATCGTGCGGCCTTGGCAAACCCACCGGAGAACCTGCGCTGCGTGGGCGGAGCACCGGGCCGAGTCAGGCCATCGCGGGTCCCGCCCGTCAGGAACGGGCGTGATCCTCGCACTGGCAGCGCGCAGCATCGTCGGCGCTGGTTTCGCGCTCCCGCGCGATGCCGGCCGGAGGCCGGCGTTCCAAGCCGTCCCCGCGCTTCTGCTCCGTCAGCGTTGCGCGCGTTTCGCCCCGCTGTGCGGTGCGATGCCGACCTGGAGGTCGGCGGTCCCTGGCCACCGCCGCCCGGTTACGATTCCCGAATGGTCGAGGCAAGGGCGCGGGCGAGCGCCCGACAGCAGTCCCGGGCGGGTAGCCGGGCGGAGTCGAATCCGCTGCTTTTCTGCGGTTTGGGCCTGCTCTTGCCGGGCGTTGGGCACATGGCCCTCGGACGGCGCGGGACGGGCGCCGTCTTCCTGGTCAGCATCGGGCTGCTGTTCGTCTTCGGGATCCACATGGAGGGAGAACTCTTTCCCTTCGAGGCCGCGGCCCCACTGACTCTCCTCGCCGGCGTCGCCGAGATGGGGGCTGGGGCTTTTTACGTGGTGGCCCGCGTTATGGGGCTCGGGGCCGGGAATCCGGAAGCCACGAGCTACGAATACGGGTACGCCTTCCTCATCGTGGCGGGGCTCCTCAACATGCTGGTGGTCCTGGATGCCTGGGACATCGCAACGGGAGCCAAGGGGTCGGCGGAAGACACAGCACCCGCCGACGGATCCCGGGGCGCCGCGCGATGAGCCATTTCGCTGCGCTCATCCTGTTCGCCGCGCTCGTCTCCCCCGCCTTCGCCTGTCTCATGCGCGAGGGATGGGCGGCGCGGCTTCGCTTTACCGCCTGGGCCTTCCTCAGCTTCGTCGGATTCGCCGTCGGCATCGGTTGGGTCATGTACCTGGCGGGCGCCTGATCCGGACCCACCGAAGCTCTCCAAATGGTGGGACTCCCGGTCCTCGGGATCGCAGTCCTGATCGGGATCGCCTGGGCGGTCTCTACCGACCGCCGCCGCTTCCCGTGGCGAGTGGTCGCCTGGTCGCTCGCGATGCAGGTGGCGTTCGCGCTGCTGGTACTGAAGACCGCTGCCGGCGCCGCAGCGCTCGGCGCCGTCGCGAACGGGGTGGATCTGGCGCTCCAGCAGGCGAACGCGGGAATCGAGTTGCTGTTCGGCCCGTTGGCTGATCGGGAGCAGTTCGGCGTCATCCTGGCGATCTCGGCGCTTCCCGCCATCGTCTATGTGGCGTCGGTGTTCTCGGTCCTCTACTACCTGGGCATCCTGCAGCTTGCCGTGGTCGGAATCGCCAAGGTGATGGTGCGGACGTTCGGGACCAGCGGCGCGGAAACGCTCGCCGCCGTCGGGAACGTATTCATGGGCCAGACCGAAGCGCCGCTGCTGGTGGCCCCGTACCTGGAACGGATGACCCGGTCCGAGCTTCACGCGGTCATGGTTTCCGGGATGGCCACGGTCTCCGGCGGGATGCTCGCCGCCTATATCGCGCTGGGCGTGGATGCCCGCTTCCTGCTGGCGGCGAGCCTGGTGAATGCTCCGGCGGCGCTCATGATGGCCAAGATCATCGTCCCGGAGACCGGGAAGCCGGAGACCGCCGGAAAGGTGGAATACCGGGTCGAGCGCCGCGAGGTGAACCTGATTGACGCCGCGGCCACCGGAGCATCGGCCGGTATGAAGCTCGTGCTGAACGTGATCGCGATGCTGATCGCCTTCCTGAGCATCGTGGCGCTCATCAACCTGCCGCTTGGCGTTGTGGGGCTGTCGCTTTCGGACATCCTGGGCTGGGTGTTTGCCCCCATCGCCTTCCTGATCGGCGTTCCGGCTGGCGAGGTCGGGACCGTCGCCTCCATGCTCGGCAAGAAGGTGATCCTCAACGAGTTCGTCGCCTACCTCGACCTGACGGCGCTCAAGACCGCGGGAACGCTCTCGGAAAAGAGCGAAGTCATCGCGACCTTCGCGCTGTGCGGGTTCGCGAATCTCGGTTCGGTCGGCATCCAGATCGGCGGCATCGGAGCGATCGCCCCAGGGCGCAAGAAGGACCTGGCCCGGCTCGGGCTGCGGGCCCTCGTCGGCGGAACCCTGGCGACCCTCGTCACGGCAGCGATCGCCGGGATGCTCACGGGGACGCCGTGAGGGCCGAAACGGCCGCTCGTCTCCGGGAGGCCGCCGCCGCTGTCCGCAAGCGGAACCGCGACGGCCGGCCGTTCCCGGAGGTCGGGATCGTCCTCGGTTCCGGTCTTGCCGGGACAGCGGACGCGCTCAAGGACGCCCGGTCCCTGCCCCACCGGCAAATTCCGGGACTCGCTGAATGCTCGGCGCCGGGGCACCGCAGCCGCCTGGTGGTCGGTGAGCTGCCTGCCGATTCCGGGACGCCGCTGCCGGTGGCCATGCTGCTCGGACGGCATCATCTCTATGAGGGGTGGACGGCGGAGGAAGCGGTCTTCGGGGTGAGGCTCCTGGGGACGCTCGGGGTGCGGCGCCTGGTGCTCACCGCGGCGGTGGGCGCCATCCATCCGGACCTTCGGGTCGGGGACTTCCTGCGGATCGACGACCACCTCAATCTGACCGGTGCGAGCCCCCTCGAAGGCCCGGAACCCGGACCCGAACCGCGGTTTCCCGACCTGACGCGCGCCTGGGACGAGGAACTGGGCGAGGCGCTGGAACGCGCGGCCTCCCGGGTCGGGATGCCGCTGCTCTCGGGCGTCTATGCCGGAGTGCGGGGTCCGCAGTTCGAGACGCCGGCCGAGATCCGGATGCTGCGGACCGTGGGCGCCGATGTGGTCGGGATGTCGGTGGTGCTCGAAGCGATCGCCGCGCGCCACCTCGGGATGCGGCTCGCCGGACTCGCCTTTGCCTCGAACCTCGCCGCGGGCATCGGGGAAGGGCCGCTCGACGCCTCCCACGTCAACGAGGCGGCAGCGCGCGCGGTGCCCACGCTCGTGCGGCTGCTAAGTGCAGCCGCCGCCGAGCCGGGATTCCGGAGAGGCTGAGGGAGTAGGCCACATCCCGCCACGAGAACGCGGCATGGTGCGTTTCGCCCCGCTCCGTGGGGCGATGCCGGCCCCCACCGGGAGAACTGGGCAGAGGTCGGCGTTCCAAGCCGTCCCCGCGCTTCTTCCCAGTCGGCGGGGCGCGGTTTCGCCGCTGCGTGGGGCGATGCCGGCCAGGACGCCGGCGGTCAGAGCGCTCCTACGTAGGGGAGGTGGCGGTAGCGGCCGGCGTAGTCGAGGCCGTAGCCCACCAGGAACTTGTCGGGAACGATGAAGCCGGTGAAATCCGCCTGAACGGCGACCCGGCGGCGGGACGGCTTGGAAAGCAGCGATGCGCAAGCGACGGAGCGGGGCCCCGCGGACTGCACCGCCCGCATGAGGGCTTCCAGCGCGATCCCGGTGTCCACGATGTCCTCCACGATCAGCACGTCACGGTCGGTGAGGGTTTCCGGGTGGTAGAGCTCGACCGCGGGAACGCCAGGCTCGGTGCCGTCGCCGTAGGACGCAACGCGGCAGAAATCGACCGTCACCTCGATGCCCCGGGCATGGAATTCACGCATCAGATCGGCCGCAAATACGAAGGCCCCGCGGAGCACCACCAGAAGATGCAGCTTCCGGTCGGCGTGAACGGCCGCTATCTCTTCGGCGAGTGACTTTACGCGCGCGGCGATGACGTCCGCTGAGAGGACTTCGGGCGGACCCGCCGCCGCTTCGCTCGGGGGAGTCACGCCGGGTGAGCCGGAGTTAACGGCCGGTGGTGGAACCCGGGTGAGCGCCGAGGCCGCCAGTTCTCCCGGTGGGGGCGAGGCGCCCGGCTGACAAGGCGCGTGAGAGAGGAGCCCCCACCGGGAGAACTGGGCCGCGTGGGTTTCACTACCGGTTGTTTGGCCGGGATGCATCGCCGGCCGGACGCCGCTCCGGGTTTCGCCACAGGCTGTTAACCGGTCGGGAACAGGCCGAAGGTGACGCTGATGACCCCGATCGCCTCTACCGGCTTTCCGTCCTTGAGCGCCGGCTTCCAGCGGTAGAGGAGCGCGTGCTTCCGCGCCGTTTCGACGCAGACCCGGCACCCGGACTTGATGACTCCGAGCACTTCGGTGGTCCCGTCAAGCTTGACGAGAACCTGGAGCATCACTTCGCCGGTGATTTTCCGCCGGCGCGCCGATTCGGGATAAGGCGGCTCGGGAGGTTCGTAGAGGAGGCGCGGCTCCACGTCATAGCCGCCGGGGCTGTAGGCGCCGCCACCCGAGCCGCCCCCGTACCCCGGACCGACTCCCCATCCTTGCCCTTCGCCAGTGCCGATCCCTTCGCCGCCGCCGACGCCTCCACCCGTCCCGGCGCTCGGCACCGTATCCCGACCTCCGTAGTCGCCGAAATCATCGAGCGAGAGGCCCGGGAAATCGACCGCCTGGGGAGAGAAGACGTCCCCCAGCACCATGTTGGTCAGATCCGGCCGGTCGGCGACGTTCTCGAGATCATCAAAGTGGAGGGGCCGCGGCTTCCGGGGCGCAATGGGCGCCTCGCGTGGGGTTTCCGGTTCCGGCTGGGGCGCGGGCGCCTCCACCCGGACCGGAATGTAGGCGCTGATTCGCTCCCCGCGGCTGCCGCCCCCGCCGCCACCCCCGCCGGCGCCCTCGCCGCCGGCGATCCGGAACTGGAAGAGGGGGTTGCCCATCATCCGCTCGTCCGACGAATCGACAAAGCCGAACCCCGGCAGGAATACGAGGGCTGCCAGCGCCAGGTGGAAGGCGACCGAGGCGAGCGCCGATCGCTGCTTCCAGATCGGCTCCGCCGGGCTGGATGCCGCACCCCCGGACGCGAGGCCGGCCAGCCAGCCTTCCGAGCGGCGCACCGGTACGCTGCCCCCGGTGCCTTTTGCGGTTTCCATGGCGCCTCTCCGCCTCCTTACCTCACCCCAACCAATCAATCCTAGCAGCGTGTGGTGAAACCCACGTGAGCGCCGAGACGGGCGAGGCGCCCGGCTGACAAGGCGTGCGAGGGAGGAATACCGGGTGTATTTCGACCGAAGCGCAACTGAGAGCCCCGCGAAGCGGGGCGGTTCAGACGGGATGCATCGCCCGTCGAGCCCCCACCGGGAGAACTGGGCCGCGTGGGTTTTGCCACCGGCTGCTAGCAGCGTGTGGACAGCGTCGCCGGACGTCTGGGGGCCGGGAACTCGTCCGGCTGGCTCCGCTGCTGCTGCTACCCCCGAGACGTTGGCGCGACCGATTCGAGGACTTCCTCGGTGTGCTGACCCCGGAGCGGCGGGGGGAGGGCGGCGGTGTGGTTCTGCCCATCGAACTGGACCGGGTTCCCGACCATCCGGAGGGAGCCGACCGCGGGGTGCTCGCGTTCGACCACCATCCCGCGCGCCTGAAGCTGCGGGCTCGCCACGATCTCGGCCACGCTCCGCACCCGTCCCACCGGAACGCCGGCTTCGTCGAGCACGCGTTCCCACTCGGCGACCCCCCGGGACTGGAAGACCGGCTCGAGCAGGGCGCGGAGTTCAGGGCGGCGGCGGACCCGGTCGGGGTTCTTTTCGAATCCGGAACGGTCGAGGTGGGGACAGGCCACCGCGCAGAAGCGCTTCCAGATGGCATCGTTGCCGACCCCGACGATCACGTGGCCGTCCGACGCTTCGAAGCTTTCGTAGGGCGTCAACGAGGGATGGTTGTTGCCGCTTCGGACCGGCTCCTCGCCGGTGAGCAGGTATCCCTGCGCCTGGTAACAGAGCGTGGCGACCACCGAGTCGAAGAGCGCCACATCCACCCGGCGGCCCCGCCCGTCCCGCTCCCGCGCGAAAAGCGCCGCCAGGATGCCGGAACTCGCCATCATCCCGGCGCAGATGTCGGCCAGGGAAGCCCCGACCTTGGTGGGAGGCCCCTCGGGCGGACCGGTAAGCCCCATCCAACCGGCCTCGCCCTGCATGATCGCGTCATAGCCCGGCTTGGAGGAAAGGGGACCGTACTGGCCGTAGGCGGAGACCGAGCACCAGATGAGACGGGGATGACGGCCCTGGACCCGCTCTGGAGCAAACCCCAGCCGGGCCATGGTTCCGGGCCGGAAATTCTCGACCACCGCGTCGCTCTCCTCGATCAGCCGCGAAAGCGCGTCCTTTCCCTCATCGGTCTTGAGATTGAGGGTGACGCTCTTCTTTCCCCGATTGACAGCGAGGAAGTAGGCGGCCTCCCCACCGCCGAAGGGAGGCCCCCAGGCACGGGTGTCGTCCCCGCCCGGCGGTTCGATCTTGATCACCTCGGCGCCCAGATCGGCGAGCATCATCGTGGCGTAGGGACCCGCGAGGATCCGGGAGAGATCCAGAATCCGGACTCCCGCGAGCGGGGGCGCCCCCGCCGCCGAGGCGGCCGCCGGGGAACTCAACGGAGCGCGGCCTCGGTGGCGGTGAGCGCGCGGTCGAGGAGCACGAGCGCGTCGTCCGCGTCGGAGACCCCGATGTTGAGCGGCGGGGAAATCCGGACGCAATTGCCGTAGAGCCCGCCCTTGCCGATCAGCAGGCCCTCGTCCCGCGCCTTCTGGAGCAAACAGGTCGTGAAGCGCGCATCGGGCGCCTTCGTCCCCCGGTCCTCGACGAATTCGAGGGCCTGCATGAGGCCCTTCCCCCGCACGTCGCCGATCGCCGGATGGGCCTCGGCGAGGTCTTCGAGCCCCTCCCGGAGGTGGGCTCCTACGCGCTCCGCGTTCTCCGCCAGGCGGTCCCGCTCGACCACCTCCAGAACCGCTCCCGCCGCCGCCATGCTCACCGGATTGCCGCCAAAGGTCGAGAGCGTGTTGCCCTGCACCGCATCCGCGACCTCGTTGGTGGCGACCGTGGCTGCCACCGGCACCCCGTTCCCGAGCCCCTTGGCGTAGGTGACGATGTCCGGCTCCACGTCCCAGTGGTCGATTCCGTTCAGGGTTCCGCCCGTGCGGCCCCACCCGGTCTGAACCTCATCGCAGATGAAGACCCCGCCGTAGCGGCGCACGATTTCCACGGCAATCTCGAAGTATCCGGGTGGGGGGGTGATGAACCCGCCGACTCCCTGGATCGGTTCGGCGATGAATCCTGCGATCCGGCCCGAGGTGGTGGTCTGGATGACATCCTCGATGTCCCGGGCGCAGCGGAGATCGCAGGAGGGGTATTCGAGACCGAAGGGACAGCGGTAGCAGTAGGCGTTCGCCACATGGCGGATCCCCGCGGCGGTGCTGCCGCCGAGCCGCCAGGGAGCCTGTCCGCTGGCGCCCATGGTCAATCGGCTACGGCCGCTGTAGCCGTGGCGGAGCGCGATCACTTCCGAGCGTCCGGTGTGCATTTCGGCGAGCAGCAGGGCCATCTCGTTGGCCTCCGTGCCGGAATTCGTGAAGAAGCTCTTCTGGCAGTTCCCGGGAGACAGGCGGGCGAGACGCTCGGCGAGTTCCACCATGGGCTGGTTCGGGAACATGGTGGTGACGTGCTGCAGGGTGTCCATCTGCTCGCGGATCGCCTGGTTCACCTCGGGATGGCAGTGGCCGAGGCCGACGGTCAGGATCCCGCCGAAGAAGTCCAGGTAGCGGTTGCCGTCAGAGTCCCAGACGTGCTTCCCCTGCCCCCGGACGATCGGCATCGGCTCGTCGTAGAAGGTCTGCACCGCCGGGAGCACATAGCGGCGCTGAGCCTCGCGGATGGCTTCGGTGCTCAGGCGCGGACGACAGCCAGGCGGGGTTTCCTCCTGCGCCGCGGACTCGGGTGGGCTGCTGGGCATCCAGTCATTCTCGCATGGGCGGGGGGATGCGGCGGTTGGACTTCACCGTGCGTACGACCGATGGAGTAGAAGCGCGGCCAGGCAAGGGAACGCCGACCTCCGGTCGGCATCGCTGGGCAAAGCCCAGCGGAACCGCGTATCGCTGTCTTGCGCAGAGCGCGGCCGGGTGAGGGAACGCCGGTCTTCAGACTCATCTTGGACAGTTTGAGGTCTGTTTCGAGCGATTGAGGCACGAAAACCGTTGGGGGAGAACGACCGGAGTCGGCGTTTGTGGAAAACGTGGTGCCACGTGTGTGGCACTTTGCAAGCCTGATTACGGCGTTTTGCCATTGCATCTGATCCAATAACGACGCACAATATGCGGTGCCTACAGAGGACACCGTGTTCGTTCGCGAAAAGACCAGCGGCCCCTACACCTACCTGCAAATCGTCGAGAACCGCCGCGAGGGCGGCAAGACCCGCCAGCGCGTGGTCGCCAGCCTCGGCAGGGTCGAGAGCCTGCTCGCCTCCGGCGCCCTCGACCGCCTCATCCGCTCCGCCTGCCGCTTCTCGGAGAAGGTCGTCGCGCTGGCCGAGGACAGCGGCCGCTCGGGGGAGGCCGGGGCCGAGAGTCGGAGCATCGGCCCCGGCCTGGTGTTTGACCGGCTCTGGCGGACCAGCGGATGCCACGAGGTGCTGCGCGCCGCGCTCAGCGGGCGCCGGTTCCGCTTCGACGTCGAGCGCGCGGTCTTCCTCACGGTTCTCCACCGCCTCTTCCACAGCGAATCCGGCTCGGACCGGGACGCCGGGTGCTGGCAACGGGACTACCGGATCGAGGGCGTCGGCGAGGTTCCGCTCCACCACCTCTATCGGGCGATGGCGTGGCTGGGGGAGGCGCTGCCCTCAGCGCCGGCGGGCGAGGCGAGCCCCCGCTGCGTGAAGGATCTGCTGGAAGAGCAACTCTTCGCCCGGCGGCGCACCCTGTTCTCCCGGGACGCGTTGGTGTTCTTCGACACCACCTCGGTCTTTTTCACCGGGGAGGGGGGCGAACAGCTCGGGGCGCGCGGCTTCAGCAAGGACCACCGCCCCGAGTGCAAGCAGTTGGTTCTGGGGATGGTCCTGGACCGCGACGGCCGCCCGGTGTGCTCGGAGGTGTGGCCGGGCAACACGAACGATGTGAGCACCCTGGCGCGGGTGGCGCGGCGGCTCGAGGAGCGCTTCGGGATGCTCCGGGTGTGCGTGGTGGCGGACGCGGGGATGATCAGCCGCCAGGTGCTTCGGAAGCTGGAGGCGATGGGCTGGGAATACATCCTGGGCGCCGGGTTGCGGCGGACCGCGGAAGTCAAGGACCGGGTTCTGGCCGACCCGGAGCCGTTCCGGGTGGTCGCGTGGACGCCCCGGGAGAAGAAGCGGAACGGGGAGGTGAAGGAGCCAGAGCCGAAGCTGGAGGTCAAGGAGGTGTTGGTGAAGACCGAGAAGCCGGACGGCAGCGTCGTCTCCCACCGGTATGTGGTCTGCCGCAACCCGGCACAGGCCCGCCGGGAAGCGGCCAACCGCGCCGACCTGGTCGCCAAGCTCCCCGCGATGTTGCGTGACCAGGGCGCGAAGACCCTGCTCAAGAACCGGTCCGTGGCCCGCCTTCTCAAGGCCCGGAAGGGAGCCTACGTGCTCAACCGGGAAGAACTCGCCGAGGCCCCGAAATACGACGGGATCTGGGTGGTGCGCACCAATACCGAACTCGACCCGAAGGATGTCGCGCTGCGCTACAAGCAGTTGTGGATGGTCGAGCGGACCTTCCGAACCGCCAAGTCCCTCCTCGATACCCGCCCGGTCTTCCACCAGACCGACGACGCCATCCGGGGCCACATGTTCTGCTCCTTCCTCGCCCTGACCCTCCAAAAGGCGCTCTTCGAGCGCCTCGAGCAGGCCGAGCTTCAGGAAAGCTGGAACGACATCGTGCGCGACCTCCGGGCCGTCACCGAAACCCAAATCGAACAGGACCACACACGCCTCGCCGTGCGCAGCCGCATCACCGAAACCGCTGCCGGCGTCTTCCGCGCGGTCGGCCTCCGGATCCCCCCCGTCATCCGCCAACTCCCCCGCCGCACCCAACCAGCCGTCACCCACGCCTCAGGAAACGACGCACCTGCGGCACCCCGAACTCCACCGAAATGCGGTGCCACGGACTCTCGGCACAAACCGTAAATCACCGCATATCAACGAGTTCCAAAATCAAACTGTCAAAGATGAGTCAGACCGGCACCGCCCCGCAGAGCGGGGCGAAAGCGCGTAGAGCTGATCCCGCTTATGGTGCCCGAGGGTGGCGCCGGCCTGCCCGGCGACGTGAGGGTGGATGGGAGTACACGCTTCCGCTGTCGCTAGCCGTGAAGGTGAATGGCGAATCGTCGCTGCCCGGAGGGCAGCGACCGCCCGCCTGCGGCGGGCTGTGCCGGTCTGAAGACCGGCGCTCCAATTGGTGATAAGTGGCGGCGTGAGGTTGATTTGCGTGGTGACGCGGATTGGAAAGCGCACTATGGGAGGTGTGTTCGCTACGGATGGTGGGGGCTTGAGATGGGAGACGGGGGCTGGCCTTCGCGGCGCCCTTCCCTACCGGAGGAGGGCGGTGTGTTGGATTTCGCGCAGGTGGTCGCGGAGCCGGGCCGCGCGCTCGAACTCCAGATCGCGCGCCGCCTTCTTCATCTCCTTCCGGAGCCGGGCGATCTCGCGCTCGAGAGCCTCGGGATCCTCGGGCGGCGCCTCGAAGAGCCCCATCGCCCGATCCCAATCCTCTTCTTCGGCCGTGGCTGCGCCGGCCGATGCGGGAGCGAACGCCGCGGCTACGTCCTTGACGACGGTGCGGGGCACGATGCCGTGCTCCTCGTTGAACGCCCGCTGGAGCGCGCGGCGGCGCCGGGTTTCGCCGAGCGCCCGTTTCATGGAGCCCGTCTCGTGGTCGGCGTAGAGGACCGCCCGGCCGCTGGCGTGCCGGGCCGCCCGGCCCATGGTCTGGATCAGCGACCCCTCCGAACGGAGGAATCCCTCCCGGTCGGCATCGAGGATGGCCACCAGGGAGACCTCGGGCAAATCGAGCCCCTCGCGCAACAGGTTGATCCCGATCAGCACGTCGAACTCGCCCAGGCGGAGGGAGCGCAGGAGCTGCACCCGCTCCAGCGTGTCGATGTCCGAGTGCAGGTAGCGGCAGCGCACCCCGAGCTCGTGGTAGTACTCGGTGAGGTCCTCGGCCATCCGCTTGGTCAGGGTGGTGACGAGCACCCGCTCGCCCCGGGCCACGGTCTCCCGGATTTCTCCGAGCAGGTCGTCCACCTGGTCTGCCGCGGGCCGCACCTCGACCTCGGGATCGAGCAAACCGGTGGGACGGATGATCTGTTCGACCACCACCCCTCCCACGGCCTCGAGTTCGTACGGCCCCGGGGTCGCCGAAGCCGAGATCGCCTGTCCGACCCGCTCCTCCCACTCCGCAAACGAAAGCGGACGGTTGTCGAGCGCCGAGGGGAGCCGGAAGCCGTGCTCCACCAGGGTGCGTTTCCGGGCCTGGTCACCGGCGAACATGCCGCGCACCTGCGGATAGGTCTGGTGGCTTTCGTCCACCACGATGAGGGCGTCCGGCGGCAGATAGTCCATGAGAGTGGGCGGCGGCTCTCCGGGAGCGCGCCCCGTGAAGTGGCGCGAGTAGTTCTCGATGCCGTGGCAGTGCCCCGATTCGGCAAGCATGTCCAGATCGAAGAGCGTCCGCTGCATGAGGCGCTGCGCTTCGAGCAGCTTCCCCTCCTGGAGGAGCTTCGGATGGTGCTCGTCGAGTTCTTCCCGGATCGTGACGAGCGCCCGGGCCAGGTCTTCTTCCCGCGCCACGTAGTGGGTCCGCGGGAAGAGCGTCACGCGGCTCTCGCGGGCCAGTTCACGCCCGGTGAGCGGGTCGAAGCGGGCAAGGCGCTCCACCTCGTCGCCGTAGAGCCGCACCCGGAGGCCGAGGTCTTCGTAGCCGGGCACGATTTCCACGGTGTCGCCACGCACCCGGAAACGGCCCCGCTCGAGCGAGGCGTCGTTTCGCTCGTACTGCATTTCGACCAGCTTCCGGAGAAGCGCCTGCCGGGAGGGGAACTCGGCCCCCTCCTCGAAAACGACGAGCATCCCGTAGTAGGCCTCGGGAGACCCGAGGCCGTAGATGCAGGAGACGCTGGCGACGATGAGCACGTCGCGGCGCTCGAAGAGCGACCGGGTGGCCGACAGCCGGAGGCGATCGATTTCGTCGTTGATCGTGGCCTCTTTCTCGATGTACGTGTCGCTCGCCGGCACATAGGCCTCGGGCTGGTAGTAGTCGTAGTAACTGACGAAGTACTCGACGGCGTTGTCCGGGAAAAAGCTCCGGAACTCCTGGTAGAGCTGGGCGGCCAGCGTCTTGTTGTGCGCCATGACCAGCGCGGGGCGGTTGACCGCCTCGATGACCCGCGCGACGGAATAGGTCTTGCCCGAGCCGGTTACCCCGAGCAGCACCTGGTTCGGGTCGCCCCGCTCCAGACCCTCGGCGAGCTGTGCGATGGCTTGCTGCTGGTCTCCGCGCGGTTCGAAGGGGCTCACCACCCGGAAGGGACGGGCGGTCTTGTCCGGGGGAAGTCCGGGGCGGGCAAAGGGAGCCGCCCGCTCAGCGGGTCCGGCGAAGCGCGAAGGCGGCATCCCCGGTCAGCAACCTGGAGGCAACTCTGCCCGGCGTCCGACCGGATGGCCCGGATCAGAACGACTCGTCAGCCCCGCAGTCGTCTTCGGTCATCCCGCGGAAGCCCAGCACCCGGACCAGGGTCCGGTGAACCATCACGTCCGGTGTCGAGGCGCCCGAAGTCACCCCGATCCGGACCGGACCGTCCGGCAGCCAGCCCCGTCGTACCACCGGGTCGGTCCCCTGCCCCGTTCCGGGAGCGGGCCGGCAGCGGATCTCTTCCGCCGAGAGCAGCCCCTCAGGCCCTGCGATGTGGTAGCTCGGAAACTTCCGATCGCAGATCGCGGCCAGGTTTGCGGTGTTTGACGAGTTGAAGCCGCCGACCACCAGCACGAGATCGAGGTCCTCCTGAAGCAGTTCGAGAACTGCATCCTGACGTTCCTGCGTGGCGCTGCAGATCGTGTCGAAAGAACGGAACCGGCTGGCGAGATCCGCCTCCCCGTACCGGCGCGCCATGGAGTCACCGAGGACCGCGGCGATCTCCAGCGACTCGCTGGCCAGCATGGTGGTCTGGTTGGCGAGCCCGATGCGACCGAGGTTGGTGTCCGGGTCGAAGCCAGGGGAGCAGGCGGGGGAGAAATGATCGAGGAACGCCGCCCGGTCGAGAGCCGCCGCACCGCCTCCGGCTTTCCCGTTCGAACCGTCGCTGGAGACAGGCGGCGAGTTCCCGCCGGCCTCGATATACCGGCAGACCTCCTGCGCCTCCGCCATATTCCGCACCACGAGATAGCGGCCGGCGCGGGAGACGGTGGCCTTTGTCTCTTCGTGCGCGTACTTCCCGTGGACCACCGAGGTGAAGCCGTCGCGCTTGTAACGGTTCACGTTCTTCCAGACGTTCATGACCGATCCGCAGGTCGTGTCCACCAGAATGGCGCCCTTCCGGCGAAGCGCGTCGAGTTCGCGGGTGGGCACCCCGAAGGCAGGAAGCAGCACCACGTCCTGATGGCCCACATCGGCGAACTTCACCTCCACCGACGGAGCGTCTTCCAGAAAGAGGATCCCGAAGTCGGAAAGACGCCGGTTCACATACGGGTTGTGGATGATCTCCCCGGTCAGGAAGATACGCCGGTCGGGGAAACGCAGGCGCGCCTCGTAGGCGTATTCGATCGCCCGGTCCACGCCGTAGCAGAAGCCGAACTCGTGGGCGATCAGGAACCGGACCTCCCCGGCCCGGATCCGGTAGTCATGGTCGCGGGCGAAACGGACCAGATGGCCGCGGTAGTCCTCGGTCAGCGGCTCGATGATCGCTTTGCGGAGCCCCAGACCGCGACGGTAGTGGATGCCCGGCGGCGGCAGTTTGGCGCTCGGCGGCGACAGCTCCCCGCTCTCGGTCTGGGCGACGGAATCTTCCACGGTCGGCACGCCCCGAATGATACGCTTTCGGTCCATGCAGGACGTTTTGATCACCGGGCCCAGAAAGCGCCAGCCGAAGATCCTCGCCCACGTGGATGCCGGCAAATGCTTCGGCCGGGGATGCGAGATGTGCATCGCCGTCTGCCCGGTAAAGGACTGCATCATCCTGGTGCCGGACCCCGAGCCCCGCTCGGTGGGCCAGGTCTGCGAAGTGAACATGGAAACCTGCATCGGCTGCCAGCTTTGCGCGAAGTTCTGTCCCCCCGACTACGACGCGATCCACATGTTCCCCCACGACGAGGGAATGCGGCTCGCCGACGAGCGCGACCGGACCTACGAGTACCGCCAGTACCGGAAGAAGCCGGGCGAAGCCCTGGCGCGCTAGCCCGGGACCGCCCGCCGGGAACCGCCCGCCGGGAGCCGGGCGAACCCTGCCGGCACAGGTGAACCCGGGCAGGAGGCCCAGTCCCTTACTCACCACCTCCGTTCCGGACACCGCCGCCAGACCGTCGGGGGCTTTGCTACAATTCTCGCCCCCCCACGCTGGCATTCGGGAGGGCCCGCCTGGCGCTTCGGCCTGAATGCCGAAGCCTCCTGAAACCCTGATTTGACCGACGCCCAGAGTCCCCGCTCGAATGGCAGGGACACTGGCGTCGTGGGCGAGGCTTCCCCCTCCGATGGTTCCCGGCCGGTCGAACGAGTGACGGATCGCATCGGCGAAGCCGGCAATGGCCACGATTCGGTGGTGGAAGGCGAGCCCGAAGACACTCCCGCGCTTAGCCCGGACCAGCTCAAAGCGGCCTATCGGGCCATGCTCACCTCCCGGGAGGTGGATCTGAGGGAGATCGCCCTGAAGCGGCAGAACAAGGCTTTCTTCCAGGTCAGTTCGGCCGGCCACGAAGCGATCACCGCCGCCGCCGGCGCTCTGCTCCGGCCGAAGACCGACTGGATCTTCGCCTACTACCGCGACCGGGCGCTCGCGACCCAACTCGGGCTGACCCCGACCGAGCAGCTCGCGGCGTCCTGGGGCGCGGCGGCCGATCCCTCATCGGGCGGCAGGCAGATGCCGTCCCACTTCACGAAGCGGTCGCTGGGTCTCATGGTGCACTCGAGTTGCGTGGGAACCCAGTTTCTCCATGCGGTGGGGGTCGCCTACGCCGAGCGCTATCTGAGCCGCCACCGCCTCCCGGGACTCCCGGGAGCCCCGAACGGGGACGGAGTCGTCCTGGTGAGCGGCGGCGACGGCGCGACCAGCGAGGGCGAATTCTGGGAATCCCTCAACAGCGCCTCGCTCCGGCGCCTGCCGGTGGTCTTCCTCATCCAGGACAACGGGTACGCGATTTCCGTTCCGGTGGAGCACCAGACCGCAGGCGGGGCGATCTCCCCCCTGGCCCGCGGCTTCCCCGACCTCAAGGTCGTGGAATGCGACGGATGCGACTACGAAGAATCCTTCCGCGCTCTGCAGGAGGCCTTCGACTACGTCCGTGCCGGCGAGGGGCCGGCGCTCGTGCACGCGCGGGTGATCCGCCTGATGCCCCACTCGCTTTCCGACGAGGATCGGGACTACAAAACCGCGGCCGAATTGGATGCGGACCAGCGGCGCGATCCCCTGGCCCGGCTGCGCGACCGGCTCACCGCGTCGGGCGCCGCCACCCGGGAAGAACTGGACGGCCTCCAGAAGCGAACCCAGGCGGAGGTCGCGGCGGCCGCCACCGACGCCCTTGCGCTGCCCTGGGCCGATCCGGATACGGCCTGCGACCACCTCTACAGCCCCGACGTGGATCCGTGTTCCCCGGATTTCGAAACCGAACCCCGCTTCGAGGCGGATGCGAAACCCGGGACGATGGTGGACCTGATCAACGCGACGCTCCGCTCCGAAATGGCGCGCGACCCGCGGGTGGTCCTCTTCGGACAGGACGTGGCGGACGCCAGCCGCGAACCCATCCTCCGTGAGGTCAAGGGCAAGGGCGGCGTCTTCAAGGTGAGCTACGGCCTCCAGCGCGAATTCGGGTCGGAGCGGGTTTTCAACACCCCCCTCGCGGAAGCCACGATTGTCGGGATGGGACTCGGCATGGCCCTGCGCGGCCTGCGTCCGGTTGCCGAGATCCAGTTCCTCGACTACATCTGGCCCGGCTACATGCAGATCCGGAGCGAACTCGCCAGTCTGCGCTGGCGCGCGAACAGTCAGTACAGCGCCCCGCTGGTGCTTCGGGTTCCCACCGGCGGCTACCTGACCGGGGGGGCGCTCTACCACAGCCAGTCCGCCGAAGTGCTCTTCACCCATCTCCCGGGATTGCGGGTGGTGCAACCCTCCACCGCACTCGATGCGGCGGGACTGCTCCGCACCGCAATCCGCTGCGACGATCCGGTCATCTTCCTGGAGCACAAGCACCTCTATCGGCAGACCTACAACAAGAGCCCCGATCCCGGACCCGACTTCATGATCCCCTTCGGCAAGGCGCGGACGGTACGGCCGGGAGAAGACCTCACGCTCGTGACGTTCGGCGCGCTCGTCCACCGGGCCGAACTCGCCGCCAGGAAGGCGGCTGCCGACGGGATCTCGGTGGAGATCCTGGACCTCCGCTCCCTCGCGCCTTACGACTGGGACGCGATTCGCGAGAGCGTCGGGCGAACGAGCCGCGTCCTGGTGGCATACGAGGACACCCGCAGTTTCGGCTACGGTGCGGAAATCGCCGCCCGCATCGCCGACGAGCTGTTCGAGGACCTTGATGCCCCGGTTCGCCGGGTAGCGGCCCGGGACACCTGGGTCGCCTACAACCCGGACATCGAGAGCAGGACCCTCCCGCAAGCGGAGGACCTGCTGGCCGCCATCCAGGAACTCGCGGAGTACTGATTCTGCGCGGGGCGCGCTCGCTCCGCGACGCCAGCCGGCGGTGGAACCCGCCCGGCCCAGTTGCCGCGAAAATGGAGTCCCGCCGGGACGCCGACAGCCGGGATGGCGCGCTGGCCAGGGAACGCCGGTGTTCACACCGGCACCGCCCCGCGCAGCGGGGCGAGACGGCGTACTTTCCAGTTCCGCGATGGCGCACGTCTCGGCACCTACCCCACCCGGCAGAGCGGCACGCCGGCTTGGAACGCCGGCCTCCGGCCGGCATCGCGCGGGAGCGCGAAACCCGCGCCGATGACGCTGCGCCATGCCAGCGTGAGTTCCCCACCCTCTCCCAACCCCGCATGGCGTAACTACTCACCTCCGCCCTACCCCGGCGCCGCACCTTTTCATGACCGGCGGGGTGTGCAGGCGAGCCCGATCATTGTCGTTTCTCCCCGTGGGGGCCCGGCGGGCGATGCATCCCGCCTGAACCGCCCCGCTTCGCGGGGCTCTCAGTTGCGCTTCGGTCGAAATACACCCGGGCCAGTTCTCCCGGTGGGGGCTCCTCCCTCGAGCGCCTAGTCAGCCGGGCCCCCACCGGGAGAACTGGCCCCACCGGGAGAACTGGGCCTCGCCCGTCTCGGCGCTCACGTGGGTTTCACCACCGGCTGGTAGGCTGGGGACAGCGTGTCCGTCCAGGTCTTTCAGAGCCCGTCGGCTCAAATCGAGCCGTTGCCCGCAAGCCGTGACACCAATCCGCTGAGCGTTCTCTCGGAGAGCGAGCGGCTGCACTTCGGAGCCGTGCATCAGGTCGCCAAGGCGGAAGTGGCTCCGCTGACCCGGCAGATGGAAGAGGAGGGGCGGATCCCATCCAAACTGGTTGCCACCCTCGCCCACTATGGGTTTTTCGGAGTCGCGATTCCCGAACAGTTGGGTGGTAGCGGGCAGAGCCTTTTCGACGTGGTTCTCACGGTGGAAGCCCTCGCTCAGGCCGATGCCTCGGTGGCGCTCCTCGTGGATGTTCACAACACGCTCATCGCGGGCGCAATCAACCGGTTCGGCCGGCGAAGCCAACGCTTCCGCTACCTCCCGAAGCTGGCCGGCGAATGCATCGGCGCCTTCTCGCTCTCGGAAGCGAACTCCGGAAGCGACGCCTTTGCGCTCCGGACCACCGCAAGACGCGTGGAAGGCGGCTTCGCGCTCAACGGTTCGAAGGCCTGGGTCTCGGGCGGCCGGGAAGCCGGGCTCTTTCTGGTCTTCGCTCGGGTGCCCGGTGGCGCCGACGGGACGTCGGAAGCAGGTATCACCGCCTTCCTGGTGGATCGGGAGAGCGATGGCCTGACCGTGGGCCCCCCCGAGTCGAAAGTCGGCCTCAAGGCATCGAGCACGACCCCGCTCTTCCTCAAGGACTGCTTCGTTCCGGAAGAAGGCGTGCTCGCCGGGGTCGGGGACGGACAGCGACTTGCCATGAGCCTCCTGAACGAGGGCCGTATCGGTATCGCCGCCCAACTCGTCGGGATCGGGCAAGCCGCTTTGGACCTCGCCGTCTCCTACGTGAAACAGCGGGAGGCGTTCGGCAGGAAAATCGGCAAGAACCAGGCGGTGGCGTTCGCTCTGGCGGACGCTGCAACGCAGGTGGAAACGGCGCGTCTTCTGACCTGGAACGCGGCGCGGCTGGCCGATCAGGGCAACAAGGTCCGCTACGCGGCGGCAATGGCCAAACTCACCGCCCAGCGGATGGCCGAATCCGTGACCTCTCTGGCGATCGAGATCCACGGAGGCACGGGATACACCACGGACTGCCTCGCCGAGAAACTCTGGCGCGACGCCAAGGCGGGAACGATCTACGAGGGCACCGAGAACATGCAGCTCATGACGATTGCGCACGGGCTGCGCCTCTGACTCCGGCGATTGACAACCTGTGGTCGAACCCGCGTGGGTTTCACCACAGGCTGCTAACAGCCTGTGGATGAAGTGGCGTGAGCGCCGAGAGCGGCGAGGCGCCCGGCTGACAAGGCGCGCGAGGGAGGAGCCCCCACCGGGAGGACTGGCCAGGCTCGGCGCTCACCCTGGCTCCACCACAGGCTGCCAGGAGAGGGCTGAACCCTCATTCCAAATTCCGCGCGGTGCGGGTGATCTGGTCCCAGGCGCTGTGAACGTGGGCGCCGGTGGTGTTGGTCTGGGCCACCACCATGCGAAGGGCGATTCCCGCGGGGAGGCGGGTGTGGGTCAGATACAGGCCGCCCGATTCATTCAGGGCGTGCAGCAGCCGTAGATTCAGTTCGTCCAGCGCCGCGCCGGGCCGGCGGTAGCGGAACGTGACGTGGTTCAGGGGAGCGGGAGTGAGCACCTCGAAGTCGTCCGCCTCCTCCACCGAGCGAAGGAACTCCTGGCCGAGCGCCACATGCTCGCGGATGTGCTCACGGAGTCCTGCGGCGCCGTAGTGGCGCAGCACGAGCCACAGTTTGAGGGCGCGGAAGCGGCGTCCGAGCGGGATCTGCCAGTCCCGGTAGTCAATGACCTCTCCAGCCTCGGAGGCGCGGTTCTTCAGGTATTCCGGGGTCACCGACATGGTCTCGATGAGCGCCCGCCGGTCCCGGACCCAGAAGGCGTCGCAGTCGAAGTTCGTGAACATCCACTTGTGGGGGTTGAAGCAATAGGAGTCGGCAAACTCCACTCCCGCCTGCAGGTGACGGAATTCCGGACAAAGGAACGCGGTCCCGGACATGGCGGCGTCCACATGGACCCAGATCCCGTGCTCACGGGCGATCCGTCCGATCTCCCCCAGCGGGTCGAACGCGCCGGTGGAGGTGGTCCCGAGCGTCACGGTCACGAAGCAGGGAATCCGGCCGGCGGCGAGGTCTGCCCGGATCAGACCGGCGAACGCCTCCGGCCGGGCAGCCCGGGTTTTCGGGTCCACCGGTATGGAGCGCAGGTTGTCGCCGCCGAGTCCCGCGATCCGCACCGCTTTCAGTAGCGAGGAGTGCGACTCCTCGGAGCCGTAAGCCACCAGCGGGGCGCGAACCCCGATCCGGTTGGACTCGAATCCGGTAGCCCGCTCCCGGGCGGCCAGCAGGGCGGTGAGGGTCGCGGAGGAAGCCGTGTCCTGGATCACTCCTCCGCCCGGGCCGTCGGACCGGAAGGCGGCCGGCAGATCGAGGAGATCGGCCAGCCAGTCGAGGACGTGGGTCTCGAGTTCGGTGCAGGCCGGACTCGTGGCCCAGAGCATCCCCTGCACGCCGAGCCCGGCGGCCAGGAGCTCCCCCAGCACCGAGGACCCCGAGTTGTTGGAGGGGAAGAACGCGAAGAAACTCGGAGACTGCCAGTGGGTGAGACCCGGAACCACAATGCGGTCGAGGTCCCGCATCACCTCGTCGAAGGGCTCGCCGTTCTCGGGCGGATGCTTGGGTAGCCGGGCCCGAATCTCGCCGGGGCGGGCCTGGCAAAGCACCGGGAAGTCCTCCACGCGACGCCAATACGCCGCGAGCCAGTCGAGAACGGTGCGGCCGTCCCGCGCGAAGTCTTCCGGGCTCAGGTGGGTCATCAAATCAGCCCGGCGCCAGGGAATCCGATTCCGGAGGTCCCGAAGCCTCTGGTCCGGTTCTTCGGCCCGGCGGCGGTCGTCAGCGCCCGTCTCCGGCGGAGAGACGATCGATCTTGGCGGCCAGGATGAAGTCGCTCTCGGTGAGACCGTTCACCTTGTGGGTCCAGATGGTGACCTCCACCCGCCCCCAGGCAACCAGCAGATCGGGGTGATGCCCTTCGGCCTCGGCGATCTCGCCCACCCGATTCGCGAAGTCGAGCGCGCCGGCGAAGTCCGGGAACACGAAGGTGCGGGCGATTCTGCGGTGTTCGGCGTGGCCCCATCCCTCCACCTGGCCCAGGTAGCTCTCCACCTCGGCGGAATCCATCGGGGGCACCCCGCCCCGGCAGGGAACGCAGGTTCGGCTGGCCAGTTCGCTCATACCGGAATTATGGCCTCACCGGACCGTTTCCCGCGCCGGGGGTTCGGAGCGGAACGGGACGAGCGACGCCACCGGTACGGCGTAACGCCGGCTTGCGGCTATCGCACCGGAACCTCTGTTCCGGGCTCGCCGGTCCGGCGAGCCCGGCAACGGTACCGGGCCGGGAGCCGAGGCCCAGCGGGCGCAACGCCCGGTGCAAGCCATTGGCCGACGGGAGCGTGCCGGGCACGCGCCCGCCGGCGCCCGCGACCAGAAGCGGCCGCGTCAGCAGATGATCAGGGGATGATCAGTACAACCCGCCTGGGAGTGGCAGTCACCCCTTGAGTCGGTTGAAGATCCGGGTCGCCGCCACGGTCGCCACGCCGGCCCACAGGGCCATGCTCAGGGCGCCCATCGCCATGTCGAGCTGCATGCCGACTGCCGGAATGTGACCCAACACATCCGAGGCTGTCATGCCGCCGACTGCGATGGCGAGCACCAGGGCTCCGGTCGCATCCTCGGCATCGGTGTTCATGACCGCATACACGATGCCGATGATGACCATGAGGAGCGAGTCCATCGGGACCACTCCGGGCATGAAGCCCATCAAGAGCCCGATTAACGTGCCCAAGCCCACTAGTACTCTGTTAGCCATGTCGTCCCTCCAAGGATCCGTCTCGTTTCGGTTTACGTGCCGTCCTTCCTTCGTACGAACTACACGCGACCCTGCTTTCGTACCACGTTCGCGACATGGAAGTCAACCTTTCGCTTTGTTGCGGCGGGTATCGCGCCGGCAAATTAAGGCCGCGGAAGCACCGCCCGGAAGAGGAAGCGGAGCCCCCCGGGCAGCACAAAACGACTGAGTCGCCCAATCCGAAAAGAGCCGAATTCCGCGCTGCCGGCCGCTGTGTCCTGAAGCTCTGAACATGACGGAACCGCAAACAACACGACCCGCGCCGGCAGTATCCCGTGGACAAAGGCAATCGGCACGGGAGGGGGCGCTGATGGACGGGCCGCTCCCCGCCTCCCGCCCGCCGCCGCCGGACGTCCGGCGCGGACGCTGGTGGAACGCGCCGTGGTTCGACGCCCTCCAGTTCACCGTGTTCGTCGGCGCCCTGTTGGGACTCGCGGTTTCCGGCGCCATACGGATGGGCTACAACTGGCAGTGGTACCGGGTTCCCGAAACCATCTTCGAAGTTGTCGAAGGGGAGCTCCTGTGGGGCCCGCTGGCGCGCGGGCTCGTCGTCACCCTGGAACTTACCGGCTGGAGCGTCCTCATCACCCTCGCGATCGGATTGACGGCCGCGCTCCTGCGGCTTTCGGATTCGTTCTCGGGACGCATCCTCGCGAAGATCTATCTGGAAGCGGTACGCAGCACCCCGCTGCTGATCCAGGTCTACCTGTTCTACTTCGTTCTCGGCCCCATCCTCGGCCTCGACCGGTTCTGGGTCGGAGTCCTGGCGCTGTCGGTCTTCGAGGGGGCCTTTGCCGGCGAGGCGATCCGAGCGGGCATCCTGTCCGTCCGGCGCGGACAGTGGGAGGCGGGCGCCGGCCTCGGCCTGACCCGGACCCAGCTCTACCGGTCGGTGATCCTCCCGCAGGCCTTACCCTTGATGCTTCCTCCCCTCACGGGGATCGTGATCTCGCTCATCAGGAACTCGGCGATCGTCAGCGTTATCGCCGTGTTCGACCTCACCACCGAGGCGCGAAACAACATCGCGGAGACCTTTCTGAGTTTCGAGATCTGGATCACGGTGGCAGCCATCTATCTGGCGTTCACCGTGGCCCTCTCCGCCCTCGCAAGCCGCCTGGAGCACCGCGTACGCGGGTGATGCGCCAGGTTCCATCCCCCGCCGGAATCCAAGGAAAAAAGAATGCGCCTCACCGGTACCCCGTCCCGACAAGCGATGGCCGCGCTCCTGACCCTCGGAATCGCCGCTGGACTCCAGGTGCAGTGCGCCGGGCAGCAGAGCACCACCCAGAGCGTCATCGAGACGATCCAGAGACGCGGCGCCCTGAAAGTCGGCGTTTCGACTTTCGAACCGTGGGCGATGCGTAACCGCAGCGGCGAGCTCGTGGGCTTTGAAGTGGACGTCGCGAAGAAGGTGGCCGCGGACATGGGGGTGAGCGTCGAGTTCGTACCCACGTCGTGGGACGGCATCATCCCGGCCCTCTTGGCGGGCAAGTTCGACGTGATCATCGGCGGCCTGAGCATCCGTCCCGCACGGAACCTGACGATCAACTTCACCATCCCCTACGCCCACTCCGCGATGGGGATCGCGGCCAACCGGGCGCTTACCGGGAACCTGCAGTGGCCGGCTGACTACGACAGCGAGGAAGTGACGCTCACCTGCCGGCGCGGCGCCACCGCGTGCAACGACGTGCGCCGGCTGTTCCCGCAGGCGACGGTTCGCCGGTTCGACGACGACATCCAGGCCCTTCAGGAAGTGCTGAACGGCAACGCCCATGCCGTCATGTCTTCCTACCCGAAACCGGTGGAATGGGCGGACCGCAACCCGGAACTCCTGTTTCTGCCAACAACCGACAACCTCTCGCAGGGCGACGAGGCGTTCGGGCTGCGCAAGGGTGATCCGGACGCGCTGAACTTCTTCTCCAACTGGATCCGGGTGAACACGACGAGCGGCTGGCTACCGGAGCGGTACGACTACTGGTTCAAGACGAGCAACTGGATCGACGAGGTGCGCCCGGGGAGCACGTCCCCGCAGTGATCCCCGGACGGAAGAAGGCGAGATTCGGCCGGATCGATGCCGTGGTTTTGGCCGCGGTTGTCGCTGGCGTTTTCTTCGTCGCCTACCGGGTGGACTCCGTCCTGGAATACCGGTGGGACTGGACGGTCATCCCTCACTTCCTCTACCGCTGGGACGAAGAACTGCGGCGCTGGGTCCCCAACCTGCTGATGCAGGGGTTCTACACGACGATCCGGCTGGCGCTGCTGAGCATGATCCCGGCCGCCCTGCTCGGAGCCGCTTTCGGCGTCATGCGTACGAGTCGGCGTCTTTTCCCGCGACTGCTCAGCCGGACCTACATCGAGCTGATCCGGAACATCCCGCCGCTCGTCTTCATCTTCATCTTCTACTTCTTCATCAGCAGCCAGATCATGCCGCTCCTGGGGGTGGAGGACTTCGTGCGCGGGGCTTCGCCGGGAACGCGGGGCTCGCTGGAACTGCTGTTCGGGCCGTCCACTCTGATCCCGAACGTGATCTCCGGCGTCATCTGTCTCGCCATGTTCCAGGGCGCCTACATGACGGAGATCGTGCGTGCCGGGATCCAGTCGATTCCGAAGACGCAGAGCGAAGCCGGCCTCAGCATCGGGCTCTCCCGCTGGCAACTTTGGCGCCGCGTGATCCTCCCGCAGGCCATCCGGCGGGTGATTCCGCCCCTCGCCGGCCAGTTCATCACCCTGGTGAAGGATTCTTCGATCCTTTCCCTGATCTCGATCCAGGAAATGACGTTCCTGGCGATGGAGACCGCGGTTTCGACCACCCGCGTGTTCGAGGTGTGGATCACGGTCGCCGGTTTGTACTTCTGTCTGTGCTATTTCCTTTCGCTGGCGTTCGACCGTCTCGAAAAAAATGCCGCAATGGCTCGCACTTGAACAAGCCCAGCGTATGAAGTCCGGAAAGCCGTTGATCGAACTCGACGGGGTGCACAAGTGGTTCGGGGACTTTCACGTTCTCAGGGCCGTGCATCTTCGGGTCTCCGAGGGCGAGCGCATCGTGATTTGCGGTCCCTCCGGATCGGGGAAGTCCACCCTGATCCGCTGCATCAACCGGCTCGAGGAACACGAGGAAGGACGCATCGTCTTCGCCGGGCGGGAACTCAATACGGAAACCAGGGACCTCGCTGCGATCCGGCGTGAAATCGGCATGGTGTTTCAGGAGTTCAATCTCTTTCCCCACCTGTCGGTGCTCGAGAACTGCATGCTCGGGCCTACCCGGGTGCTCGGGATGGCCGCCGCGGAAGCCCGGGGACGCGCCATGAAGTTCCTCACCCGGGTCCGGATCCCGGAGCAGGCCGGGAAACATCCGGGCCAACTCTCGGGCGGTCAGCAACAGCGGGCGGCGATTGCGAGGTCGCTGTGCATGCAACCCAAGGTGATGCTGTTCGACGAGCCCACGTCCGCGCTCGACCCCGTGATGATCAATGAAGTCCTCGACGTGATGAACGATCTCGCCCAGAGCGGGATGACGATGATCGTGGTCACGCACGAAATGGGGTTCGCCCGGACCGTTGCCGACCGGATCGCCTTCATGGACGAGGGCAGCATCGTCGAATGTCTGCCCCCGGAAGCGTTCTTCACGAACCCCGCTGACGAGCGGACGAAGGTGTTCCTGAGTCGGATCCTGACGCACTGAGGTGCGGGGGTGGGGGTTGGAGAAGGGGGAGTGGCGCCAGGAGCGCCGGTCTGATCTGAAGGCCCCCACCGGGAGAACTGGCCAGCATCGCGGCCGGAGGCCGCGAAACTCCCGCCGCCAACCTCGCCCATAGCCGGGAGCCCACACAAGGACGGCGAAGTCCATCCGCGAGTTCCGGTCAAACGACACGAATATGGTGGTCCGGGACGTATGGTTCCCATCGCGCCATCTCCATGGCGCGCAGCGACACGCGGGGAATGGCGGTGGGAGTTTCGCCCGCTGCGCGGGCGATGCCGGTCTGAAGACCGGCGCTCCAGGTCAGAGCTCGAGCAGGAGCGCGGCGAGGAGGGCGACGCGGCGCGGCAGGTCAGCCGTTACGACCTGTTCGTGCCGCGCGTGGGCGCCGTCCCCCAATGGACCAAGGCCGTCCAGCACGGGGACACCGAGCCCGGCCACGATGTTGCCGTCCGACCCGCCGCCCGCCGAACCTTCGCCAAGATCCCAGTCGAGTCCTGCGGCCAACTGCCGGGTTCGCTGGTAGAGGGCGATGACGCCGGCGTTCCGCACCAGCGGAGGCCGGTTCACCCCGCCGGTCCATTCGACCCGGGCCTCCGGATGTTCTGCGCCGAGGTCCCGGAGCGCCGCGGTGAGCTGCGCTCCCGACTCCGGATCATCCATCCGGATGTCCACGTCCGCCGACGCCTCGGCGGGGACGACATTGGTCCGCGACCCGCCCCGGATCAGTCCGACGTTCGCGGTGACGCCGCGCTCCGGCGCCGAAAGCGCGGCGACGGCGGTCACGATCCGGGCCAGTTCGGTGATCGCATTGATCCCGCGCTCCGGGTCGAGACCCGCATGGGCGGCGCGCCCGAGGACCCGCACGCTCAGGATTCCCACCCCCCGGCGGCTCGTCTTGGCGCCGCCGCCGGGAAGCGAGGGCTCCATCACCAGACAGGCGGCCGCCGTTGCCGCCTCCGCCTCGATGAGTTGCCGGCTCGCCGCGCTTCCCGCCTCTTCGTCGGTGTTCCACAGGATCGTGAGCGGCCGTCGCGGCCGGAGACCCTCCCGATCGAGGGTCCTGAGCGCCCAGATCGTCTGCACCAGACCCGCTTTCATGTCGTAAACGCCCGGACCCCGGGCCACTCCGTCCTCGATCCGGAAAGGGATCTCCGCGAGAGTGCCGTTCGGCCAGACGGTGTCGAGATGACCGAGGAGCAGCAGCGGTTTCTCCGCCGCTGCACTCCCCGGAATCCGGACCAGCACGTGGGGCCCGCGCGGAGGGCCGCCGTCCGTCCCGGGTGTCCGGGACACCACCGCCTCGTTCAGGAAATACGAGGCGCCGTCCCTGAGTGCGGCTACGGCCGCTTCGCCCATCCGGGCGGTCGCCTCGGGGTCGTCGGTGGGCGACTCGATCCGGACGAAGCGCCCGAGCATGTCCTCCATGCGGGGCTGGCGTCCCTCGAGGCGGGACAGCAGCCCCCCGATGTCTGCCGGATCGGCCCGCCCGGCGCTACTCGGCGATCTGATTCCTGACCTCCTGGAGCACGGCGAGACGCTCGGCGAGCACGGGATCCACAGTGCCGAGTTCCACGGCCTTTTGGTAGTGCGCAGCAGCGGCGGTCACCCGCTCGTAATCGGCATCACTCGCCGGACAGCCCACCCCGGCCGCCTGCATCCGTGCCCCGAAGTCGGCGTCCTTCAGCCGGCAGGGGCCGTACTGCACCTGGGCGCTCAAGGCCCAGGCCAGCATCTGGAAGGGCGCTCCCCAAGTGTCCGTCTTCTGCGTCGCCTCCGAGAACTGGGCCTCCGCGCCGGCGAAGTTCTGCGACGCCATGTAGGCCTGGCCGAGCGCCCAGTGACCGACCGCGAGGTCGTCCATGCTCCCGTCGGCGGGAAAGTTTGGGACCCCGGCTTCGAGGACCGGCACCGCCTCGGCCACCATCTGGTTCAGGATGAGCGCGATGCCGTGCTCCATCTGGTAGACCGGGTTGTCCGGAACGGCGGCAACCGCCGCTTCCGCCGATGCCAGCGCCCCGGCGATGTCCTGGGCTTGACGCTTCGCCTTCGCGCTCGCGTGATTCGCCATCCCGAGTCCCGCCTTGGCCTGGTCCGAGCCCGGGTCGGCGGCGACCGCGGCCTGCATCTCGGTGACGGCCTCGTCGTACTTCAGATCCTGGATGGCGAAGCGGCCGAGCGCGGTGTGGGCCGCCACCCTCGATGCCGGGGGCGAATTCGGAAGGGTGGTGACCTTCCGGTAGTAGGTCGTCGCCTGGCCCTTGTTGTCCTGCGCCTCGTAGACCTGCGCGAACGCGAGGTTCGCCGCCGGGTCGTCCGCGTTCACGGTGATCGCCATCGCCAGGTCACCGTAGGCCTCGGGCGCGTTGCCGAGCGCGTTGTTCGCGAGCCCCCGGATGCCGTAGGCCGCGGTCAACTGATCGTTCAGACCGAGCGCCGCCGTGGCCGCATCTACCGCCGCCTGGAAATCGTCGCGCGCGAAGTAAATGTCGGCGAGCCCAGCGTGGGCGCGGGCGGTATTCGGGTCGAGTTCGACGGCCCGCTGGAAGGATGCCTCCGCGGCGTCCCAATCCTCGCCGGCGGCCGACGCCTGGCCGAGGGTCGTGTGCGCCAGCGCGCTGTTGGGCTCGATCTCCAGCGCCCTGCGCGCCATGTCCGCGGCCTCGCCGAATTGTCCCTGGCGAGCCATCGCGCCCCCGAGACCGAGAAAGGTGGAGGCTGGCGGATTCGGGTTCAACTCGATGACCTTCTGTCCCGCCTCGATGACCTTCACGTCGTTCTCGAGCATCGCGTAGGCGCTCGTCAACGCCGTCCACGCCTCCAGGATCTCGCCGGCATCCTCGACATTCTGGATCGCCCAGCCGTCCACGTCCTCCTCCGCCGAAGGGGGATCCGTCTTCAGGGCCAAGTCCAAGGCGCCGGCGACGTTCTCCCACTCTTCGAAGTGGAGGTAGATGCGGCCGAGCCTCATCCGGATGTCCCTGCGGTAGGGATGGTCCTGCAGGATCCGCAGGAAGAGGCCGCCCGCCTGGCTATAGGCGGCGGTGGCGGCTTCCGCGTCCTCGTTCCGGAGCGCGCGCTCGGCATCTTCAAGATGATCCTCGGCGATGTCGATGGCGCGGGAGACTTCGCGGCGGTTCAGCGGCTGCTCGTCCTGCGCGACGGCGTGGGAGGCGCCGAGGACCGCGATCAGCCCCAACACAGCCAGAGAGGAGAGCCGGGGGAGGAAACCGGCCGCACGGCGGTGTGCCGGATGAAGCGTCGTTTGAATCATGAAAGCCTCCGTCAATACAGGCCGCAGCCTGACGGGAACCGAATTGCGAACACGGGATCGTACGCGAGCGGAGGCCGCCCTTCAACAGGGGCGGGCGCCCCATCTTCCGGCCGGGTCGAACCGAATACACTCATTCCGCCATGCCCATAACCGGAAGAGCGGCGCCGCGTCTCGCCGCGGTTTGCCTGGTGGCCAGCGGCTGCGGTGGTCTGCGGGCCCCGGTCGCAGACCCGGAGGTCGATTTCACTCCCGAGCCGGAGGCGGCACCGGCGGTCGCGGACCCCGTGGGGACGCCGGCGGCGGATTGGTGGAAGACATTCGGGGATCCGGCGCTCGACCAGGTGGTGGAGCGGGCGCTCTCCGGGAACCTGACGCTTCAGGAGGCGGCCGCCCGGCTTGCCCAGGCGGCCGCGGACGCCGGGATTGCGCGCAGCGCGCTCTATCCGCAGGTGGGGACGGGGGTGGAGCGCCTGCAGGCGCGGCAGGCCTTCATCGGACTGCCGATCTCGGACATCGTGGAATCCGTAGGGCTGCCGATCCCGGGGATCGGGGAGGAGGAGGTGCTGACCGCGGACTTCGTCCGCTACGGGCTTTCGCTGGATCTGACCTGGGAGGCGAACCTCTGGCGCGCGGCGACGCCGCGGGCGCGGGCCGCGAACGCCGTGATGGAGGCGGCGGTGGCCGAAGTAGCGGGGGCGCGGGTGTCGCTGGCCGGTCAGGCTACGCGCCTCTACTTCCTCGCGGTCGAGGCGCGGGAGCAGGCGCGAATCGCCGAGTCGATCGCGGCGAGCCGGGAAGAGACGGTGCGCTGGACACTCGCGCGGGCGCGGATCGGGGAGGCGGCGCTTGCCGAGGTGGATGCCGCGGAGGCCCGGCTCGCGGAAGCGCGGGCGACGGCCGCGAGCCGGCGGCAGGCGAGTTCGGCGGCGGTGCGGGGCCTGGAAGTCCTCTTCACCGACTATCCCGACGGGGAACCCGGGCCGGACTGGGAACTCGCGGGTGGCCTGCCCGCGGTCCAGAGTCCGGTTCCGGCGGGAGCGCCGGCGGATCTGATCGCGCGGCGTCCGGACGTGGCGAGCGCGGAGCGGCGCCTCGCGATGTCCAAGGAGTTCACCGAAATGGCGCGGCGGGCGCGCTATCCCCAGTTTCCGCTGACCAGTTCGGTCGGCACGGCGACCACGCGGCTGAAGCAGCTCGTGAACGGCGACTTCTCGGTGTGGAGCCTGATCGCACGGATCGCGGCGCCGGTGTTTCAGGGGGGGCGGATCCGGGCGCAGATCCGCCAGGAGGAGGCTCGGGACCGGGAGGCGCTGGCGGGGTACGCGCGGACGGTGCTGACGGCCTATCAGGAGGTAGAGGCGGCGCTTTCGGCGGAGGAGGCGCTTTCCGAGGTGGAGTCGCGGTCGGGAGAGGCGCTTGAGGCCAGCCGGCGGGCGCTCTCGAGGACCGAGGCGCAGCGCCGGAGCGGGTTCGTTTCCCGGTTGGCGGAACTGGACGCGGAGCGGGCGGTTCTCATGGCGGAGTCGGCGCATCTGTCGCAGGTTCGGGCGCGCCTGGACAACCGGGTGAACCTCTCGCTGGCGCTCGGGGGCGGGTTCGAGCGCACGAACGGAGAAGAGATGACGAACGGCGGTGACGGGGACGACTCCGTCGGGAGGCTGCGGCAATGAGGAGATTCCTGTTCATTCCGATACTGGCGTTGTCGGGTGCGTTGATGGCGCTGCTCGTGGCGCTCGGCCCGAAGCCGGAAGCGCAGGAGATCGAAACCGTGCTGCCGGAGGTTCGGGCGGCGACGGTGCGGGTGGGTCCGCAGCGGGTGACGGTGAGCGCCGACGGGACGGTGCGGCCGTCGCGTCGGACCACAGTGTCGGCGGAGGTAGCGGGCCCGGTGGTGTGGTCGGCGCCGGGGCTGCGGGGCGGAGCCCGGGTGGAAGAAGGCGCGCCGCTGTTCCGGATCGAGGCGCTGGCGTACGAGCAGGCGCTTTCGGCGGCGCGGAGCCAGTTGGCGCAAGCGGAAGTGCAGTTGCAGTCGGAGGAGGGTCTGGCCCGGCTGGCGGAGGAGGAGTGGACGGGGGAAGGAACGGCGCCGGATCCCCTGGCGCTGCGGGTGCCGCAACTCGCGGCGGCGCGTGCCGGAGTGTCGGCGGCAGAGAGCCTGGTAAGACGCGCCGAGCGAAATCTGGAGAAGACGGAGGTTCAGGCTCCGCACGCGGGCCTGGTGGGCTCGCGGTACGCGGAGGTGGGAGAGTGGGCGGCGCCCGGGGTACCGCTGGTGGAGCTGCTGTCGGTGGATGTTGCGGAGACGCGGGTCTCGCTTCCGGATGCCGCGCTTGCGTTGGTGGAGCTTCCGTTCGGGGGCACTGCCGCCGGGGGAGGGCCGCGGGCGCGGCTGACGGCGGTGCTGGGCCCGGCGCTGGCCTCGACCACCTGGACCTGGGAGGGCCGGCTGGTGCGGATGGAGGGCGAGGTGGACCCGGCGACGCGGTTCTTCCCGGCGGTGATCGAGGTTCGTAACCCGTACGGGGAAGGAGCGGGAGGACGTCCACCGCTGGTGGCGGGGATGTTCGTTCGCGCGGAGATCGAAGGGAGGGAGTATCCCGAGGTCGCGGTGGTTCCGCGGGGCGCGTTCCGGAAGGACGGACGGGTGCTGGTGGTAGATGGGGAGGACCGGATCCGGATTCGCGAGGTGGACGCTTTCTGGTCGTCGGGTGAGGGCGACCTGCTGGTTCGTTCGGGGCTTTCGGACGGGGAGCGGGTGGTGACGAATCCGCCGGCCATCGTGACCGAGGGCATGGAGGTGCGGGTGACGTTGTTGGATGACGCCGCGGCGGCAGCGAATGCGCCTGGGGCCGAGGGGTAGGCCGCCCGGGACGGGACCTGGTTTGGAAGAAGCAACCCCTTCGGCGGGAAGCAGTCCACCCACTGGCGTGATCGCCTGGTTCGTGCGGAACCGGGTCGCCGCCAACCTGCTGTTCCTCGGAATTTCGTTGGGCGGCCTGCTCACCGTCGGCGAAATCCCGCAAGAGATGATTCCGGACACCGAGTCCTCGGCCGTCAGCATTCGTACCGTTTTCCCGGGCGCGGCCGCGGAAGTCGTCGAGGACGGCGTCCTGCTGAGCCTGGAGGAAGCGCTACGCGACGTTTCCGGCGTTAAGGAAATCGCCGGGATGGCCACGGACGGGGTCGGTCTGGTCACCGTCGCCATGGACTCGTCAGGTGACTTCCGTACCTTCAGCGACGAGATCCGCGAACGGGTGGAGTCGTTGACTACTCTTCCGGAAGACGCTGAGGATCCGGTCGTTTCGGAGATCGCGGTGGAGCGGCTTCTCCTTCGGATCTCCATCTACGGCGATGCGGACGAGCGCACCCTCACCGAAGCCGCGCACCTGGCGCGGGAAGCGCTATCCCGGGTACCGGGAGTGGGAAAGGTGCAGATCGCTTCGGGGAGGGACTACGAGATCTCCATCGAGGTTTCCGAGGACGTCCTCACCCGATTCGGTCTCACCTTCGACCAGGTGGCGGGAGCGATCCGGCACGGTTCCGCAGACATCGCCGGCGGGGCGCTCCACACGCGAGCGGGGGATGTGAGACTCAGGACCGAGGCTGAAGCGGTGGCCGCGCAGGACTTCTCGCGGATCCCACTGATTGCCCCTCCTGACGGCGGTCTGGTAATGCTCGGGGACGTAGCGACGGTAACCGACGGCTTCGCGGACGAAGAGCGAGCCGCGCGGATGAATGGGCAGCCGGCGGTCTTTCTGGAAGTGCTGCTCGCGCCGGGGGCCCGGATGCTGGAAACGGCCCGAGCGGTCCACGCCCGCATCCCCGCACTCGCGGCCGCGCTACCCGAGGGTCTCTCGGTCACTCCCTGGTTCGATGGCTGGGAACTGTTCGAGAGCCGGATGGAAGTGCTGGTCCGCAACGGACTCCAGGGATTGGCCCTGATCTTCCTGGTTCTCTTCTTCACCATGTCGACCCGGCTTGCGGTCTGGACCGCGGCGGGCCTTCCGGTGTCGTTCTTCGGCGCGTTCCTGCTGATGCCCGGGCTCGGGGTGACCATCAGCATGATCTCGCTGTTCGGTTTCATCCTCACGCTGGGGATCGTGGTGGACGACGCCATCGTGGTCGGGGAGAACGTCCAGCGGCGGATGACCGAGAGGAAGTTGGGACCAATACAGGCGGCGGTGCGCGGGACGCAGCAGGTTCTCCTCCCGGCAACCTTCGGGGTTCTCACCACCATAGCGGCTTTTGCGCCGCTCCTGGGTCTTCCGGGGGTTTGGGGAGAAATCATGGGTGCTCTCCCTCGAATCGTCATCCCGGTTCTCGCCTTCTCGCTGCTCGACGCCACCTGGATCCTCCCCCATCACATGGCGCACGGCGGGGTCGCAATCCGGCCCAGCCAGCGGTTGGCGCGGGTGCGAGCCGGATTCCAGTCCGGGCTCGATTGGGCCATGGACACCCTCTATCGTCCGGCGCTCGGCTGGTCCCTCCGGAACCGGTTGGCGGCGGTTGCCCTTGCGATTCTCGCGGTGGCTCCGGCGATGGGCCTCCTGGCCGGAGGCTGGGTGCCCGTGGAGCCCACGCCGCCTTTTGATGCCGACGTGGTCACGATGCAGGTCTCGCTCCCACCGGGTTCCCCGGTGGAGGAGACCGGCGAAGTGGTGGCCGCGCTTGAGGAGGAGATCGCGCGGATTCGTGAGGACCAACGAAACGTGAATGGAGTGGACCCGCAACGCCATCTGGCCGTCCTCGTCGGGCAGCGCCTCCCCTTCGGGCCCGGGGGGGCCATCGGTGGAGAGGCTGGCGGATCCGGAGCGACGATCGGACAAGTAACCCTGGAGCTGCTCCCCGCCGAGCAGCAGGAGGGTTTTTCCACCGCAGAGATCGCCGATCGGTTACGGGCCGCAGGCCGCCAACTCCCCCACGGCGCTGAGGTGACGGTGGTCTCCTCGGTGCTGGGTCAGGTCGCGGACATCTCGATCCGCATCAGCGGCACCGATCTGGTGGAACTGGGAGAGGGTGCGGCGTTCTTGCAGGCACTGCTGCACGGTTACGCCGGGGTCATCGCGGTCTGGGACGACCTCCAGGGCAGCGCTCCCGAGCTGGTTGCACGGGTCCGCTCTGGAGGCGCCGGGGTCGGGATCGGGGCCGGCGAGTTCGGCAGGCAGTTGCGCCAGGCATTTCACGGCGAGGAAGTCCAGCGGATCCAGCGCGGACGCGACGAAGTCCGCGTTCTCCTCCGTTATCCGCGCAGCGAGCGAGAAGATCTCGACGCCATCACCGGGATGCGGGTGCGCCGCGCCGACGGGGGCGTCACGCCGCTCTCAGCGGTGGCGGAGGTCTCCAGTGAAGACGGCTTGTCGGTAATACAGCGTGTGGACGAACGGCGGGCGATCACAGTACAGGCCAGTGTCGATCCCGCGCTCACTTCGGCGGGCGCCATGCTCGCCGACCTCCGGAACCGGGGGCTGTCGGATTTCCGTCAGCATTTCCCCGGCCTCCGATTCGAAGTTGTGGGCCTCGCCGGCGACCAGGAAGAGACCTTCGCAGCACTCCAGCAGAACCTGATGCTGGCGCTGATGCTCATCTATGCGCTGCTCGCCATTCCCCTTTCGTCATGGATCCAGCCCTTCGTGATCATGACTGCGGTTCCCTTCGGTCTGGCGGGCGCCGTATTCGGCCACCTGATCATGGGCATCGAACTCTCGATGGTGAGTTTCTTCGGGGTGGTGCCACTCGTCGGGATTGTCGTGAACGACGCTCTCGTGCTGCTCGACTTCATCAATCAGAGACGGCGTGCGGGTGCGTCGATGCTTGACGCTGCCCTCGCGGCGGGGCCGCTTCGTTTCCGGCCCGTCATTCTCACCACGGTCACCACCTGCGCCGGGCTGGCGCCGCTGATGATCGAGCGGAGCGCGCAGGCGCAGGTTCTCGTCCCCATGGCGGTTTCCCTGGCGTTCGGCGTCGCCTTTGCGACCCTCGTCACCCTGCTGCTCGTGCCGGTGCTGTACACGCTTGCCGACGACGCCCTTGCTTTTGCTCGGGGCAGCGGATGAGGAACGACCGTCCGGACATGCCCGGGCGCGGTCGGATGGAGGCTGGAACAGCGATCCAACTTGGGGGAATCGGCGAAGGCTCGACGCGGCGTCCCAAACGTTTTCGCCTCGTGAGGTAAACCCGGGGTCATACAATCCGAGCGGCAGGACCGCGCGACCGCCGTTTGCCGCGACAAGCATGAAGATCCCCTCCTCGCTTCGGGCCGACTACCACAAGGCCCTGGAGTTCGATCCCGGCCTGGCGGAGTCTTATATCGAGCACCTGTGGGTCGGCGACCCGATCGCCGACGCCGCCATGGAGTCGCTCGCCGACTCTGACCAGGCGACCCGACACCGGCTGATCAACGCGGGGATGGAGAGGGATGAAGCGATTCTCGGCGATGCGCCAGGCGCGCTGCGGGACTTCTTCCGGGAGATGGATCGTCCGCCGCCGTTTGCTTTCGACGCGGAGACGGCGCTCGTCGGTTCCCGCGCTTTTTACGAGTACTCTGACATGTTCTTCGTGGGGATGGTGCTCGATTCCCTCATAACCGGCCTTTCGGAGAATCTGGCCAAGGCCTTTCACATCACCGGGCGTACCGCGGGCAATCTCCGCCGGGTGAAACAGAACACGCGGCATCTGGTGGAGATCACGCTCCCGGGCGGGCTCGACCGCGACGGCGACGGGTGGAAGCTGACCGTACGCATTCGGATGATTCATTCGCAGATGCGGCATCTCTTGCTGCGATCGGGGGAATGGGATGTAGATGCCGATGGGGTGCCGCTCAACATGGCCCATATGGCGCTCGCAGCTACGGGCTTTTCGGCAATGAACCTGCGATCGGTTCGCAAGCTCGGCGTACGGCTCACCGAGGAAGCAAGCGCCGGCTTCATGCACATTTGGCACTACGTGCAGTGGCTGCTCGGCGTGCCGGAGGCGCTTCGGTTCACAACCGAGGAGGAAGCCCTACGGATCAGGGCCATATCGCGTTTGTGCGAGCAGCCACCGGGACCGCGCGCGACCGAGGTAGCGCACGGATACGTCAACACCGTTCCGGAATTGCTCGGAATCGAGCAACCCGCGAAGCAGCGAAAGCTGCTGAACGGCTTGTTCCGGGTCTCCCGGGCGCTGATCGGAAGCGAACGCGCTGACCAACTCGGCTATCCCAGGCAGCTCACTCTCGGCGCCCTGAGGATGGTCCGCCTGCAGCGGCAATTGCAGATCCTCGGCTCGAAGGTCCTGCCGGGGGCCAAGGCGCTGGCGTATGAGAATTTCGCCGGCATGATGCAGCGGTCGGTGTACGACGATGTCGGGATCAGCTACCGCATGCCGAGCACGGCCAGCGACAAGACCTCCAGCGCGTGGTGATGCGGCGGTGGAACTTGTAACCGATCGCGAAGCCAGCGTCCTGTTCCTCCGGGTGAGCGGGCGTGTCGGCGGCCCGCAGGCGGCGCGTCTCGAAGAGGCAATCCTGACGGCGGTCCAAGAGACCGACGGCGCCCTGGTTCTCGACTGCGGGGAACTGATCTACATGAGCAGCGCCGGGCTGCGCTGCGTGCTCCAGGGCGCGCGGGCCGCTTCCGCCCGCAAGGTGGGCTTCGCGTTGTGTTCCCTGCCCCACATGGTGCGGGAGGTGTTCCGGGTCAGCGGGTTCGATCGGGTCATAGACATCCATGCGTCCCGAAGCGATGCGGTTTCATCGTTCTACGGCTGACCGTCTCGTGGGGACGCTCGACCCGACCGGCGGACGCCGATCGCTCGCAGGCTCGGTTCGGACTCCGGCGGGAGTACGACAAGCGCCCCGATGACAGCCCGTCGTGAAGACTCGGCCGGGTCTGCCCGGCGGTCCATCCCGGCGGAACCGCGTCGCCTCGCGTCGCTGATGGCCGAGCGCAGCATCCAGGCGGAGCTATGGTCGAAAGTGGGTGACGACATGATCAGGCGGCGGCGCGGGTTTCGGTTTCGTCGGCCGGAATGCCGTCGGTGAATTTGACGCCCTGGATGACCCGGGACAACTTCTCGTAGCCGTTGAGGCGGCGCCAGGTCTTGCTGGCCGCGGTCACCAGCTTGAAGACCATCGCCAGCGCCGTCTTGTGGGAGAGGCAGCCCTTGCTGCGAACGGTGCGATGCCGGACGGTGGCGAAGACGCTCTCGATGGGGTTGGTGGTCCGGATGTGCTGCCAGTGCTCCGCCGGGAAGTCGTAGAACGCGAGCAGCGCCTCCCGGTCCCTGGTCAGGCAGGTGACCGCCTTCGGATACTTGGCCTGGTATTTGGCGGCGAAGGTGTCCATGGCCTTCTCCGCCGCGGCGCGGCCGGGCGCCATCCAGATCTGGTGCAGGTCCTGCTTCGCGTTCCGCTGCCGGGCCTTGGGCAACGCGTTCAGCACGTTCGCGGTCTTGTGCACCCAGCAGCGCTGGCGGCGCGTCTTGGGGAAGCTCGCGTCCAGCGCCTTCCAAAAGCCGAGAGCTCCGTCCCCAATCGCCAGCTCCGGGCGGACCGTGAGGCCACGCCCCTTCAGATCCTCCAGGAGTTCCCGCCAGCTCTGAGCGCTCTCCCGGAACCCCGCCTGGAACCCCAGCAGTTCCTTCCGGCCCTCCGGTGTCGCCCCGATCAACACCAAAACGCACTGCTTCTCGTCTTCCAGCCGGCCCTGAAGGTAGATCCCGTCCGCCCAGACGTAGACATACCGTCGGTTCGAGAGATCCCGGAGCCGCCAACGCTCGTGCTCCGCCTCCCATCCCGACTTGAGACGACCGATCACCCCCGGCGACAGCCCCGACGCCCCCGGACCCACAAGCTCCGACAGCGCCTCCCCGAAGTCCCCGCTCGACACGCCCAGCAAATACAGCGTCGGCAGCGCCGCGTCCAAGGAGCGCGTCCGGCGCGCAAACCGCGGCAGGATCGTCGAGGAAAACCGGATCCGATCCTCCCCCCCGCCTCCGCGGTCCCGTACTTTCGGCCGCCGCACCGGTACCGGCCCGATCCCCGTCAGGATCTCCCGCTCCGGGCCGTGCCCGTGACGCACCAGTCGCCGACGACCCGTCTCGGTCCGATGATCGTCATAGGCCGCCAGCAGCGCGGCCACCTCCGCTTCCACCGCGTGCCTCACCAGCTGCCGGGCCCCCGCTCGCAGAACCTCCGTCAGCGGGTCCTCAACTCCCTCTGGTGAGGGAAGGAAAACAACGGTACTCTCCGTCATGGCGTATCACTCCTCTTTGGAGATGTGGAAGGTTGGTTACTCCCACGATACGCCACCCCCTTCTCTCGCCGTCACCCACTTTCGGCCATAGCTCATCCAGGCGCAGTTCCTCATTCCGATGGCCGCTTGGCTCGCCTTCGCAACCCTGGTGACGCTGCTGGTCGTCCCGGCCCTCTACAGCCTGGCTGACGACGGCTTCGGGCTGCTTCGGGACAGGAGATAGCGCCCGGTCCAGTCCCGGTCCGGCCACAGCCAATACAACGCGACGGAATGCGTCAGATATAAAGTTCGCTCCGTCGATTCGGCCCGTCAAAGCATGTCCGCACCCAACGAGCGATTCGCGCCGCGATCTTGGGAGATCATTGTTCCGACCGCGTACCACACCGGTTACGAGAAGGCGCGCTGGACCGATCCGGAGTTGGCGCATCGCTATATCGAGCACACGGTCAAGGGGGACCCGCTCGCGGATGCGGCGGTCGAGTCCATGGTCGGCATGCCCCAGAAACGGATCCACGAGCTCATCACGGCGGGGATGGATGAGGACGAGGCCGGCTTTCGGGACGCGCCGGCGGAACTCCGAAAGCTCATCGAATTCAGTTCCATCCAGCCGGACTGGTTCAATTCGCGAGCGGTCTATCCGGGGTGCCGGGCGTTCCATGCCGACTCGGATCTCTACGTCCAGGCGCTGGTGGGCTCGAGCATTGTCTGGGGCTTCACCACCCTCATCAGCAAATCGTTCTTCATGACGGGGAGGCTGACGGACCACGGGGTCCGCCGTCTCCGTCAGAACATCCGCCAACTCATTGAGATCATGATCCCGGGGGGACTCGAACGCTACGGCGAGGGTTGGAAACTGAGTGTCCGGATCCGGATCATCCACGCCCAGGTTCGCTACTTCCTGAGGAGATCCGACGAGTGGGACGAGTCGGCAGTCGGGGCGCCGATCCATATTGGTCACGTTGCGCTCGCGGCGGCCAACTTCTCCGCGCGGGTGATCGAAGCGGCGAAGCGGCTCGGCGCCGAGCCGACGGCCGAGGAGAGCGAAGCGTTCGTCCAGATCTGGCGCTACTCGGCGCACCTGATGGGCGTTCCGGAAACGATCCTGTTCACGAGCGAGGCGGAGGCGCTCCATCTCTGCCGGATTGCGGTCGCCTGCGAGCCGCGGCCGACCATTGAGGGCATCGTGATGGCGAACGCTCTGGTCAATTCCGCGCCGGTCGTCATCGGCATTCGCAAGCCCAGGGCGCGGCAGAACCTCGCCAACTATGTGTATCGGGTGTCCCGCGCCCTGATCGGCGACGAACTCGCCGACCAGCTCAACTACCCGGCGCAGTCCACCTGGGGCCTGCTCTTCTACCTGCGGAACAAGCGTCGCCTGGCGAAGCGGTTGCACAGCCTGATGCCGCGCTGGGAAGCGAAGGTGAAGGTGGACCGGTTCACCGCCCTCGTGGACAACTCCCAGCTCCGCGATCCGCTGATCTCCTACCGCCTGCCCCCCAAACTGCATTCCGACGAAACCCAGAAGTGGTAGTCCGTCCGGTGGCTGGACGGCGGGGAGCGAAACCGCAAAGCTCTCCCAAGGCCACACCGTGAACACGGATCCGTCGCGTAGCGAAACCGTGGACGATCTCGCCTACCAGACCCGCATTCTCCAGTCCGTCTCGCACACCTACGCGCTCACGATTCCCGTGCTGCCGGAAGGCTTGCGGGACGTTATCGGGAATGCCTATCTGCTGTGCCGGATCGCCGACACCATCGAAGACGAGCCCCAACTGCCCCTCGCCCGGAAGCAAGTGTTCTGGGAGCGCTTCATCGAGGTCGTGTCGGGCCCGGGCGATGCCGCATCCTTCGCAGACGACCTCTCGGCGGCGCTGTCGCCGGCGACCCCGCAGGCGGAGCACGACCTGGCCGCCAACACGGCTCGCATCGTGCGCGTGACGGCCGGGTTTCGTCCGAGGCAGCGAACGGCCATCGAACGCTGCATCCGGACGATGTCGCGCGGGATGGTCGAGTTCCAGCAGGACTCACCCGCCATCGGGCTGAAGGACCTGCGGCAACTCGATCACTACTGCTATTTCGCCGCCGGCGTGGTCGGCGAAATGCTCGTCGAGTTGTTCGGCGACTATTCCGCCGCAGTTGACCGACGCCGGCAGGAGTTGCTGGCCCTCGCGACCTCGCATGCCCAGGGGCTCCAGATGGCCAACATTCTCAAGGACGTGTGGGACGACCGGGAGCAAGGCGCCTGCTGGCTCCCCCGCGACGTGTTCGACGCCGCGGGCTTCGATCTGGACAACCTTTCCGCCGGCAGCGCCGCTCCCGGATTTGCCGAGGGACTCTCCCGGCTGGTGGCAACCACCCGGGACCACCTCACGGACGCGCTCCGGTTCATCCTGCTCATCCCGGCCCGGGAAACCGGAATCCGCCGGCATCTGCTGTGGGCGCTCGGATTGGCCTTGCTCGCGCTCCGGCGCGTGCACCGCTCGCCCTCGTTCGCGCGCGGGCGCAACGTGCGGGTGTCCCGCCTTGGCGTCGGCGCCATGATTCTTGTCACGAGCGTCCTGGCCCGCTGGGACTCCGCCCTCAAGCTGTGGTTTCGCGTGGCAACCCGCGGGCTTCCCCGGGCCTGACAACCCGCGCTCCGACCCGACGGGATTTGTCGCGGGTGGGTCCTATAGTGGGCGCCGTGCAGAGGCGATTCATCAAGAGTCCCCGCTCCGCCACGCGGATTGCGGGCGCGCAGCGGTTTCTCGACGGCCTCGGCACAGAGAATCCGTTCCTGGTGGTGGGGCCGGCCCGCTACGCGGCGGATCGGCTGGTCCACGAAACAGCGGAGCGAGGGGGCCTCGGGGGGGGGCTCTTCGGCGCCTTTCGTTTCGGTCTGTTCGTCCTCGCGCAGCATCTGGCCCGGCCGGAGCTCGCGGCGCGCGGGCTCAAGGCGCTCACCCCCGCCGCGAGGCTTGCTGCCGTCGTCCGGGTCATTCACCGCGCTCGCCGGAATCAACCCGGAGGAGGACAGCTCGGACGTTTTCGGGAAGCCGCCGAAGGTCCCGGGCTGGCGGTCCGGCTCGCCTCGACGTTCGATGAATTGCGGCTGGCGGACATGGCCGCGGAGCGGGTCGCGGCCGCGGAAGAGTCCCTCGGGACGCTCTATGGCGCCTATCTCGAAACGCTGGCCGAGGTGGGGCTGGCGGACCGGGCCGAAACCTTCTCCGCCGCGGCCCGCCGGATCGCGCGCGGCGCCGGTCCCCCCGTGGGGTTGCCGCTACTGCTTCTCGACGTTCCGCTCTCGAGCGCGGCTGCCCGGCGTTTCACCGAGGCGCTGATGGCAGCCGCCTCCGAAGTGTTCCTCACGCTGCCCGAGGGAGACCTTGCCACTGAGAAGGCCGCTCGCGCGCTGGGAGCCGTGCCCCTGCCAGCGGACGAACGGGGCCTTGGAGACGACTCGCGAGAGGACGCCGTCGCTTCGGCGCAGCACCATCTGTTCGCCACCCGTCGGCCGGACCCCGGGATCGAACGGAGCGGGCTGAGCGTGATCGCCGCGCCCGGAACCGCTGCCGAGGCGATCGAGCATGCCCGCGTCTTCGTGGCCGAGGCGGCCGAAGGCGTCCCTTTTGACCGGATGGCGGTCCTCCTTCCCGAGCCTCGAAGCCAGGCTTCGGCGTTCCAGGAAGCCTTTGAGCGCGCCGGAATCCCGGCCTTCTTCGAGGCCGGCGCCCGGCGGCCACACCCGGCGGGGCGCGCCTTTCTGGTGCTTTTGGATTGCGCGCGGGAGGGACTGTCCGCCACGCGGTTCGCGGAGTACCTCTCGCTCGGAGAGACACCCTTCCAAGAGACATCCCGTCGTTCGGCGGGAGATGCCGGCCCCGGCGCCGGGGGGGAAGAGGTGGGAGAACCCACGGCTTTTGTGGCTCCCCGAAGGTGGGAGCGACTCATCCTGGACTCCGAAGTCATCGGAGGTCTCGACCGCTGGGAAGGGCGGCTCGCCCGTTTCGACGACCGACTGAAGCAGGACGAAGAGGCGGAAGCGGATGATTCGAGGCGGGAGCATGTGCGCCTGCGCCGGCGTGATCTGCGCCGGCTGACCGAGACCGCCCTGCCCATCCTGCGTCGGCTTGCCGCCCTCCCCGCCCTCGACGCGCGCTTTTCCGAGTGGGCGCGCCACCTCGAAGGATTGGCGGGCGCCGCGCTTCTCCACCCTCAGGGCGTTGTCGATTGCCTGGCTGAAACGGACCCGATGCGCGACGTTGGCGAGGTCACCCTCGACGAGGTACGGGAGAGCCTCTCGCGGCGCCTTGCCGAAGTGGTGACCCGCTCCCGGGGCGACCGCTACGGCCGGGTGTGGGTGGGTCCCATCGAGGCGGCGCGCGGCCTCGCCTTTGACGTGGTAGCGGTTCCCGGCCTCTCCGAACGGGCGTTTCCCCGCGTGATTCGCGAGGATCCCATGCTCCTCGACCGCCAGCGGGAGGCAATTTCGCCGGACCTCCCGGTGCGTACCGATCTGGCCGAGCGAGAACGCCTCCGGCTGAGAATCGGAGTGGGTGCGGCCACCCGGAAGCTCATTCTCAGCTATTCCTCGCTGAACCTGGTGCAAGGCCGTCCGCAGGTGCCGTCGTACTACCTGGCGGAAGCCTTCCGGGCGGGCCTTGGAAAGGTCCCTACGCTCAGCGAAATCCGATCCCAGGCAGGCAGGGAGAGCAAAGTCGTCCGGGGGATCCGCGCTCCGCGCAACGCGTCCTTCGCCATCGACCGCCGGGAGTTCGACCTCGCGCAGGTCGCGGGAGCTCTTGGAAGGCCGGGGGGCCGGACCGTCACCGCCGGGACGGCAGCCTACCTGCTCTCCGACCCGGCGCTGGCGCGCGCCCTCCGCCAGGAATACATGCGCCAACAATGGAAGTGGCAGTCTCCCGACGGCTTCCTGAACCCCAGCCCGAACGCCTTGACGGCGCTCGAGCGGCACCGGCCCGGCAACCGTTCCTTCTCAGTGACCGGGCTGGAGGCCTACGCCTCCTGCCCCTACCAGTTCTTCCTCAAGAACCTCGTCCGGCTGCGGCCCATCGAGCGCCCCGAGGCCCTGGTCCACCTGGACCCGCTGACCCGCGGCTCCCTCCTGCACGACGTGTTCTTCCACCTGGGACGCGAATTCCGCGAACGGGGGCTGGCGCCGCTCAGCGAGGAGCGGCTCGGTGAAGCTTTCGAATTGCTGACGGACGTTTTCTGGCGGGTCGAAGCCGAGGTGAGGGAGCGGGTAGCGCCCGCCATCGACCGGATCTGGCAGGACCAGATGGATGGACTGCTCGGGGATCTGAGGGGCTTCCTGCAGCGTTACGCCAGCACCGGGCGCGTTCCTCTCGCGAACGAACTCACCTTCGGCATGGGAGCGAGACAACCCGCCGACCCGGCCAGCCGGACACAAGCAGCGGTACTGCCCGGCGGGCTCCGGCTCCACGGTTCGATCGACGTGGTGGAGGAACTCCCCGGCGGAAAGGTCCAGATCACCGACTACAAGACCGGGCGGGCGTCGATCGAAACCACTCGGGATCAGAGCATTCTCTTCGGTGGCCGGGCTCTCCAGCCGCTCCTTTACGCACTTGCCTACGAGGCGCTGTCCGGCTCGCCCACGGCCTCCGGCCGGCTCTACTACGCGACCATCCGCGGCGCGTATCTGGAGACCGTGGTGGACGCCGCGAGCGAGCAGTCGCGGGCAGTCTTCGAATCGTTTGTTGCCGGACTCGACCGCGCGATCGCGGGCGGGCGTTTCCCCGCCCTGCCGAACCCCGGAGTTTCCTACCGGGTGTGCGACTACTGCGACTACCTCCCCGTGTGTGGACCGCGGCCCGCCGGCTACGGGCGCACGAAGGCCCGGGCCGGATTCGCCAGCGCCCTCGACGAGGTCGTCGGAATTCGGAGCCTCCCGTGAAGAGGGGCCTCGCCCACTCGGAAAGAAGATCGGGAGCGGAGCGATGAGCCGGACGGGACCTGCCGGCACGCTGCCGGAAGCCGGAGGACAGCCGGTAACGACCGGGCTCCCGGACGCGGCGGCGCGCGAAAGGATCCGCCTCGACCACGACACCACGCTGATCGTGGAAGCCGCGGCCGGCACCGGAAAGACCACGTCGGTGGTCGGCAGAGTGGTCGAAATGGTGGCCACCGGCACCGCCCGAATCGGACAGGTTGCCGCGATCACCTTTACGGAGAAAGCCGCGGGTGAGCTGCGGCTGAGAATCCGTCAAGGACTCGAGTCCCGGATCGAGGATGCGGCTGGGGGGCCGGACGCGGTTCAAGTGAGGCAGCGCCTCGAAGCGGCGCTCTCCCAGCTCGAAGAAGCATCCATCGGAACGATCCATGCCTTTTGCGCCACCATCCTGCGGGAGCGCCCGATCGAGGCAGGAGTGGATCCCGACTTCCAGATCCTGACGGACGCCGAGCAACGGGCGTTCTTCGACCGGGTTTTTCGCCGCTTCGTGGACGGGCAGCTTCAGGGCCCGGGCGCGGGAATCGCCCGCCTGCTGCGGCGGAGCCGGAACCCCGCCGTGAGTCCGCTCGACGTGCTCCGCCAAGCCGGACTGCGTCTCCTCGACTACCGAGCCCTCGACACACCCTGGAAGCGGCGGGACTGGGACCCCGGGGCCGCCGTCCGGGAACTCGTGGAGCAACCCGCCGGTCAGGGGAGCGACCAGATCCCTTCCCTCTTCATGATCGAGGATCTCTACCGGGCGCTCCCGAAGGACGCGCCGGGGGCAAGACCCAACTGGCTGATCCGCTCCCTCGCCGCGGCTGCGGATCTCGGCCGCGAGATCCGGGTGCGGGAGGCCGCCTCCGGACGGGATCTCGACTGGCTTGAGCAGGCGCTCGCGGAGCTCAAGGTCCCTGCGTACGGCGGGCGCACCCCGCGCGGCTTTCCGCACACCCGCAAATGGCGCGACGCCTTTCGGACCCGGCTCCTCGCCTTCCAGCGAGCGAGCAATGCGGACCTCGCCGCTCTCCTTCGGGAGGATCTGCGTGGGCTGATCGAAGACTACGAGGCCGCCAAACAGAAGGCGGGTTTGCTGGACTTCGACGACCTGCTCCTCAGGACGCGAAGCCTGCTGCGGGACCACGCGGGGGTTCGTCAGGAACTCGCGGGGCGTTTCCGACACCTGGTGGTGGACGAATACCAGGACACCGACCCGATGCAGACGGAAATCGTCCTGCTGCTCACCGCCGACGAACCGCCGGACGCAGACTGGCGCGAGGCGGTCCCGGTTCCCGGACGGCTTTGCCTGGTCGGGGACCCCAAACAATCCATCTACCGATTCCGGCGGGCCGACGTAGCCCACTACCTGGGCGTGAAGGAACGCCTTATCGCGAACGGCGCCGCCGAGGTGCGGTTGACCACGAACTTCCGTTCGGTTCCCGACATCTGCGATTTCGTGAACCGGACCCTGAAGCCCGTTTTCGAAGCTGGGTCAGGGCTCGGAGGGCTCGCCCGGCAGGTGGACTATGTGCCGCTCCACCCCTTCCGCAAAGCGATGCCGCGGGGAGTCGCGCTCGCTGCCATCCCGTTGGCTCACGCTCCCTACCTCCGCCAACTCGAGGAGCAGGAGCCGCGGGCGGTAGCGGGCTTTTTGGGAGGACTCCTCGAGAGCGGTTTCCAGGTCTCCTCGGCAGATGGCAGTTCCTCACGGCCGGTGGAGCCGAGCGACATCTGCTTGCTGTTCCGGCGCTTCCGGACCTTTGGACGACTGGTGCCCCAACCCTATGCCGATGCCCTTCAGGATCTCGGCATCCCGCACTCGCTGGCGGCGGTGCAGACGTACATCGGCAGCGCCGAACTGTCGTTCCTGCGGGCGGCTCTGACCGCCATCGAGTTTCCCGAGGACGAGTTGAGCGTCTACGCGACCCTCAGGGGCCCGCTGTTCGCGATCCCGGACCAGGATCTGTTCCTCTTCCGGGAACGCTATCCGGAGATCCGCCTGCGGCCCGGCCGGGCCCGGCGTCTGGACCTGGACGACGAAGCCGCTCCCCCCAGTGGAACCATCGACCGAACGATCGACCGGACGATGGACCGCACCATCCGGGACGGGCTCGCCTTCCTCTACGACCTCCACCGGCGCCGTACCCACCAACCGATCGCCGTAACCCTCCAGCAGCTTCTGGGAAGGCATCGGGCGGAGACCGGTTTCGCATTCTGGAACTCGCCCGACCAGGTGCTCTCGAATCTGCGCCGGCTTGCCGAATCGGCGCGGGCCTTCGAGGCGCGCGGGGGGCTTTCCTTCCGGGCGTTCGTGGAACAACTCGCCGCGGAGGCGGAGAATCCGGACGCGGGGTCGGCGCACGCCATCGATGAGGACGTCGGCGGCGTGCGGATCATGACCACCCACACCGCCAAGGGACTTGAATTCCCGGTCGTGGTCCTCTGCGACGGGGCCTTCCAGCGGCACGGCCGGGCGAGCCGTATCGTGAATGCGGAGAGGCAGCTCTACGCCTGTGACCTCGGCGCCGGCATCGTTCCGTGGGATCTCCTCGAAGGAACGCCAGCCGAGGAGGCGGAGGATCTCGCGGAATTGGACCGGCTGCTCTACGTCTCGATGACCCGGGCGCGGGATCTGCTCGCGGCGCCGGTGGCTGAGGGGGATTTCCCGCAGGACAGCCTGCTCGCCCCGGTGGCAGCCGGCCTCAAGCCGCTGCTCGGACGCGGCGGGATCTCCCCACGAGTAGCCGAACCCGGACCACCGGGCGCGCCGGGAAAGCCGCGCGGGGCCGGCCCGCTTTGGGATCTGCTCCGAACGGATACCGGCGACGAGGCGCCGGGGGAAGGAAAGGCAGCCGAAGCAGCCTTCCTGGCCCGACGAACGAGAGCCCTCGATGCGGGACGCATTCCGAGCCGCAGGGTCGTCCCGGCGACGGCGTTCGCCGCCATGGACACAGGGGCCCGACCGGTGGGTGTCCAGCGTCTGCCGCGGGATTCGGAGCGCCCCGCAGGGCTCGCGTTCGGGGAACTGGTCCACCGCGTGCTGGAGCGGATTCCACTGGACGCCCAGGAACCGGCGGTGCGGGAAGAAGCGACCCGGGCCGCCCGGGAACTCGAACTGGCGGACGAACTGGCTGCCTCCGGCGCGAACGCGGTGGTAGCGGCGCTCGGACACCCGCTTCTCGCTGAGGCGCGGCGGGCGGAGGAGCGCGGCGCGTGCTACCGGGAACTGCCTCTTCTGCACTTCGAATCGGCCGCGCGAGGCGCCACCAGCGGCGAGGGCTCCGGCGATGGATTCGAAACCGCATCGGCGCTGGAGGTCGAGGCATTCGACGAGCGGGCCCACATCCCAGCGCCTGAGGGCGCTTCACTCCCCGCCGAGCCCCCGCCGGAGGTCTGCCCCATCCTGGTGGAGGGGGTAGCCGATCTGGTCTTCCAGACGGAGCCGGACGGGGCGTGGACGGTCCTCGACTTCAAGACGGACTCCCTGACGGACTCCCAGACGGACTCCCTGAGGTCCGACGACCCCGAGTTCCAGACCCGCCAGGCGCGCTACCACCGCCAGGTCAGCCTCTACGCCCAGGCGGTGGAGCGGGCCACCGGCCAACCGGCGAAAGGGATCCTGCTGTACGTATAGGACCGCATGGAGGTCCGGGACCGCCGGTCTTCTGATCAGACCGGCCTCGTGGCCCACAGGACCACGAGACCGCGTATCGCCGATCCGGTGGAAGCGCGGGGACGGCTTGGAACGCCGACCTCCGGTCGGCATCGCGGCCCGAGAGGGCCGCGAATACCCGCGTATCGCCGATCGACTGCAACGACGGTACGTGCGGGAACGCCGACCGCCGGCGAAACAGTCACGCGCCGAGCAACGGTAGATGCTTCACACGGTGGTACGTCAGCGCCAGCGCAACGCAGTGCTTCAACTCGTTGACCGGCAACGGGTCCGCTGCGCCGAAGACGATGGCCCGGTTGCCCTCGAACCTGAACAAGTCGCCATAGAGTTCCCTAAACGTACCGACCAGCGAAGTGTTGCAGTTGAAGTAGATCGCGTACCGATCCGGCGTCCTGTCCTTCCAGTCAATTCGGACCGTGCTGCCGCCCTTGGCGAGGTAGCTGGGCTCCCCCCACTTCAGCGTCTCTTCCAGCTCCCTGACGCCCTCGGTCTCCGATGTCCAGGACCAGCTTCCGGAGGCGCATGACTTTCTCGCGCATGGGCTTCGGATAGCCATCGAATACTCGGGCGACGTCAGGGTTCAGGATCTTGGACATGTCGGCTGTCCCGTCCTCAGAGCGGGTCGAACCGTCCGTCCACCGCCGTCCAGCCGCCGTCCGCGAAGAGCACCGAGCCGGTGACGTAGCTCGCCGCCCGGGACAACAGGAACACCGTCGGAGCGGCCATTTCTTCCGCAGTCGCCCAGCGGCCAAGAAGCGTTTTGTCGGTGTATGCCTGCTTCCAGTCGGGGCGGTTCTCGATGGGGGCCGTGAGCGGCGTCTCCACCACTCCGGGGGCGAGAGCGTTCACCCGAACCCCGGACGGGGCCCACTCCGCCGCCGCGGTGCGGGCGAGCTGCACGATCCCGGCCTTGGTCGCCGCGTAGACCCCCTGCCCCGGCTCCACCACCTGCGAGCGAATCGAGGAGAGCAGCACGATGCTCCCGCCGCCGGACCGCGCCAGGCTCGCTGCCCCATGACGGAGGGCGTGAAAGGTCCCCTTCAGGTTCAGCGAGACCACGCGCTCGAACTCCTCCTCGCTGGTGTCGGCGAGGCGCTTGCGGACGTTCACACCGGGAGTGGAGACGAGTCCCCGCGGCTGGAATCCGTCCGACTCGAGGCCTCGGAAGAGAGCCTCGACCGATTCTCCGGATCGGATGTCTACGTCCCGGGAGACGGCAGCTCCCCCTGCGGCGCCGATTTCGGTCACTACCTGTTCGGCGGCTGCCTCGTCCCGGTCGGCGACCGCCACCCGGGCTCCGGAACGCGCGGCGAGTCGGGCGCTTGCTTCGCCAATCCCGGAGGCGCCGCCGATGACCACTACGTCCATCCCCTCGAGGGAGAAGGGCGACGCAGGGGCGCTCATGGCGCGCGGATTATGACCCGGGGGAATTCGAGACGACGTACACGTGATCCGCATACACCTTCATGTCCCGCCAAATGGTGGGCGAGATCGCGGACGGCGGGAACGCGATGGGCCGCGGTTCCACGGGAGTCGAGAGATCGACGATGGAGAGTCCGTCGTGGCGACCGACGAGGGCGTATTCCACACCGGTCTGCGGGTCCGTCCACCCCCAGACGTCGTTCAGGGAGGCAACATCCTTCCCCGGCCGCAACTTCTGCCTGGAAAGCTTGCCGACGAAGTCGACCGGGTCGCAGGGAAACCCATCGGCCTAACAGCCTGTGGTGGAACCCGGGTGAGCGCCGAGACCGGTGAGGCGCCCGGCTGACAAGGCGCGTGAGGGAGGAATACCGAGTGTATTTCGACCGAAACGCAACGCAGAACGGAGCGAAGCGGAGTGGTTCAGCCGGGATGCATCGCCGGTCGAACGCCGCGTGGGTTTTGCCACCGGCTGTTAGCGACGCCGCCGTTCGCTCCCCCCATCTCTGCGACGGCCGCGCGGTCGCCTCCCTCGCACGCCGAGACGGCTAGAGCCGCGGCGAACCCGAAGGTCAGCCAAAGCGACTGGATCTTCATGCTCGCTCCGTTGATGGGCCCGGTCGGCGCTCCAAACTGCTGCTCGGGGCCTCGGTGTCGGTCAGCGCGACCCCGTCTTCCCGGAATCGGACCGCTTTTCCTCCGCATCCGTCGCGGCCGGCGCCCACGGGTCGCCTAAGCCCGCGCCGGGGCAGGAGTCTCCGGTATCCAGGAAGTGCGTGTGGAGACACTCGAGCGTCGCGCCGAGACTCGTCAGCAACTCGACCGTCTCCGGGTACGGGACGCGGGTGAAGAACCCGGCCCGGCCTCCGCGCGCCATGTCGGCGGTGGACTGTCCGAGGCGGGTGATCGCGGTGACGTCCCCGCCCCGCGACACGAGGTACTCGATGAGTTCGTTGTCGCCCCGGGAAGCCGCGTAGTGCATCGGGGTGTAGAGCCAGGAGTCTCGCTGGTTCACGTCCGCGCCGAGTTCCTCGATCAGGTACTTCACGGCGGGAATGAACTGATCGGGTCGGTTCCGAACGCTGAACGCGCCCAGTCCCAGATATCCTCCCCCCGCCGCGGCATGGATCGGCCAGGCGTTCGGCGCCCCCTCCGGGATCCAGGGCAGCGCGGAGTCCTCCTGCTGGCGGCCGTCCTGCTGCCGGCGCTCCCGCATCCCGACCTCGGGCCAGCGGGTGGGCAGGTGGGGATCCGCTCCGTGCGCGACGAGCAGTCTCATCGCCTCGATATCCTGGGCGAAGACGGCCCGCCAGAACGGCGTCGCCCCCGTGAGGTCGATCCCCAACTTGGTGAGACCGTATTCCCAGTACCAAGCGTGCGTGTTAAGGCGGGGGTTGGGATCGGCCCCGGCTTCGAGCAGCGCGCGGAGCACGTCCAGGTGTCCGGCCTCCTGCAAGTCCTGCGCGCGCGGCTGCGGATAGTTGGACTTTGGCGCCCACTGGGTCTGGAGGACGGCGAAGAGCGGCGTGGCGCCGTCCGTCGAAGCGGCAAGATCGGGACTCGCTCCGCGCTCGATGAGGACGAGCGCCAGGTCGAACTGGCCGTTGAGTGTCGCCATCAGGAGTGGGCTGGTGCCGTCCGCGCTCACCTGATCCAGGTCCGCGCCGCCGCCCGCGAGGGCCATCGCGGCTTCGATATGGCCCTCGCGGGCGGCGTGCAATAGCGCGGTCAGTGCGCCGGTCCGGCCGACGAGGACCTCGCGGTAGGGCGGGCGCACGAGGTCGGGACCGCCCGGGTAGTCGGGCCCCACGCGGCCGAGCGAGTGCGGGCTCACGTCACCGACGTCGTAGCCGGAGCGGAGAAAGTCGCGCTGCGCGCGGACGGCCGCCTGGACATGGGCCGGGCTGGGCTCGCCCGGCCATTCGGCTTCCGGGTCCACCCGGGGCCCGAACGGTCCGAGCGTTTGCGGCGGCGCGCCGATCATGTCGCGGAAGCGGCGGTTGGCTTCCCGGTCCAGCGCCAGAGCGGGCAGGACGTCGACCACGGCGGTCGTGATGCCGGGGTCGGCGTCGGCGGCGAGCAACGCGGTCACGGCAGCGGGCCGGTTCGCGACCGCCGCGAAGATCAGGGGCGTCTGCCCCGCCGACCCCTCCCGGGCGTTCGGATCCGCGCCGTGGTCGAGCAGCGCGGCCACCGCCGACCGGCCATCGATGGCGCCGGCGGCGAGGTGCAGCGCGGTCACGCCGCTGTTCGTCGTCCGAGCGTTCGGGTCCGCCCCGGCTTCGAGCAGGCGAAGGGCGACGGCGCCATGCCCGCCCTCGGCGGCCATATGGAGCGGCGTATAGCGACCGATGCGCGTGCCGGCGTCGACCGCGGCGCCAGCCGCGACCAGCGCATCGGCCACCGCCCGATGCCCGCCCTCGGCGGCCAGGTGCAGCGCGGTCAACCCGTCGCCGCGCGCCGCGTTGACGTCCGCCCCCTCCCGCAGGAGGGTAGTTACGACTTCGACTTGCCCGTCGCGGGCGGCCGCGAGCAGCCGCTCGTCCGCGCCGGGCGACGTGCCCTGCGCCGCCAGGGCCGCGGGGACGATTGCCGCGACCAAAACAGCCTGTAGATGAAGTGACGCGGCCCAGTTCTCCCGGTGGGGGCTCGGCGAGCGATGCATCCCGGCTGAACCGCTCCACTTCGTTCCGCTCTGCGTTGCATTTCGGTCGAAATACACTCGGTATTCCTCCCTCATGCGCCTTGTCAGCCGGGCGCCTCGCCCGCCTCGGCGCTCACGCCACTTCATCCACAGGCTGTTGAGCGACACGGCGCCCCTCATGCGGAGCCGCTCCCGCCGGAGGCCGCTGCGCCCGGGAGGCCGAGCGGGAACACGCCGTCGCTGTCGCCGAAAGTGGCCATCTCCGGGTGTCCGATCTTCCGCATCAGGCTCACGAAGGCGTTCGCCATTGGGGTCCCGTCCGGAGCCCGCAGATGGAGGCCGCCCGGGAGCGCCCCGTTCGCCCGGCCCAGAACGAGCAGCGGCGCTCGCCGGTGGTTGTGGAGGTTCCCGTCCGCCATCGGAGAGCCCCAGATGATCGCCGTCTTGTCGAGGAGCGAAGCGTCGCCTTCCACCGTGTCGCGCATTTTCTCGAGGAAGTAGGCGAGTTGGCCGAGCCGGTAGGTGTTGATCCGGTTGAAGTCCATGATGTCCTCGGGGACGTTGCCGTGGTGCGAGGCCCCGTGGACGGACTTGGTCGTCCCGCTATCGGGGAACGTCCGGTTCGACTGATCGAAGCCCGTTTTGAAGGTGATGACGCGCGTGAGGTCGGTCTGCAGCGCGAGCAGTTGCAGGTCGAACATCAACTGCATGTGCTCCTCGAAGGAATCCGGGACCCCGGAGGGGGCCTCCGGCATCTCCCGTTCCTCCCCGCTCGTATTGCGCGCCTCGACGAGCTGGATCCTCCGTTCGATCTCGCGGATGTGCTCGACGTACTCGTCCAGCGCGACCCGGTCCGCCGCGCCCAGAGTTCTCTTGAGCCGAGCGACCTCGGTCGTGATCCAGTCGATCATGCTGCGGTCCGTGCGGCGCCGCGCCGCTCGGTCCTCGGCCGTGTCCCCGGCGCCGAACAGCCGCTCGAACACGACGCGCGGCTCGCGGATCGCCGGAAGCGGCTGGTTGGGCGAGGCCCACGCGAGCGAGGTCGTGTACGCACAGTGGTAGTTGTACGCGCAGCCGCCGCCGCGATCGATGCCCTCGATGCAGAGTTCGAGCGACGGAAGCACCGTCTCCCGCCCGAAGCGCTGCGCATGCAACTGGTCGAGCGAAGTGCCGAGGAAGAGGTCGGACCCCTGCGTCTGCTTCGGATGGGCCTGGGTCAGGAACACCGCCGTCGATCGGTCGTGGTCGCCGCCGATCTCCTCCGCCCGAAACGCTTCCGCCGATCGGCAGTCCGTGTTGCTCACGATCGTCAGGTACTTGCGGAACGCCTCCAGCGGTTTGAGCTGGCTGTCCGCGACCAGCTCGAAGTCGCGTCCGGTCGTCTCAGGCGCGAAGAGGTGGCGGCCGTCGCCCCAGTCGCTCGAGCCGGCCACGCCCATCGACTCCTCGATGCAGACGAGCCGCGTAAATCCCGCCGCCCTCCTCGGGGCGGCCCACAGCCGTCCGGCGGGAGCCATCGCCTCGAGCAGGGGCAGCGCCACGCTGACGCCGGCCCCCCGCAGGAAGGTGCGGCGCGAGAGGTGTTTGCCGGTGATGAAGTTCATGAGCCCGCTCCGTTTCTTGTCCGATCTTCGGATTCTTCTGATTCTTCCTGCTCTTCTTCCTGGTCGTCCACGGCGGGCGCGGGACGCGCCATCCGGAACGGGTCGCTGTTCACGACGCCGAGGATGAACGAGGACATTCGGTAGTCGTTGGCCTCCGCCTCGCGTGCGATGGCCCGGATCCCGGGTTGGTCGAAGTACTCCACGCGGCGTCCGATCGCGTACGCGAGCAGGTGCGTCGTGAAGTTCCGGACCAGGGGGATCGGCCGCTTCATGAGGACGTCGACGAGTTCGGCAGGCGTGCTCACCTCGGTCCCGTCGTAGAAGGTCCCCCGCGTGTCGAGCGCGACGCCGTTCTCGCGAACCCGCACCCGCCCCGTCACGTCGTAGTTGTCGAGCGCGAGTCCGATCGGGTCCATGAACCGGTGGCACGCGCGGCACGTCGGATTCGCCCGATGCATCTCGAGCCGTTCGCGCGTTGTGAGCAACCGCCCGTCCCGGGCCGATTCGGTCTCGTCGAAGGCGGGGATGTCGGGCGGCGGGGGCGGAGGCGGCGTGCCCATCAGCACCTCCATCACCCACTTCCCGCGCAGGACCGGCGACGTGCGCGCGGACATCGACGTGAGCAGCAGCACGCTTCCGTGCCCCAGCACGCCGCGCCGGCTGTGGCTGTCGTACGGGTAGCTCACCCGCCGGAACTCGGGCCCCGAGACCCCGGGAATCCCGTAGTGCGCCGCGAGGCGCTCGTTCAGGAAGGTGTAGTCCGCCGTGAAGAGTTCGAGCAGACTTGTGTCCTCGCGCACGAGGTGGTCGAAGAAGAGCTGCGTTTCACGGACCAGGTTCTCGCGGAGCTGGCCGGTGAAGTCCGGATAGAGAAAGGGCTCGGGCTGGTTGTCCTCCGCGTCCTGAAGCCGCAGCCACTGCGAGGCGAAGCGCGTTGAAAGCGCCTCGGCCCGCGGGTCCGCCAGCATCCGCCGCACCTGCGACTCGAGAACCGCCGGATCCGAGAGCCGTCCCTCCGCGGCAAGCGTCACCAGTTCGTCATCCGGGCTTGCCGCCCAGAGGAAGAACGAGAGCCGCGACGCGAGGTCCACGTCCGCGATCGGGTAGCTCTCACCGGGCAGGACCTCCGGCGGAGCCTGCTCGAGACGGAAGATGAAGGACGGGCTGGCGAGGATCGCCTGGAGCGCGGTCCGAACGCCGATCTCGAATCCGTCCTCCGCTGCGGCGCGACCGTAGAAGGCCATCGGCCCGGCGAGATCGTCGTCCGTGACCGAACGCCGGTACGCCTCGCGTGCGAGCCGGATCACGATCGACTCCGCGCAGGCCCAGGCCTCCTCGGGAACGTCCGCCACCGTCTCCCCACTCCATCCCGTCGCCCCACCCCATCCCGGATGGCAGTTGAAGATCTTTCGGCGGCTCGCCGTCTCCGAGAGCCCCGCACTGCGGCGCGGGCCGGTGATCATCAGTTCGCTCAGGTGTGGCAGCGCCGTGATCCCGTAGTTCGCCCACGCCTGGGAGTCCTCGCCTCCGACGAAGGACCAGCCCGGCGTCTTCAGGCGGTCCTCGTACGGCCCCTCGATCGTGCGCACGAAGGCCGCCGCGACCTGGCGCTGGCCCGCCCGCACGAAGATCGGTTCGGTGCGGATCGGCACCGTCGAGCGGCCGCCGTGCTCGAGGCCGAGGAGGGCGACGCCCTCCCCGTCGATGGAAATGTCGACATCCTGGAAGCCGGTCCCCTGGCCAAAGAGCGTCTCGATCGAGATCACGTACTCCCCGTCCACCGGGAAGTCGTGGGTGACGACCATCCCGCCGCGCGTCCCGTACGGCGTGCCCTCGATGTGATCCCAGGCGTGCTGCGAGACGTCGATCGGATTCGTGTACTTGGCCGTCTTGGAGAGCGCGTCCGGGTTGCCAACGGCGATCCGGCTAACCTCCGTGGCGGCCCTCAGGTAGGCCTCGAGGAGGGTAGGCGAGAGACCCTGCGCGTCCGACATGTTGTCGAAGGCGCCGAGGTACGTGTCCGCCGGCAGCCAGCGACCGGCCTCAATTTCGAGATCGAGGAGATCGCGGATTACGCGCTCGTACTCGGCCCGGTTCAGCCGCTGGAAGCGCCGCGAGCCGGGGTTGTGGTAGCGGGCGGCCTCGCGGTCGACCACGGTCTCGAGCGTCTCGACCAGGGCGAGCAGCGTGTCGGGCGGCGGGCGGCGCTGGCCCGGCGGCGGCATCAGCCCGGCCCGCAGCTTCCGGATCATCTTCTCGGCTGCCTCCGCCCGCTCATGCGCCGCGTCCACGACGAACTCCTTCAGCGTGAGATTCCCGCGCAGGAGACGCTCGTTGTGGCAGCCGACGCAGTAGCGCTGGACCACGCCGGTGAGGTCCGCCGCGTTTGCGAGGACAGGGGCGAGGACAGGGGCATCGTGCTCCGGGAAGGGCGCGGTGGGTGCCGTTTCGGACGCACGGTCCCCCGAGGGCTGCCCCATCAGGGCGAACGACAACCACACAACCGCGCCCATGCTCAGTGCCTTCAACAGCCTGTGGTGGAACTGGCGTGAGCACCGAGACGCCCACTGGGCCTCGCTGACAAGGCGCGCGAGGGAGGAGCCCCCACCGGGAGAACTGGCCCGAGTGTATTTCGACCGAAGCGCAACGATGAGCGAGCCGAAGGCGAGCGGTTCAGCGAGGATTCAGCGGGCGTCGAATGCCGCGTCAGTTTCACCACAGGCTGTTCACGCCCGCCCTTCGAGAACAGCGGATGACAATCAGAAGAAGCGGCAAGATAAAGCCCCCGAAGAACAGAAGATACCTGAAGAGATCGTCGCTGCTCATTCCGAGTGAATTATCAACAGCCTGTGGTGAAACCCACGTGAGCGCCGAGACGGGCGAGGCGCCCGGCTGACAAGGCGCGTGAGGGAGGAATACCGGGTGTATTTCGACCGAAGCGCAACTGAGAGCCCCGCGAGGCGGGGCGGTTCAGACGGGATGCATCGCCCGTCGAACGCCGCGCGGGTTTTGCCACAGGCTGTTAACAGCCTGTGGTGGAACTGGCGTGAACACCGAGACGCCGGCTGGGCCTCGCTGACAAGGCGCGCGAGGGAGGAGCCCCCACCGGGAGAACTGGCCCGGGTGTATTTCGACCGAAGCGCAACGATGAGCGAGCCGAAGGCGAGCGGTTCAGCGGGGATTCAGCGGGCGTCGAATGCCGCGTGAGTTTCACCACCGGCTGTTGAGGTCAACAAGGATGCTTCTTTTTGTCATCGGCGCATTTCCTCCTCTCATCGAGAAGCGCGCCAAGTGACCGTCCGGTGACCTATGTTCTTGAATCAGTCAGGAATAACGACAAATCCCGCCAGGGCCAAAATACGATGGTATCCCCCAAATCTGGGTGTCTCTTGACAACTCGGCGCATCGCGAGAGTGATACCAGACGTGATATCCAATCTTGGACATCACGCATAACGAACGATAAATCAATGGCTTATTATGGCCTTGGCAGGGGACCGGAGGTCTGGCGCTCCAATTGGTGACAAGTGGCGGTGTGGGACTGGCGCGCGCCGTGGTGGTGACTGGAAAGCGCACGGTGGGAGGCGCGTCGCTACGGGTGGTGGGGGTTGGAGAGGGAGGAGGGGCGCTGGGCCGCCCGGGTTCGTCGAGGTCGTTGCGATGGCGCGGTTTCGCAGCCCTTTGGGGGCTCCCGGTGGTCTCAATCCACATCCGGGAAGGAGCGGCGGCGGAAGAAGACCTGCCACGCCAGGCTCCGGAGCGGGGGGCATCGAAGCGCGAGGCAGACGAGTTCCATCGCCGCGCGGCTTCTGACCCCGGCGAGCAGGAGGCGCATCCAGCGGCGGGACAGGAATCGAGCCCGGAGCCTCGCTCCCGAATACGTCGCCAGCACGCCCGGGTCGCCAGTCTCGAAACGGCGCACGATGACATCGGCGGCCTGACGGGAAAGCCTCAGGCAGGCATCGAAGCCGCCGGCGGTGAGCGGCGAAACCGCCCCCGCCGCGTCGCCGACAAGCAAACCGAGGTCGCCGCCGATCCGGCGCAGCACTCCGTTCACCGGGATCCGGCCCCCGCGCTGCTCAAGGAGCCGGCCCCGGTCGAGGGGGAAAAGGCTCTCCAGGCTGCCCGCGAATTCCGCGAGCGCGGTCTGGGGCCGGAACCGGTTGGGATAGCCACCCACCCCCACATGGGTCTCCTCGCCGTCCTGGACAACCCACGCCAGGTAACCCGGCGCGATCCGGGGATCCAGAAAACAGTGCAGGGTCGCCGGTCCCGAGAGGGGCACCCCGCTGTACACCCACTCCAGACCCACCAGCCAGTCCGAGTTGCAATCGAGGCCCAGATCGCGGGCCACCTGGGAGTTCGCGCCGTCGGCCCCAACCAGAAAACGGGTCTCGAACCTCAAGACCTGTCCTTCCCGCTCCAGCTCGACTACCAAACCCTTTCCCGCCGGGCGGGAACTGCGATACCGGGCGCCGGACAGGAAGCGAACTCCCCCGGCAAGGCAGCGATCGAGCAACTCGCGGTAGAGCGTTCCCATGCGCCCGACCCGGAATTCATCGCGGGGGCTCGATAGCCGGAGCACGCGCCGCGCCGGCGAATAGAGAGCAACCTGGCGAATCGGCGGGCCGAGACAGGACGCCGGCAGTTCGAAGTCCTCGAGCGACTTGCGGACGAAGATCCCGGTGGTGTGGACGCGGTCGCGAAGATCTTCCTTCCGGTCCAGCAGGACGACGGCGAGCCCCGCCTCACCCAGCAGCCGCCCGCACTGCAGACCGGCGAGCCCGGCTCCCACGATGACGACATCGGCGGTAACCCCGTCCGGACCGTTGCTCCCGGGAATCACGACGTTCCGATGGTGACCCGCCTGCCCGTCCCGCGGGACCGTGGCGCGCACTTCAGCGCCGGACGAACCGCAGGTGGAGAAAGACAACCACCGCCGAAGCCGCGATCCCGAGCAGGGGCGGCGGCAGCGTCCCACCCTCCGGAGCCAGCAGGAATACGAGCACCCCGACCGCGGCGCCGCTCAGGATGGCGCGGGCCGGGGGACGGAACCGGTGGAGACCGACCACCACCGGAACGAAGAGCGAGACCCCCAGAACGGAATAGAAGACCTCTAGTGAGGCAATCACGCTCTGGGCAAGGATCGCGATCACGACGCCGGCAAGGCCCGAGGCCACCGCGGCCAGACGCGCCACGCGGAGCACGGTGCGGTCGTCGGCATCCGGCCGCACAAAGCGATGGAAGACATCGCGGGACAGCGATGTGGAGAGCATGAAGAGCACGGCGTCGGCGCTCGACACTTCCGCCGAAAAGAGCGCCGCCACCCCGAGGCAGCCGAGCCAGAGCGGCAAGGACTCGATGAGCAGCGCCGGGAGGGCGGCATCGGGGCGGGCCAGTCCGGGATGGAGAACCGCAGCGGCGGCTCCGAGGAGCGGAGGAACCACGGCGAAGAGAATGAGCACGACTCCGGCAGCAGTGAGGCCGCGCCGCACGGCGCTCTCACTCCGGGCTCCAAACAGCTTCTGCAATATCCCGGGCGAGACGAGGAAGGCCGGGATCAGCAAGGCCGTGTAGCCGAACGCGAGGGAGGCGTTCCCGAAGATGTCGAGGGCGTCCTCCCCGAGGCTCGCCTGGATTCCCGTCGCTCCCCCGGCAGCGGAGAGCGCATAGGGAACCGCGAGCCCAAGGCCGGCGAGCAGCACGCCCAACTGGACGAAGTTCACGGAAGCGGCGCTTTGCAGGCCTCCGACCGCAAAATAAGCCGTCATCACGATCGCCGATGCGAGGATGGCCAGCGGCAGCGGTATCCCGGCGGCGCCCTCGATAAGCACCCCGGCGGCGAGCAGTTGGGCCGCAAGCACGAAAAGGGTCGCGACCAGCAAGAGACCGGTGAGAGCGACCCGAACCGGAACGCCGTAGCGCAGCTCGAGGAAGTCCCCCCCCGTGCGGAGCCGGGCTTCGGTGGCGACCCGCCACATTCGGGGACCCAGCCAAAACGCAAGGAGCAGGGTGCCGACGCCCGCGGCCCCCACCCACCAGAAGGCGGCGAGCCCGTGCTCGTAGCCGAGCGCCGCCGCCCCAATGGTGGACCCTGCCCCGATATTGGCGGCAAGCACGGTCGCGAAGATCAGCCGGGCCGGCAGGCGGCGTCCGGCCACGAAGAAGCCTTCGGCGGAACGCCCCCTCCGGGAGACGTACCAGCCGACCGCAATCAGCAGAGCCGAATATGCCGCGAGAACGGTGAAGTGCGGTGACACTCCTCAGCGCTCCGGCGGCTCCGGCGGTTCCGGCGGCTCTGGCGGTTCGGGCGGTTCAGGCGGCTCTGGCGGTTCTGGCGGTTCAGGCGGCTCTGGCGGAGCCGGGAGGTCCCGGACCGCCGGGAAGCCGGGGATCGACTCCGCCGAACGGACCGCGTCCAGCACGGCGCGCGCCACCGCCTCGGCGGCAAGGGCGCCGATCCTCCCGACCCGGGCTTCCGGCCCGCCTCCCGTGGAAAGCGCGAACAGCGTGTCCCCGTCGGACGGGGTGTGCACCGGGTAAATGGCTCGAGCCAGGCCGTCATGCGCCATCTCGGCCACCTTGTTCGTTTGGGCCTTGGTGAGCGGGGCATTGACCGCCACCACTCCGATCGTGGTGTTCGCTCCCGCGAGGGGACCGGCTTCCGCGTTCGGGCCGGCCGCCGGATTGGCAAGCGATTCGAGCAGCAACCGGCGCGAGTCGGCGAGGCCTCCGTCATCGTCGCGCACGCCCGCCACCACCGTTCCGTCCGCGGGATCCACCACGTCGCCCACGGCGTTCACCGCGATGAGCGCCGCCACCACCAGGCCATCCGGGAAGCTCAGCGAGGCCGAGCCGATCCCGCCTTTCATCGCCCGGGCCATTCCCCGGCTCTTCCCGACCGTGGCCCCGGCTCCGGCGCCGGCGTTCCCGCGGCGGACCGGTTGCGCACTCGCGGCGGAAGCTGCCCGGTAACCGCAGTCCGCCCCCGGACGGACGGCGCCCGGACCCTGGACTCCGAGATCGAACAGGATGGCGGCCGGGACGATGGGCACCCGGAACGGGCCCACCGGATAACCGATCCCCGCCTCCTCGAGAAAGCGCACGGTCCCGTCGGCGGACGCGAGCCCGAACGCACTGCCCCCGGAAAGCACCACCGCGTGGACGCGCTCCACGGTGTTCTCGGGATCGAGCAGGTCGGTCTCGCGGGTCCCGGGCGCTGAACCCCGAACGTCCACCCCCGCAACCGCCCCCTCCCGGGCCAGGACTACGGTGCAGCCGGTGGGGAGACCAGCGAGCTCATGATGGCCAACCTCGATGCCGCGAACGGCAACGAGTCCGGGATCTTCCGCAGGAGCGACACCCGGCTGGCGTTCAGGCGCCTCCGCATTTCCTCGCTGAGGGACGATGATCCCGAGGGCGAGGAGCAGCAGGGGTACCGAGGCTCGGCGAGGGAACAGAACGGCTTGGATTCTATTCGGCGGCGCCCTGGAAAAGACGGCCCGCCTTTGCCGCTGTCGCTCAGCCCGCACCGTGGGTTAACAGCCTGTGGACAAAGTCACGCGGCGTTCGAGCGGCGATGCATCCCGGCTGAACCGCGTCGCTGCGCGCCGCTCATCGTTGCGTTTCGGTCGAAATACACCCGGGCCAGTTCTCCCGGTGGGGGCTCCTCCCTCACGCGCCTTGTCAGCCGGGCGCCAAATATCGTGCCTCCCGCAAGCCGCACACCACGTACCAGGGGATTGTCTGGCCACACCCTGGCCGCGACCGGAAGTTCCAGTTCCGCCGGTACGGCCGGCGAGTTTGGGGTGACCGGTCGTCCCGGCCCTTCGCCTCCTGGTGCCCTTATTCTGGTGCCGAACAGACTGGCAAGCAGCCGACCTCAGATTCCCGATCCATCCGCGCCACTGCCGAGAGCGGCCGATCCGCCCCCGGCCCCCGTCCTGATCACAGTTCCGGTTTTTCCGCGCCGTTTGGGGTCTCGTGGTCGCAGTCGTGATCAGCACAACAGTGCTCCGTCAGATATCCGAGCAGCGCCCGGATCGCGCGGATGTTCACCGTGTAGATCTGGGACCGTCCGTGACGACAGCAACTGAGGAGCCCACCCTTCTTCAGTTCCTTCAGGTGGAACGAGCAGGTCGGCGCCGGCAGCTCGCAGTGCCTGGCGATCGCGCCGGCAGGAAGTCCGTCCGGCCCGCTTTGGACCAGTAGGCGGAAGATGTCGAGGCGGCTTTCCTGGGAGAGTGCACAGAGCATTTCCAGGGCATTGGTCGTGGAATAGGCGGCTGTGGTTTCCATAGTTCCAATAGTATCGAAATGAAAACAGGAAGTCAATCCCCATCTGGTACCGGATCCAAGGGGGGTCATCCGACGAGTGACGGATGCGACGCCTGTCCCTTCCCTGGCAGGAAAGACGGGACGGCAGGCGACTTCATTGGCGACCTCAGATGGCCGCTCCAACCGCATCACTGCCGGGGGCGGCCGATCCGCCCCCGGATCCCCGGCCTGAGCAAAGTCACGCAGCGGTAGCGCCGTTCGAACTCTCATGGTCACAGTCGTGGTCGGCACAGCAGTGCTCCGTCAGATATCCGAGCAGCGCCCGGATCGCCCGGAAGTTCACCGTGTAGATCTGGGACCTCCCGTGGCGGCAGCAACTGAGAAGGCCGCCCTTCTTGAGTTCCTTGAGATGGAACGAACAGGTCGGCGCCGGCAGGTTGCACTGCCTGGCAATCGCCCCCGCGGGAAGTCCATCGGGACGGTTCTGGACCAGCAGGCGGAAGATGTCAAGGCGGCTTCCCTGGGAGAGCGCGCAAAGCATCTCCAGAGCATTGGTCTTGGCATGGCTGGCTAGCGTTTCCATAGTTCCAATATTATCGAAATGAAGAGCGGAAGTCAAGCCCGCTCTGCCGCCAGCCGCAGCATGGGGCGGTATCCTCGGTTTCGATGCCGCTTCATCCGGTGGCCCCCGCCCTCGAAGCACGAATCCTGCGGGAGGCGGAGATCGCCCGGGACGAGATTGCCGCCTTTTGCGGCGAGTTGATCCGGATCCCGACCGTAAACCCTCCCGGCGAGAACTATCCGGAGTGTGCCGCGCTTCTCGGGGACCGACTCGCCGCTGCGGGTTTCGAGGTGGCATTCGACGATCCCCCACCGGAAGCCTGTCCGCCCGGCTCGGCCGCCTATCCCCGGCGGAACGTCATCGGCCGGCTGGGAAGCGGCGGCCGGCGGCTGCATCTGAACGGACACCTCGACGTGGTCCCCGCGGGCGGCGGTTGGACCACCGACCCCTTCTCGGGGGAAGTTCGAGACGGGGCCGTGTGGGGACGCGGCGCGAGCGACATGAAAGGGGGCGTCGCGGCGGCGTTCTTCGCCGCGGAGGTCCTCCGACGGGCGGGCGCCCGGCTCGGCGGCACCCTCGAGATCTCGGGGACCGTGGACGAGGAGACCGGAGGACACGCCGGCGTCGCGTGGTTGGCCGAGTCCGGCCGCATCGCAGGAGGCACCGATGCCGTGATCATTCCCGAGCCCTTCGGCTCCCGCCGGGTGTGCGTCGGGCACCGCGGGGTGTACTGGTTCCGGGTCGTTGCCGAAGGCGAGGTCGCCCATGGGAGCATGCCGTTCCTCGGACGGAACGCCATTACGGACCTCGCTCCGCTCCTCGAGGAGATCCGGACCGAATGGGTCCCGGAGCTGGCCACCCGGCGAACCGCGCTTCCCGTGGTTCCCGACGGGGCGCGCGCAGCGACCGTCAACGTGAACAGCATCCGGGGAGGCCAGGCCGGCGCCGGAGCCGAAAGCCCCCAGGTTCCCGACCGGGCCGAACTGGTGGTGGACCGCCGGTTCCTGCCCGAAGAAGGGCTCAGGGCGGTTCGCGAAGAGGTGGCCCGCCGGGTCGCGGACTGTGCCGGCCGGGAGCCCGGCCGCCGTTACCAGATCGAGGAGTTGCTCACGGTGGAGCCGGTGCAGACGCCGGCCGGGTCACTGGCCACCGAGGCCGTGCGCTACGGGGTCCGCGGCGCGCTCGGCGTAGAAGTCGAGGAAGTAGCGAGCCCCGGCACTTATGACCACAAACACGTCGCCCGGATCGCGGGAGTCCCGGACTGCGTCGCGTACGGGCCGGGAATCCTCGAACTGGCGCACCGGCCGGACGAGCATTGTCCGGTGGAAGAACTCGTGCGGTCCACCGGAGCACTCGCCCTCGCCGCGGCGGCCGTGCTGGGGACGAGGATGAGCAGCCCGTGAACAGAGTCGCGCGGCCCAGTTCTCCCGGTGGGGGCTCGAGCGGCGATCCATCCCGGCTGAACCGCTACGCCTCGCTTCGCTCGTCGTTGCGCTTCGGTCGAAATACGCTCGGGCCAGTTCTCCCGGTGGGGGCTCCTCCCTCGCGCGCCTTGTCAGCCGGGCCCCCACCGGGAGAACTGGGCCTCGCCGCTCTCGGCGCTCGCCCCACTCTGTCCACGGGCTGCTGATGGACGGCTCCGGCGCGCTGGTGATCGTCGGGATCGCCGCATTCCTGCTTCCCCCGGTGGCCTCCTGGCTGCGGGCGCCCGCCGTGGTTGTCGAAATCCTGTTCGGGGTCCTGGTCGGACCGGTCTTCGGGCTGGTCGGGGGAACACAACTGCTGGATCAGATCGGGGAACTCGGGCTCCTCATGTTGATGTTCCTCGCCGGGTTCGAGATCGACTTCCCCGCCCTGAGGCGCGGGGGCGCCGGACCCATCGGTCAGGCGCTCATCGTCTTCTCCGGCACTCTCGCGCTTTCCTTCCTCGCTACCGTGTGGCTGGAACTCCCCGTCTTCTACGCGCCGGTGCTCGCCACCACCTCGGCGGCGCTCGTACTCCCGAGTCTCCGGAGCGCGGGGATCACCACCGAGAGCCTCGGGCAGGCAATCCTGGTTTCCGCGGTCATCGCCGACCTCGTGACCCTGTTGCTGGTCGCGGAGATCACGATCTGGGCGCGCGACGGCTGGGGCATCGAGCTGATCAACGGTCCCCTCCTGCTGGTGGCGGTGGTGCTTGTGCTCCGGGTGATGAAGCTCGTCCTCTGGTGGCATCCCCTCCGCGTTTCCAGGCTGTTCCGAAAGGACGATCCCGATGAGATGGGGATCCGCGGGGCGCTCGCGCTGCTGCTCATCTTCGTCGGGCTTTCGACCGTGCTGGAGGTGGAGCCGATCCTGGCGGCCTTCCTCGCCGGAGGCGTCTTCGCGCTGCTCTTCCGTCCGCCGGAGGGGCTTCGCCACCAGCTCTCGGGGATTTCGTGGGGCTTCCTGATTCCCATCTTCTTCATCAATGTGGGGCTGCGGTTCGACGTGGCCGCCCTCATGGACCCCGAAGTGCTCGCGCGCGCCGGGGTCATCATCGCGGTGGCCTTCTTCGTCAAGTTCCTGCCCTCCCTGCTCTTCATGTTCTGGGGCTTCTCGCTGCGGGCGGCGGCGGCCACCGGGCTCCTGCTGTCGGCCCGGCTGAGCATCGTGATCGCGGTCGCCACCGTGGGTCTGGAACTCGGCCTCCTCGACCGCGAGGACCGCGCCATCGCCGTGATGATCGCCGCCGTCACCTCCATCACCTGCCCCGTCCTGTTCCGCCGGGTCATCACGCACGGCAGCGCCCGCCGGGCCGAAGACGCGATGCCGGCCGCGACTCGGGGAACCCGGTAGACTCGACAACTCGGAGGCGCCCGCCATGACCAAATCCCTCTCGAACGCCGTAACCCGGCGCGCTTTCCTGCACGCCGCCGCAGCAGTACCCGTAGCCCTTCCCGTCGCGCGGGCAGCAGCGGCAGACGACGAGACCCTGTTCCGGATCGTGCGCCGGGAATTCCCCTTCGACGAGGACAAGGTGCCGATGAACGCCGCGAACCTCTGCCCGTCGCCGAGATCGGTGGGGGACCGGGTGAGCGAGCTGACCCGGGACATCGACCACGACTGCTCGTTCCAGAACCGGGGCAAGTTCGCCGACCTGCGGGAGGCCGCCCGGGAGAAGGTCGCGGCGCAGCTCGGGGTGTCCGCCGACGAGCTGGCGCTCGTCCGGAACACCAGCGAAGCGAACAACATCGTGAACGCCGGAGTAGCGCTTGGAAAGGGCGATGAGGTCCTCCTGTGGGAGCAGAACCACCCCACGAACAACGTGGCGTGGGACGTACGCGCCGCCCGTTACGGCTTCTCGGTACGCAGAGTTTCGGTCCCGGCGGCTCCCGCCGGCGAAGAAGACCTTGCCGCCCCGTTCATCGAGGCCTTCGGCGCCAACACGAAGGTGGTCGCGATCACCCACGTTTCGAACGTCTCGGGCATCCTGCTTCCGGTGCGCCGGATCGCGGACGCGGCCCACGAGCGGGGGATCCACATCCATGTGGACGGCGCCCAGAGCTTCGGCGGGCTCTCCGTAGATGTCCCGGCCATCGGCGCGGACACCTTCACGAGCAGCTCCCACAAGTGGTTCTGCGGTCCCAAGGAATGCGGAGTGCTCGTGGTCCGTTCGGAGGTCATCCCGCGTCTGTGGCCCTCGGTGGTCGCCCCCGGTTGGGGCGGCGACGCCGACCCGGACCCCACCGGCGCACGGAAGTTCGAGTCCATGGGCCAGCGCGACGACGCCTGCCTGGCGGCCATGGGCACCATTGCGGATTTCCACGCCGAGATCGGCCCGGACCGGGTTGAGAAGCGGATGTACGACCTGGCGCGCCGCCTCAAGAAGGGAGTCAGCGAACTGGGCATCCCGCTGGTGACCCCGATGGAGGACGTGCTCTCGGCAGGCGTGGTGATCGTCGAGGTCCCCGCCGAATCCCGCCGCGAGGTCTTCTCCCGGATGTACGAGGAGCACGGGATCGCCGGCTCGACTTCGGGCGGCCTCCGCCTCTCGCCGCACCTCTACAACACCGCGGAGCACATCGAGCGCGCCCTAGCCGGCCTGAAGGCCCTCCGCCCCCTAATCGTAGCCTGAGGGGGGCCCGGGGCCAGGGACCGCCGGTCTTCAGACCGGCACCGCCGCGCGGACTCAGGGAACGCCGGTCTTCAGACTCATCTTGGACAGTTTGAGGTCTGTTTCGGGCGATTGAGGCACGAAAACCGTTGGGGGAGAACGACCGGAGTCGGCGTTTGTGGAAAACGTGGTGCCACGTGTGTGGCACTTAGAAAGCCTGATTACGTTGTTTTACCATTGCATCTGATCCAATAACGACACACAATATGCGGTGCCTACAGAGGACACCGTGTTCGTTCGCGAAAAGACCAGCGGCCCCTACACCTACCTGCAAATCGTCGAGAACCGCCGCGAGGGCGGCAAGACCCGCCAGCGCGTCGTCGCCAGCCTCGGCAGGGTCGAGAGCCTGCTCGCCTCCGGCGCCCTCGACCGCCTCATCCGCTCCGCCTGCCGCTTCTCGGAGAAGGTCGTCGCGCTGGCCGAGGACAGCGGCCGCTCGGGGGAGGCCGGGGCCGAGAGTCGGAGCATCGGCCCCGGCCTGGTGTTTGACCGGCTCTGGCGGACCAGCGGATGCCACGAGGTGCTGCGCGCCGCGCTCAGCGGGCGCCGGTTCCGCTTCGACGTCGAGCGCGCGGTCTTCCTCACGGTTCTCCACCGCCTCTTCCACAGCGAATCCGGCTCGGACCGGGACGCCGGGTGCTGGCAACGGGACTACCGGATCGAGGGCGTCGGCGAGGTTCCGCTCCACCACCTCTATCGGGCGATGGCGTGGCTGGGGGAGGCGCTGCCCTCAGCGCCGGCGGGCGAGGCGAGCCCCCGCTGCGTGAAGGATCTGCTGGAAGAGCAACTCTTCGCCCGGCGGCGCACCCTGTTCTCCCGGGACGCGTTGGTGTTCTTCGACACCACCTCGGTCTTTTTCACCGGGGAGGGGGGCGAACAGCTCGGGGCGCGCGGCTTCAGCAAGGACCACCGCCCCGAGTGCAAGCAGTTGGTTCTGGGGATGGTCCTGGACCGCGACGGCCGCCCGGTGTGCTCGGAGGTGTGGCCGGGCAACACGAACGATGTGAGCACCCTGGCGCGGGTGGCGCGGCGGCTCGAGGAGCGCTTCGGGATGCTCCGGGTGTGCGTGGTGGCGGACGCGGGGATGATCAGCCGCCAGGTGCTTCGGAAGCTGGAGGCGATGGGCTGGGAATACATCCTGGGCGCCGGGTTGCGGCGGACCGCGGAAGTCAAGGACCGGGTTCTGGCCGACCCGGAGCCGTTCCGGGTGGTCGCGTGGACGCCCCGGGAGAAGAAGCGGAACGGGGAGGTGAAGGAGCCAGAGCCGAAGCTGGAGGTCAAGGAGGTGTTGGTGAAGACCAACCAGCCGGACGGCAGCGTCGTCTCCCACCGCTATGTGGTCTGCCGCAACCCGATCCAGGCCCGCCGGGAGGCCGCCACCCGCGCCGCCCTCGTCGCCAGGCTCCCCGGGATGTTGCGTGACCAGGGCGCGAAGACCCTGCTCAAGAACCGGTCCGTGGCCCGCCTTCTCAAGGCCCGGAAGGGAGCCTACGTGCTCAACCGGGAAGAACTCGCCGAGGCCCCGAAATACGACGGGATCTGGGTGGTGCGCACCAATACCGAACTCGACCCGAAGGATGTCGCGCTGCGCTACAAGCAGTTGTGGATGGTCGAGCGGACCTTCCGAACCGCCAAGTCCCTCCTCGATACCCGCCCGGTCTTCCACCAGACCGACGACGCCATCCGGGGCCACATGTTCTGCTCCTTCCTCGCCCTGACCCTCCAAAAGGCGCTCTTCGAGCGCCTCGAGCAGGCCGAGCTTCAGGAAAGCTGGAACGACATCGTGCGCGACCTCCGGGCCGTCACCGAAACCCAAATCGAACAGGACCACACACGCCTCGCCGTGCGCAGCCGCATCACCGAAAGAGCTGCCGGCGTCTTCCGCGCGGTCGGCCTCCGGATCCCCCCCGTCATCCGCCAACTCCCCCGCCGCACCCAACCAGCCGTCACCCACGCCTCAGGAAACGACGCACCCGCGGCACCCCGAACTCCACCGAAATGCGGTGCCACGGACTCTCGGCACAAACCGTAAATCACCGCATATCAACGAGTTCCAAAATCAAACTGTCAAAGATGAGTCAGACCGGCACCGTCACCCGCCAGGGTGACGAAACTGCGTGCTGCCACCGGCAGCAGATGGCACCGCTGGCGAGGGAACGTCAAGCGCGTGAAAGAGATTCGCGGCTCCGGAGCAGGTCTCGGTAGCTTGCAAACCCTGCTCTACGGATGTTGCAAAACATGCTATAAAACCATTGCAATTCATGCTATGGATTGGTTGCAAAACATGCTATGGTGCTGGCCGGCGCGGCTGCGAACGCACCGCGCCGCCTCGCCATGGAGTTCCCCTCCGCCTACCTACCGCCCGGAACCACGGCCACTTACCGGCCCCGCGTGGTGGATATGGAACTTCGCGACCAACTGGAGAGTGCGTCCGTAGTTCTGATCGAGGGGTCCAAGGCGTGCGGCAAGACGATGACCGCGCGCCGCGCCGCAGCCAGCGAAGTATTCCTCGACGCTGATCCCAAGACTCTCGAAGCGGCCAGAACGGATCCCTGGCTCGTTCTGAACGGCCCGAGGCCGCGCCTCCTCGACGAATGGCAGGTGGCGCCTGAAGTCTGGAATCCGGTGCGCCGCACCGCCGACCTGAGCGGACAGAAGGGGTTGTTCCTCCTTACCGGCTCCGCCGTGCCGGCGGACGACATCACCCGGCACACCGGCGCGGGACGTATCGCACGGGTACGGATGCGGCCCATGTCCCTGTTCGAGTTGGGACTCTCGACCGGCGAGGTTTCGCTCGGGGATCTGCTCGCGGGCCAGGCTATTTCGGCTCCGGCCCCAACCACGACGATCCCGGACCTGACCGAGGCGATCTGCCGGGGAGGCTGGCCAGGAACCCTGGGGGCCGATCTTCCGGCGGCCCGTCGCTTCGTACGGAACTACCTGAACGAAATCCGTCGCGCCGACCTCAACCGGGTCTCGGAAAGAAGACGCGACCCGAACCGGGCGCTACGACTCCTGCGTTCTCTCGCCCGGAATATCGGGACGCCCGTGACCCTGAAGACCCTCGCGACGGACATCGGGGAAGGCACGACCACCCGGACGGCCGGCGAGTATCTCGACGACCTCGCCCGCCTCTTCGTGATCGAGGACCTCCCGGCCTTCTCGCACCATCTGCGATCCCGGTCCCGCCTGCGGACCACTCCGAAGCGCTACCTCACCGACCCGTCCCTGGCCGCCGCGGCACTCGGCGCCTCACCTGAAGAACTTCTTCGCGACCTCCCCTACCTCGGCTTCCTGTTTGAGTCGCTGGCTATTCGGGACCTGCGAATCTACGCCCAGGCGCACGACGCCGAACTGAGCCACTACAGCGACAACACCGGGCTCGAAGTGGATGTCGTCATCGAGACTGCCCAGGGCGGCTGGATGCCAATCGAGATCAAGCTCGGCGGCACTGCCAATATCGACCAAGCGGCCCGGAATCTTCTCCGGCTCCGGGAGCGAGTGGATACGGCTCGGGTCGGCGATCCGCGCAAGCTGGTGGTGGTGACGGGTAGTGGGTACGGCTACGAACGGACGGATGGGGTAACGGTGGCACCGGTGGGTTCACTCGCCCCCTGAACCCCCGCGGCGCGTACCCCGCGCGCCGGCCTTCGGCCGGCATCGCCGCCAGGACGGGAGCGAACTGCCCTGGTGCAATACCATTGATGGAGGCTGAGAGCGATGGGTCAGTCCCGAGTGCTTGAAGCGGCGCACTCCACATCGGCGAGACTCGACCGGAAACCCGCGAAGACAGATAGCGATGCTTGACTCAACAGGCTTTCTGGGAACGCGAGCCGACAGCCTGATTGACGTCTCCTTGGTGTTTCTGACCGCAACACCGATCTTGATGGGATATGCGATGACATTCGCGTCGGGCCGGGAGTATCTGAAACACCGCAATCTTCAGTTGGTCGGACTCTTGTTGGGTTTTGGCGCCGTCGTACTTCTCGAAACCAGTCTCCAGCTCGGCAGCGCGAAGGGACTCCTGTCGAGCGAGTTTTACGGAACGCCCGCCATGAGTGGTCTCTTTGGAGTCCATCTGGCGGTCGCCATCCCGACATTCCTTGCGTGGGGAATCCTGGTGACCGTGTCCTGGAAACGCTATGCCTCTGTCCTTCCGGGGACCTTCAGTCGCCATCACCGAGGATGGGGGCAGTTGACATTCCTCGGGCTGTGCCTCACCTGCGCGACCGGCATTGCCCTCTATGTCATGGGCTTCGCATTCTGAAGAGGTTGTTCTCGCTCCCCCCGAGCGCCTGTCCCCCGCAGCATCCTCCGGAAGATCAGCCAGTGGACCGGGTAGAGCCCGTACCAGTAGAGGAGTCCTCCGAGCCCTTGCGGATCGAAGACCGCGGTCTGGGTGATCCGGCTGCCGCCCTCCGCCGGCTCCACCTCGAACTGGAGCCAGGCCCGGCCGGGCACTTTCATCTCCGCAGAGAGCCGCAAGAGGCGATCTTCCTCCCACGCCTCCACCCGCCAGAAGTCGAGCGGGTCCCCTGCCGTCAGTTCCACCGGGTGCCGGCGTCCCCGCCGCGTCCCGAGAAGATCGAGGAAGCCCCGCAGGTAAGAGCCAAGTAGCGAAATACCAACCCTACCGTTCCCCAAACCGCTGAATGGGGCGCGAAAGCACGGACGGGTTCAGCGTTCCCCACAACCTGTCTTGTGCAATACCATTGATGGCGGCTGAGAGCGTCGGGTCAGTCCTGAGAGCTGGGAGCGGTGGACTCCATGTCGGTACGACTTGGCGGGGAACTCGGGGAGGCAGATGGCGATGTTTGACTCAACAGGCTTTTTGGGAACGCGAGCCGACAGCTTGATTGACGTCTCCTTGGTGGTTCTGACCGCAACGCCGATCTTGATGGGGTACGCGATGACATTCGCGTCAAGAAGGGAGTATCTGAAACACCGCAATCTTCAGTTGGTCGGACTCTTGTTGGGTGTTGGCGCCGTGGTGCTCCTCGAGACCAGTCTCCAGCTTGGTGGCGCGGAGGGATTCCTGTTGAGCGAGTTCTACGGAACGCCTGCCATGAGTGGTCTCTTTGGAGTCCATCTGGCGGTCGCTATCCCGACGTTCTTGCTGTGGGGAATCCTGGTGACCGTGTCCTGGAGGCGCTATACCTTTGTCCTTCCCGGGACTTTTAGTCGCCATCACCGAGGTTGGGGGCAACTGACATTCCTCGGTCTGTGCCTCACCTGCGCGACCGGCATTGCCCTCTATGTCATGGGCTTCGCATTCTGACGCTGCCGTTCTCGCTCGCCCCGAGCGCCAGTTCCCCCGAGCATCCACCGGAAGACGTCTCGGGCCAGGTGACCACCGCTACCGATGGAACAAAACGCTACCGCTGCTCCGCGACCACCTCCCGGCCGGTGATGAAAAGGTGCAGATTGGGAATACGGATCGGCTCCAAGAGCTTGAGCCGCCAGAGGACTGCGCCCGTGACGCCACCCGGCAGGAGGATTCCTTCGCTGCCGAGCACTTCGTCGTAGCGGAAGACGGCACCGTTTCCGCGCAGCCCGTTGTCTGCGTTGAGCACCTCCGGGGCGAGTTCCGAAAACATGTCTCCCAGGCCGCTCCCGAACTTGCGGATCTCCACCTCGATCGGTCCCGCCACGGGAGTGGCCGACACATTCCGTAGCCGGATCCAGAGGTCGGCTACCCCGGTCTCGGCGTCATAGCTTCCGGGGTCGTTCACAGGTTCGATCCGGCCGGTGATCTCCACCGGTTCCCCGACCGTTGCCGGCGGCGCGGGCGGCCCGTCCAATATCCGTACCGCCGCGGTGTACACCTGGTAGCCCGACCGCGCGTCGGCCCAGATCGGATGGAAGTGTCCGTCGGCCGAGGCGGTGAGGCCCATGTAGTCGCCACCATTCACCCAGCGCGAAGCCGCCGAGATCAAGGCGACCCGCAGTTCTCCTTCCGTTCCGCTGAAGGTCAGCGGGGCGGGCACCAGATTGCCGGACCCCAGGGGCTCGGAGAGCGCTCCCGAGACCCGGTGCGGTGAAGTGAACGTCTCGCCGCCGTCGAAGGACGCCGCGAAGTACTGGTGGAAGGCGAACCGCGACGGAGCCTGCTGCGTGTCGTACCAACTCACCCCCAGCACGCCGTCCTGGTTGACGGCGACCGCGGGCTGGAACTGCTGGAGATCCGGGGCCTCGGGGGACGCCACTGGCCTGGGATCGCTCCAAGTGGAACCGCGGTCGTCGGACCAGGAGATCACCACGCGCGGAAGCCCCTTCGAGTAGTCGGGCCAGACCGCGTACGCGCGATCCCGGAAAGGCTCGCTGCGGTCCACCGCGAGCATGGTCCAGGAACCGCCCCGAAAACGCGGTGTCCCCTCCCTCGCTTCGCGCGTTTCCTCGCCCGTCATCTTCACCGGGCCCGGCTTCGGCTCGGAAAACGTCACTCCGCCGTCGGTCGAAACGACCGTCCAGAGTCGCGATTCGGTCCAGTTGGCAGTCTGTTCGGGAGTGGATGGGAAATCCACAAAGGGCACCATGATGGCCCCGTCGTGAAGCACCAGCATGGGGTCCACGTTGAGCCCTCGCTCGCCGGCGCCGTCCAGGAACTTCACCGGGCCGATCCAGCTTCTGCCGTCGTCTTCCGAGCGGAAGACGCCGAGGTTGTATTCGCGGCCGTAGAGGACGCTCATGTACAGCCGTCCGGCAAAGGGCCCCGTCGTCTGGTCGGCCGCCAGCATGGGGTGGTCGTACGAGGCCCCGAGGTCGTGGGGAGCCGACCAGCTCCGTCCTCCGTCTTCGGACCGGTAGGCGTGAAGGAACGCCCGCGTGCGGCCGGTCTCATCCGGCCGGGTGGCGAGGGTGGCGAAGATCGCTGTGCCGGCCGCGGTGAACGCCACCTGGGGATCGCCCCCACCCGTCTCCTTCTGCTCCGGGAAGGTGATGTCCTCCCACCGAACACCGCCGTCGAAGCTGACGTAGGCCTTGGTGGCGGCCCCGCCGTCGGGACGGGTAAAGGTGATGGCGCCGGCCAGCAGGTTGCGTGGATTGCGCGGGTTCGCGGCCGCCATGATCTCGACATGAGGCCGGTCGCCATCCCGGCTGACGAGGTAGTCGGGACCCACCACGATTCGGGGCTCCTGGCCGGCGTCGGCCGCGCCCGCTGCGACCAGGGCTGCGGCAAGAACGCACGGGAACGGGTTCATCACGGATCTGGGCATCTCCCGACTGTTACACGGAGGCGGCCCGCGCCGCCACTCGCCGCAACATCCTCCGGCAGATCAACCAGTGGATCGGGTAGAGCCCGTACCAGTACATGAGTCCTCCCAAACCCAAGCGGATCCAAAACCGCCGTTTGGGTGATCGGGCTGCCGCCCTCCGCCGGCTCCACCTCGAATTGAAGCCAGCGGTGTGGATACCCCGGAGCGCGGCTTCGAGGGAGGCGGGCTTCAGCACATCACCCCGGACTACCTCCGTCTCGGAATGGAAGCGGCCCCTGAGGTACTCGGGGCGGCGCGCCCGGCAGCGGACCCGGTAGCTGCGGGACTCGAGAGCCGGGACGAGGCGGCCCCCGACATAACCGCTCGCGCCGATTACGAGGATGACGGGGTCCGTGGTGGGTTTCGGGGATGGGACGATGACGGGGGGCTGGCCGCCGTTGCCAACCGAACTGCGAAACACTTCTTTGTAGTTAGAAGGAAGGTTGGACGCGCCGGGGGGTGGATGGCAGAGGAGTCCGGGTCATCCGGGTGGGCCGCCAAGCGCGCGTTGCGGCCCTGCGGGCCGCGTGCCGACCGGAGGTCGGCGTTCCAAGCCGTCCCCGCCTTCTTCCCGGTGGGTGGTACGCGGTTTCGCTGCGCTCCGCGCAGCGGTGCCGGTCTGAAGGGCCCCACCGGGAGAACTGCCCGGCGTTCCCTGCCTGCGCGCCACGCTGCCGGCCGGAGGTCGGCGGTCCACCCCGAGGTTCAGCTCCTCAGCCGTCAATAGTCGATGCCGCGTTGGGCCTTGATCCCCGCGGCGAAGGGGTGTTTCACCTCCCGCATCTCGGTGACCAGGTCGGCAAAGTCCGCGACCTCCGGGAGGGCGCCGCGGCCGGTCAGGATCACGTTCGTGCGCGCGGCGCGCGCCTTCAGGCCGCCCAGAACAGCCTCGGTTCCGAGGTAGGCGTAGCTCATCACCACGTTGATCTCGTCAAGGACGACAAGGTCGAAGTCACCGGACACGAGCATCTCCCGCGCCGCGGCGAACGCGGCTTCGGCGACTTCGACATCGCGGGCCCGGTCCTGGGTGTCCCAGGTGAACCCCTCCCCCATGGTGCACCAGACCACCTGTTCCGGGAAGCGTCCGAAGAACTGACGCTCGCCGGTCTTCCAATTGCCCTTGATGAACTGCACCACGCCGACCCGCCCTCCCCAACCGAGCGTCCGCGCCATGACCCCGAAGGCGGAACTGGACTTGCCCTTCCCGTCCCCGGTGTGGACCAGCACCAGCCCCCGCCCCGGGTCGGCCGCGGCGGCGCGCTTTTTCCGGACTTCGGCCTGGAGCACCCGCATGCGCTCCTGGTGGGCGATCTGCTCGTCCACGGGTTTTTTCGTCATGGTTCGTCCGTCGCCGGAACCATCCTCCCTCGGAAATGTCGCTCAGAGACGGCAGATGGCGCCTTGGGGGATGTTCTCACCCCAGCGACGCCCGCTCGCAATCCGGATCACTCCGGCGTGGTTGACCACGAGGCACGACCCATCCCGAACCCGGGGTTCGCCGAGCGCTTCCTCCACCCGCGCCGGCATCTCGGACACGCTCTTCCCTTCGTGGGGGCGGGCGTGCAGCACGTACTTCGCCGGGGCGTCCAGCTCGGTGCGGGGATACCGCTCTGTCCCTACCGCGGGATGAGGTCCGAGCCGACGAAGGCCCGTTCGATTTCCTCACGGTCTGCCCTTTCCTGACTCGGGGTTCCGCCAAACACGGGCCAGAGCTGGTTGTAGAGGGGTACCACGTGCTCCGTTATGCCGTGGCGCGGCTTGCGGTACCGAACGACGAGTCCGAGGAGCTTGAGCGCCAGAATCCGATAGTGCCGATCCCCCGCCCGCAAAGGAAAGCTGACGATGGCCATAGCCGTCCGCTCCGCCTGATCCACCGCGCCGAACGAGAGCCAGAGCTGTCCCCAATACCGCAGGGTCTCCAGATCGAACTGGCCGCCATCCTCGAATCGATCTGAAGCAATCCGTACCAGCTCCGCCACAATCATGTCGTCGTAGTCGGGATTCCCTTCGATCAACGGATGGCTTCGAGATCGCCGCTCGTCCAACAGCACGCAGAGGGCCCTGGGACCCACGCCCTCACCTCGCGCCTGGTCGAGAATCCACTGATCGTCGGCTTGTCCGTATTGCATCGCGTAGCGAGCCGCCAGTTCTGCGGCGACCGATGCTTCCGGGTGAGTGTCGAGGTGCTGCCGGCAAAACCTGCAGTGCGCCCATACGGTCTCGGCGAGGGCACAAACCGCGGAAGGCTCAATTGGCCAACCGAACTCACTCCTCTGTGGAACAGCGAGCAGCGCCACCAGGGACCAGTGCCGCGCTAGCTGCTCGGCAATCGCGAACCCATCGGGATCCTCCTCGGCATCCCAGACGCTGAGTGGCAGATCCCGGCATTCTTCGGCAACCCAGGCTCGGAGATCGAGATCCTTGCGCGACAGCGCGACGGCCGTTCCCAAGCCTTCGAGCCACTCCCGATCGTGCCAGTCGTCCCAGTCGGCGGCCAGGTAGCCGCCGTCTCGCTGCTCCGCCAACTGTCGCCGGTGTTCATCGACGGTGGCCCGGGCGAGTTCCGCGGCTCGTTCCGGAGACAGTTCGCGCATGGCCCGAGCAATCGCCATTTGGTGGCGTACCCAATGCTTTCGTCGACCAGAGAGGAGCCCCAACTGAAATTGCGAGAGCAGATCCGCGGACCCGGATTCGCAGAAGAGACCCACGGCCAGCTTCGTACACCCCTCCTCCAGTTGCGCCAGGGGGCGCGGTTTTTGTCCATCGCCCGGCGCCGACAGTGCCTGCGACGCCTGGCTCAGGAGTTCGCCGATCCACCGCAGACAGCCCGGCGGATCAAGGCTTCCCAAGCGTTCCAGTAGTTGGCGCACCAGATTCGAGGCAGCGTCCTCGGGATGTTCCGTTGCTGGACCGAAATGGTCGTCCCGTGCAGGTTCGTGCAAAGGAGGATCTCTCCGCGCCAACCGCCCCTCGTCCAACTTTCTGATTGCGCTCATGGTATGCACGATGGCCAGCGCAACAGTCGCGTCAGTTGCGCGCTCCGTGATCCATCCGACAATCGCCGGATCACCAGAAGGCGCCCGAGCCACCATGCGCCGCGCCGCCTTGGCCTGCATCGTCGGCACTTCCAGCCTGGAAACGAGCAAGGGGAATTGTTCGGGGGACAGCTCAACCGCCAGGTCAATCAGATTGGCCACCGTCGGGTGTAATCCCTGGTTCACCAGCTCGAGGCTCTGTTCTTCGAGCCGCGCAAAAGCGCCCACCAGCCCATCCCGAGACACGGCGCCCCGAAAGCTGGTGACCTCCGTGTCTCCTTCCCTGGCCGAACGGCCACCACTTGGCGCGCGAGCCTCTGCCCCGTTCAGCACATTGATCGCCGCGTCAACGAAGGAGTCGATCTCTCCCGAAGACCAACGCCGCTCGACCATGCCAACCGACAGATCGGGCCCTATGGAGGCGACTGCCCAGATCGCATCTTCGGAGCGGCGCGGGCCAACTCCCTCGAGCACCAGATCAGCGACCAATTCGGCTCGATCCGGTTTCAACCACCGCACGTGGGTTCCGGAGTCGAACCAACTCCCGATTGTTGCGATGGCTCGATCCTGGTCAGCGGGCGGCACGTACTTGCGGATCAATGGTTCGATGTTGTCGAAAGCCGATCCCCTGGTCCCCGGCGCGGCGCCGGCACCGAAAATCCGCCAGACAGTCTCGCGGGTTTCGGCAGACAGTGAAGATTCGCTCCCCGATTGGCCAGGCATCACGAGATCTCGCGGACAAGAACGTCCGAGGCGGGCGTGTCCTGGTCCAGAGCCCATAACTGCTCCGCTTCGGCACGGTAAACCCCGTAGGGAAGACTCACGAAAGTCACCCCGAACCTGTTCCAGCCGTTGAACGAATTCGTCATCAGGACTTCGCGCGCGGGAGTGATCAGGTACCGGTCATGAAAACATCCCCGCTCATCGCTGCGATTCACAAAGGTCCGCACGGTGACGTCGGCCTGGATCTTCCGGAGATAGCGTGCCCACCACGCCGGAGCGTCGTCCGGTTCACGTTCTGCGCACAGAATTCTCAGTGGCTTGCGCTGAATCGCGGCACACATGTCCACAAAGAGATGCGCCACTTCGTCTGCCATCGTGTGGCCGACAAAGCACGGGTCGGCGAGGTAAAAGGGTCCGGCGTGATCGGAGTCGTGCGAAATGAGATACAAGAAGTGCCGCGCCGCCTCTTCAAACCTGCCCGGGCCAAAACGCACGAGGTTGGCCTCACGGCGGGCGCCGGCTTCCTTTTGATGTGCCACGCGGTAAAGCCACTGTTGCCGGATGCCCCTGTCAAGCCGGCCCGGGGTACCCTTGGGACGCCCGGTAACCATAGAGACCGGAGGGGATGGTTGGGCGCGCTGCGGAATGCGGGACATCGGGTCTCGATACCGGCGCAACGGGCGATCTCCCCGCCGCATGGCATGGACCGCCTCGATACCGGGCAGGTTCTCCACAAGGTCCACGTACTGCCCGTCAAAATCGCGACAGACTGCAAAGCCCGCGCGGTCCACCTCCGAGACCAGTTCGATCGTCGTCTGTCCGGTGGTCACCGGCACTTCCCTCCGCAGCACTTCGTCCCCGCTGTGACTTGCCCAAACCGTCGCGCGATATGTCTCGGGCAACAGCCCCTTGGCTTCGACGTGAAGTCGAAGCGTCTGGTCCTGATGTGCCGTCAGGCGACAGGTGATCGCATCCTCGGCGGCGGCGACGAGTACGTTGCCGGCTCGCTCCGGGCATCGGTCGAGCGGGAAACCGAGGCGGCGGAGCGCCACCTGCAGGTGTTCCGGAAGCGGGTCGGACAGTGACAACCACTGTTTGTGGGGTTCGTCCTCGAAACTCCAGTATTCGGTAATCGCGGCGCTGTGCATCGAAAACGGACTGCGTATGGAGGCCTCTGAACGACGCCGGTAATCCGGGTAGGCCCAGTGATTCCTGGGGTTGTCTTCCAAGGCGTAGTGGATCTGCTGTCCGTGCGCCTCAATCGTTCCTGATGTGAGGATGCTGTCGATGTGTTCCCGGCACTCCTCATACGAAGCGTTGAAGGCAAGCAGGTGGAGGTCGCCCCCGAGCTCCTCAAGAGTCCAGGTTGCATCTGGTTCACCCGACCAGGGCCCCAAGGCCTCGCGCTTCCGATGACGCATGAGCGTGAGCAGGTTGCGCGCCTGTCCGCCCTGAGGGCTCCAGGCAAGAACCGTCAGTCGACCGATCCTTTCCCCTTGGTCGAGGAGCGTCAGACTGATCCGTTTGGGCGGCACGAACGGAAGGCCCCGCGTTCCCGCCCACTTCACTGCCTCGTCAAGCGGCACCGAAACACTGCGGCCGCGTCGTCGAACAACCAGGTGGCGCCGATGTATGTGCTGGCGCACATAGTTTTCTTGCTTCCCTACGGCGATAGCCAACTCGCCAACCGTAAGATTCATCGCTCTGTTCCCATCTCAATGTAACGAGTTGTCAATGTCATGTGTCACACATCGCATGGAATAACAGCATCCGACATGCGAACCCAAGATGATTTCTTGTGCGTAGAACGTGTTGGCATTGTTTCACAGCACAAACCATGTTCAGACGCTCTCAAATCACCGAATGTCCACGATTTCGACGGTGTAACGATTGTCATATCAACCGGTCACATACGAATGTCACGAGAGTCCAGGGTTTCAAGAACATCAAGCCGGTTGATGGTTACCGAGGTTCTTGCCAACGGTTGGCACACGGCTGACTTCTCTGCCGTTGTCCATGTCACTACGTTGAAACCTCACCACGTGTTCCAGACAGTCACCCGCGCAACTGGGGTTCGCACCATGATGAGACCGCACCACACAACTGTGACGCCCGTGAAACGCGAACACTTCGCGCCGCCGAAGCACGAGCGGCCTAGTGCTGCATACGCCGTTGCCAGGTCGTGACGCCGAACGTGAGGACTCTCGCAAGACCCTGGTCGTATTCCTGGTAATGCCGGCCGAGCATCGGCGAAAGTTCGTCAGCGCGCGGCTGGCGGCCTGTCAGTCGGACTACGCGGCTAGCCGAGTTCTCCATCGGGAGAACTCGGCCGCGTGGGTTTCGCCACCGGGTGCTGGCAGCCGGTAGCGGAACCCGAGAGAGCGCCGAGCCCGCCAGTTCTCCCGGTGGGGGCGAGGCGCCCGGCTGACAAGGCGCGTGAGGGAGGAATACCGGGTGTATTTCGACCGAAACGCAACGCAGAACGAAGCGAAGCGGAGTGGTTCAGCCGGGATGCATCGCCGGGCGAACGCCGCGTGGGTTTCGCCACCGGGTGCTGGCAGCCGGTAGCGGAACCCGAGAGAGCGCCGAGCCCGCCAGTTCTCCCGGTGGGGGCGAGGCGCCCGGCTGACAAGGCGTGTGAGGGAGGAATACCGGGTGTATTTCGACCGAAACGCAACGCAGAACGAAGCGAAGCGGAGTGGTTCAGCCGGGATGCATCGGCGGGCGAACGCCGCGTGGGTTTCGCCACCGGGTGCTGGCAGCCGGTAGCGGAACCCGAGAGAGCGCCGAGCCCGCCAGTTCTCCCGGTGGGGGCGAGGCGCCCGGCTGACAAGGCGTGTGAGGGAGGAATACCGGGTGTATTTCGACCGAAACGCAACGATGAGCGGCGCGAAGCGACGCGGTTCAGCCGGGATGGATCGCCGGCCGAACGCCGCGTGGGTTCCACCACCGGCTGCTAAGCCGGGATGCATCACCGGGCGAACGCCGCTTGGGTTTCGCCACCGGCTGCTAGGGACCGGAGGAAGCGCCGAGAGTCCAGACGATGGTTCCAACCAGGCTGCGGCCCGGCGCCAGGACGGCGCGCGCGTCGGCGCTGATCGGGTAAGCCGCGTTCAGCAGGTTGCGGCCGGAGAGGCGCAGTTCGGCGCCTCCGGTGATCGGGAAGCCAACGGCGGCATCGAGGCGGGCGTAAGCATCCATGGCCGACTCGGTGGGGCCTGGATCACGGTCCGCGGTAAATGCCAACAGGACGACCTCGGCGAAGCTCCGCGCCCGGAGGCGACGGCGGAGTCCGGCCCGGAAGTTTGCCGGGGGCACTCCGTCGAGCGCCGCCCCGCCCTCCGTCTGGCCGCGAATCAGTCCGCCGGCGAGATCCAGCAGGAAAGGGTCTCCCGGAGCGCCGACCTGAACCTCGAATTCGACGCCGGAGAGATGCGCCTCGCCCTGGTTCCGGAAGAAGTAGAGCTCCGCACCGTCCTCGTAGCGCTCGATGAGATCGGTAATCCGGTAGCGGAAGGCGTAAACGCCCCCATGGACGCGACCCCGGTCGAAGCGAAGGGAGAGGTCCGTCTGGAGCGCGCGCTCCGGGCGGAGGTCGGGGTTTCCGTACACCACGCCGCGGGCACTGAGCCCACTGTAATAGCGATCCGAGAGGGTGGGATCGCGGAAGCCACGGGAGAGCTGGCCGGTAAGCGCGATCCCGGGCGTCAGGTCGGCGCGCAGGGCGAGGAAGCCGCTGAGCGCTCCGTGGCTCGTTTCCGGGCGGGGGCCGGCGCTGCCTGACGCCGGGCCGGCCCTGCTGGTGATCCCCGAAAGCCGCGCGCCGGCGCTCCCGGCAAGGCGCCCATGGAACGGTTGTTCGGCGTGGCCGTAGACCGACGCCTCGCGGCGCAAGGCGCCGTCGAGGGAGGAACCGAACTCTCCCCCGTCCGGGAGGGCCGCCGTCATTCCGTCAGCGCCGGTCCCGGCATAGACATCGAAACGGCTCAGGAGTTCGGCGCCGAGTTCGAGACGGCCATCGCCGAAAGGCCGGACGCCGCGCGTGCGCAGCATGAAATCGTGCGCCGCGACCTCGGAATCCGCCGCGTTCCCGCCCTCCTCGCGCCGGGTCAGAAGACGGTGGGCGCCGAGGAATCCGGTGGCGTCAAGCCGCGCAAACCCCCAGCGCGGCGCGAGCTGGTAGTCGGCGACCAGCCGGGCCGAATCCTCGAAGGGATAGGACGTGACCGACGACGAACGCCGGGGACGCCCCACATCCCTTGCCGCATCGACCTGGAGTCCCACTCCGAGCCGGCCGCCCGCGACCTCGCGGGCGCCGCGCAGCAGGAAACCGAAGTCCCGAGCGCCCGAGCCCTCCACCCTGCCCTCCGGGCTCGAATACTCCGAAAAGACGCGGCGCCGCGCCTGCACCAAAAGCCCGGTGCCGAGGGCCGACCCCTGTATTTCCGCCCCGAAGCTCGCCTCCGGGAGCCCGGTTCCCAAGGTGGCCCGGCCACGCGCCGCGAAGGGGCTCCCGGGAATCGGACGCCGGGTCCGGGCGTGGATCACGCCGCCGAAGGCGTCGGAGCCATAGGCCACCGAGGACGGGCCGCGCACCACCTCGACCGTCTCAAGGAAGAACGGATCGAGGAAGGAGGCGCTGGCGCCGGCGCGCCGCTCGGTGGTGACCCGCGCCCCGTCGACGAGCAGCACCGTCCGGCCCCGCGAGAGACCGCGGATGGAGGGGACCCCGGCGTGGAGGTCGCTGCTACGGCCACCCCCCGGAACCGCCTCCAGCACATCGGTGAGCCGCGGGGCCTGGCGGGTGCGGATCGCCTCGCCGGAGATGACCGCGGACGCGCTTCCGGGGGTGGCCTCGGTGTGCGGCACGGCGCCGCTGGTGATCGTCACGCTCTCCGAGATCTCCAGCCTTTCGACCTCGATCTCCACCGGCGACCCATCGAGGGACTCGACGAAGATCGGGGCGGTGTAGCGCTCCCCGGGAAGCACCACCAACACGTGGAACGGGGGCGCCGGGTCCGGGAGCCACTCGAACCGGCCTTCCCCGTCGGTGACGGCGGAACCGGGGTGCCCGAGGATCTGGACGATCGCACCCGCCGCTGGCTCGCCACCCTCGAGGAGCACCTTCCCGGTGAAGGCAGCGGCAGGCCCACTCCAACCTAGGACAGCAAGGACCGCAACTGTCAAGCGCACCCGGTGCATCTACCGGGAGCCTAGCAACCTGTGGACGAAGTGACGTGAGCGCCGAGGCTGGCGAGGCGCCCGGCTGACAAGGCGCGTGAGGGAGGAGCCCCCACCGGGAGAACTGGGCCGCGTGACTTTGTCCACAGGCTGCTAGCCTGCCGTGCGGGTCCGCCGAGCGGCGGCGAAGGCGGTGCCGAAGAGGCCGGAGATCAGGCCCAGCACCAGGATTCCGCCCAGTTGAACCCAATCCGCGAAGGATGCGGGGCTCAGGATCGGCGCGATCCCCGCGGCGAGCGAGAAGCCGGACTCGGGCGCCAGGCGCATCGCCTTGAGGGCCCCGAGCAGGACGGCGAACGCGAATACCGTCCCGCCGCCGAGAAGCGCGGACACCGCGAAGCGGCGGGCGAGCCCGGTAGAGAACCGGGGGGCCTCCGGCTCGTCCCCGCTCCCGAACCGGATCCGGGGGTCGCGGACCCCGAGCGGGGAGAAGCGCTGGAGGAGGACGAGCCCGGGAATCCCCATCGCCATGGTGGACAGGAAAAAGGTCCGCCAGCCGAGGGCGTCCACCGCGAACCCGCTGAACGGCCCGGCGAGCAGGCGCGGTAACGCGAAGAGCCCGGAAAAGAGCGCGTACTGGGTTGCCGAGAACCTCTTCTCGGTGATCCGGAGCAGGAGCACGGAGAACGCACCGGTTCCAAGCCCTCCGGTCAGCAACTCGAAGGCGGAGGCGCCGTACATCCAGGCGAGACTCCCCTCGGCGCTGGCGACGAAGAAGTAGCCGAGGTTCGAAAAGATCTGGAGCACCCCGAAGGCCCAGAGCGCCGGACCGAGCCCGGCGAGAGTCGTGAAGAGTCCCCCGGCGAAAGTGCCGAGGATGGTCACGACGGCTCCGACGGTGGCGAGCGCGATCCCGCGGTGCCCGGCGGTGTAGCCCATGTCGATCAAGAACGGCCGGGTCAGCGACTGGGCCAGGTTGTCGGCGAACTTGTAGAAGAAGACGAAGGCCAGGATTTCGAAAGCTCGAGGCCGGGAGAGGGCCTCCAGAAACGGCTTCCAGACCGCGTCGCGAAGTGTGCGGGGGGGCTGGACGCTCTCCTCCGGCTCGGGCGCGCGCCAGGTGACGAACAGCATGGGGAGGAAGATCAGCCCCAGCAGCGCGTTCACTGCCCCCCAGCCGAGAAGTGCGGCAGCACTGATCGCGCCGCCTCCGGCGATCACCATCGCGGCCCGATAGAGCGCCACCCGGGCGCCCACCGCCACCCCGTGCTCCTCGGGACGCAGCACCTCCACCGCGTAGGCATCCACCACGATGTCCTGCGAGGCCGACGCGATGGCCAACGCGAGGGCAAGCGCTGCCACCACCCAGATGGCGTCCGGGTGGTCCCCGGCACCGGAGAGCAGCAGGCAGAGCGCGAGGAGCGCCACCTGGGTGACCGCCATCCAGCCCCGCCGCCGGCCCCAGAAGCCCGGAACGTAGCGGTCCATGAAGGGCGACCAGAGGATCTTGAACGCCCAGGGAATCTGCGCCAGGTTGAAGAGCCCGACGATGCGGATGTCCACCCCGATGTCCCGCATCCAGTCGGGAATGGCGATCCAGACGAGGCCGAAGGGGATCCCCGAGGAGAACGAGAGCAGGGTGACCGAGAGCGTCCGCCAGGAGCGGAAGGCGCCGAGGATGGTCCGGAAATGCGTCACGGTTCGAGGTCCCCTCCATCCCGGGTTGTGGCCGGGTCCGTCCGAGACGCGCGGGCGAACTCATCCCAAATCGCGAGATCAAAAGGACGCACCGACACAATCCCGGACAACGAGATGCCGATCGGGAGATCGCCGTTCATTCCAACCTCGGGCTGACGCTCAAGGACCGAAGAGTAGTTCGTCGTGATGTGCAGGTCCCGCGTCTCCGGGTGCCGGTAGCCGCTCAGTAGGGGAATCAGGAGCACATCGGCATTCTGCGGTTGCGCGATGACGATCTTCTGGACGAACGCGACGTACGACTTCCCCGTTTCCAGGGAGACCTCGACGAGTCCGCGTTCGCTCATGGCGTCGTGAAGCAGGACCTCGCGCAGCCTGCCCGTCCGTTCTGCCGCTCTTCGATCCGCCGTCGCGCGCGAAACCCATCTGTTGGCGACCCAGGCAGCGACCGGCGGCAGGATCACGCTCAGCACCGCCGCCGAAACCGCCGTCCCGTAGCGTGCATCCATCGTTGCGCGAGTGAGCGCAGCCTTCACGACCTGCACGCTACCAAGATCGGAGCAAGCCGCGATCAGGAACGAAACGGCATAAGAGACGACACCGGCCAGCGCACTGGCGAAGATCAGGTGATAGCCCGGGGTGTGCCGGACTCCCGGGCGCGTGGCGTTACACAACAGGAGGAAGACATACCCCCCGAGCGCCGGGAAGAGCGCCAGCCCAAGTCCCAAAGCGCGGCGCGCCGGCTAACGGACTGGCCGGTCCTGATCAGCCGGAGTTCGGATGGAAACGACGCTCGAGCTCCCGCTCGCGCATTTCCTTCAGAACTTCGAGCGTCCGCCGGACCTTCTGCGACTGAAACAAATCATCAAGTTCAACCCAGTAGATCGTACTGGTGACACTCCATCGCGAATACACCTTGATGGGTGGGTCTTCGTGGCGCCCGGCCTCTCCGGCCTTCACTTTGCCGTCGTGACCGGCCAAGGACCCCGCTGCAGCGGTAGCGGCGCGACTATCCATGGGACTCCCCCATTGTAGCCCTCGGCGCGCCACGCCTTCGCGAGCGGCTGAGGATCAGGCCGACCGCCAAAGTGGCGAGGGAGCCGACCATAACGTCCCAGGTCCAGGCGAGGGGGAACCCGGCCAGCCGGATCGCCGCCGGCGCCGCGAAGCCGCCGACCATCCCGATCAGGACCGCGCCACTCTGCGCACGCCGGTAGAAGACCGCCAGGAGGAAGGCTCCCACGGTGGGACCGGAGGCATAGGAGAGGATGGAGAGCCCGGCCTCGAGTGCCGAGGGCGCACGCTGGGCGGCGAGCGCCACCGCCGTCTGCACGATGCCCCACACCACCACGAACTGACGGCCCACCCGGACCTGTCCGGAGTCGTCGTCGCCAGCGCTGTCCGCTGTCCGCTGCCGCCGCTTCCAGGGCAGCCAGAAGTCCCGCACCGTGGTGGAGGCGAGACTCACCAGCGAGGGCGAGAGCGCCGCCGCCACCACCGCGGCGAGCGTGATGCCGGCGGCCACCCCCGAGAGGTTCTCGGCGACGAAGGTGGGCAACACCTCGTCGGGGCGGGCGAATTCCCGACCCCCGAAGTAGTGCCAGAGCCAGGCCCCGATGCCCAGGAAGAGCGCAAACTGGAGGAGCGCTCCGAACCCGGAGAGCACGAGACCCGCCTGGGCGTGGCGGAGCGAGCGGGCGGCCAGCAGCCGCTGCGCCAGGTACTGGTCCGCGCCGTGGGTGGCGAAGGTGAGGAAGAAGCCGCCGATCACGCCGGCCCACACGGTGTAGGGGATGGTGAGGTCGAAGGCCGGGAGCACCACCGAGAACTTCCCGGCCTCGCGGGCGGCGGGGATCCAGGCGAGCGGCTCGGTTCCGCTCCCCTGCCAGAGCGCCGCCACCACGATCCCTGCTCCGACCAGGTACACCCCGAGCTGGATGACGTCCGTCCAGATGGTGGCCCTGACCCCGCCCTCCTCCGAAAAAGCCACCATCGCGGCGGCGAGCGCCACGATGCACCACCACTCGGGAACTCCGGCGACGATCGCCACCATGAGCGCCGCGGCGTGGAGCCGGACACCGTCGGCGAGGTTCCGGTAGACGAGGAAGATCGCCGCCGCCGCGCTTCGGACCCGGGTCCCGAAACGCTTCAGGAGGAGTTCGTAGGTGGTAACGACTTCACCGCGGAAATAGGCCGGCAACAACACCAGTGCGATCCCCACCCGGCCAAGCAGGAATCCGATCGCGAGCTGCAGGAAACCGAAGTTCCCCTCGTAGGCGAAGCCGGGGACCGAGGTGAAGGTAAGGACGCTGGTCTCGGTCGCCAGGACGCACGCGGCTACTGCCCAAAAAGGCGCCGAGCGGCCGGCCAGGAAGAAGCCGGCGACGGTGCGGTCCCGGCGGCCCACCCAGATGCCGAACGCGGTGATGCCGGCGAGGTAGCCGAAAACGACGAGGACGGTGGAGGCCGAAACCATCAGCGCGCCGGGCTGGCGGCGGGCCGCGCTAGCGCCTTCCTCACCAGACGGCTAACCGGCGCGGAGGATGCGGCCGCGGGAGCTGACCCGGAAGCCGTCGGGGAGAACGCGCTCCACCCCCGGGCGGTGGCCGCGGATCTCCCATTCCAGGTCGGCGAAGAGTTCGGAGATCGCGATCCGGACCCTTACCGAGTCCTCTTCGTCGGAGACGAAAGCCTCGAGAAGCGCTTCCCGGGTCGCGGGGTCCGCATACCCCCGGAGGGCTGTCACGGCTGCGATCCGCACCGTGTCGTCGCTGCTCGTGAGGCAGCGCGCCACCCCCGCGGCAATCCCCTCCGTGTCGAGTCCGGCGAGAAAGTCGATGATCTGGACCGCCTTCGGGCCCCGGATAGCCACCGCTTCGCCGTCCTGGAGCACTTCGAAGAGGAACTCGGCCAACTCGTCGGCCGGAAGGAGCTTCGAGAGGGCGTCCATCGCCCAGGTGATGTCGTCGTGGCCCCTCAGGTAGCGCCGCAGCGGATCGGCCGCGCGGTCGCCCTGTTCGACCAACAGGTCACGGACCCAGCGCTTTTCCTGATCGTCCTGCTCCAGATTCCCGGAGGTGATGGTGAAGCGCCGGGCGAGCTGGTAGATCGCCTCGGGGGTCCCGATCCGGACGAGCCGGTCGGCCGCGTCCATGCGGGGCTCCGGCTGCGCGTACCGCTCGGTGAGCGTCTTCGCGGCGCGCCGAATGCGGGCCGCCTCTCGGCCCTCGCGCGAGAGGAGTTCGAGAATCACGACCCGGAGTCCGCCTCTCCGATGCGGTGGAGCGGAACGTTCTGGATGCCGTAGCGCTGCCAGTCGCCGTAGTCGAAGTGCCACCACTCGTGCTCATAGACGGCGAATCCCTCGCGCTCCATGGTCTTCCGGAGCAGTTCCCGAAGCCAGCGCTGCTCCGAGGTCCCGCCGACGTAGCGGGGGAAGGCGCGTTCCGAGAACTCGTCGTAACCCGAGACGAAGACCTGCACCTCGCCGGTTGCGAGGTCGTAGAGGCCGATGTCCACCGCGGCGCCGCGGTTGTGCCGCGACCCGGAAGATGGATCGGCCACGAAGATCCGCTGGTGCTCGGGAGTGGCGTCGAAGAACATCTTAGTGACCCGCCACGGGCGGTAGCCGTCGTGGACGACCACCCCGTAGCCGTACTCGCCAAGCGCGGCGTGCGCCCGGGCGAGCGCTTCGGCGGTGGGGCGCTGCAGGAACGCGTCGGCGACCTCATAGAAGGCGGTCCCCATGAAGTTGTTCTCGCCGGCGTAGCGGACATCCAGCCGGATGGTCGAATCCACGTCGGTGAGCCGGGCGAGATCCGACTCGCGAAAATCGCCTTCCTCAACCGGCGGGGACGCCTCATCGGCGAGCCGTCGAAGTTCCGAGACCGGCAACAGGGGCTCGATGCGGAAGGTCCCTTCCCCCGGACCGGGCCGCCGCTCGAAGACGATCCCGGAGAGGTCCGCCCCCCTCACCCGCCCGTCCTCGTCCCTGAGAAAGCGAAGCGACTCGCCCGGGTAGAGGCCTCGGTCCGGGAAGTGAAACAGGTTCGGGTCTTCGCTGGCGGCAGTGAGCGGGTAGCGCTCCAGCCATTCGATCAGGACGGTGAGTTCGCCGTCCCGCTCGAAGACGAAGAGGATGTTGTGATCCCAGCCGTATTCGCCGATCAGCGGCACGAACTCCGCCGGCGGAGGAGCCGGACGCGGGTCGGGGACGCGGCGGAATTCCCGCTCCCCGATGCGGAGGGACAGGGTCTCTCCGCCCTCCTCCTCTTCGGCGATCGTGACTTCGGGCCCGAAGGACAGCCGCGAGTCGGCGAGGAGCACGTCCGGGGGTTCCGAGGCGCGAAGTTCCAAAGTGGCGCTCCCGATCTCCATCTCGGCGCGGTCGCCGCGGGCCAGCACCCGAAGCCGGCCGCCATCTCCGGACTCGTACAAACCGTGAAGCCGCCCCGACAGCCCCTCGGGCAGCGGCGCGGAGCGGGGCAGCGCACCCTCGGTTTCCTCACGGAGGCCGAGCGCAGCCCGCAGGGTCAGTCCGACGATCCGGGAGACCACCGCATTCGTGAAGTCCACGTTGCTGACCGCGACGGCGCCGAGTCCCGCATCGGGAAGAAACGCCAGTTCGGTGGAATACCCATAGATGGCCCCCCCGTGGCCGACCACCGCGTAGGAGGTGGTTTCGCCGGCGGCGTTTTGGGCCTCCAGCGTGCCCCGGTTGAAGCCGAGCCCGAACCCGGTGGGCTCGGCATCCCTGGGGTCGTTCGGGAACTGCACGCGCCACATCTCGGCGAGCGAGTTCCCGTCAAGCACTCCGGGAAGATCGCCGCCGGCCATGAGGGTGATGAACCGGCCCAGGTCGCGAACCGAGGTGACCATCGAACCCGCAGGGGCCATTCCGAGCGGGAAGTCCGGCGCGCGGAACTCGCGGCCGTCGTAGCTCCACATCGACGCCTGGGCCAAGCGCTCCGCCGGCGCGGAGGCCACCGAGAAGGAACTCGATTCGAGTCCCAGCGGGGAGAGCACCTCCTCGGTGACCGCGTCCGCGAATGGCTTCCCGGCGGCGTGCTCCAGTACGCGTCCCACCACTGCGATCCCCGCGTTCGAGTACTTCTGCCGAAGGCCCGGGGGAAAAACGAGCGGCACGCCGTTCAGGCTCTCGACGGTCGCGGCGAGCGAGGGGGCGGTGTCGTCGAAGTAGTGACCCACCGGGGGTTCGCGCACGAGTCCCGCGCGATGCGCCATGAGTCGGCGCAGAGTGACGCCGCCCTCCTCCGGTACATCAGCGGGTGCGAACCCGGGCAGCAACTCCGACACCTCGGCGTCGAGATCCAGCTCGCCGGACGCCTGGCGGGCCACCACGGCAATGTCGGTGAAGAGCTTGGAAACCGACCCCACCCGGAAGAGGGTGTCGGCATCGGTCGGGACGCCCGGCTGCGCCTCGCCGAATCCCCGCGCCCAGACGATCCGGTCGCCGTCCACGAGGGCGAGCGCGAGCGCCGGGATTCGTTTGTGCTCCATTTCGGCGACGACGAACTCGGAAACCCTGGCCGCCAGATCCTCGTAACCGGACTCCGGTCCGATAGCGGCGGGCCCCGGCGCTTCGGGTCTTCCGCAGCCGGCGAGCAGCGCCAGCGCCATCGCGGCGGCGCGGCAGGTTCGGAAGCCGCCCGTCACCGGATTTCTCCCCGACCATTCCCGTTCCCCTGGGCGTTGCCGCCGCCCGTCCACAACGGATCGTCGAGCGTGTCGGGCGCCGGCCCGCCGAGTTCGCGGCCCGGCGGACGGCCGCCGAGCGCGTCGTCGAAGAAGTCGGCCACCCGATTCCAGAGGATTCCGGGCAGCGGGTAGTCGTCGAAGCCGTGCTCCCCGCCCGGCAGCACCCAGCGTCGCGACGGCAGCCCGGCCGCCAGCCGCGCCTCGTGGAGTTCCAGACTGTGCTCGGGAGGCACCTGGCGGTCGCGGTCGCCGTGCAGGAAGAGCACCGGCCCCGGAATCTCGTCAATCACTTCGATGGGCCGGACTTCCCGGATGCGGAGGCCGGTCCGCGCCCACACGAAGAGCGAGAGCGGTCCGCGGAGCACCGGAACGCCCCCGCGCACCTCGAGCATCGAGCCGGCGGCGCGCCAGAGGTCGGCGTAGGGAGCATCGAGGGCAAGCGCCGGAAGATCGCCAAGTTCGGCGGCGGCGTAGATCGCGGAGGCGGCGCCGTTCGAAGTTCCGAAGACCACCACCCGGGATTCATCGGTGTCCGACCGCCAGCGCAGGTAGCGCACCGCCGAGCGCACATCACGGCGTTCGTTCCAGGTGTAGGTGATGTATTCGCCGTCGCTCGAACCGCGCCCGGAGAGATCCATGGTCAGGATGCCGTAGCCGCGCACCCGGAGAAACTCGGCGCCGTGGTCGAGCGCCTGGTAGCGGGAGGAATGGGCGCCGTGCACCCACACCACCGCCCGCCCGTCGCTGTCCTCGGGCGGCGGAATCCACCAACCCCGGAGGGTGTGACCGCTGCCCGAGGCCAGGGAGACCTCCTCATAGGGCAGTCCGAGGTCGCCGGGGTGGCGCACGTAGCGCGAGAGCCGGAGGGGCAAGGAGAGTTCCGTTCCGCTCCGCATGACCGTGAGATCCACCGTTTCACCCGCCACCCGCGTACTGATGAGTCCCCCCATCGCCGCGCGGGCGTCGCGGTAGGTCACGCCGTCCACCGCGGTGACCCGGTCTCCATTCTGGAGTCCGGCCTCCCGGCCCTGCGCGGTGACCCGCCGCATGACAAAGCCCTCGCCGGACTCCGCAGGCCGCGAGAAGCCGATGAACGCGACCCCCGGCGGCGGCCCGTCGGCCGGCGGCATGACGCCTCCGAAGCCGGGGCTGTCCGCGCTCCGCCGCAGCCCGGTGGTGTAGGCCAGCGCCATGCGGTCGAGGAGCCGGACCCCGAACAGCACCGGAACGAGCGCCAGGACGACCGCTCCGCCGACCAGCAGCCTCCGGTGCAGGACACGCATCGCCGGGATTCTAGGAGACGCGGACAGTCGGGGAGGAACCGTGGGCAAGAGTTGGCGTCACCGCCGGGAGGGACCGCCGACCTCCAGGTCGGCATCGCTGCCCGGCAGGGCCGCGAAACGCGAATCGCCGATCCGCGTGGAGGGCGTGCGGCAGCGTGAGGGCGCGATGCTGATCGGAAGGATGGCGCCGCCTGCAAGGCGCGACGGCCCCGGCTCAGACCGAGAGCAGGAACGCGATAATGGCGACTACAAGCGCCGGCTGCAGGTCGAGGACTCGCCACATCAGGCGCGACCGCCGGTTTTCGAGCCGTTCGAGTCGGGCGTCCATCCTGGCGGACAGGGCCCTGAGCGCGTCTATCCGAACATCCGTGCTCCGGGCCAACGCTTCAATCCTGGGCTTCGTACTCGGCGCCACTGCTTTGATCTCGACGTTGGTGCTCTTGCCGAGCGCATCCATCCTGGCGTTCATGTTCGGTTCACCCCTGTAGGACGAGCGTGACGAGGGCGACGACGAGCGCGGCCTGCAGCCCGAGGACGCCCCAGATCAGGCGCGACTGTTGATTCTCAAGCCGTTCCAGCCGGGTGTCCATCCTGGCGACGATAGTGGCCAGTACATCAATACGGGCGTTCGTGCTTTCCGCGAGCGCATCGATCCGGGCATTCAGCGCTTCGATCCGTCCGTTCAGCGCCTCGATCCGTCCGTTCAGCGCGTCCATCCGTCCGTTCAGCGCGTCCATCCGGGTGCTGAGCACGTCTATCCGGGGGCCGATCTGGGTCACCACGCTCTCTCCGGCCGCAGACATGATTTCCTCATAGGCAGTATAGGCACGCTCCGGGTCTTTGACGACCGAGAGCAGCAAGTGAAGAAGCTCGCGGCGTAGCTTCGGCGAGGACTCCGGGGAGGGTTTCCCCCTGGACGGGGCGGGCGAAGCAAGTGCCCCGCCGCCGGGGGCGGATTCCGTGGTCGGACTCATAAAGCGTTCTCCAGGCCCTTCGGGGCAGATAGCTCGTTTCCTTCTCTACCCATAGACGAGAATCGGACGCTTTCCTTCTCACCGGGCGGACGCTTGTGGAAAACTCGAAGCGATGAGCCAGCGAGGAGGCTCGCTGAAGACCCCACGACGGCTGTTCGGGTGCGCCAGGACCGATCACGGCAGGGCTCGGTAGGCTTCGCGGCTCTCCGCGATGTCAAGCAGCGCCCAACCAGCCGCTGTCCGCATCGGTACCTGGAACACCCAGTGGGCCGTGCCCGGCAGCGCGAGGGGCGTTCGCGTCAGCGCGGCCGTCGCCGTCCCCGGCTGCGACGTCCTGTGCGTGACAGAAGGATCGGCAGGTCTGCTTCCCGGGGAAGGCCACATCATTGATGCCGGCACGACCTGGGGCTACCCCCTGCCGCGCGACGATCGCCGGAAGGTACTTCTCTGGAGCCGATCTCCGTGGATCGACGTGGATGTACTCGGTTCCGCCGATCTCCCCGGCGGCCGGTTCGTCAAGGGCGTCACCGAGACGCCGGTCGATCCATTGACCGTGGTCGGCGTCTGCATTCCCTGGGATGGGGCGCACGTAAGCGGAGGCCAAAAAAACCGACGGAAGTGGCAAGACCACCTCGCCTGGCTAGTAGAGCGATTCCATATTGACATAGCAATATTGCAGGGCGTATCCTGCGGGTGACCCTTCCGGGAAGGGTCGCCATGCCGTTCCCGAGTCGCCGCGCGCCCCTGAACCTGGGCCCGGAGGTAACGGCGAAACTGGAGGCGATCCGGGGTGCGCGGACCGCGCCGGCGCATCGCGTGGAACGCGCGCGGATCCTGCTGGCGTATGCGTCGGGCGAAACCGTGTCGGCCATCGCGCGAGCGTTGCGGACCAATCGGCCGAAAGTGGAGCGCTGCCTCGACAAGGCGCTGCAGTTCGGACCGCTGGCGGCGCTCGACGATCTGCAACGCGCGGGGCGCCCGCCAACGATCACCCCCGAGGCGCGCGCCTGGCTGATGTCGCTGGCGTGCCGCAAGCCCATCGAGCTGGGCTACCCCGAGGAGCTGTGGACGACCCGCCTGCTGGCCCGGCACGCGCGCCAGCACGCGGCCACGGCGGGACATCCGAGTCTGCAACGCCTGGCGCGCGGTACCGTCTCCAAGGTGTTGTCGCGGGCGAAGCTCCGACCGCACAAGATCACCTACTACCTGGAACGCCGGGACCCGGAGTTTGAGCAGAAGATGGCCGAGGTGTTGTTCGTCTACAAACTGGTGGAGGTTCTGCGCGAACATGCCGACGGGTCGGCGGGCCGCCTGTGCGCCTTCGTCTCCTACGATGAGAAGCCGGGCATCCAGGCGATCGGCTCCGTGGCGCCCGATCTGCCGCCGGAGCCCGGACATCACCCTACGATCAGCCGCGACTACGAATACCGGCGTCACGGGACGCTCACCCTGATGGCGGGCCTCGACCTGCGCACCGGCCACGTTCACTGCGCCGTCGTGGACCGTCATCGCAGTCGCGAGTTCATTGCCTTCCTGAAGCAGTTGGACGCCGCCTACTCGCCACCGACCCGGATCGTGGTGATCCTGGACAATCACTCGGCGCATACTTCCCGAGAAACCCGCGCCTTTCTGGCCACCATGCCCAACCGGTTCGAGTTCACCTTCACCCCCACCCACGGCTCCTGGCTGAACCTGATCGAGACGTTCTTCAGCAAAGTGGCCCGCACCCTCCTGCGGGGAATCCGCGTCGATTCCAAACAGGACCTCAAAGAGCGGATCGAGGCTTACTTGGAACGGCTCAACGCCGAACCCACCGTCCATCGTTGGAGCTACAAGATGGACCCTTGGGCTCCGTGACAAATGTAAGGATATTTTGGAATCGCTCTACTAGAGGCGTTCAAACTGCTTCCCTATCGGCGCGCTGCGGAGCGAACAGTCGTTCTTGGCGACTTCAATCGGCGGGTGCCCCGGACTTGGGTGCCCAATACGGTCCATAAGGTCCTGCTTCAGGCCTTCGACGGCCTCGCTATCACCACCGGCGGGGACCTCCCGGGGGCGTCGGGGCCAGTCATTGACCACATCGCCCACACCGCAGACCTGACGCGGGCAAGCTCCATCGGAATCTGGCCGAAGCGAGACGGCGAGGACAAACCCATGTCTGACCACTTCGGCGTGTGGGCCGATTTCAGCCTGGTTCCACAGGTATCTAGCCGGTGAGCATCGAGATGCCCCCGACAACATCTACCAGGATGTGGCCCAGGATCACGGGAAACAGTCGTTTGGTACGTAGATAGATCCAGCCCAGCAAGAGCCCTATAAGAAACGTGTGGAGCAGCATGACCGGGGAGAGGTGCCACACTGCAAACGCGAGACTGGTCACAAGCAGAAGAACAGGACGGGAAAGCCGATCCAGGCGCTTGAACAAGAAGCCACGAAAATAGATCTCCTCGCCAACACCCGCGGTGACGCTCGTCACCAGCGTCCACCAGACGATCGCCCAAATCGGAAACGGCGGCGCGCCCGCACCAAAGAGCGGCTCCAGGGCGCGAAGCGAGAGAAGAACTACGGCCGTCCCAGCCGCGGCAATAGCTACGCCAAGGCCAAGATCACTCAGGAGTCTTTCTCGTTCGAATCCGATGATGTCCCGCAGTGAAATGCGGGAGGCGCGGAGCCGACGTAGGGCGATCCATATCAGGATCAGGTGCAGGACGGACCACGTCACCGGACCGACGGAGAATGTCGCTGGCCCGGCGACGGTTACGTCCTTGAAACGCAGCATGAAGGCGCCAAAGACCACGTTTGAGCCGAGGACCATGAGAAGGCTGGGAACCAACAGCCAGCCCCAACCTCCACGCCGGTGCGATGTCTCGTCGCCAGCGGGTGGCGTCTCTTTCATCTTCCTGGACTCCGTCGTGCTCCTCCAGTCAAGTCATCCAGGCACCTGTGCTTCAGGGATCCTTGGAACGCTCGCCGGTTGAGCCTCCTGTCCTCCAATACGCATCTGCAGCCAGCCGTATTACGGCCACCTGTGGGAGTCCCGGGAAAGGCGAGCGGGCATCGGTCGGCCGCCTGGAACTGTCAGCCGGCGCACTAGCCGGGTTTCCGGGGGCGCAGGCCGATCCGGGGTTTCTCGCCCTTCCGTGTAACGTCAGCGGCGGTCCAAACGTATGACAACCGGAGGGATGCTCCACGATCAGGAAATCGCACGGCTCGTCCGCGTCTGCCAGGAAGCCGACCGAGCGAGCTCGGCCGGCGGACAGGGTGCTGACCAGGCAACCGCCAAGGACGCCTGGGCGGCGCTGTACGAGCACTTCCACCCTCAGGTGCTCGCGTTCTGCCGCCGGACGCTCCCCGGAGACTCCGGCGAGGATCTCGCTGCGGAGATCATGATGAAGACCCGCTTCCGGTTGGATTCCTTCGATGCTTCGCGCCCCCTTGGGCCGTGGCTGTTCCGGATTGCGGCGAATCGGTGCTGGGACGAGGCGCGGAAGAACCGCCGCTCCGAACCCCTGGACGACGAAGGCGCGACCCAACTGGTCTCCGACTCCCCGAGCCCGCTCGAACGGCTGATCACCGAAGAGCGGCGGGAGCGCGTCCGCGAAGCGCTGTCAGGACTGCCGCTCCGGCAGCGCTTCGCGCTCACCCTCCGCTACGGCGCCGGACTCACCTACCAGGAAATCGCCGAGACGCTCGGGGTCACCCGCACGAATGTGGGTGTCCTGCTGCTCCGCGGGCGACGCCGGATGCGCGACCGGCTCGCGGGGGAGGAGGTTGTCTGATGGCCGAAACGCAGCACTTCTCCGAGTTGCAGCTCCTCGCCCTGTTGGACGAAGAACTGCCTCGCCCCGAGGCCGCCCAGGCGCGGTCCCACCTGACTCGCTGTTTCTCCTGCCACCGGCTCTACGAGGGGCTTCGCCGCGAAACCGACGTCCTGCGGGCGGCGGCCGCTCCCGAGGCGGCGCGCGAGCGCGAGGTTTCGCACGAACTCGGGTGGGTGGTGGCCGCGGGCCTCGTGCTCTCGCTGGGTCTCGTCGCCTTCAGGCGTTTCTTCCTAGGGATTGAGGAAGCGGCGGCGGAGACGTCCATGCCGGACGCTCTTCCGGTGCTCTCGGATCTCGGTTTTCGCCTTGTCTCCCTGCTGGACGTGCAGCAGATCGGACTTCAGATTGCCTACGGAGGCATCGTCATCATGACCCTTTTCGGTATTGCCCTGGCCTCAAACGCGATTCGCCGCACGCGCACTGGCGTCATGCCGTTCCTGCTGGCGGCGCTGATTCCTGGACTCGGGATCCTGAGCGCACCGGCCGAGGCGCTCGAGATCATCGCCGGGGACAGCCCGCGGTGTCGCATCGCCGCCGAACAGGTGGTTACCGATGACCTGCTGCTGCTTTGCGACGTAGCAACCGTCGCGGGCACGGTGAAGGGCGACCTCTACTTCGCCGGGCGCTCGCTCACGATCACCGGGCGCGTGGACGGCGACGTCTTCGCGTTCGGGAATGACATCAACATGGAAGGCAGCGTCGGCCTGAGCCTGCGAGGAGCCGCCGAAACAGTTCGTATCACCGGGGAGTTGGGACGCGGGCTAGCGGCCGCCGGCGGACAGATCTCGGTCCTCTCCAGCGCCAGCGTGGGAGGCGGTGTCATGGTCGCGGGTGATCATCTCTCGGTGGCGGGGCCGGTCGGAGGTTCGGTGCTTGCCGGCGGACGGATTCTGGAGCTGGACGCGCCGATTGAAGGGAATCTCAAGTTCAGCGGGGAGGAGCTGCGTCTCGGGTCAGGAGCGGCAATCGCCGGAGAGGCGCGCTACACCGGGCCCACGGAACCCGAGCGCGAGCCTGGTGCTCCCACCGTGGAGTGGTCCGAACCGGAACCGGACGAGGAGAGCGCCTGGGACACCGTCATGAGCCTCGCGATCCGTTGGGGGATGGGAATTGCGCTGGGACTCGTTCTCGTGCTGCTTGCCTCCGGGCCGCTGGGGGCGATGGCCGCCATCGGTGGACGACCCGTCGCCCCGCTGCTGCTTGGCCTGCTGCTGTTCGTGGGGCTCCCGTTCGCGGCGATCCTGCTCGCGATTACCTTCATCGGACTGCCTATCGCCTTCGCGATCGGGACGCTTTACCTCTTCCTGCTCTACGCCGCCCGGGTGGTGGCGGCCATGGTCATCGGTCAGGCGATCCTGGGCCTCGCCTCCACGAACGTCCAGCGAATCGGCCGGATCGCCCTCGGCCTCGGGATTCTGGTGCTTGCCGTGGAGGTTCCCTACATCGGCGGAGTGGTTGGTCTCCTCGTCATGTTCTTCGGCCTCGGCGCCTTCGGGCTCTGGGTGTGGCGCTCACGGCGCCCGGCGGCAGTTGCCTAGCTTCATCATCCCTGGGCGGCTCCCGATAGGTGTGGGCTATCATTAGCACATGCGTTTGCACATCCACGTTGAGGACGAACTGATCACCCGAGTGGACGCCATCGCCGGGCGGCGGGGACGCAGCGCATTCATCCGAAAAGCCGTGCGCGCCGCCGTCGAATACCGGAACCGCTGGGATCTGATCAAGAAAGCGGCGGGAAGCATTCCGGACCGCGGACACGAGTGGGACGAGGATCCGGCAGAGTGGGTCAGGCGCGGACGCCGCGAGGACCCCCGGCGGGTCGGATGAAACAATGCTCGTGCTGCTCGACAGCACCGTTCTGATCGACTACTTGCGGGGTCGTCCTGCGGTCGCTCGCGTGGAGCGCCTGGAGACTCTGGGTGACATCGTCTGCACGACGGCAGTCAACGTAGAGGAGGTGTACCGAGGTCTTCGTCCAGAAGAAGCCGATCGGACGGATGCTCTGGTCCAGGGGCTGGTGATTCTCCCGCTGGGATTGCAGGAAGGGCGCCGAGCGGGGAAATGGCGGCAGCGCTTCGCATCCGAGGGAAGAGCACTGCCTCAGTCCGACTGCCTGATCGCCGCCGCCGCGTATTCCGCTCCGGCACTGTTGGCAACCGGGAATCCGGAGGACTTCCCCATGGAAGGAATCCGGCTGGAGCACTGGCCGGTGGGAGAATGAACTGGATGTTGGGTAGTCCGCCTGAGCGGGGTGTGGCGCGCCCGCCGGTGTGGGCGCGGAGGTCTTGAATGGGCTGGATCAGCGATTTGGTGAGCGGCGGGCGACGCCGCCCGGAACAGGTCCCTCCCCCGCCCCCCTCACCCCGCGACGTGCAGATCGCGACCGCGGTGCTGCTTCTCGAAGTTTCGGCAGCCGATCATGAGGTGGACGAACGGGAGAAACAGGAGATCGTCCGGAGCCTCGAATCGGCCTTCGCGCTGACGCCGGAAGAGACAGCCGAGATCGTGGAGCTTGCCGGCCGGCGGTCCGCCGAGGCGGTTTCGCTCTACGAGTTCACGCGCCTCGTGGACCGGAGCGTCGCCAGGGAGCACAAGGCGACGATCATCGAGTTGCTGTTCCGGGTCGCCTTCGCGGACGGATGGCTGGCCGGGGAGGAAGAACAGGTCATCCGAAAAGTGGCGACGCTTCTCCACGTGGAGCATCCGGCGTTCATCGCGGCGAAGCTCCGCGCGAAGGGGTGAGGACGGCGTCCGGGTCTCGGGCGACGCTCCTTTCGGGGCCCTGCGGACCGCTGTGCTGGGCCCCACCGGGAGAAACCCACATGATCGGGTCCCCCTGCACACCCCGCCCGGCATGAAAAAGGCGCGGCCCCGGGGAGCGGTGAGCGGTCGCGGCATCCGGTGCTGGGAGGAGTGCGGCACGCACTTTGGCATGGCGCAGTGTCATGCGCGCTGGTTTCGCGCTCCCGCGCGATGCCGGCCGGAGGCCGGCGTTCCAAGCCGTCCCCGCGCTTCTTCGCCGGCGGATGTACGCGCTCTCGCTGGGCTCCGCCCAGCGGTGCCGGTCGGCGTTCCCTGACCCACGGGCCATCCCGGCTCTCGGCGTCCCGGGGACTGCATTTTCACAGCAACTGGCTGAAGGTCGGCGTTCACGCCGTCCACGGCGGATGGGGCCGGGTCGATGACGAGCCTAGCTACACCCACCCCCTGGTCACATCCAGCAACAGGTCGATCTCTTCGGCCGTGTTGAAGAGCGACACCGACGCACGGAGTTGCCTATCACTTTCCCTGAAGCTCAGCTTGATCCGCGCCTCATCGAGGGAGCGCCGAACCGTCTCGACGTCCCGGCCGTGCTCGAAGGCGACGATGGCAGACTGGTTGCCGGATGGGGTCCGGACGTCCTGTCCCTGGGCCGTGAGCCCTTCGTGGAGGCGGTGGGCCAGACCCACCGTGTGCCGCTCGATGTCCTTCACGCCTATCCGGAGCAGATAGTCGAGGGCCGCGCTCAACTGGTAGACCGATTCAAAGGCCAGGGTCGCGTACCCAAACTTTCGCGCATCGTCATACAGCCGGTAGCGGTAATCGCCGAGCGTCTCCGATACGTGGAGGTGCCCGTAGCGATCGGGTGCCACGAGATCCAGGAGTTCTTCCCGGACATAGAACGGGGCCACGCCATGCCCGGCAAGCAACCACTTGTAGGTCCCCGTAGTAAAGAAGTCGATGCCGACCTCTTTCACGTCCAGATCCAGCATCCCGATCCCTTGGACCGCGTCGGCGTACAGGTAGGTGCCATGGGCGTGGGCCAGCTCGGCGAGGGCCGCGAGGTCGTGGCGGTAGCCGTTTTGGTTAGAAACCCAGGCCACGGAGACAACCCGGGTGCGTTCGTCGATGTGATCGGCGAACGCGTCCACCGGCACGGCACCACCCCGGGAGGGCACGACGCGAATCTCGATCCCCTTGGTTTCGGCGAGGTACTGGTAGAGGACGTAGGTGGTCTGGAAGTGAAGATCGTCGATCACGACGTTGTCGCCAGGGCCGAGTTCGAGCGACCGGGCCACGATGTTTTCCCCGTCGCTGGTGGCATAGAGCAATCCGATCTCCGGTTCGGTGGCTCCGATGAGCCGGGCGAACTTGTGCCGCGCGCCGTCAGCCTCCTCCACCATGGCTCCCAGGCTCAGGGGACTCCGGGTCTTCGCGTCGAGGAATGCCCGGACGGCTTCCACCACCGGGGTCGGTGAAGGCGCGATGTAGGCGGAGTTGAGATAAACGCCTTCCTCGACCACCGGAAAGTCGCCCCGAACGCCAAGAGGATCGTCAGAGGCCACGACCGGTCTCGGCTGGGTCATGACGGCAGCAGCAGAAACGCTGCCGATGAACGCGCGGCGCGTAACTCCCATAGTGTCACCTCCAGGTGGTGAGCGAACTTCCGCCATCATAGGGCCGGAGACGCGCAGGGGAGTTTCGCGGCCTTTGGCCGCGATGCCGGTCGGAGGCCGGCGTCTCAAGCCGTCCCCCGGTCTGACTCCCCCGGCGTTTCGTGCTTTTCGCCCCCGGCGGGGGGCGATGCCGCTCCCGACGGCCCGGTCTGTCCCCGCTGCGGCGCTCAGGACCGCGTGAGCCGACCCCGAACGGGAGGCTGATGTCTTCATTGGACTCTTCGGTTCGTTGTGCAGCGGTCGGCGATGGCAGCCTTCACGGCTTCAAGGTGCTCCTGAGCCTGCTGGAGCCGCTTGGCGTGACGCCACTCTTCGTCCCCCTGATTGGAGCGAGCGTGAACATCACCCATGAGGTCGCGTGCGTCCAAGTCCGAGGTATCGCCTTCGAGCGTGCGAACCTTCCGCTCCGCGTCCTCCTGCTCGGCCTCCAAGGCTTCGCAGGTCATTTCAGGCGGGAACGTCGGCGGCTTCGAGCAGCCGCTACTGAGAGAGAAAGAGGCTGCAAGAATGAGCAGCGGGGTGAGTCTGGTCATGGTTCTCCCTCCTTCGGAAGATTCGCCGGAACGAAGATCAAGGTCTTCGATATCGCCTTGGTTCCCCGGCGAGACGCCGGCGGACCGGAGAACCGCCGAGCCTGCTGAGTCAGATACATAATCCCTTTCACAAAAGGACAATCAGGAATCGGAACTTCCCGCGGCGCGCCCTCGGGCGCACTAGGGAGTTCCGATTTTCAGGCGCGAAGCGCCTGGCGGTTCGCAAGGGGGGCAAGACTCCCGGAAACATTGACTTCCGGAACCTCAGTCGGTTGAAGCCCCCCTTGCGGACCGTTCAGGCCTGGTGCATGGTCATGCCGCCAACCACGGTGCGGTGGATGCCGATGTGCTTGATCTGGTCCGGATCGTTCTCCGCGACGTCGTGCGGGTCCTGCTCGATCATCACGAAGTCCGCCAGCTTGCCGGCCTTGATGCTGCCCTTCAGATCCTCTTCGAAGGAAGCGTGCGCGCCGTTGATCGTGCCGATCCGCAGCGCCTGATCCATCGAGACCTGCTGGTTCTCGCCCCAAACCCGGCCCTGGGTGTCCTTGCGGGTCACCATGGCCTGGAGCGCCATCATCGGCTCGTAGGGTCCCGGCACGTAGTCGGAGGCCCCGGCGACCGGGATGTCGTAGTCGAGGAAGGACTTGTGGGCGAACATCCACTTCATCTTCTCTTCGCCGTACTCCACCCACTTGTTCCCGTGGTAGTGGACGTAGGTCCAGAACGGGGTGGGGATGGAGCCGGTGTCCCGGATCCGGGCGAGGAGTTCGGGGTTCACCAGCGAGCAGTGCTCGAGGCGGTGCCGGGCGTCCCGGGGCGCCTCCGCGAGCACCTTCTCGTAGGCGTCGAGCACGTAGCCGATCGTCAGGTCGCCGTTCGCGTGGATCCCGATGTGGAAGTCGTGGGCGTGCGAGTCCTCGACCGCCTCCATGATCTCCTCCGGAGTCATGGTGAGGATGCCGTGGTCGTCGGTGCCCTCGTAGGGAGTGCTCATGTACATGGTGCGGCCGGAGGCCGACCCGTCGGCGCCGTACTTGACCGCGCCGATCCGGAGCCACTCGTTCCCGAACCCGCGGTGGATCCCGGCGGCCTTGAGACCGCTGTAGAGGTCCGAGTTCCCGGAGGCGAAGTAGTACATCCGGTAGCGCAGCTCGCCGGCGGCGTAGGCGTCCTCGAGGGCCCGGAGCCCTTCGGAGTCCCCGCCGGTCTGATGGACGCCGGTGATCCCCGCGGCGGTCATCAACTGCGACATGTGGGCGACGCCCTGCTGGAACTCGGCGCGGCCGTAGACCCGGCGTTGCCCGACCCCGTCGAAGACGTCGTCGGCCCGCTCCTCGACGAGGCCCGTCAGTTCCCCGTTCGCGTCCTTCTCGAAACGGCCGCCCGGCGGATCGGCGACGTCGTTGGTCACGCCGGCCATCTCGAAGGCCTTCGAGTTGTACCAGTAGATATGGCCGCCCCGGTGGGAAACGCGGACCGGAACGTCCGTCGTCGCCTCGTCGAGATCCTGCTTGGTGATCCGGCGGTACTGCCCGTCCTCGCCGGTGACCTTGGTGTCGTCGTACTTGAACCCGTCCACCCAGTAGCCGGCCTGCGTGTCGGCGGCGGCGGCGCGGATCGCCAGCTTGATGTCGTCGATGGTGCGGACGTCCAGGTTGACCTCGAAGAGGTCCCGCATCCCGCCGGGGTGGCAGTGGGCGTCGATGAAGCCCGGCGTCACCGCCATGCCGCCGGCGTCCACCACCTCGACCCCGGGCCCCGCGAGGTTCATGACCTCGTCGTTCGAGCCCACGGCCACGAACTTCCCGTGCTGGACGGCGAACGCTTCGGCCTGGTCCATCGTCTCCGCGCCCTCGCTGTATTCCGAGGTGTACACCCGGGCGTTATGCACGATCAGGTCGGGACGGCTCGATCCCGCCGACTGGCAGCCGGCCGCGGCTCCAAGCCCCGCAGCGGCAGCGGCGCCCGAGAGCTTCAGGAACTCGGCGCGGCTCAGGTTCTTGTCAAGCAGACGGGACATGTGCGGTTTCCTCCTGACTTGGGAAGGGCTTCAGTCCGTTGGGTGGCATACGGTGCAAATCTCCGGTTAACAGCCTGTGGTGGAACCCGGGTGAGCGCCGAGAGCGGCGAGGCGCCGGGCTGACAAGGCGCGTGAGGGAGGAATACCGAGTGTATTTCGACCGAAACGCAACGCAGAGCGCCGCAAAGCGGCGCGGTTCAGCCGGGATGCATCGCCGCTCGAACGCCGCCTGGGTTTCACCACAGGCTGTTAAGGAGAGGTGCTTTGCCACGGGCCGTCAATTCACATACCGGGTCTCGGTGTAAGCCGGGGCGGCCCACCGGCGCGGAGAGCGTCGTTCAGGCCGGCGATCTGGCCGCGCACGGAGTCCCACGCGGCGATCCGCTCGTCGTACTCGGCGTTCAGCGCATCGATCCGGGCGCTCACCTCGGCGCTCGGGGCCTCGGTGTAGGCGTCGAGGTTGCGGGCCTCGGCCCCGATGCGGGCAAAGAGCGGCCGCGGCCAGGCGCCGCGTCCCTGGCGCCCCTCGTTCCGGGAGAGGTTCTCCGCCGCTTCCGCGGCGGCCTCCTGGAACTCGCCGACGCGGGTCTTCAGATCGCCGTCCGGCTCCGTGGCGAACGCCTGGACAAGCTCCGCCGCCTCCTTGGCAGTGGCTTCCGCCGCTTCGTGGGCTCGCGTCATCCCCGAGATCATCCCGGTGAGCCGCACCAGGGCGTCGTGGTTGGCGCGCCGGTCGGCAGCGGAAATCTGGATGCGGGGGTCTTCCGCCACCTCAACGGATCCCTCCGCGGAGGCGTCCCCGCTCACGATGCGAACGGTGTAGGCGCCGGGGAGCACCCGCGGGCCGACGGGCGGGCCGCCGAAGCCCTGACCGGCGTCTGGAACCGGAGAGTCGTACCGGAGGTCCCAGTTCACCCGGTTGAGCCCCGGTTCGAACTCGGCCTTCAGGGTGCGTACCGCGTCAGCCCCCGCGCCGCTGACGGTGATCTCGGCCTCGCCCTCCGTCTTCGCGTAGATATGGAGGAGCGCCCCCTCGGGCGGGTTTTCCGCGATGAAGAACTTGTGGCCGGTATTCCCCTTGTGGTTGTAGATCCGCCAGGCGACCGCGTCCCGAACCGGGAAGAGGTGCAGATCCTTCTCGAACACCGACGCGTCGAGGGTCGTGAGCGGGGCGATGTCGTCGGCGATCCAGACACTGCGGCCGTGGGTCCCGAGGATCAGGTCGTTCTCGCGGGGGTGAATCGCGAGGTCATCCACCGGCACCATCGGGATCTGACCTCCGATGCGGCGCCAGTTCGCCCCGCGGTCCAGCGTCACATGCACCCCGAACTCGCCGCCGGCCACCAGGAAGTCCTCGTTGTCGTGGTGCTCGCGGATTACGTTCAGCCCGGCTTCCGCCGGCAGCGTCCCGCCGATCGAGCGGAAGCTGTCCCCGTAGTCCTCGCTCAGGAACGCGTAGGTGGCGTAGTCGTCGTTCCGGTGCCCGTCGAGGGTTACGTAAACCCGCGACGCCGCGTGCGCCGAGGCAATGATCCGGGTCACGTAGGTCTGGTCGGGAACTCCCGGCAGGTTTGTGGTCAGGTCGTCCCAGCTCTCTCCCCCGTCCCGGCTCCGCTGGAGGTTGCCGTCATCGGCGCCCACGTAGATGACCCCCTCCTCGAGCGGGGAGACCGCGACCGTCACGATCTGCCCGAAGCTCGAGATCCCATCGTGGCGCGAAAGGGTGTCCTCCGTCACCGGGACGCCCATGATGGGCAGTTCGTCCCGGTCGAGCCGTTTCGTCAGGTCTTCGGTGCGAGTCCAGGTATCGCCGCGGTTCGCCGAGATGAAGAGCCGGTTGCCGCCGTAGAGCACGGTTTCCGGATCGTGGGGCGAGATGACGATGGGGCTGTTCCAGTCGAACCGGTAGCGCTCGCCGTCGTCCTGGGGCCGGATCAGCTTGGTTTCCGAGGTGCGCCGGTTCAGCCGGCGCAGGTTGCCGTTTTGGGACTCGACATAGACGGTGTCCGGATCCCCGGGGATCACCTGGGTGTAGAAGCCGTCGCCGCCCCCGACCCGGAACCAGTCCTCGTTGCTGATCCCCTGCCGGAAGAACGTGCGGGAGGGACCGCCCCAGCTCCCATTGTCCTGAAGACCCCCGTACACCAGGTAGGGGGTGCTCATGTCGTGGCCGATCTCGTAGAACTGCCCGAGGGCGATGTTGTTCACGAAGTCCCAGGTCCGGCCCCGGTCCCAGGAGAAATGGATGCCCCCGTCCGAACCGACGAACATGTGGTTCGAGTCGGCGGGGTCGATCCAGAGGGCGTGGTGGTCGCCGTGGATCAGCGTCACCCAATCGTCCACGAACGTGCGGCCCCCGTCCTCCGAGTTGAACATCCGGGCGCCGAGCACCCAGAGCCGCTGGTCGTTGTTGGGATCGATGTGGATCTGGCTGTAATACATGGGGCGCGGGTTCGTGTCGCTCATCCGCTTCCAGGTGAGCCCCTTGTCCTCGGAGCGGAAGATCCCTCCCTCGCTGTTCTCGACGATCGCATAGACGATCCGCGGATCCCCGCGATAGACGTCGAGACCGATCCGCCCGGTGTCGCCCTCGGGAAGGCCCCCGCCCAGCTTCATCCAGGTGTCGCCGCCGTCGGTGGTGCGGTGGATCCCGCTGCCCGGGCCGCCCCCGGCAAACCCGTAGGCCCGCCGCCGCCGCTGGTAGAGCGCGGCATAGACGGTGTCGGGGCTCTCCGGATCCATCGCCAGTTCCACGGCGCCGGTGTTCTCGTCGTGGTAGAGCACCCGGTCCCAGGTCTCTCCGCCGTCCCGGGTGCGAAAGACTCCGCGCTCCTCGTTCGGGCCCCAGAGATGGCCGAGTGCAGCGACGTACACGGTGCCGGGGTCGGTGGGATGTACCAGGATCCGGCCGATATGGTGGGTGTCCCCGAGCCCTTTTTGGGTCCAGGTGGTTCCTCCGTCGGTGGAGACGTAGACGCCGTTGCCCCAGGAACTGCTCTGCCGGTTCGCCGGCTCCCCGCTGCCCACCCAGACCACCGAGGGATCGGAGGCCGCCACCGCGATCGAACCGATCGAGGACACCACCTCGTTCTGGAACTGCGGGATCCAGGTGATCCCGTGGTTCTCGGTCTTCCAGACGCCGGCGGAGGCGGTCGCGACCCACATCACCTTGGAGTCGGACTCGACGACGGCCACGTCGTCGATGCGGCCGCCCATGATCGCGGGTCCGATGTTCCGCCACTGGATCCGGTTCAGCACCGAATCCACCTGTTCGGCGGTCTGGGCGGCGGCCGGTGCGGTGGCCAGCAGGAATAGCGCGGGAAGAAACAGGAACCCGCGCCTGATTCGGGTGGTCGGGCCTGCCGTCATGAACGATGCAAGTGGAAGAAACATGGGTCTCGCCTCCCTCGCCGCGCGGGTTTCGGGCCGCTGCGCGGCAACCGGCGAGCGTACACCACGCTCCCCGCTGGGCGCGTTCTTCTTTCTGGATTAAACTAACCTCTGTGGACTAACCAGAGGAGGTCCCGATGCGCACGGTGAACATGCACGAAGCCAAGACCCACCTCTCCCGCCTGGTGCGGGAGGCGGCCGGCGGTGAGCCCTTCATCATCGCCCGCGCCGGGACGCCGCTGGTTCGGGTGACGGCCGTGGAGCCACCGGCGAAGAAGAGCCGGCTCGGGTTCCTGGACGGACAGTTCCAGGTGCCGGACGATTTTGACACCATGATGGCCGATGAGATCCAGGCCATGTTCGAGGGCAGATACAAGGGTGTCGTCGAGGAGGAGTACAACGACGAGGAAGAGTGAGACTCCTCCTCGATACCCACATCCTGTTGTGGGCCGTGGGCTTGCCCGAGCACAGAACGGAACAGGTCGCCTCCCTGATAGACGACCCGGCGACCCAACCGATCTTCAGTGCCGCATCCATCTGGGAGATCGCAATCAAGAGCCCACTGGGCCGCGGAGATCCCGTTCCGGATCCACACCAGCTACGTCGAGGTTTGGCGGAACACGACTACACGGAACTTCCCGTAACCAGCGCCCACGCCGCCGCGGTGGCGCATCTGCCGCCGATCCACAAGGATCCGTTCGACCGCATCCTGATCGCCCAGGCGCAGGTCGAGGGCATCACGCTCCTGACCGCCGACCGAACCGTCGCGCGCTACCCGGGACCGATCCGCCTGCTGGAGAGGCGGGTGGACGGCTGAGACGACAGGCGCCGGCCCCGCACTTGGCAACCTGGGGTGGAACCCACGCGGCCCAGTTGCGGTGTAACAGACGGTGGCAGATTGGGTCAGCGTGCAGACGTCCCCCCCTGGTACCGCGGAAGCGGTGTGGGAGCAGGCGTTGCGCCGGGTGCGGCTGGTGGGAAGAGCGGCGGTGTGAGCTGCCCCGCGTTGTGGCCCGGAGTCGCGCTTCGTGGTCCGCTGGCGCGGAGTTCAGGCGGCGGGTTGCACGAGAGGTTCCCCGGTCAGGGGATCAATGCCGTGCGCCTGGAGCATGGCGATCCAGCGGGGCGCGTTCCGCCGGACCATGATCGCTTCGTAATCGGTTTGGGGATCACGATACGGCGTGCCGGTGGTGAGGACGGCGTAGAGGACGCGGAGCATTTTGTGGGCGACAGCCACGATGGCGCGCTTGGCGCCGCGGCGCACCGTGAGGCTCCGGTAGTAGCGCTGGAACTGGCAGTCGTGGGTGCGGGCCGCCCCATGGGCGCACTCGATGAGGGTCGCGCGCAGGGCGGTGTTGCCTTGCCGGGTTCGGCTGGCGCGCCGCTTTCCGGCGCTCTCGTTGTTCCCGGGGCACACCCCGGCCCACGCCGCACAGTGCTGGCGGGACGGGAAGACCCGGATGTCGGGCCCCAACTCGATCAGGATGGCGCACGCCGATTCCCGGTCGATCCCGGGGATGGTCATGAGCAACTGGATCTGCTGGGGGAAGCCGGACAGCCCGTTGCTGAGGACCGCGTCGTACGCCCGGATCCTCTCGTGGTCCGCACGCCAGGCCCGCAGCAGGTCGGTGAGCAGGAAGTGGCTGTCCTGGTCCAGGCGCGCCGACAGGGCGTCGCGCAGGCCCTCGATCCGGGAACGGACATGGGGCGACAGGGACCCGATGATGACTCCCGTCGGCCGACCGGCCACCAGGCCTTCCAGGATGCGGAGGCCGTTGGCGCCGAACACATCCGAGAGCAGACCGCCGATCCGAATGCCCGCCGCGTCCAGAACCTTGTGGATCCGGTTCTTCAGCCGCGCCTGGTCTCCCACGAGTCGACGGCGAAGGCGACTGACCTTGCGCAGGCTACGGAACCGGGCGGGCGGGATCATGCTCGGGGACCCCAGGCCGAACTGGCAGATGGTGGCCAGCCAGGCGCTGTCCTGGATGTCGGTCTTGCGGCCCTTGAGCTGCTTGACGTGTTGGGCATGGACCAGCAGCGGCTGGATGCCGGCGTCTTCCAGGGCGGTGAAGGGCGCTTCCCAGTAGATCCCGGTCCCCTCCAGAACCGCAGCGCTGATCTGGTGCTCAAGCAGCCAGGCGATGAGTTCGCGGAGGCCGCTCGGCAAGGCGCTGAAGATCCGGGTCTGGACCTCCGCCTCGGCGCCCGGCCGGGCGAGACGCACGCTGGCGGTGACCTGCATCTTGTGTACATCCAGGCCCGCAGCGCGGGGGTGGACGATGTTCAGGGTGTCGTTCAGGGGCATGATTCCTCCTCTTGGTGGGTTTGCATGAAGGAAGCGGAGACCTCCGGACAAAACGCCGATCGTGTCCCCCGAGGGGGACGGCCAGGGCGCTCATTTTGCTGTGCGTCCAAGGATGAACCGGATACAGGGCGGGGCTCGAAGCCGTCAGTCGGGACAGTTTGCTGCTCGGACACGAAGGCGCCAAACTGGCAACGTCCACACTTCCGCTTCCCCCCCCGATCCTGGGCCACTACTCAGAACAAAACCACTCCCAACCGCGTCCCGACAGAGGTCACCTGTTACATGACGGGCGGGGTGTGCAGGCCCTACCGATCATGAGGGTTTGCTGTGAAAATGCAGCCGCGCGGGGACGCCGACAACCCGGATAACGCGCTGGCAAGGGAGCGCCCGACCTCTGGCCAGTTCTCCCGGTGGGGCTCCAAGCCGTCCCCGCGCTTCCTCCGACAGGGGCTTCCTGAGCGGCGGCTGTGCCCGGTGGGGCACGCGCCGAGAGGGGCGGCATCACGGAACTGGGAAGTACGCCGCCTCGCCCCGCTGCGCGGGGCGGTGCCGGTGTGAACACCGGCGTTCCCTTGCCTGCGCGTCGCTCTGCTTGGTGGCGTAGCGGCCGAGACTTGCACCATCCAAGGCACTGCACTTTCATGCCGGGCGGGGTGTGCGGGAAAACCCGATCATGGGTGTTTCTCCCGATGGGAGCTCCTCCCCCACGCGCTCCGCAGCAGGCTGATCAGGCGCGCCCCGCCACCTCCACCGTCACGATGTCCACGTCGTGGTACTTCTGGTGCCGCACCGAACTCGCATAGTGCCTTAGCAGGCGCAGAGAGATTTCGCTCTCGTCGGGAACTTCGGGCCGGTCGCCCATCATCGCCAAGCGGTCTTCGACGTTGAGGTCGCCGGCGGCGGCAACGAACTCCAACTCGGCGGACCGCCGCCCCGTGCGCGCGGTGAGACGCAGTTGGCGTGCGCCCGCCTCGACCAATTCTCCGTCTCCGAGCAGGGTGAGGAGCGCCTCCTCTCCCGCCGAAACGAGGCGGGTTGTGGAACCCGCGTCCCACCCGCGGCGGTCGGCCTGGGCTCTCAGGAACTCCTCGATCTTCGCTCCGGCGGACATGTCGAGACTGGCCTGGAGTCGTTTCGGCCGGGCCCCGGTGACGTTCAGGAAAACCATCAGCAGGATGGCCACCAAGCCGCCGGCGGTCATCCCGTTGTCGAGCAAAACCGCCCAGAACCCCTCGAGCATCTCGGGATAGATGGCCCTGGCCTGGAAGCCGGTGCCGACCCAGAAGGAGAGGCCGACGATGACCGCCTTCTGGAGATTCATTCCGTCCTTCACGACCATGTGCATGCCGAGTCCGAACAGGATCCCGATCAGGGCGATGCCGAAGGCGCCCACCACCGGAGGCGGAATCGCCAGGAACAGAGCAGCGACCTTGGGGAAGAGGGCGAGACCGAGAAAGCTGACGCCGATCCACGTCCCGACCCGGCGCGAAGCCACTCCGGTCAACTCGGTCATCGAGATGCTGTTCGAGTAGGTCGTATTGGGCACCGTCCCCAGGATCCCGGAAAGCAGGTTACCCACGCCGTCCGCAGCGACCGCACCCGCCACGACGCGGTAGTCCGGCGCCTGGGCTTTCCTCCAGGAGATCCGCTGGATGGCGATGGAGTCCCCGATGGTCTCGATCGCGCCGATGAGGGTCACGAAGATGAAGGCCGGCAGGAGCGCCCAGAAGGAAGCACCGAACGAGAAGTCGAGCCCCGGCCAACCGGCGGGGATGCCGATCCAGCCGGCGTTCCTGACCGACTCGAAATCGAAGATCCCGGTCAAGGCTCCCACCGTGGAACCAACGACGACGCCGATGATCGGCGCCCAGAGCCGCACGGCGCCCCTTCCCCGCAGCGCGAGCCCGGCGAAGACGGCCAGGGCCGCCCCGGCGCTGAGGAGCGCCGTCAGGGGCGGAGCGCCCTCGGGGACATCACCCAGCATCGGGAAGAGGATGGGCATCACCGTGGCCGCGATCAGCATGATGACGATCCCGGCGACCGTCGGAGTGATCACGCGGCGTAGCCAGGTGAGCCGGAAGGCGAGCCCGAACTGGAACAGGGAGGAAACGAGGACCAGGACCGCGAGCAGCGCCGGACCTCCTTCCCGGAGCGCGGCGACCGAAATTGCGATGAAGGCGCCGGAAGTTCCCATGAGCAGAACATGCCCGGCGCCGAACCGGCCGACGCGGTTCGCCTGCAGGATGGTGGAAAGGCCGCACACGGTGAGCGCCGCGAAGACCGCCCAGGAGAGATACGGCTCGCCGAGCCCGGCGGCGCGGATCACGATGGCGGGGGTGAGGACGATGCCCGCGATCTGCAGGATCGCCATCTGGAGGCCGAGCCCGAAGGCGAGCGCCTCCGGGGGCCTTTCGTCCGGCTGGTAGCGGACGGAGGATTCCGGGCCGCCGCCCCCGGCTCGCGCACGGGCGGAACTTGCGTCTGTCACGAAGAACCTCCTTCAGAGAAGACCCAATGCCTGGGAGATGCCCGGGAAGACCTCCCGTCAGTTCCGGTCCGCGCCGGCCTTGCCGGCGGACCCGGTCACTTCGAGCCCGGTCCGGAGATAGAGATTCCGGATGGGGTACGGAATTTCGATGTTCGCCTCGTCGTAGCGGCGGTGCAGCGTCTTGATGAAGGCGCTAGCCAGAGCGAAGCGGTCGAGCGGCTTCCTCGCCTGCAGAATCGCGTCGTAGGTAATCGCCGAGTCCCCAAAGGCCGTCCAGCGGATGTCGCCTTCAAAACCGGAGACCCCGGCCTCCAATTCGTCCTGCACCTCCCGGATCACTTCGCGCGCGATGCGCTCGGCTTCCTCGAGGTCCGTGTCGTAGTGAACCCCGACGCCGATGCTCAGCCGGACCCGCGGGTCCGGGGTGTAGAGGTTCGTCAGCACCGACTCGGCGAGCTGCGAGTTCGGGATGATCACGTAGTTGTCGAGGAGGGTCCGGAGAGTGGTGGTCCGCCAGCCGATGTCGGTGACGTACCCCTCGACCCCGGCGTCGTTTACCCGGAGGAAATCGCCGACCTTGAACTGCGCGGCGGCTACCAGTTGGATCCCGGCGAAGATGTTTCCGAGCGTCGGCTGGAGCGCGAGAGCGAGCGCGAGCGCCCCGACCCCGAGGGTCGCCAGCAGGGGCGCGACCGAGATCCCTAGCTGGTCCAGGACGACGAGCACCCCGACGGTCAGCGCCACGCCCACCAGGGTGTTGCGAAGAATGGATACGCCCTGGTGGCCCAGCCGCTGCTGCCGGATGCGGAGGCTCGCGAGGCCCAGATCGACCCCCACCCGGATCGCAGCCAGCACCAGGACAACCTGCAGGGCCGTGGTCACGAGCGGCTCCACGGTGTCGGCCGGCGGCCGGACCGTCATCAGGACCCGGGTGGCGACTACCGCCAGCAACAGCGAGGGCACCAGGTGGAACCCTTCCGCGGCGAGCCAGTCGTCCCAGTCGGTTCGCGTCTTCTCGGCTTTCTTGCGGAAGAAGGCGCGCACGGCCCGCTCGATCACGAGCCCAAAGCCGAAGGCCGCTACCAGGACCGCCGCGTAGAGACTCAGGGCGAGGAACAGGGAGGACATCAGGTCGCTGAAATGCCCCCGCCCGCGGCGGCCCACACGATTTCGAAGAGGAGGTCCTTTTGTTCGCTCAGCCGGTGGTCACCGCCTTCGATCTCAACCAGTTCGGCGACGGGACCGGAACGGGCGAAATCCCGCGAGAGCTCCGGCGGCACCACGGCGTCCTCCGCTCCGTGGATCAGCAGCGAAGGAGTTCGCAGGTCCACCGCCAGGCGGTCCATGTCGTAGCGGTCCTCGTCCGCCACCGCCCCCCACCCGAATTCGAGGACGCTCTCCCCGATGGATACCGGCAAAAACCCCCGAGCGGCCCAATCCCGGCGCGCGGCGGCGGAAAGGCTGGCGGCGAAGCGGGCCGCCATCAGGAAGGCGGGAGCGATGGCAAATACCTGCTGGACCGCGCCCGGATTCAGCGCGGCGTACCAAAGCGCGGCGATTCCCCCCATCGAGGATCCGACGAGAATCAGGGGAGCGTCGGGCGCCTCCTCCCGCAGGAAGGAAACCGCCCGGCCGATGTCCTCGAGATTGCGGGTGAGCGAGAGGTCCCGACAGTCGCCCCCCGACTCGCCGTGTCCGGTGAAATCGAGGGAGAGGAAGCCCGGCCCCCGTCCGGCGAGGTGGTCGCGGAACCTCCGCGCCTTATCCCCCTTTCGGTCGGAGCCCAAGCCATGGAGGAACACCCAGACGGGGGCTTCGGAGCCGCTTCCCGGGTTCCAGCTCAGCGCGAGCCGCGCCCGGCCCGGATCGTCCGGTTCGAGAAACCGGTCCGGACCGGAGCTGACGGCAATGGGCGCGTTCATTCGGGGGTTCCGACCGCACATTCTGACGGATGGCGCCCGGATCCCCACCATCGCTGATCGCTGGCCGACCCGCTCCTGCGACAATCGCGGGACCCTTGTCCAACCGGGCCGACTTCCACGCGCGCGTCGCCGCCTGCCGGATCTGTCCACGCCTTACGGCCCATCGCGAAGCGGTAGCTCTTGAGCCCCCGCGCCGTTATCGCGGGCTCGACTACTGGGCGCGGCCCGTTCCCTCGTTCGGCGAAGACGGCTTCCGCCTGCTGATCGTGGGCCTCGCGCCCGCCGCCCACGGCGCGAACCGCACGGGACGGATGTTCACCGGGGACCGGTCGGGTGAGTGGCTCTTCGAGGCACTCCACCGGTTCGGGTTCTCGTCGGCGCCGCACTCGCCCGATCCGAAAGACGGACTTCGGTTGCTGGGAACCAGAATCACCGCCGCCATCCACTGCGCCCCTCCGGGAAATCGCCCCACCGCCGAGGAACTCGCCTCCTGCCAGCCGTTTCTGGAGGAGGAACTCCGCGGAGCGACAGGGCTCCGGGTAGTCGTGGCTTTGGGCGCCATCGCTTTCCGCGCCTTCCTCCGCACCTGGAAAGCGATCGGCCGCGGCGTTCCAACCCCGGCGCCGGTCTTCGGTCACGGCGCCCAGACCCGAATCGCGTCCGGGATCCACCTGCTCGCGAGCTATCACCCCAGCCAGCAGAACACCTTCACCGGCCGGCTCACCCGGCCCATGTTCCACGAGATCTTCGCCACGGCCCGGAGGCTCTGCTGCAAGTGAACCTGGCGGGAAACGCTTCACCGACACCGCCGCGGACCCGGATCGCGGTTTCGGGGTGCCTGCTCGGCGAGGCCGTGCGCTACGACGGCGGGCACCGGCAGAGCGACTACGTCACCGATGCGCTTGGCCGGGTCTTCGAGTTGGTCTCCGAGTGCCCCGAAGTAGGCATCGGCCTCGGGGTGCCACGACCGAAAGTCCGACTGGAACGGGGTGAGGCCGGGGCAAGGCTGCTCGGGTCCCGGGACGAAGACCTCACCCCGCTCATGGACGGCTACGCCAGGGAGGCGGCGGAGCGCTTTCGCGATGCGGGAGTCGCCGGAGTCGTGCTCAAGTCCCGCTCACCGAGCTGCGGCATGGGGGACGTCAAGCTCCACGGGAACGGCATCGTCCTCGCCGAGGACGGCACCGGCATCTTCGCGAGCGGCCTCGCGGCGGCGCTTCCCGACGCTCCCCGGATCTCGGAAGTGGACCTCGAGCGGCCCGCGCGCCGCGACCACTGGCTGACCCGCGTTTTCGCGTTCGCGGAACTGCGGACTCTCGCTTCCGGCGAGCTGCCGGCGTCCCGGGTCTACGACTTCCACACCCGCTGGAAGATGGTCCTGATGGCGCATTCGGAGCCGACAGCCCGCCGGCTGGGCCGGATGCTCGCCCGCCTCCGGGATCCAGCGGCGGCTCTTGCGGCCTACCGCGGCGGGTTCCTCGCGGGGCTCGCGGAACCGGCGTCCGTGGGAACCCATCACAACGTCCTGCTGCACCTGGCAGGCCACCTCAAGAAGCGGCTCGATCCTGCCGATCGCGCCCGGCTCACTGACGAGATCGGCGCGTTCCTCGCCCTGGATGTCCCGTTGGCCGTCCCTGTACGGTCTCTCGCCCGCTGGGCAACGCGGCTCGGGGTGGGCAGCCTCGCTGGTCAGGCCTACCTGGCCGACTTTCCGACAGCTCTTCGCTACCGGGAAGCGATCTATACCGACTAGGTACGCCAACCATCCAGACGGCACCGTCAGCCGGGGAACGCCGACCTCCGGTCGGCACCGTGGCGCATAGGCTTGGAACGCCGACCTCCGGTCGGCACAGCGGCCCGCAGGGCCGCGGCGGCGAAGACCCCAATCGTCGGGATGGCTCCCGTCTCGGCACGTACCCCCCAACGGATGAGACGGCGCGGCCAGGCACAGGAACGCCGCTCGGGTCGCGAGACCGATCAACCGACCGCCACCGGGGGCTCGGTCAGCACCCGCCGGTAGAGATCCTCATAGCGGGGCATGACGATCTCCCGCGCAAACTGAGTGATCGCCCGGTTCCGGCCCGCCTCTCCCATCGCCTGCCGCGCCGGTTCGTCGCTCAGCAGCCGGACCGCTTCCGCCGCCATCCCCCGCACCTCGCCAACCGGAAACAACCGCCCGCTTTCGCCGTCCACGACCACCTCCGGCAGGCCGCCGATCGTGGTGGCGATCACCGGCACCCGGCTCACCATCGCCTCCAGCGCCGTCAGTCCGAAACTCTCCTGCTCGCTCGGCAGGAGCAACAGATCCGCACAAGCCAGCGGTCCCCGGATGTCGTCCTGCTGGCCCAGAAAGATCACGTCCGCGGTGAGTTCGAGTTCGCGGACGAGTTGTTGGGCGAAGAGCCGCTCCGGGCCCTCCCCGATCAGCACCAGCTTCGCCGGAAGCTGACCCCGTACCTCGGCGAAAACGCGCACCACGTCACTGATCCGCTTCACCGGACGGAAATTCGAAATGTGCATGAGGATCCGTTCCCCATTCGGGGCCCAGACCTCCCGGGCGGAGCGCTCGGGGCCAGGCGCCGGCAGCGCGGTGTCCACGAAGTTCGGGATCACCTCGACGGGAAGGTGCGGCGCGAAATCGCGCTGAGTACGGTCGGCGAGGTAACTCGAAACCGCGGTCACCGCGTCCGACCGTTCCAGCGCGAAGCGGATGACGCGGTCGAACGACTTGTCCGCGCCGACGAGGGTGATATCGGTGCCGTGGAGGGTGGTGACGACCCGCGTCCGACCGTCCCCGATGATCTCGCGGGCCAGGAAGGCGCTGACCGCATTGGGAACCGCGTAGTGCGCGTGGATGACGTCGAGACCGCCCTCCTCATTCGCCACCTCGGCCAGCTTGGTCGCCAACCCGAGGGTGTACGGCGGATAGCGGAAGAGCGGATAGGAAGCGATCTCCACCTCGTGGAGCCGCACTCCCGGGTGGAATCGGCGCAGCCGGAAGGGCACCGCGTAACTCACCACGTGGACGTCGTGCCCGGCGTCCGCCATCCCGATCGCCAGGTCGGAGGCGACCGCACCGCTCCCGCCATGGGTGGGGTAGCAGACGATGGCGAGCCTCATGATCCGGTGGGCGGTTCGACGCTGGAGAAGCGAATTGTGTTCCCTTCTTCGATCACGGGAATCGAAAATTGCCATCGCGGCCGCCTTTTGCGAAACTTCCGAGTCCGTAACCGCGATTACCGAAGGATGAAGTCATGGATCCGCTGCTGAAGATCAGTCACCAGCCCGCTACCTGCGTCGCCCCCGAAGAGACGATCTGTGGGGCCGTGAAGGCGATGGTCCGGGACCGAACGGGCGCCGCGGCGGTCATGAACCCCGATGGAACCCTCGCAGGCATCTTCACCGAGCGCGATCTCATGACGCGGGTGGTCGCACAGCACCGTGATCCCGAAACCACCGTTGTGGGAGACGCGATGACCACCGAGCCGGTCACCATCACCCCGGACACGTCGCTCGAGCAGGCGCTCGAGATCATGGTGACGAATCACTTCCGGCACCTCCCGATCATGGACGGCGACGAGGTGGTCGGCGTAGCGACCGTACGCCGCGTCCTGAAGCACAAGCTGGACGAAGAGAAGGAAGCACTCGAATCGGTGGTGAGCTTCTTCACCGCTGACGGGATCGGCGGCTAGGGGAGCGCCGGCCAGTCCTCCCGGTGGGGGCCTTCAGACCGGCATCGTCCGCCGCAGGGAGGGAACGCCGGTCTTCGGACCGGCATCGTCCGCCGCAGGCGGGCGAAACTCTCGTCGCCCTGCCCTGCATGACCGATTCTGAACCGTAATTGGCGCGTTGCGAAGACGGCCCGTCCGGATCAGTCCATCTCGGGTGGGCGCTTCTTCGCAAGCAGCCACCCGACGACGAAGAGCAGGGCCCCCGTCCCGGTGAACACGAGCATGCGCCGCTCGGCGTCAGCGCCAAAAAAGAGCGCGGCCGCCGCGGTCACCACGAGCATTCCCACCATCTGCAAAGTGCGCCCGGTGAAGTAGCGCACCCACGCCAGCGTCACCGCGGTCGGCAGCGGGGCCTTTGGGGACTTCCGGTTCCTTGCCATCGCTCTCAGCTCCGGCCGAAGCGCCGCTCGATAAAAGGCAGGTCCAGCCGCAGCACCGTCGGACGTCCGTGCGGACAGGTAGAAGGATTGGCGGTCTCCCAGAGGGAACGCAGCACCTCGGTCATCCTCTCGGTCGTGAGCGTGATCCCGGCGGTCACCGCGGCATGACACGCCACCCGCGCCATGATCCGGGCGCGGGCGTCGTGGGCGGCGCTCGCCGCGCATTCGCGCTCTTCGGAAGCCAGCGAGCGCATGAGGACATCGAGCCCGCGGCCTACCCCCAGCACCTCCGGCACCCCGCGAAGGATCCAGGAATCGCCGCCGAACGGCTCGATGTCGAAACCGGCGGCAGCCAACCGCTCCTGCTCGTCGGCGAGCACCGTCCGCTCGACGGGGGACAGGTCGAGCGGAACCGGCTGCAGCAGGGAAAGCGTCCGGGGGTTTTCGGACGCTTCCATCAGCCGGTTGAAGATCACCCGCTCCTCCGCCGCGTGCTGGTCCACCAGCACCAGATCGTTTTGCTCCTCGGCGAGGATGTAGGTCTTGTGGAACTGCCCACGGACCGCGGGCGGAACGGCCCCGAAGTCCAGGTATCCCCCGCGGCCGGAATCCTCCACCCGGTCCGCCGCGTAGAGCAGGTCGGAGGCGGCTTTCCCGTCCCAGCCGGGCCGCCGCTCGAAGGTCCCGCCGGCTTCGCGGGTCGGGCTCCCGCTCGGGGCGTCGCCGAGACCCTCGCGGGTGGTTTCGCGAGGGCGCGAGCCGGTGCGTCCCGCGACCGCCGGCCCGATGTCCACCCGCTTCGGCGAACCCTCGAGCGCGGTTCGCACGCTCCGGAACACCGCGCGCCACGCCTCGTCCGGATCCGCGAATCGCACCTCCGCCTTCGCCGGATGCACGTTCACGTCCACGAGTTCCGGGGGCGCTTCCAGGAACACGTACGCCTTCGGCGTGCCGCTGAGACTCGAGAGCCGCCGGTAGGCCTCGGTGACCGCGTGGAAGAGCCTCCGATCCCTGACGGGCCGCCCGTTCACGAAGAGCAGGAGGCGCGAGGCAGCGCCGCGCGCCGCCATGGGCGGCGAAAGGAAGGCACGGACCGAGAGCTCCCCGGCGCCCGCCTCGATCGGAATGGCGTCCCGGGCCCAGCGGGGTTCGAGTTGCCCGAGGCGCCCGGCGGTGTCTTCGCTCGGTTCGAGCGCGAGCACCTGCCGGTCGCCGCTCTCCATGTCGAAACGCACCTGCGGCCACGCGAGGGCGAGATTCTGGACCGCTTGGACCAAACGCGAGGTTTCGGTCTTTTGCCCGCGCAGGAATTTTCGTCGCGCGGGGGTGTTGAAGAAGAGGTTCCGCACTTCCACCACCGTCCCGGCCGGCATCCCGGCCGGCCGCTCGGACACCACGGTTCCACCCTCGACCTCGATTTCCCACCCGGAGTCGGCCTCCTTTTCCCGGGTGCGCAGCCGGAACCGGGATACCGAGGCGATCGAGGGCAACGCTTCGCCCCGGAACCCGAGCGAGCCGATGGCGGTCAGGTCATCCACCGATTCGATCTTGCTGGTGGCGTGACGTTCGAGGGCGAGCCGCGCGTCCTCGGGGCTCATCCCGACGCCGTCGTCGCTCACCCGGATCTCGGCCTTCCCCGCGCCCTTGACGCGTACGGCAACGTTGGAGGCCCCCGCATCGATCGAGTTCTCGACCAGCTCGCGGACCACCGCCGCCGGCCGCTCGACCACCTCCCCGGCAGCAATCTGGTTGGCCACCGCCACCGGCAGCCGATGAATCCGCCCCATCAGTAGCCCGTGGGGGAAGCGCCCCGCACTGTTCCCGGGACGGCACGCGCACTAAGTCTGGTGGTGTCTGCGAGTGCGGGGCCCATCCCCCACGGGATGATGGCGCGCATCGCTTCGCGACCCGCGCCATCGTCTTTCGTGGGGAGGGGTTTCCCCTCCCCACACCCCTCCCCGGCGGCGCTCCGCGCCGCGGACGAATACCGCCAGACCTCTGCCACAGCCTGTCAGCTCACGCCAAGACCAACGCAATGCCGGGCAGACAAGGGAACGCCGCCAGTTCTCCCGGTGGGGGCCTCCGACCGGCATCGCGGCCGCAAGCCATGAGACCGCGTACTACCGACCGGGAAGGAGCGCGGGGACGGCTTGGAACGCCGACCTCTGGTCGGCACCGCTGGCCGGAGGCCAGCGAAACGCACTCCGCCCCTCTCGCTCATGGCGCCGCCGACTCAATCTGGCTCAGGTCCCCGACCTCGCTGAACAATGCGTCCAACCGTGCGAGCAGCGCCAGCCGGTTCGCCCGCACCTCCGGATCCTCGGCCATGACCAGCACATCGTCGAAGAAGGTGGCGATGGCTGGCGAGAGGGTGGCGAGCGCCTGGAATGCCGGGAAATACCGGGTCTCGGCGAAGCGCAGACGAACCTCGGCCTCCACCTCCGCGAGCATGCCGTAGAGCTGCCGCTCCGCCGGCTCGCGAAGAAGACCCACAGCCAGACCGACTCCCTTTCCGTTTCGGATCTCGGGAGTAAGGATGCGCCGGACCCGCCGCGAGGCCGCGGCGAGGGTGGCATAGTCCCCGCTCTCTACCGCCGCGGAGAGATCCGTTACCCGCTGCCAGGTGTCCGCAACCGGGTGGGCGGCGCTGCGAATCCCAAGGACGGCATTCACCACCCCGCGCGTCGTCCCGGTGCCCACCAACGCGTGCGGGAGCCGGTCGTTCACGAAGGCGGCCAGCTTCCCGGCGGTGCCGACGCGCGTTTCATCGTCCGGCCCATACCCGGCGAGCGCCCGGTCCAGCAGTTCCACCGGCGAGGGCCATCCGTTGCCGTGTCCCGGGAATGTCGCGGGAGCATCCCGCAGCACCCGGATCATCGAGAGCGCTGCCCGGCGCAGGGAGAACGGATCGCCGGAACCCGAGGGCTGCTCCCCCGCCAGAAAGAGGCCCGCCAGCGTGTCCGCCCGGTCGGCGAGCGAAACGGCGGCCCCTTCGGGACTTCGAGGGAGTTCTCCCTCCAGTCCCGCAGGCCGGTAGTGGTCGTAGACCGCCTGCCAGACGGCTTCCGGCGCGCCTTCTTCACGGAGCAGCAGCCCGCCGGCCACGCCTTGCAGCGAGGCGAACTCGCCCACCAGGTTGCCCGTGAGGTCGCACTTCGCAAGCCCGGCGGCTTCCGAGGCGGCGCCCGCATCCGCGCCGACCGAACCGGCGATCCAGCCCGCGAGCCATTCCAGCCGGTCGGCCTTCTCGTGGAAGCTCCCGAGCCGGTGATGGAAGACGACGCCGGAGAGCCGGGACCGGCTCTCGACGAGCGGAAGCTTCCGGTCCTCGTCCCAGAAGAACCGAGCGTCCCGGAACCGGGCCACCACGACCCGTTCGGCGCCCCGCCGGACCTGCCCGTCCGGGTCGTCCGGCAGGTTGGTGACCGCGATGAAGAGTGGTTTCGTCGGGAACGGGAAGTACTTCTGATGATGAATGAGGACGGTGTCCCGGATCTCTTTCGGCAGCGAGAGGAACTCCTCGGGGAAACGGCCCAGCACCGATCCCGGGTACTCCACGAGGTTGGCGTGAACGTCGACGGCGTCGAGTTCGGCCGGTTCCCCCGCTTCGCTCTGGCAACGCCCCAGCGCTTCAAGCAATTGGTTCTTCCGCTCGTCGTCGTCGAGCACGACCGAGCGATCCCGAAGATCGTCCCGCAGCCCAGCGAACGAACGCACCGGGAACGACGCCCCAGGCGTCTCACTCACTGTGGTCCGGGACCGGTGTCCGTAACTCCGGGCTCCGGCCACGACCGGTTTCCCTCCCGCCACCTCGATACGGAAGGGGACTACGTCGTCCCCCAAGAGCCCGACGATCCAGCGGATGGGCCGCGCGAACGGAAACGGTCTGCCCCCGATGGACGCGTCCCAGTTCATCGCCTTCGGCGCCAGCGAGCGGAGCGCCCGCTCCAGAATTTCCGGCAGGATTTCGAGCGCCGGGCGTCCCGGAACGACCTGGCGAACCCCCAGGTACTGACCGCGCGGGGTATCCACCGCACGGAGCGCCGCGTCGAAATCCGCCTCTCCGATCCCCTGCCGGCGGGCGAACCCCGCAGCCGCGCGGCTCCAGCCGCCCTCGGGATCCTTCGCCAGCCGCCACGGAGGGCCCAGCACGTCGCGGACCTCGTCCTCCTGGGAGTCCGGCACTCCGGTTCCGTGCACCACCAGCCGGCGGAGGGTGTGGCGGGGACCGATCTCGGCAGCGCCAAGCCGCTCCATCTCGAGACCGCCGGCAACAGCCGTCGCGAACTCCGCGGCGAGACCGTCCACCCAGTCCGCGGGGATCTCCTCGCAACCGATCTCGATGAGGAGTTCCTTCCCGCTCATGAGTTGTCCAGAGTGCGATGCGCGGCGGCGGTGGCGAGGCGGCGGACGGCCAGAATGCGGCTCGGACGGTCGCTGACGGAGACGGCGCCGCGGGAATCGAGCAGGTTGAAGAGATGGGAGGCCCGGAGGCAATGCTCGTACCCGGGGAGGACCAGGCCGGCCTCGATCAGGCGGACGCCTTCGGCAATCGCTTCGTCGAAGCCCCGGCTGAGGGCCGTCGTGTCGGCCTCTTCGAACGCGTAGCGCGACGATTGCTGTTCGTCCGCGAGCCGCACCGTGCGGTAGTCCACCCCGGCAGTCCATTCGAGGTCATAGACGTCGTCCACGTCCTGCAGGTACATCGCGAGGCGCTCCAGTCCGTAGGTGATCTCCACCGAGATCGGCGCGAGCTCGATGCCCCCCGCCTGCTGGAAATAGGTGAACTGGCTGATCTCGAGCCCGTCGAGCACGACCTGCCAGCCGACTCCCCAGGCCCCCAGGGTGGGCGCCGCCCAGTTGTCCTCCTCGAAACGGAGATCGTGTCGGGCGGCATCCACGCCACAGGCGGCGAGGCTCTCCAGATAGAGATCCTGAATGTTCTGCGGCGCCGGCTTCAGGATGAGCTGGAGCTGGTGGTGCTTGTAGAGGCGGTTCGGATTCTCGCCGTAGCGACCGTCGGCGGGCCGGCGGGAGGGCTGCACATAGACGACCTTCCAGGGCGTGGGGCCGAGGACCCGGAAGAACGTCTCGGGATGCATGGTTCCTGCACCTATCTCCATGTCGTAAGGCTGGACGACGACGGCGCCCTGCTCCGCCCAGAAGCCGGTCAGCTTCAGGATCAGGTCCTGGAAAGTCATTGGGCAGCCGCTCCGGCGTGGGGGGATCCGGATTGGAGCAGCCCCTCCAGCCCCTGGCGCGCCGGCAGGGCGCGCTCGGCGAAGGCCGCGGTGAGGCGCCCATGGAAACGGAACAGCTCACCGGTGGCGGACAGATCGGGAAGCGAAGCGGAAGGCGGTTCTGTCCAAAAGGCCTCAAGCAGCCGGAGCGCCCCCGAGGACAGCCGGTCGGTCGGTTCTCCGTGCTCCGGGGCGCAGTTGGTGCACGCGTACACCGGGCCCGCGGCGAAGAACACCGCCCCTCCCGCTTCGAATCCCGATCCGCAGGCGCAAAGCCCCGGCCGCGGGTAGAGACCCGACAGCCGCAGCAGCCATGCCTCGAAATAGGCGACAACGAGTTCAGCCGGGCGTTCGTCGAGCAGCGCGTCCCGGCAGGCAGAGATCAGCCGGTAGAGCTTCGGATCGGCTTCCCGGTCGGGGGCAAAAGTGTCCACGAGCCGGGAAAGGTAGCCCAGTGCGGCAGCCCGGACCGGATCGCGGACCAGCGGCAGCGCGGAAGCGACGAGTTCGCAGCGGTCGAGATTGACGAGTTCCCTGCCCTCCCGCTCGTACCAGCCCGCGTCCACCTCGTTCCCGATGTCGAGTGCGCCCCCATACCGCGACTTGGGCCGCCGGGCGCCGCGAGCCCAGGCGCGGACCTTCCCCTCGTCGGCGCTGAAGAGCACGCAGACCTTGTCCGCCTCGGCAACCGCGTAGGTGCGGAGCACGAAAGCGCGGGACTGCTTGAGCGGCATGAGGAAAGGCCGGTCTGAGGCTACCCGTGTTTTCCACGCTCGTGACAACGTTATCGACCGGACCTCAGGTCGCGGAGCGTCGTCACCGACCGGCGTTCGGGTAACCGACCGTGGTCATCGACAGGAGCTTGACGGTTCCGGGCCAGTGCGCGATCCGGGCACCGGAGCGTGCGGCACTCACACTGGAAGCGCGCGGCGTCATTGGCACCGGTTTCGCGCTCCCCGGCGGCCCCCGCCGCACTGGGCCAACCTGAAGGTCGGTGTTCCCGGGTCTGCGTCCGGTGATCCGGTGCGGCCCAGGTCGGCGCCCTGTTCTCCCGGTTGGGGCCCCGAGCCTGCGCGCTACCGGGCTGCCCGGTGGCGGCGGTCCGGCTCCGCGCCGGCTCAGGCGGTAAACAGGAACCCGAAGACTGCGACCAGGACGGTCACCAGCAGGCCCAGGCCGCCGAGCACAAGCCGCATTTGGGCGGCGAGCACGTCCAGCTTGCGGTCGTGTTCGTTCAACCGGCGGTCCAGTTCATCGAACCGCCTGTCTTGGGCAGCGCGCACCTGGCGAATCTCCATCAAAACCGGCTGAAGCTGCTGGGCGACGGCTTGCGAAACCATGGTGTGCATCCGCTTATCAGCAGTATAGGCGACCATGGCGTCAGCCCCGGCGTCCAGGAGGGCGCGGGAGATGGCGCCTTCATCGGCCGGCTTCGGGGTGGCGGTATCCGGCTCGGGTGTCGGGGCGTCCGCCGGTGGTTCAAGGGGCTTCCGGGGCGATTGAGGGACGGGCGGCTGTGGGGCGGGCTCTGTGGGCATCGGGGACTCCTGCGGGGGATGCGCCGGAAGACACAGCGTCCTCCGCTACTCCCATAGACGAAATTCCGGCCCGTTCTCTGTCACCTTCGGGGGTGATGGGGAAAACACGGCGTGAAGATGGCCCGAGCCGACCCCGGTCATCGCCCGGAGTACGGCGGGCAGGCGGTCCGATCTGGCCGCGCTTCACGCAACCCAGCGGTACGACGGTTCGCCCGCCTCCGGCGGGCGGTGCCGGTGTGAACGCCCCCACCGGGAGAACTGGCCGGCGTTTCCGGGCCAGCGCGCCATCCCAACTATCGGCGGTTCCCGGCCGCCGCGCCGTCAGAGGTGCGTGAGCGCCGTCACCCCGATGCTGAGGAACAGCAGAAAACCCGAAACGTCAGTGGCGGTGGTGACGAACACCGAAGACGCGAGCGCCGGGTCCACCTTGAGCCAGCGCAGGGTGAGCGGCATCAGCGTACCCACGACGGCGGCCACCACCATCGTGCCGACCATCGCCACTGCGAGAGCGAGGCCGATCCGCGGATCGCCCTTCCAGATCCACGCGAAGCCGGCAATGAGCAGACCGATCATGAGCCCGTTGGCCGAACCCACGGCGAGTTCCTTGAGGAGCGCCTCGCGGCTGTTCTTCCAGCTCAGTTCTCCCAGCGCAATCCCGCGGACCATCACGGTCAGCGTCTGGTTCCCGGCGTTCCCGCCGAGCAGCGGCACCATGGGCATGAACACCGCGAGGATCGCGAAGCGCGCGATGTCCTCCTCGAACAGGCTGACCACCCAGGCTGCGACGAAGGCGGTGGCGAGGTTCACCGCGAGCCAGGGGATCCGCATCCGGATGGAACGCGGGGCTTTGGTGAAGACGCTCTCCGAGACGCCCAGCCCGGCCATCCGGTACATGTCCTCGGTGGCCTCTTCCTTGATGACGTCGATCACGTCGTCCACGGTGATGACGCCGACCAGCTTCCCCTGCTGGTTCACCACCGGGACCGCGAGGATGTTGTAGCTCGCGACCAGTTGGGCGACCTCTTCCTGATCCATCTCGGTGCGCACGCGGAGCACGTCGGTCACCATGACCTCCGAGAGCGGCGCCTCGGGGCGCCGCTGGAGGAGCTGGCGCAGCGAGAGGACCCCCAGCAGGGTGCCGTGGCCATCCACCACGTAGATGTAGAAGACCATCTCCACGTCGGGAGATTCCTGGAGGCGCGCGATCGTCTCGCCGATGGTGGCGTCCTCGGGGACCGAGAAGACCTTCGGGCTCATGATCCGCCCGGCGGTCTCCTCCGGATACTGGAGCAGGTCCTCGACATCGGAGGCCTCGCGGGTCCGCATCCCGCGGAGCACCTGCTCGCGGAGTTCCTCCGGGAGTTCGCTCAGGAACTCCGCCGCGTCGTCGGGGTCGAGTTCCTGGAGGAGTTGGGAGATCTCGGCGGGTTCGAGCCGGGGCACGAGGTGCGCGGCCCGCTCGACTCCAAGTTCTCCGAGCGCGGTGGCGGCGAGTTTGAGATCCCGCTGGAAGACGACCCGGAACGTCTTCAGCCGGTACGCGTCCGGCAGATCGGCCAGCACCTGGGCCACATCCGTCGGATGCAGCTTTTCGAGGATGCGGTGTGCGTTAGCGAAGGCCCCCCGGGACACCAGTTTGCGCACCGTCTCCGCGAGTAGCGGGGTCTTGGTGAGAACCATGGCGAGTACCGGAAGGGCGCACCTCGACGGGGACGGTTCTCCGGCTGGGTTCCGGAGGTTGGGCGGATTCGTCGAGTTGCATCAGGGCGCGGAGGGTACCACGGGGCTGGCCGCATCGCGGTACCTCCGCCGGCAGATCCACGTTATCGACCGGACCTCCCCCGGCAGACCCACGTTATCGACCGGAGCTCCCTCGGCAGACCCACGTTATCGACCGGAGCTCCCCCGGCAGATCCACGTTATCGACCGGAGCTCCCCCGGCAGACCCACGTTATCGACCGGAGCTCCCCCGGCAGACCCACGTTATCGACCGGAGCTCCCCCGGCAGACCCACGTTATCGACCGGAGCTCCCCCGGCAGACCCACGTTATCGACCGGAGCTCCCCCGGCAGATCCACGTTATCGACCGGAGCTCCCCCGGCAGATCCACGTTATCGACCGGAGCTCCCCCGGCAGATCCACGTTATCGACCGGAGCTCCCCCGGCAGATCCACGTTATCGACCGGAGCTCCCCCGGCAGATCCACGTTATCGACCGGAGCTCCCCCGGCAGATCCACGTTATCGACCGGAGCTCCCCCGGCAGATCCACGTTATCGACCGGAGCTCCCCCGGCAGATCCACGTTATCGACCGGAGCTCCCCCGGCAGATCCACGTTATCGACCGGAGCTCCCCCTGTAGGAGACGGCCGTGGAGTCCCGCCCGCAAAACCCCGAAGCCGCCCTCTCATCGAGAACCGCCAGTGCGCAAAAGTTCGTGTCTCCCAAGTGCGCACGAGCTCGTGTCTCTTGACAATCGCTACTGGCAGCGGTCCCGCCCAGAGCGCTATCGGGACCGGGACGGCTGGCAGAACCCGGTATCGCTACCAGTTGCAATCCACTACGCCGCAGTATCGCCTCCCGGCCGCCAGCGCGGATACGATGCGCACGCCGTACCCGTGCCCGGACCCGATCCCGACCCCCTGCCGCTGACTCCGCCGGAGGTCGGCGAACTCGTCCAGGTGAGGCAGCGGACCTGGCTCGTCGAAAAGGTCACAGCACCCCCGGAACCCGACCATTCCGCGCGCGTCGCGCTCGCCTGCGCCGACGATGACGCCCAGGGCGAGGAACTCGAGGTCTTCTGGGACTGCGAGCCCGACCGCCGCATCCTTGAAGCCGAGGCGTGGTCGTCCCTCGGCGGACGCGGCTTCGACACCCCGCGCCGGTTCGCGGCCTACGTCAACACCCTGCGCTGGAACTCGGTAACGGCGACCGATCCGCGGATCCTGCAATCCCCCTTCCGGGCCGGGATCAAGCTGGACGCCTACCAGATGGAGCCGCTCCGCATGGCGATGGCGATGCCGCGCGTGCGGCTCTTCATCGCCGACGACACCGGGCTGGGGAAGACCATCGAGGCGGGCCTGATCGCCCGCGAACTCCTGCTGCGGAAGAAGGTGCGGACCATCGTCGTCGCCGCGCCTGCCTCGGTCCTCGAGCAGTGGCGGGCGGAGATGGAGGAGCGCTTCGGCCTCCGGTTCGAGATCCTCGACCGCCGCTACTTCGCCCGGATGCGCCACGACCGGGGCTACGGCGTGAACCCCTGGCGAACGCACAGCCGCTTTCTCGTCTCCCACAACCTGCTCGTGAGCGACACCTACGCCCAGCCGATGCGGGAGTGGCTCGGCGACCGCCTCCCCGGCAGCCTGCTGATCCTCGACGAGGCGCATCACGCTGCGCCGTCGAGCGGCGGACGCTACGGCATCGAATCGAAGCTCACGCGGGCCGTACGCGAGATCGCGGACGCCTTCGAGCACCGGCTCTTCCTCTCCGCGACACCACACAACGGCCACTCGAACAGCTTCTCCACCTTGATGGAGTTGCTCGATCCCTACCGCTTTACCCGCGGCGTGAAGGTGACGGGACAGCAGGAGCAGGCGGCGCTCCGGGCGGTGATGGTCCGCCGGCTCAAGGAGGACATTCGGGAAACGCAGGGAGGCTTCCCGAAGCGGATCGTCGAACCGGTCGTGGTGGACGGCCTTCCCGAGGACGCCCCGGAACTCATGCTCTCCAACCTGCTTGACGAGTATCGCGGCCTCCGCGAGCGCCGGTTCCGGGTCGCGACCAGAAGCCAGCAGTCCCTCGCCGCCCTGATGACGGTGGGGCTCCAGCAGCGACTCCTTTCCTCCGTCGAGGCTTTCGCGCGCTCGCTCGCGGTCCACCGCGAGACCGTCCGCCGGCAGTGGGAGCGATCTTCCGGGAAGCAGTCCGGCGCATCCTCAAATCCACGCGTGGGTGAAGGGTTCGTCCGCATCCCCGGGGCGGACGACGACGTGGACGATTTCGCTGGCGACATCGAGGACGAGGACGTGCCGGCGCGGGCCGAAGAAGCAGCCGACGCCGAGGAACGGGCGGAGATCGAGGCCCTGGACCGTGCCGCCGAAGCGGAGAGGCCCCGGGACGCCGCGGCCCGGGCGCTTTGGGACGAGGAACAGCAGCTTCTCGCCCGGATGGCGCAGATCGCGAACGCGGCGCGCGGCCGCCCCGACGCGAAGACCCGGAGACTGCTCGACTGGATCCGGAAGAACCTCTGCCCCGCCCTGCCGCCCAACCGAGGCGCCGTCCCCGGCGCGCCCGCCCGCTGGAACGACCGCCGCGTTCTGATCTTCACCGAGAACCGCGAAGGCACCAAGCGCTACCTGCGGAAGATGCTGGAGGCCGCCATCGCCGGCACCGAGCGCGCCGACGAGCGGATCGCGACGATAGACGGCCTCGTGGCAGGCGCCCGCCGGCGCGAAATCCAGCGCCGGTTCAACCTGCCGCCCGCCGAGGACCCGCTCCGCATCCTGCTCGCTACCGACGCCGCGCGCGAGGGATTGAACTTCCAGGCGCACTGTACGGACCTTTTCCACTTCGACCTGCCGTGGAATCCTGGGCGCATCGAGCAGCGAAACGGGCGCATTGACCGCAAGCTCCAGCCCGCGCCGGAAGTGCGCTGCCGCTACTTCAAGCTGCCCCAGCGCCAGGAGGATCGGGTGCTCGACGTCCTGGTGCGGAAGACCGAGACGATCCAGCGCGAGCTCGGCAGCCTCTCCAGGGTGATCGAGGACGACATCGAGCGACGGCTCCGGCGGGGCATCCGCCACCGCGAAGCCGGGCAGCTCGCCCTCTGGATTGAAAAAGCGGACCTCGACGCTGCCCGCCGCCGGATCAGCGAAGCGGAACTCGACGCCACCCGCCTCCGCCAGGACGCGCTCGAAGCGGCGAACGACGAGTGCCGCGACCTGCTCGCCCGGTCTCGGCAGTGGGTCGGGTTCGAGGAAGAAGCGTTCCGCGACGCGCTCTCCTGCTCACTCGAGATCTTGGGAGCCGATCCGCTGACGCGCCGCGCGGACGAGGACGGGGCAGGACTCTGGGAATTTCCCTCACTTGCCCACCGGAGCGGTTGGGAAGCGACGCTCGACGCGCTCCGCGCGCCCCGGAAGCCCGAGCAGAAGCTGACCGACTGGCGGGAGAAAGCCCCGGTGCGCCCGGTGGCTTTTCGGGACGCGGGACGGCTGACGGGTGACCGCGTCCACCTGCACCTGGAGCAGCGGGTCGCCCGCCGCCTCCTCTCCCGGTTCCACGCCCAGGGGTTCATCCACCACGACCTGTCCCGCGCTTGTCTCGTCCAGACGGCGGACTCCATCCCCCGCGTCGTCCTCCTCGGCCGGCTGTGTCTCTTCGGCAGCCGCGCCGAGCGGCTCCACGAGGAACTCGCGTTCGTGACTGCCCGCTGGACGCCGCTCTCCCGCCGCACCGGCCCGCTCGCCCCGTACGGCCGCGAACGCCAGGCGTTCACGCTGGATCTCCTGAAACGATCGCTCGCGCACCCGGGCGGCGAGCCGCGCCCCGAGATCGCGAGCCGCCTCCGCGAAGGCGCTACGCAAGACATCGCCCAACTGCTGCCGCATCTCGAACGAGATGCCTCGGATCGCGAAAGGCGCGCGGAAGAAGCCCTCCGGGCGCGCGGCGAAAAGGAAGCCCGCGACCTCGGCGCGGCGCTCACCCGGCAACGGGGCCGCGTCACGGAGGAACTCCGCCGCCACGAAGAGGGCGAGGCTGTCCGCCAACTGCGGCTCTTCGACACGGAGCAGGAAAAGCGGGAGCTGCAGGCCAACATGGCGGCGTGGCGTCGGCGGATCACCCAGTTCGACGACGAGTTGAGCGCCGAACCGCAGCGCATCCGCGACTTCTACAAAGTGAAGGCGACCCGCTTCGAGTCGGTCGGCCTCGCCTACCTCTGGCCCGACACGAACTGAGCCGTGCCCCGCATCCCGCCCGAGCAGAAGGACCATCGGGACTGGCTCGCGCTGATTCGGCCCACGGGTCTGGTGGTGGCCGCGCCCGCGCTCGTGCGGGCGGGGGCGATCCTCCCGAGACGCGACGCCGAGGGGCAGCGCCGGATGCTGGAATGGCTGGAGAATTCCAAGACCGAGGGCGGGGTTGGATCGGACCCCCCGGTCGCCTTTCGCACATTCGCCGAGTCGGTGCTGGGGTGGGATTTCTCGCCGGAGTGGTACGCCGTCCGGAACGAACTCCCCCCTGACTTGCCAGCGGTCCACCTTCCCGACTACGACGAGACCCTCTTCGCGGACTTCGCCGTCCGGGAGCCGGACGCCCGCCCGGCACCTCCGGCGGCCACGGCGAAGGACGCGTCGAACGGCATGTCACGGTGGCAACTCGTCGTCGCCCTGTACGGCCCGAACCAGGATCTCGACAAGCCCTTCGTCAGCGGGAGCCGGCTGAACGAGAGCCCGAACGGCCGGATGGAGCGGCTGCTGCGGGCAGCCGGCATCCCAACCGGCCTCGTGTGGGGCGGCCGGAGGATCCGGCTTGTCTCCGCGCCGCGCGGGGAGAGTTCGGGCTACCTGGACTTCGTCCTCGACAACATGGCGGAGACCGCCGGACGGCCGCTGCTCGCCGCGCTCCGGCTCCTGTTGCACCAGGACCGCCTGTTGTCGCTCCCGACGAACGAGCGGCTGCCGGCGCTGCTCAGCGACAGCCGCAAGTACCAGAACGAGGTCAGCGAACGCCTCGCGGACCAGGTGCTCCACGGCCTCTACGACCTGCTGCGCGGCATCCAGGCGGCGGACGCGGGGCGCGGCGGGGCGCTGCTGCGCGACCCGCTCCGGGAGGCTCCAGACGAGGTCTATCGCGCCCTGCTCGCTGTCATTCTCCGGCTGGTCTTCCTGCTCTACGCCGAACAACGGGGCCTGCTGCCCGACGACGACGAGACCTTCGCCCGCCACTACTCGCTGATGGCGCTCTTCGAGCGGCTGCGCGCCGACGAGGCGTTCCACCCGGACACGATGGACCAGCGGTACGGTGCCTACGCGCAGCTCCTCGCGCTCTTCCGCATGGTCCACGACGGCGCCCGCTCGGGCCGGATGCGCCTCCCGCCCCGCCACGGCGCGCTCTTCAATCCCGACGAGTATCCGTTCCTCGAGGGCCGGATGGCCGCCGGGGGCCGGCAGCTCCACGAACGGATCGAGCCGCCGCTCGTGTCCGACGGGACTGTGTTGGCGGTGCTGAAGAAGCTGCTGGTCCTCGACGGGGAGCGGATTTCCTACCGCGTGCTCGATGTGGAGCAGATCGGCTCGGTGTACGAAACGATGATGGGCTTCCGGCTGGAGACGGCCGAAGGGCCGTCGGTGGCGGTGAAATCGCCGAAGAAGCACGGCGCGCCGAGCGTGGTCAATCTGGAGGTGCTACTCGCGGAGCCCTCCCGGTCACGCGGGCGCTTCGTGCAGCAGGCCACCGACCGGAAGCTGACCGATCGGGTCCTGAAGGCGGTCGCCGCCGCGACCAGCGTGGAAAGACTCCACTCTGCGCTTGATTCCGTGGTGGACCGCAGCGCCACCCCGGACATCGCGGAAGCCGGATCGCTTCTCCTCCAGCCGAACGAGGAGCGGCGGCGCTCCGGCTCGCACTACACGCCGCGCGCCCTCACCGGACCCATCGTCCGGCGCACGCTGGAACCGATCCTCGCCCGGCTCCGGGAGGCCGCCGGCGGCAGCACCCCGCGCCCGGAAGCAGTCCTCGATCTCAAGGTCTGCGATCCGGCGATGGGCTCCGGCGCGTTCCTCGTGGAAGCGTGCCGCCAATTGGGCGACGCGCTCATCGAGGCTTGGAAGATCCACGGCGGACGTCCGGAGATCCCGCCCGACGAGGACGAAACGATCTTCGCGCGCCGCCTCGTCGCCCAGAAATGCCTCTACGGCGTGGACCGGAACCCGCTCGCCGTGGACCTCGCCAAGCTGTCCCTCTGGCTCGTCACGCTGGCCAAGGACCACCCGCTCACCTTCGTGGACCACGCGCTCCGGGCCGGGGACTCGCTGGTGGGGCTCTCCCGCAAGCAGATCGGCGCCTTCGACTGGAAAGCAGGCGGCGGCGATTTCGTCGCGCTGACGGCCCGCGAGGCGCTGAAGAAGGTGCGGGACCTCCGGCGTCAGATCCGGGAGGCGGGTGAGGAGGTCCCCGACCGTCAGCGCCGGGCGCTCTGGAAGGACGCCGAACACGAACTGGCGAGCGTCCGGCTCTACGGCGATCTAGTGGTCGCTGCGTTCTTCGGCGAGGCAAAGCCGGCGGCAAGGGAACGGGAGCGGAAGCGTCTGGCGGCCGACGTGCGGAACCGACGCGCCGAAGACCACCGGAGCTGGATCGAAGAGCTACGCGCGGGGGATCCGCCGCTCGCATCCTTCCATTGGGAGATCGAGTTCCCGGAGGTGTTCGACCGCAAGAACCCCGGATTCGACGCCTTCGTCGGCAACCCGCCGTTCCTGGGTGGGAAACGGATCAGCACGATCCAGGGAACGGGCTACCGGGACTGGCTGTCGGATATCCACGAGGGAGCGAGCCGAAACACGGACTTGGCGGCGCACTTCTTCCGCCGCGCGTTCCATCTCCTCGCGCGAAACGGAACCCTCGGCCTGATCGCAACGAACACGATCGCTCAGGGCGACACCCGGTCGGGCGGTCTCCGCTGGATCTGCGAGCAAAGCGGCGAGATCTACGACGCCACGCGCCGCTACAAGTGGCCCGGTCAGGCTGCGGTCGTGGTCAGCGTCGTCCACATAGCGAAGGGTGAAATCCCCACTGGAAAGCGCCTAAATGGCGGACCGGTGGCGAGGATCACGGCTTTCCTCTTCCCTTCCGGCGACCACGCGGATCCGGCCCGACTCGCCGCCAATGCAGACCTGAGTTTCGTGGGCATGTTCGTCCGTGGTATGGGCTTCACGTTCGACGACACCGACGGGAAGGGAGTCGCCAGTCCCCTCGCCGAGATGCGCCGCCTGATCGCTGCGAGCCCCCGGAACGAGGAGGTCATCGTTCCCTTCATCGGCGGCGAGGAGGTAAACGCGAGCCCGACCCACGCCCACCACCGCTACATCATCAACTTCCGGGACTGGCCACTTCGACGCGAGGACCTCGGAGCAAACTGGTGCGATGCCGATGGGAAACAGCGCCGGGAGTGGCTGAGGGGCGGGATTGTGCCGCCGGACTACCCCGACCCGGTCGCCGCCGAATGGCCTGACTTGCTACGGATTGCAGCAGGGCGCGTCAAGCCGTATCGCTCTGATCTCGGTGACTCGGCACTGGATCGCGTACACAAGAGGTTGTGGTGGCGATTCGCCAACACCAGGCCGCGACTAGTGACTCAGATCTCCTCGATCGACCGCGTCCTTGCCATCTCCCAGGTAGGTCAGCACGGGACATTTGCATTCGTTCCCGCGAAGACGGTCTTCGCCCACACTCTTGTCGTTTTTCCCCTCGACACTTACGCCTCCCTCGCCACCCTCCAAGCTCGACCCCACGAAATCTGGGCGCGCTTCTTCGGCTCCTCGCTGGAGGACCGGCTCCGCTACACCCCCTCCGACTGCTTCGAAACTTACCCCTTCCCGGACCGCTGGGAATCCCGCCCCGATCTCGAAGCCGCCGGCAAGACCTACCACGACCACCGCGCCGCCCTCATGGTCACGAACGACGAGGGCCTGACCAAGACCTACAACCGCTTCCACGACCCCTACGAACACGACCCCGCCATCCTCAAGCTCCGCGACCTCCACGCCGCCATGGACCGCGCCGTCCTCGACGCCTACGGCTGGACCGACATTCTCACCGCCTGCGACTTCTTCCCCCTCCACCCCGACGACAAACCCGACCCCGACCCCTCCCCCCGCCGCCGCAAACAAAAGCCACACCGCTACCGCTGGCCCGACGAAACCCAAAACAAAGTCCTCGCCCGCCTCCTAGCCCTCAACACCCACCGCGCAAGTCAGGAGGCCAAGGCGGAGGTCAACCGTTTCGCTGAATCCCAGCCCCCCCTCGACCGAGTCCCATGAAGACCCGACAGGAGGGCCTCGCAATGCGAATCCATGTCTGCGACTTCTTCGCGGGGGCCGGCGGCGCGAGCCGGGGCTTTCAGGATGCGGGCATGGAGATCGCGCTTGCTCTGGACCGGGACCCCGACGCCGGCCGAACGTTCCAGACGAACTTCCCCGCCGCCACCTTCATTTCCGCCAACATCGAGGAAATCTCGGTTGGGTCCATCGCTGAACAGGTGAAGAAAATCCGACCCAACCCCGTCCTGTTTTGCGGCTGCGCCCCGTGCCAGCCGTTCACCCACCAGAACACCAGTCGCCCATCGGAGCGCGACGACGGCCGCGTTCCGCTGTTGGACATCTTCGGGCGGTTCGTGGAACGGTGCCTGCCGGACCTTGTGTTCGTGGAAAACGTCCCCGGCATCCAGCACTGTGACCGCCACCGCGGGCCTCTCGGTCGGTTCCTGCAGCGCCTCGAAGACTGTGACTACCAGCACACGGAGGAACCAGTCGTCCTGGCGAAGTACGGAGTGCCGCAGAGCAGGAGCCGGTTCGTCCTGCTCGCCAGCCGCCACGGCCCGATCGGCTTGCCTCCCGCAACTCACGGCCCGGGGGTGAGCCAGCCCGACTACCTGACGGTGCGGGACGCCATCCACGATCTGCCACCGATCGTCGCCGGGGAGCAACATCCAGCCGACCCTTGCCACCGAGCGGCGGGCCTTTCCCCCCTCAACCTGAGGCGCATCCGCAAGACGCCCGAGGGCGGCGGCCACTCCAACTGGCCGGACCCGCTACGGCTCGACTGCCATCGTAGGGGCGGCTTCACCGACGTTTACGGCCGCATGGCGTGGGACCGACCGGCGTCTTGTCTCACGACGAAATGCCACAGCTTGTCGAACGGCCGGTACGGACACCCCGAACAAGACCGCGCAATCAGCATCCGGGAGGCCGCCCGGCTGCAAACGTTCCCCGACGGCTTCGCCTTCTCCGGTACCCTGACCTCCATGGCCCGCCAGATCGGAAACGCTGTTCCGGCCCGTTTCACCAGACTCGTTGGCGGACACATGCTCCAACACCTGATCCAGCACGGCGTGCGCTCGAACCAATGACCACGTTCAGAACCCGCGCCAGGACGTTGGACATGCTGGGCCGTCAACAGATCGCCGGCATCCCTACCGCGATCAGCGAGCTCTTCAAGAACGCTCACGACGCCTATGCCGACCGCGTGGAAATCGACTACTACCGCACGGACAAGCTCTTTGTCCTGCGCGACGATGGCGGCGGCATGACCCGACAGGAGTTCGAGGAGCGCTGGCTCACCATCGGCACCGACAGCAAAGTCATATCGTCCGACAGCGACCGCCGGCTGGCGCGCAGCGATCAGGAGCCGCGGCCTACCCTTGGCGAGAAGGGCATCGGCCGACTCGCCATAGCCACGATCGGTCCTCAGGTTCTCGTCCTTACGCGGGCGCGGTTGCCCGACGGGGCCTCCGACCTGACCGCGACATTCATCAACTGGACACTGTTCGCATGCCCCGGGATTGACCTTGAAGACATCCAGATCCCGGTCCGAACGTTCGCTGGCGGATGCCTTCCTTCCGCGAGTGACGTTCATGACATGGTGCAGGCGTTTCGAGCCAACACTGAGCGCCTGCGCTCCAAGCTCACCGAGTCCGACTACGCAAACGTCGGCAATGCCGTTGCCGCCTTTGTCGCCGATCCTGTGGACATTAACTCTTACCTCAAGGAACTCACACTAAGCGGGAACGGCACGGGTACGCACTTCATCATCCAGCCCGCAACCGAACTGCTTTCGCTCGATATAGACGGCGACGGGGATCGCACGACGGCAACACCGCTTGACAAGGCCCTTCTGGGTTTTACCAACACCATGACTCCGGACCAGACTTCAACAGTCATCCGCACAGCGTTCCGCGATCACAAGAGCGAAGAACTACCTGATGATGTCATTGGGGACCGGGCATTCTTCACTCCGGAAGATTTCAAGAGCGCCGATCACCATGTGCGCGGGCACTTCGACGAATGCGGTCAGTTCCGAGGTCGCGTATCCATATACGGCGAGACAACGGAAGAACACATTATTCCTTGGCGAGAAGGCACCGGTCAGATGACATCGTGTGGCCCCTTCGATATCGTGTTCGCCGCCTTCGAGGGTGAACCGAAGCATTCGCGGATCGCCGATGCAGATTACGAGGCCCTGAGCGCCAAAACGAACCGGATTGGTGGGCTCTACATCTATCGGAATGGAGTACGAATCCTGCCCTACGGAAATACCGACTATGACTGGCTGGACATCGAACTTCGGCGCACGAAGGGTGCCGGTCACTACTATTTTTCTCACCGCAAGATGTTCGGCGCCGTGCAGATTGACCGAAACCACAATCGCCAACTCCACGAGAAAGCAGGGCGGGAAGGATTCCGGGAGAATCGAGCGTACCGGCAGTTCCGCAGCATCTTGCGGAACTTCTTCGTGCAAATGGCCGCGGATTTCTTCCGAAAGGAGGGGACCTACGCCGACCGCTTTGTGGAAGCGAAGAAGGAGGTCGAGCGGGAACACATTGCCCAGGAGCGGCGCGACCGCCTGGTGCGATCTCGGAAGGCCGCTTTCACCCAGCGGCTTTCTGCCTTTCATAAATCGCTGAATGACAAGACGCCGCAAGCCGAGGCGGACCGAATCTGCGCCGAGGTCGGCGCTGGTGTGCAGCGAGCCCTCCGCATGGACGATCCGGTAGCTGGCGCGGAAGCCATCTACCGCACGGAGCGCGACGCACGAAGAGCTCTGCGCGAACTCGAAGACTCCCACCGGATCGCCCGCCCCAAGATCGCGCTGAACCGGAGGCTTCAGGGGGAGTGGCAGGCGTACCTTCGCCTTCGATCGGAGATCGAAAAGAACGTGTTCGAGCCCACCGAGCGTGCTGTAGATCGGATTCTGAACGAAGAAACCGCGATGTCGCGGCTCGGCGTGGACCGACGGCGCCGCGCGGAAACGGCCTTGGACGAGCGGGCCGTGGTGGCGCGCAGCCGCGCCCGAGAGGGCCGCCGGGATGTACTGGAGGAAACCGACCGCGTGTCCACGCAAATGCGGCAAGAGGCCCGGAACGCGATGGAAACAGTTGAAAACGAGATTCGACACACCATGGGGGACTTCGAACGCCTCAATGTGGCAGACCTCTCGGACGCGGAGTTCGTGGCGGCCCGCGACCAGGCCGAGGCGCGCATCGTGACCGCGATGGACCGGCAAGCCCAGCTCCTCGAAGTACTGGCGGAGCAGCTTCGGGTTATTGACCTGACGGGGCGGAGTTCGGTTGAGGAGCAGCTTGCTGCGGTGGAACAGCGAAACCTCGCACTCGAGGAACGAACATCCATGGAGCTTGAGGTCGCGCAACTGGGGATGGCTGTGAACATTGTCAGCCACGAGTTGGGCGCCACCGTACGGTCTATCCGGCACAACCTACGTCGCCTAAAGGGGTGGGCCGACGTGAACGAGAACCTGCGCGGCCTATCGGATGATCTGAGGGCCAGCTTCGAGCATCTGGACAGCTATCTGTTGCTGTTGACGCCGCTCAACCGAAGGCTCTACCGAAAACCCGCACACATCCGCGGCAAGGAGGTGTTCGAGTTTGTTCGAGACCTCTTCGCCGACCGCTTGCGACGTCATTCGATCAATCTCGTACACACGGCCTCCTTCGCGCAGACCACTGTTCACGGGTATCGTTCGACTTTCTATCCCCCATTCGTCAACCTTGTGGACAATGCGGCCTACTGGCTGTCAAGCCTCGGCGAAGGAAGGGAGCGTCAGATTACTCTCGACGCGACGGGTCACGATCTGATGGTGAAGGACTCAGGCCCCGGAATTCACCCTCGTGACTACGAGGCAGTCTTCGAATACGGATTCACACGCAAACCTGGTGGCACCGGGATGGGACTCGCGATCGCCCGCGACACCCTGCGTAGTGCTGGTTACGACCTTCTGCTGCCATCGCCACAGCCGGAAACTGGCGCAACCTTCGTCGTTCGTAAGGCAGATATGGAGGGGACGGAAGCGTGACAGGCGATTCGCCCGATCTGGACATGGACCACTACGTGGTAGTCGCGAAGCGATTCCTGCATACCGCGGTGGTCGTTGACGACGAGGCCCGGTTGCAGCCTGAACAACCAACTCCTCTGACGACGCCCGGTCGGCGGAACCGATCCGACGCGACGGAACACACAAGCCCGCAACCTTCCCGAAGCCTGTCACTCGATGCGGCGAAACTCTCGCGGGCTTTCGCCGAGCACGGCATGGTCTGCGGCGTTCTGGTTCCCGCTCCGCACGACCCGATGACTGAAACGGTCGTCAGTGCGGCCGCGCGAGCGGATGTCGTGATCCTCGACTGGCAACTCGGTGGTGACAACGGTGCCGGCACTCTGGGCATTCTCGCCAGACTTCGCAAGCTCGATGAAGAGCACGGAGACCGGATCAGGATTGTGGTCATCTATACCGGGGAACCGGACCTTCGCGCCATCCTGCGGTGCGTCGGGAACGCAATGCCGGAAGAAACCAACGTGGACGAGGGTCTCTTGCGACTGCGCTACCGCAACTACCGCGTGATGCTCTTCGGCAAGAACCCGGAGTTGCTGCCGGAGGAGGATCGGAGGTTCGCCTTCGAGGAAGATCGCCTGCCCGAGGCGCTGATTCGGTCCTGGATTAGCATGGACGCGGGCGTGTTGTCGAGCCTGGTTTTGCTTTCGGTGGCCGCAGTCCGAGAAAACGCCCACGCCGTTCTGGCCAAATTCAGGCGCGGTCTTGATCCCGCGTTCATGACACACCGAGCGTGTCTACCAGTGCGGGATGATGCTGAACAGCATGTCGTGGATCAAGTCGCGAGTGAGTTTCGGGCGCTAATGGCAGAGCGAGTGGACACATATATCGACGCGCATCGAAGCGCACTTGCTATCAGAGTTCGGGAATTGTGGGAAACACAGGAGGAAGTGGATATGAATGGACAAACGGTCCGACGCGAGGATGTCATCGGCGCACTTACGGGCGGGGAAGTGCCGAGCGCGATGTGGTCGTCCAGGAGCGGACCGAATGCAAAGCGTGTCCAGGAACTCACCCGACTGTTTTCAGGTTGCACGATATCTGACGCGGCGGCCGCGGAACTCGACCTTGAGTTCACATGGCTCATGACCTCGCGGACAGTGCGAGGGAGTGAGTCCAGGACCCTGCACCTCGGCGTCATGGTGGAGGAAGAGGGCGAAGACAAGCGGATGCTCCTCTGCTTGATGCCACGGTGCGACAGCCTCCGGCTCAAGTGCTCCACCCGGTTCCTGTTCTCGCCGCTACGGGCTCCCGACCAACCCGGACCCCAACTGGTGGTCCGGCGGAACGGCAGGTACATCCGCACAGGAGTAAGCAGCAAGACCGGTAATTGGCAACAGATTCCGTTCGATCCGAATGCTGATGGGAAAGTCGTGGCCCAGAATGTGGGGGACTCTTGGTGGTTCACGGCATCAGGGAATGGCAACGCGCGGCGGTTTCGCTGGCTCGGAGAGTTGCGAATGGAATGGGCGCAGCATCTCGCCCACACGCTGGGGACGAGAATCACCGGCGTTGCCGTGAATACTCCCGAGTGGCTCCGCCGTCAAGAGCGTTCGTGACAGAAAAGAACTTGTTTGCCTGGACTTGCCCGGCCTCCAATCCCGCGAGGAACCGCGGGAGCCGATGCCGTTTCGGCCTTGCTCCTGACGCCCAACCCTCTGTGGCGATGGCAGTCACCAGACCGCTCGCGCTGATGCGCTCCGTGCCTCTGGTGCGCGCGACCGGCGCTCCGCGCGCAATGTTGCCTGGCGTCCGGATCCGTGAGTGTGGCGATTCGCCATGTCTGCCGGTCGCTGAGGCACGTTCCATCCGTCGGATTACCCCCTGATGTGGCGAATCGCATGACCGACATTGTCGATGTGCAGCGACGCAGCGAACTCATGGCCGGAATCCGCGGCAAGGACACCAGCCCGGAACTGGCAGTCAGGCGGATTGCTCACGGGATGGGCCTTCGTTTCCGCCTTCATAACAAGAACCTGCCTGGCCGACCGGATGTGGTCTTTCCTCGGCACCGCTTGGCCGTGTTCGTCCACGGGTGTTTCTGGCACCAGCATCAAGCTTGTCGCTTCGCGCAGATCCCGAAGTCACGCGTTTCGTTCTGGAAGAACAAGTTTGCGGCGAATGTTGCGCGCGACAAGAGGAACATTGCCGCACTTCACGGCTTGGGATGGCGCGTCCTGGTCATATGGGAGTGCGAAGTTGGCAACAGGCGCGTAGTGCAAGACAAACTCGCCGCGTTCATCTCGGACGATTAGCCCCAAATCTCGGCCTCTGGATCGGTCCAGATGACCGTTCATCATGGAGTTAGTGCGGAGGCGCTGTGACGAGCGATCAGGTCCCGCAGGGGGCCGATCTCGTGAGTTACTCGCAATCCTATGAGCTTCATGACGCAGGGGTGTGGCAGGCAGCGCTGGAAGACCAGTTCCCCGAAATCCTTGTCGCACAAGCCGGACCAGTTCGACGCCACCATGCGACTCGGCGACCTCGCGAGGCCCGATAACCGGCTGGAGGCGTTCCGGGGCCGGCGAGCGGGCCAGTGGAGCATTCGAATCAACGACCAGTGGCGCATCTGTTTCGAGTGGCCGGACAGGAGCAGCGGCCCGACGGAAGTCGAAATCGTGGACTACCATTGAAACGGAGGCACACCATGCGCGACCCCATCCATCCTGGCGAAACGCTGCGTGAGGACCTTGACGCTCTCGGCATGAGCCCGGCGGAGCTAGCGCGGCGGATCGAGGTGCCGGTGAACCGCATCACGGAGATTCTGGATGGCCGGCGCTCGGTCACCGGAGACACGGCGCTGCGCCTGAGGCGGTTCTTCGGCACCTCGGGCGAGTTCTGGCTCAACCTCCAGAAGCTCTACGAGCTACGGCGCGCGGAACAGGGAAGCGGCGCGGAGATCGCACGACTGCCGACCCTGGATGCCGACCGGGAGCTGCACGCCACGAGCTGACCAGCGCGGATCTTTCGATGATCCGACTCGGTAGGGTGTACCCCGTGACCACGCGGGTCTCCGTCCGGCCCCAGTTGCTGCGCTGGGCGTGCGAACGCGGCCGCATCGAGCCGGAGGCTCTCGCGCAGCGTTTTCCGCGATTCCACCACTGGGAAACCGGCGCAGAGAAGCCAACGCTCAAGCAGTTGGAGCGCTTCGCCAAAGTTGCTCGCAACCCCATCGGGTTCTTCTTCCTCTCCGAGCTGCCGGAGGAGCACATTCCCATTCCGGATTTCCGCACCATCGCGGACAAGCCGGTCGGACGGCCCAGCGCCGACCTACTGGACACGATCTACCTCTGCCAGCAGCGGCAGGCGTGGTACCGCGACAACGCCCGCATGGAGGGAAAACCGCCGCTGGACTTCGTCGGCTCGGTGAGCCGTTCCGACGCCATCGAAGCCGTCGCGGACCGGATCCGCACGGCGCTTCGGTTCGACCTCGAAGAACGGAGCCGCCTCTCGTCCTGGACTGCGGCGCTTCGGCTCTTCATCGAGCAGGCGAACAACCTCGGCGTGCTCGTCATGGTCAGCGGCGTTGTCGGAAGCAACAACCGCCGCCGGCTGGATTTCCGGGAATTCCGCGGCTTCGCCCTCGTGGACGATCTCGCGCCGCTCATCTTCGTGAACGGTGCGGACTCGAAGTCGGCCCAGATGTTCACGCTGGCGCACGAGCTGGCCCACGTCTGGCTCGGCGAGTCGGCTCTCTCCGACAGCGAGGATCGCGTCATCCCCGAACACCGGACGGAACGATTCTGCAACCGGGTGGCGGCGGAAATCCTCGCCCCGATCCGGGAATGCCGGAACGAACACCGCCAAGCCGCACTCCTTCCGGCAGAGCTGTCGCGGCTCGCCCGCCACTTCAAGGTGAGCACGCTCGTCGTGCTACGCCGCCTCCATGAACTCGGCGCACTCACCAGGCAGCAGTACTGGGACGCGTACGACGAGGAACTGGATCGCTTGCGCACCGTCGCCCAGGACTCCGGCGGCAACTTCTACGCCGGCACTGGCGCGCGCGTCAGCAAGCGGTTCGCCCGCGCCGTCATCGCCGCAACGCTCGAAGGACGGTCGTCCTACCCCGACGCCTTCCATCTGCTGGGCTTACGCAAGATGGCGACCTTCGATGAACTGAGTCGCCGGCTCGGCTTGGCTTCCTGATGGCCCACTTCCCAAAGGCAAACTGCGTGAGCTGACAGCGTATGAAGTACGCCTTGGTGCACGGAAAGAAAATGCCACCCCGGCCTCGGCAGCGCGGGCGCTGCCTTTATTGCGGTGAAGAAGCCGTATCGAAGTGCGGCCGCATCAAGATCTGGCACTGGTCCCACAGAAGGGATGGGAGCTGCGATCCTTGGTGGGACGCGGAGAGCGAGTGGCACAGGTCGTGGAAGAACCGGTTTCCTGCCGAATGGCAGGAGGTCGTGCATACGGACGAAGAGACGGGAGAGCGACATGTGGCGGACGTCAAGGCGGACAAGGGAATGGTCATCGAATTTCAACGTTCTCCCATTTCTCTTGAAGAGATGCGAAGCCGGGAGGACTTCTACGACAACATGATCTGGATCGCCTCCACGCCGTCGAACAGGTGGCTGTCGTGGATGGGGAACCCGGGAGAGGTCGCACGCTCGGTCTGCAACTCCATGAGCATCAGGTCGAAGCAGAAGATCTGCATGTTCGAGATTCCTTCGCTCTGGCCGGATGGGATCTTGACCTTGAATTCGGGACCGGAAGCGCGTGCCGGAGTTCCGGAAGGAGCGCCGCGACGAATCGCCATTCTGGGCGTGGGGATCAGCTTGACCGCGCTCATCGTCCAGGGTCAGCGCGCGGCTACCCCCGAGCGGCTGGCGGTCCGATCCGCCTCCGCGCCCTCGGGGACGGGTTGTCCGTTTCCAAGGCGCTCTCCCCTTCCCCGCCCAGCCCGCCTCCGGGCCTCCCAAGAGCGCGTCCACCCCTCCCGGACAGGACCTGGACCAGCAGTCCCTCCACCGCTCGCGCCACTCGCCCGGCGGTAGAATCAAGGCAACAAGGGAAGTTCATCAGGCATGCAGAGAGCACGATCCGAACGCGCGGCGCTGGTCCTCGTGCAGAAGGCCGTGACAAGGGGGCGGGACGTGTCCCTCGCGGAAATCAACAAGCTGATGTATTTCGCCGACAAGGAGAGCCTCGGCGTCGCCGGCCGATCCCTGACCGGCGCCCGCTACGGGGCGGAGCAGAACGGCCCGGTCGTGCTGGAACTGGACGATCTGGTGTGTGGCTCGGCAGCTTTCCGGCTGGAAAGCGGTCGCGTTCTACCGGGCGCTCCCCTGCCGGGTCGGCTGAGCCGTGGCGACGAGGCGATCCTGGATGCCGTCTGGGCGAAGCACGGCGCCCGGAGCTTCGCCGAAATGAGTGCGTTCTCGCACGACTCCCACGAGTGGAGGAACCGCTCCGAAGGCATCCGTCTCGAAAACATGCTGATTGATGTCGGCTACCGGGAGGATGCGGCTGCCGAAATGGCGGCGGAACTTCGCTACAACCAGAAGATCCACGACGAACGCGCCCTGGAATGAGAGCCGGAGGCGTCTTCTTCGACGAGTCTCCGGTAGATCGGACGCGAGGCGAGCACTACCACATCGTGCTGCTCATCCTCGAAGACGGGAGCGGCATCGTCGTCACTGTCTCTTCGCTGGACGACCAGCAGGGACGTCGGAAACGGCACCCGGACCCGCGCCTTCCCGTGATGGAGCGCGGCGAAATCGCGCCGTTCATTCGAAGGTGTGAAGTACGGATTCTCGACGGACTGGACATCTGGAAACCACACTACCTGACGGCTTCGGTATCCGAGATCCGAGGAACCATCGACGTCACCGGGAACGCCTTCGGGCGTATCGTGGATGCGGTCCTGGACAGCGAGTTCAGCGACCCGCAAATCGCCGATCTCCTGCGGAATGCGTACCGACCAGTCCGTGCCGAGTAACCGCGACCGCACCGTCGGCGAAGCAAGTGATCGGGCGGGCCGACGGCGCGGCCGGTTCGCTACGGAGCCGACATCAAGCTAGGGATGGAGGGCCGCTCGGACTTCGAGCCGGTCATGCACGCGTTCGCCCGCTATCGAGCGGTGCGCAAAGGACAGACATGCCCGGATGTCCTCCGGGACGAGGTCCGGGGTTTCCAGGAGGATCGTCTCCGCGGTGTCACCCACGGCGAGCATGGCCAGGACATGCTCTACGGCGATGCGCAGGTCGCGAATGATCGGCTTGCCGCTGAAAACTTCCGGGCGGACAGTGATGCGATCAAGCAGTTCGGATGCCATGGTCATGTCGTTCCCCATCGCTCGTTCTTCCCGATCGTCGTCATCGCCGTGCCGGTCTGGATTCCATTCCGGCGCCGCCTGCTATCGGCAGCGCCGTAGTCGCGCCGATAATCTCCGCACCCTCGTTACCGTGACCGACCCCGCGCAGCCCCGGAACTGCTGAACGTGACGACGGCTCCTGCTGCACCCCGGGACGCTGCCGAGGTCCGGGATCGCCTCGAAGAGGCGCTGCGGCTCGACCTCGTGGGGCCCGAAACCGGTTCCGACCGTACCGGCGAGCTGCTTCCGGGCGAGACCCACCCCTCGAACTGGTACCTGACCGGCTTCCTCGTTCCTGCCGCGTCGGATCCCGACCAGCGCTCCGACCCACAAGCGGAGGACGACCTCGACCGGGAAGCGCCCGGAGACGCAGGACTCGCCGAGGAATCGGCCGACGACGGAACGCCCGCGAAGAAAAGCCTGTTCCCTTCGTCCCTCGGGCTGAGCTTCCTCGTTCCCCCGGACGCCGGGGAGCTCGCCGTCACGGCCCGTTGGGGCGACTACACGCGGGACGTCACCGAGGATCCGCGCGGCGCGGAGGAGGGCGCCGAGCGCCGCGTCTGGCGGCGGCATCCGCAGAGCGCCCCGGTTTCGATTCCGCTGGCGGGGGGCGGGGGCGATGCCGCGTTCGAGGTGCCGGAATCCGGCGGGCTGCGGCTCCAGGTCGTCCGGCGGCCGCTACCGGCGTCCGGAGGGGCGGGCGCTCTGCCGGCGGGGACACAGGCCGTTTCGGTATTCCTCGTCAACGAACGCCCCGTCCCGGCAGACGACCGCGACTACGACACCGCCTGCGCCTTCCAGGCGCAGATCCTCGTCCACTGCCCCGCCGGGTTCGTGGGACGGCTCGACGCCCGCGGCGCGCCCCCGGACGACCCGGACCGGCGCCTCGCGGAACTCCACTACCGCGACACCCCCAACTACGCCACCGGGCACGGTGTCGCCGCCGACTGGGACGTCGTGGAGGGCGCGTGCCGGGAGGTGCGGACGGCCTGGATTCCGCGGGCGGAGGTCGAGCGCACCGAGACCGCCGCCATTCCCGGAGTCGAGCTGTCGCTGGACGTGCTCGGCAGCGCCGCCGACGGCGCGGCGGCGGAAGCGATGCTGCGCCCGCTCGCCGCCGCGTACCGGCAGTGGATCGCGGCGCGCGGCGGCAATCTCGCCAACCTCGACCCGGAGCGGCGGACGACCGCCGAGGACCTGCTGCGCCGGGCCGGGTTCGCAGCGGACCGGATCGAACGCGGCGTCGCGGTCCTCGCGTCCGACCCGGCGGCGCTCGACGCCTTCCGGATGGCGAACCGGGCCGTGGCGCTCGCGCTTCGGAAGCGCACCGGCGCCGAGGCGCCCCGCTGGCGTGCCTTCCAGCTCGCCTTCCTGCTGCTGAACCTCCCCGGACTCGCGGACCGCTCGCACCCCGACCGGGAAACCGCCGATCTGCTCTTCTTCCCGACGGGAGGCGGCAAGACCGAGGCCTACCTCGCGCTCGCCGCGTTCGCGATGGTCCTCCGCCGGCTCCGCCAGCCGGACGCCGCCGGTGCGGGCGTCTCCGTCATCATGCGCTACACCCTGCGGCTGCTGACCTTCGACCAGTTGCACCGGGCGGCCGGTCTCGTCTGCGCGCTCGAACTGCTGCGGGCGAGGGCGCCGGAGCGCTACGGGGAGTGGCCCTTCGAGATCGGCCTCTGGGTGGGCAAGGCGGCGACGCCCAACCAGATGGGCAAGAAGGGCGACCGGCGTCAGGACACCGCCCGCGCCCGCACCATCGCGTTCAAGGAAGACCCGGAGAAAAACCCCTGTCCAATCCCGCTCCGCAACTGCCCCTGGTGCGGGACGGAATTCGGGCCGGCCTCGTTCTCGCTGCAACCGAACCACGACCATCCCGGCGATCTGAGAGTGGTCTGCGTCGCGCCCGGCTGCGACTTCGTCCGTGACCGCGCCCTACCCATCGTGGCGGTGGACGAGCCGCTCTACCGGCGGCTGCCAGCATTCCTCGTCGCCACCCTCGACAAGTTCGCGTCCCTGCCGTGGGCCGGCCCTTCGGGCGCGCTCCTCGGCGGGGCGGAACGCGGGGACAGGCTCGGGTTCTACGGGGCCGCCGAACCGCGGCGCGGCAGCCGGCTGCCGGCGCCGCTGCCTCCGCCCGACCTGATCATCCAGGACGAGCTGCACCTGATCTCGGGCCCACTCGGGACGCTGGCGGGCCTCTACGAGACCGCGGTGGACGCGCTCTGCGCGCGGGAACGGGAGGGCAAGCGGATCCGGCCGAAGATCGTGGCGTCCACGGCGACCGCGAACCGGGCGGAGGACCAGATCCAGGCGCTCTTCGGGAGGGCCCGGACCGAGGTCTTCCCGCCTCCGGGACCGGATCGGCGGGATTCGTTCTTCGCCGAGAGCCGGCCTGCGGAGACGACTCCGGCGCGCCGCTACCTCGGGATCGCCGCGCCCGGGCGGAGCGCGAAGGTCATGATGCGCCGGGTCCTGCTCCCGCTCCTCGCGGCCGCCCAGCGGAGCCATACCGACGCGGGCGGAACGCAGAATGCCTCGAACCCGGCGGACCCCTACATGACCCTGCTCGCCTACTTCAACGCGCTCCGGGAACTCGGCGGCGCGCGCCGCATCCTCGAAGAGGAAGTCCAGGGAACGCTCGCGCGCTATGGCGACCGACGCCGTCGGATCGGGGAGCCGCGGCAGGTATTCGCGAACCGGCGCTCGCTCGCGGAAGTCGTGGAGCTGACCTCGCGGGTCTCGGCTGACACGGTCGCCCGCACCCGGGCGCGGCTGAACCGCGCGTTCCACGAACCGGGCCGGGTGGACACCGCCATCGCCACGAACATGATCTCCGTGGGACTCGACGTGCCGCGGCTTGGACTCATGGTGGTCGTGGGCCAGCCGAAGACGAACGCGGAATACATCCAGGCGACGAGCCGCATCGGCCGGGACACAGAAAAGCCGGGACTGGTCGTGACCCTGCTGAACATCCACAAGCCCCGCGACCGCTCGCACTACGAGCGGTTCCGCCACTACCACGAAACCTTCTACCGGGCAGTGGAGCCGGCGAGCGTCACTCCGTTCGCGGCGCGGGCCCTCGACCGCGGCTTCGCCGGCGGGCTGGTGACTCTGGCGCGGTACCTGGAGCCGCAACTGACGCCTTCCGAGGGCGCCTCGCGGGTCGCGGGTTTCCGGAGCGCACTCGAAACACGGATCGAGGATGCGTTCGTGAGCCGCGTCGAGGACCAGCCGATCGAGGACGAAGACGAACTTGACGAGCGCGTCGAGAGTGTCCGCGCCCGGATCGGCGAACTCCTCGACGGCTGGCGGCAGATCTCCGGCCGGGCCGCCGACGGGGGCGCCACCCTCCACTACCAGCGCCTGGATCCCTCCCGCCAGCAGCGGCAGAAGCCAACACAGTGGCTCCTCCGGGAAATGATCGAGACCGGGCTCGATCCGCTCCCGATGAAGTTCCGCACCGGACGCTCGCTCCGCGACGTCGAGCCCGAGGCACCGCTCGTCGTGCGAAAGGAGCCCGCAGCGTCTTGAGCAGCAACCTCGACCTCGACCGGGGAGCGGTCCGGCACAGCCAGCTCATCACCACCTTCGGGGTGGGCGCGCTCGTGGACCTGCCGAAGCACTCGGCGATCGTGGCGGGCCTCGAGCACTGGATTCCGGACTCGAAGGAGGGTTTCCGGGAGATCGTGGAGCCGCGGCTCTCCCGGAAGCTCGCGAAATTCGGGGCCGGAGCCAATCCGAAGCTCTACGCGCCCCCCGCCGGGAGGGATTACCCACCGCGGTCCGGCGGCTGCGTCCGCGCGTTCCGCTTCCCGACCTGGTTCGTCGCGCAGGATCCCGGCGCGGGCCGCGGTTCCGGGGATTCGTCCCGGGACCGGTCGCGGGCGCTGGTCCCTGCCGAGCAGCTCGACCCCCAGGGCCGCTACGGCGGGAAACGGGTCGTTGCCACCCGGTTCGTGCGGGCCTGTCCGCGCGGCCACCTGGACGACATCGCCTGGTGGGACTTCGTGCACCAGAGGGAAGATTCCTGCCGGGGTCCATTGTCGCTCCGGGAGCGGGGGACGACCGGCGACCTCTCCGACCTGCGGGTCGTCTGCTCGTGCGGGAAATCCCGCTCCCTCGCCGACGCGAAGGAGATCGCGAAGAAGCCGCTCGGGACCTGCAGCGGCCGCCGTCCCTGGCTGGGCGCGCATTCCTCCGAGACCTGCGCGCTTCCCGCCCGGCTCCTCATCCGCACCGCCACGAACGCCTGGTTCCCCCAGATCGTGAGCGTCCTGTCGCTGCCCGATTCGGGGACCGAGCTCGACCGCATCGTCGCGGACCTCTGGTCCGAGCTGCGGATCGTGGAGGAGGCCGCGGAGTTGACGTTCATCAGGAAGAAGGAGGAAGTCGCCGCCGCCCTGTCCGGGTTCCCGGACGACGATGTGCTGGCAGCCATCCTCCGCAGACGAGACGGGAAAGGGCCCGACCGGCCGGTCAGACTGGCGGAACTCGACGCGCTCCTCGCCGTCCCCGAGGGATTCGGAGAGGACGTCCCGCTCGACCCGAACTTCCACGCCCGCGCCCTGCCCGAAGCCGCTTGGGTACGGTTGCGGCGGTTTCGGGGCCTGGTCGCGCGCGTGGTCCAGGCGCACCGGCTTCGGGAGGTGATGGCGCTCGGCGGCTTCACCCGGTTCGAGGCGGCGCTCCCGGGACCCGACGGGGACTACGAGGAGACCGACGTGGAGCGCGCCGGCCTCGCCCGCGAACCTTCGTGGTTCCCCGCGGTGGAGAGCCGGGGCGAGGGCCTCTTCCTCGAACTCGACCCGGAAGCGGTCCGGGCCTGGAAGGGCCGGGCAGCGGTCCGGGATCGCACCCGGCAACTTACCGAAGGCCAGCGGCGCTGGAACGAAGCCCGGAAGCGGAGCCGCGCCGCAAGCCACACCTCGAACCGGCCGTTTCCCGGAGGGCCGTACGTGCTGCTCCACACCCTCGCCCACCTCCTGCTCGGGTCGCTCGCGCTCCGCTGCGGGTATCCGGCGGCTTCCATCCGGGAGCGGATCTATCTCGACGAGGAGGGCGGTCGCTACGGTCTCCTGCTCTACACCGCCAGCGCCGACGCCGAGGGAACCCTGGGAGGCCTCGTGCAGCAGGCGCGTCACATCGAGAACCACCTTGAGTCGGCGCTGGAGGGCGCAGCGCTCTGCTCGAATGACCCGATCTGCGCCCACCACGCGGCCGGCCAGAGCCGGGAGGAACGGTGGCTCCACGGGGCCGCCTGCCACGGCTGCGCGCTGATTGCCGAGACCTCGTGCGAGATGCGGAACGACTACCTCGACCGCGCCCTCGTCGCCCCGGTGATCGGCCGGCGCGACGCCGCATTCTTCCCGGAATGACCGCCGTCCTCCTCGCCCTCCCCGCCTTCCGGCGACGGCGGCTGGCCGCCGCCCTCGAGTCGGGGACCCTGACGCCCCCGTTCACCTCGGAGGCGCTGCGGACCGTCCTCGGGCTTCGGGAGGCGCCCGCAGCGCTGGCCGCGGCGCTCGATCGGTGGGACGCACTCGGCGTCTCGGGCCGCGGGGCGGCCGAATGGATCCGGAGCCTCGATGAAGCGGCGGGAAAGCGAAACGCGCGCGAATTCGTCTGGTCCGGACCGGAGGTCCACGGCCTCCACGCCCGGAGGACCGGTGCGGTCTTCGCCGAAATGCTCGGGGCCGCCCGCCGGTCGGTGTGGCTTTCGACCTACGCCTACCACGACGGCCCCCGTGCGTTCGCGCCTCTCGCGAGCCGCCTGGAGGAAGCGCCGGACCTCGCCGTGACGTTGCTCCTGAATGTCGAGCGGAAGCGCGGCGACACGACCCGGACGGACGATCTGGTCCGTCGGTTCGCCGATCGGTTCTGGAACAGCGACTGGCCGGGACAACGAAAACCGCGGGTGTTCTACGACCCGCGTTCGCTGGACCCGGATGGTCCGGGCGGCGTCCTCCACGCCAAGGCGCTGGTGGTGGACGACGAACGGGCGTTCGTGACCTCAGCGAACCTCACCGAAGCGGCGCTGGACCGCAACATCGAGATGGGTGTCCTGCTGCGCGACCGGGCGTTCGCGCAGACGGTGGTGCAGCACTTCCGTGGCCTCATCGAGCGCGACCTCCTCCTGCCTCTCCCGTCAAGCTGATTCGCCACGGCGCCCGCGCGGCCGGGAGCGTTTCGTGCGGGTCTCCGCCTCCGCCACGGCGGGCTGGTTCCTGCGGCCCTTGACAGCGCGGCGCCCATAGGTAACTATTCAGTTACTTATTAGCCCATGCATCCGGCGCAGCTCGATCTCGTCCTCTCTGCGATGGCCCATCCCAGCCGTCGCCGCATGCTCGACCTGGTGAGCACCATGCCCGGGATGAGCATGAAGGCGCTGGCGTCGCACTTCGACGTGAGCCGCATCGCGGTGCTCAAACACGTCCGACTCCTGGAGGCGGCGGCGCTACTCACGTCCAGGAAGAAGGGACGTGTGCGACACCTCTTCTTCAACCCGGTGCCGATCCAGCAGATCTACGACCGCTGGACCACCCAATACGCGGGTTTCTGGGCGGGCCGGATGGCCGACCTCAAGACCCGGATCGAAGGCCGTGCGGCCATGGAGGAACACAAGAGTGCCTGAATCCACCCAGGTCTTCCGCATCGTCATCCACGGGTCCGTGGAGGACGTGTGGCGTGAGATCACGAAGACCGATGAACCCATCGCCTGCTTCTTCAACTCGCGGATGGACGTCCGGGCGTTACGGCCGGGATCGAAACTCGCCATGCGGACTCCCGACAACGCGTACACGGGTGTCGTCGGCGAGATCCTGGAGGTCCAGCCTTACCGGCGTTTCAGCCACACCTTCCGCTTTACCCACCTGGAGGACCCGGCGTGCAAAGTGATTTACGACCTCGAGCCGGTCCAGGATGGTGTGCAGTTCACGTTGACGATCGAGGATTTGCCCATCGGCACAAAATCCGCCAAGCAGATGGTGCAGGGCGGTTCGATGATCGTCAACACGCTCAAGGCGGTCATCGAAACCGGCCGACCCAGTTTCGGGACGAGAGTGCTCTTCAGTCTCTTTCGGGTGATGCAACCGTTCACACCGGCCAAATGCCGCACCGAACAGTGGCCGGTCGCCTAAACCGCTGCATCGAGGGGCGCCGCGTGACACGCCTGGCCCGCGCGCACGTTCGCGGTCGGGACGGCCGTCTGGAATCCGGACGTAGGGCCGGATCCTGCGGCCGGCCACTTGACCGAGCGCCAGCCTCACCCTCGCAAAGGAGCCCATCCATGTTCAAGAACAAAGCATCTGTCCAAAGGTCGTACGTGCTGATTGCGGGATTCGCTGCCGTAGCGCTTGCCGCGACGGCTGCCGTTGCACAGGCGCAGGCCGGACACAATCTGGAGCGCCCCCCACACTGGAAGGTCAGGTCCGCGGACGCGACCGAAGAGGCCGAGCGCCCCTTCGTGGTCATGCGCCCCGGCTGGCACATATTTTCCGGACCAGACGCTTTATTGTGGGATCCGGCGAGCTTCGCGTCAGGTGATTACAGCGTCAGCAGCGAAATGTTTCTCTTCCCCCCGGACGTCGGAGCGCCCTACGGGGTGTTTCTGGGCGGCCGCGAACTCGAAGGGGAATCATCGGCATATCTCTCCTTTGAGATCCGGAACGACCGCCGGTTTCGCGTGGCCGAACACACGGGGATGGGAGTCCAGGAACTCGTCCCATGGACCGAACACCGCGACATCGTGTCCGTCGAGCCGACAAATGGGAGCCCGGTCGAGAACCAATTGGCCGTGAACGTCCGGGACGGCATCGTGGCCTTCTACATCAACGAGGTCCTCGTCGCCGAGCTTCCGCGCCCGGGGATGCCGACGGACGGAGCGATCGGGCTCGCCGTAGGCGCTGGGCTCAGCGTTCACTTCACCACTCTCGGGATCGGGCCGAACCGCTGACCGCCGGTCATGGCTGTCTGGCGGAGGAGTCGGGGAGGAGCGGCGCATCACCGGACTCCCGCAGCTTTCACGGCGGTTCTCATCGCGTTCGTCGTTTCCGGCTGCGGCGGTGCTGAGTCCGGCGGCGTGCCGCCGACCGCGGAGGCGCCACGTTCGGCCGCAAGGTGGTCCATCGAGAATGCACGGGTCCTGTTCACGGGACTCCGGAACGGAACCTCGGATCTCCACGTCCTCGACCGAGCCTCCGGGGAGACCCGCAAGCTGACCGATCTCGGAACGCCGGGCGGTGGAGCCAACGCCGGCCGAGTCTCTCCCGACGACGCTTCCGTGGCCTTCCAGGTCCGGCGCGGAAGCGACTACGACATCTACGTCATGGCACTGAGCGGTGGCATGCCGGAGAAACTGGTCCGACATCCCGCCTACGACGTCAATCCGGTGTGGTCGCCGGATGGTCGCCGCATCGCGTTCATGTCCACACGGGGATTCGAACCGGGCACCATCGGCCCGTTCCCCGGGCATCTCTATGTCCTCGACCTCGCGCAGGGCACACTCGAACAGATCACGGAACAGCCTTTGACGTCAGCGTTGGGCCCGAGCGACTGGTCCCCCCGACGGATCGTCGATCCTGTTCGCCCGGATGGCGAGCGAGCGGCCCGACGTCTTCGTCCTCGACCTCGCCACCGGAACCGAATCGCAAGTCACCCGCTCCGCACAAGGTGACTATTCGGCGGCGTTCTCGCACGCGGCGGATTGGCTCGCCTTCCATTCCGAGTCGGACGACGGGGCGCAGATCGTCGTGAGCGACCTGGATGGGGAGAACCGCCGAACGGTCACGTCCGGACCCGGATTCCGGTACAACCCTCGATGGTCTCCGGATGACCGTTGGCTGATGTTCTCCGCCAGCGACGATGGCACGCAGTACGACATCCGGGCCGTCCGCCTCGAGGACGGACTCGTTGTTGATCTCGTGTCCACCCCCGAAGACGAGCGCGATGGCCATTGGTTTCCTCCGCTCCGGTGACCGCCGCCCCGCACCCACAACAACTTCGGCCGTGCCATCCCGGGAGCGTGCGCGGTTGTGGACCAGCGACAGGAGTGCGGGGCTCCCGCCTCGCTGCCTCCGAGGCGAGGGCACGGAGTTCGCGGCTCGGCGTCAGGTTGAGCGGTCTGCTGACACAACCGCAAGGCAGGCGGCGACGAGGCCGGCGCTGGCGGCGCCCTCCCCGGTGACGACCGAGGTCGCGCCGGCCGCATGGAGGGATGGCCGGTCAAGCTCGTACTGCGTGCGGGCGAGAATCGGGATTCCGGGGGCCATCGTGCGGATCGTCCGGATGGCGAGCTCGGTGGCGCCGGGGTCGTTCACCGCGAGTACGACGAGTTGTGCGTGCTCGCAGCCGATCTCGTGGAGAACCTCCTTCCGGGTGACGTCGGCGAGCACCGCCCGGTCCCCGGCGGCATTCGCGGCCCGCACGTTCTCGGCGCGAATGTCCAGGACCAGGTAGCGGCGCCCGGCCTCCCGGAGGGCGCGCGAGATCTCCCGGCCGGCGAGACCGTAGCCCGCAATGACCACGTGGTCGCGGTGGGGTTCGCGGGCGTCCACGCCCGGCGGCTGCGCGCCGAGCAGCCGGTCCAGCCACGGGACCCGTGCCGCCCGCAGCGCGAGCCGGGGGCCGGCCGCCAGGACCACCGGAGTCAGCAGCATGGACAGGATGATCGCGACCAGCAGGTTCTGGGAAAGACTCTCTTCGAGCAGCCCGCTTCCGGAAGCGGCGTTCAGGAGCACGAAAGAGAATTCGCCGATCTGGCACAGGGCAGCCGCCGAGAGGATCCCGACCCGGAGCGGGAGCCGCAGCACCCGGGCGGCCGCGAGGACGATCAGGAACTTGCCGGCGAGGATCGCCCCGAGCATGCCCAGGATTGCCGGGAGCTGGGCGCCGGCGGCTCCGATGTCCAGCAGCATCCCGACGGAAACGAAGAAGAGACAGGCGAGCACTTCCCGTGCGGGGATCACTTCGGCGGTCGCGTGGCGGCGAAACTCGCTGCCGCCGACGATGAGCCCGGCGAGGAACGCACCGAGCGCCAGGGAGATCCCGGCCAGCGAGAGCGCCCAGGTGACCCCGAGGCAGATCAGGAAGACCGTGAGGACGAAGAGTTCGCGCTCGCGGGTACCGGCGGCCGACGCCAGCAGCCGGGGAACCAGCGCGCCCGCCGCGACCAGCACCCCGCCGAGGATGAGGACGGTCTTGCCGACCGTCCCGACGACTTCCTGCGGCGTGCCTCCCTCCCCCGCCAGGAACGGGAGCGCGAGGATCATCGGCACGACGCACAGGTCCTGGAAGACGAGGATGCCGAGCGCCAGCCGGCCGTGCGGCGCTTCGAGCTCACCCCGCGCCGCCAAGCCGCGAAGCACAACCGCAGTGCTCGATACCGCGACCACGAATCCGACGAAAACGGCCGACCCCGGCTCCAGCCCGAAGAACCAGCAGACACCCGCCGTGCCGGCAACGGCGAGCGCCACCTGGAGTCCACCACCCACCAGGATGGGCTTCCAGAGGCGGCGGAGCCGCTCCAGCGAAAGCTCCATCCCGATGCCGAAGAGGAGGAGGACGATCCCCACCTCGGCGAGCACCTGGACCTCGTGGACATTATCCACGAGCCCGAGCGCGGCAGGACCAGCCAGCGCGCCGGCGAGGATGAACCCCGCGATGGAAGGAACGCCGAGCCGCCGCAACACGGTCACCACCAGGACCGACGCCGCCAGCACGACGACCAGGTCCTTCAGATAGGCGATCTCAGCCACGACTCCTCCGGCAAGGCGGCCGGGAGGTCACGGCGCCTGCGGATGCGGGGGGAACACACGCCCGAAGCATCGCTCGGCGCGCCGGACCATGCTGCCCGATCGAGGACCGGAGCGGCGCAGCCCCGCCGCGCCGGTACCGGTCAGGCGTCAGCCCAGGGGAGCCGGTCGGTCAGCGGGCAGGCCGCCTGGACTCTCGCGTCGATTTGCCGGCCCAGTTCCGCAAGCTGGGCCTCGTCCAGGCTGGCCTGGATTTGCTGGAAAAGCTGGCGTTCCTCGGTGCGAATGTGGCGGTGGAGCACCTCGCCGAACTGTTTCAGAAGCGGGATGCGTTCCTCGTCGGTCGCTTCGGCGATGCGCCGCACCAGGCCCTCCATGACGCGGTGTTCTCCGACCAGGGCGTCGAGCAACTCGCCGGAGTCGAGAAAGGGGCGTACCGCGGGGAACAGCACTCTTTCTTCGACCTGAAAATGCCCCAGAAGCTCGACGTCGGCCAGGCGGGCCACCTTGCCGGCAAGTTCCAGTGCCTTTTCCCGGGTGGGTTCCGCCTTCAGACCACGGTCAATCAGCACCGTGATCGCGAGCCCATGCTGGTGCTGGTGGGAAAGCGGAATCAGGCTCGGGTCGCGGTGGAGGGATTGGTGGGCGGGCATGGCGGCACTCTAGCGGTGCGCGCCGCCCCCGGGGTGCACCGCGGCCGGCGCCTCAGGCACCGGTTGCCTCGATCTTCGCCGTGATTTTCCGGCCGAGCTCTTCGAGCTGGGTTGCATCCATGAGGTCCTGAACCTGGCGGAAGAGTTCGCGTTCCTCCATGCGGATATGGCGTAGAAGGAGTTCTCCGAAACTCTTGAGGAGGGAAAGCCGTTCGTCGTAATCCGCCGCTTCAAGGCGGCGCACGAGTTCTTCCATCGTCCGGTGTCCCGCGACGAGCGTGTCGAGCAGTTCCCCGGAATCGATCACCGGCCGCACCGCCGGAACCGTCTCCTCGACCTCGAAGTGTTCGAAGAGTTCGGACTCGGCGAGGCGCGTCACCTGACCGACAAGTTCGGTGACCCTCTCGCCGGTAGGCTCGCCCTTCAGCCCCCGGTCGATGAGCACGGCGATCTGCAGTCCGCTCTGGTGGTGGCGAGACAGCGGGAGGAGCGAGGGGTCACGTTGACGGAGCGGCGGGCGCGGGGTCATCTCAGAGGCTGGGTAGAGCGGAGGGGCGCCATAGAGTATCCATCGCGGTCCCGGTCGTTCAGTGAACAGCCGGCATTGGAGCCCGCGCGAGCGCCGACGCCGGGGGGGCGTCCGGCTGACAAGGCGCGTGAGGGGGCCCCACCGGGAGAACTTGCTCGGGTCGCGGCGTCAAAGGCGCTGGTTTCGCGCTCCCGCGCGATGCCGGCCTCCACCGGGAGAACTGGCCGGAGGTCGGCGTTCCAAGCCGTCCCAGCGCATCTTCGCTGTCAGCGATGTGACATCTCGCTGCGCTTCGCGCCGCGGTGCCGGTGTGGACACCAGCGTTCCCTTCCCGGTGGCACCATTCGGGCAGTTGGCCTGCCTGCCCTTGCACAGCAACTGGGCCGCGTGGGTTTCACCACCGGCTGCTAAGGCGGCTGTCCCACTCCTCGCCGCTCTCCCTTGGCCAGCAACAAAGCCAGTGAGGAGAGGGCGGCGCGATCGGGGATCCGGGTGGTCTTCATCCGGAGGTCCATTTCGGCGAGTTGCCTCAGGATGGCCCGGAGCTCGGCTGGTTGAAACCGGCCGGCGGCGCGCGCCAGGTCGTCGGCAACCCGCCGGGGAACGCGGAGCACCTCGTACAAAGGCTCGTCGCCGCGGTGGGCCTGAGCGAGCTGGATCTGGATGACCAGCCGGTACAGGAGGGCCATCAGAGCCTGAGGCGACTCGCCGTCCCGGAGCAGCAACTCGAGCGAGGCCAGCGCCGCTTCCGTGCGGCCCGCCTGCAGCGCGTCGGTGAACCGGAATCGATCCTGAACGCTCCCGCCCCCCAGCACCTGCTCCATGTCCTCGAGGGAGACGTCTCCTTCCTGATCGTCCCCCGCATAGAGCGCGAGCTTTTCGATCTCGTTCACCTGCTGGCGGAGTTCGCGGCCAAAGCGTTCGAACAAAAGCTCCGCACCCTGCTCCGGGAGGTTCAGACCGCTTTCCCGGGCGGTTCGGCGTATCCAGGTGGTCATCCGGGCGGCGGGCGGGGCGTCGCAATCCACAACGTACGCGCCTCCCCGGGAAACGGCGTCGGTGAGCGCTCCCAGGAGCGCCTTCCAGTCCTTCCGTCGCCGGTCAGGATTCCGCTCCCATTCGAGGGCGATCACCGCACGTCCCGGGGGGGTCTGCACGATCTCCACCAAGACTCCGGCCAGCCCCTTCGCCGACGCCGGCGGCTGGGCGATGCGGAGGCCGTTCTCGATGAGCACCACGGGACCACCGCTGAACGAAACCGTCCGGGTCGTACTCACCACCTGGTCGGCGGTGGCGGTTCGGCCGTCGAACCGCCGCAGCCGGAAGGGAGCCGGTTTCTCGCCGAGATGATGCCCGGCGAGCACGCGCATGGTCTGCTGCCGGAGCCAACTGTCGCCTCCGCCAACGATGTAGAGGGCGCCCGAGTCCGGCGCCGGCAGGCGGCCGGTGGTCTCCGCCGCCGGAATGGGCCGGAGGGCGGCGAAAGTCTTGCCGAAGCCCGCCTCGGCGAAGGCCATCAGAACCCCTCGAGAATCGCTACCAGCAGCGAGTCCGCAAAGGCGCTGGCAAGGCGGGAAAAAGCGAGCCCCTCCCGGTCGAAGGCGGCGTCGGGATCGTCCCCGATCGAGAACTCGTCGCGCAGCGTGAACTCGTCCGACTCGAAGAGCACGATGTCGTTGACCACGTCCGTGAACTCCACCGTGGCGCGCACGATGATCAGATAGGTAGAGGCCGATCCGGTTGTCGGATCAAGCTGCGCGGGCGAAAAGTCCACGCTCAGCACCGTGCCCCGCATCACCGCGTCCGCCCCTTCCTCGGTCTCCTGCACCGTGTAGCGTCCTCGCCGGTTGAACCCCTCGATGATCTCCTCGGTCATCCCCTCTTCGACCTCGGGGAAGGCGCTCTCGTTGTCGAAGGGCAGGATCGCCACGGTCTCAATATGGCCTGGTAGTCCCGAACCAAGTCCGGCCAGCCGGTAGCCGCACCCACCGAGGAGCAGGGAAAGAAACAGACCCCAGAGAAGCGCCCCGCCCCAACCCGCGTGCCTGCGAACCCGCGTCGCGGACGGAACCGGAGAGATCACGATGGACGGGTGGCCACGAAGTTCACGAGCCGGTCGGGCACCGTGACGACCCGGCGCACCTCAAGCCCCTCCAGATGGCGGCGGATCCCGGCGTTTTCCCGGGCCTGGTCGACGAGTACCTCGCGGTCGAGCCCCGCCGGGACCTCAAGTCGTCCGCGCAGCTTTCCGTTGACCTGCAGGACGACGAGCACCTGCTCCTCACGGGCGAGATCTTCGTCGCATTCCGGCCAGGGAGTGTCCACGAGCATGGTCCTGACGCCCAGCCGCTCCCAGAGTTCCTCCGTGAGATGGGGCGCCATCGGGTTCAGCAAAGCGATCACCGCTTCGACCGCTTCCCGAACCGCCCGGCGGGACGCCTCACACGCCGCATCGGGCAGCCGGTGCGAGAGGGCGCTGGTGAGTTCCATGATCGCGGCGATCGCGGTGTTGGGGTGGATCCGTTCTTCGAGGTCGCGGGTGACCCGCCGGATCGTCTGGTGGGTCTTCCGGCGGAGCGCCACATCGTCCGGTGCGAAGTCCTCATCCCCCGCCGGCAGGGGGGTGGAGACCAACCATTCCGCCTCCCCGGGGATCATCCGCTCCAGCCGTCTCAGGTAGCGCGCCGGCCCCGAGAGCCGGGCATCGGTCCAATCCATCTCCTTCTCCGGAGGCGACTCGAAAAGGACGTAGAGCCGGATCACATCCGCGCCGTGCCGTTCGACCACGGCGTCGGGATCCACGATGTTCCCCTTGCTCTTGGACATCTTGGCGCCGTCCTTGATGACCATCCCCTGGCTCAACTGGCGGACCACCGGCTCATCGGTACTGGCCAGGCCGAGGTCGCGCATCATCTTGGTCCAGAAGCGGCAATAGATCAGATGCAGGATGGCGTGTTCCACGCCGCCGATGTAGAGATCGATGGGGAACCAGGCGCGCGCCTTTTCCGCGTCGAACGGCGCCCGGTCGTTGGCCGGGTCCAGATAGCGATAGAAGTACCAAGACGAATCCACGAAGGTGTCCATGGTGTCCGTTTCGCGGCGCGCCCGAGCGCCGCAGCGTGGGCAATCCACCCGGCGCCAGGACTCGATTTTCGTAAGAGCCGATCCTCCCATGCCGGTGATCTCGACGTCACGCGGCAGCTCTACCGGGAGGTCATCCTCGGGCACCGGAACTTCGCCGCAACCCGGGCAGTGGATCATGGGGATCGGGGTGCCCCAGTAGCGCTGTCGGGATATCCCCCAGTCGCGGAACCGCCAGCCGATCTTCGGCTCGCCGAAGCCCCCCGCGCGGGCGTGCTCCGCCATCGCCGTCTTCGCGTCTTCCGTGGGCAGGCCGCTGAACGGGCCGGAATCCACGACGGTCCCGTAGTCCACGAACGCGCTGTCCTCGTCCGGGTCCCGACTATCAGGATCGTTCGGAATGACCACCTTACGAATTTCGATCCCGTACTTTTTCGCGAACTCAAAGTCCCGTTCGTCGTGGGCCGGAACCGCCATCACGGCTCCGGTCCCGTACTCCATGAGCACGTAGTCCGCGACGAACACCGGGATGTCCTCACCCGAGAACGGATTCACCGCCAGAAAGCCGGTCTTCACCCCGGTCTTTTCGGCTTCGCCGGTCGGATGGCTTTCCCCGGCGTGAACCGCCGCTGCGGCGCGGTTGTATTCGGCCACTTCGGGATTCTCCGCCGCGATGGCCTGAGCCGCCGGATGCCGCGGAGCCAGGACCAGCGCGGTAGCGCCGTAGATGGTGTCGATCCGCGTGGTGAACACCGGAACGTCGCCCCGATCTCCAAGAGCGGGGATCCGAAAGTGGATCTCGGCCCCCTCCGAACGCCCGATCCAGTTGCGCTGGAGCACGAGCACCTTGTGCGGCCAACCGGGCATCCGCTCCATCTCGTCGAGCAACTCGTCGGCGTAGTCGGTGATGCGCAGGAACCACTGCGGCAGTTCCCGCTCCTCGACGACCGCCTCGCACCGCCAGCACTGTCCGGCCTCGACCTGCTCGTTGGCGAGCACGGTCTCGCAGCCGGGACACCAATTGACGGTGCCGTTTTTCCGGTAGGCCAGCCCCCGTTCCCACATCTTCAGGAAGAACCACTGGTTCCACCGGTAGTAGGAGGGGTCGCAAGTGGCGAACTCCCGGTCCCAGTCGTAGCTGAAGCCGAGGCGGCGGAGCTGCCGCCGCATGTGGTCGATGTTGTGGGTGGTCCAGTCGGCAGGATGGGCGCCGCGCTGAAGCGCAGCGTTCTCGGCCGGCAGCCCGAGCGCATCCCAGCCGATGGGGTGCATGACGGTGTAGCCGCTGCGACGGTAGAAGCGCGCCATCACGTCTCCGATGGAGTAATTGCGCACGTGGCCCATGTGGATGCGCCCGGAGGGATAGGGCAGCATCTCGAGGCAGTAGTAGTGGGGCCCCTCGGGCAGGTCCGGAGTCCGGAAGGCGCCCTCGCGCTCCCAGCGCGCCTGCCATTTCGATTCGACGCGTTCGTGGAAAGTGCTCATGGATGGTCGGCGGCGCGCAGACTAGCAGCCTGTGGCAAAACCCACGCGGCGTTCGAGCGGCGATGCATCCCGGCTGAACCGCGCCGCTTTGCGGCGCTCTGCGTTGCGTTTCGGTCGAAATACGCCCGGGCCAGTTCTCCCGGTGGGGGCTCCTCCCTCACGCGCCTTGTCAGCCGGACCCCCACCGGGAGAACTGCGCCTCGCCCCTCTCGGCGCTCACGCGGGTTTCACCACAGGCTGCTGGTCGAGCGGTTCCGCCGGTTCGGGGCTCCCGGGTTCGATCCGGGCGAGAGCCTTCGAAAGCATCGAGCCGGACGGGATGCGGTCCAGATCCCGCGGGTGTACGAAGCGAGCTCCTTCGGGGGCATCGGCGGGCGACGGCTCCTGGAACTCGGCCTCGTAAGGAAAGACCGCCATCCTTCGGTTCATGACGGTGTGCCGGAACCCGGCCAACTCACGGCCGGGCCGCAGCCGGACCCCGTAGCGCGCGGTGGTTTCGCGAACCAGCGCCTCCTCGGGCGATTCACCACTCCGGCATTCGCCGCAGGGCAGTTCGTAGAGACCCCGCATGGGGCTTTCCCGGCGACGGAACAGCAGAATCCGTCCCTCCCGGTCCCGGACGACGGCCAGGGCGAGCCGTACGGAAACCGCCGGAGGACGCTGCGCATGCTCGGGAAACGCTTCCTGCCGTCCTCCCACCCGAGCCCAGCAGAACTCACGGACCGGACAGCTCCCGCACCGAGGAATAGCGGGGGTGCATATCGTCGCTCCGAGCTCCATCAGAGCTTGGTTCCAGTCACCTGGCTCTTGCGCACCGTCCGCCTCCATGAACCGGTCGGCCAGTTCCCGGATCCGTCTCTCGAAGCCCACCCGTCCAGGGACTCCTCGGACCGCGAAGAGCCGGGACAGCACGCGCCGCACGTTTCCGTCCACCGCGGCAACCGGTGCGCCGAAGGCGATTGAGGCGATCGCCGCCGCGGTGTACTCGCCGATCCCCGGTAGTTTCCTGAGCGACTCCGCATTGTGCGGAATTCCCCGGCCTTCCGCGGCCAAAAGCTGCGCCGCCCGGTGCAAAGAGCGGGCGCGGCCGTAGTAGCCAAGCCCCGCCCAAGCGGCCAGCACCTCGTCCTCGGACGCTCGAGCCAGCGACCCGGCATTCGGGAACCGCGCGACGAAGGCCCGGTAGCGAGGCAGCATCGCCTCCACCCGGGTTTGCTGGAGCATCACCTCCGAGACCCAGACGCGCCAGGCGTCGGGTGATTCGCGGAAGGGAAGCGAGCGCTTGTTCTTCCGGAACCACGCGAGGAGGGTGCGGCGGAGGAGGCGGAACGGGGAAGCTGAGGAACTGTCGGACATGCGAACCGGGTGATCTACCGGCAACGGTACGCGCTAGTGAGGTGGGAGGGCGCCGCAGTCCGAGAAGAAGCGCGGGGACGGCTTGGAACGCCGACCTCTGGCCCGCACCGCCCCGGAGGGCCGCAAAGCGCGTAGAGCTGAGCCAGAAGAAGCGCGGGGACGGCTTGGAACGCCGGCCTCCGGCCGGCACGCGGCCCGGAGGGCCGCAAAGCGCGTAGAGCTGAGCCAGATGAACCGCGGGGACGGCTTGGAACGCCGACCTCTGGTCGGCACGCGGCCCGGAGGGCCGCAAAGCGCGTAAAGCTGAGCCAGAAGAACCGCGGGGACGGCTTGGAACGCCGGCCTCCGGCCGGCACCGCTGGGCAAAGCCCAGCGAAAGCGCGCAGAGCTGCTCTCCCTTATGGGGCCGGAGGGTGGCGTTGGCCTTCCCGGCCACGTGAGGATGGTCGGGTTACGCGCTTCCGCTGTCGCTAACCGTGAGGGTGGGTGGAGGATCGTCGCTGCCCGGTGGGCAGCGATCGCCCGCCTGCGGCGGGCTGTGCCGACCAGAGGTCGGCGTTCCAATTGGTGATAAACGGCGAGGTGAGTTTGGGTTACGCCGTGTGTGGGATTGCAGGGCGCACTGTGGGAGATGCGTCCCTAGCGTATTTTGGTTGGAGAGGAGAGGGTGGGCGTAGGCCCTTCCGGCGACAGCACCCGGGGCCGCGTGACCTAGAGGAGAGCGTGGGCGATGCGTTGGTAGTAGGCGACGGCGGCCACCAGGTCGCTCTTCAGCACGTGCTCGTGAGCCGTATGCGCGTCGTGGATGCTGCCCGGACCGATGAGCAGCGGGGTTCCCCAGGAAGGCATGAACGGGATGTCCGTGGAGTAGGACATCGGGGCCACCTCGAAGCCGGGGAGGGTCCGGCAGAGGACGGCGTCGTTCTGGCCGATGTGTTCGAAACTCAGGTTTTCGTCGGCGGACAGGATCTCTTCGAGACGCCGCCGCGCCGGCTCCGCTTCACCAACGAGACGCCAGTAGAGCGTCGCCTCGGCCGAAGGGGCCAACACGTTTCCGGCCACGCCGCCGGAAATGAGCCCCACGTTCAAGGTTGCTGAACCGAGGACCTCGCTACTGCCCCAGTCGAGTGACTGGAGATGCGCGATCAGCGCCAGCAGGCGATGGATCGCCGAATCCCCGGCTTCGGGATGGGACGAGTGCGCCGCCTTGCCGCGAACGGCAATCCGGCTCCGGAGGGTTCCCTTGTGGCCGCTGGCCATGACTCCCTCGGTGGGTTCCCCGCACACCAGGTGCAGTCCTTCCGCGGCGTGACCCGGGCCACGTTTCTCCAGGTACCGCGCGCCGGCGCTGTCCACCTCCTCCCCGACCGTGAACACCAGACCGAAACCCGAAGCTCCCTGCTCCCGCAGCTCGCGGGCCGCGAACAACATGGCCGCCAGGATGCCCTTGGCATCGCACGACCCTCGCCCGGCGATGTGCGTCTCGGTTTCACTCGAAGGGAAGAAAGGAGGCACCGTGTCCAGATGGGTGCAGTACCACAGCCGCGTCGGATCGGCGCCGGCGCGCGCGATCAGATTCGGCCGGCCGGGGGCGACCTGGTCGAACTCCACCTCGAAGCCTGCCGCTTCGAGGTCGGCGCCGACCCGCGCGGCTACCGCCGCTTCGTCGCCCGTCACCGACGGGATGTCCACGATTTCGCGCAGGTAGCGAAAGAGCTCGGCCATGGTCTCAGCAGCCTGTGGGCAAAGTGACGTGAGCGCCGAGGCGGGCGAGGCGCCCGGCTGACAAGGCGCGCAAGGGAGGAATACCGAGTGTATTGCGACCGAAGCGCAACGACGAGCGCCTTCGAGAGGCGCGGTTCAGCCGGGATGCATCGCCTGCCGAACGCCGCGTGACTTTGTTCACAGGCTGCTCAGGCCTCTTCCGGGTGACGGAACAGCAGGGAGACGTTCGTGCCCCCGAACCCGAAAGAGTTCGAAAGAACACTGCGCACGACAGCCGGTCGCGCGGTGTTCGGCACGATGTCCAGATCGCAGTCGGGATCCGGAGTCTGGTGGTTGATGGTCGGGGGCAGCACCTGGTGACGCAGGGTCAAACAGGAAATCCCGGCCTCCAGCCCCCCCGCCCCGCCGAGCAGGTGGCCGGTCATGGATTTGGTGGAACTGACCGCAAGCCGGTCGGCGTGGTCGCCGAAAACCCGCCGGATGGCGGCCGTTTCGATACGGTCGTTCAGCGGCGTGGAAGTGCCGTGTGCGTTCACCGCATCCACGTCTTCCGGAGAGGCCCCTGCCTCGCCGAGCGCCGCTTCCATTGCCCGCACCGCCCCGTTGCCATCCTCGGCCGGGGCGGTGATGTGGAACGCGTCTCCGCTCATGCCGTAGCCAATGACTTCCGCGTAGGGCGTGGCGCCCCGCGCCAGCGCCTGCTCGCGCTCCTCCAGGATGAGGACGCCCGCTCCCTCACCCACTACGAAGCCGTCCCGGTCCCGATCGAAGGGGCGAGATGCGCGCCGGGGATCATCGTTGCGGGTGGAGAGCGCCTTCATCGAGGCAAAGCCACCGATGCACATCGGGGTAATCGTCGCTTCCGCCCCACCGGCGACCATAGCGTCGGCGTGGCCGTAGCGGATCAGGCGGAAGGCCTCCCCGACCGCGTGGGCGCCAGCGGAACACGCGGTCGCCATCGCTGAGTTGGGTCCCTTCGCGCCCAGGCGGATCGACACCCAGCCCGCCGCCAGGTTGACCACCATCGCGGGAACGAAGAAGGGAGAGATTCGGCGCGGCCCCTTTTCGAGCAGCTTCCGATGCTCCCGTTCGATGGTCTCGAAGCCGCCGATCCCGGATGAAATGATGACTCCGACGCGATCGGGGTTCTCAGGCGGAGTCTCCAACCCCGCGTCCTCAGCCGCGAATAACGAGGCGGCGAGCGCGTACTGGATGAAGGTGTCCATCTTGCGCGTGTCGCGCCGGTCCGCATAGTCAAGCGGATCAAAGCCCTTGACCTCGCAGGCGATCCGCGACGAGAAGTCCGCGGCGTCGAAACGCGTGATGTGACCCGCGCCCGACCGTCCCGCGATCAGGCCTTCCCAGGTCTCCCGGGTTCCGATGCCCAGGGGAGACACAAGTCCCACCCCGGTAACGACGACCCGCCTAGGAGTCATAGGTGCTCAAGCGTCCGTCGCGAGCCGGGCAGCAGCGTCGGCTCGCACGTATCTGGGAAAGCGAGGCGGTCTCGCCGCTCAGTCGATCCGCTGCTCGATGAACGCCACTGCATCGCTGACAGTCTGGATCCGTTCCGCCTGATCCTCCGAGATATCAATCTCGAACTGCTCCTCCAGCGCCATCATCAGCTCGACCATGTCCAGTGAATCGGCGCTCAGATCGCCAACGAAAGTGGCCTCCGGCGTGACCTCGTCGGGGGACACGGAAAGCTGCTCGCAGATGAGCTCCCGGACGCGCTCGTCCACCGGGAGTTCTTCGACTTCCGGAGCGCCGTCCGCTTCCCTGGCCTTGTCCATCATTTGTCGTTTCTCCTGTTTGTACTGTCCCGTGCCTCCCGGTTTGCCAAGGAGACGTCGGACTAAAGCGCGAGCCCTCCGGTTACCTCGAGGACTGCGCCGGTGATGTAGCTCGCCTCGGCAGAGGCGAGGAAGGCGACCGCCGCCGCAACCTCTTCCGGCGATCCAGGGCGCCCCATTGCGATGGCGCTCCCGAGCTGGGCCTGAGCCGCCTCGGGCATCGCCCGGGTCATGTCGGTTTCGACAAGTCCCGGCGCCACCGCGTTCACGGTGATGTTCCGCCGCGCCAATTCCTTGGCCAGCGATTTGGTGAACCCGAGGATGCCCGCCTTGGAGGCCGCGTACGCGGTCTGGCCCGGATTGCCACGAAGCCCCACGATGGAACTGAGGTTGACGATCCGACCGTAGCGAGCGCGCATCATAGGCCGGACGGCGGCCTGGCAGCAAGCGTGCAGACCGTCCAGGTTGGTGGCCATCACTTCCCGCCAGGTGGCCGCCGATTGACGAGCCAGCAGACCGTCGCGCGAGACGCCCGCGTTGTTCACCAGAATCTGGAGTCCCCGGTCGGCGCTCGCCGCGGCCACCCCTCGTTTGACCGATTCCGCATCGGTCAGATCGAGCCGCAGCCCCAGCACCCGGCCGCGACCGGCGTCGAGTTCGTCGGCCACCGCCTCGGCCCGACTTTGGTCGGTTCCCGTCAGGAAGACCCTGGCTCCTTCGTCGGCGAGCCGCGCGGCGATCGCGTGGCCGATCCCGCGGGTGCCCCCCGTTACGAGCGCAGTCTGCTCCTCGAAGCGCATCTCACGGGGGTCCCGGGCCGCGGAGACCATCATGCGGGACTTGCGACCCGCCCGCGCGCTGGCCCTCCGGCAGCAGGTGAGCCGACCGGGGTGGAGTCCCGGCCCCACTGCATCCCCTCGATCCGCTCGATGCCCTCCGGATCGGAGACTCCGAACGCCAGGGCGCCGGGCAGCACCCTGCGGACCAGGCCGGTCAACACCCGGCCCTGGCCGATTTCGAGGAACGCGGAAGCACCCGCCGCCGCCATCCCATGGACCGTCTCCTCCCAACGCACCGGCGACGCCACCTGGCGCCGCAGGGCCTCGCGGGCCTCTCGGCCCGTGCGGATGGGAGCAGCATCTACGTTCGTCCACAACGGCGCCGACAGGTCGGCAAAAGGGGTGGCGTCGAGTTCGGCCGAGAGACGCTCGGCCGCCGGCTGCATCAGTCGGGTGTGGAACGGCGCGCTCACCGGGAGGGGAAGCACGCGCCGGGCGCCCCGGGCCTTCAATTCGTCCCCCGCCGCGGCCACCGCCGCCGTGTGGCCCCCGATGACCACCTGGCCACCGCCATTGAAGTTCGCTGGTTCGACCAACCCCTCACCACGTGCGGTCACCTCGGATGCGACTGCGGCCACCGTCTCCGGTGGCAGCCCCAGGACCGCCGCCATCGCGCCCTCTCCCGCCGGCACCGCTTCCTGCATGAATTCCGCACGGCGCCGGGTCAGTCGGACCGCGTCCGCAAAAGACATCGCCCCGGCAGCGACCAGCGCGGAGTACTCCCCAAGGCTGTGGCCGGCCGCCATGTCCAGGACGGCGCCGCGCGCCTCGGCGGCGCGCCAGGCGGCCACACTCACCGTGAGCATGGCCGGCTGGGTGTTTCGCGTCAGCCGGAGCGCTTCCGCCGGTCCCTCGAAACACAGACCCGAGAGCGATTCCCCGAGGATGTCATCCGCCTCTTCGAAGACCATCCGGGACTCCGGAAATGCGTCCGCGAGCGCCCGACCCATTCCCGGCCGTTGGGAGCCCTGGCCGGGAAAGAGGAACGCCGTTCGACTCACGTCAGTCAGGTCAGGTTCCGGACAGTCCGTGGCGGCATTAGCGCGAGCACCGAGGCCCCCACCGCGCGCGGCTGGCAAGGCGCGCGAGGGAGTAATACCTGGTGTATTGCGACTGAAGCGCAACGCAGAGCGAATGTGTCCGGCCGGGATGCGGAGGCGGTCGAATGCCGCGGTAGTGCCGTCACGGGCTGTCTACGTCAAGAACCTTCTTGCCCTTGTAGTGGCCGCAGTGCGGGCAGACCACGTGCGGCCGGATGCGCCGGTTGCACTCGGTGCAGACCGAGAGCCCGGGAGCCTCCAGGCTGTGATGAGAGCGGCGATTGTTCCGGCGACCACGCGAGTGGCGCCTCTTTGGTTGTGGCATTTCGTTGACTCCTGTCTGTTCTCTCAGGAAATGATGGCCGGCTGTTCGCCCGGCCGTGGGTGGTTCTGGTTGCGCCCGATACTCTTGCGGGCAGCCTATCCCGGCAGCCGCCGGAAACCCGGCAGGTCGCGGAGGGCCCCCAATCCGGTCCGGTCGGGCGCGCCGGCATTCTCCTCGCAGCCGCACGATGGCTGGCGGTTCCGGTCGGCGCCGCACGAACTGCAAAGCCCGAGGCAGTCGGCGGAACAAAGCGGCTTGATCGGCAATGCCAGGTGAAGCTGCTCCCATACCGTGTCGGCGAGTTCGAGCCGGTCGTCCTCGAAAAAGGACACGTTCATGTCCGAGTCTTCGAGCGCGCGCTCCCCGCCGGTCGGGTCAGCCGATTCGGCATTCCGGGGCAGGTACACAAGGTCGAGTGCCTCGTCCACGGGAAGCGCTACCGGGCCGAGACAACGGACACACTCGAGTCGCAGTTCGCCGCTCAGGCGAGCGCAGAGCCGGTATCCATCCCGCTCGAGTCGGTCCAGGCGTCCATCCAGACCGAGTTCGCCGACGATCTCGAACTCGGCGCCGGAAAAGCCGAACGCTGCGTGGTTCGCCGAAACGGCGACCCGAGCCCCGCGCGCAGGGACCGCCGCCAGATTGACACTCAGGGCGGAGGGATCGTGGGGCGCGGACAAGGACGCCGAATTCTATCGTTCCCGGCGGCCCGGGGATCGTCAGTCCTCCGGCGGCGTGGGAAGGTCCCATACCGCATAGAATCGCCGCCATGCGTGGTCTGGTGTTTCGTACCTCCGTGCTGGGTGGGCTCGCGTGCCTGGCCGCTTGCAGCCCCGCGGGACCCACCGCAGAACCGGAAACCCCGCCATGGGAGTGGACCGAGGCCGACTGGCGAGCGCCGATTGACGCCGTGCGCGCCGGGCGTCGTCTCGCCCCGGCGTCGTGGCCGGGAGGAGCGCGAGTGGCGGTAGCCCTCTCCTTCGACTTCGACAACGAAACCGTGTCGCTCCGGGACAACAACACCACCGCGTCCAACCTGTCGCGGGGGCAGTACGGGTCGAAAGCCGGGCTCCCGCGGGTCCTGGATCTGCTCCGCAGGCACGAGATTCGCGCCTCGTTCTTCATTCCCGCGGTGAGCGCCCTGATCTACCGGGAGGACGTGGCGGACATCGTTGCGGACGGACACGAGATCGGCGTTCACGGCTGGATTCACGAGCGCAACTCCCAGATCTCCGGCGACGTGGAACGCGAACTCATCGAGCGCGCACTGAACACGCTCACCGAGATGACCGGAACGCGCCCGGTAGGCCTGCGCACTCCATCCTGGGACTACAGCCCGAACACCCTGCAGATCGTGCGGGACCTCGGCTTCTTGTACGACTCCAGCCTCATGGCGGACGACTGGCCCTATGAGATCGTCGCAAACGGCGAAGCTACGGGAATCGTGGAACTGCCGGTGGAATGGATTCTGGACGACGCCCCGTATTTCGGCTTCAGCAGGTATTCGTCCATTCGGCCTCACAGCACTCCGGACGATGTCCTGTCGATCTGGAAGGCCGAATTCGACATGGCGCACGCCGAGGGAGGCATGTTCCTGCTCACCATGCATCCCCACGTGATCGGTCACCGCTCCCGGATCGCCATGCTGGAGCGGCTGATCGAGCACATCGGCGAGACGGGCGGTGCGTGGTACGCAACCCACGAGGAGGTGGCCCGCTACGCGCTCGAGAACGCAGGAGACGGCCGCTAACCAGAAAGCCGGTCGGTCGAAGAACCACGGGGGGCACCCCGTATTCGTTCACATAGTGCCCGGGATGGGCGGAGGAAACATCATGAAGATACGACTCAGTAGCTCGTGGGCAAACTGGCGCGAGCGCCGAGAGGGGCGTGGCGCCCGGCTGACAAGGCGCGCGAGGGAGGAATACCTGGTGTATTTCGACCGAAGCGCAACGATGAGCGACGCGAAGGGGAGCGACTCAGCCGGGATGCACCGCCACTCGAACGCCGCGCGAGTTTGTTCACGGGCTGCTCAGTGCGCGGCATTCGCGCTCCTTGCCTTCGGATTTGCGGCGCCAAAGGAGGTTGTCGCGAGCGAATCGCCGCCGCCTGCCGCGGTGGCCACCGCGGAACTCGAAGCCGAGATCCGCAGCGAACTGGACTCGCTGAAGGAACGCATCGAGGATCTCGAGATGCTGCTCGCGACGCTGGTTACCACCCGAGAAGCGGAAGTTGCCGCCAGGACGGACGAGACCAGCCTGGTCCTCGCAGCCGCGGACAGCGGGGCCTTCGCGGCACCCGACCTGCCCGTACGGGCCGCCGCAGCGCAGGACTCCGACTCGGGAACGCCCGAGGGGATCGCGAGTACGGGAGGGCAGCCGCTCTCCATCACCGGCCTGGTGGACACCTACTACACCCACAACACGAACGATCCCCAGGACGGGAACAACACCCTGTACTACACGAACCCCAACGCCCGCGGATTCGGCCTGAGCCAGCTCAAGCTGGAGATCGAGACCGCCGGCGACGGGCCCTTCGGTTTCCGTTCCGACATCTGGTTCGGCTCGGGCGCCCGGCTGTTCCGGGACGGACTCGAACCCGGACCGCTTGCCGACGTGCTCTATTTGCAGCAGGCGTTCGGCTACTACCAGTTCGGAAACGGCGCCCAGCTCGACGTCGGCCTCTTCGGCACCATTGCCGGGCTCGAAGTCGCCGAGTCACACCTGAACTGGAACTACACGCGCGGCATCCTCTGGGCGTGGAACGAGCCGTTCTCCCACCTCGGAGCCCGGCTCGGTGTTCCGCTCAGCGAGACCTTCACCGGGACGCTGCTCCTCGTGAACGGTTTCGACAACGCCTGGGACCAGAACACCGGGAAGTCCTATGGCCTCCAGGGCTCGCTGGCGCCCAGCGACCAGTTCAACACCACCCTGACCTGGATCAACGGTCCCGAAAACGCCGGGACCAACGACGGATGGCTCCGGGATCTGAGCTGGAACGCCTACCTCGGCATCAGCGACCGGGTCGAGGCCATGGTGAACATGGACTACATCTCGGCGACCGACGAGCTGGGAACGAGCGCAACCTCATGGGGACTCGGCGGCTACCTCCGCTTCCACGTGAACGACCGGGTGCGGATTGCCGAGCGCTACGAGTTCATGAACGACCGCGAAGCCCGCTCCACCGGGCTTGAGCAGATGCTCATGGAGAACACCCTGACGCTCGAGTTCCAGCCGGTGGTGGACGATCCCCGCTTCCTGACCCGCTTCGAGTTTCGCCGGGATTGGTCGGATGCTCCCTTCTTCAGTTGCTCCGGATGCGGCGAGGGCCTGTCCATGAGCCAGAACACCTTCACGATCGGAATGTCCTGGGTCTTCGGACCGCGCTGAGGAGGAACGCCGGGCAGTTGCTGTGAAAATGCAACCCCGCCGGAATGCCAACCATCGAGATGGGGCCGCTGGCAAGGGAACGCCGGTGTTTACACCGGCACCGCGGCCCGCAGGGCCGCGAAATCGCGCCACGCCGAGCGGGAAGAAGCGCGGGGACGGCCTGGAACGCCGACCTCCGGTCGGCACGGCCCGCCGGAGGCGGGCGAAAACTCGGTTCCTCGTTTACGGACGCGGCGGGTCGGTCTCAGGTGCCACCACGTTACGATCAGAGCATGACAAAGGCCGGTACGACGGCGGAGCGCCCCCTCCCGGCAGCAAACCCCTTGACGAATCCGATTGGGAGTACCGAGCACAGGCCCTCCCGCCGTTCCGGGACGGAGTCCCCGGCCCGGCGTGACGACGAGGAGATCGCGGCGAAGCTCAACGAGGTGTTGGCGACCGAGCCAAACGGTTTGGACCCGGTGATCGCAAGAATTCAGGCGGAAAGCATCGGCCCCGAAGAGTGGTAGCGAAGCTCAGCCTGGGCGACCAACCCGGTCAGGGCAGAGCGGGGAATCGCAGCCGCTCGGCGACAGAGCGCGAGCGAGGCTTGTCCTCCCTGCCGTCAACGCCCGGTTAGCGGCCGATCGCCGCGTCGTCGGTCTCCTCCTCCGGCGTGTGCGCCCGGAACCAGGTCAGGATGCGCTCCGAGACATCCATGAGGAACTTGGGCTCGCGCGGTCCGTGCGGAGTTCGGGGGTAGACGATGAACTCGGTGGGAACCCCGCGCCGGTCGAGTGCCCGGTAGAACTCCTGCCCCTGGGTGAACGGCACCCGCAGGTCCTGGGCCCCGTGGATCACCTGGGTGGGGGTCGTGACCTCCGCGATCCGGTAGATCGCCGAGTGCGCCTCGTACACCTCGTAGTCCTCCCAGAAATCACCGCCCATGTGGCCCGCGAGGTAGTCCTGGATGTCGGTGGTGGTGACCATGCTGATCAGGTTGGGAAGCCCCGCCCCCATGCTGGCGGCGACGAAGCGGTCGGTGCGGGTCACCGCGAACGAGGTCATGTAGCCGCCGTAGCTCCAACCCATGATGTAGAGCCGGTCGGCCTCGGCCACCCCCTGTTCGATCACGAGGTCCACCCCCGCCATCAGGTCGTCCATGTCGCCGAAGCCCCAGTCCTTGAAGTTGGCGTAGCGGAATTCCTTGCCGTAGCCGCTGGAGCCGCGCGGGTTGGGGCGCAGGACGGCGAATCCCTCCTGGGCGAAGTACTGCAGCATGTAGATGGATGGCGCGCCGGTGAAGGTTTCCGAGTAGACCCCGGCGGGGCCGCCGTGAACGTTCAGGATCAGCGGATAGCGGCTTCCCTCCTCGTATCCCACCGGAAGCGTCAGCAGACCTTCCACCGGGGTGCCGTCCGGCGAGTTCCAGGTGAGCACCCGGGTCTGCCCCATTTCGGGGCGCGCGACGCCGTGGTGGAGGTCGGTGAGCTGACGCGGCTCGAAACTCGCCGCCATGCCGCCGCCGGCCCCGAGATCGGCGGCAAAGACTTCCCAGGGGGTTTCCGGGGTCTCGTGGGTGAACGCCATGACGTCAGCGGCCGTGGCGACGGCCGGCGAGCGGAATACGCCTTCGCCCGGAGTCAGCTCCACGAGGTCGCCCCCGTCGGCGGGAAGTGCGAAGAGACGCCGCGACGTGCGCTCGGCTTCCGCCACATAGACGAGCGACCCGTCCCGGGACCAGCCGAGAATCCCCGGGCTGCGGTCCTTCGTCTCCGCGAGCCGGACCCGCTCTCCGCCCATGACCGGCATCACGTACACGTCGCCGAGCCCGATCGGCTCCGGCTGGTCGCCGGTGGAGCGGAACGCCACCGTCTGGCCGTCCGGAGACACCCGCGGGGTGCTCTCGATCCCGTTCCCGCCATGGAGGAGGCTCACCGTGCCATCCGCCAGGTGGACCACCGAGAGATCGCCGGAGCGGCGGTTGGTGTTGATGCGGGGGTCGTCCTGGTGGCTGAACACGATGCGGTCGCTGCTCGACCAGTCCCAGCCCGACACGTGGAAATTGCCCCGGGTGAGACGCTTGTCCTCCCCGTCCGGGTCGTAGCGGCCGGTCATCAGCGCGGCGTAGAGGTGGCCGTACTTGAAGTTCTGGTCCACCAGTTCGACGTCCCGCTTCTCCTCTTTCTGCTTCTTTTCCTCTTCGGTTTCGGGATCGGTCATCAGATACCCGACGCTCTGGCTGTCCGGCGAAAAGCGGAAGGAGCGCGCGCCGTTTTCCGCATGGGTGAGCTGGAAGGCCTCTCCCCCGGCGAGGGGAAGGAGCCAGACCTGCAGTTTCTCCTCCCCTCCCCGGAGGAATCCGAGGGTGCGCCCATCCGGGGAGAAGGAAGGAGAGATGGCCGAGTTGTCGCCGGTGGTGTAGGCGATCGTCTCGCCGCCGGCGGCCGGGACCACGTGGATCTGGGTCCGGTACTCGGACTGCTCGCCCTCCATGAGCGGAGCGGTCACCGCGAAGGCGACCAGGGCGCCGTCGGCGGAGATCGCCACCGAGCCGACCCGGTAGTACTGCATCGAGAGCGCCGGAGTCCAGCGGTCGTCTTCGGCGGCTGCCGGGATGGCGATGGCTGCAGCCAGAAGTCCGAGAAGGACGGCGGAAACGGTGGAGCGAGCGAGCACGGCGGGCCTCCTCGGCAGCCGGGAACGCCGCGGCCGCCAACATCGAAGTATCCCACCGGGGGTTGGCGCGGCGCGAGTCGCAGGCGACAGCGTCAACGGCAGCGCGAAGTAGCGAAGACCGGGGCGCGGCCGGGCCTATTCAAGTCGTCGCCGCAGCCGGTCGTAGACCTTGCCACGTTGGGCAACGGTAAGGATCAGAATCACCAACTGATCCTGCTCCCACGTGTAACAGATCCGATAATCGCCTACACGGATCCGCCAGATCGAGTCGAAGCCCGCCAGTTTGCGGGAATCTGGCGGATGCAGCTCCTCCGCCAGCGCTTCGATCGCGGCCACCAGCCGCTGCCGAACGGCTCTGTCCGAAACGTTGCGAAAGTCCCGCTCCGCCGCACGGGAGAAGACGATCCGCGGCTTCAAAGACCGAGATCAGCCTTGAGTTCTTTGAAGGGCACGCCGCCGCTCGCGCGGTAGTCGGCAAGCGCGTCGAGCGCATCGAGGAGGTCCAGGCGATCTTCCAGAGCCTCAAGGGCCTCAAGATCGGACGGCGACACCAGAACCGCGACGGCCTTGCCGTGCTTTTGGAGCACGATCCGCTCGCCGGCGAAGCGGACCCTCCCGGTGATCTCGGCGAGTTGTTCGCGCGCCTCGGTGACTGACAAGACCTTGGCCATGGGGATCTCCTTTCGTACGGATTATACAAATTAGCAAATCAGTACGCCTCATCGATCGAACTCCCGCGGCCTCGTTTGCGTAGTCTTCGCCGGATGACACGTCACTTGGTGCAGACGGGACTGGACCGGCTGCCGGAGATGGGGGAGCTACTCCGGGATCTCCGGGTGGGGCTGATCGCGAACCCGTCGTCCGTGGACTCCTCCTTCCGGCACGCCCGGGAGGTAGTGGCCGGACTGCCGGGGGTGACGCTCGCGGCGCTCTTCGCGCCCGAACACGGCTTCGACGCTGTCGAGCAGGACCTCATCGAGATCGCCGACGGCGGCGGGCCGATTCCGGTTCACAGCCTCTACGGGCCCACCCGCCGTCCCACGGCGGCCATGCTGGAGGGACTCGACGCTCTCGTCTTCGACATCCAGGACATCGGGTCGCGCTACTACACCTACGTCTGGACGATGGCCCACGCGATGGAGGCGGCGGCCGAGCACGGCAAGCGCATCGTCGTCCTCGACCGGCCGAACCCGATCGGCGGCGCCGTCGAAGGCAACCTCATCCGGGACGACCATCGTTCCTTCGTGGGGCTCTATCCGCTCCCCAACCGGCACGGCATGACGGCCGGCGAGATCGCGGGGCTCCTGAACCGGCATCACGGCATCGGGGCCGATCTCGTGATCGTGGGCTGCCGGGGCTGGACACCGGACCAGTGGCTCGACGACACCGGCCTGCCCTTCATTCCGCCGTCCCCCAACATGCCGACGCTCGACACCGCGGCCGTCTATGCCGGAGCGTGCCTGATCGAGGGGACGAATCTCTCCGAGGGCCGCGGCACCACGCGGCCCTTCGAGGTCTGTGGCGCTCCCTGGGTAGATGGGGTCCGGCTGGCGGACGCTCTGGAGGAAGAAGAGTTGCCCGGGGTCCATTTCCGTCCGGTGCGGTTCCGGCCCACCTTCCACAAGTTCGCGAAAGAGGAGTGCGCCGGGGTGATGCAGCACGTCACCGATCGCAATATGTACCTGCCATGGCGCACCGGGATTGCCATCCTGAACCAGACCCGGCGGCTCTGGCCGGCGGAATTCGCCTGGCGGCAGCCGCCCTACGAGTACGAGTTGGAGCGCCTGCCAATCGACATCCTGGGCGGAAATCCGGACGTGCGCGAGGGGATCGAGGCCGGGCGGACCACGGAGGAGATTGCGGACGCCGGAGACGCCGAGGGGGACGGCTTCGAGCCGATCCGCGACGCCTTCCTGCTCTACCGCTAACGTACTCCGGTCGCGCGGTTGACGTTGTCAGCGGCACGCCGTTTCGTCCGCTTACAGCGGACGATGCCGCCTCTGAAGAGCGGCGTTCCCGCCGTCCCCGCGCTCTTTCTCGGTCGGCAGCACGCCGTTTCACCCGCCTGCGGCGGGCGATGCCGCTCTGACTCATCTTTGACAGTTTGATTTTGGAACTCGTTGATATGCGGTGATTTACGGTTCGTGCCGAGAGTCCGTGGCACCGCATTTCGGTGGAGTTCGGGGTGCCGCGGGTGCGTCGTTTCCTGAGGCGTGGGTGACGGCTGGTTGGGTGCGGCGGGGGAGTTGGCGGATGACGGGGGGGATCCGGAGGCCGACCGCGCGGAAGACGCCGGCAGCGGTTTCGGTGATGCGGCTGCGCACGGCGAGGCGTGTGTGGTCCTGTTCGATTTGGGTTTCGGTGACGGCCCGGAGGTCGCGCACGATGTCGTTCCAGCTTTCCTGAAGCTCGGCCTGCTCGAGGCGCTCGAAGAGCGCCTTTTGGAGGGTCAGGGCGAGGAAGGAGCAGAACATGTGGCCCCGGATGGCGTCGTCGGTCTGGTGGAAGACCGGGCGGGTATCGAGGAGGGACTTGGCGGTTCGGAAGGTCCGCTCGACCATCCACAACTGCTTGTAGCGCAGCGCGACATCCTTCGGGTCGAGTTCGGTATTGGTGCGCACCACCCAGATCCCGTCGTATTTCGGGGCCTCGGCGAGTTCTTCCCGGTTGAGCACGTAGGCTCCCTTCCGGGCCTTGAGAAGGCGGGCCACGGACCGGTTCTTGAGCAGGGTCTTCGCGCCCTGGTCACGCAACATCCCGGGGAGCCTGGCGACGAGGGCGGCGCGGGTGGCGGCCTCCCGGCGGGCCTGGATCGGGTTGCGGCAGACCACATAGCGGTGGGAGACGACGCTGCCGTCCGGCTGGTTGGTCTTCACCAACACCTCCTTGACCTCCAGCTTCGGCTCTTTCTCCTTCACCTCCCCGTTCCGCTTCTTCTCCCGGGGCGTCCACGCGACCACCCGGAACGGCTCCGGGTCGGCCAGAACCCGGTCCTTGACTTCCGCGGTCCGCCGCAACCCGGCGCCCAGGATGTATTCCCAGCCCATCGCCTCCAGCTTCCGAAGCACCTGGCGGCTGATCATCCCCGCGTCCGCCACCACGCACACCCGGAGCATCCCGAAGCGCTCCTCGAGCCGCCGCGCCACCCGCGCCAGGGTGCTCACATCGTTCGTGTTGCCCGGCCACACCTCCGAGCACACCGGGCGGCCGTCGCGGTCCAGGACCATCCCCAGAACCAACTGCTTGCACTCGGGGCGGTGGTCCTTGCTGAAGCCGCGCGCCCCGAGCTGTTCGCCCCCCTCCCCGGTGAAAAAGACCGAGGTGGTGTCGAAGAACACCAACGCGTCCCGGGAGAACAGGGTGCGCCGCCGGGCGAAGAGTTGCTCTTCCAGCAGATCCTTCACGCAGCGGGGGCTCGCCTCGCCCGCCGGCGCTGAGGGCAGCGCCTCCCCCAGCCACGCCATCGCCCGATAGAGGTGGTGGAGCGGAACCTCGCCGACGCCCTCGATCCGGTAGTCCCGTTGCCAGCACCCGGCGTCCCGGTCCGAGCCGGATTCGCTGTGGAAGAGGCGGTGGAGAACCGTGAGGAAGACCGCGCGCTCGACGTCGAAGCGGAACCGGCGCCCGCTGAGCGCGGCGCGCAGCACCTCGTGGCATCCGCTGGTCCGCCAGAGCCGGTCAAACACCAGGCCGGGGCCGATGCTCCGACTCTCGGCCCCGGCCTCCCCCGAGCGGCCGCTGTCCTCGGCCAGCGCGACGACCTTCTCCGAGAAGCGGCAGGCGGAGCGGATGAGGCGGTCGAGGGCGCCGGAGGCGAGCAGGCTCTCGACCCTGCCGAGGCTGGCGACCACGCGCTGGCGGGTCTTGCCGCCCTCGCGGCGGTTCTCGACGATTTGCAGGTAGGTGTAGGGGCCGCTGGTCTTTTCGCGAACGAACACGGTGTCCTCTGTAGGCACCGCATATTGTGTGTCGTTATTGGATCAGATGCAATGGTAAAACAACGTAATCAGGCTTGCAAAGTGCCACACACGTGGCACCACGTTTTCCACAAACGCCGACTCCGGTCGTTCTCCCCCAACGGTTTTCGTGCCTCAATCGCCCGAAACAGACCTCAAACTGTCCAAGATGAGTCTGAAGAGCGGCGCTCCCGCCGTCCCCGCGCTTCTTCTCGATTGGCGGTTTGGAACTCCCTACTGCCCGACACCGCGGTTCGTGGCCAGATACGTGGCGAAGCTGCCGAGCCAGTGGCTCCCGATGTAGTTGCTCGGGTCCACGCCGGCAAATCCGGCCTCGGCGTTCCGCGCGGCGAGCGCGGCCCACTCTCCCTGTCTCGGATCGCTGGCCGGAAGCGCGCTGGCGATGCCCTGCAGCATCCAGGCGCGACTCAGGTGGAGGCCGTGGAGGTGCCCGAAGGCGTCCTCCTCGTCCTCCGGCACGTTCACCGGCTCCAGGGTCGGCGGCAGCGGGCCCGGCAGGAAGGCGCCGAGCCAGGCCGCAAACTCCTCCGCCGGTAACACGCGGCGCATGAAATCGGCCTCCGACAGACAGGGCGAGAGAAAGTCCTGTCCCGACGGTTCGTAATTCACCGGACAGTCGCGGTCGCCGCCGTACCAGACCCGCGCCCGCGCAGCCAGCAGGTCCTGCATGGGTTGGTCTCCCACGGACATCGCCCAGTCGTGGATCAGCCCGACCGAGAAGGCGGTCTGCTTGTGCTCTCCTACCCGGACCGGATGCTCGAGCTTTTCGAGGAACTCGGTCAACCGCTCGACCGCGTTGGCGACCAGCGGAGCCAGCGTCTCGCGCCAGCGCGCCGCCCGGCCCCGGTCGTCGTCCGGCGCCGCCGCATCGGAAGTCCATTCGTGAAGCTCGGCGTCGAACTGGAGCAGCCAGGCAAGGCCGTAGGGGCGCTCGAAACCGCGCCTGCCCTTGCGGGACACGTGGGCGATCTCGGCCGCGACCCCCTCGTCGGTCAGGTTCTTGTCGAGCGCGGCCCGCGCCTCGGAAGCGAATTCCGCGCTCGGAAACCGCCGGGTGAGGCGCGCCAGCAGCCAGTGCCCGTGGACCGCCGAATGCCAGTCGTAGCAGCCGTAGAAGAGCGGGGTCATATCCCGCGGCAGCGCGAGGTCGTCGGCGCTCTCGAGGCGCAGGCTGACGCTGTACGGATACTCCTTGAGCACACACTCGAGGGCGAGCGCCGCGAACGCGGCCGCGCCGTTCTCGTCAAGCGCCGGGGGCGTCAAGTCCACGGGAGTTGCTTCCTCGGAAGACACCGGATCGCCGCCTCCGCAGCCTGCCACCAACCCGGCGACGAGCGCGAGTGCGGCGAACCGCTGTTTCGGGTTGTCTTGAACCATCGCTCATTCCTCCTTCCTCCGCGGTCAGAGTTTCCGGGCCTGACTCACCAGCCAATCGGCGCGCCGAATGGGCTCCGGAAGGCGAAATCCTATGGCGCAGGCGAGTATGAGCGTTTCGGCGGCCGTGAGATCCACGCGGTGGCCGATGCTCACGAAGACCGGCCGAACCCGGTCGCGGGTGCGGAGGACCGTCCCGACCCGTTCTCCGCGGTGCTCGAGCGGCACTTTCGAGCCCCGGGCCGGACCGATTTCGGAGTGCTCGCCGACCAGAATGCTCTTCGCGCAGCCGACCGCCGGAATCCCGGTCAGGACGCCCAGGTGGCAGGCCAGACCGAAGCGGCGCGGATGGGCCAGCCCGTGTCCATCGCAGAGCAGCGCATCGACCGGCGTGTTCAGTTCCGAGAGCGCCGCCAACACCGCCGAGGCTTCGCGGAAGGACAGGAGGCCCGGAACGTAGGGGAAGGTCAGCGGGCGGCGGACAACCCGCTCTTCGACGACCCGGCGTTCGCGCACCGACCACGCCACCGCCGCGGCGACGCACTCCTCGCCTCCTTTCGGGAAGGCGACATCCAATCCCGCCACCACCAGGGGATCGAAGCCCGTCGGAATCTGCCGTTCGACCCGCTCCGCGAGTTCCCGCTGAATTACCGCGGCGCGTCGTGGCGACACCTCCCAGGAATGGGACAAGGGATGCTCCATGGGAATGTCGAACTTACTACCTGATGCCGATGCCGGGGATGTCAAGCACAGCACGGGAAAGCGCGTTACAGTGCCCGTCGCAACGTAGTGGCACACGTCTTCGGACGAAAGGGCCAACGGTGATGCTCGGCTCCGGTCGCGTCTCGGAGTCGCTGTTCCGCCACGAACCAAGGAGGTACCTGGCACATGATTCGAACGATTCTTGCGGGAGCACTGCTCGCCGCCGGCCTGGGAACCGTTTCCCTCTCCGAAGCGGCGTCTGGATCCATCGGGGTCGGAGCCGGAAAGCTCAGCCCGCGCGCCGCCTATGCGCAGGGCAAGGCGCTCACCTTCAAGGAACTGGTCTGCGACGGCTGCCCGCTCCAGAAGAACGAACTTGACGCGGATCGCGCCCGGAGCCTGGCCGCCAGCCTCGAGGCCGCCTACGACGGCGAAAAGGCCGGGACTCCCGACGACGACGCCGTCCAGGCGCTCTGCGGCGAGGGGGTCGAAGACTGCAAGCTGCGGATGGAGACGGTCCACTACTTCCTCAGCCGCCGGTACCGGCTGTAGGGAGGCCCACCAATGAATCGGAATCGTCGCTTCATCAAAGGGGCCGCCCTCGCGGCGGCACTCCTGCTTCTTGCCGCGCCGTGCGCCTTCGCCCAGGGCTCCCCCTGGATCGCCGAACCGCGGACCGGCTCCATCACCATCACCTACGGCCACCAGGCCGCCACCGAGTTCTACCGGGCCGATGTGAAGGGCCCGACGCCCGGCAACGGAGCCAACCTCTCCCAGACCACCGGCTGGATTGACGTGAACTACGCGATCACCGACGCGATTGCGGTGGATCTGCGGTCCGGCCTTGGCCGAAGCCACATCCCCGGGCCGGTCGGACCTACCCCGGAGGAGAGCTTCAGCGGTCTCGTGGACACGAACGTCTCAGTGACCTGGCGGGTGGTGGACGAGCTGGTGATGGGCGGCGCCCCAAGCGTCGCGATCCGCGCCGGCGTGATCGCCGCCGGTGGCTACGACACGGGCTACATCAACTCGCTGGGAGACGGCGGGAACGGGTTCGAGACTTCCGTGCTGGTCGGCAAGTTCGGAGACCGTTTCGGGGTCTCCGGAGAGATCGGTTACCGGACCCGCTCGAACAACATCCCCTCCGACACCTTCATCAACCTGGCCGGCTTCTTTCCGGTGAACGACCGGATCACGGTCGCGGCGGACTACCGGATGGTCAACGGTAGCGATTCAGGACTGGATATCGGCGGTCCCGGTTTTTCGCCGGACCGGTTCCCCGAGCTTCAGGAGGACGCCCAGTTGCTGGGCGGCCGCGTGCTGGCGACCATCAACGACTCCTTCAGCGTGAGCGGGTTCTACGGCCAGATCATCGGGGGGCGGAACACCGCGGCATCGGGGATCGTCGGACTCGGCGTCACCTACAGCTTCATTACCAACTGACCGCCCGAGGGGGTCGGGCTCCGGACGGGAAGTGGGTTCGCGTCCGGAGCGGAACTCGCCACAGCCTTAACAGCCTGTGGTGAAACCCAGGCGGCGTTCGCCCGGCGATGCATCCCGGCTGAACCACTCCGCTTCGCCCCCCCACCGGGAGAACTGGCGTTCTGCGTTGCGTTTCGGTCGCAATACACCCGGTATTCCTCCCTCACGCGCCTTGTCAGCCGGGCGCCTCCCCGGGCTCGGCGCTCACCCGGGTTCCACCACAGGCTGTTAGCCTGAATTTCTCATACTCACGGTCGCAGCAAGGGTTCAACTTGCCGCAACTGGTTGACGATCCAAAGAGTTCTTCGCGAAGCTCAGACTCCCGAACGGCGCGCTGGAAAGGGAGCACCGACCTCCGGTCAGTTCTCCCGGTGGGCCGGCACTGTGGCCCGCGAAGCGGGGCGAGCGGCGCAATGCCGATTGAGCAGAGCGCGGCCAGGCACGGGAACGCCGACCTCCGGTCGGCACAGCCCCGCGAAGCGGGGCGAGCGGCGCAATGCTGATTGACCAGAAGCGCGGCCGGGCACGGGAACGCCACCTCCTGGGATGGGGACAGTGCCGAGACGGGAACCATCCCGGTGTTTGGCGATACGCGACGCCGCCCGCCTCCGGCGGGCGGTGCCGACCGGGGGTCGGCGTTCCCTGACCTGCGGCGCCACGGTGCCGACCGGAGGTCGGCGTTCCCTGGCTCGCGGCACCATCTGGATGGTTGGCGTACCCGTGAGTCAGGGGGCGTCGTTGAGGTCCCAGTCGTACTCGTAGTCGAAGTCGCCTTCGAAGCTCTGTAGCTGTTCCGCCAGTTCGGGCTCCGCGTGGCGGAGCAGATGCTCGACCACGCCGGCTTCGCTCGCGCCGAAGTCCTCCTGGAACCAGGTGTAGATGCTCGAGATGACCCCGAAGGACTCGTCCATCAGTTCGACCCCCCGCGGGTGGTTGACGTAGCCCCGCGCGGCCGCATCCATCATCTCCTCAAGGCTCGCCGCGGTAAAGACCGTGGGAGCCAGGTTCGGACACCCGATGCTCGCGCAGTTCACCGCGTAGTGAATGCGGGGATCCCGCCAGAGTGCGCGCAGGATGTCGTGTTCCATGTTGTCCAGGGTGAGCCGCTGTCCGGCGACGGTGGCGCGCCTGTCGCCCCACGGACCTGACAGGGGCACGATGCCCTGGTGGATGTTCTTGATCGAGCCCACCGGATACCCCTCGACCACGGTTTCGACGGTGAGCGCGTTGTAGAAGTTGATCCAGTAGGCCATCTGTTCGTCCCGGGAGTAAAGACGAGGGTCCACGGCCTCCAGGTGCGCGAGGTAGCCCTGGAGACGGCCGCGGTCAGCCGCGTCCGCCTTGAGTCCGCCGTAGTCGAACAGGTGGATACCCGAAGGATCGTCGGTACGGAGGTAACCGTCCAGAATGGCCTGCCACTCGCCGTGATCGATCGTGTCGGAGTTCGAGTCATCGTTTTCCGCCCAGGAGACGGTGGGTTCCGGGCCCTTCGCGGCGCAGCCGTTTCCGGCCAGCCAGCCCAGGGTCGCAAGGACCGTCAAGCCCAGGAATACGGAGCCTCGACGCGTGTTTCGGGTTATTTCTTCAGTCTTCATGAACGATCTACCTCCTTCCCCCGGCCTGTCCGGAGGGCTCGGAATTTCTGTTGCACGAATAGCCTAGCGATCATCGCCAGGATACCGGCGCTCGCGCCCACCACCCCGCGGACCGTGCCGCCGACCTTGGACCGGCCATAGCGTCGTCTCCGGGTGTCCACCGGCGCTTCGGCGACCCGCAGACCGTGTTGAATCGCTTTGATCTGCATCTCGACAGTCCATCCGTAGGCTTGATCCTGCATGGTAATACTCCGAAGTGATTCGGACCGGATGGCCCGGTAGGGGCCGAGATCGGTGATGCGCCGCCGCCAAAACAGATAGACCAGCAGCGCGGCCAGCCGATTCCCCATCACCTGCGGGGCCGACAGCGCGCCGGGTTCGGCGCGGCCGAGCACCCGGGATCCGATGACGAGGTCCGCCCCCTCCGCCACACTGGAAAGCAGGCGCTCGCACTGCGCGGCAACGAACGACCCGTCCCCGTCGGTGAAGAGCACGACGTCCACCGGTTCGAGCGAGGCCAGGGCGGTCAGGCAGGCGATTCCGTATCCCGGCTGGTCCTGACGGACCACCCTGGCGCCCGCTTCCCGCGCCCGGCGAGCCGTCCCGTCGCTCGAGCCGTTGTCGCACACCACGAAGTCATCGATCAGCCGGCTGCCCGCGTCGCCTCTGAGCGAGAGCAGCCCCTCCACCACCGGGCCGATGTTCGGCTCTTCGTCCCTCGCGGGAACGACGACGCCGACTCTCAATCCGCGGTACACGCTGTCTCGTCCCCCGGGATTTTGGTTTGCTCGCGGCGGGAAACCATCCCCGCCAACACGGCAAGCGCGATCACCCCGTACTCCACCGGCCGCACCCACCACGGATGTCCGAAGGGGTGCATGTTCATATCCTGGAGATTGAGTCCGGTGGCATAGGAAAGCAGTACCGCCACCGACGCGGTCCACGCCCAGGCGCTGGGACGGATCGCCGCGAAGGGCAGCACCCAGAGGAGATACCAGGGATTGACCACCGGCGCCAAAACAAGGAGAAGGCCGTAGAGCCGATCACCCGGAGGGACGCCCCGACCGGGGCCCTGTTCGCGGAAGTAGAGCCAGGCCGCACCCGTGATGAACAGGACACCACAAATCACGCGGGCGGCGGCGTTCGGAAGGGTGGCGCCGATAACCCCGAAGAACGCCGAGTTGAACTCCCACTCCCGCGCGAACACCAACAGCGTGGGAAGGTCCGAACCACCCTGCCACAGGAATGGCAGGTAGAGGAGCGCCAGCACCCCGCAAAACGTTGCCCAGTGCGTACGCCGCGCCGTCCGCAGCACGAAAGGAACCAGGACCAACGCCAGCACCTTGGCTCCGGTGCCCAAGGCAAGACAGGCCGCGGCTCCATGGAAGCGCTCCCGCTTCACGAGCAGTACGGCGGCGAGTACGAAAAAGACCGCGAAGCCGTCGGGGTGGGCGGTGAAGGCCACCTCCTTCACCACCAGCGGGCACCACGCATAGAGCAGGACGGCGCGGGGCGGGGCGAGGCGCAGCAGCAGGCCGATCGTGAGCAGGTCGAAGAGGATGAAGATCGCCTGTAGCGCCGCGACGCTCCCCGGTTCGACTCCGTATCCGAGGAGAAAGGCGAACTGGGTGACCGGTCCGTAGATGGTCGGTATTTCCGGGAAATTGATCTGATCGAGGATCCCCTGAAAGAGCGTCGGAACGGCGGGATCGGCGAAAAACGCTTCGGGCGCGATTCCGTAGGGAGTGCCGTCCTCGGCGAAGCGGTAGCCGTCCCAGAGGTAGCGGAAGAAGTCGTCTTCGAAGAACGGACCGCCGAAGAGGCCGATCCCCCGGAAGACCACCGCCCAGAGAACGAGCCGCCCCACACAAATGCGGCCCGGCTCCTTCCCCGACCAGGCGAAGAGCCCGAACGTCAGCGCCGCGATGGCGGCCGAGATCAGCAAGAAGGCCCCGACGCCCGGATCGCCGGGGCCCCGGGCGAGAAGTGCGAGCCCGAGATACAGCGCGGCGCAGCCGAACCCGGCTGCGTCCACCCAGTTGGGCCGGAAGAGAGCGCCAATCCCCTCCGACCGGGCTCGCCCTCCTTCCCGCACCGCGGTCACGGGGGAGAATGCCCGTTGGGGAACAAGAACGCGTCCGTGTCCGACGGCTCGAAGAGAAAGCGGTCAAGAAGGACGCGGCCGGAACGGTCGAACGTCACCCCTTCGCGGGCGAGGAGGGCCCGCTGCCGGCCGGGTTCGCAGTTGCCGCTCAGTTCGGCGGAGAGCAGCCCCTGGGCGTTCACGACCCGGTGCCACGGAACGCCCCGCGGGCAGTTCCGAAGCGCCCAGCCGGCCGCCCGCGCCGAAAGCGGATACCCGGCCGCGGTGACCACCCGCGCCACCCGGCCATAGGTGGTCACCCGGCCGGCAGGGACCCGGCGGACGACGGCGTGGACCCGCCGGAACTTGCCCTCACTCCCGGAAGGGAGGAAGGGGTCCGGTGGGAGAAGCGGCATCACCAGGGTTGGCCCGGCTGCCTCCGTGGAGAGCCGCCTGGATGGAATGAACAGCCTGTAGACAAAGTCACGGGGCGTTCGACCGGCGATGCATCCCGGCTGAACCGCGCCGCTACGCGTCGCTCATCGTTGCGCTTCGGTCGAAATACACCCGGTATTCCTCCCTCGCGCGCCTTGTCAGCCGGGCGCCTCACCGGTCTCGGCGCTCCCGTCACTTTATCCACAGGCTAGTCAGTGTGGTACAAGCGGTAGCCCTCCCTTCCGCTGGCCGAGGGCAGCAGTCCGATCGTATCCTGCGGAGGGGCGGCTCCTCACGCCACCGGAGACCCGAATATGACCCCGCCCCAGAAGACTCACCGGCCGTTTGGCGATGGCGTCAGCCGCCGCGATTTCCTTTCCGGGATTCCCGTGGCGCTGACCGGGACCGCCCTCGCCTGCCGCGAGGTTCCGGCGTTCCAATCCGAGATCGCGCGCGAGGGCGGGGCGGCCTACCCGCCGCTGCGCACCGGGATGCGTGGGTCCCACGCGGGCTCGTTCGAGGTCGGACATCAGATGGCGCAGGAAGGCCGCGAATGGACGGCCGCCGACACCGGAGAGTCTTACGACCTCGTGGTGGTGGGTGCCGGGATCTCGGGTCTCGCAGCCGCGCACTACTTCGCGAAGGAGGCCGGCTCGGACGCCCGCATCCTGCTCCTCGACAACCACGACGACTTCGGCGGCCATGCCAAGCGGAACGAGTTCCGCCTGGACGGGCGGACCTATCTGATGAACGGCGGGACCCTGAACGTGGAGGCGCCCTCGCAGTACGGGGATATCGCCGGGGGACTGCTCAAGGAGATCGGGATCGACCGGAAGCGCTACTACGAGAGCATCAGCGCCGTCTCGGACACGTACGGGAATCTGGGTCTCCAGCGGGCCATGTTCTTCGACCGCGAGACTTTCGGCACGGACGAGTTGGTCGCGGGCATCGGAAACCGTCCGCTCTCCGAGTTCCTCGCCGACTCTCCGATGCCGGAGGCGGTCCGGAACGACTTGATCCGGCTTCACGCGGACGGGCAACCGGACTACCTGCCGGACCTCTCGCCTGCCGAGAAAAAGGCGTTCCTGGCCACCATCAGCTACAAGGACTTCCTGCTCGAATACGCGAAGTGCGACCCGGGGGTCGTCTGGTTCTTCGACCACCGGCCCAAGGGCCTCTTCTGCACCGGCATCGACGCCTACCCGGCGCGCTACGCCTGGGAGGAGGGTTTGCCGGGGTTCTCGGGAATGGAAATCCCCCAGACGCCACCGGATGTCCTCGCCGACGAGCCCGGCGGCCAACACGGGCGGGAAAACCAGGCCCGAGCCGATTCGGGCGATCGCGACCTCTACTTCCCGGACGGGAACGCGACGATCACCCGGCTCCTCGTGCGGGGGCTCATTCCGAACGCCATCCCGGGGTCGACCATGGAAGACGTGGTGATGGCGCCGCTGGACTACGGGATGCTGGACCAGCCGGGCAACCGCGCCCGGATCCGACTCTCTTCGACGGTCATTCGCGTCGAACCCGGCGAAGCCGGCCCCGCCCGGATCACCTACGTGCACGGCGACCAGGGGCACACGGTGGCCGCCGGCCGGGTCATCCTGGCCTGTTGGCACAACATCATTCCCTACCTGGTCCCCGAGATGCCGAAGACCCAGCGGGATGCGCTCTCCTGGCCGGTCAAGTCGCCGCTCCAGTACACGAGTGTGCTGCTCCACAACTGGCGGGCGTTCACCGAGGCGGGCGTCTCTTCGATTTCGGCGCCCGGGGGGTACCACACCTCGATCGGACTCGCCCCGCAACTCGCGCTGGGCGACTACCGCACCTCGACCTCGCCGGACGAGCCGCTGGTGGTGCGCATGAACCGCTATCCCTGTGAGCCGGGACTCTCCCGCCGGCAGCAGCACCGGATCGGCAGGATGGAGTTGCTCCACACCACCTTCGAGACGGTGGAGGCGAACATCCGCGACCAGCTCAACCGGATGCTCGGGCGGAGCGGCTTCGACGACCAGCGCGACATCGCCGCGATCACCGTGAACCGCTGGCCGCACGGCTATACGTATTCCTACAACCCGCTCTTCGATCCGCCGGAATGGGCTTTCGAGACGGGCGACGGGCGACCCAATGTCTCCGCCCGGCAACCTTTCGGACGAATCGCCATCGCCGGCACGGACTCCGCCGCCAGCCCGCACACCGATGCGGCGATCCGCGAAGCCCATCGCGCGGTGGCGGAGATCCTCGCCGCGGACTGAGGCGCCCGGACGACGCCGCAGGCAAGGGACCGCCGACCTCCAGGTCGGCATCGCCCGCCGGAGGTGGGCGAAACGCGCACCTCGCGGCTCGGCCTCAAGCGCGTTGCAAATGCGGCTCGGACTAACCGGATCGGTGTATCGTGGGGTGGCAGTTCCTGACCTCCCACTGCGGTACCGTCAGGACTCTTACCGAGCCGAATGACGAGAACCCACCGGAAATCCCTCGGCGCCTACTACACACCGCCTCAGGTGGCCGCTGCCCTCGTCCGTTGGGCGGTTCGGCGGCCCGACGACCGAATGCTCGACCCGGCCTGCGGCGACGGACGCTTCCTCGCGCTCCACCGGAACAGCACCGGGGTGGATTGCGATGACGCGGCGATTTCGGCAGCAACCGAGGCTGCTCCAGATAGCGTCCTGCACGCGGCGAACTTCTTCGAGTGGGCCTACTCGACCCGAGATCGTTTCGACTGCGCCGCCGGGAATCCCCCGTTTATCCGGTACCAGCGTTTCAACGGCGGCACTAGAGAGACCGCGCTGCGCCTCTGCGGCTCAGCGGGAGCAAGGGTCTCCCGGCTCACTTCGTCCTGGGTGCCCTACCTCATCGCCACCGGCTCCCTGTTGCGGAAGGGGGGACGCCTGGCCTTCGTCGTCCCCGCGGAGATCGGTCACGCGCCCTACGCCGGACCACTGCTGTCCTGGCTGGCGAGTCATTTCGAGACCGTGCGGGTCGTGGCGATTCGGGAAAAGGTGTTCCGCAAACTCTCGGAGGACGTGTGGCTCCTCTTCGCGGACGGGTTCGGCGGCTCTACGGAGGCGTTGGAGCTGACGGTAATGGATCGATTCGACGAATGCGCCACCGTACCCGCCGGAACCCGGATCTCGCTGGAGGAGTGGCATCGGTGGCGCTGCCGGCTCCGGCCGTTCCTACTTCCAGATCGCGTGCGCAGCGAGTACCGGCGTCTCGTCGAGCTGGAGGGAACCGCCGCTCTCGGGGATTTCGGCCGGGTGGGAATCGGATATGTCTCGGGCGACAATGATTTCTTTCATCTCCGCCCTTCAAGGGCCCGCGATCTGGGCATCCCCGAGTCCTGCCTCAAGCCGACGGTACGCCGCGGCCGGGACCTGCGGAACGGGCCTATTACGACCGAGACGGTCTCAGAATGGCGCCGCAGCGACACCCCAAATTTCCTGTTGCGTCTCGACTCTCGCCCGCCTGCATCCTCCGGTGTCCGCCGACATCTCGATTCCGAGGCCGGGAAGAAAGCCCGCCTCCGATACAAGTGCCGGGTTCGCAAACCGTGGTACTCCGTCCCGAACGTGACCGCACCCGATCTTTTCCTGTCCTACATGAGCAGCGGCGCCCCCGCGCTAGTCGAGAACAGGGCTGGATGCGCTTGTACGAATGCAGTTCACGCCGTACAGCTCCGGGAGGGAGTGTCCCCGAGTGCGCTTCGTCGCCGCTGGGACACCGCGCTTACCGCCCTCAGTTGCGAAATCGAGGGACATCCACTCGGAGGAGGGGTCCTCAAGCTGGAACCTCGCGAGGCCTTCAGTGTTGCCGTAGGTGGTGAGGCACTGACCTCGGACACCACCGCGCTGCTCCGCGAGGGCGCCGACATCATGGGGGCTTGGCGACATCGTGGCTAAGGCCGAAAACCGGTGCCAGTGGGTCAGCCTGGAGGAAGCGCTCTCGGGTTTCGTGTACCCGGCGGGCCGCACTCAAAGCCAAGCGCACATCCGACCCCTTCATTGGTACGTCGCCTGCCGACTCGTCGTTGAAGGAGGCTTCCACCCGGAAGAGATCACCCGAGACCCCCTTTCGCTGTTGAGGAAGGGCTCCTTCTACACCACGCACCGGAACTTGCGGGCACGGGAGAACAGACGCTTCTCGGTGGGCTCAAGACCAAGGACATTGACGTGACGGTTGCCAAGCCGGCGATTGGCCCCCGTCTCGCGGTTTCGGTCAAGGGCACCATGAACGCGTTTCGCAACCTGACGAACCGCATGGAGGAGGCTGTCGGAGACTGCACCAACCTACACATCGCCTATCCGAACCTTGTGTACGCGTTCCTCCACGTCTTGAGAGCCAATCGGGAGGGGCCTCGAAGCGACGAGGAGACCGACATCATTCAAGTGGCTCCCGACGGCAACATTGCGTCAAACGACATCGCCGTTCGCAGGGACGGCACGGTGGTCGACTCCATCGAGCGGTATCACGACGTGTTGCGCGGCCTCGCCGGGCGACGAGGAATCCGAAACGACATCACTCGTTACGAATCCCTCGCTCTTGCCCTAATTCAGCCGCGTCCTCCCGCAATCACGGCGGAATGGCCGCCGGGAGAAAGCCCGTTGCGTTTCGAGCGACTGTTCGACCGCATGTATCGGGAATACGACCAACGGTACGTCTTCGCCGCTCCGAAACTGGCCAAGCGGACGGCCCGAGCAGTATGGAGCCAAGAGTCCCCTGCCCTCGAGGACAGGAAAACACTGGACTACCGGCCGCGCGTGGGTTGAACGGCAACGCGCTGAAGCGATTTGGATCCAACGGCCCGGGTTCGCTCCGCAATCCTCCAGGTCCTGGCGGAGACAGGCGTCGCCCCTACCCCCGCGGGAGTCGCCGGACGGCTCGGCTCGGCCGTGGAACCGGTCCTGGCGGCCTGGGGCGCCCTCCGCGAGGGACGGGCCATCGTCACCGGTGAGGACGGGGTTTCCATCCGCATGGCAAACCCGTTCTCGGGAATTCCCACCGAGCACACCTTCGAAGCGGCGGGAATCCGCTACTACGCGAACTGCGCCTGGGACGCCCTCGGGATTCCCGCCGCGCTCGGACGGAGCGGGACCGTCCGGTCAAGTTGTACGAGCTCCGGAGAACCCCTGCGGCTCGAAATCACGGACGACGGCCCGGAAGCCTGTGATTGGCTCTTCCACTCGCTGGTGCCGGCGGCCCACTGGTGGGACGACATCGTCTTCACCTGAGCGAACATGCTGTTCTTCCGGTCGGAAGACGACCTTCTCGCCTGGTGCGGCGAACGCGGGCAGGAGCCCGGGCCCGCGGTTCCGGTGTCCCGGCTCTGGAACCTCTCGAAGGTCTGGTACGGAACCCGACTCGATCCCGAGGCTCCCCGCCCCACCCCCGAGGAGGCTCGCGCTATCTTCGCCGGAGTGGGGCTGACCGGCCCTTTCTGGGATCCGGTTCATCGCGAGGAATAACCAACATGACGAAGAAGAAACCGGAATCAAACCGCTTCGGACTGACCCGGCGGCAGGTGCTGGCCGCCGGCGCGGGAGCGGCCGCGGTTCCGGCGCTCGTCGCTGCCCAGTCCGCACCGGCCACCCCGCTGGCGGCTCCCGGAATCCCGAACGTCCGGATCGGCTTCGTCGGCGTGGGCGGTATGGGCACCGTCCACGTCCGCAACCTGCTCGCGGTGGAGAAGGCGTCCCCCGGCGTCGAGATCCGGGCGGTTTGCGACATCCGGCCGGAACACGCCGAGCGGGCGCGCGACTTCATCCGCGAGGCGGGAGGGCCCAAGCCCGCGCTCTACACGCGGGGGGACCGCGACTTCGAGCGGATGTGCGCCGAGGAGGATCTCGACCTCGTCTTCACCGCGGGTGCACGACATATTTGTGAGATGAGGGTCACCCGGCGGCGCGTCGCTCCCAGAAGTCGTCGAAGCGGTTGGATCGGATGGCGCATCGGAGGGCGATGACGGCATTGGCCCCATGGACGGTCCAGTGCATACCGCCGTTCTTGAGGCGGGCTGCGATGACGCTTTTGCATCCACCTTCGAGGACTCCGGTGGAGACACACAGTCCCTGGGCGCGGAAGGCGGGGTAGCGCATCTTCTTGCGGTTGTTGTTGAAGTAGTCGAGGGTTTTTTGGGCCTCGTCGCAGGAGTCGGCGTGTTCCTGGAGGGCGGCGAGGAGGTCGTCGAAACGGCCCTGGTCGAGTTCGTCGCGGCGTTGCTTTCCCCAGGCGCCGGCGAGATCGGTTCCGGGGCCGTAGATGGCCTTGGCGGCGTCGAAGAGGTGTCCCTTGGCGTGGAAGATGTCGACGATCGGGATGGCGTCGGGGAGGTGTTCTTCGGCGAAGTTCCAGATCCAGGCGGCGCCGTCGCCGAGGACGACCTGTTGCGGGGCGTCGAGGAAGCGTCGGCGCTCGATCTCGCGGAGGACCCGTTTGGCGAAGGGGGGAAGTTCGGTTTCGGTGTCGAGGATGGCGACGGTCTCGATGGCGGCGTTGTAGGAGACGGAGTCCGGGTCGCGGGCGGGGTTGCCGTGTTTGTCGCGGGATTCGGCGGACCAGAGGGCGGCGATCTTGGCCTCGCGGGTCTTGGCGGAGCCGTCGGGCTGCTTGCCCTTCCGGCCTTGGGTCTCGGTCTTGCGGACGGGGACACCGGTGCCGTCGAGTCCGAGATAGAGGGTCTGGGCGTCGGAGGGCTCGGGTTCGATGACCTGGCGCTCGTCGGCGGCGATAGCGCGGCCGAGGGCTTCGGCCTGTCTTTCCACCAACTTGGGCTCGAGATCGAGCCCCGCCAGCTCGGCCAGCAGCTCACTGGCCTCGGCGAAGCTGACGCGGGCGGCGGTGACCCCGGTCATGCGTAGCGCGGCGGGGGAGAGCGAGGAGCTATCCAGCCCCAGCGCTCGGTCGCGGGGAGCAAAGCCTTCCTGGCAGCGCTCGCAGTGATACCAGGCGCGCTCAAGGGTCATGGGGCCGAGGGCGGTGGTGATGGTGCGGGGCCGGCGGCCAGCGTAGCGGGCCTCGGCGCCGCAGCGACAGGGCAACGCGGCGCCCTGACGGTCGGAGGTGTCGCGGTTGAGGAGTCGGGCGACCGCCTGACCCATCATCCGCAAGGCGCTCTGGCGGGCGGCGGTCTCGATCGCCTCGAAGTCGAGGCCGTCGAGAACGCCGTCGCCGATCAGGCGCCCGGCTTCGGCGGAGACCTCCGCCGTGATCGTGGCCTGGAGCCCCTTTTTTTGGCCGTCGGAGCGGGTGTGTCTGCCCTCAGCCGTAACTGGCAGATCGTGTCGCTGACCTCGATCATCTCGCGGACGAGTTGGCGGAAGCGCCGGCATTCGGCGATCTGCGCGCGGGTCTCCTCCACGGCCTCGGGCGGTATGACGCGGGTCCGCGTCGTGCCGGCGACCGGATGGGTGAGCGACCAACTCGGTCCATGACCTCGCGACCCGTCGGCGGCACAATGGCAGTAGGACTTGCCGCACTTGCGGTAGCGCTCGACCAGCGACCCAGGTCGCACGTCACCAATCGCGGCGAGCTGCCGGCGGATCTCGTTCTGGCGGGCTTCGAGGGCTTGGAGCGGTGCAGTGTTGGGCACGGGGCCTCCTCTATGCTGACAGCAGTATACACTGCCAGCACTCAGCCATCATCCCCAAGACTCATCGCACCTCTCACGAGAGATCACAAATATGTCGTGCACCCCTTCACCGCGACCCCCTGGCGCTTCCACGTCCCGGTGTGCCTCGCGGCCATGGAGAACGGCAAGCACGCCGCCACCGAGGTGCCGGCCGCGACCACGATCGAAGAGTGCTGGCAGCTTGTCGAGACCGCGGAACGGACCGGCCGCCACTGCGTGATGATGGAGAACTGCAACTACGGCCGGTGGGAAATGATGGTCTTCCACATGGTCCGGCTGGGGATCTTCGGCGAAGTCCTCCACGCCGAAGGCGGCTATCTCCACGACCTACGCGAGGTGAAGTTCGCGAACCACGGGGAAGGTCTCTGGCGGCGGGCGCATTCCCGGACCCGGAACGCGAACCTCTACCCGACCCACGGACTCGGCCCCGTCGCGAACTGCATGGACATCGGCCGCGGGGACCGCTTCGACTACGTCGTCTCGATGAGCGGACCGTCGCGGGGACTGCAGGACTACGCGCGGGAACACTTCCCCGAGGGGGCGCCCCAGCGGGCGGAAGGGTTCGTGCTTGGGGACGTGAACCTGAGCCTGATCAAGACCGCCCGCGGCCGCACCATCACCGTGGTTCACGACACGAACCTGCCCCGGCCCTACAGCCGGATCAACCTGGTCCAGGGGACCCGCGGCATCTTCGCGGGCTATCCGAACCGGGTCTACGTCGAGGGCCGGAGCGAGTCACACCGCTGGGACGACGCCGAGAAATGGCGCGAGGAATACGAGCATCCCCTGTGGCGGAACGTGGCGAGCCCCGGCGAGGAACTCGGGCACGGCCAGATGGACTACCTCGAGGACTACCGCCTCGTCCGCTGCCTGCAGGAAGGGTTGCCCACTGAGATGAACGTCTATGACGCGGCGGCGCTCTCCGCGGTCATCGACCTCAGCGAACGCTCGGTGGCCGACCGCAGCCGGCCGATGGACTTCCCGGACTTCACCCGGGGCGGCTGGGAGGGCTTTCCGAAGCTACCGGTCGTCACGGACTAAGTGGAGGCCGCGTTCCCGGCATCTGCAGCCTCCGTCCCTCGTCCTCGGCAGCCCGCGGGTCGAGAAAAGCGTTCAGCGCGCGAAGTTCACGCTCGGTTTCCGCGACCGAGCGCCAGTCAACGGCCGCTGTCCACTTCTGGGCGTAGTCGAGCACACCGATGAGCGGTTCGCAGATGCCGTTGCGGGAGAGCGCCCTGAGCGCAGTCAGGTAGTTGTCCCGATAGATCGTCGGAATGACGATGCGCTCCTCGCACCCGGCGACGAGTTCGGCATTCATCATGATGCGCGCCGTCCGACCATTGCCGTCTGCGAAGGGGTGAACCTCGGAAACGAGGAATTTCAAGAAGACGGCACGCTGAAACGGTGTTTCGAGGCTGCGGGCGAGATCGAATCCCCGCTCCAGGGTGCCTCGGACCAGGTCCGGCGCCACAAAGACAGTGTGGCCTGCACGGTTGCCGATCTCTTTGAACTGGCCGGGCCCATTGCCGGGACGCCCCACCATGATTGCCGCGTGGCGTGTCCTGAGCAGAGTTCCGAGTGCGCGTGGATCCTTCGGCGTCCGGCGCATCTCCTGCTCGTCGGAGACGATTCGCCACGTACCGAGCACATCGTGGGCATCCTCGGACCGATGGCGCGGCACCACGCCGCGGAACACAATGTCGGATGCTTCCTCGACAGCGAACTCCGTCCCCTCAATGAAATTCGAGAAGTAGGCTTCAAAGAAGGCGAGGGTCGCGCGGGATTGCGGCCCTCGTCGGGGCGCGATGCGGGGAAATGGCGGGTGGTCGCGGAGAGCGGCGAAGAGCTTCTCGAAGAGAGCATGTCGATCCGGATCGTAGGGGCGTCCCCGGCGCCGTGCTACCGCGACCGGGGCGCTGAGCAGGGCTTCGCGGGTCCCAAGCAAAGCCCCCGCCAGAGCGTCGAACGCTGCGGCCTCTTCCCCAAAGCCAGCTTCGACAGCAACGGCGCGGACCTCGTCGCGCAGTCTGCCCAGCTCGGCTTCGCCCGAGCGGCGAATCAGTGCGTCGAGCCGTTCCTCGATCTCGCTTCGGGTGAGCGTACGCCGGACGAGGCCGCCGCGGGTGCGGGTCGGACGCATGTTCTCGACGAAGGCACGGGCTCTCGAACAGAGAAACAGACCCCCCATGAAGGGCCGGTCTGACGAAAACGGTCCCGCTCCACGCCGGGGCCTGAGGGTGATTCCCGGTAGCCGGATGTTCCGGCCACGAGCGGCGATCAGGCAAACAGAGCCGTCGGAAGCCGGGACATTCTCGAGGGCAGTGCGGTCCGCGATCAGCGCCCCGGGGAAGTAGCCGGCCACAATCGGCCAAATGTTGCGTCGCACGATCGCGTCCGGCGGGTCCGTGAGGTTCCGTGTATAGAGCCGCGAAGAAATCTTGCGCAGCCGCCCGGCCGCCACGGCGCGCGAAACTCCCAGACTGGTGAGGGCATCCGAAACGAACGCCTCCGGAAGGCTGTCAATCGCACGGGGCGTGAAGGTTTTCGGCATTTAGCGCGTTCTGGAACAGGCGTGGAGCAAATTTCGTGCGGATAATACATGTAATGTGCAAAAACTGTCTGTTTAGCACGATCTACAAGGCCAACTACCAACTTGCGATTCCTGGCGTTCGAACGCCGCGATGTACCCGTGGTTGCGGCCATCGGTTGCGCGAGGATTTCGCGCTTGCCGCCTTCCGGCGGCTTGCCGGTCCGGAGTCCTGCGACCCCTACTGGCCCGGCCCCGGACGCACGCGGGTCTCGGGGGGCGTTGGCTGGACGGCCCCGTTCCGGACCACCCAGTACCCGTCCCGGAAGACCTCCGCCACGTTGGCGAGCGCGCCCAGGTCGGTGAGCGGATCCCCTTCCACGATCAGGATGTCAGCCAGTTTGCCGACCTCGAGCGTGCCCAGCTTGTCGTCCATTCCGAGCACCTTCGCGCTGTCCCGGGTGGCGGAGACGAGCGCCTCCGTGGGGGTGAAGCCGCTCTCCACGTACGCCTCCAGCTCCCAGATGTAGGCGTAGGGGAGGTCACGAAAGTTCTCGACGATGAGGTCGGTTCCCACGCCGATCAGAACCCCCGCGTCCTTGAGTTCGCGCAGCATCGCCCGGCTGATCTCCCCATCCAGTTCGAAGCGCCTTGACGTCGAGCTGTGGTAGCTGCCGCGCTCGTTGAAGATGTAGTCGTAGGTGATGATCGTGGGCACCGACGCCGTGCCGCGCCGCGCCATCATCTGGACCACCTCGTCGGTGCGCGGCAGCGGGTGCTCGATGGTGTCGGCGCCCGCCTCGACGGCCCAACCGGTGTAGAACGTCTCCGAGTCCACCGTCACCTTGAGGCCGAGCGCGTGGGCCTCGTCCACCGCGGCCGCGATCTCTTCCTGGCTGAAGTGGCTCGCGATCTTGATGAGGTCGGCGCCCATCTTGAACTGCTGGCGGACGGCGTCGCGGAACTCGTCGGGCCCGGAGGCTTCGACGATCCCGCCGTAGAGCGCATGGTGGATCGAGTACCCCTCGGCGCCGTGGCCCCCGGTGCCGGTGATCAGCGAGCCGGCCGCGAAGACCCGGGGCCCGGGCAGGCGGTTCGCGTTCACCCAGTCCTTGACGATGAAGGGCACGGTGCCCGCCGAGCCGGTGTCGCGGATCGAGGTGATCCCCGAGCCGATGAAGACGTGGAGCCGCTCCATCGCCCTGAGCGTCTGGTGCGCCGGATCGATCGCGAGCGGCTGCGGTATTCCCGGCTCGGTGTAGGTGAGATGGGTGTGAAGATCGATCAATCCCGGCAGGACCGTGTGACCGGAAACATCGAGCACCATGGCGTCCTCCGGCCAGCCGGTTTCCCCTTCCGCCAGGACGGCCGCGATCCGGTTCCGTTCGATGACGAGCGTGCCCACCCGGGAATCGGCGCCTGTGCCGTCGAAGATGAAGCCGCCGTAGAGGACGGTCGTCCCCTCGGGGCCGCGCGCTCCGGGCGGAGCCGGCACCCGGCGTGGGTCGTCGGAGGTCTGGACGTCGTTCAGGAACTGACGTCGGTCCACGACCTGGCGTTGGGTCTCGGGGGGCTGGGCGAGGGCCAGCGGAGCCACGAGGGCAATGGAAAGGGCGGTGAGGAATAGGACGAGGCGGGACATGGGGACTCCTTCGCGGCGCGGCGGCCGGGGGGGGTATTGTCAGGCCAGAGAGCGGCAGCATTCCAAGGGCGGGGCCTCATGTTGCGGATCGGCTGTACGCGTCTCGCCGCGCTCCGCGCGGCGGTGCCGACCGGAGGTCGGCGTTCCAAGCCGTCCCCGCGATTCTTCTCGGTCAGCAGTACGCAGCTTCGCTGCCCTGTCGGACGGCGGTGCCGACCGGAGGTCGGCGCTCCAAGCCGTCCCCGCGATTCTTCTCGGTCAGCGGTACGCAGTTTCGCCGCGCTGCGCGCGGCGGTGCCGGTCTGAAGACCGGCGTTCCCTCAGGTGCCGCTCTTCCCGTGGGTCGGCTCTGGCCGCTCACCCCTACAGCGCGGCAAGGACCACGTCGGTGATTTCGGTGGTGCCGGTGGAGCCGCCCAGGTCGGGCGGCAGGATGTCGCCCCGCAGGCACTCGGTCACCGCCGCATCGATGGCCGCCGCTTCCTCGGTGAGGCCGAACGAGAGTTCGAGCATCATCGCGGCCGAGGAGATGGCGGCCAGCGGGTTCGCGATCCCCTGCCCCGCGATGTCCGGCGCAGAGCCGTGCACCGGCTCGTAGAGGCCGCCGCCGTCGCCCACGCTAGCCGACGGCAGCAGGCCGAGCGACCCGGCCAGCACCGAGGCTTCGTCGCTGAGGATGTCCCCGAATATGTTGCCGGTGACGATCACGTCGAACTGGCCTGGGTCCCGGACGATCTCCATGGCGGCCCGGTCCACGTACATGTGATCGAGACGCACAGCCGGGTATTCCGAGGCAAGACCGGCGACCACCTCGCGCCAGAGCTGCGACGACTCCAGAACGTTCGCCTTGTCCACCGAAAGGAGCAATCCGCGGCGCCGACCGGCGGCCTTGAAGGCCACCCGGGCGATCCGTTCGATCTCACCGGCCTCGTAGCGGAGGGTGTTGACGCCGACCCGCTGGCCGCCCTCCTCCCGGATCCCGCGCGGCTCGCCGTAATAGATGCCGCCGGTGAGCTCCCGCACGATAAGGAGGTCCACCCCCTCGATCGCTTCCGGGCGGAAGGGTGAGCTGTCGAGCACGCGAATCACCTTGATCGGACGGAGGTTCGCGTAGGCGCCGAGCATCCGGCGGAGTTCCAGAAGCGCGCGTTCCGGACGCTCGGCGGCGGGCAGGACGTCGTGGCGCGGATCCCCGACCGCTCCCAGCAGGATGGCCCGGGCTCCGGAGCAGGCGGTCCGGGTCTCGTCGGGGAATCCGGTCCCCGTTCGGTCCCAGGCCACTCCCGCGAAGTCATAGCGTTCGACGAGCAGACGGTGACCGAATCGCTGCGCCACCCGTTCCAGCACACGTTCGGCCTCGGCCACGACGTCGGGGCCGATGCCGTCCCCGGGAAGAAAGAGTACGGGCAGATCCATGGTGGGCGGGGATGGTAATCGCCCACCCGTTGGGGCTACCCCGTCATAGACTCACCCCGAATTGGCCGCAGCCCCGAAGTTGACCGTCTGGGAAAACCTCCGCCGTTACCTGCTCCGCGGTTTCCTCGTCTGGATCCCGCTGGCGGCGGTCTTCCTGGTGGGGCGACTGATCTATTCGATCATCCAGTCCTGGTTCTTTCCCTCGCTCCCCTGGGAGCCGCGGCTGACCGCGCTCGGCGTGGTGATCGTGGTCCTCGTCCTGACGGGTTGGGGGGTCTCGAAGTTCGGCGTCGCCCGACTGGCTCTCCGGGTGGCGGTGGAGCGCCCGCTCGAGCGGATTCCGGTGGCCCGCTGGGTGTATTCGGGGGTTCGCAAACTGTTGGAGGCGCTCTTCACTTCCGGCGACGCCTTCGGGAAGGTCGTCCTCATCGAATACCCGCGGCGCGGCGTCTACAGCATCGCGTTCCAGATGGCCGGGCAACTCGGAGAGGTGCAGCACCAGGTGCGGAAACGCATCGAGGAGCGAAACGGCACGGACGCCGCGTTCGATCCCGGCGAAGCGGCTTCCGGCAGGCGGGAGGTCATGGCGGTCTTCGTACCGACCACGCCGAATCCGACCTCGGGCTTCGTCATCACTCTGCCCAGGGAAGACGTCATCGAGCTTTCGATGAGCCGGCAGGAGGCCCTCCAGATGATCATCTCGCTGGGGGTAGTGGTCCCAAAGTGGCAGAGGGACCAACTGAACGCAGAGCCTCCTCCGCCTCCGGAAGAGGCTCCCGAGAACCCGTCCTGAGCCGGGGCGGGGTGAACCCCGCGACAGATGTGAGAGCCCCGTCTCAGACGATGCCTTGGTCCATCATGGCGTCCGCGACCTTGAAGAACCCGGCGATGTTGGCGCCCACCACGTAGTTCCCCGGCGCGTCGAACCGCTCCGCAGCCTTGATGCAGGCGTCGTGGATCTCGAACATAATGTCGCTCAGCCGGTGGTCCACCACCTCGCGCTTCCACTGGATCATCCCGATGTTCTGGGCCATCTCGAGGCCCGACACGGCGACGCCGCCGGCGTTGGCGGCCTTTCCGGGCCCGTAGAGGATCTTGGCGGCGACGAACTGGTCCACCGCCTCGGGCACCGACGGCATGTTGGCGCCCTCCGAGACCAAGAAACAGCCGTTCCCCAGCAGATTCGCGGCGTCCTTGCTGCTGACCTCGTTCTCGGTGGCGCTCGGGAAGGCGCACTCGGCCGGAATGGCCCAGAGCGGGTTGTGATCCGCCCCCGGATCGGATTCGTAGTAGCCGACCCCCGGGAACTTCTCCGCGTATTCGCGAATCCGGCCGCGCCGGACGTTCTTGAGTTCCATCACCCAGGCCAGTTTTTCGGCGTCGATGCCGGCCGGGTCGTGGACGAAGCCGCTCGAATCGGAAAGCGTCACCGCCTTCGCCTCGAGGTCGTTCAGTTTCTCCACGGTGTACTGGGCGACGTTCCCGCTGCCGGAGACAAGACAGGTCTTCCCGCGGAGGCCGTCATTCCGGGTGGCGAGCATCTCCTGGGCGAAATACACCGCCCCGTAGCCGGTGGCCTCCGGCCGGATCAGCGATCCGCCCCAGCCCGGCCCCTTGCCGGTGAGCGTCCCGGTGAACTCGTTGGCAAGGCGTTTGTACTGGCCGAAGAGGAAGCCGATCTCACGTCCGCCGACCCCGATGTCCCCGGCCGGAACGTCCGTGTAGGGGCCGATGTGGCGCTGCAGCTCCGTCATGAACGACTGGCAAAAGCGCATGACCTCCAGGTCGCTCTTGCCTTTCGGATCGAAATCCGAACCGCCCTTGCCGCCGCCGAGCGGCAGCGTGGTGAGGGCGTTCTTGAACACCTGCTCGAAAGCGAGGAACTTGAGAATCGAGGCGTTCACCGAAGGATGGAAGCGGAGCCCTCCCTTGTAAGGGCCGATCGCGCTGTTCATCTCGATCCGGAAACCGCGGTTCACCTGGACCTCTCCGGCGTCGTCCACCCAGGGGACCCGGAACATCACCAGCCGCTCGGGTTCGACGATCCGGTCGAGGACGCGGGCGGCGCGGTACTCGGGATGGCGTTCGATGACGACGGCGACGGACTCGACGACTTCGCGGACCGCCTGGTTGAACTCGGGCTCGGCCGGGTTCCGGGCCGCTACCTGATTCAGTACGGATTCAATGTAGTTCATGGACCCTCCGGCCAATTTGGGCGCGGATTGTAGGGTGCGAAAGGCTCTCCGGTACGGCGATCTTGACGATTTGCCGCCCTCACGCTCCGGCTGGAGGGCCGTCGGAGAGTGACACACTAGGAATTCCATGCGGCTCCACGGCGCCCTTTCGCCGGCGTTCGCCGATCTTGTCGGTTTCCAGATCCGCGAAGTTCTCTTCGTGCTGAGTCACTACGACTCGTTCATCCTCGCCGAGGACGGCCAACTCGACGACCGGGTGCTTTCCGGGTTCCTCGATCTGAATCTGAGGACCCTGCCGAGCGTGACGCAGGTTGAGTCGGGGACCGAGGCCCTCGATCGCCTCGCCCGGGCGCCGGGGCGCTTTCAGTTGGTGATCGGCTCGCCGGATCTCGGCGACATGGACATCGGGACGTTCGCGCATCGGCTCCGCCACGCGGGACGGGAGACGCCGGTCACGCTCTTCGGCTACGACACCCGCACGGTGCGCGAGTATCTGAAGCGCCACCATGGCCGCGACCTCGAAAAACCCTTCGTCTGGCAGGGCGATGTCGGGATCTTCCTGGCGATCGTGAAGCAGATCGAGGACCGCCGGAACGCGCCTCAGGACACCGGCAAACTCGGGGTTCCCGCCATCCTGCTGATCGAGGACAGCATCCGCTACTACTCCTCTTTCCTTCCGGTGGTGTACCAGGCGGTCTTCGAACAGACCCAGAAGCTCATCCCGGAAGGGCTGAGCCTTACGGAGAAGTTCGACCGGATTCGCCGCCGGCCGAAGATCCTGCTCTGTGACGACTACGAGGAGGCGTGGGATTCCTTCACGGCCTTCCCGGACCAGATCCTCGGGGTGATCTCGGACGTCGAATTCCCGCGCGAGGGCCGTCCGGACCCGCAGGCCGGAGAACGGTTCGTCGCCGCCATGCGGCGGATGCGCCCGGACATCCCGGCGATCCTGCACTCCCGGCGTCCGGAAAACGAAGCGCTCGCCCGGGAGGTAGGCGCCGACTTTTTACTGAAGGGCTCGCGTGACCTCCTTCGCCGGATCCGGGGCCTGATGCGCGACCGGTTCCATTTCGGCGACTTCGTGTTCCGGGGGTCCGACGGGACGGAAGTCGCGCGCGCCGCCGATCTGGATTCCTTCGAACGTGTGATCGGCTCCGTGCCTCACGAGGTGCTGGTGCAGCACGCCCGGGGCAACGAGATCTCCCACTGGCTGATGGCGCGGGGGGAATTGGAGCTGGCCCGCCGCCTCCGCGAAGTGCGCATCAGCGACTACGGCCCGGGCGACCACATGGGACGCGATGTGGCTCGACGGCTTCAAAAGCGCAGGCAGGAGCGGAGCCGCTCGGTAGTGGCGGACTTCCCTCGCGAGGGTTTCGACCCGGGCGCCCCCTTCCTCCGCATCGGGAGCGGTTCGGTGGGCGGCAAGGCGCGCGGCCTCGCGTTCACCAACTCGGTTCTCGCCCGGTCCGGAATCCAGGAACGCCACCCCAACACGGTCATCGCCGTGCCCCAGACGGTCGTGCTGGCGACCGGGATCTTCGACAGCTTCATGGAGGAAAACGACCTCCTTTCCTTCGCGCTCGAAGTCTCGAGCGAGGCCGAACTCAGGGAACGCTTCGACCAGGCGCGCTTCCCCGAGGAGGCCTGGTGGGATCTCCGCCGGTTCCAGGAGCAGGTGCGGTATCCGCTCGCGGTCCGGTCGTCGAGCCTGCTGGAAGACTCGCCCTACCAGCCTTTTTCCGGGGTGTACGAGACCGTCCTGGTGGCAAACCAGGAGGAAACGGCGCGAGGACGCCTGGACGCCCTGGCGAGGGCCATCAAGCAGGTCTATGCCTCGCTGTTCCTCCCGCGGGTTCGCAGCTTCCTCGACAGCACTCCCTACCGGCAGGAAGAAGAGAAGATGGCGGTCATTCTCCAGCGGGTCGTCGGCCGGCCCCACGGGCGGCGCTTCTACCCGGACATCGCCGGCACTGCCAGATCACAGAACTTCTATCCCACCCCTCCGCTCCGCGCCGGGGACGGAATTGCGACGGTAGGACTCGGACTCGGCGAACAGATCACGAGCGGCGGACCGGCGGTCCGTTTTTCGCCGCGCCATCCCCAACACCGGCTGGACCACCGAAGCGCCGAGGATACCTGGCGCAATTCGCAGAGTGAGTTCCTCGCCGTGGACCTCGACGCCGGGCCTTCGGCCGGAATCGAGGGAGCGCCGCCGCTCCTGGCGGGCTCGCTCGCTGACGCGGAGACCGACGGAGTGCTGGGGCTGCTCGCTTCCACCTGGTCCAAGGACTCGGGCACTCTGCACGACGGCATCTCGCGACCGGGGAGCCGGCTGCTGACCCTCGCTCCGCTGCTCAGGATGCCCGACATCTTCCCGCTCGCCGACATCCTCGCGGAGCTCCTCGAACTGGGAGAAGAGGCCTGCCGCGCCCCGGTGGAGCTGGAGTTTGCGGCAAACCTCTCGGTTCCGCCGGGAAGCCCCCGCGAATTCGGATTTGTCCAGTTGCGGCGCCTCCAGCGGACCCGGGAACCACCGCCGGCGGAGGAAACCGCCGTCGAGAGCGGGGAGGGCGTCCTCTGCCGGAGTTCCCAGGTGCTCGGTCACGGACAGATCGAAGGCATCCGCGATCTCGTCGTCGTCCATCGGGAAACCTTCGACCGGCTGAAGAGCCGGGAGGTCGCCCGCGATATCGGCCGGCTCAACAGCCGCCTCCAGCGGGAAGGGCGTCCCTACGCGCTCATCGGCGTGGGACGCTGGGGATCACGGGACCGCTTCCTCGGAATTCCGGTTACCTGGGAGCAGGTGAGCGGCGCCCGGGTCATCGTGGAAGCCGGCTTCCGGGACCTGATCGTCACGCCTTCGCAGGGGACCCACTTCTTCGACAACCTGGTCTCGCACGGAATCGGCTACTTCACCGTCAATCCGGAACGGGGCGACGGCATCCTTGACTGGGACTGGCTGGCCACGGAGCCCGCGGTCTGGGAGAGCGGCCCGGTGCGTCACGTCCGTCTCGAGGTTCCGCTCACCGTGCGTATGCAGGGAACCCGGGGCGACGGCTGGATCCTGAAGGAGCCCCCCTGACGGCCGGCGAGGCTGCGCCGCGACTTGGACATAGCCATATTGCCATGGCTATAATGGGCAGATGACCGAGATCGCGGCCGGAAAGTTCAAGGACGTTTGCCTGAAGCTGCTCGATGAGGTCGCGCGAACGCGATCTCCGGTGGTCATCACCAAGCGCGGGCGGCCAGTTGCCCAGCTCATGCCCTATCTCCCTCCTGGGCGCCAGAAGAGCCTCGCCCGGAGCGTGCTCAAGGAAACGGGCGATCCCTACGGGACCGGAGAAACATGGGATGCCGATCGTCCTTGATACCCACGCGTGGATCTGGTGGGTGACCGAGGACGACCGTCTTTCCGAAACGGCGCGCGAAGCGATCGAGACGAGCCGCGCAGAAGGAACCCTCTGGCTTTCTTCCATTTCGATCTGGGAGGTCGCGAAGAAGGTCGAGAAGGGGCAACTCGCGTTGGACCGCGCACTGGACGATTGGCTCGACCTCGCCCTCGAACCCGCCGGCGTGAAAACCGTTCCGCTCCACCGTTCGGTCCTCGTGGAGAGTTGTCGCCTGCCCGATGTGCTGCCCGGCGACCCGGCCGATCAGATCATCGTGGCGACGGCGCGAGCGCAGGGCGCCGTTCTCGTCACCCGGGATGCGAAGCTCCGTGAGTACGGGTATGTCCGGACACTCTGGTAGGCGTCCCGGTCAGGGGTAGATCCGCCCCTACGGGAAAACCAGCCCCTACGGGAAAACCAGATAGATCGCGGCGATCGTCGCCAGCGCGAGCCCGCCCTTCCAGTACACACCGGGTAGCGGCGTGAGGTCCACGCCGGTGACCGGGGCCGGGGGTTCGGAGACATCGGTGCGGGGCCAGCGCCAGGCAGCGAACGCCAGTCCCGCCACCAGGATCAGGAAGCTGATCCCCATGTGGTGGAGGAAAGCGGTCTCCGGCCAGGCCAGACGAAAGACCGCGTAGATCGGAATCCCCGCCAGCAAACCGGCCCGGGCGGCAAACGCCGGGATCCGCTTCGATATCACTCCGGCGAAGAACACCGCGACGATTCCGGGAGTGACGAAACCCCAGACCGTCTGGATGTAGCGGAAGACCCCCGGGAATCCGCCGATCAACGGCGCCCAGAGACAGGCGGCCACCATGAAGACCGTGGAGGCCACCCGCGCGATCCGGACCGAGGACGTCCCCTCGTCCGTCCGTGCGTCGCCCCGGCGGCCGAAGAGGCGGTGGTGCACGTCCAGCGCGTACATCGTGGAGGCCGAGTTCAGCATCGAGTTGAAGGAACTCATGATCGCCCCCGCGAGCGCGGCGAGCAGCACGCCGCGGAGCGCCGGCGGCAGCAGTTCCCGGACCAGGACCGGATACGCCTGATCGGGGTGAACGATCTGGTCTCCGTAGAGTTGCACCGCGAGGATCCCCGGGAAGCAGATCAGGAACGGCACCAGGATCTTGAGCCAGGCGCCGAAGATGGTGCCCCGCTGTCCCTCGGCGAGGCTCCGCGCCGCCAGGGTGCGCTGGATGATGAACTGGTTTACGCCCCAGTAGAAGAACTGCGCAATCCAGAGCCCGCCGATGAACACCGCGGTCCAGGGCACCTCGGGGTGATCGGCGGGCAGGACTGTGTGGAGCCGGTCCTGGTTCTCCGCCAGGAACCGCGCGGCGCCGACCAGCACGCCGTCATCACCGCCCAGCGCCGAAAAACCCAGCCAGAGCACCATCGCGCCGCCGCCGAGGATCGCGATTCCCTGGATGAAGTCGGACCAGACCACCGCCCTCAGGCCGCCGTAGATCGTGTAGACGCTGGCCAACAGGCCGATCCCCCACACCCCGAGCAGGGTGGCGGCCAGTTCCGCGGCACCTCCGGAAAGACCCAGCAGATTCCCGAGGAGTTCCGGCAGCAGGAAGATCGCGTTCAGCGCCACCGCCCCGGCGTAGAGCACGGTGGCCATCGCGACGAAGACCGTGGCGGCCGTAAGGAGGGCGGCGAGGATGGTCCGGGCCCCCCGGTCGTAGCGCCGCTCGAGGAACTCCGGCATCGTGAAGACGCCGCTCTTCAGATAGCGGGGCAGCAGGAACCACCCGATGACGATGAGCGCCGCCGCCGCCGTCCACTCGTAGCTGGCGATGGCCAGACCGATGTCGGTGGCCGCGGACCCCGACATCCCCACGAAGTGCTCGGTCGAGATGTTGGTCGCCACCAGCGACATCCCGATGGCCCACCCGCCGAGGTTCCGGCCGGCGAGGAAGTACCCCTCCGCCGTCCGCCGCCCGCGCGACGCCCGCAGCGAAACGAAGACCACGGCCCCGAGGAAGAGGACGAACGTCAGCAGATCGGTGGCGGAGAGCGGCATGCGGCCCGGGGATTGTGCGGCAAAGAAGCGCCGGTCTCCGACCGGCATCGCTGCGCGCAGCGCAGCGAAACTCACCCAAGCCCCTCGTGTAGATCGCGCGCAGGTCTGGGAACGCCGGTGTTCACACCGGCACCGCGGCCCACAGGGCCGCGAAACCGCGTATCGCTGAGAGAGAGGAAGCGCGGGGACGGCTTGGAACGCCGAAGGCGGGCGAAGTGGGAATGCTGATCGTCGTCAGCGGCCGCGAAGCTAAGAAACGCGTTCCTGAAACGACCCGAACGGCATCCGGAACCGGTGCCGTTCGAGAGTGGCCTTCATTTCGTCGGCCTCTTCCACCGTGATCAAGCATGCCCGGATCGCAAGGACGATCAGACCCGGTGTCGTGAGGATGCGCCCTTTTCCGATGAGTTCTTCCGCGAGCCGCAGGAAACGACCCCGTTCGTCGCAGGCCACCAGCAGTCCCCGCGCATTGGCCAAGGCTAGGCACGCCGCCTCGCCGTGTCCGATCAGCCGGCGCAGTCGCCCGATTTCGCCGAGTTCTGTCGGACTTATGTTCCGGACAATCCGAACGTGACCGGATGCGATGGTGTTCTGGAGCGCCCGCGCTTGATCCGGACGCCTGATTTCCGCCACGACCGGCTCGGGAACAGCGAACCCGATGTCGGGCAGCGCTGCGAGGAGGCCAGTTCGGTCGAGCACCAGCAAGTTGATGAGGACGCTCGCATCAAGAGCGACGGTCGCCCTGATTCCGGCCGAGGACACGCCAAATTGCCCCTCGGGGACGGACATTCAGGAGGAAGCGAGCGGGATCAACGCGCCGGGAGTTCCACGTCCACGGGCGCCTGCCCCAAACCAACGTCATCCAAGATTTGTTCCAGACTTTCCTCGTCCGTATTGATGAGCCGCGCCAGCTCTCGCAACTTGCCCCGGCTGATCGCCTCGCGGCGGAGCGCCTCGATGCCAAGCGCAAGAAACCGCCGCTGGAAGGCTCGCGCTCCATTCTCAGGGTTCGGGGGCGCCAAACCGAGCAATCGCGCTATCCGGCGCCCAAGGTCCTGGGTCTCTTGTTCGAGGAGCCGTTCCATCGTGCGCTGGCTGATCAGTCGAAGGTTGCGTAGCCGGTACACCGCGGTCATTCCGCTGACCCCGAAGTGATGCGAGAGTCGAGCGATGTCGTAGATCTGAATCTCCTGGCTACCTGGCGCGGAACGCTCTTCGGCCCGTTGTGTTTTCTCTTCGTCGAAGACCTCGGATTGCTCTCGGCTCGCACGCCCCTTGGCCAAGTGCCTGATGAACTGCTCGACGCCTCGTCTGGGCATCAGGAAGCCTGCGGCAAACGCGTTGGCACGCACCTCGGGAAGGGTCTCGCGGTCCTTGGCGCGACTGAGAATCCCGGGCTTGGGCCGGTCAAGCAAGACGTGTGCGTACTCGTGTGCGAAAGAGAACCGTTGCTTCCACGGTGCGTCCTTGCTGTTGACGACGATGAAACTGCCCGCGGCGGGCTCTGCGAGGGTGAGCCCTGAAACCCCGCTGGGGAGTTCCTCCTGGGCCGTACGAATTCCTTGTTCCTCCAGTAGCTCGACCATATCCGGGAGCGGCACAACCCCAAGACCGAGGCGTCTTCGTTCCTCTCCGGCAACTTGCTCGGCCTGCCGGACGGCACCCCATTTGTTCTCTGGAAACGGGAGCCGGTACGACGGAGGCGCCACCCACTCGGCGCCCATCCCGAGGACTCCCTCAAGATTCGATATGGCCCGCCCGAGTTGAAGAGACCTGCGCGCGGCCTCGAGTGCAGCCCCGTCTTCCGCGAGTTCGGGATGAAGTCGAAACAGGGCAACAAGCGTGTCTTCTTCTTGAAAGCCCTCCGCCAGGAAGTCGCCCACCTGTCGGCCGTAGAGATAAGCCAGCTTGTCGAGTTCCAGGCTTGAAACCGACCGTCGGCCTGCTTCCATCTGGACCATCGCCGAGCGGGACAGACCCAAGCGCCGGGCAACCTCCTCCTGACGCATCCGGCAAGCCTTGCGAGCCAACCGTAGCCGGCGAGCCAGGTCTTGCGCGGTGACCGTCATCGTTAGCTGCGGGCGTCTCCACAAAGTGACATCGCGCTGCTATCGCGAGGAGCGACCACCGATCAACTTCCGAATTCCCTCGTTTACGTGGCCACCATCCTGCACCCAGTAGACATCCGCGACACGGCGACCGAACTTGTCGCGAGCTACGGTTTCGATCTGGACCTCGCAGTCTTCGGGTAGAAGGATCTCCAAGATCCTCTTAGCAGGTTTGTATCCACGCTCTTTGTCTTCAGGCGCGTACACGTCATTGAGTCGCACAGGAGGCAGGCCGCTATTCGTCTCAAAGGTGTCGCCGTCGATGACGCGCGTCACTAGTTCAATGGTTCTTGATTCCATGCGTGCTCCTTACCGAGTAGTCACTGTCTACAGGACCTCCAGCGCCGACCAGAGCAGCAACTGGTTGCACCGATTATCCGTTGATCAAACTATCGTGTCAAGATTTGGCATATTACGCCAATAAATCAGACTTTTTCGGTCGAATTGAGGTTTTCCTCATCTCCGTCGACTTCGGAAGGATTTCCTGCAGCAGCTCCCTGGCCCCCTACCCGAACGCTCCGCTGATCAACCTTGACCCACCCACAAACGTCCCGATGACGCTCCCGATCGTCGGCAGGATCAGCGCGAGCGCGATCTTCAGCGCCCGGTTCCGGAACCAGCGCCGGGGAACCAGCGCGTCGGCTTTCAGTTCCCGGAGTTCGAACACCCGCGGCGGGCGCACCCACGCCTGGACGAACGCGGTGACGTAACCGGCCCCCATCACTGGGGTCAGGCTGGTGAACGGCGCGCACAGGAACGCCGCCAGGATGGTGAGCGGATGCGCCAGGGCCAGCGCGGCGCCGAGCGCCGCCGGGATCGAGTTCACCGCGATCCAGAAGAGAGCGCCCTCGGAGGCCGCTTCTGCCCCCCGCACCGCCCACGTCCAGGCCAGTGTTCCCAAAATGACTATGGGAATGGCGAGCCCGATGATCCGGCCGGCCTTCCCCGGCGGCGGAACCTGGGCCAGCGGCGCGGTGGACACCTCTTCCGAACGGAGCAAGGTGCGCTCGACGCCATCGAGATGCCCCGCCCCGATCACCACGACCAGACGGCCCCCCGGAACCGCCTTCACCGCCTCGCCGATCCAGGTATCCCGTTCGTCGATGACCACTTCCTTGAGGGTGGGGAACGCCTCACCCAGTTCGCTGACGAGCCGCGACACCACGTCCCCGGAGAGCAGCTCCTCGATGTCCTCCTTCGTCGGCTCGTCGGCGCTCCCCGATTCGAGGCCCCCGGCGAGCAGTTTGACCTTCTGCCAGAAGCTGGCCCGTCTCCACACGCGAAGCAGGGTGATCCGCACCTGGCGGTCCACCAGATGGACCTTCGCCCCCACCTCGTCGGCGGTGCGCGCCGCTTCCCGGAGCTCGGCGCCCGGCTCCACGCCGAGCCGGAGCCCCATCCGCGCCTGCCAGGCGCCGAGCGCCACCCCGGCAAGCAGCGGCAGCAGCTTCCGTTCCCGGACCACCTGCTTCAGGTCGAGCCGCTCGATGGCCTCCGGGTTCATGAGTGCCTGGTACCGGTCGCCATCCAGCTCGATGCACACCCCGTCCGGCTGCTCGCGCTCGATGGTCTCCCGCACGAGCCGGAGGGAGTCCGGAGAGATGTGGGCGGTCCCGACCAGCACCACCTCACGTTCCTCTGGCCAGTCCGGACGGCGGAGACGGCGGACCAGCGGGGCACCTGCTTCGGCCGTCATGCGGGCGTAAGACGTCCCTCGTCGTCCACCAGCCGGACCCGGCTCGGGCGCGAGTCGCCCCACGTCCAGAGGACAAGGTTCCGGTCGTCAGGCCCGGCACCGCGCCGGAAGCTGCGCACCAGCATCCCCCCGTATCCTTCGGTAACCAGGCGGTCGGCAAAGTGCTGAGACGAAGAGACAACGCCCTCGTCTCGGTCACGTCTCCAGTCGGAGGCCAGGTCCCTCAACCGGATGCCGGCGGTCTGCCGCGCCGACGGATCGGTTGCGTCGAATACCGGCTCCGAATCCACCTCGTAGGCGCAGAGGGTTATTGGCTGTAACGGTCTGCCGAGCGGCGAACCCTCCTTCGCGGCGCCGTGGATGGAAAGGGAGGCATAGAAGGCGGGCATGCCTTTCCGGTTGAAGCGCCCTCCCCGCCGCCGTGCTCCTTCGCCTGACAAAGGCGTCCACCCCCACGTCGGCACATGGCCCCGGTACACCATCCCCTGGAACCGGATGCCGGGCGGTCGCTCAGGCGTAGCCGCCATCCATCATGTCGTCCAGATAGTTGTGGACCCAGTCTGCGTGCCCCTCGCGGACGAGCGAGTGCGGGGTCACCCCCCCGTAACCCGGAAGCGGCTCAGATCGGAACCACGCGTACGCAGCAAGCGGGGACCCGTTGTACTCGGCAACGCGGTGGATGATTTCCATCATTTGGCGGAGCCGGATCTGGGTCTTGACTGCCTGCACGCGGGTCTTGCGTGAAAGGGCATCACGCGGCAGACCGAGGGTGTCGGCAATCTCCGCCTGGGTCGTGCGGAGCGCCTTGGCGATGAGCACCGGGGAGAACTGGTCGTCCTGAACGAACTCCTGAATCTGCATCGGAACCTCCAAGATGACACTCAGATTCACGCATTATAGCGTGATTCAGAGTGTGCAGCGGGGCGAACGCTTGTCAGCGCGGAGCGCGGGACGCCGCGATCAGGTTTCCGAGCAGCCGGAACGCCCCCGGCACCGCCTCGGGTAGCTGGCGGTGGAGGGCGTAGGCGAAGTAGGTGTAGCGCCCCTCCCCCACCTCGGCGGTGAGCGCCCCGCCCCGTTGGGGATCCTGTCCGGTGTCTTGCGTCTCGAAGAGGGCTCTGTACGCCGGGTCCCATTCGCTCCAGAACTTCGAACCCCGCTGCTCCACCCAGCCATCGAAGTCGGCGGGGCCGACCCGGTGGGGCCAGGTCAGCAGCGGATGTACCGGCGCGAGGATCGTCAGCGGGCTGTCCTCTTCCGAGACCTCCTCGGAGCGCCGCGGCAGCACGCCCGGATAGGGGGCGTGCTGGTTCGGGACCAGTTCGTTCGTGTTGTAGAGCACCACGAGGTGGCCCCCGGCCCGCGCGTAGTCGAGGAGCCGCCGGTTCGCGCGGAGCAGGTCGGGGCGCACCGCATAGGCCCGCGTGCCGGTGACCACCGCGTCGTAGCCGCTCAGGTCGGCGTTCAAGAGCGCCGCCTCGTCGAGCAGGGTCACTTCGGCGCCCAGGGCCTCGATCGCCGCGGGCACCTCGTCACCGGCTCCCACCACGTAGCCGACGTGAAGTCCCTCGGGCACCGCCAGTTCGACACCCGCGACGCGCAGCGACGCCGGGCGGATGAGATAGCGAAGGGACAGATCCCGGTGGGCAATGCGCTGGTAGCCGACCCCCGGCTCCGGCGCGCCGGACTCCCCGGCGACGGTGGCCGTGACGCTGTAGTCGCCCGCCGGCACACCGCCGGTAGCGACCCTGAAGCGAACGCTCGCCTCTTCCCCGGCCCGGTCGAAGGCAACCGTGGCTTCGGACGGTTCCGCACGGAACCCTTCGGGGAGTTCCAGCCGGATCCGGAACTCTCCGGCCTGGTGTCCGGTCACCGCGACAGCCGCGGCGAAGGAGCTGTCGCGTTCACCGGCGGGAAACGCCGCGAAACCTGGATCGAACGAAACCGAGACGGGAGGGAGGATCTCCAGGTCTCGCCGCTCGTAACCGTAGGGGAGGTTCGGCTCGAAGCGCTCCACGGGAACGGTCAGCGACACCGGAACGGTCTCTCCCCCGCTCCCCGCGGGAATCTCCATCTCCAGCGTCGCGGTGACTCCTGGCGGCGGGGCGCCGCGCGTCCAGTCGCCGTCCGTCCGGTAGCGGCTCTCGCCGAGCCCGGACCGCTCAAGGTGCGGCCGCAGCACCGGAGCGTCCGCGGCGAGCTCCACCAGGAACCGTTGTGAAAGCGTGCGTCCGTCCGCTTCAGAATCCGCAAGCGTCTCGACTTCACCCGGTACTTCGAGCGAGACGCCGGTGATCCGTGCCGGAGCGAGCGCTTCGGCCATCACCCGGACCTCGAACCGCTGTCCGGGAACGACGGGGCCGAAGGCGGGAGGAGGAGCAAAGGGAGAGGCGCCGGCTTCCACGGCCGGCTCGCGGGCCACCACATCGAGATGAACCCCGGCTGCGTACCGGATAGCCGCCAGGAGTTGCTCCTCCTTTCGCTCCAGTTCGTGCCGCACGTCGAAGAACCCGGAAGGCGATCGCTCCGAGAGCAACTCCTGCGCTTCGGCGAGCGCCTGTCCGAGCCGCGGGAGGCTCGTTTCGGGGGCGCTCCAGTCGAAATCGGCGGCCGCGGCTGCGAAGTGGGCGTCCAGCCGCTCGAGCACCGCGGCAAGCCGCGCCGGAATCGCCGGGCCGAAACGGGCGGAGAGTGAGGCCCGCTCCGGGCCAAGCATCGCGAGCAGATCGTTTTCGGCGCCGGCATCACCGTCCGCCCGGATCAGGCGGGAGATGCGCCGTCCCGCGACCGGCCGGACCACCCCGCGGGTCTGCGAACGCTGGTAGGAGAGTCCGATCGCGTTCAACTCGGCGAACGAATGCGAAAGCCAGGGCCGCGACCCCGAGACATCAACCTCGAACGCCCCGTCCTCATCACGTCCCCGGTGAAAGAAGGCGAGTGGCAGATGCGGCCTCCGGCCCTCCCGGGTCGGAAACGCGCCCATGTCCGGAGCGGCGTCAAAACCCCGAGCCGCCATCCGGCCGGCAAACTGGTGCTGGCCGTGCCCATCGCGCGGGTCCCCGGTGAAGCGGGCGAGGATGACCATCGGCCGTTCCCGGCGGATGACCTCCACCACGTCGGCTACCGCAAACTCTTCATCCCAGGAGCGGAGCGCCTCGTCGAGGTTCTTCGAATAGCCGTAGTCGGCGAGAGGAGTGTGGTAGATGCGGTCGAGGCCGTACCAGTTCCCGGCCGCCTCAAGTTCCGCGGCCCGGATCAACCCGAGCCCATCAAAGAGTTCCGGCCCGATGGCGTTGGCCCCTGCCTCGCCCCGGGTGACGCTCAGGAGCGCCGTCCGCACGCCGTGGCCCCGGCTCAGGAGGGCGAGCAGAGCCCCGTTCTCGTCGTCCGGATGCGCGGTGACGTGAAGCACGGACCCGGTCGTCTGGAGTTTCTGGATCCAGCGCCAGGCCAGCGCCGCCCGTCCCTGCCCGGGCCCCGACGGTTGGGCGACCGCCAAGCCGGCCACCGCGAGCGAGGCAAAGCCCACCCCGAGGCTACGAACTAAACGTGACCATCGCATGTTGTGGAAGTGTAGGGAACACCGGCGCTGTCTTCCCCTGTTACTCCATCTCCCTCCATTTCGTAGATGGCCATCTCATTGAGCTTCTGTCTCTGCCACCGCTCCGTGTCGTGCTCTCGTAGCGGCGGCCTCGGGCGATGACCCACATCCTCCAGGAGTCCTTCCAGCGAACGGAGGCGCTCCCTGAACTCCAGCCGGATACCCCGCAGACTGGCTGCGTCAGGTCCACAGAAGACCCAATCGTCGTCACGACCAATCGCATGGGCCCAGAGGGCCTGCTCCCGTTCGTCCAGATGGATGCCGAGAGTGCGGACCGCCAACTCAGCGAGTTCGCGATCCTCGACCGAATGAACCGCGGCGAGGCGCTCCAACAGCCGGTCCTTGCCGATGCGCTGTTCCTGCCGTCGGCGCTGGGCGCCCACTTGGGTCTTCCGGACGCACGGCTCGACAGTCTCGACCCGGTACCCTCCGGCAAACGCCCGCCAAGAGCCGACCCGGTGGAATTCCAGAATTACGTTGGTGTCCACGAACACCGTCCCGGTGTGTCGTGGCATGACGGCTCACAACTCCACGGAACAGGGCACCCGATGTGCTTCAAACGTGTCCGCGAGATCCTCGAAAGTGAGATTGAGCAGCCCGGAAACCGCCCCTGGGCCATGGAGGTCAAGCGCGGACAGGCCCCGAAGCTTGAGCGGGGCTTTTGGGACGCGTGCGAGGACATCCGTCCGTCGCGCCGGTTCGTGGCGTACCCGGGGACGGAGCGGTTCGGCCTGAAGAATGAGGTCGAGGCGATCGGGGTGGCCGACCTGATGCGGGAGGTGGAGGCCGGCAGCGCCCCCGCGGCCGAGAAGGACTGAGGGACCTCAAGGTCGAAGCGGAGTCGCGGCGGCGGTCAGCGATACGGCGTTTCGCCCGCCTACGGCGTGCGGTGCCGGCCGGAGGTCGGTACCCGTTGCTATGAAATGCAGCCGCGACCGGATGCCGACAGCGCAGATGGGCCGGGGAGTGCTGGCCAGTCCTCCCGTTGGGGCTCCCGTCCCTGTGCGCCACCTACGCCGTCAGGGTCCACGTTGAGACGGGAGCCATCTCGCTGTTTGGGGTCCTCACCGCCGCCCGCCTACGGCGGGCTGTGCCGGCCGGAGGCCGGCGTTCCAGGCCGTCCCCGCCATCGTGCCGGCCGGAGGTCGGCGCCAGTTCTCCCGGTAGGGGCCCCTATCTGTGACGCCGCAAGGACTCGGTTTGGGCGGCTTCCCAGGCACGCACCCGAATGCGCGCTGCGTCGAAGAGGCGTTCGTAGTTGCCGAGGCGGAGCTGGTGGCTGGTCTCCGGATCGAGTTCATCGAGCAGCGGCTTCCAGGCGTCGAGGGCGCCCTGATAAGCGGCAGCGTCCGTCGCCACCACCGAATCGGAGCCGAGTACGAACCGGTCCGGCCAGGCGTTCACGAGCGCGACCCACGCATCGCGCGTCTCCGGAGACATGACGATCTGTTCCGCCACCACGTCCCACGACAGATCGAAGTACACGTGGTTCAGTCCCTCCTCTCGCAGGATCTCCTCCAGCAGCGAGACGTAGTCGGGAGTCGGCTCGACGAAGCGGCCGATGCCGGCGTGGGCCCAGACGATCGTCGTCCCGGGATGCCGTCGGACCACGTCCACAAAGGCGTCGAGATGGGTGGGCCGTTCCCCGGAATGCGGCAGGATCACGTCCACGTCGTTGTGGATCAGGGTCAGTAGCCCGACCTCTCCCGCGAACTCCAGAATGCGGTCGAGCGCCGGATTGCGAAGGCTCGCGGTATGCCCGACGGTCTTGGGAGAGACCACTTCCTTGTGGATGGAGAACTCCCCGATGCCCGAAAACACTCCCGGGTAGAGCCGCAGCACCCGCCGGATGTGGTCGGTCGCGTACATGTCGGTCGGATTGAACCCGGTGATCATGGGGTCGAAGCGCGCGCGCTGCTCCGGGGACAACGAAAGCACCGCCTCCGCCACCACGGCGTCCACGAACGGGTAGTAGTAGAGCCCCGCGTCCGAGCGCAGGTAGTAGTCGGGGGCGCGGTCGCCCGACTCGAACCAGTCCCACTTCTGCTGGAGGGGAATGCCCATCAGCGCCGCGCGCCCCACCCGCTCCCCCATCATCTCGAGGAATTCCGGAAGGGCCGTCTCTTGCTGGATGTAGTCCGTGGGGTGGTAGTGCGCGTCGTGGAAGGTGACCTCGGCGTCGGGCGGCTGGGCCGAGGCGACCGAGGCCAGGGCGAGCACTACCCCAACGGCGAGGCCGAGGCGCGACAAACGAAACATCGAAAGCAAGCGTACCGGGCGGGAAGCGGAACCGGTAGCCTCTCCCGTCATGGCCGCCGGAGCCCCGCGACTCCTGATCGCCGGAGAAACATTCGAGGACCTCATCTTCGCTGACTTGCCCCGGTTGCCTCGCCCGGGCGAGGAAATCCGTACGGACCAGTTTCGCCGCACCTTCGGCGGGGGCGCGCTCATCTCGGCGGCGTGGGCGCGCGCCGAAGGCCTTGAGGTGGATCTCCTGTCGGCGCTGCCCCCGCGGGTCGGGCGGATTCTCCATACCGAGGGAATCGGTTACCGCAATCTCCGCCGGCCTCGCGAGCCGTACGCCGTCACCGCTTGCCTTTCGTTCGGGCCGGAACGCAGCTTCGCAACCTTCAACGGGATGAATCGGGAACTCGAACAGCGGATCTATGTCGCCCTTCGCCGAGCCGGATCCACGACTCCATTCGGCGCGGTGCTGATGGCATTGCCGCCCCGCGTCTGCCCCGCGTGGTCAGAGTTGCAAACGGCAATTCGGCAGGTGGGCGAAACGGCGGAGGTCTTCTGGGATTTCGGTTACGACGAAGACCTTCCCCGGCGCGACGGCTTCGCCGAACTGCTCGAACACTGCGCCGGGGTATTCGTGAACGGCCAGGAAGCCGCCCTCTACAACGGCCCGGGTGGCTATCTCCGCCGGGCCGCCGACGCCGGAACTCTCGTGATCGTGAAGCGGGGCCCCGAGGGCGCCGAAGTGTTCGGGCAACCGGAAACGCGAGTGGCCGCACCCATTCCCCTGCGCGGCATCCGCGACACCACCGGAGCCGGCGACGCCTTCGCCGCCGGCTTTCTCGCGAGGCGGCTTCGGGGTGGATCTCTCGAGGAACAACTCGCGGCCGGCAACGTTTGCGGAGCCCGCTCCGTCCAGCACCTGGGCGGGCTGCCGGACCGGCCCTGGGCACATAGCAGCCTGTGAACGAAGTCACGCGGTGTTCGACCGGCGATCCATCCCGGCTGAACCACCACGCTTCGCGTTGCTCATCGTTGCGCTTCGGTCGAAATACATACGGTATTCCTCCCTCGCGCGCCTTGTCAGCCGGGCGCCTCCCGGCCTCGGCACTCACGTGACCTCGTCCACAGGCTGCTAGTTGAAGATCGCCATCCTCGGCGGGGGCGGCTTGCGAACCCCCCTGCTGGCCCGCGCCCTCGCGGGAAGCGGCCTCGGAGTCCGGGAACTCGCGCTCTACGACAGCGCCCGGCAACGCCTGACGGCGATCGCGCCGGTCGTCGAGGCGAGCGCCCCGGGGATCCGGGTGCGCGTGGGCCGGACCCCCGCCACCGCCGTCCGCGGGAGCCGGTTCGTGTTCGCCGCCATCCGGGCCGGCGGGCAGGAGGCGCGCGCTCATGACGAGCGGGTTTGCGTCGAAGCGGGGGTGCTCGGGCAGGAGACCGTGGGAGCGGCGGGAGCCGCGCTCGCCATGCGGAACATCCCGGCGATGTTGCGTCTCGCCCGCATCGTGGAACGCGAGGCGCCCGCGGCCACCCTCATCAACTACACGAATCCCGCCGGAATGGTCACCGAAGCGCTCTGCGGCGAAACCTCCCTGGAGGTGGTCGGAATCTGCGACACCCCCGCCGAACTCACCGACCGGGTACTCGAACTTCTCTACCTCGATCCCGACGCCTGCCAGGTCGGTTGGTCCGGGATCAACCACCTCGGATGGCTTACCGCTCTCCACGAGGCCGACCCGACGGGCGCTTTCCCCCCGGAAAACCGTCTCGAAGACCTGTTCCGTGATCCGGACCGCCTCCAGCGGGTCCACCGCGACGGGCTGTTCGAGGACTCCGAAATGGCCGGGGCCATCCCCTCGGAGTACGTGTTCCTCCATCTCCACTCGAAGCGGGCGGCGCTTCGCACCCGCGCCGCCGGAACCACCCGAGGCGCGTCCATTCTCGACCTGGAGGCGACGCTCTTCGCCGCGCTCAAAGCGGCGGGTGGGGACCACCAGCGAGCGCACTCCAGCTACCGGCAGTTCACCGACACCCGCGACGCGTCCTACTTCCAGATCGAAGCCCGCGGTGACGCCCGGCAGGCGGGCGGCGTCCCGGCGGATGACGGCCCCACCGGGTACGACCGCATCGGTCTCCAGGCAATGCGGGCGCTGCTCGGGGACCAGCCGGAAAGGATGGTGGTGAACACCGGGAATCGCACACCGGCAGGAGGCCCGGCCGTCCCGGAGCTGCCTATGGAAGACATCGTAGAGGTGGCGGCCCTGGTTGGGAAGGATGGTGTGGCGCCGATCCCTCAACCTCCGCTGCCGGTGGCCGCAGGAAACCTGCTCCGGCAGGTAAAGGCTGCCGAACGGGAATTCGTACGGGCAGCGCTGGCCGGGGACTCCCGGATCGCAGCGGAAGCCCTTCGCGAACATCCGGCCGGTGGCCCCGAAGCGGCGCGCATCTTCGGGCAACTCCACACGGTCGCGGAGGAACGGTGAGCGTAGTTTCGTTACGATGCAGCGGACCGTTCGAGGACCTCTGTTCTTCGACTCGCGGCTCCACAACGGCAGGGATTCGATGATGCCTCCAATGATCCGACCCCCGGTGCTGCTCGCCGGAATGCTCCTCTTAGGCACCGCGGCGCCGCTCCGCGCCCAACCGCCGCCGCAACCCCCCACCCTGCCCGGGGATCCCTTCGGGGAGGATCCCTTCGGCAACCGTTTCGCCGAGCCGGATGCCGATGTCGATGCGCTGGTCCGTAGCGCGTTCTTCGCGCGAGGCGGCGGACAGCGGAACCGGGCGCTCCGGTTCCTCGTCGAACGGGACCAGAAGGACGTGATCCCCGCGTTCATCGCCGTGCTGCGTCTCCTTCCCGACCAAGACGGCCGGCTCCTCGACGCGCTCCAGCGGCTCGCCCGAGCAAATATCCCCCGCGACTGGAAGGCGTGGACCGAGTGGCAGGAAGAGCACACCGAGATCCGTCCCTACCGCGGGTTCATCTCCTTCAAGGCCGACATCCTCGCCGGAATCGATCCCAACTTCCGCGACTTCCTCTACCGCGGGGTGCGGCACGAGATTCGGATCGAGGAGATCGTCTGGGGCGGAGTCAAGAAGGACGGCATTCCGGCGCTGGTGAACGCCAAGCAGATCCCGGCCGCGGAAGCGACCTACCTGACGGACCGGGAGTTGGTTTTCGGAGTGAGCATCAACGGCGACTCACGCGCCTATCCGCTCCGCATCCTGGACTGGCACGAGATGTTCAACGATGTGGTGGGAGGCGTCCCGGTGTCCCTCGCCTACTGCACTCTGTGCGGCTCAGGGATCCTGTTCGATACCCGGGTTCCCGGGCGAAGGACGCCTTTCGTGTTCGGCTCCTCGGGGTTGCTCTACCGGTCCAACAAGCTGATGTACGACACGGAGACGGAAACGCTCTGGAACCAGTTCACCGGGCGGCCGGTCGTGGGCGAGCTGACCGGATCCGGGATCGAGTTGAAGATCCTGCCGGTGGTGATCACGAGCTGGAGAGACTGGCTCACCGCTCACCCGGACACCACGGCGCTCTCGCTCGACACCGGTTTCCAGCGGGACTACCGGCCCGGGCAGCCCTACGGAACCTATTTCGCCAGCCCCGAGCTCATGTTCCCGGCGGTGGTCCGCGACCGCCGCCTCGACCCGAAGGACCGCATTTTCGTGCTGCGGGACGGCGACAACGAGATGGCGTGGGCGATCTCGGTCTTCGGGAGCGGCGCCATCCTCCATGACCGGGTGGGGTCGCTGGATGTCGTCCTCATCGGCAACGGCGAAACCGAAACCGTACGCGCCTACGGATCGGGCGGGCGGACCTTCAGCGCGGTGGAGGGTGACCCGGCCCGCGTCGAGAGCGACGGAGCTCTGTGGAACGTCACGGAAGACGCGCTGACCGGACCCGGAGGCGAGAGCCTCGCCCGGCTCCCGGGACACGTCGCCTACTGGTTCGCCTGGCAAAGCTACAAGGAAGGGCGGCCGCTCCGGGTGGAGTAGGGGCCTTCGCAGCGCCCGCCCGAGGTGTGGTGTAGCCGGCCGGAAAGTGGCTCATCCCTCCCCACGAGGGTCGCGGTTGAACTGGCCGGCCCGGCTCCCCACTCGCGCTATCCGCATTTCTCATACTCACGGCCCGCAGCGCGCGCCAAGGCATCGCAACCTGCTGACGGGGATGCCGGTTACGCGTAACGCGCGGGCGCTGATCGCCGTGACGGGGTGTGGATGGGGGACACCGACCTCCCACCGGTTGCCGTGAATAGCAGCCGCGAGCGCACGCCGACAGCGCGGATGGACTCGAGAGCGCGTAGAGCTGACGGCGCCATGGCGGGGACGGCTTGGAACGCCGGCCTCCGGCCGGCACAGCGGCCCGCAGGGCCGCGGCGGCGAAGACCCCCATCGCCGGGATGGCTCCCGTCTCGGCACGTACCCCCCAACAGATGAGATGGCGTATGGCCAACGGCGCAACGGCAGGAACGGCTTGGAACGCCGGCTTCCGGCCCGTACGCACGGGAGCGCGAAACCAGCACGGATGACGCGGCACCAAGCCAGCGTGAGTGCCGCGGCATTTTTTGCCGGGATTGGTGTGCAGACGGACCGATCATGCGCGTTTCTTCCGGTGGGACCCGACACAACGACCCCAGGGTCATGGGCGGTTCCTTGCCGTCCGCCTTCACGGAACGCAGGCACATGGCCCGCACTGCGACAAACGGTGTCTGCCACTCCCTTGGATGGATCCCGCCGAACGCTGAGATTCCCGCCGACAAGGGACCACCCCGGAACGGGGAGTCCTTCCCGCCGCCCGCCTTCGGCGGGCTGTGCCGGCCGGAGGCCGGCGTTCCAAGCCGTCCCCGCCGTCGTGCTGCGGCGAGTCGAGCCCTTCCGGCGACGGTGAGTATGAGAAATGCGCGCTACCCGCCGCCGGATCCGAAGAGTCCCTGCGCGTAATCCCTGAGCGTCATCACGGTTCCGCCCGCCCCCGCGGCGGCCAAGGCGTTTGCGAAACGGAGGTCGGCGGTTACGAGCCGCGCATCCAGGCGGTACGCCAGCGCGAGATACAGGCAGTCGTACACCGTGCGGTCATAGGCAAACGCCAGCCGCATCGCGTCGCTGGCGAGTGACTCGTCCGGGTGCCAGGAGACCGGCACCTGCACGAGGGACGCCAACCGGGCTCTCGCGGAGCCAAGCTCCAGTTCTCCCCGAAGCACCTTGCGCCAGAGCGCGCTTGCCACTTCGGAGGCGAGAAGACGCGGGCAGTGCAGTCGGTCGTCCCCGCTCAGCAATAGGGCCGCCCGCTCCGAGTCCTCCTCTTCTGCGAACCACTTGACGGCGACGCTGGCGTCAACCACCAAGTCCATTAGGAACGATGTCCGGAGTCGCGGTCTTCGCGGATCAGAATCTCCGAGGGGGTCTGGGGCCTGCCCGCCGTTTCTCGGCGGAACTCGGCGGACAGAACACGGAAAGCGGCCCGCCGGGCTTCCATATCGTCTCTGGCGGCCACCTCCAGGATGTGGCGAACCTCACCCTCCAGGGAACGCTTGTTCGCGGCGGCGCGCTGCTTGAGGCGCTCGACTACCTCGTCGTCCAGCCGCCGCACATTGATGGTCGCCATCCGTCGCTCTCTTGTTATCAAAATGATAACAGTCCCGGCCAAACCAGGAGCCCGCGTGACCCGGGCCCTGCGGCAAGTTCCGCGTTGTTATTTGTTCGGCTGGGAGACGAGCCGCAGGTAGGGCTTCGGCGCCCGCCAGCCGTCCGGGTACTTCTCGCGGGCCGCCTCGTCGGAGACCGCAGGCACGATGATTACGTCGTCGCCGTCCTGCCAGTTGACCGGGGTGGCCACCTGGTGCGACGCCGTTAACTGCATGGAGTCGACAACCCGGAGCACTTCGTCAAAGTTCCGACCCGTTGTCATCGGATAGGTCAGGATCAGCTTGACCCGCTTGTCGGGGCCGACGACGAACACCGAACGCACGGTCATGTTGTCCATCGCGGTGCGGCCCTTCCCACCCAGCGCGCCCGGATGGATCATGTCGTAGAGCTTCGCCACCGCGAGGTCGTCGTCGCCGATCATCGGATAGTCCACCGCGTGGCCCTGGGTCTCCTCGATGTCGGCCTTCCAGCGCTGGTGGTCCTCGACCGGGTCCACGCTCAGCCCCATGATCTTGCAGTTGCGTTTCGCGAACTCGCTCTGGAGCCCCGCCATGTAACCGAGTTCCGTCGTACATACGGGGGTGAAATCCTTCGGGTGCGAGAAGAGGATCGCCCAGCCGTCCCCGATCCAGTCGTGGAAGTTGATCGTGCCCTGGGTCGTCGAGGCGGTGAAGTCGGGCGCGATGTCGCCGATGCGGATAGCCATGTGGTCCCCTCCTGAGGCTCAAAGAGCGCCGAGCGTTCGTCAGCGCTCGACAACGATAGCCCCACAGGCTGCTGGCAGTTCGTGACACGCTTCCTCCCATGAGCAAGGCCGGATCGGGCGAGGACCTGCAGCGGCGGATGGGGCTCCTCGGGGCCACCTCCACGAACATCATCGGGATGGTCGGGATCGGCCCCTTCCTGACCATCCCGCTCATGGTGTTCGCGATGGGAGGGCCGCACATCATCTGGGCCTGGCTCGTCGGGGCACTGCTTTCGCTTGCCGACGGACTCGTGTACGCCCAGCTCGGAGCCGCGCTTCCGGGCAGCGGCGGGCCGTACATCTACTTGCGCGAAGCGTTCAGGCCCTTCGGGCTGGGACGGCTCATGGCCTTCCTGTTCCTCTTCCACATCCTGCTGGTGGCGCCCCTCTCGCTCGCCGGCGGGGCGGTGGGCTTCGCGGACTACATGGGCTTTTACCTGCCGGAGTTGAGCGGGGTGCCCCACCACCTCGCCGCCGCCGGCGTCTGCGTGCTCGTCCTCTTCCTCCTCTACCGGAACATCGACTCGATCGAGCGGCTCTCGAAAGCGATGCTGGCGCTCGTCCTCGCCACCACCGGGTGGGTGATCGTGGCCGGCCTCATCGAAAGTCCGGGACTCCCCTCGTTCGTCCCGCCGCAGGGGTTCGACGCCAGCTTCTGGCCGGCGCTCGGAGCCGGCGCAGTGATTGCGATGTACAGCTTCGGGGGCTACAACCAGGTCTGCAACATCGCGGGCGAGGTGAAGGACCCCGAGCGCAACGTGCCGCGGTCCATCCTGCTCTCCATCGCGGTGGTAGCCGTGATCTACATCGCCATGACCACGGTGATGCTCGAGCTCATCCCGTGGCAGGAGGCCGAAGCGAGCCGCACCCTGGCTTCCATCTTCATCGCCCGGACGGTCGAGGATCCCGGACTCGCACAACTTGCCGGGTCGGTCATCACCGCCTTGATCCTCTTCGTGGCGGTCGCCTCGGTCTTCGCCTTCGCGCTCGGCTATTCGCGGATGCCGTACGCCGCCGCCCGCGACGGACAGTTCTTCCGTATCTTCGGAAAGGTCCATCCCACCCGGGGCTTCCCCCACGTTTCCCTGATCTGGCTCATCGCCGTCTCGATTCCCTTCTGCTTCTTCAGCCTCGGCCAGCTCGTGAACTGGCTCATGCAGGTCCAGATCCTCCTGCGCTTCGCGTGGCAGTGCGTCGCGGTGCTGCTGATCGCCCGCTACCGGCCGGACATCCCCCAGCCTTTCCGGATGTGGCTCTACCCGATTCCGGCGCTGCTGTCGCTCGCCCTCTGGATCGCGCTCTTTTTCACCGGGCCGCCCACCGGGGTCTGGTTCTCGCTCGGATTCCTGGGCCTCGGCCTGGTGGCCTACTGGGTCTTCCGAAGGCGGGAGGGCCACGGCACGTCCGCGGGCTGAATCCCGCGCCGGGACTCCGCTGGTCTTCGTATCGAACTCCTGCTCCCGGGTCCGACAGGCGTTTTGGGACGCCGCCGGTTCTTGGTTGGGGAGCGGGAGTCGGGAGGTGGCGCAGTGGTGAACCTTTGTTCCCGTGGACGGTCGCCCTTTGGATGGTGGCCTTCCCGGGGTCGGTGGCGGCGCAGGAATCTCCCCAGCGCAGCGAACAGGAGGACGAGGAGGAAACTACCGAGCAGCCGGCGCTGGAATCGCTGCCGTCCCCTGAACGCCGAGAGCCGGGGGCCCCACCGGGAGAACTGGGGCGTGTGCGTCAGGGAGCGCCGACCTCTGGGCAGTTCTCCCGGTGGGGCCCGGCACAGCGGCCCGCAGGGCCGCGGGCGGTTCATTGCCGTCCGCCTTCACGGGGCGCAGGCACGGGGCCCCCAGCGTTGCGAACGGTGTCTGCCACTCGAATGTACGGATCACGCCGAAGGCTGGGATTCCCGCCGAGAAGGGACCACCTCGGAACTGGAGGTCCTTCCCGCCGCCCGCCTTCGGCGGGCTGTGCCGGCCAGAGGCCGGCGTTCCAAGCCGTCCCCGCGCTTTTTCGCGGTCGGCGGTACGTGCTCCGCCCCGCTGCGCGAGGCTATGCCGGTCCGAAGGCCCCCACCGGGAGAACTGGCCGGCGTTCCCTTCCCAGCGGCGCCATCGAACCCAACAGCTTTCCGGGGTACGCGGCCCCGTCGGGCCGCGGTGCCGATCGAAGGTCGGCGGCCCCTGACCGGCGGCATCCGGATGGTTGGCGTACCCGTGAGACCTGCGTTTACACAGCAAAGGGTTCGACCCCTCACCTTCACCGCTGCACAAGCTTGCCGTCCCGGTAGATCTCGTCCCGAAACCCTCCGTTCCTCAGCCGGATGCGCCAACGGCCCTCGCGTTTCCCCTCGACGTAGTTCCCGCGGGCCACTCCCTGTCCGGGGAAGCGATGGACGAACGGTCCGTGTTTCTTACCGGCCACCATCGGACCTTCCTCGATGCTCCCGCTCTCGTAAGTGAAGACCCAGGATCCTGCCGCCACTCCGTCCACGTAGGGACCCTCGGCCACGTCCCCGTCCGCCTCGCGGGAAACCCAGTGTCCGTGCCGCCGGCCCTCCACAAACGGGCCCTCCTCCAAACCGCCCGCAGCGTCACGAAGGACCCAATCTCCGTGTCGTCGGCCAGCCGCCAAGGATCCCTCCTCCAGGGCGCCGTCCGGAAAGCGGAAGACCCAATGGCCCTCCGGCACGCCGTCCTCGTAGGGCCCCTCCTCGATCTGCCCGTCAGCGGCGCGCAACATCCAGTGGCCGTGACGCTCCCCGCCCGCGTAGGGCCCTTCCTCGGTCCGGCCGTCCGGCCAGCGGAGTACCCAGCGGCCTTCCCGCTCTCCCGCTACGTAAGCCCCTTCCTCCTCCTGTCCGTTCGGGAAACGGTGAATCCAGGGACCCAGGCGCTCGCCGTACTCGAGAGCCCCTTCCTCGACCTGCCCGTCCGGCCAGCGAAACACCCAGCCGCCGTGCCGCTCCCCATCCACATAGGTTCCTTCCTCGACGCGGCCGTCCGCGAGCCGAATCACCCAGGGTCCGTGGCGTTCGCCGTCCCGGAAGCTTCCGGTCGCTTCGACTTCCTGAGCGCGGACGCCAACCACCAGACTCCCGCTCATCAGCGTCGCCGCGACCGCGGCGTTCCGCAGTGCCCTCACACTGCTGCGGAGCCTATCTAAGCCTGCGGGCGACGGGTACGCACCAGAAGTAGAGCGCCGCGAGATCCACTCCGCGCGCGACGAGCGTCGCCCAGGACGCCGCGTACACCCCAATCATGTTGACCGGTTGAATGAGCGCCCAAAGCACGAACAGGACGGCGACGGTCTCGATGAGGCCGGCCCAGGTGATGGCTCGGGTCTTGGTGCTCCACACGAGGAAGGCCCGATAGAAGGCGAGCAGAACCGAGCACAGCGGCATCGCGACCAGGATCTGAAGGGCGGGCACCGAGAGGTCGACGAGACTCGGTGTGAGTGCCGAAACCCCCCCGAACCAGAGGCCGGACAGCGGGGTGAAGGCCATGATGCCCTGCAGCACGCAGGCCACCACCCCGAGACCGACGGCAAATCGGAGCAGCGCCTGGAATCGCTGCCTGGTCCCGTCCATGAAGGCGATCGCCACCTCCTGGAAGGACAGACCCATGCTCCGGAACACGAAGGAAAGGGCGGCCACCACCGGATAGGTGGCGAGAGACTCGAGCGCGAGGCGCGAGTGCCCGAGGAACAGGTTCACCAGCGGATGGATCGCGAGCGCGATCACCGAACTCACCAGCAGCGGGATGTAGAAGTGGAGGATCTTGGGAAAGGTGAGCGGTTCGCCGTTCCTGGGAGTGGCGAGCACCTCGCGCACGCAGTCCGCCACCATGAAACGGGTCGCGATCGCTTCGACGACTACCGCCACCGAGAGCGCCCCGGCCCCGATGAGGGCTCCGGGAACCTCCGCATCGAAGAGCAGCCACGCGGTCACGCCCATGCCCGACAGACGGATGGTGGTGCCGTAGGCGATCCGCCGGGTGTGGCCGTGCCGGATGAGGAGCCCCTGGTAGAAGCGGCGGAAGCCGATGGCCGCCGGCCAGGGAAGGAGTACGAGAAGGGCCTGGCGGCTCAACTCCGAGACCTCCGGATCGAGGCCCATCACGCTCTCCGCGAGCAGCGGATAGAGCGGCGAGAGGGCCCACGCGAGCATCAGGAGCGTGAGCCCCAGATTCAACGTCGCACCGAAACGGCGGAGCGAACGGAATGCCTCCCGATCCTTGCACAGCGCCGTGGAGGCGCTCAGGATCATGATGATCGGCGCCTCGAGGATCAGCGCGAAAGCGAAGGCGACCCCGTAAGCGGCGAGGTTCACGACGGCGTCGGGAAGGCGCGCAACCACCGCGGCCACCAGCAGCCCCTCGACGGACATCATGATCCAGGTGGCGGCCATCGGCAGCCACACCCAGAAGATCCGGCTGGTGGTGAGCGGCGCTCGGGGCGGCGCCGCGACCGGGGTCTTGCCGAAGGTGGGGGTCACGCCGCGTTTCGATCTCGAAGGGCGTCGAGATCGACTTCGCGCGCCAGTGCGTCGGCGACAGCCAACCCCTCGAGGGTGGGCCGCACCCGACCGCCTTCCGTGTCCTCGAACCGCACGAGGCCGCGGGCCCCCCAATCCCGGAAGAGCGTCCGATTTGCCTGCAGAACCGTCTCTCCATAGCGGGAGGCGAAGTCCCCGAGGGAGAGGCCGTCCACCGTGCGGAGGCGCAAAAACAGTTCTTCTAGCGCACGCTCGCCCGGACCGAGCGCCTCCCGCCCGGCGGTGGGGATGTCTCCGCGGAGAACTGCCTCCTCCCAGTCTTCGAAGGCCCGCCGGTTCCAGAACCGTTCCGCCCGCTCCGGCGCGAAGGAATGGGCGGATGGCCCGACGCCGAGGTACTCCACCCCAGTCCAGTACTTCTGGTTGTGGCGGGATCGAAACGCGGGGGCCGCGGCGAAATTGCATGCCTCGTAGGCCGCCAGACCGCTGTCCGCAAGGGTCTCGTGAACCACCCGGAAGAGCGCGCTCCTATCTTCGGAACGAGCGGCGAGGTCCTCCCCTCGGGCCTGGCGGCGACCGAAGGGCGTTCCCGTTTCGATCGTCAACTCATATACGGAGAGGTGCTTCACCCCGGGCAGTTCCGCTGCGGCCTTCAGCTCCGCCCGCAGGGAATCCGCCGTCTGTCCGGCGGTTCCGAAAATGAGGTCGATCGAGATCCAGGGGATCCCGGCCTCGAGGAGCCGGGAGACCGCGACCGTGACATCCGACACGGTGTGCAGGCGGCCGAGGAACCGCAGGCGGGAGTCGTCGAGCGCCTGCACTCCGAGGCTGACGCCCCAAACGTCGTCGGCCGCCCACCGGCGGGCAAGACCCGGGTCGCGGACCAGATCCTCGGGGTTCGCCTCCACGAATACGAACGGCGACGGAGCGGCGAGGCCTCTCTCGACGGCCGCGCCGACCATCTCCCGGAAGAACCCGGCGGGTGCCAGCGACGGGGTGCCGCCCCCGAAATACACGGTGTCCGCTCCGAGCGGCCCATCCCCGAGTTCTGTCCGGAGTTCCAGCTCGGTGAGGAGGGCCTGCTGGTAGCGCTCGAGGCGCTGGGATCCCGACCGGCCGAGCGGGGTCACCGCGAAGTCGCAATACGGACAGATCCGCGAACAGAAGGGAACGTGGACATAAAGCCCCGGAGCATCCGGGGGCTCGGAGAGGCGATCGGGCGTTTGGTCCGGAGGCTCGCTCACGCCGCCGGACTCGACTTCAGAACTGCCACAAAAGCCGCCTGGGGGATCTGCACGTTCCCCACCTGCTTCATGCGCTTTTTCCCTGCCTTCTGGCGTTCGAGCAGCTTCCGCTTCCGGGTGACGTCGCCGCCGTAGCACCTTGCGGTTACGTCTTTCCTGAACGCCCGGATGTTCGTGCGGGCGATGATCTTCCCGCCGATCGCCCCCTGGATCGCGATCTTGAAGTTGTGCATGGGAATCGCTTTGGCGAGGCGTTCGCAGTAACCGAGCGCCCGGGAGCGGGCCTTTTCCTCGTGGACCAGTTGACTGAGCGCATCCACCCGCTCGCCGTTCACCAGGATGTCCACCTTGACGAGCTTCGTGGGCCGGTTGTCGAGCAGTTCGTAGTCGTAGCTGCCGTAACCGTGGGTCACCGTCTTCAGACGGTCGTGAAAATCGAAGAGGATCTCTGCGAGCGGCAACTCCGCCTGAATCTCCACCCGGCGCGAAGAAAGGAAGTGCATCCGGCTGGTCGCCAGGCGCCGTTCGGTCAGGAGTTCCATAACCGACCCCACGGAACGCTCGGGAATCAGGATGGAAGCCCGGATATAGGGCTCCTCCGCGCCGTCAATGATCGCCGGGTCCGGGTAGTAGGCCGGGTTTTCGACCTCGTGCAGTTCCCCGTCCCGGGTGGTGATCCGGTAACGCACGCTGGGAGCCGAAAGGAGCAGCGACAGCCCGTGTTCCCGGTGCAGCCGCTCCTGCACCACGTCCAGGTGCAGGAGTCCCAGGAATCCGCAGCGGAACCCGAATCCGAGGGCCGTGGAGGACTCGCGCTCGTACGTCAGGGCCGGATCGTTGAGCGCCAGCTTCCCGAGGGCTTTTTCGAGTTCGCCGTAGTCGTCGGTTGAAATCGGGTACACCGAACTGAACACCACCGGCCGGGGTTCGCGGTATCCCGGGAGCGCTGCTTCCGCGGGGCGCGCTGCCTCGATCACCGTGTCGCCGATCGCGATGTCCTTGATCCGCTTGATCCCGCAGATGGCGTATCCCACCGCCCCCGCGGAAAGAACGTCCACCGGTTCCCGGCGAAGCCGCAGGAGTCCCACCTCTTCCACCACGTACTCGCGTTCCCCGCGCATCAGGCGCACCCGGTCGCCGGGACGGATCTCACCGTCCACCACCCGCACCAGCAGCACCACTCCCCGGAAGGTGTCGTACTGGGCGTCGAAGATGAGCGCCCGGAGTGGATCCTCGGGGTCGCCGCCGGGAGGCGGGATTCGCTGCACGATCGCGTCGAGAATCTCGTCGATCCCTTCGCCCTGCTTGGCCGAGATCAGCACCACCTCGAAGGGATCGAGTCCGAGTTCCTCGTCAATCTCCTCCCGCACCCGCTCCGGGTCCGCGGCCGGCAGGTCGATCTTGTTGATCACGGGCACCACGGACAGGTCGTATTCCATCGCCACGAAGTGGTTGGCGACGGTCTGCGCCTCCACCCCCTGCGCCGCGTCCACGAGCAGCAGCGCCCCTTCACACGACATGAGCGAACGCCGGACTTCGTGGGAGAAATCCACGTGTCCCGGAGTGTCAATCAGGTTGAGCTGGTACGTGTCCCCGTCCGTCGTCTCGTGGACGAGCGCGACGCTGTTCGACTTGATGGTGATTCCCCGCTCCCGCTCGAGATCCATCGAGTCCAGCAACTGGTCCCGGAAGTCGCGGTCGCTGACCCCTCCGCAACGCTGGATGAGCCGATCGGCGAGCGTGGACTTCCCGTGGTCCACATGGGCGATGATGCAGAAGTTGCGGACCCGCTCGATGGGAAGCGGACCGGCTGCCCGTGGCACTACGGCCGAGCGGTGGGCACGAGGGTGACCGTGTGCCGCTCCCCGTCGCGGAGGAACACCACGGTGAGCGGCTCGCCGATCCGGGCGGCCTCCAGCGCGTTCATGTAGTCGTAGATGTTCAGGACCGGAGCACCCGCGAACTCGACGATCACGTCGCCCTTCTGAAGACCCGCCTTCTCCGCCGGTCCGCCGGCCATGACCCCGCCGAGCATCAAACCCTCGATCTCGGTGGCGTACTCCGGGATTGTCCCGGTGTAGGCCCGCATCGAGGCGCGTGAGGTCGAGGTGTCGGGGGCCCGCTCCACCTGGATGAATTCGGGAGCCGAATCGCTCTCGGCCACCCGCCGGGCGATGAGCCCGGTGAAACGGGCGACCCGGGCGAGCCCTTCGTAGTTCAGCTTCTCGGCGGTGTCCGAGGGCTTGTGGTAATCGGTGTGGGTTCCGGTGAACAGGTTGAGGGTGGGCACGCTCTCGCTGTTGAACGCCGACGAGTCGGTGGGCAGGTAGGGGTCGTCGGACAGCGCCAGATCGAATCCCCCCGGCACGTTGGCGCGCTCCACGATGCCCGGCCAGACACTCGAGGAACCCATCGCCTGCAGCGTGAGCCGGTTCTCGTCGAGGCGGCCCACCATGTCCAGGTTGACATAGGCGAGAAGCTGATCCGGCCGGATCTCGCTCCGGAGGAACGCCCGCGAACCCAGAAGCCCGGATTCCTCGCCGGACCAGAAGCCGATCAGCAACGGCCGGGCGAGCGGGGCCTCGGAGACGGTGCGGGCCAGCGCCAGCACCGCCGCAGTGCCCGAGGCATTGTCGTCGGCGCCCGGATGGACCGCCGCCGGACCGTGAGGATTCAGCGAGCCGCTCCCGCCCATGCCCAGGTGGTCGTAGTGCGCCCCGACCGCGACGTAGGGCGGCGCGATGCTCCCATCCGCCGCCGGCAGGATGCCGATGACGTTGGCTCCGCTGCCCGGCGTTCTCCGGAGGTCTACCGACAGGGTGGCGAACCCGGTAAGGGGGAAAGAGCCGGCGTCCACGTCGCCGCGGTCGAGAGCCTGTTGGACCTCGGAAAGCGAGATCCCGCTGCCTGCGAAGAGCCGGTCGCCAGCCGCCCCGTCAATGGAGACAGCGAGGATGCCCTGACTGCCCGGAGCCGAAATGTCGAAGGCGTCGGGCGCGAACTCCCCTGCCCCCTCGGACTCCGGACCGGTGATCACCACCATCCCGGCGGCGCCTCGGTCACGGGCCGCGGACGCCTTGGACCGGAAGTCGGCGTGCCGGTTCAGGACCGCCCGCACCTCATCCTCGACGCCGTCGGGAAAGTAGCGGAAGACGACCACCACCTTGTCCCGCACGTCGTGACCGGCGTAGCTGTCGTACTCGTGGCCCGCGTTCTCGGGCAGGCTGATGCCGTAACCGGCAAAGAACAGATCTCCCCGGGCCTCACCGGTTTCGGAGAAGGCGAAGGCCCGAACCTGGTCACTTCCAAACCGCTTGTGCCCCCCCGCGCGCAGCGAGGATCCGAGGTCCTCCACGCCGGAAATGAACCGGAACGGAATCCCGAGTCCTTCCTGCCCCGGCAGCGGCTCGACCCCGGCGGCTTCCAGTTCGGACATCAGGTAACGGCGGGCGGCCGCCGCTCCGGGGGTCCCCACCGCGCGACCCTCAGTCCCCGGCGCGGTCAGCGCGGCGACGTCGTCGCGGAGTTCTTCGGGAGTCTGGGCGGTAGCGGTCAGCGGAGAGAACGCGAGCAGGAGGACCGGCCCCGCAGGAAAAAGGCGCCGATGCATCACTCAGGGTCCTCCGTGTCCTGGACCCGCGCCGGCGCGGAGCGGAGCGCGGCGAGCGCCGCCTCGTGATTCCAGTCGGCGAGGTAAATCTGGCCCCCCCGCTCGCCGTGGCGGCTGGACGTCCAGGCGAAGCCCGTTCCGTCCGGGGTCGGGACGGGCAATCCGTCGAAGCCGTCCGTAGTGGTGATCCGCAACGGTTCCTTCTCCCCGGCCACGTCCACCATGTACACCTCGAAGTTGCTGAACCCCAGCTTGTTCGATGCGAACAGGATGTACTCGCCCGAGGGATGGACGTAGGGTGCCCAGCTCATGGCCCCGAAATCGGTGAGCTGTCGCTGGTCGCTGCCGTCCGGCCGCATCGACCAGACATCCGCGATCAGCCCGTCTTCCGAAAAGCGGCGCCAGATGATCCGCGACCCGTCCGGGAAGAAGAACGGGCCGCCGTCATAACCCGGGACGTCGGTGAGACGCCGCTGTTCGCTGCCGTCGGCGCGCATGACGTAGATCTCGGCGAAGTACGACGGGTCGATCTCGGCCAGGCGCGCTTCCCGCTCGGAGAGTTCGCGCTCGAACATGTCCCGCATCGAAGTGAAGACGATCCACTCGCCGTCCGGCGACCAACTCCCCTCGGCGTCATACCCCTGGGCGTCGGTGAGACGCACGAGTTCGCCGTCCGAACGCCGCTCTACAAAGACGTCCATGAAGGGGTCGTAGTCCCATTCGTAGCGCCGTTCCTGGCCACTCTCCCGGAACGCGATCTCCTCCTGCTGTAGCTCGACGGATCGCGGATCGAGGTGCGTCGAAGCGAAGAGGATGTCGCCGTTCTTCCCCGAGATGAACGCGCAGGTCGTCTTCCCGTGCCCGGGCGAGATTCGCCGCGTGTCCCCGGTCTCCATGGAGAGCAGGTAGATCTGGAAGAAGGGGTTGCCGGGCTCCCGCTCCGACTGGAAGACCATTTCCTTGCCGTCGGGCGAGAAATAGCCCTCCCCGGCGCGCTTGCCTTCCACGGTCAGGCGCCGGATCCGGCTCAGAAACCGTGACTCGTCCTCATCCTCCCCCGCCACGGAGGGCGCGGACACGCCTCCACCCAACGCAATTGGGAGTACGAACACGAGGCGGCCGGATACGCGCCGCAACGACTGGAACATGGGAAAAACGAGGGCTGCGAACCGGTCGGTCGGTAGCCGGCGATTGTACCCCGCACCCGGGACCGCCGCCCTCCGGTCGGCATCGACCGCCGAGAGGCGGTCGAAACCGCACCTCGCCCCCCTCCTTCACAGCCCACCCGGCTGGGACCGCCGGCCTTCAGGCCGGCACCCGCCGCGCGAGAGCGCAGCGGAATCGCACCGCCCCACCCTCCTTGACGGCGGAACCGCCTCGGAGCGCCGGGTTCCCGAGCTACGAGGAATGGATGCCGGCTGGCGCCGTCTTCCATCCCTCGTGCTCAAGGGGTCTCCGCAGAGCTATCGCTCTGCTCCGGAAACCAGCCGGATTCGACCGCCGAGAGGCGGTCGAAACCGCACCCTCCACCCATCTTCACAGCAGAAACCCCCGGGAACGTCAACAACCCGGACGGCGCCACCGGTACGGGAACGCCGACCTCCGGGCCGCTACGAAGACATCCTATGTCATTGATTTTATTAGTGTGTGCGCAACCATTGACAGTGGACATCAGATCTCCCAGAACATCCCAAATGCCATCCCAGGGGTTGCGGTTCCTTCCCGCGGGCGATCCGGCAGTTCGTCCGGGAGCGGGAAACCCTGAGCCTCGAGGAGGCAGTCCGGCGGATGACCCCGCTGGCCGTCGACCATATGGTCTTCACCGATTGCGGCTGCTTCGCTCCCGGGATGGTTGCGGACTTGGTGCTGTTCGATCCGGAGATGGTCTCCGACCGGGCGACGCCCGAGTCCTCGCGAACTCTCGGTCGGGAACCGCCGGGTCCAGGTGGCCAAGGAGGCGTCTTTGCGGACGGCCAAGTAACGGACGCGCGCACCGGCGTCTTTCTTGCACGCTGAGCATCACGTGAAGCTGACAGTGCCATCGACGCGGCAGCCGATCCGGGCGGCGATCATGTTCGCCGGCGCTGTTGCTGGTTGCGGCGCCCACGGAGGCGGGCAGACCACGCCTCAGGCACCGGCCGCCACGCCACTCAACGTGCCCTTCGAGGCCACTGACCTTGAGGAGGGTCAGGGCCCTGCGGTGCAGGACGGCTGGCTGCTCGCAGTCGGCTACACGGGTTGGTTCTACGACCACGCGGCCCCCGACAACCGAGGCCAGGTATTCGTGTCTGAGCCCGCCGCTTCGCCGTATTCGTTCCGGCTTGGTATCGGACAGGTCATTCCCGGCATCGATCAGGGGATGGCCGACATGCGAGTGGGAGGGCGTCGCCGGATCGTGATCCCGCCCGAACTCGGGTTCGGCGAGCAGGGGACGAATCGGGTTCCGGGGAACACCACTCTTCTTTACGAAGTTGAACTTGTTGCCGGAGCCGAGGTTCCTTTCGAATTCATCGATCTCTGGGTCGGCGAGGGCGAGGAAGTCGGTAGTGGAGATTCGCTGTCGGTGGCCTACCAGGGTTGGGTCTTCGACCTGCTGAACAAGGAGAACAAGGGCGAGACCTTTGATTGGGCAAACGCGGAAGACCCGTACTCCTTCACGCTCGGAGTCGGTGAGGTGATGGCGGGCTGGGACCTGGCAATAACAGGAATGCGTGTCGGTGGCGTCCGGCGCATTGTGATCCCCCACGACCTTGCCTATGGCAACACGGGCCAGCCTCCGAGAATTCCGCCCTACGCGACGTTGCTCTTTTATGTCAACGTGCTCGCCGTCAACTGACGAGGCGCGTAGCGGATCATCGCTGCCCTCCGGTCGGCACCCGCTGCGCGAGAACGCAGCGGAACCGCACCGCCCCACCCTCCTTGACGGCAGAACCGCCTCGGAACGCCGGCGTTCAGGGCAGTCCTCCCGCCGCCCCGACTACTCCTCCACGTATGCCGGGCCGCGGAGCGCCCGTCCGGGAAGCGCCCCGGTGTACTCCCCCTCGTCCACCACCGGGGTCCCGTTCACCAGGACGTAGCGCATGCCCACCGAGTAGTGGAACGGATCCTCGAACGTCGCCACCCCGCGGATCGTCTCGGGATCGAAGATGGCGAGATCCGCGAAGTGGTCCTCGGCGAGCGTCCCCCGCTCCTCAAGGCCCAGAATCTCCGCGGGAAGCCCGCTCAACTTGCGAATCGCCTCCTCCCAACTGAGGATCCCCTCTTCGCGCACGTAGGTCCCGAGAAGGCGGGGTACCGTTCCCAGGTGTCGCGGATGGACGAGCGGCGGCAGGTTCTCCGAGTCGAGGTCGATGGTCCCGCCATCGGTTCCTCCGGCCACGTACGGCTGCGCCAGCACCTGCCGGAGGGTGTCCTCCTCGTTGTTCCAGTCGATGACGATGCCGCGGGCCTCCTGCTTCAGGACCACGTCCATGAAGACCTCCTCGGCGGGCTGGCTCCGCATCTCCGACACCTCCTCGACCAGCTTCCCGTTCACCTCCGGATCGTCCACGCCGAGCCGGACGCGGTGCCAGCCGATGTTCGCGAGGTAGGGCGGCTCGGTGACGAAGTCGCCGGCGATGCGCTGGCGCATCTCGGGGTCGCGGAGCCGTTCGAGCATCGCCTCCACGCCGCCCTCCTGCGCCCAGGCGGGGATGTAGCTCCGGAGCCCGGTGATGCCCCAGGTGTAGGTGTAGCTGTCGCCGGTGACTTTCATACCCCGGGCCCGGGCCTCGTCGATGATGCCGAGGAACGTGTCCGCCTCGGTGGAGGACGTCGAGTTCAGGTGGAAGAAGTGGACGGGCGCGTCCGCCAGTTCGCCGATGGCGAGAGCCTCCGTGATCGCCTCCGGGTCCGTGCCGTTCATGGTGCGGGCGTGGTTCGCGAAGATGCCGCCGGCCGCGGCCGACTCGGCGACGATGGCGGCGAGCTCCTCGGTGGACATGTAGATGTTGGGCACGTAGCTCATACCGGCGGAGACTCCGAACGCCCCCTCGGCCATGGCGTCCCGCACCAGGGCGAGCATCTGTTCCAGTTCCTCGTCGGTGGGTGCCCGGTCCTCGTAGCCCATGACGTAGGCCCGGACCGACCCGGAGCCGACATAGGACGCCACGTTGATCGCGATGCCGGTCTCCTCCGTGTGGTCGAGGAAACCGCCCAGCGTTTCCCACTTCCCCTCCAGTTCCTCCGGTAGCCCGCTCTCGATGCGGCCGCCCACGGGACCCATCGAGGAGGTCTCGCCGTAGATCTCGGTGGTGAGCCCCTGGAACGCGAACGAGGGTCCCTGGCCGCCGTCGAGCAGGCGCCGGACCTCGGAGTGGCTGTGCATGTCGATGAAACCGGGCGCCACGTAGAGCCCGGCGGCGTCGATCGTTCGTTCCGCGCTGCCGCCGACTTCGCCGATCGTGGCGATGCGCTCTCCCTTGATCGCCAGATCGGTGACGACGCCCGGCGTCCCGGTCCCGTCGAAGACGGTGCCGCCCTGGATGATCAGGTCGTATTCCGGCGGCCCGCAGCCGAAGAGGCACGCGGCGAGGACGAGCCCCGGAAGGGCAAGGCACCTGGGTGTGCGGTTCCGGAAAGTCATCGGCGTCTCTCCCGGGAATGGGACCCCGTATCGGTGCGGTGGGCGATACGCGGCATCAAGGTCAGCATGATGTCCGAAATCAGCATCGCGGGCCACCCGGGTTTCCCGGGCGCAATCTGACCAAACTCGTGATCGCCGTCGTCGCTCCCTCACTGCTCCTGGCGTTGTCCATACCGCTGATCCGGGGGTCGCCCACACGAAGCCGCAAACTCCCGGTCGTATGATCAGGTCGCATCCCTGCGGTCCTCCGACCTGCCCAGACCCGTGGTGATCGCCACCAGGATCACACCCAAGAGCGCCCATGAGTAGGCGTTCGCCAGCCCGGCTTCAAGGGCGGACACCCTCGGCACGCCGAAAGCCTCACCGGAGGCGGTCGCCGAGGCCGCGAGGATGGTCGGAATGAAGAAAGGCAGCAGAAACGGGTAGGTGCAGACGGTCATGTCCAGGAGGTTCGCGCGTCGGAAGCGCCCCACGCCGGCGCGCCTGCCTGCATCCCGGACCAGGTCGCCGACCGCGAGGATGGCCATCACCGAATGCGTGGTCAGCATTACGGCGGCGCTCGTCACGGCAAAGATGCCGAGCTCCACCCCGCGTGCCGTCGGTGCGGCCCGCCAGAGCCCGCGCGCCCGGGCCAACCGGTCCACGATACCTGCCTCCTGGGCTGCCCCCACGATCCCCATGAGGAGGATGGTGAAGATCACGATACCGACCGCGCCCTCCATCCCGTCCAGAATGAGCCCGCGGGCCTGGAAGGACTCGGCGTCGATGTGGAGCAGGCCGGCGGGGGTGACGAGCCCCAGCGTCAGAGCCAGGGCCACCGCTACGGCCACCCCGGCGAAAAGGCTCTCCACCAGGCCGCGCCCCCGCCACAGCATGAGAAACGCGGCTACGGGTGCCAGTAACATGGGGAGCGCGGACGGGTCGCCAGCGAGCACCGCACCCGGGACCAATGCCGCGGCCGGGGGCGCCTCGGCACCGCCAAGCAGCGTAAGGATGAGAGCGGCGGCCAAGGCGGCGGGCAGCGCATAGCGGAGGCGGCTGCGCACGACCCCGCCCATGGGCGCGTTTTGGCTGATCGCGGACGCGATGGTTGTGTCTGAAACGGGCGAGACGTTGTCCCCGAAGGTGGCGCCGGCCAGGATCGCCCCGATCAACGCGACCGGGCTGGCCCCGAAGACGCCCGCCGCGGGGTAGAGCAGCGGCGCGCAGATGAGGATTGTCCCGAGGCTGGTGCCGGTCGCGGTTGAGAAGAGAACCGCGATGACCAAGGCCAGCAGGACGAAGCCGCCGCCGCTCACCCCCAGTTCGGCGCCCGCCCACACCAGGGAGTGGACGAGCCCGGATTCGCGCAGCACGGCCGAGAAGATGCCCGCCAGCAGCCAGGCCGCCACCATGAGCATGACGATGGGGCGCGACATCCCGCGCAGAGCCGCCGCGCTGTAGTCGGAGGCCCTCTTGGCAAGCAGGAGGCCGGTGCCCAGTGCTACGACCAGGACGGGCCACAGGCCGCGCTCGTCCGGCGCGCCGGAAAAGCCCAGCCAGGCGGCGCCGGCTGCGAAGACGAGGATCGGGAGCGCTCCTCCCGCCAGGCCCAGCCGGAAGGCGAGCGGCTGCTTTGGATGGTGGGCCACACGACAGGTTCGAGCTCTACGACCTGCGGGTGGAGGTCGTGGCCGGCGAGCGCCAGATGGTCTGCAACCACAGGGAAGGGGACTACTTCGAACTCCGGGGCGAGAACCTGTCCTTCCCTGCGGGGCAGAGCTTTCCGCTCTACCCCCTGGCGGCGCTCCTTCCGCTGCTTCCGGCCAAGCAGCGCAGGACCCATCCCAACGACTGGATGACCTCCGACGCCGAAATCGCCTGTCCGGATCCCCACTGTGGCGCCCGCTTCCGCATCACCCGCACTGGCACCTCGGCCTTCCGCCACAGCGAGGTCACTCGCGTTCCCCTCACACGGCCGGGATGACTTTGCCGCTGCCGGCCAGCGGGCTGGTACGTGGCTGTTGGCAGTTGTCGCGAGGGCATGGGCTCGGGTGGAGCCGTGAGCGCGCCTTCGCCGCTCTCGACGAGGCCGCCGCTCGGCCGGGGCCACTCTTCCTTGACTGCGCCGACATCTACACGGGCGCAGAGCAACTCCTCGGCGACTGGTTGGCGGCCCGGCCCGCGTCCGCCAGGCAGGTGGTCGTGTTCACCAAGTTCGTACCGGATCTGGACGCGCTGGCCACAATCGACCGGAGCTACGTGCGCGACATCGTCCTCAGGTCCCGTGACCGGCTCGGCGTGGAGGCGCTGGAGTTGGTCCAGTTCGCCTGGTGGGACCTCTCCCAGCCGGGGTGGCTGCGCGCGGCGGAGTGGTTGACGGAGCTCGCCGAAGAAGGGGTTGTGCGCAACATCGGTGTGACCAACTTCGACTGCGGCGCACTCACTGCTCTCCTGGACGCCGGAATTCCAGTGATCTCAAACCAGGTCCAGTTCTCGCTGCTGGACCGGCGGCCGCGCAAGGACATGACTGACTTGTGTCTCCAGCGCAACGTGACACTGCTCTGCTACGGGGCGCTCGCGGGCGGCTTGCTCTCAGATTCGGCCGGTGCCCGGGCGCCGTCGCGCTCGCTTGTCAAGTACCGCCTCATCGCCGACGAGGTGGGGGGCCGCGCGGTGCTGGAGCGGGCGTGCGCAGCGCTCGCGGAGGTGTCCGGCCGGCACCGTTCCACCATGGCCGACGTGGCGGTGGCGTATGTGCTTCGCCAGCCCGCAGTCGGCGCGGTGATCGTCGGGCTGAGCCGCAGAGGCCGGGCGGTGGGCGCGCGGCGCCTGCGCCTCGAACCGGGCGACGAGCGGCGGCTGGAGGCGGCGGTTCCCGGAGAGGTGCCGGGCGAGGTCTTCGGGCTCGAGCGCGATCGCAACGGCCCACACGGCCGCATCATGAGGTACAACCTCAACCGGGAAGGTTCGGGGCGGGTACGGGGGGAGTACGTGTGAGCTGGGGGGAGGGTCTGAAACCGGAGTTCCACGCGTCGCCTGTGTCGAAATCGTCACGTTACGTCAGACCGCTAGCTTGAACCCGTCGCCTATTCCTCTCGAGCATCCACCAGCGGGCGTGCTTCGTGGGGGATAGTCCCGGAGGGAACCACCTCCACGAATGGCCGGATCTGCACTGCCTGCCGGATGCGGCCGGCCAGCCCGGCAGCATCGATCTCGCGGCCGGACGCCGCCTCGACCCGCACGGTGAAGACGTCCCGCGCGCCTTCTGCGGACACCACCGCCTGGTAGCGCGCCACCACCGGGTCAGACCCCAGGGCCGCGGCCAGCTCGCGGGGGTGCACGAACATTCCCCGCACCTTCACGCCCTCCCCCACCCTGCCGAGGAAGCCCGCCAGGCGGGGTTCGGGGCGGCCGCAGGGGCACCGCGCGGCATTCCAGGCGGAAAGGTCGCCGGTGCCGAAGCGAACCAGCGGATAGACCTCGTTCGGGCTGGACCACCGCCTCGCCGACGTAGGGGCTGAACTTGAGTTTGTTCTCGACGAACTGCGGGGAGAAGTTGCTCCCGTCGGCGAGCTTCATCACGTCGGCCAGGCGATCGATGACGACCAGGTGGCCGCCCTCGTCGAAGTAGCCCGCGTCGCCCGAGCGCAGCCAGCCGTCCTCGAGTGTCTCCGCCGTCGCCGTGGGGTTTTTGAAGTAGCCCTGAAACACAGCGGGGCTCCGGCAGAGGATCTCTCCCTCCTCCGAAATGCGGATCTCGGTGCGGGGCAGCGGCACGCCCACCGTCTGGAAACGGATGTCGTCGTCCCGGTGAACCACGGAGATCCCGGACACCTCGGTCTGGCCGTAGAGCTGCTTCAGGTTCACCCCGATGGCGTGGTAGAAGCGAAAGACATCGGGGCCGAGCGCGGCGCCTCCGGTGTAGGCTCGCCGCACCCTGGCGAGTCCCAACTGGTCGCGGACGGGACGGAACACCATCCAGTCGGCCAGTCGGTGGCCAACTCTCCGGGCGAAGCCGACTCTCCGGCCCTGGAAGCGGGCTTCGGCACTGGCGACGCCCTGCTTCATCGACCAACGGTAGATCCAGCGCTTGAGGCGGGTGGTGTCTTCGGCCATGACCTGCACGTCCGAGACCATGTTCTCCCAGATCCGGGGCGGTGACATCAGGAAAGCCGGCCCGATCTCGCGTGTGTCCTTCCGCGCGGTCGCCGTCTCCTCCGGGAAGTTCACCCTGAATCCCGCCAGCAACCCGCTCGCCACCGCCATCATCTGCTCGCCGATCCACGCGAGCGGAAGGAACGACACAAATTCGTCGTCCGCGTGCATCGCATCCACGCTCCGGAGCTGCGACGCCATTTCGAGCAGGTTCTCGTGCGAGAGCATGGCCAGCTTCGGGACGCTGGTCGTGCCGGAGGTCGTACAGAGCAGCGCGGTGTCGCCGGGCTGGACCGCGGCCAGCCTGCGGTCGAACTCCTCGGGCGATCGGCCATGCAGTCGGTCGCCCAGCGCTTCGACCTCCTCGAAGGACATCAAACCTGGCGCCTGGTATGCGTGTATGCCGCGCGATTCGTAGTAGACGATGTACTCGAGCCCGGGCAGCCGTTCCCGCACTTCCAGCACCTTGTCGACCTGCTCCTGATCCTCGGCCACGACGACACGGGCCTCGGCGGCCTCCAGCAGGTGGGCAAGTTCGTCGGCGATGGCATCCTGATACAGCCCCAGGGGGAGAATGCCAGCGGTCTGGCAGGCCAGCTCCGCGATCACCCACTCCGGCCGGTTGTCCCCGATGATCGCGACCCGGTCCCCTTCTTCCACACCCAACTCCGTCAGCCCGAGTGAGAAACCCCGCACCCGCGCCAGGTACGCCGCCCAGGTGATCTCCTGCCAGATCCCGAACTCCTTCTCGCGCAGCGCAACGCCGCCAGGACGGCTCGCGGCGTGATTCGCGAGGAGGGCGGGCAGGGTCCCGATCACGGTGGGTCCTCGGCGCAGCATGAAAGCGCCCGGCTCTCGCCGCTCGCGACCTCGCGCGAGATTCGGCTCACGACCGTACATCCGTCTGTCTCCCGGCGCCCCCTGCGCCCGCCAGTTCCCGGGTGTCGTCCGCTCTCCTGCCCAGGTAGGCATCGATGACCGCAGGGTCGTCCCGGACCTCATTCGGACTCCCCTGCGCAATCCGGCGCCCGAAATCCAGCACCACGACCCGGTCCGCGATATCCATGATCACGTCTATGTCGTGGTCGATGACCACCACGGTAATGCCCTGCTCCTCGTGAACGTCGAGGATGAAGCGCGCCATCGACTCTTTCTCCTCGGCGTTCATCCCGGCCGTTGGCTCGTCCAGGAGGAGGAGGTTTGGATCGAGCGCCAGAGCGCGCGCCATCTCCACCAGCCGCTGGTTTCCGTAGGCCAGATTCCCCACCACGGCGCTCCGCAGCGGCTCCAGGTTCATGAAGTCGATGACCTGCTCCACGTACTTGCGGTGCTCGATCTCCCTGCCGCGCTGGCGGCCCAGGTACAGGCCGCCGCTGAGCACGCCTCCCTTCATGTGCACATGGCGACCCAGCATCAGGTTGTCAAGCACCGTCATGTGCTTGAAGAGCTCGATGTTCTGGAAGGTGCGCGCCACCCCCAGCTCCGCGATCCGGTGCGGCGCAAGTCGGTGGAGCGCGTGCCGCGCCCCATCGCGGCCGGTCAGGGTGATGCTTCCCTCCTGCGGGCGATAGAGGCCGGAGACGCAGTTCAGGACGCTGGTCTTCCCCGCCCCGTTGGGCCCGATGAGGGCCACCAGCTAGCCGTCCCGCACGTCCATCCTGAGACCCGAGAGTGAGGTCACGCCCCCGAAGCGGAGGGTGACGCCCGAGAGTTCAAGGATGCAGTGCTCTCCGGCGGCCGGTTTCACGGCTCGGTTCCTGCCCACGGGATCATTAGCAGCCTGTGGCAAAACTCACGTGGCCCAGTTCTCCCCGTGGGGGCCCGCCCGGCGATCCATCCCGGCTGGCCCCCACCGGGAGAACTGGCCACTCCGCTTCGCCCCCCCACCGGGAGAACTGGTGTTCTGCGTTGCGTTTCGGTCGAAATACACCCGGTATTCCTCCCTCACGCGCCTTGTCAGCCGGGCGCTTCCCGCACCTCGGCGCTCACGGGGGTTTCACCACAGGCGGTTAACAGCCTGTGGAAAAAGCGCGTCTGGCGGTCCGACGCAGGCGCACCGGGGCGTGCGAGCACGAGGAGACACGGGACGAGTATTGGCGGAGAGGAAGCGGGACCATGGTCCGAACGTCCTCACGATGGCCCAGGGGCGGTCTGGCGGGCGGAATGACGCGACCACAAGAACAAGAAATGCGGAGAAACGGGTCCGTACGGCGCTCTGCAGGCTCCTCGGTTTCCCGATTCCACAGTCATGGCGCATCAGCAGCCCGAGGTTGAAGCCGGCCGCCTGGATCAAGAGTCGTTTCGCAATGTTCTCCCGGCCGCGCAGATACAGCCGCCGCATCCCACCCGTGTCATAGACGTGCGCAAACGAACGCTCCACCAACTCGCCGCGCCGCCGCATCAGCCGACGCCCGTGCGCACCGCGTATCCGACGCCGGTTCGCATACACCGCTCGCTGCCTGTCCACCTTCCCGTTCCAGCGCCGACGGCCCCGACGCGGCTCCGAAACATACGACCGAACTCCCGCGCGCTGCATGCCCACCATCGTCGCGTCGCTGTGATACCCCTTGTCGCAAACGACCGCACGTGCTCCGGCCGGCGCCACGCTCGCCGCCTCGATCCGAGCTTGCGCCTCTTGGAGGGTCCCTTCCAGCGTCTCCGTATCTCCCCGATCCGCTCCCTGAACCTTCACCCCCGCGAGCGCCCCGCTCTCCAGATCCACCGCGTGCTCCACCTTGTGCGCCATCCGCGTCCGACCGTCCTTCGTCCGCGCTACCCGCGCGTCCGGGTCCGACGGATGCGCCCACTCCTTATTCGACGTCTTCTTCTTCCGCTTCCGGTCAAATCGCTGCAGATCCTCCGGGCTCGGGTTCTCCACCCCCGACTCCTGCGCCAGGCGGCGCAGATACTCCCGATACCCCTCCCCCGTGTCCCGACGCACGATCCCGCGCATCGAGGCGTTCGCCAACAGCGTCGTCCCATCCACCCCCAGCGTCTTGCCGCGCAGAAGACCCGCCTCCTCCAAACGGCGCAAAACCCACACGAAAACCTCGCCGTGCGCCTCCGCCGAGATCCGACGCCGCGTGTTCGACAGCGTCGAATGGTCCGGACACGAATCCGTCAACGTCAAACTCAAGAACCGCCGCAGACTCAACGAATCCGCCAAACGCCAGGCAATCTGACGCTCCGAGTCGCACCCCTCGAAATACCCCACCAGCAACAGCCGGAAGTAGTTCCCCGGCGCAAGGCTCGGACGCCCCAGCCCACGCGCATAGAAGTCCTTGCAGATGCCCTCCACATACGCGTCGAAGCCCGCCTTCTCCAAGATCACGTTCAGCCTTTCGTAGAACGGATCCCCCTCGCCCCGAGGAAGCTGCGACGTTGCTATCCACAACGCGCCCTGTCGGTGCCCAACCTTGCGCTGTCCCATGGCCATGGCACCAATCCTAGTACAACCCCGGACTGGCACCATCAGTCACATGCGACTTTTTCCACAGGCTGTTAAGGGGTGGATGCAGAGTAAGGCTGCGTTCAACAGAGGACAACCGCGCCGACGCGACTTGAGCGTTCGGGCGGGCGGCGCGATCGTCCGACGAGCGCGGAAGCGACTGGCCGGCAGGCACGGACGCACGGGCTGGACAGGCACGGCATGCCAACGTCAGTGCCGCACCCTCTCCCCGGACGGTATACGCCGGACTACTCGGGAACGAACGCCGGGCCGCGCAACGCCCGGCCGGGAAGCGCCCGGGTGTACTCGCCCTCATCGACCACCGGGATGCCGTTCACCAGGACGTACCGCATGCCGATCGAGTAGTGGAACGGGTCTTCGAAGGTGGCCACGCCGCGGATCGTCTCCGGATCGAAGATCGCCAGGTCGGCGAAGTTGCCTTCCATCAGCGTCCCCCGCTCCTCGAGTCCCAGGATCTCCGCGGGAAGCCCGCTCAGCTTGCGAATGGCCTCCTCCCAACTGAAGAGGCCTTCCTCGCGCACGTAGGTGCCGAGGAGGCGGGGAAGCGTCCCCAGATGCCGGGGATGCACGAGCGGGGGAAGGTTCTCCGAGTCGAGGTCGATGGTCCCGCCATCGGTTCCACCGGCCACGTACGGTTGGGCCAGCACCTGCCGGAGAGTGTCCTCCTCGTTGTTCCAGTCGATGACGATGCCGCGGCCCTCCTGCTCCAGGACCACGTCCATGAAGGCTTCCTCGGCGGGTTGGCTCCGCATCTCCGCCACTTCCTCGACCAGCTTCCCGTTGACCTCCGGATCGTCGACGCCGAGCCGGACGCGGTGCCAGCCGATGTTCGCCAGGTAGGGCGGCTCGGTGACGAAGTCGCCGGCGATGCGCTCGCGCGCCTCAGGATCGCGCAGCCGTTCGAGCATCGCCTCGACGCCGCCTTCCTGCGCCCAGGCGGGGATGTAGCTCCGGAGCCCGGTGATGCCCCAGGTGTAGGTGTAGCTGTCCCCGGTGACCGCAAGGCCCCGATCGCGGGCTTCGTCGACGATGGCGAGGAAGGTGTCCGCCTCGGTCGAGGAGATCGAGTTCAGGTGGAAGAAGTGGACCGGTGCGCCCGCTTGTTCGCCAATGGCGAGGGCTTCGCGGATCGCTTCCGGGTCGGTGCCGTTCATGGTGCGGGCGTGGTTCGCGAAGATGCCGCCCGCCGCGGCTGCCTCGGAGACGATGGCGGCGAGCTCATCGGTCGACATGTAGATGTTGGGCACGTAGCTCAGGCCGGCGGAGACTCCGACCGCCCCCTCGGACATGGCGTCCCGCACCAGCCCCAACATCTGCTCGAGCTCCTCGTCGGTGGGCGCCCGGTCCTCGTAGCCCAGCACGTAGGCCCGGACCGCCCCGGAACCGACGTAGGACGCCACGTTGATCGCGATGCCGGTTTCGTCCAGGTAGTCGAGAAACCCGCCCAGGGTCTCCCACTTCCCCTCCAGTTCCTCGGGCAGGGTGCTCTCGATCCGGCCACCCAGCGGACCCATCGAGAAGGTCTCCCCATAGATCTCGGTCGTGAGCCCCTGAAACGCGAACGAAGGGCCCTGGCCGCCGTCGAGCAGGCGCCGGACCTCGGAGTGGCTGTGCATGTCGATGAAACCGGGGGCCACGTAGAGTCCGGCGGCGTCAATCGTTCTCGCCGCCCTGCCGTTGATTTCGCCGATCGCGGCGATGCGATCCCCGTCAATAGCCACATCGGCGACGACTCCCGGCGCCCCGCGGCCGTCGAAGACGGTGCCGCCCCGGATCACCAGGTCGTAGTCGGGCGCGCAAGCGGGGAGGCACGCCGCCAGCACCAGCCCCGTAAGCGGAAGGTCGGCGCGCCGGAAGATCCGGGGGAGCAGGGTCAGGATGATTTCGGAATCTAACACCCCGTCGTTGTTGCCGGCGAAACTGCCGGATCGGGTTCTGGGTGACACATGTCAACCGTTCGATCTGTACCGGCCGCCGTCCGGCTCATGCGCTCCTCCGGCCCGCTATCACGAGCCGCAGCCGTCGCGTGTGAAAACAAGATCTCAAGCGGACTGATGGCGCGTCCGCCCGGGACCGCCGGTCTTCAGACCGGCATCGTCCGCCGAAGGCGGGCGAAAGCGCCCATTCGATTCTGCGTCGCCGGAGGCGCTCACTCGACAGCAGCCAGACCCCGTTACCGTCGCTGGACACAAGACGTCCAGACGTCTACAGTATCCCCAATGCCCAAGGCGTCGAAACGTCGTCGGCCCGGACAGGTCCGCGACGCCATCCTCCAAGTGCTGGGGGAGTCCCCCGGGCCGCTGAACGTTGCGGAAATCTGCGAACGGGTGAGCGCCACCGCAGGACCGGTTGCCCGTTCATCCGTTCAGTCCTATCTCTCGCTCAACACCCCGGATCTCTTCGTCAGGGACGGTCGTGGGCTCTATCGGCATGCCACGAACACCGGACCGGCGCTGTCCCTCTTCCACCCACCCGAAGAGACGCTCCGCGCTCCCTTCCGATTCGGCGACGCCACTCTCTTCCACGCGGAGGCTCTTCACTGGCTTGGCGAAAGGGAACGCCGCAGCATTCAGGCGGTTGTCACCGACCCTCCCTATGGACTCCACGAATACACGCCCTTACAGCAGCGAAAACTCCGTGCCCGACGAGGTGGCGTGTGGCGCATCCCCCCCTCCTTCGACGGCCATCAGCGGTCCCCGCTGCCTCGCTTCACGACGCTCAAGCCGAGTCAACTTGCGCAGCTCGACACGTTCTTCCACGAATGGGCCCTCAAGCTGCGGCCGTGCCTTGTACCAGGTGCGCACGTCTTCGTCGCTTCATCCCCACTGCTTTCCTTCATCGTTGCCGGCGCACTCGCGCGCGCCGGCATGGAGCGGCGCGGAGAAATCATCCGGCTGACCACAACCCTCAGGGGAGGTGATCGTCCCAAGGCTGCTCACCGCGAGTTTCCGGATGTGAGCGTCATGCCGCGGTCCAAGTGGGAACCGTGGCTCCTCTTCCGCGAACCGCTTGAGGGGCGAGTCCAGGACAACCTCCGGCAGTGGAAGACCGGCGCCCTTCGCCGCCCAAGCACGGAAAAGCCGTTTGGCGACGTCATCACCTCGGCGCCTACTCGCCGCACGGAGCGCGCGATCGCGCCCCATCCGAGCCTGAAGCCACAGGCTTTCCTCCGTCAGATCGTGCGCGCCTCTCTGCCTCTCGGCGAAGGAACGGTGCTCGATCCGTTCGCCGGCTCCGGCTCTACGCTCGCCGCCGCCGAAGCGTTGGGTTACAGGAGCATCGGGTTGGAGAATGACGCCGATTACTTCGACATGGCGTGCGAAGCCATTCCAGGTTTGGCGCGGCACACGCCACCTTCGGCGCGAAACGGCTCGCGCTGAGTCCGATTCCGGTCCTGCGCGCAGGGGCCGTTCCTCTACACCCGGTAGAGCCACCCCTCCCGCAGCTTGCGGACACCCTCCCGATGGAGCGTGGCTGTACGCGTCCCAAGCTCCCCTCTTGGGTTCTTACGAAAATCCTCCACTCCGACGCGCGCCAGGTAGACCTCGGTGAACTCAAGCGGTCGGCGAGCGCTGGCGGGCTCCGTCTTCGAGTCCACGCGATAAACAAAGACGCACATCCACTGGGCTCTCGCTCCGTGGGTATCCACAGCGCCCCCGGGTTTCCGGGTGCACTTCACCTCAACTCCTTCCTCACCGGATTTGATGGCGTCATCCGGATACATGCCCTCGACCAGGAGGTCGGGATGGCCGTTGAAGTAAGAGTTCTCCGTGAGCGACCGCGAGTGCCGAGCCAGACTGCTCGTCAGGAGGTCGGAGAGGATCCCCGACAGGATGGCAGGGCGCAACATGCTCTCAAACCGACGCAGGCTCCTGGCCACGAGGTGGCTGTCCACGTCGTACAGGAAGTCGTAAACATCCTGCATCGCCATCTGGAAGTCCTGAAGCCGGAGCGAGTACGGAAGCTCGCGCTCTCGGTTGAACGCGTTCACATCCACGATGCTGCGCGGAACCGAGAGGAGATTCATCGGGGACTTTCGTGCCGCGTCTGCTGATCGGAATTCACAGGCCGGAATTCCCCGCCCTCGACGTTCTGGCACGCGAGATCCTTCGGCCAAAAATGCCCCCTTCCCCCAGGATCGGCGCCGACCCAGAACCCGCTCATGACCGGCGCGCCGGGAGTTAACGCTCTCCCTCCGGGCGCGCCCGGTACTTCTCGTAGAGCTGCAGGTGCCGGTTGTCGAGCGAAACCGGAACCCCGTTCACGAAAACGTGCTCGACCTCGGTCCGGATCTCCAGCGGATCCCCGTTCACCACGATCAGGTTTGCAACCTTCCCCTCTTCAAGGGTCCCGAAGTCCTCCGCGAGCCCGAAGAGCTGCGCGGGAACCACGGTGATCGCCCGCACCGCCGCGTCCTGCGGCAACCCGTAGCCCACCGCATGCCCGGCCTCGTACGGCAGCAGCCTCGAGTTGGAGGAGCCGAAGGTGGCGAAGGCCACCGTCACGCCCGCTTCGTGGAGTTCGCCCGGGGTCGTGAAGGGCCGGTCGTAGGGATCGTCCTCTTCTCCCGGAAGGCGCTGGGTCGGGCCGAGAATCACCGGAATGCCGTTCTCGGCGAGCAGTTCCTTCACCTTCCAGGCCTCATTCCCGCCGAGCAGGATCATCTTCACTCCCTGCTCCTTCGTGAACTCGACGGCGTGGCGGATCTCCCGCTCGCCCTGGGTCACGATCAGGAGCGGCATCTCCCCGCCGACGACGGGACCGAGAGCGGCCAACCGGACGTCCCGCGCCCGGGCGCCCGTGTCACCCGCCGCCGCGTAGCGGCGCGCGGCGTCGAGCACGTCACCGAGTTCGGCCACCGTCCGGTCGTACGCCTCCTCGGCCTCCCGGAACGACCTCCGGCCGACCCGGAACGAGCCCGGGTTGAACGTCCGCGTCGAGTAGGTGGGCCAGGTCAGGATCATTCCCGCCGACGCGTCGATGTCCATTTCCTCGACGGTCCAGCCGTCGAGGTGGACGATGGAGGCCTGCCCGCTGATGCCGGAACCGCCGCCACCGAACCCGCCGAGCCGGCCCGGCGCCACCACCGCGTGGGTAATCCCGTTGGCGCGCGCCACCGGGAGGTGCTCGCTCGACGGATGGATCGCGGTGGCCGCCTTCAGGTGCGGGTTCATCTCGCCCAGCTCCACCGTGTCCACGGTGGCGCTGATGGCGCCGATCTCGGTGAGGCCGAGCTGGCTCACCGAGTCCATCATCCCCGGGTACACGTCGAGTCCCGCAGCGTCGATGACCGTGGCTCCCGCCGGCGCGGAGACGTCGCCGATCTCCACGATCCGGCCGTCGCGGATCAGGATGGACCCCGACTCGATCGGCGCCGCTCCCTCCACCAGGGTGTGGATCCGGGCATTCGTGATCAGCCAGGACTCCTCTTCCTGAACCGCTGCGAATGCGGCACCGGCCAGCGCCAACGCAGCCGGAACGGCCGTAAGCCGGGTGATGCCTCTGTCAAAGCCGGTCATCGCCGGACTCCTTCCCGCGGTCCCCGCGGGCCGCGCCTGCCGGGGCCGCGCTCCGCGTCGTCCCCCTCGGACAGCTTCTCTTCAAGCTCCGCGCGTTCGGCGGCGGCGCTCTCCCGCATCGCCAGATCCTTCTCGCGGCTGAAGAGCATTTCCCCGTCCACGAAGGTCATCTGGTTCACCGCGTAGGTGCTCAGCGGATGGCGGTCGAAGACCGCCAGGTCCGCATCCTTCCCGACCTCGAGAGAACCGATCCGGTCCCCGATCCCGAGCTGGATCGCCGGGTTGATGGTGATCATGCGGAGCGCCTGCTCCTCGGTCATGCCGCCCCACTTCACGGTCTTGGCGGCCTCCTGATTCAGGTGCCGCGCCTCCTCGGCGCTGTCCGAATTGATGGAGACGAGGATGCCCCGTTCGGTCATGAGCGCCGCGTTGTAGGGAATGGCATCGTAGGCCTCGACTTTGTAGGCCCACCAGTCGGAGAAGGTGGAAGCCCCGGCCCCGTGCGCGGCGATCTCGTTCGCCACCTTGTAGCCCTCGAGCACGTGCTGGAGCGTGGCGATCCGGAACCCGAACTCCTCGGCGACCCGCAGGAGCTGCAGAATCTCGTCCTGCCGGTAGCAGTGCGCGTGGACCAGCCGCTTGCCCTCCAGGATTTCGACCAGCGGCTCGAGTTTCATGTCCCGCCGCGGGGGAAGCACCCGCTCGCCCCGCGCCGTTGCGGCCTCGTAGTCGGCGAACTCCTGGCGGTAGGCCTCCGCCTCCAGGAACGCCTGCCGGATCACGTCCTGGACCCCCATCCGGGTGGCCGGATAGCGGCGCTCCACCCCCGCCGGCATACCACGCGACCGCTTGGGGTTCTCACCGAGCGCGAATTTGATGCCCGGGGGCGCGCCCTCGAAGACCAACCCCGCGGCATCGGCGCCCCAGCGATGCTTGATGACCACATTCAGGCCGCCGATCGGGTTTGCGCTGCCGTGGAGGATGTTCGAGGTCGTGACTCCGCCAGCCAGCTCGCGGTAGATGTTGACGTCGTAGGGGTCCACCACGTCGCCGGTCCCGGTCATCGAGGAGACCGAGACGCTTCCCTCGTTGATGGACTCGGCGGCGATGTGCGAATGGGCGTCGATGATGCCCGGCATTAGGAACATGCCCGCGGCGTCGATCACCTCGGCGCCTTCGGGAACCGTGACGCTCGCGCCGACCTCGGCGATCTTTCCGTCGCGAATCAGAACCGCCCCCGGAGAGAGGGTCCCATCCGTCACCGTGAGCACCGTCGCTCCCCGGATCACCGTTTCCTGGGCGATGGCAAGCGGCGCCCCGAGGAGCACCGCAATCAGAAATCCCTTGATGTGTCGCATGGCTCTCATCCTTAGCGTCCGACGGCGGCTTCTCGGGCCGTGCCGGACCGGCGTCCGGGGGTTTCCGCCCCGTCCGTTTCCTCTTCATCCTCGGCGTCGATGCGGTGGATCACCCCGTCCACGAAAACCGTTTCGATCTTCGCGCCGTCCTCGAAAATGTCCTCGTCGGCGATCGCCAGGTTGGCAATCCGTCCGCTCTGGAGCGTCCCCACCCGGTCCGCCACCCCGAAAATCTCGGCGGGCGCCATGGTGAGCGCGGTCAGGGCGGCCTCCCTGTCGAGACCGCGCTCGACCGCCTTGCGGACCGCCGCCAGATCGCCGCCCGACCCGCCGCGGCCCCTCCCGGCCGCCGACGGACCCCCTGGCGGGCCTCCCGCGGATCCTGAAGACTCACTCATGTAGAAGGCGAAGCGCACCCCCGCCGCCGCAAGAGCCGCGGGACCGGCCGGAGCCCGATCCCTGAGGCGGAGCGTGCGGAGCGAAACCTCGGCTTCAGGATCCGCCTGGGGATCGGCCTTCGGCCAGTTCAGATCCACCAGGATCGGTACCCCGTGCTCCGCCAGGAACTCCGCCGACTCCGCTGCTTCGTGCCCGCCGTAAAGGACGGGCTGGATGCCGAATTCCCGGGCGAGCCCGACCATCCGGCGCACCTCCTTGTCCAGATTCGCGGGCAGCAGCACCGGCTGATCACCGGCCGCCGCCGCCGCGAGCGGGGCGAGCGCCCGGTCGTAACGCGGCCGCTGGAGCCCGGTCGGATCCTCGTCGTACATCCGCCAGATCTCGCCGTAATGGGAGGCATCGCTGAAGAGCTGCCGCAGGTAGGCGACCACGCCCATCATGGAACCGGGAAACGAGCGGAAACCGCGCGTTCCGAGCCGGACCATCACCGCCACATCTGGAGCGAGCACCAAATCGCGCGGATCGTCGCCCGCGAGGTTCAGGAAGGCAGCCCGGCCACCGACGATCCCGTCACGCGGCGCCGTAACCGCTGAGGTGAATCCCGCCTTCCGCCGCGCGGCGATCCGTTCGTCCGCCGCCCGCAGATCGTCGGCGGCGAGGCGCCACGAGAACGTGTCCGGACGATCCTCGGGCCCTCGGGAAGGAGGGGGCGGCGCGTTCTCCCCGCCGCCGGCGCCACCAGCCCGGCGAGCCGCCGGCGCGCTGCCGCCCAGGCCGAGATCGCTGAGTGCGGTGATGAAGCCCGGATAGACGTGCTTCCCGGCAGCGTCGATGCGCCCGGCATCGGCCGGCGCCTCCCCCCCCGGCTCGACGGAGACGACCAACCCATCGCGGAGCACCACGGTGGCGCCCTCGAGCACGGTCCCGTCCCCGACGTGGACCATGCCGCCGACGATGGCCCAGTCCCGGGGACCGCTGTCGGCCACCGCGCGAGAGGAGAGCTGGGCGGCCGCCGTCGCGGCCCCGGCTGCAAGAAGGAGCACCGCCAGCGGTGCGAAAAGGCGGCGGTCGCGCTGCGGGGGGGTTCGTCTCGCCATGGCGGGCGAGTCTGTCCGAGCGGCGCGCGGCGGTCAACCGGCCCGAACGTTCCGGACCGTGAGCGCGCTCTGCCCGATCAACCGGGAGAGCAACGAGTTCGGGGCGACGTGCAACGCACCCTCCGCCAGCACGCCCCTTCTCGCGCGCTTCGCCATCCATCCAGAAGCCTTCGAACTCGCAGGCCTGATGTCGTGATGCCCGGAGCGGCTATCCATGCAGCTCACTCACGATGGCCTGTACGTTCCACGGCATCGGGGTGACGCCAATCTCACCAAGGGCAGGCGGAACGCGAGCGATACCCGGTTGCAGATAGACGGCCAGAACGCGTGTCCCGAGTTCCGCACTTTTCCGAATCTCCCAGTTCACGGGGTCGCTCTGCCACGTCGTCTCACCGACCAGACACAGAGTCGCCGCCGACGTCCGAATGAGGCGTTCCACCGGCGGCTTCCAGGCATCATGGATCGGTTGCCGGGTCGCATAGTCGCGAAACCGCAAGGCGGAACAGCGATTCTCCGCTTGCCCGCGAATCGCGTCCACCAGCGCCTTGTGCCGGGTGGCGAAGCTGAGGAAAACGTCAGGACCCATCGGTTCACGCTTCTCAACCGACACAACTCGGTTCATCGTCCTACGCCGCAAGAGGGCGTCGGGTTGCCGGCCGCCCCGGTCGGCTCCTGATCACCGAGCCTCGGCTCAGGGTCGCCGCCCGGCTCCGTCCGAGGACGCCCCGCCAGAATGGCGGGAGAAGGTCCGCGATCGATTCCCCCGGCGGCGGGCCGGGACGTTCTGTCCAACGGCCTTGCCATCTCTGATTTCTTCGGGGGAGGGCAGACCGTTCTCGTCCGCGAATTGCGCGATCGCGCCATGCAGCAGGTCTCCGGTCTCCTTCCAGATCGCCTCCATCCGGGCGCTTGGGGAGGGGTTTGGCATCGGCGGCGGGAAGATGTCGAAGATCCTCCCCGCGCCTCGGATCAGGTGACGGACCGGTTCTCTCATCTCGGGTCGAATACGGTAGCACCGGATCCCGGGGCGCCCGGAAACCCGGGCGATGCGCCGTCGGCCCACGGCCCCAGGCTGCGTCAGCGACCTCGGAACGCTCGCGGCAGACTGGGACAGGAGGCCGCGCGGTCCTCGCCGATCAGGGCCACTACCTGCGGGACCCGTTCGAAGGGAACCCGCATCCGCGCGTCCTTGAGCGCGGCGAAGATGGCGGCGGTCTGGCCCCGTTCGCCGAGAGCGTCGTGAACGCAGCGATGGAGCAGCAGATCCAGCGTGTAGAGGAGCGAAACGCTCGGAAAGCGCTCGGAGCAGATCCTGCGCGCCTTGCGGTCGTCCAGCAGCACCGAGCCGCCGTAGGCCGCCGCGTAGGCGATGGTCGCGGCCTCGCCGTCGTCGAGGGTCTCCCGGGCGCTTCCCTCGATCAGGGATTCGTGGATGGCCGCCCCGGCGCCCACCGCGACGATCCGCACGGCGCGGGAGGACGCGAGCGCTTCAAGGCCTGCGAAGTCGCGGCGCCCCTGGTCGCCCGCGTTCCGTAGCTCCGCGCGTACCGACTCGGTGACGGCGGGCGGCGACGGAAAGATCCCGAGAATGTCGGCGGCGCGGCCCGTCGCGTTCAGGTTGATGACCGCGGTCGTGTCCGCGACGACTTCGCGCCACGAATCAGGCAGAAAGCGCGACAAGACTCGCCGCCTCGTTCTGCTCCTGCTCCGCGCCGTTCAGGACTTCCCGGACGGCGACGCGGTCCAGCGCGAGAAGCCCGGCAAGCTGTCCCTCGCTGTACAGCTCCCGCTTCCATGCCTCCCGAACGAGAAGCCCGAGTCGCTGCGGCACGAGACCGCGCCCCGCCGCCCGCATCCGGTCCAGCTCCGCAGGGCCTCCGAGAACTTCCGCGGCCTCGGCGTCCGGGATTCCTCCGTTGCCCGCGAACCAGTCCCAGGCGCCCCGCCGGGCAACCCCCAACTCCTCGAGTCGCCGCACGATCGCCTCGCGGGAGACTCCAAACGCGTGCGCCAGCAGGATCACGTGCCGGCGGGTCAGGTGGGACGATCCGGCAGTGATCTCTGCGAACCGCTGGCGGACGATCCGCCCGGGCGTGAGAAACGAGCGCGCGAACGCGGAGGCGTACCGCTCTTCGCGGGAATCCGGGGCATCCCGTTCCACCAGAACCTCGGGCTCCCGCCGGGTGGCGATCAGGTGCCCGAGTTCGTGGGCCCCGGTCCGGGCGATGCGCTCGGGACGGTGGCGCGAGTTCAGGAGAATGCAGGCGCCGGACTCCTCCGTACAGGCGAACAACCCCGCAACAGGGCTGGCGAGCGGATGCAGATAGACGCGCACCCCGAGCTGGAGGTCGAGGAGCGACAGGATGTCCAGCACGGGGCCGACGCCGAGGCCGAGCCACGCCCGCAGGTCCCGCGCGTCCTCCTCCGCCTGGACGGTCACGTCCCCCGGCAGGATCACCCGCTCCGGCGGGTAGGTGCGCGGCCGGTGGACCCCCAACGCGTTCTCCAGTTCCACCTCAGCGCTCACCAGCCGATCCAGCAGTCGCGCCGCCTCCTGCCGGATCGGCTCGGAACCCCCGGGGAGTTCTCGAAACCGGGACGTCAGGTCGAGATGGACCGCCTCCACCCGCAGGATCGCGTTGGCTGACGTTCCGTAGAGACGGGCCAACCGTTGGATTTCCTCGTTCCGGGCGCGTCGCTTCCCCTGTTCGACGGCCACCAGCGTCGTCCGCGCCACCTGGATGCGCGCCGCCGCGTCGCTCTGCCGAAGCCCGCGTGCCTCCCGCAAGGTACGCAGGCGTCTGCCGAGTTGCCGTTCGGAGAGCATCTTTGGATCGCTACCTTCGTGTCAGAACTTTCCCAACGACACTTGACTTTGTCAAGTCCGCACATGAAGAGTGCGGAAGATAGGCGCCGCCACGCGGCCCGTCGTTCCAGATTCGCGCCTTCCCTCCGAGGTTCGCGGCAATCAACGGACGCACCGTGGGCCGGCGTGCACGCCCGCCCCGCAGCGATAGATCGTACTCCCCGCCCGCGTCGCTACAAGGCTTTGCGAAAGCGATCGAGACGACACCCCGACCCCCAGGATGTCCACGTTCCCGCCCGACATCCGTTCCATCGAGATCCGTCATCGGCAATGGACCGTCCGCGAGGGAAAACGTCCGGGAGCCGGTCAGGCAGCCTCACCGACGGTCACGCTGACCCGTTTACCCAACACGCGCAAGGCGCGTTCGATGGTGGCGGCCTTGGTGGCATGATCCGGATTCAGCATTCGCCGCACCTCGCGATCGGCAACTTCGAGATTGCGGGCGAGATGGCGCTGTGACATCCCGGCATTGCGGAACGCTTCGTAGAGGGCCGCCTTCAGCGCGATCGGCAACGGCGGGACAACGAGGGGCCGTCGCCTGCTCGCGCGCGACGGCTGCGGCAAGTCCTTGCCCTCGCGCGTCGTGGCCGCGATCAACTCGCGAAGCAGGTCGCGGGCCTCGGCCAGCGCCTCCTCCCGGGTCGCGCCGTCCGTCGCGCCCCATCCGAAGTCCGGAAACGTAACGACATGACGACCGTCCTCGTCGCGTTCGATCTCGGCAGGATAATTGTAGGTGTCAGACATCGGTTCGGGACGCTCATCCAGCTACGGCTGGCTCGTTCCTTCGCCGCTGCGATCACCGCCCGCGGGTCGGCGCGGTCGTCCAGCCGATTCTACGGGACCAGACAAGAGCCACTGCTCGCTCTTCGAGCACCTCCACGCTCCCCATCAGGCGGCAGTGGCGGAGGCGCCGCCCCTCAGTTCGGCCAGATCGGAAGCGATGTCCTTGGCGACCTCCTCGACCTCCAGCGGCACCCGGGGGCGCCTGCCCAACTCCCACTGGAGTGCCGTCGTGACCGGGAGCAGGAAGTCCTTCGCAGTTGAGGCTTCGATGAGGCGAAGCATCTTCTCGGGGCCGGCAACGATGCTCAGAATCAATACCGCGCGGACGATGCCGGACGGCGGCTCGCGCAAGTCGGGGAGGATGGCCAAGACCTTTGCGGCGTCTTGCTCGCCCGCGGCCGCGTCTCTGGTGGCGAACGCCGCCTCCGCCCGCCCCGCATATGCCCTCCAGGCCACTTCCGGGCGCTTCGGGTGTCCGTCCTCAAGAACCCGACCAACGGTCTTTATCGCAGACTCGTAATCGCGCTCCTTCAACTCGATATCCAACCGGCCAAGCAGCGCCATGTCTTTCCACCGCCCCGGAGCCCCCGGCCCGTTCTCCCCGAAGCGGCGCACGGCTGCGCCATACGCCGCCAGAGCTTCGTTCCGCTGACCGGCGCTGCTGAGCACGGTTCCCTTGAGCACGAGTGCGAGCCCCACCCGATCTCGAAGCGCCAGTAGCTGACTGTTTCCGAAGCGTCGGACGATCTCGTCGCATACCGCCACCGCATCCGGCCGCCGCCCCAAGGAATTGAGCACGGTTCCTTTGTTGCCAAGCGCTTTCGCTACTGAAGTGAGAAGGTTCGGCCCGTTTTCGGCACCATAGCGTCGGACTACATCGTCCCAGGCGGACAGCGCCTCGTCCGCCCGACCCAGTTCGACGAGCGCTGTCCCCCTGTTGACAAGCGCCTTCGAAACCTGGCCGCGCAGTCGGGAGTCTTCGCTACTCCCGAAACGACGAATGACGTCCTCCCACGCAGCGACAGCATCTTCGAGTTGATTCCGCTCGTGGAGCATGGCGCCCTTGTTGACCAGCGCGATCGCTACCTGCCGGAGCACGTCCGGGTCGTGGCTCTTCCCGAATCGCCGGACGACCACTTCCAGCACCCCGAGGGCATTGTGTGGGCGATCGATCTCCCCGAGAACACCGGCCTTGTTGACGAGCGCCGTGGCAACGGGTTCCGCTAGATCCGGACCCTCGCTCGCTCCGAAGCGACGCTCCACTTCTTCCCAGGAATCCATCGCCATCGCGAGGCGATTCAGATCAGCGAGCGCCGCTCCTTTGTTGACGAGCGCCTTGGCGAGGTGTTTTCGCAGGCTCGGCATCCCGCTGGCGCCAAAACGACTCAGAAGTTCATCGGAGACGACCAAGGCGTCGGCGGGGCGATGCAGTCCGCCGAGGGCACTTGCCTTGTCGGCCAGCGCCGCGCAGACCGGTTCCTGGAGCGCTGGCTCACGGCTGTCTCCGAAGCGGCGGATCACATCGTCGAAGACCGACACGGCTTCCTCCAGCCGTTCTTCGGTAAGCAGGTTCACGCCCCGATTGAACAGCGCCACAGCTTCCGTCCGGGAGCCTGCCTGCTCGGGCTTCAGCTGCTCGAGGACCGTCCGATACATCGCCCACATCCGGGGATCCAACTCCTCCAGTTCGCGGCGCATCTGTGTGTAGATCGCATCAAGCTCCTTCGGCGCGTAGCACGACCGCATGAAACGCACGAGAGTTTTAACCAACGGTGCATGACCTCGGCGGCGGCGAAGCAGGTAGTAAATGTTGTAGAGCCGTTCGGACAGGTAGTACTCCTTGCGGCGGGCCGTACCGCCCTTTACCTGCACGACGTCCCGCTCCTTCAGGCGCTTGAGCTGGGCGCTGCAACTGCTTGTACCGAGTCGGCACCGTTCGGCGATCTCCCGCGTAGTGGCCGGCTTCCACAGGTCCGCGAGCGCCAGATAGACCCGACGTTCCTGCGGAGGGAGGGACTCTAGGTGGCTCTTGAAGTACTCGGTATGGTCATCCACTAGGTCGAGCAGTTCGGCGAGCAATGCGCGAAACGATCGTGCTGATCCGAACCGCGCCACGACCGCCAGCAGACGCGGGCTGCCTCCGGTCAGGATTTCAAGTGACCGGATCGAATGTTGGGCCGCGCTCCGGCCTGACACGCTTTCCCAGAGAACGCGGCACGCCTCGGTATCGAGCGGTTCCAGGCGGACGATCCGAAACTGTTCATACAACGCTTCGGCCGGGTCCGTGATCTGGGCGAACCGGGAGGTTGCACTCCCCAGCACGATGATGCGCGGCTCGTTCTGAAGGACTTTCCTGAGTCGCCATCCGGCGTCCGGATCGGTCATTTCCCGAAACATCATGTTCAGGTTCTCGACCAGTAGGACGAGGCGTTTGCCTTCCCGATCCGAGAAATCGAGCAACGCTCCAAGGCACCGGGTAGCCAGGTCCCGGTCATCTCGCACGGAACGCAACTCTTCAACGGTTAGATCCAGATCGGGATCACCGTCTCGTTTTGGCGCCTGGTCCGCGAGTCGGGAAAGGCACTCCAGCCAGAATTCCCCAGCAGTTCCGACTTCATAGCTTTCCTCCGCGAACTGAATCGGAAAGAAGGCCAATGACAGCACCGGATCGCGGCGTACCTCGGCAGCGACCCGCAGGAGAAGCGTTGTCTTCCCGCTTCCTCGGGGACCGACAACGATCTGGTGGGCGTTGGAAGGCCCCGTGCAGTCGCGCAACATCTCCATGACGGATTCGAACTCGGCACTCCGCACGCAGAACGACGTGACAAGTTCATCATCCGTGAGGAATCCGGGGTTGTACTTGGGTGCAGCGGCAGGCATCGCCATCGGTCCATCAGGTTTCGCGCGCCAGAATCGGAATGAAGCCCTTTTCGTGGCGAGCGCGCCACCAGTCCTCGACAAGACGGGAGACGAACCTGTATTCGTTTCCGCGCACTTCCAGATACCCGTCGTGTTCCAGGACACGCAGAGTGTCCTCGACCGAGATCTCGCCGAGCGTGCCGGTAGCCGGGCGGGTTTCCTTGAACCGGCGGATTGCGTCACCGAGGAGCCGGCCGTCGTGAACCGCTGCTTCGGTCAGCAGGTCGAGAGCGATGCGGCAACCTTCGACCCCGAGCACCATTCGGAGCCGGGTTTCATAGTGGTCGAGGTCGGGCTGTCCCCAAGGACCGAGCATGACGTGTTCATAGACATGCTTCACGTCGTCCAGATTGGCTCTGCGCCGCCCGCGTTGTTTCAGGTATTGGTACAGGTTGTCGAAGAAAAGCTGCACATGGTGGGGAATTTGGCACCGCAGCCTGCGGCACATCTCCTTGCGTACCGCGGCGGAGAGCACGAGACCATAGGTTCGCGCGAGTTCGACAAGGCAGCGATCCGCAGTCTTTTCGTCCCAAGGTTTCAGATGGAAGGGAGAGAAGATGTTGGCGTGAGCGCTGAGTCCGGCCTGTCTCAGGATCGGCTCCAGACTCACGCTACCCGAGATGATGAGACTGACGCGGTCCCGGTGTTCCTGTCCGTTCTTGCGAAGCCAACTCAGGAACAGGTCGGCGGCTGCCCTGCCCTCCGGCGTGATGCGGTAGTCGGAATCCTTGAGCAACCGATTCACGAGAATGGACAGTTAGTCGAGCGCCAGCACGACCGGTCGGTCGTTCTGCGCCAAGGCGGCGTAGAGCGCATCGGCTTTGCCGCGCCAGTTGCCGGCATCCATCCCGGCACGGAGGCTTACCCGTAGATCGCCAACGCCGACGCTGTCCAGCCGATCACCGAATCCCCGAAGCACGTTGTCGAACACTGATCGGATGCGGTGCCAGGCGTCCTGCACGGACCTGGACCTCGTCGCGATCTCAGCGATGGCATCGGCGGGCGTTTCGGCATCCTGAAGATCCACGAAGATCGTCTCGAAGGCCCCCTTCTCGTCCAAGCGACGCAGGAGCTCGCGGACCAGACTCGTCTTGCCCATCCGACGCTGCGCGGTGAGGAGCGTATGCACGCCCCCCTCGAACCGCTCCATGAGCATTTCGATTTCAAACTCCCGGTCGAAGAACCGGTCGCCAGAGACCCAGTTGGATCCGGCCTTCTTGAGCGACATGGATTGTCCTTTCACCAACAGAATCGTTGGCAACAAGAATGTTGCCAACAAAACCGTTGGCTGTCAAGTCTGCTGTCTCACTGAGACCAAGCAGACACCCATCCGATCGCGATTGAGGCCGGGACCCGCTTTGCCCTGGATTCCATGGGCCGGCCACGCCACGCGGGTCAACGGTGGGCGAATTCGCTGCGCTGCCGCGCAGCGGTGCCGGTGTGAACACCGGCGTTCCCTCGCCAGCGGAGTCATCCGGGTGCTGAACGTCGTGAGCCCGCGCCCGCCTCTCGGCGGGCGGTGCCGGTCTGAAGACCGGCGTTCCCTCCCTTCCCCCGCGTAAGATTCCGGCCGTCCCGTGCCCCGCTTCTACCTCACCACCGCCATCGACTATGTGAACTCGCCGCCGCATCTCGGTACGGCCTACGAGAAGATCACGGCCGACGTGATCGCGCGCTACAAGCGGAGCGCGGGGTACGACACCCACTTTCTGATGGGGGCCGACGAGCACTCCCTCAACGTGCGCCGAAAGGCTGAAGAACAGGGCCTCGATCCGCTCGACTACTGCGCGAAGATGGAGGACACCTTCCGCGCCGTCTGGGCGAAGCTCGATGTCTCCTACGACGAGTTCATCCGGACCACCGAGAAGCGGCATCACCGGGGGGTGCAGAAGCTCCTCGAAGCGATTCGCGCCCGCGGCGGCATCTACGAGGGGACCTACGAGGGGTGGTACTGCGTTTCTTGCGAGGCCTTCAAGCAGGAAAAGGACCTCGTGGACGGGCTCTGCCCGCTGCACCGGGCAAAGCCGGACTGGATCTCCGAGAAAAACCATTTCTTCCGGCTCTCCGCCTACCGCGACACCCTGCTCGATCTCTATCGCGAACAACCCGGCTTCATTGAGCCGGAAACCCGGCGGAATGAGCTGACCAATGTCCTGGAGGCGGGACTCCTCGATCTTTCCGTCAGCCGGCCGGGAACCGGGTGGGGCATCCCGGTGCCTTTCGACGCCGGAAGCGTGGTGTACGTCTGGTTCGACGCGCTCATGAACTACCTCTCGGCGACCGGGTACGGGACCGAAGAAGAGGGTTGGGACGAGCGCTGGCCGGCGGACCTCCACATCGTCGGCAAGGACATCACCCGTTTCCACGCCGTCATCTGGCCGGCGATGCTGATGGCGGCCGGGGTTCCCATTCCCCGGCAGGTATTCGGGCACGGCTTCGTGAATTTCCAGGGTGAGCGGATGAGCAAGTCGCTCGGAACGGCGGTGGACCCGCTCGAAGCGAGCGACCACTTCGGCCCCGACCCGTTACGGCTCTTCCTGGTTCGCGAAATCCAGTACGGCCAGGACGGCGATTTTTCCTGGGACCGCTTCGAAGCCCGCTACGACTCCGATCTCGCCAACGCGCTAGGGAACCTGGTCAGCCGCATCACCTCAATGGCCGCGCGCTACCGCGAGAACCGGCTGGCTCCCTCGGCTCGCTCGGCGCTTCCCGAAGTTTCGACCCGGGCGGTCGCCGACTACCACGAGGCGATGGAGGGTCTTCGCCTCCACGACGGAGCGGCTGCCGCTTTCCGGATCGTGGGGGCGGTCAACGAGTTCCTGACCGAGCGCGCGCCCTGGGCGCTCGCGAAGGATCCGGAGGCCGGGGAGGCCCTCGACGAGGCTCTCTACGAAGCCGCGGAAGCGACGCGGATCGCCGCGGTACTCCTCCACCCGGTCATGCCGAAGTCCACTACCCGCATCCTGGAACGGTTGGGCGGCGCGTCCGGTGATCCGATCCGCTTCGACAAGGACGCCGTCTTCCGCGGCGAACGTGCGCTGACCACCCGGACCGGGGAACCGCTCTGGCCGCGACTTTCGGGCGGACGGTCCGGCAACCGGCCGTAGTTTCCCAAGGCCGCCGCTCTCGGCGAAGGCGATGACCACGAGCGCCGCCACCTCCTTCTCGCGGAACTGGCTGATGGGGTTCCGCGCCGACCTGGTCTGGATCATCCTCTCGGCCGGCATCGGCTGGGCGTATCTGACGCTCGTCCTGGGAGTGGGCTCCGGGCTGGAGAACCCGCTCCGGGACTCCTTCGCCATCCTGCGGGTCGGGGATTTCGCCCTGCCGCTGAGCCTGGGACTCGTGGTGGTCACGAGTTGGGCGGTGCTGCTCGACGCGCCGCACCTCTTCGCCACCCTGGCCCGCACCGTGCTGGATCCCGAGGAATGGAGGATCCGAGGCGGGGTGCTCCTCGCCTCGTTCGGCTTCTTCCTGCTCGGCCCGGCCCTCATCCTGGCCCCCCGGCTGCTGTCTTCCGCCGGCGTCCTTCCTTCCGGCTGGGAGGCTGCCGGAAGCATCGCCTTCCTGGTCTTTTTCCGCCTGTGGGCGTACTACCACGTGGTGCGCCAACATTGGGGGTTCTTGCGGCTCTACGCCCGCCGGAATCCGTCGGCGGAAGACCGGTTCGAGTTCCGCATGGATCGGATCGTCTTCCCGATCGTCTTCTACCTGCCGATCGGTTGGTTCCTCACCGCTCCCTGGTTCGCGCAGAGCGGGATGCCGGAGCTGGGATTCGCCACCGGGATCGTCGGCAGGACGCTCGGGTCCTGGCTCCACCTGCCGCTGGGATCGCTCTGGCTCCTCACCGTGATCGGCTACGCCGCCTTCCAGTGGCGCCGCTACCTGCGGGGCAAGCCAAGGAATCTCCCCAAGCTGCTGCTCCTGGCCGCCACCGTGCCGCTCCACGCCGCGGCGTTTTCGAACCCGCTTCTGGTGCTCTTCGTGGTGCCGCTGGTCACCGCCGGCCACAACCTCCAGTACCACCGGTTCGTCTGGGACTATGCCAAGCGACGCTACCGCGCGGGACGGAGCGCGGCCGCCTTCTCCTTCCGTAGTCCGGCGCTCTACTTCGCGCTCGGACTGGTGTTCACCTTCGCCTGCTACCGGGGACCCCTGGTGCACTGGGTGAGCGGGGCTCTCGCGGGGCTGCTCAACGGGGTGCTGCTGCCGCTGGCAGGTCTGGTGGCTGGGGCTCCCGGCAGCGGCGGAGGCACCCTGGGAGCCGAGGTGGTGGCCGCCTCACTCCTTGGGTGGGCAATGCAGCACTACTACCTCGACGCCCGCATCTGGCGGGTCTCGAAGGACGAACGTCTCCGGAAAGTGCTCGATACGCCCGTTCCGGCAGGGTCTACCGCGCCAGGGACTTACGGAACGCTTCGATCGTGATTTCCGCGCGGCGGGCGACCATCGCCTGCCCGTTCGCGATCGTCTGATCGAGCGGGTCTAGTGAGACCCCGTTGATCTCGAACAGTCCGGCGTCCCGGCGCTCGCGCGCCCGGATCGTTCCCGGGTCCACGGTCGCCATGATCGCGTCGTAGTGGTAGTCGTCGTGGATCCCGGCTCGCGAGGCGGATTGGACGTCCGGCTCCTGATGCACCCCGAGCTCCTTGAGCTGTTCAAAGCTCCAGATGTCCTCCCGGTAGTACTCGGGGATGTGATGGAGGCGGACGCCGGCATGCGGCGGTTCGGCGTTCCAGCGCTCCGCCACCGCGGCCATGCCGCGCTGGTTCCCGCCGCTGTCGCCGATCATGAGGATGTCGGTGAACCCACTGGTCGCGAGGCTCCGCGCTACGTCAGTGAGCACCATCTCGAAGGTCTCCTGGGTGAGGCTGAAGGTCCCCGGGAACCGCATATGCCCGGTGGGCGGGTCGTGGTCCCCCTCGGGCACGAGCTTGATGATGGGTGCGACCAGCGCGCTGCCCAGCCGCCGGGCGATCGCTTCCGTGGTTGCCCGAAGCACCACGTTGTGCTTCCCGGTGACCACGTAGGGACCGTTTTGCTCGATGCCGCCGGTGGCGACGATCGCAGTGGTTGCGCCGTCGGCGATCCGGTCGCGAACCTCCATCCAGGTGAGCTCTTCAATGAAGACGCTGTCGAACGCCGCGATGGGCCGCTCGGCGTCGAACGCGTTCCAGGGATGATCCTGGGGCCCGCCGCCGCAACCAAGCGTTGCTACCGAAAAAAGAAGAACGAAGAGGCACCGAACGGACATGCGGACCATTGTTGGCCCGGAAGACTCGCAGCGCAACCGCATCGCGGGTCGAGACGGTGCTCGCCGCTAGACAGGAAACACCGGCACCGGGCCCGCGGGGCGGAGGCCCACGCGCTGACCGGGCCGGAGGAGCCCCTGCCAGATTTCCCGGGCCGGAGACCGCGCGGCGATGGAGATTCCCGAGGGAAGACGCGCCTCGATGAGTTGGAAGGCGCCGTGGAACGATGCCCGGGTCAGCACCGCGGAAGTGACCGCGGAGCGCTCTTCGTCCACGAAGGGCTCCACCAAGAGCCCGTCGAGCGGCAGGAGAACCTCCACGGGACCGCGCGGCGGCGCTTCGCCGGAAGCCGGCGCCAGGATCTCTACCCGACCGATCTCGCAAACCGCCGTCTTCCCGTCACTCTCGCCCGGGAGGAAGTTGGTTTCCCCGAGAAACTCGGCGCCGGCGCGGCTTCCCGGGTCCCGCGCGAGTTCCTCGGGCCTCCCGGACCGGACCACCCGTCCATCGAGGAGCAGGACCACCCGGTCCGCGAGCAGAAACGCCTCCTCCCGGTCATGGGTAACGAGGACCGCCGTCGTACCGAGGCGCCGGAGGAGTTGCGCCACTTCCTCCCGCACCCCCGCCCGGCGGGGCGCGTCGAGGTTCGAAAACGGCTCGTCCAGCAGCACCACCGCCGGCTCGGGGGCAAGGGCTCGGGCAAGAGCCACCCGCTGTTGTTCTCCCCCGGAGAGTTCGTGCGGCCGCTGGCCGGCGACTTCCGAAAGCCCCACCATCTGCAGGGCTCCCCAAGCCTTCGTCAGACCGGCCGGCCCCGGAACGCCGAAGGCCACATTGTCGAGGGCCGAGAGGTGCGGGAAAAGGGCGTATTCCTGGAACACGAGACCCACCCGCCGCGATTCCGGGGGGACGAACACACCCTTTCCGCTCACCGTCTGCCCCAGGAGACGCACCTCTCCGGCGTCCGCGGTTTCCAGCCCGGCCACGATCCGAAGGAGGGTGGTCTTGCCGCCTCCACTGGGCCCGAGGACAGCGGTCAGGCTGCCAGGTGGGACGTCCAGGTCCACTCCGGCGAGCACCGGTCGATCCCGATCCAGCTCCCCGTTGCCTCGGAAACGCTTCTCGATCGCCCGGCAGGAAAGCGCCGGTTCCACGGTGGCGTGTCCACCCGCACCGATCATCAGCGCACCGCCGGACGAAGCGGACGTCCCGGACGCAAGACGACGAGAAGCGTCGCCGCGCAGAACACCAGCAGAATCAGGGAAGCGGCTGCCGCCCGGCCGAGTTCCACGTTCTCAGCCGCACTCCAGACGGTGGTTGCGAGTGTGGTGTAACCGGTGGGCGCCAGCATGAGAGTGGCGGGCAACTCCTTGACGCTGGTCAGGAACACGAGAGCGACCCCCGATGCCAGGCCGGGGCCGAGGAGAGGCAGCGTGATCCGCAGGTGGCGGCGTATCCAGCGGGCGCCCAGAGACCGCGCCGCGTCATCGAGCCTCGGGCTGAGCGGCCCCAGGGTGGCCTCCAGGGGCGCGATCGCCTGCGGCAGCATGTGAACCGCGTACGCGAAGACCAACAGCGCAAGCGTCTGGTAGAGGAAGGGCGCCAGGTTCACCGCGAAAAAGACGAGCGACAGACCGACGACCAGTCCCGGCAACCCGAAGCCGATGTGCGATATGGCGCGCAGGGCGGAACTCCGCCGTGAAGGGAAGCGGACAGTCAGAAAAGCCACCGGAATGGCCAGCGCGGTCGTCGCGACCGCGGCGAGCAGCGATACGAGCCCGGTTCGTCCGAGCGCGGGAACCAGCCCGGCTACCGCCCCGTCAGGGGACTGGATCAGCCAGTAGAGACAGACTCCGACCGGAAGGACGAGCGCCGGCAGCAGCACCAGGAGGCAGAGAAGCATTCCGGCCCACTTCCAGCCGCCCAGCATATGGATCCGGGGCGGTCGGGATTGCGCGGCCCCGGGCGACGGACCCGAAGCCTTCTCGAAGCGACTGGCGGCGGCAAGCACCAGGAGGGTCGCGAACACGAGCAGGAGGGCTAGCCCCGCGGCGGTATGGCGATCCAGCGATCCGCGGACCTGGTTGTAGATGGCCCAGGTGAAGGTCTCGTAGCGCAGCAGGGAGACGGCTCCAAAGTCGCTCAGCGTGTAGAGCGCGGCGAGCAATCCGCCGGAAAGCAGCGCCGTGGACAGCAGCGGCAGGGTCACCCGCCGGAAGCGCCGCCAGCGGCTGGCCCCGAGCACTCGTGCCGCGTCGTCGAGCGAGGAATCCAGAACCGCAAACCGGGCGCGCGCCGCCAGGTACACGTAGGGGTAGTTGAGCAGCACGAGCACCAGGAAGGCGCCGGGGAAGCCGTAGATCTCCGGGAGCCGCTCCCATCCGGTGAAGGGCTCCAGCGCGCGCTGGAGGAGTCCACGCGGGCCGAGCGCAGTAGCCACGGTGAACGCCGCCACGTACGACGGTACTGCGAGCGGCAGCGCCAGGAGGCCGGTCAGGATCCGCCGGCCGGGGAGGTCGGTCCTCGCGGTGAGCCAGGCCAGCGGCAGCCCCAGCGCGGCTGCCCCCACCGCTACGGCGCCCGTCAGGAGGAGCGTCCTCCCCGCGATCCCGATGCTGCGCTCGCGCAGCAGCACGTCAAGCAACCCCCCGCCGGCTACCGCCCGTCCCGCCAGATAGAGAAGCGGCAGCAGGCACATCGCCGCGACGAGGATCCCCGCAGCACGGAGTCGCCGCGACGGCAGGCGAATTCGGCGGGCCGGAATACTCATCGCGTCAGGGGGCGTCGTTCATGAGTGACTCATCACCGTGGCCAGTGCGGCCGTGCGGCGCTCCCGGGGTAGAGAGCCAGAGGAGTCTCGGTGCCCGAGACCTGCCGGGCCGCTACATCGCGGCGCGCAGCGCCGCGCGGGTGGGGTGCGGGGAGGGGTGTCTCTTCGCCGCGGGCAATCAGATCGCCCCGACTTCGCGGAGGAGGTCGAGGGTTCCCCGCAGGTCGTCGAGGTCCCCGAGTTCCAGATCCGGAGGGCTGATTTCGGAAAGGGGCGTGACCGCCGGATCCGTGGCAATCCCCGGCACCAGCGGGTACTCGAAGGTCTCCCGGGCGAAACGCTCCTGGACCGACTCGGTGAGCAGGTAGGCCAGGAAACGCTGGGCTCCCCCGGGGTTGGCCGCGGTGTTCACCACGCCTCCGCCGGAGATGTTGATGAGCCCACCGGCTCCTCCTCCCCTGGGGCTCACCGTGCGGGCCGCGAACTCCTGTCCATGCTGGACGAGGAAGCGGAAGAGGTAGTAGTGGTTCGAGAGTGCGAGTTCCACCTCACCGTCCGCAACCGCCTGGTAGATGGCCGAGTTGTTCGGATAGGCCACCGGTTCGTTGGCCAGGACTCCTTCGAGCCATTCCCGGGCAGCGTCCTCTCCCCCGAGAAGCCGGACCGCGGTCACGAATGCCTGGAAGGATCCGTTCGTTGGCGCCCAGCCGATCCGGCCCTTCCAACGGGGGTCGGTCAGCCCCTGGATCGTGTCCGGCAGATCCTCCGGGGCGAGGAGTTCGGTGTTGTAGACGAACACCCGGGCACGGCCGGTGGTGCCTACCCAGCGACCGTTCGGATCCTGGAAACGGGCCGGAACCCGATCGAGGATCGATTCGGGAAGCGGATTCAGGCGGCCTTCGCTCGCCAATTGGCCGAGAGCGCCCGCGTCCTGGCCGTAGTACACGTCCGCCGGACTCTGATCGCCCTCTTCGAGAATCTGGGCGGCGAGGTCGGCGGTCCCGCCATAGCGGATTTCGACCTGGATTCCCGTCTCCGCCTGAAACGCCTGTACTACCGGCCCGACGAGCGATTCCCCTCGGCCACAATAGATGGTCAGGGTCTCGGGCTCCGGAGTCCCCGTGCATCCGGCCGCCGCGGTGAGGACAATTGCGGCGGCGGCGAGCTTCCCGGACCGGGTCGCCGAAAGTCGCCTCCCGATATTGAAAGTGGGTTTCATAGTTGATAACTGTAGCAGAGGATCGCCACCGGCGCGGATCTTGCGAACTTCCGGTTCGCGTCCCATGATGCCCCGGAAACCTCGCCGCACAGCGTTCGTCCTGGCTGCCGTGCTCGCCGCCGTCCCGCTGACCGCGCGGGGCGCCCAGATCGAGCTGGAACGGCGCGTGTCGGCGGTATATCGGACGGCCAGCCCGGCCGTAGTGAACATCACCGCGGAAATTCAGAGCTACGACTGGTTCCGGGGTCAGGTAACCCAGCAGGGCACCGGCTCCGGGTTCGTCTACGACAGCCAGGGCCGCATCGTCACGAACTACCACGTCGTGGAGGCGGCCGATCAGCTTCAGGTCACCTTCTCCGACGGCGAAGTGCGCGACGCCCGGCTGGTGGGAGCCGATCCCTCGAACGACCTTGCCGTCCTCGAGGTGGGAGCCGGCGCCAACGATCCGGAACCCCTGGCGCTCGCGGATTCTGACGCCCTCGAAGTAGGGCGGTTCGTGGTAGCCATCGGACATCCCTTCGGCCTCGACCAGACCCTGACGACCGGGGTGGTGAGCGGCCTCGGCCGCATCATCGAGAGTCCCGATCAGGGATTCATCGGCGAGATCATCCAGACCGACGCCGCGATCAACCAGGGGAATTCGGGGGGACCGCTCCTCGATCTCGAAGGACGGGTGGTCGGCGTGAACAGCGCCATCGTGAGCCCCACCGGGACCTCGGCCGGGATCGGGTACGCCATTCCCGCCGCCACGCTGGCGCGCGTCGTGCCCGAACTCATTCGGAACGGGAGGTACCCCCATCCCCACCTGGCGATCTCGGTCCAGGAAGTTCAACCTCGGTTCGCCGCCTACTTTCGCCGGGTCGGAATCCCGGCCCCCCCGGAGGGGGGTCTCATGATCCGGGCGGTCGCGCGGGGTGGGCCCGCCGACCGCGCCGGGCTGCGCGGAGCGGGCCAGGTTGGGCGGATCGGCAACCTGCGGATCCGCTACGGCGGAGACTACCTGCTGGCGGTGGACGGACGGGCCGTCAATACAGAGCGCGACCTCCTGCTCCTGCTCGAAACGAACTACCGGGTCGGAGACGAGGTCGATCTTCGGATCTGGCGGGACGATCAGGAACGCGAAGTGCAGGTACGGCTCATCGACCGTGACACCGTCATGCGCCGTCGACGGCGTTGACCGTCGTGCAGCGCCGACGTTAACAGCCTGTGGTGGAACCCGGGTGAGCGCCGAGAGCGGCGAGGCCCAGTTCTCCCGGTGGGGGTCCGGCTGACAAGGCGCGTGAGGGAGGAGCCCCCACCGGGAGAACTGGCCCGAGTGTATTTCGACCGAAACGCAACGCAGAGCGCCGCGAAGCGGGGCGGTTCAGCCGGGATGGATCGCCGCCCGAGCCCCCACCGGGAGAACTGGGCCGCTTGGGTTGCACCACAGGCTGTTAACCGTCAGTGGCGGGAAGCAGCCGGGAGAGCAGGAACGCCGAAACCGCGGCAAGCAGAGCCCAGGAGAGTGTCGTGACGAGGGGGCGCGCGAAGAGCAGCGCGCCGACGCCGAACAGCACCGAATAGACCATCACGCAGGCCACCGGCCACGCGAGAAAAGCGCGGGCCGAGGGCTCGGGGCGGGTCTGGGTGCGCGCATACGCGGCGCCCCAGCCAGCCCGAGGCGGTCGGGTGCGCGCGACGAAGCGGTCGAGCGTTTCTTTCGGCTCCGGCGGCGTCATCACAGTAGCGCTCAGCCAAATCACGGTGGTGGCGGCGAGGCCGATCACGAGCCCGCGGACCGACCCCGGCTCGACCCCGAGGAGCGGGAGGGACGCAGCCACGGCCAGGGATCCGGCCATGGCGGCGATCTCGCTCCAGGCGTTGATCCGCCACCAGAGCCACCGCGCAATGAAGAGCGGCCCGGTACCGGCCCCGATCTGGAGCAGCAACCCGAAGCCTCCCCGCGCGGTGTCGATGAAGAGGGTGAGCAGTCCGGCAGCCGCCATCAGGAGGATGGTGGCGGCGCGCGCCACGGCAACGGATTCGCGAGCTCCGGCGGCGGGCCGAAAGAACCGCCGGTAAACATCCTCCACCAAATAGGAGGCTCCCCAGTTGAGATGGGTGTCCACAGTGGACATATAGGCCCCGGCGAGCGAAGCGGCGGCCAGACCCAGGAGTCCGGGCGGCAGGAGCCGGAGCATGAGGGGATAGGCGAGGTCGTCGCCGACAAGCGCCGGGTCGAGTCCGGGCAGCGCATCCCGGAGCGCCGCGAGGTCCGGATACACGGCCAGTGAGGCGAGAGCCACCAGGATCCAGGGCCATGGTCTCAGGGTGTAGTGGGCGATGTTGAACCAGAGCGTCCCGCGGAGCGCGTCTTTCTCGCTGCGAGCCGCCAGCATCCGCTGGGCGATGTAGCCACCGCCCCCGGGCTCCGCTCCCGGATACCAGACGCTCCACCACTGGAGCGCCACCGGCACCACAAACAAAACCGCGAATGCTTCGGTTCCGGTCGGTGGAACGACGGCGAGGCGGTCCCCGAATTGCTCCACCAGCCCCGAAAGACCACCTACGGCCGGATGGTCGAGCGCCCAGACCGCCGCCACCACCGCCCCCACCATGGACAGGACGAACTGCAGGAGATCGGTGACCACCACGCCCCAGAATCCCGCGACCACCGCATAGCCGGCCGCCAGCCCGCCGGCGATCAGGACGGCGGTGGACTTCTCCAGTCCGAAGAGGACTCCGCCGATCTTGGCGCCCGCGAGGGTGACGGTGGCAATGACCACACAGTTGAAGAAGACCCCGAGATAGACCGCGCGAAAGCCTCGTAGGAAGGCGGCGGGTTTTCCCGAGTAGCGGATCTCATAGAACCCGAGGTCCGTCGTCAGACGGCTCCGTCGCCAGAGCGGCGCAAAGACGAACACCGTGAGCATGCCGGTGATGCAGAAGGCCCACCACACCCAGTTGGCGGCGACCCCGTTCTGGCGGACGAGCTCGGCCACCAGGTTTGGGGTATCGGTGGAGAAGGTTGTCGCCACCATCGAGGTCCCGAGCAACCACCAGGGAAGCCGCCGGCCGGCGAGGAAGAAGGAATCGCTGTCCTTCGCCGCGAAGCGGACCGCCCACAGGCCGATGGCGAGCGCGGCGCCCAGGTAGAGCCCGAAGACGATCCAGTCCAGGCCGCCGAATGCCATTAGCAGTCCGTGGATAAAGTGGCGTGAGCGCCGAGAGCGGCCAGTCTCCCGGTGGGGGCGAGGCGCCCGGCTGACGAGGCGTGCGAGGGAGGAGCCCCCACCGGGAGAACTGGCCCTCGTGTATTTCGACCGAAGCGCAAAGATGAGCGACGCGAAGCGGCGCGGTTCAGCCGGGATGCATTGCCGCTCGAACGCCGCGTGACTTTATCCACGGGCTGCTAAACCGTAACCGAACGTCCGCGACCCTCCGGCAAACGTTGCTGATGCCTTTCGCTCGCCGCCCTAAACTCCGGCCCCATGCGGTTCCCGGCGGTCCTCTGGGTTTTTCTGGCGGCAACCGGAGCCGCCTCCGCCCAGGAGGTTCGGATCGGAGGGCGGGAGGCCGCGGGAGCGCTGCTCGCTCAGGTTCTCGAGCACCGCGAGACGGTGCGCTCCCTGGAAGGCCGTCTCACCTTCCGCCAGTTGATCACGACCGAGCGGCTCGACGAGGAGCGGAACGTCGTCTCCACCGCCAACGCGTTCTACGAGTACCGGCCGGTGTTCGGGCGCCACCTCTGGAAGCTGCTGGAACTCGACGGAGAGCCGATCGAGGGACGGCGTTTCCGCCGCGAAGAGCGCCGCTACCGGCGGGCCATCGAAGCGGCGCAGGAGGAGGCGGAAGAGGACCGGCTGGCGCTGGAGCGCCAGGATCCGGACTACGAAGTGCTCCCGAAGAACGGGATGGATCTCTTCTACAAGCTCGTGAAGGACGCGATCGAGCTCGAGATGTTCGAGGGAGAGCTGCTCCGGGGTGAGACCTGGCGGGGCCGGCCCATGCAGGTTGTCCGTTTCTGGCCCCGCCCGGGCTTCAAAGACGCTCCCAACCGAATGATGTCGGTCGTTTCCAAGTGCGAGGGCGAGCTTTGGGTAGACGCGGAGAGTCGGCAGATCGCACGCGTCCGCACCGTCCTCACCAAGGCAGAGAACTTCGTTGCCGGCCTCTTCGGGCGTCTCCACCGCGGGACGAGCGCTGATGTCGAAAGCGCGTTCGACGGGAAGCTCTGGCTTCCGCAGCGGGTGACCATGACGGTGGATGCCCGGATGTACTTCATCCGGCGGATCCGGCGGCGGATCCACTACGACTTCCTTGACTTCCGCTCGCTCGCCGCCTCCCTGGACCGATAGCAGCCTGTGGGCAAGGTGGCGTGAGCACCGCGGCCGGCGAGGCCCAGTTCTCCCGGTGGGGCCAGTCCTCCCGGTGGGGGCCCGGCTGACAAGGCGCGTGAGGGAGGAGCCCCCACCGAGAGAACTTGCCCGGGTGTATTTCGACCGAAGCGCAACGATGAGCGACGCGTAGCGTCGCGGTTCAGCCGGGATGCATCGCTGATCGCTTCCGGAGCGGGGCGCCGGCACCGCGCAGACCCCGGAGCGGAAGAGAGGGGGGACGGGGCTGCCCGACCCCCATCTCTTCTGGCTCGGGAATGCCGCGTCACCTTGTTCACAGGTTGCTACGCTTGTTCACTCTCCATGCTTACCCTCCGCGGCCTGGAAGGGCTTCCCGAAGTCCAACCCGGCGACGACTTGGCGCGACTCCTACTCGACGGGATGCTCCACGTCGGCACCGAGCCCGCCGACGGCGACGTTGTCGTGGTGTGTCACAAAGTCGTCTCCAAGGCCGAGGGCAGGTTGGTGGCGCTCGAGCGGATGCGGCCAACGAAGATCGCCCGGGCCTGGGCGGGGGAGAACGGGCGGGATCCCCGTGAGATTCAGGCGGTGCTGGGCGAGGCCCGAAGCATCGTCCGGATCCGGCGCGGGGTACTGATCAGCGAGACGCGTCACGGTTTCGTCTGCGCCAACTCCGGTGTGGATCGCTCGAATGTGCCGGAAGGCTATGTGTGCCTCCTGCCGGAGGATCCCGACGGTTCGGCGCGCGAGCTTCGAGAACGACTCTCCGACGCAACCGACACGAAGTTGGGGGTCGTCATCACCGACACCTGGGGCAGGCCGTTCCGCCTCGGAGCGGTCAACGTGGCCATCGGCATCGCCGGCCCGCCTCCACTCCACGACTATCGCGGCCAGCCGGACTCCACGGGTCGGACCCTCCGGTCCTCGACAGCCGCGGTCGGCGACGAATTGGCGGCTGCCGCGGGTCTCGTCATGGGGAAACTTCGGCGCATTCCGGCGGTGCTGGTGCGAGGCCTCCCGTCGGATCCGGGAGCAAAGCCGGGCACGGCAGCCTCGCTGCTCCGTAACCGCGGGGACGACATTTTCCGGTGAGCGGTCCCCGCCTCGCGGTGCTCGGCGGGACCGGACAGTTCGGACTTGGTCTGGCGTGGCGGCTTGCGTTCGGGGGGGCCGAGGTAGTGATCGGTTCACGGGATCAGGAACGGGCAGCAGCGGCCGCAGCCCGCGTTCGAAGCGGCCTCGATCCGGCGGGCGCTGGAACGGGGGCGCCCCCGGCCAGGGAGCTCGCGGTATCCGGCGCGACGAACCGCGCGGCAGCCGCGGCCGGAGAAGTGGTGTTCCTTTCGGTTCCCTTCACCGGCCAGGGAGCCCTCCTTGAGGAGGTCGGCCCCGAACTCCAGGGAAAGCTGGTCGTCTGCTGCGCCGTTATCTGGCCGCCGGGCTCGCGGCCGGAAACCTCGGCGGCCGAAGAGGCCGAACGGGTGCTCCGTCGGGCGAGCGCCGGGAAGGTCCGAATCGCCGCCGCCTTCCAGACGATTGCCGCGGCCACGCTGCGTCGCCTTCCCGGTCAAGGCTCAGCCGACGGGTCGCCCGACATCCTGGTTTTTGCCGACGAGGCGGCGGACCGCGCTTCCGCCGCCAGCGCTGCCGGGAAAACCGGACTGCGGACCGTTCCGATCGGCCCCCTGCGGCAGGCTCGGGCCGCGGAGGCCGCCGTCGGGTTGCTGATGGAACTGAACCGGGGCCCCGCGCGGCACGCCGGGCTGATGGTCACGGGTCTGAACTCCTGATCGGGTTCAAAGATCCCATGGAATCCCGTCTCGGGCCGAAGCGGCTTCTGCTGGGCGCTCTCCCCTTCGCCGGAGCCGCCCTCATCCTCGCGCTGCTCTTCCGCCGGGTGCCGCCGGAGCGGATTCTGGACGCGCTGTCGGGCGCCGACCTGCTCCTTTTCCTTGCGGCGCTCCTTCCGGTCTCCGTCCTCTACGTCCTCCTCGACGGTGCTCTTTTGAGCGTGGTGCTGCGCTGGTTTCACCCTCCCGGAATCGGCTTCCGGGAATCGCTCGCAGTCCGCGCGGTGGACTATCTGGTTTCGCTTTGGAACGGGCGCGCCTCACAGGCCGCCATGGTGGGCACCCTGGGACGGCGTTTCGGAACCGCCGGTAGGCAGCCGGAATCGCACCCGGACTCCGGCTATTGGGAATGCGCCGGAACGATCCTCTTTCTTGACCTGTGCCAGCGGGCCCACCTCCTCCTCTGGGCGGCGGGCGGCGCCGTAGTCCTCGGCAGTGAGGCGCCGGATCGGGTGCCCGCGGCCGCTGCGGTAGGCCTCGCGGGGCTTGGCCTCCTCATCGCCTTCCTGCGGGGACGACTCCGAAGGGCGGGGCTCGGGCCGCCCCGATGGCGCCTGTTGCGAACGTTCCGAACGGCCGCTCTCAAACACTACCTGTGGGTGCTCGCCTTCAAAGCGCCCCTGATCGTGGCCGCGGCCGTGGGGCACCACTTCGCCCTCGGGGCCTTCGGGATCCAGATCCCGGTGGGATCGCTTCTCGCCACCCTCCCGATCATCTTTCTGGCGGGCGCCCTCCCGATCGCGGTGGCGCGCATCGGCACGAGCCAGGCAGCCTGGCTCTATTTCCACGCCGGAGCCGCCGCCGCGTCACCGGGCGGGGAAGCCGCGCTGCTCGCCTACAGCCTGTCCACCCACCTGACCTTCCTGCTCTTGAACGCGGCGCTCAGCGCACCGTTTCTCCCGACGGCGTGGCGGGCCATCCGCGGCGCGTCCGGAACGGATCCCCCAGGTGAGCGCCCGCCAAGTGGAGAGCCCGAGAAACCGGTCAGGGGATCCGTCGGTACACGCTCCGGACCAGCAGCGGGTCCCCTCTCCGTGGCATCTTGAGTTCGGTGCGCACGACGAGCACGTCACCCGTGGCCTGAAGGGTGCGGAACACTTCGAGCTTTCCCATCGGCAACTCCCGCACCTCGCGCACCCGGGCGATGCCGCCGCGGAACTCGGCCACGCTGGTGATCCTCCCGCCGCGGCCGTCTTCCCGGGCGTGTTCCTCGCCGTCCAGGTAGAGGATCTGGACCCGCTCCTCGAGGACAAGCCGCAGCTCGCCGCCTCCCGACTCGATCTCCAGCAGATCCGGCAGGCTCAGCAGACCCGCTCCGCCCCCGCCGGGTCCACGGCCATCCATTCCTTCGCGGCCCATGCCGCCCCGGCCCCCGGGTCCCGCGCCAAACCCACCGCGACCACGCCGACCCCGCCCTTCCTCATTGTCCGCTGCGGCCCGCCGCATCACCTCGGCGGGGTCGTCGCTCTCTTCGGGATCGAGCTCCCACAGTCCGGCGAGCGCAGCGGGCTCCTGACCGGATTCCGAGCCGGGTCCGGACACCGCCGGCGAGGCGAGGACGCCGACCGGCAGGCAGGTCAGAAAGGCCGCCAGAGCCGCAGCAAGCGGAAACCGCGAAGTCGGGTAAGGGGAGGCAGAGTTCGTCATTGCAGCGAGTCTAGGCGCAAGGTCCGTACCGCCGTTTCTGGCGGCGAGGACCGTGGATCTTCCGCTGTTCGGGGTCCGTTTGACCCGGGTTCGGCACCCTCCATACAATCGCCCTTTCGGAGACGCCGACCCCCCTTATGTTGACCCTTGTACGCGTGGGCTTGATCACCGTTCCAGCGCTGCTCTTCGGCCTTTCCGCTCTGGCGCAACCGCCCGTGAGCGAAGGCGAGCCAGACCAGCAAGAAATTCAGGACCGGCTGGCAGATCGGGCGCACCGCATCGCCGCCGAAGGCGAGACGGCCGGTGAAAAGGCGCGCCGGGCCATCGCCGCCGCCTACCGGCTGCCGCGGACCGCGGACGCCGCGGCCGATCCGATTGGCCGCCTCCCGCGCCGCACGCTGGTGGACGAGGTCCTCGGAGCGCAACAGGAAGCGCTCGGCATCCCCCATTCCCCCCCGGCCTCCGACGCGGCCTTCCTGCGGCGCGCCACGCTCGACGCCATCGGACTCATCCCCACGCCGGAGGCGGTCCGCGCCTTTCTCGCCGACGACTCCCCCGACAAGCGCACCCGGCTGGTGGACGAACTGATAGGAAATGACGAGTTCGCCGAGCAATGGGCCTGGTTCTTCGGGGACCTGTTCCGTCTCGCCCATCAGGTCGGTCCCGTCCGCAATCCCTTCCAAAGCTGGATCAAGGAGTGGCTGACGACCGACCGGCCCTACGACGAAGTGGTGCGCGACCTGCTCACCGGAGTGGCCAAGGCGCACGGCAGCGTTCCGTCGCTGGCGTTCCTGGCGCGCTCGCACCAGGCCAAGAGCCGGATCGTCATGGGTCCGGACGACTACTCCATCCACAACCGGCTGGACGCGATCGACCAGTTCAACGTGGACGTTTCCCGGATCTTCCTTGGTGTCAACACCTCGTGCATCTCCTGCCACGACGGCGCGGCGCACCTCGAGCCGCTGAACGAATGGCTCTCCAAGCGGACCCGCGAAGAGTTCTTCCGGCACTCGGCGTTCATGGGCAATGCCCGGCAGATCACCACCTGGGACGACCGCTCCAAGAACGTAGTGGTGGACCTGCTGGTGGACGATCTCGCAAAGGGTTACGACACCGGAAACGACGCGCCGTACCACACCCTCTCCGAGGGACGCTTCCCCCGTCTCGCGGGCCTGGCCTACGAGCCCGCCTTCCTGCTCACCGGGGAGACGCCCCGTCCCGGAGAAAACCCCCGGGACGAACTGGCGCGGATGCTCACCGAGCACCCGCAGTTCGCGCGCGCCACCGTGAACCTGGTCTGGGGCAAGCTGATGACGGTCGCGTTCGTTGAGCCCTACAACGCCTTCGACCTCGACCGGATGGGGCGGCTTGCCGCCGGCGAGGAGGACTCCCTGCCCTCGCGACCCCTGAACCCCGAACTCATGGAAGCGTTGGCCGAAGACTTCCGAAACAGCGGTTTCAGCTTCTGGCACCTGGTCAAGACGATCATGAAGTCGGAAACTTACGGCCTGTCGCCCCACTTCGACGGGGAGTGGGACGAGGCCTGGACCGGCTTCTACCCTCGCCGTTATGTCCGGGTGCTGACCGGCCCGGAACTCATCGACTCGCTGGCGCGCGCCACCGACGTCCCCACGGAGTTCTCGTTCGCGGGAACGACCGTCGAGCGCGTCAAGGAACTCACCACGCCTTCCGATCTCGGCGGACGGCGCGGGCGCGGCGAGGGCGCCGAAGTGGACGCTCTCATGCAGAGCTTCTTCCAGAGCAACCGGATGACTCCGGCGCCGGTCGGAAACCGCGGTTCCATCCTGCAGGCACTGCTCATGATGCAGTCGGGGGTCGTGAACCGCCGGGTCTCCAGCGAGTCCGGGGGGCGGGTGGCCGACCTCCTCGCTTCGGACAAGGGCGAGACAGATTTCGTTAACGAGTTGTTCCTGGGAACGCTCGGACGGCTGCCGACGGCTGCCGAAGCGGAACTGGGCGCCGAGCGAATCGCCGAAGATCGCGAGCAGGGCGCCCAGGATCTCCAGTGGGCGCTTCTCAACTCGCCCGAGTTCCTCCTGAACCCCTGAGGCCCCTTGGATGTGTCTTGATGTGTAGTCACGAACCCCGCGTTGCCGATCTCTTCCCGGCGCGCCGGGAAGTCCTGAAACTTGGAGGTCTGGCGCTCGCCGGGACCTTCGCGAACCAGGTCATCTGGCCACTCCAGGCCCGCGCAAACGGCAAGGCGAACCCGCGCCGCACCGCCCGCTACTGCATCTTCATCGAGATGGGCGGGGCGATCAGCCCCATGGACACCTGGGACTTCAAACAGACCCGCTGGACGCCCACGGACCTCGACATGGTGCAGTTGGGCGACGAGGTCTCCCTGTCGCGGGCGCTGTTCCCCACCCTCGTGGACCGCGTCGATGAGGTCGCCTTTGTCCGCTCGATGCGAGCGCCGGAACTGATCCACTTCAACGGCCAGTACCACACCCAGACCGGAAGAGCGCTGAACGTGGCGCTCGCCCGGGAAATCCCGGCCTTCGGAAGCATCATCTCCGCCGAACTCGATAAAGAACGGCGCGAAACGGACAGCTTTCCCACCTACGTCAGCACCTACCTGACGCGGGCGCGCGCCGGCTCGATCGGCGCCGGCTTCCTGCCGACGCGGTTCTCCGGCCTCGATCTGGATCCCACGACGGTCTTCGACTCCTTCGGGGGGAACGTGGAGGGCAGCCGCCGAGTGCTTGAAGAGCGCTTCCGGCTGTTGAACCGTTTGGCCGAAGTCTCCATCCCGGAGCGCGCCTCGCTGGGCGACAAGGAAAACGACTACCGCGCCTACTACCAGTCGGCCTACGGCCTCCTCACCGACGAACGCTGGCCGAAGCTCTTCGTCGCGAGCGACCAGGACAAGGCGCGTTACGGCGAGGACGAGTTCGGGCTTGGCTGCATCCTCGCGCGCAACCTGATCGAGGCCGATGCCGGCACCCGATTCATCTACATCTACGACGGCGACAAGTGGGACCACCACTCGGGCATCTTCGACCGGTCGCGCCAGTGGAACCACTACACGACCTGTCCGCGGCTGGACAAGGGTTTCACTTCCCTCCTCACCGACCTCGGCGCCCGTCCGGGCAGCGAGCCGGGCACGACGCTGCTGGACGAGACCCTGATCGTGGTCACCAGCGAGTTCGGCCGCACTCCGGAAATGAATCCGGTGGCCGGCCGGGACCACTACCGTTTCGCCTACGCCACGATGTATGCGGGCGGCGGGGTGCAGGGCGGCCGCGTCGTCGGCCGCACGAACGAGGACGGATCGGAAGTTATCGATCCTGGTTGGAAACACCCTGGGCAGCCGTTCATGGACAACACGGTGGCGACCATCTATTCGGCGCTCGGCATCGACTGGAGGAAGGCGGTCCACAACACCCCCTCGGGCCGCGAGTACCTCTACGTGGATTCCGTCTCCCTCGGCGGGTCGGAGATGATGTTCGACGACGAGATCGCCGAGATCTTCGCCTGATCCCAACCTCGCGGTTCCGCTCGGAAAGTCACTGACCGGCGGCGATGGTTAACAGCCCGTGGTGAAACTCACGCGGCATTCGACGCCCGCTGAATCCCCGCTGAACTGCTCGCCTTCGGCTCGCTCATCGTTGGGCTTCGGTCGAAATACACTCGGTATTCCTCCCTCGCCCGCCTTGTCAGCGAGGCCCAGCGAGCGCCTCGGTGCTTACGTCAGTTCCACCACGGACTGTTAGGCGGCGCCGGATTCCCGCCATCCGCAGACTCGTCGCGGCCCTGCTGGCGGCGACGCCTCTCCTCGGAGAAACGGCAGCCCCGGCCTTCGGGAACGAACCGCCGCCGGCGCATTGCAGTGACGACCGCGCCGAGAACATCTGCTGGATCCCTCCCGGGGACTTCTGGATGGGCAGGACCCGCCTCTGGCTGATCGACGAGATTCACTGGCAGACCCGGGACCGGGTGGACGCCCGGCCGGTGCACCGGGTCACGCTCCCCGGCTTCTGGATGGACGAGAAGGAGGTCACCCAGGAGTCCTATCGGGAATACACCCTCTCGACCGGGCGGCCCGAGCCCTTCCACTGGCGACAGGGCTTCCCCGAGGACAAGGCGCAGCTTCCGGTGTACAACGTGAACTGGGACGACGCGCGCGAATACTGCGCCTTCCGGGGAAAACGCCTGCCGACCGAGGCCGAATGGGAAAAGGCGGCGCGCGGCGGCCTCGAGGGAGCGTCGTGGCCCTGGGGAGATCAGTATCGGCCCGACCCCGAAGAAGGCGCGCCGGAGGGGACCCGGGTTCCCCCGCCGGCGCGGATCGGCCACCCCGGGGCTCCCGCCGCGGTCGCTTCCTTCCCGCCGAACGGGTACGGGCTCTACGACATGGTCGGCAACATCTCCGAATGGGTAACGGACGGCTACGACCTCGGGTACTACGCGGTGAGCCCGGCCGTGGACCCCCGCGGGCCGCAGGAGGCTCCCTACCGGATCTTCCGGGGGGGGAGCTGGGCGGACACCGACGAGCGGATCGCCAGCGTCTTCTATCGAAACTTCACCAGACCCGACACCAGGATCCACAGCATCGGCTTCCGGTGCGCGCTTGACCACCCACAACAAGGAGACACCGAATGAACAATGCTCCGAACAACAGAATGGGACGCCGCGAGGCGCTCCGGCGCCTTTCGGCCGGAACCGGCGGAGCGGCGCTCGGTGCGACCGGAGGGACGGCGTTCGGCGCGGGTGTGGCAGCCTGCGCCCCCATGGGCTCCGAAGCCGCCCCGGATCCGGGACAGCGGTTCCGGACGATGCTCGGCGGCGGAGATCCGGTGATCTGCCCGGGGGCCTTCGACGTCATTTCGGCCCGCCTGATCGTCGAAACGGGCTTCGAAACGGTGCTCATCGGCGGAAGCGCCGCCTCCGCGGCGAACTGGGGAGTGCCGGACTACGGACTCGCCTCCATCACCGAGCTGATCGAGATCGCCTCCCGCATCGCGGGGAGCGTCCCCGTTCCCTGTTTCGCCGACGCCGACGACGGGGGCGGTAGCCCGCTCGCGGTGGCGCGCGCCATCCGCGGCTACGAGCGGGGCGGCCTCGCCGCGGTAATGATCGAGGATCACGTCCAGGCGAAACACCTCGGAGAAGGCGGTTTGCTCCTCGACGTGGGCGCGATGCAGGACAAGATCCGCGCGGCGGTGGACGCCCGGAAGACCGGCATGATGCTGGTTGCCCGCTGCGACTCCGTTTCCATCGGGCAGAGCGAGGCGGAGGCCACGGAGCGGGGAGCGGCCTACGTCGAGGCCGGGGCCGACCTCCTCTTCTTTGCCGGACTGCCTCCCGAGAGCATGGGCGCAGTAGCCGAGGCAGCCGGCCGCCCGGTGATCGCAAGTGTCCACGACACCCCCATGTCCACCCTCCGGGAGAACCGCGTTCCTCTGGTCCTCTACTCCGGCCAGATGCTCCGTCTCGCCCTCGGGGCGATGCGCCAGGGCCTCCAGGACATCCACGACGGCGCCACCTGGCCGGGCTATGCGGACCGTGCCCTTGCGGGCGATACCTACCAGGCCCTCATCCAGTCCGGGAAGTGGCGCGAGGACGCCCGCCGCTACAACCTCGTGGACGAAAACGGCCGCCAGGTCCGGGGGTAGCGGGGAACGCCGGTGTTCACACCGGCACCGCGGCCCCCAGGGCCGCGAACCTCCCGTTGCCACCCTCCGCAAGGTGCGGATGCGAATGGATATCCGCGCCGCTGTGGTGAGGAACTGACGCGCGCGTGAACGGCCCGTTCGGCCTCCCCGGCAGAAAGATCACCCCCCGCAACCAGCACCACTGGCGGCGCTGGCTGGCCGCCAACCACGCGGCAACCCGGGAAGTCTGGGTCGTCTTCTACAAGAAGACCGCCCAGCGTCCCGGCCGACCGACCCTCACCTATGAGCAATCCGTGGAGCAAGCCATCTGCTTCGGCTGGATCGACGGTTTGAAGCGGCGCGTTGACGACGAGCGCTACGCCCACCGCTTTACGCCGCGGAAACCGGACAGCAGGTGGTCGGAGTCCAATCGCGTGCGGCTGGAAAGAATGAGGTCCCAGCGCCTCATGCATCCTGCCGGCGAGGAAGCAGTCGCGGCTTCTATTCGCTCCGGGGCGTGGGAGAAACCCACGTCCTCGGCGCCCGTCGACGCTCCGCGGGAGCTACTGGACGCTCTCGAGAGCGACCCCATGGCTCACGCTGGCTGGGCGACCCTTTCCCCCTCGGAACAGCGCCGGTACGAAGTCTGGATCGGCATGGCCAAACGGGAGGAGACCCGCACGCGACGCCTCGCGGAGAGCCTGGACCTGCTCCGCCGCGGCCATAAACTCGGTATGCGATGACTTCGCCGATGATTTCCGTCAAGGTCCATCTGCCGGCAGAACTATGGGCTGCGGTGGACCGGCGCGCCAAAGATCTGAGGGTCACTCGCACCAGTTACATCATTCGAACCCTCGAACGGTCCATCCGCAGCGACGCCGAGTGGAGCCCCGCATTCGTGGAAGAACTCCGCGCGGCGCGCCACGAGCCGGCAGATCACAGACTCCTCGCTGAAATGCGTGACGCCATCAGGGCGAACCGGAAGAGGGGCGAACCTCCGGCCACCCGCTAGCGGAACACTTCGCGGCATCACCGCCGGCGGCGGTGATGCCGGCCGGAGGCCGGCGGCCAGTTCTCCCGGTGGCGGTCCAAGCCGTCCTCGCGCTTTGTCGCGATCGGCCGTACGCGCTCTCGCCCGCCTTCGGCGAGCGGTGCCGGTGTGAACACCGGCGCTCCCTTACTGGGACGAAAGGCTGCGGTGGACCAAGCGGACGAAGCGCTCGGCGTTCACGAACCCGGCAGCGTCCGGAGACCAGCCGATATCGGTGCCGATCCCGGTGACGAGGGCCGCGTAGTCGGCGGCGACGTCTTCTTCGCTATCCCCGGCCTGGACACGCTCGCTGATCCGCTCGCGGGCCATGCCGAGCGCTTCCCCGTACTTGACGAGCGTGGCGCGGTCGGTGACCGGGCCGTGACCCGGAATGATCGTTGTCTCGTCGTCGGTGGCCTCCGCGACCGCCTCCGCTGCCGCTATCAGCCCGTCAATCCCGCCGCCCGAGTCCACGTCAATGAACGGGAAGGCACCGTTGAAGAAGAGATCGCCCATGTGGACTACGTTCGCGCCCCGGAAGAAGATCGCTGAATCTCCGTCGGTGTGGGCGTGGGGCTGGTGCCGGGCTTCGATGGCGAGGCCGTTCCAGTGCAGGTTGACGCCGTGCTCGAAGGTCACGACCGGCAAGGCTTCGGGGGCTGCCTGGTCGCTGCGGCCGACCAGGTCGGCAAACTCCGCCGGATTCATTCGCTTCCGAACATTCTCGTGGGCCACGATGAGACTGCCGGCCTTCCCGAGGTTCTCGTTCCCGCCGGTGTGGTCACCGTGCCAGTGCGTATTCACCACGAAGCGCACCGGGTCCGTGGTGATCGAGCGCACTGCAGCGAGGATCTTGTCGGTGAGCGGCGCGTACTGATCGTCCACCAGCAGCGCACCGTCGGCACCGGTGGACAGCCCGATGTTGCCCCCCTGCCCGAAGAGGACGTGGATGCCGCCGCCCAGGTCCTCGCTGGTGATCGAGACGGCATCCCAGTCTGGATCCTGGGCTAGCACCGGAAATGCGACGAGCGAAAGGCAGATCGCCGCAAGGGCAAGCCGCCACGGGCGGCGCGTGGATGGATCAGTCAGGAACATGGCGTAACGAACTCCAGAAAAGAGGGTAGTGCGGCCACACGAATCCCGGTGGCCGGATGACGGGCCGGCGGCGGGATGTGAACGGCCGGTGGCAAAAGTCACGCGGCATTCGAACGGTGATGCATCCCGGCTGAACCGCGCCGCTTTGCGGCGCTCATCGTTGCGTTTCGGTCGGAATACACTCGGTATTCCTCCCTCACGCGCCTTCTCAGCCGTGCGCCTCCCCGTTCTCGGTGCTCACGTCACTTTCACCACAGGCCGTTAACAGCCGACGCAGGCGTTGTTGTTCTGGGCGCCGTAGCCGGCGAGGAGCGCGATCGTCTCCGGGAAGGGATTGATGCGCTGCACCGGCCCATTCGCGAGGTCAATCGTCGTCTGGCCGGTCCGGGCGACCGCCAGCGGGTCGGCGCCGTGGTCGATCAGGTATTGCACCAACTCGGTGTCCCCGCGCGACGCCGCGTGGTGGATCGTGGCGTATCCGTTGTGATCGCGAACGGTCGTATCCGCGCCACATTCCTCTACGAGGTACTGGACCGCCGAATGCCAGGCGTCGGGCGCATGCCGGTGCGAGTTCGCCGCGAGTCCAAGGCCATAACCCACCCCGGACGCCGCGTGGATCGGATACACGGCCGGACCGCCGTACTCGGCCGGAGGCAAGCCCGAGGGATCCGGATCCCCCTCTTCGATGAGCATCGGGAGGCGCCGGCGCTCCGGCACCTTGACCGTCGGGATGTGCGGGTCGGCGCCGTTCGCCACCAACAACTTCATGGCCGGAACGTCGAGCGAGTAGGCGGCGCGCCAGAAGGCCGTCGCCCCGCTACGATCCACCCCGAGCTGATCCACGTTGTACACGGTGTACCAGAGCGAATTGTCGATGCGCGCGTTCACGTCGGCGCCAGCGTCGATGAGCGCCTGCATGAGTTCGAGGTGCGAGGTCTCCTGCTGCAGGTAGTCGGCGGGCTGGGGGTGGCGCGCCTTCGGGATCCACTGCGTGTTGATCGTCCCGTAGAGCGGGGTCGCATTCTGCGAATCCGCCATCGTCGGGTCCGCGCCGCGGTCAAGAAGTTTCATGGCGAGATCGAAATGACCGTTGATGGTCGCCATCAGGAGCGGAGTCGTCCCGCTTCCCTCGGCGCGCTGGTTCAGGTCGGCGCCGGCGTCCAGCAAGGCGAGCGCACTCGCAATCTGGCCTTCCCGAGCCGTGAGCAACAGCGCGGTCAACCCACCGTGCGTGCCGACGCGCTCCTCATAGGTGATTGGCTTCGGCTCGTTCGGATCCCGGTCTTCGTCCGGATCGGGGTTGAGGGGGTCGGGCGGGAGGCCTGCAGCACCAGCACCACCAGTTCCTGAGGACTTGTCGGGTCCTCCGGCGCCCGCGCCGCGGTTCTCCGGCCGTTCCGCGTAGAGGATTCCGGTCCCGCCGCGCTTCTCGGCGAGACGGGCCTGGCGTTCGCGACGCTCTTGCATGTCCAGTCGGGAACGCTCGACCACGTCCAGAACATCGGCAGTAACCGACGGGTCAGCCCCGGCCTCCATCAGGGCCTGCACAGCTCCGACTCTGTCCCGGACGGCGGCGAACATGAGGGGGGTCAGGCCCCATGCGGTCTCGCGGGCGTCCACGGGGGCTCCGTGAGCGAGAAGCGATGCGACCATCCCGGGGTCGCCGGCCGCGGCGGCCAGATGAAGCGGCTGGGCTCCCGTGGAGGTCATGGCGTCGGCGGGGGCGCCGGCTTTGAGGAGGGCTTCGGCAACCCCCGCCTGTCCGGCCGCCGCCGCTACGTGCAGCGGCATGTGACTCCCGAGACGCGTCGTCGCCCGGATGTCCGCGCCCGCGGCGATCAGCACCTCCGCAACCTCGCGATTCCCCCTCTTTGCCGCCCAGTGCAGCGCGGTAAACCCGTCGCCCTGCGCCGCGTTCACGTCCGCGCCCGAACGCAGCTCCGCCTTCAGCAACTCGACGTCACCGCGCTTCGCCGCATCGAGGACCGGGGACAGCAGCGCCGCATATCCGGCCCCCACCAGCACGCCCAGCACTGCGAGCAGCGCCACCAAGCCAATCCACCGCTTTCCGATCTTCATGCCCCGTCCTTCTCCTCTGGTCAGAGTGCTCGTTGCGGATTCCGGTCCCGACTACACCGCCTGCGACAGCGAGAACGCACCCGTGCTATTCCCGAAGCTCTCCAGGTCATCCATCCCCAACTTGTGCGCGAGCGTCAGCATCACGTTCGCCAGCGGGGTTCCAGGCTCCGCGCGCAGGTGCAGGTTGTGCTCCAGCGCTCCGTTCGCGCCGCCCGCCACAAAGAACGCAACGCGCTTGTGGTTGTGGATGTTCGGATCCCCCATCGGAGACCCATACAGGATCATCGTCTTGTCCAGCAGCGTCCGGTCCTCTTCCTGGATGCTCCGCAGCCTCTCCATGAAATACGGAACCAGGCTCACGTGATACCGGTTGATCCGGCCCAGGACCTCGACCCGCTCGGGGTCGTTTCCATGGTGCGAGGCGGAATGGAACGCCATCGCTTCGCCACTCTCCGGATATACGCGGCTCGACGCGTCGCGGCCCAGCTTGAGGCTGAACACCCGCGTCATGTCCGACTGGAAGGCCAGCGCCTGCAGGTCGAACATGATCTTCACGTGCTCGTCGAACGAATCCGGCACCCCTGACGGTGCGTCCGGAAGCTCACGGAGTTCTCCGCTGGTGTTCCGTTCCACGATGCGCTCGATCCGCCGCTCCATCTCCCGGATATCCGTCATGTAGCGGTCCATCCGGCGCACATCCTCAGCATCCAGCGCGCCCTTCAGCCGGCTGACCTCCGAACCGATGAAGTCCAGGACGCTCTGGCGCGCCTTCTGCCGGGCCACCCGGCCCTCCGGGGTGCCCCCCGCGCCGAACAACTGGTCGAAAACGATCCGGGGATCCCGCGTCATCGGGAGCGGCTCGGTCGGCGACGCCCAACTGATGGTGTCGGTGTACACGCACGCATACCCGTAGGCGCAGCCGCCTGCCTGGTCCACCGTCTCGATGCAGAGCTGCATCGAGGGAATCGGCGTGTCCTGACCGAAACGCTTCGCATACATCTGGTCCAGCGACGTCCCCGCGTACACGTCCGAACTCTCGGTCTGCTTGGGATACGACTGGGTCAGGAACGCCGCGCTCGAACGGAAGTGGTCTCCGCCGATCTCACGCGCCGTGCGCGCCTCCGCGGGCTCCACATCGCAATCGCTCACGATCGTGACGTAATCCCGAACCGGCTCCAGGGAGCTGAGCGCGCCTTTCGACAGATCGAAGTCCGCGCCCTCTTTCTCCGGAGTCCACAGATGCTGCGATCGGCCGTATTTGTTGCTGCCCGCGGCGCCGTGCACGATCTCGATCGCCACGAACCGCGTCGGATCCTCTGCGGTCGGCTTCGCGATCACGCTCGCCGGAACCATCGCGTCCAGGAACGGCAACGCAACCGTTGCTCCCGCTCCCCGAAGGAACGTGCGCCGTGGGAGGCTCTTGCCGGTCAGGTAGTTCATGGTGTTCTCCTGTCAGGGTGCCCCGCGGTCTTGGTGTCCGGCGGGGCTGGAGTGGCTGTGTAGAGAGCCCGGGGTCGTCGCGCGACTTGGGTGGTCGAGCCCGGAGTGGGACCGGCTGGACGCCCGCAGCTGCAGGGATACTCCCCCCGCAAAGTACGGGATCGATGGACTCCCATAACCGGGCTAGGATAGGAAATCAACCGGCCCGACGCAAGGGGCATTCGGTCCAGTCGAGAACGCTCGACAAGTGGACGCCGGGAACCGGAAAGCACCCATACCCGGCGCAGCCCCTTCGCCCCCCGGGGGGGGGAGGAGATCAGGGCTCGCCCGCGACCGTGGTTTCGATCTCTTCGAGCACCCCGCCCTTCATCTGGAAGGCCGGGCTCGTCGCCACCCCCAGAATGAACGCCGACATCCGGTAGTCGGATTCTTGCGCCTCCCGGACGATCTCCCGGATCCGCGGCTGGTCGTAGTAATCCACCCGCCGCCCCAGCGCATACGCCATCAGGTTCTCCGTGAACGTCCGCAGCAGCGGCGTCGGACGTTTCAGGAGCGCCTCCCGCAGGTCCCCGATGTTCTGGATCGGAGTTCCGTCGTAGAACTCACCCGAGGCGTCGATCGGCTGACCCGCGTCCTTCACCCGAACCCGGCCCGTCACGTCGAACTGCTCGAGCGCCAGCCCGATCGGGTCCATCATCCGGTGGCACGAACGGCACGCCGGGTTGTCCCGGTGGATCTCCAGACGCTCCCGAGCCGTCAACTCACGACCGTTCTCGGCCGCCGCCGTCGCTTCCAGGTCCGGAACGTCCGGCGGGGGCGGAGGCGGCGGACTCCCCAGCAAGACCTCCATCACCCACTTCCCGCGAAGAACCGCCGATGTCCGATACGGATGCGACGTCAGCGTCAGCATGCTCCCGTGGGCGAAGATCCCGCGCCGGTTCGGATCCTGATACTGCACCAGCCGGTGCTCCGGACCCGTAACCCCCACCATTCCGTAGTGCTTTGCCAAGCGCTCGTTCACGAACGTGTAGTCCGCCTCGAACAGGTCGAAGACGCTCTCGTCCTCGGACACCAGGTGGTGGAAGAACCGCTCCGTCTCCTCCACCATCGCCGTCTTCAACTGCTGGTGGAAGTCCGGATAGAGCCGGACGTTCGGGTTGATCTTTTTGAGATCCTGCAACCGGAACCACTGATAGGCGAACCGCTTCGCGAGCGCATCCGAGCGGGGATCCGCCAGCATCCGGAGGACCTGATCCTCAAAGACCGAAGGCTCCGACAGCCGTCTCGCCTCCGCCAGATCCAATAGCTCGGCGTCCGGGATCGTCCCCCACAGAAAGAACGAGAGGCGCGACGCCAGGTCGGTATCCGTCAGCCGGTACCCGAACTCCGCCTCCCGCGGATCCAGCGGCTCCTCGATCCGGAAGACGAAGTTGGGACTCGCGAGGACGCCCTCGACACCCATCCGGATCCCTTCCTCGAAGCCGACCGCCTCGGCGCCCGCGTCGTAGAGCAACATCAGCGCCGCCAGGCCTTCCTCGTCCATGCTCCGGCGATAGGCCAGCCGGCCCAACCGCGACAGGATCTCCTCGGCGCAGGGCCGGGCCTCTTCCGCCGACAGCGGGCGGCAGCCGAAGATCGCTTGCCGGCTCGGCGTCTCCGATACCCCCGTGGTATCGAACGGTCCCCGAATCAGAATGTCGCGCAGATGCGGAAGGCTGTGGATCCCGTAGGTGAGCGCGATGTTGGTGCTCGCCAGCGACCACTCGTGCGGCGAGATCAGATCCAGCGTCGCGCCGTCGAACTGGCGCAGGAACGCGGCAGCCACCCTCCGGGGACCGGCCTTGACGAAGATCGGCTCCGTGATCATCGTGGCGCCATCGGGATCCGAGGTGTGCATCCAGGGATCGATCGAGAGCAGCGCCACCCGCTCCCCGTCAATCGAGATCTCGAGCTGTTCGGGGTTCTCCTCGGAGTTCAGCGCCCCCACCGCGGTGCCGACGACGGGGCCGCACACCTCGTGGTGGAGCGAGACGCGGAAGACGTAGTTCCCGTCCGCGGCAAAGGTGTGATCCGCCGCAATCCCGCCGCGGGTGCCGTAGGGCGCCCCCTCGACCTGGCGCCGCTGCGAAGCCCAGCGGGAAACGAAGTAGCTCGTCTCCGCCGGCACGGCGTCGGGGTCCCCTACCGCCAGCCGGCTGATCTCACTCGCCGCCCGCAGATACGAGTCCATGAGCGTCGCCGAGAGCAACTGCACGTCTGCGATGTTGTCGAAATTCGCGCTGATCGTGTCCTGCGGCAGGTACTCGGCAGCGTCCACGTCGAGCGCCAGCAGATCCCGGATGGCCGCGGTGTACTCCGACCGGTTCAGCCGCTGGAAGGAACGGCGTCCCGGATTCGGCGCCTCCTCCGCACTTGTGTCAAGCTGGTCCTCGAGCGACGCCGCGACTTCGCCCAGCAGGTCTTCGGCGGGTCGCCGGGCGCCCGGTGGGGGCATCATCCCGAGCCGCAGCTTCGAGACCATCTTTTCCGCCAGCGGCGCGCTTTCGGGTGCGTTCCCGGCGTCGAAACCGGAGAGCGTCATGTTCCCGGTCTTCATCCGGTCGTTGTGGCAGACCATGCAGTAGGTCCGCAGCATCCGGTTGTGGGCGGCCGCGTTCTCGGGGGAGACGGGCCGAGCGGCTTCGCTGGGCGCCCCCGGTTCCCACGACCTCAGGGTGGTCAGCGTCGGCGCCTCTGAGACGGAGCCGGAGTCTCCCTGGTCCAAAACCGCCGCTCCGGCCACCGAGGCCGCCAGCAGGCCGGCGAGGAGCAGCGGAATCAGAGAAAAGCCGCGGCTGACTCCCCGTGCTTCAACCCGAGAGATCCCCATGGTCACGCCTCAACAACCCACGCAGCGGTTGTTGTTCTTGGCCCCGTAGCTTTCGAGGAGGGCGATGGTCTCCGGGAAGGGGTTGATCCGCTGTGCCGGCCCGTTTGCGAGATCCAAGGTGGTCTGTCCGGTCCGGGCGATCGCCAGCGGGTCGGCGCCCTTCGAGATGAGGTAGAGGATCATCTCGTTGTCACCGCGTGAAGCGGCGTGATGGATGACGCTGTAGCCGTTGTGGTCGCGGGCGGCCGGATCGGCGCCCAGTTCTTCCACCAGGTATTTCACCGAGGGCATCCAGGCGTCGGGCGCGTGGCGATGCGAGTTTGCCGCGAGTCCCAGACCGTAGCCGACTCCCGCTGCGGCATGGATCGGATGAACGCCCGGACCCCCGTACGGAACCTCGGGAAGCCCGGAAGGATCTTCCTCGGGTTCCTCCGCCGTCAGATCCGTCAGGCGGCGTAGCGTCCGCTCGGGCACCTTCTTGGTCGGGACGTTCGAGTCGGCGCCGTGGGCGATCAGCATCTTCATGGCGGGCATGTCGAGCGCGTAGGCCGCGCGCCAGAAGGCCGTCGCGCCGGCGCGGTTCACGCCGAGCTGGTCCGTGTTGTAGGTCGTGTACCACTGTTTTCGCTCGAGCCGGGCGTTGACGTCGGCGCCCGCCGCGATGAGGGCTTCCATGAACTCGAGGTGCGAGGTCTCCTGCCGGAGGTGATCCGCGGGCTGGGGATGGAACGGCTGGGCTATCCAGCGCGCATTGATCGCCCCGTAGAGGGGCGCCCCGCCCGAGACATTCTTCAGGTTGGGGTCCGCGCCCCGTTCCAGCAGCGCCATTCCGAGGTCGTAGTGGCCGTTGATCGCCGCCATCAGCAGCGGCGTGGTGCGGTGTCCCTCCGCCCGCTGGTTCACGTCGGCCCCGGCGTCCGCCAAAGCGACGGCGGCATCAAGGAATCCATCCCGGGAGGCCAGCAGCAACGCGGTCAGGCCGCCGTGGGTTCCGACGAGCTCCGCGTAGCGGAGCGGCTGCAGGCGGTTCCGGTCGCGCTGCCTGGCCGCTTTCCGCTTCCTGGCCTCTTCGATGGCTTTGGCCCTGGCCAATTCGTCCTCGGGGTGGCCATGGGCCTCGGCGTGTTCGTCCTTCTCCGGCTTCTTCAGGTCAGCGAGGTCGGCGGACCCGGTCTTTCCGGAACCGGCGGTAGACGCAGTCGCCGGCGCTTCGTCGGTCCGGCCCTTCTCCCGGGCCGCCTTGGCTGCCGCCGCTCGAGCCCGGCGCTGGGCCTCCTTCGCCCGCTTGTCCCGCTCCCGCTCGTCGTAGATCACGCCCGCGCTGCCTCCGCCCCGCTCGCCGGCGATCCGCGCCTGCCGGGCGCGGCGGGCGATCAGGTTCTGCTCGGCACGCGCCGCCACGTCCAGAACCTTGGCCGTGACAGACGGGTCGGCGCCCGCTTCCATCAGCGTCTCGACCGCGGCGGTACGGCCGATGGCGGCCGCGAACATGAGCGGCGTCTGGCCCCACTGCGGCTCCACGGCGTCCAGATCGGCGCCGTAGTCAGCGAGCACCGTGAGCGTCGCCGGATCGCCGGAAGCGGCGGCAAAGTGGATCGCGCGGGCGCCGGTTTCGGTCGGAACGGCTACCGGAACTCCGGCCTTCAGCAGAACCTCGGCGACTTCCGCCTGACCGGCCGCCGCCGCCACGTGGAGCGGCATGTGACTTCCGAGACGCGTCGTCGCCCGGATGTCCGCACCGGCCGCGATCAGCACCTCCGCCACCTCGCGGTTCCCCGTCTTCGCCGCCCAGTGCAGCGCGGTGAACCCGTCGCCCTGCGCCGCGTTCACGTCGGCACCCGAACGGAGTTGCGCCTTCAGCGCCTCCAGGTCACCACGCTTCGCCGCATCCAGCACCGGCGCCAGCCGGGCGGCATACCCGGCTCCCACCAGCACTCCCAGCGCGCACAAAAGCGCCACCAGGCCGATCCATCGCTTTGTGATCTTCATGCCCCGTCCCTCTCTGTTAGGTCAAAGTCCTTGCTGTGGGTGCCGCTTCCGACTACACCGCCGGCGACAGCGAGAACGGCCCGGTGCTGTTTCCGAAACTCTCCAGGTCGTCCATCCCCAGGTTGTGCAGCAGCGTCAGCATCACGTTCGCCAGCGGGGTCCCGGGAGCCGCGCGCAGGTGCAGGTTGTGCTCCAAAGCACCGTTCGCGCCACCCGCCACGAAGAACGGAACGCGCTTGTGGTTGTGGATGTTCGGATCCCCCATCGGAGACCCGTACAGGATCATCGTCTTGTCCAGCAGCGTCCGGTCCTCTTCCTGAATGCTCCGCAGCTTCTCCATGAAATACGGAATCAGGCTCACGTGATACCGGTTGATCCGGCTCAGGAGCTCCACCCGCTCCTCGTCATTCCCGTGGTGCGAGGCCGGATGGAACGCCGTCGATTCGCCGCTGTCCGGATACACCCGGCTCGAGGCGTCCCGCCCCAGCTTGAAGCTGAACACCCGCGTCATGTCCGACTGGAATGCCAGCGCCTGCAGGTCGAACATGATCCTCACGTGCTCGTCGAACGAGTCCGGAACCCCTGACGGCGCGTCGGGAAGCTCACGCATCGCCCCGCTCGTGTTCCGTTCCACGATGCGCTCGATGCGCCGCTCCATCTCCCGGATATCCGTCAGGTAGCGGTCCATCCGGCGCACGTCCTGCGGATCCAGCGCCCCCTTCAGGCTCTGGACCTCCTCACCGATGAAGTCGAGGACGCTCTGGCGCGCCTTCTGCCGGGCCACCCGGCCCTCCGGGGTGCCCCCCGCGCCGAACAACTGGTCGAAGACGATCCGGGGATCCCGCGTCATCGGGAGCGGCTCGGTCGGCGACGCCCAACTGATGGTGTCCGTGTACACGCATGCATACCCATAGGCGCAGCCGCCTGCCTGATCGACCGTCTCGATGCAGAGCTGCATCGAGGGAATCGGCGTGTCCTGACCGAAACGCCTCGCGTAGATCTGGTCGATCGAGGTTCCGGCAAGGACATCCGACCCTTCCGTCTGCCTCGGATGGGACGCGGTCAGGAACGTCGAACTCGAGCGGAAATGGTCCCCGCCGATCTCCCGCGCGGTCTCCGCTTCCGCAGGCTCATTGTCGCAGTCGCTCACGATCGTGACGTAGTCCCGGACCGACTCCAGGGAGTTCAACGAGCCCTTCGAAAGATCGAAGTCCGTGCCTTCTTTCTCCGGAGACCACAGGTGCTGTTCGCGACCGTACTTGTTGCTGCCCGCCGCCCCGTGAACGATCTCGACCGCCACGAGCCGCGTCGGATCCTCCGCCGTCGGCTTGGCGATCACACTCGCCGGAACCATCGCGTCCAGGAACGGCAACGCGACTGTCGCCCCCGCTCCCCGCAGGAACGTGCGGCGTGGAAGGCTTTTCCCGGTCAGGTAGTTCATCGCTGTCTCCTTGTGGTCAGACTGACTTTCTCTCTTGTTTTCTCGGTTTGATTCTCTGGTGAGCTTCCTAATGCTCCGCGGCATGCTCCGCGGCGAGCGTCGTCTCCGTCTCGGCTTCGACCCCGCCCTTCATCTGGAAGGCCGGACTCGTCGCCACCCCCAGGATGAACGAAGACATCCGGTAGTCCGAAGCCTCCGCTTTCCGAACGATCTCCCGGATCCGCGGCTGGTCGTAATACTCCACCCGCCGACCCAGCGCATACGCCATCAGGTTCTCCGTGAATGTCCGCAGCAGCGGCGGCGGACGCTTCAGCAGCGCGTCCCGCAGGTCCCCGATGTCACGGATCGGAGTCCCGTCGTAGAACTCGCCCGACGCGTCGATCGGCTGGCCCGCGTCCTTCACCCGAACCCGCCCCGTCACGTCGAACTGCTCGAGCGCCAGTCCGATCGGATCCATCATCCGGTGGCACGAACGGCACGCCGGGTTGTCCCGGTGGATCTCGAGGGCCTGGCGCGCGGTGAGTTTGCGGACCGTCTCGCCTGACTCCCCGGCATCCAGGTCCGGAACGTTCGGAGGCGGAGGTGGCGGCGGACTCCCGAGCAGCACTTCCATCACCCACTTCCCACGGAGCACCGCCGACGTCCGATACGGATGCGACGTCAGCGTCAGCATGCTCCCGTGGGCGAAGATCCCACGCCGGTTCGGATTCTGATACCGCACCAGACGGTGCTCCGGACCGGCGACCCCCACCATTCCGTAGTGCTTTGCCAGGTTCGCGTTCACGAACGTGTAGTCCGCGGTGAACAGGTCGAAGACGCTCTTGTCCTCGGACACCAGGTGATGGAAGAACCGCTCCGTCTCCTCCACCATCGCCGACTTCAACTGCTGGTAGAAGTCCGGATAGAGCCGCACGTTCGGGTTGATCTTTTTCAGGTCCTGCAGCCGGAACCACTGATGCGCGAACCGCTTCGCCAGCGCTTCCGAACGCGGGTCCGCCAGCATCCGCCGGACCTGGGTCTCGAACACCGGAGGATTCGACAACTGCCCCGCCTCGGCGGCATCAAGCAGCTCTTCGTCAGGGATCGTCCCCCACAGGAAGAACGACAGGCGGGACGCCAGGTCGGTGTCGGTCAGCCGATAGCCGAACTCCGCCTCCCGCGGATCGAGCGGTTCCTCGATCCGGAACACGAAGTTGGGGCTCGCGAGCATTCCCTCGATCCCCATCCGGATCCCTTCCTCGAAACCGACGTCCGCGGCCCCGGCGTCATAAAGCGACATCAGCGACTCAAGGTTGCGCTCGGTCAGGTTCCGCCGATACGCGAGACGGCCGAGGCGCGAGAGGATCTCCTCGGCGCACGGACCGGCCTCTTCCGCGGAAAGCGGCCGGCAGGTGAAGATCGCCTTGCGGCTCGGCGTTTCCGAAACCCCGGTCGCCTCAAAGGGCCCCGTGATGATCAGATCCCGCAGATGGGGCACGTTGTGGATGCCGTAGGTGCGGGAGGTGGCGGTGCTGGCGAGCGACCAGTCGTGCGGGGAAATCAGGTCGAGGACCGGCCCCTCGTAGTGCTTCAGGAAGACAGCGGCTACCTTGCGCGGACCGCCGCGCACGAAGATCGGCTCGGACCGCAGATTGACACCGTCAGGATCGGAAACGTGCATCCAGCGGCCCACGTCGAGCAGGGCCACCCGTTCGCCGTCGGTCGAGATCTCCACTTGCTCCGGGACATCGACCGTGTGAAGCGAACTCGACCCCGACCCGACGATGGCGCCGGTGGTCTCGTGGTGGAAGGCCACCCGGAACCGATACTCGCCGTCCGCCGGGAACACGTGGTCCACGACGATTCCGCCCCGGGTTCCGTAAGGAGCCCCCTCGACCTGGTCCACCTGCGCAGCCCATCGGGATACGTGGTAGCCGGTCTCGGCGGCCACCGCGTCAGGATCTCCGACCGCGAGATGGCTGATGTCGCTCGCCGCCCGCAGGTAGGAGTCCATGAGCGTCGCCGACAGCAATTGGACATCCGCGATGTTGTCGAAGTTCGCGCTGATCGTGTCCTGCGGGAGGTACTTGGCGCCATCCAGCGGCAGGTCGAGCAGGTCGCGGATCGCCGCGGTGTACTCCGCCCGGTTCAGGCGCTGGAACGAACGACGCCCGGGATTCGGGTTCTCCTCCGCGCTGCGGTCAAGCTGCGTCTCGAGCGACTCGGCAACCTCGGTGAGCAGGTCCTCCGCGGGGCGCCGGGCGCCCGGCGGGGGCATCATGCCAAGCCGGAGCTTCGAGACCATTTTCTCCGCAAGGGCGGGATCGGCGACCGCATCGCCGGCATCGAATTCGGCGAGCGACATGTTCCCGGTCTTCATCCGGTCGTTGTGGCAGACCATGCAGTAGGTCCGCAGCATCCCGTTGTGCGCGGCGGCCGTCTCCGCGTTCACGGAGGCGGAAGCCGGGAGGGAACCCTCCGGAGTCCAGCTTCGGATCAAACTGATCGCGGGGGCCCCCGGCGCGATGGTGGGAGGCCCCGGCTCGGCGCCCGGTCTTTCCCCGGCATTCGCAGCCGGCGAGAACAAGAGCGCGCCCGCGCTCAGGGACCACGCGGCGACGAGAGGAAGGTGGCGCATGGGATGTTTTTCCGGTCGCGACGGGGTGGTTTTTCCGCCCCCCAAGACGCTCCGGGCCAATTGATGAAGGATAGTGGCGAGCCAACCCCGTTGCAAGCAGAGGGAACCCGCTCCGGGGTGTCCGGCGAAGGCTTCTCCGTGACCGTGACAATGCGTGAGATCCGCCCATGGAACACAGCTTTTTCGTCCTTTTCCGCACCCCGGATCGAAGCAGCAGATCGTAGGCGTTCCTGGAGTATGGTAGTATGGTTCGAGTATGGTCAAAGTCACCTACTCCCTGGATGACGCCACCGTGCGCCGGATTCGGGCGGGCGCGGGCCGGCTCGAAATTCCCCAGAGCCAGTTCGTACGGGAGGCCGTCGCCGACTATGCCACCCGGAAGGATCGGCTGAGCGAAGCGGAGCGGTTGCGAATGCTCGAGGTTCTGGAGCGGCTAAGCGAGGCTCCTCCGAGCCGTTCTCCCGAGGAGGTTGACGCAGAACTTCGGGAAATCCGCGCGGCACGGCGCCGGGGCTGGCGGCGAGAGCCATGATCGTCCATCTGGACACCTCGGCGCTCGTTGACGCGCTGGCCGGCCACCGGCGGTCGCTCCCACGCCTCGCGGAATTCGTCAGGGAGGGACATCGCCTGAAGCTGTCTGCGCCGGTGCTCTACGAATGGCTGCGCGGTCCCCGGACCGTGGGCGAGTTGCGCCACCAGGAGGCGGTGCTACCGCGAGGCGCCGCGGTACCGTTCGATGTCGAAGCGGCAGGTACGGCAGCCGATCTCTACGGTCAGGTGCCCCGGGCGCGCGGCCGCGAGATGGATCTTGCGGTGGCGGCGTGCGCGATCGTCGAGGACGGCGCGCTCTGGACGTTGAATCCGGAGGACTTCCAGGACATTCCGGGGCTCAAGCTGACCTAGGAGTCTGCGCCGCAGAAAGCTGTTCGCGGTCAGATCGGGCTTGGCGGTAGGGGTGGTGGGTTGTTGATCGGATTGGGGGGTGATTTTGGTGTAAGTCTTTGATATAGTGTGCCGTTATCAGCGGTTCTGTTGTGAGGGGCCGCGCGTGGGGAGCATGGCATGCCGACGAGATTTCGGGCGTATCAGCCGGATCAGATCCTGCTGATGCCGGTGAAGCTGAACGACTGGGTTCCGGAGGGGCACCTGGCGCACCAGGTGAGCGACGTGGTGGCCAAGCTGGACCTTTCGGCGTTTTACGCTCGGTATGCGGGGGACGGTCGTCGGAACGCGCCGTATTCGCCGACGATGATGGTGAAGGTGTTGATCTACGGGTATGCGACGGGGGTGTTTTCTTCCCGGAAGCTGGCGCGGAAGCTGGAGGAGGACGTTGCGTTTCGGATGCTTGGGGCGGGGAACTTTCCCAACCATCGGACGATCTGCGAGTTTCGGCGGCAACATCTGCGGCGCTTCCAGGGGTTGTTCGTGAAGGTGGTACGGCTGGCGCGCGAGATGGGGCTGGTCCGTTTCGGGACGCTTTCGATCGACGGGACGAAGGTGCGGGCGAACGCGAGCAAGCGGAAGGCGATGAGTTATGACCGGCTGGTTGGGGAGGAGGCGCGGCTACGGGAGGAGATCGAGGGCTTGACGACGGCGGCGGCGCGGGCGGATGAGGAAGAGGATCGGCGCTTGGGGAAGGAGGTGCGGGGGGACGAGTTGCCGGCGGAGTTGCGTCGGCGGGAGGATCGGCTGGCGGCGATCGAGGCGGCGAAGGAGCGGTTGGAGGCGGCGCAGCGGCAGGCGGACGACGAGCGGGGCCGGGAGCCGGGGCAGGATCGCCCGGCGAAAGGCGGGAGACCCTACAAGCGGGAGTATGGGGAGCCGGAGCCGAAGGCGCAGAGCAACTTCACGGACCCGGAGAGTCGGATCATGAAGACGAGTACGGAGGGGTTCCAGCAGAGCTACAACGCGCAGACGGTGGTAGATGACGCGCACCAGATCGTGGTGGATGCGTCGGTGAGCGCGTGCGCGAGTGACCAGGGGGAACTGATCGCACGCCTGGAGGCGGTGGAGGAGCACTTGGGGGAGAAGCCGGAGGAGGTTCTGGCGGATGCGGGGTATTGCAACGAGGCGGATCTGCGGGCGTTGGAAGAGCGGGGCATTGCGGGGCATGTGGCGCTGGGTCGGGAAGGGAAGAAGCAGGCGGCGGTGGACCCGAAGACCCGGCCCGCGACGGATCGGATGCGGAAGAAGCTGGCGACGGAGGCGGGCCGGGCCCGCTATGCGAGACGCAAGTGGCTTTCGGAGGCGCCGAACGGCTGGATCAAGGAGGTGCTGGGCTTTCGTCGCTTCAGTCTCCGCAGCCTGGCGAACGTGCAGGCCGAGTGGAACCTGGTGTGCCTGGCGCTGAACATCAAACGGATCGGAGCGTTGAAAACCACCTGATGGAACACCCCAAGACCGCCGATCACCACCCGAGACCGCAAAAACCGTCGGCCCGCGCCATCGGGAACACTCCCCATCCGTCCCGGTCCCCGAAATCACTCCCGATCCCCAACTCGAGACCGTTCACGAACCCATCTCGCCCCCCTCCTCCAAATTCCTGCGGGGCAGGCTCCTAGCCCAGACCTAGCCCGGATTTCTCATACTCACGGCCTGCAGCGCACCCCAAGAGGCGCAACCTGGTGACGGGGATGCCGGTTACGCGTGACGCGCGGGCACTGATCGCCGTGACGGGGTGTCGGATAAGGGACACCGACCTCCCACCGGTTGCCGTGAAAAGCAGCCGCGACCGGACGCCGACAGCGCGGATGAGCCCGAGAGCGCGTAGAGCCGATGGCGCCATGGCGGGGACGGCTTGGAGCCCCCACCGGGAGAACTGGGCCGGCTTCCGGCCGGCACAGCGGCCCGCAGGGCCGCGGCGGCGAAGACCCCAATCGCCGGGATGGCTCCCGTCTCGGCACGTCCCCCCCAACAGATCAGATGGCGTATAGCCGAAGGCGCAATGGCAGGGACGGCCTGGAGCCCCCACCGGGAGCACTGGGCCGGCCTCCGGCCGGCACGCGCGGGAGCGCGAAACCAGGGAGGATGACGCGGCGCCAGGCCAGCGTAAGTGCCGCCCATTTCCTTCCTGGCGGGCTGTGCGGAGGACCCGATCATGCGGGTTCTTGCCGGTGGGACTCGATTGAACGACCCCCAAGGTCGCGGGCCGTTCCTTGCCGTCCGCCTTCACGGAACGCAGGCACGTGCGACAAACGGTGTCTGCCACTCCCATGTACGCAGCCCGCCGAACGCTGAGATTCCCGCCGGGACGGCGCCACCTCGGAACGGGGAGTCCTTCCCGCCGCCCGCCTGCGGCGGGCTGTGCCGGCCGGAGGCCGGCGTTCCAAGCCGTCCCCGCCGTCGTGCCCCGGCGAGTTGAGCCCTTCCTGCGACCGTGAGTATGAGAAATCCGGGCTAGCGACCGCGCGAACCCGGCCGGCCACACGACTCCCGGGCGCGGCGATCAGTCGAGGTCGCAGAGCACCGGCGCGTGGTCGGAGGGAATGTCCTCCCCCTTGCGCTGACGCCGCTCGTCCCGGTCCACCCGCACGGACTCGATGCGACCGACGAGCGGTGCGGTCAGATAGATGTGGTCGATCCGGGCGCCTACGTTCCTGGCGAAGGCCAGGCGGGTGTAGTCCCACCAGGTATACAGACCCTTTTCCGGTTCCTCCCCCTCCGCGTAGACCTTGCGATAGGCATCCGTCAGTCCCCACGCCATGACGCCCGCGAGCGCCGCGCGGGCGTCCGGATGGCAGAGCACCCCTCCCGGATCCGCCACCGCCGCGTCCCGGTCCTTCGGGGCTACGTTGAAGTCCCCGCAGAGAATCAGCGGCTCTCGAGGGTCCGCGGTGGCTTCGAGATGGTCGCGGAGCGCTCCGAGCCACTCCAGCTTGTAGCGCCAGTCGTCGACGCGGGTCACCGCCTTCCCGTTCGGCACGTAGGCCGTCACCACCCGGCATCCCGCCACGCGGACGTCCAGCAGCCGCGCCTCACCACTTGCCCGACACGGAGGCAGACCCCTCTCTAGCACCTCTGGGGACTCGCGGGTCAGGATGGCCACGCCGTTTCTCGCCGCCTGGGCGTGCACTACGGCGCGGTATCCGGCCGCCTGGATGTCCAGCCACGGGAAGGTCTCCGCCGGGGCGCGGAGTTCCTGGAGACACAGAGTGTCGGGCTGATGCCGTTCGAGCAACCGGAGCAGACGGGCCCGACGCGTCCGGATCGAATTCAGATTCCAGGTGATGACTCGCAACGGGACGACGGGGCCGGATCATAGTCGGGCTGAGCCCCTACACTTCGCCCCCACCGACCGGCATGAATTCCTTCTTCCCGATGCGGCGCCCGGAGCGCATCGCGCTCTTTGTGCTGGTCGCCTTTTCGGTCCTGGCGTTCCTGCCGGTGTTCGGAAGAGTCTCGGTGCTGGGCGTCGCCGCTTTCGGCTGGCTGATGGCGGTCCTGCTGCTCGGATCGCCGGCGATTTTGTTGCTGCTGCTCCTGGGCGAATCCAGGACGAGAAGCGACCAGCGAAGCCGCCGCCCGGCTGACTCGCCCCCGGATCCATGATCGAACGCTGGCTCGTCCTCGTCTACCTGTTGGTATGCGTGGTGGTCGGGGCGTTGGCCACCCGCCGGGTGCTCGGCTCGGCGGACGAGTACTGGGTGGCCGGGCGTCGGGTCGGGACCGGAGTCAACGCGCTCGCGATCATGGCCACCCTGGCCAGCGGCGGCTCCCTGGTCGGAGTGCTGGGCCTCGCCTACCGGGACGGCATTCCCGCCACGCTTGCGCTCTTCGCGGGAGCGGTGGTCGGGTTTCCGCTCGCCACCATTCTGGTCGCCGCTCCGCTCCGCCGGCTGGCCAAGTTCACGATCACCGACTTCATGGTCTTCCGCTACCCGCACGGGCTGGTCCGCGCGCTGGTGCCGACGATCATCGTGGTGTCGCTGACCGTTTACATGGTGGCCCAGATGAAGGCCGCCGGGATCACCGCCGAGGCCCTCCTCGGAGTGGACTATGGAACGGCGATCACCGTGGCCACGCTGGTGTTCGTCCTCTACGTATCTTTCGGGGGCATGGTGGCGGTGACGGTCACCGACGTGATGCAGGGCGCGCTCCTGTTCTTGTTGATGGGAGCCACCGCCGTCATCCTCGCAATCTCCGCAGGGTCGCCGTTCGCTTCGCTCCAGGCCGCGACGGCAGCCTCCCCCGCCTTCGGACAACTCCCCTCGGGGGGATCCGGCTACCTGAGTTATTTCGTGATCTGGGCCTCGGCGATTCCGGTAATCCCCCACATCGTGATGCGGGTGGCCACCGCCCGGAATCCGCGGAGCGCCCGGGTCTCGCTGAACCTGGCGACGGTCATGTACGGCGTGATGATCCTCGCGGCAATCCTGCTGATCGCACCGGTCGGGATCCTCGAATTCCCGGGCCTGACCGACCCGGATCAGGTGTTCCTGCGCATCGTGGGCGATCACTTCCCGCCGGTGCTGCGCGGGCTCGCGGTGGCGGCGGTGCTGGCCGCGGTGATGTCCACCACCGATGCCTTCCTGCTGGCGGTGAGTTCTGCGGTCGCCCACGACTTGCTGGGCGGCTACCTTTCCCGGAAGAGCAAACGGGCGCAGGCCGCCGCCCGCCTCGGGGCGACCTGGCTGGTCGGCGCCGCCGCGCTCTACTGGGCGTGGTCCCCGCCGGAACTGCTCACCCAGTTCTATACCGCCGGCGTTGGCCTGCTCTCTGCGGGGCTCTTCGTGCCGGTGGTCTTCGGCCTCTGGTGGCGGCGGGCGAATCTGGTGGGCGGCGTTACCGCGCTCGTGTCCGGGGCCGCCGTCTATTCGTTCGTGCTGCTTGCCGGTCCGCAATTCGGAATCGGCATCGGGCCGATTCTGGTGGCGCTTCCCGTCAGCCTGCTGGCGATGCTGGCAGGCGGGCTATGGGGTGGGCGCGATCCTTCCGAGCGGGTGCGCGCCGTCGAAAAACTGCACCGGCCCGACTGAAAACCCGTCCTTGTCGACGAGTCTTTCCGCCGCGATCCTTCTTCTATACACGGCACTGCTGTTCGGGCTGGCCTGGGTAGCAAGCCGCCGCGTCCACAACTTCTCCGACTACCTGGTCGCGGGCCGGCGCCTGGGGACACCGCTCGCCTCGGTGAGCCTGCTGGCCACCTGGTTCGGGGCCGGCACCCTCCTCGCTTCCGCCGAAGAAGTCCGGTCCGTCGGGTTGTCGGCGGCTGCCCTGGAGCCCATCGGTCCCGGAATCTGCCTGCTGCTGGTCGGCCTGTTCTACGCGGTCCCGCTCCGCCGGCAAAGGCTCCTGACGCTCGGCGATTTCTTCGCCGGCCGTTTCGGCCGGAGCGCGGAGATCGCTTCGGCCGCCATCATGGTTCCGAGCTTTTTCGGTTGGATCGCAGCCCAGTTCTCGGTGTTGGCCGCGCTCCTCGGTGAGCTCTTCGGTATCCCCCTCCATGCGGGTCTCCTGTTGGTCGCCGCCGTTGCCGTCGGCTACACACTGATCGGAGGGATGTGGTCGGTGACCCTCACCGACGCGGTGCAGGGGGTCATCGTGGGCGTCGCGCTTCTCGCCCTCGGAGTTTCCGCCCTGGCCGAATTGGGCGCCGGATCGGTCCTGGGAGGGCTTGCCCGGCTCGGACGCGACACGCCTCCGGACCTGCTCGCCGTCGTACCCGGCGAGATGACCGCGATGCTCGCCTGGTCCGGGCTCCTGGTCGCCGGCGCCCTCGGGAACATCCCCGGACAGGACGTCATGCAGCGGGTGTTCTCCTCCCGCTCGGAACGGGTGGCCCGGCGTGCCTGCCTCATCGCCGGCAGTCTCTACCTCGGCCTCGGCGCGATCCCGGTGGTGCTGGGACTGGCCAGCCGCCTCCTGCTGTCCGGGCATGAGGGAGACATGCTGGCCGCGCTCGGGCGGATTCTCTTCAGCCCCCTCGCAGCCCTGGGACTCATCCTGTTGGTGGTTTCGGCGCTCCTTTCCACGGTGGACAGCGCGCTAATATCGGCCGCGTCCGTACTGGCGCAGAACCTGCTCCGCCACCCCCTGCCCCGGGTGGGACTCCTGCGGCTGAGCCGCTTGTCGGTTCTCCTCGTCGGTGCGGCAAGTCTCTTCTATGCGTTCCAAGGTCTCAGTGCGTACTCACTGCTCGAAGACGCGTACGAACTCACCCTGGTGGGGCTGTTCGTGCCGTTGACGGCGGGTCTGTTCTGGAAGGGGGGCGGTCCGACCGCCGCCCTTTCCGCCATGCTGGGCGGAGTCGTTCTCTGGGTGCTTCACCTGACGTTCGGGTGGAACTGGTTTCTGGAGCCCGCGCTCGCTCCGACCGGCGTGCTGATTCCGAACGCGATCGGGCTGACCGCCGCCAGCGCGGCCGGCTACCTGGGGGGGGGCAGCCCTCGGCGGGGCGGCGCCGGAACGCGGCAACGCCCGATGAGCGAGTTCCGCGAGCGCGCCGAAGCCCTGCGGCGCCGTTCCGGTGCGCTCGAGCCGGATGCGCAAGAGCGGCGCACGCTCACCGAGGCAACCATCCGCCACTCCGAGGAGTTCCTCGAGGGCCTGATCACCGGCCCGTCCTGGGTTCCGCCGAGAGAATCGCGGGAAATCATCGAGATGCCGATCGGGCCGGAAGGCCGGCCATTCCCCGAACTCCTTGATCTGGTCCGGCGGGAGGTCGAGCAGCAGGGCCTGAACCCGGCCTCGCCGCGCGATCTGGGCTACGTCCCCGGCGGCGGGATCTACGTATCGGCGCTCGGCGACTATCTGGCCGCCGTCGGAAACTCGTTCTCCGGGTATTTCCCGGCCTCGCCGGGGGCGGCCCGCGTGGAAAACCGGCTCGTGGCATGGATCGCCGAGATCGTGGGCTATCCGAAGGAAGCCGGGGGAACGCTGACCTCCGGCGGGAGCGTCGCCGCGCTGACCGGGATCATCGCGGCCCGGGAAGCCAAGGGGCTTCGCTCGCGGGACTTCTCCCGGGCGTGCGTCTACGTGACCAGCCAGGAGCACTATTCGGTCCGCAAGGCGGTCCACTTGGCCGGCGTCGGAGAGGCGCCCTGCCGGATCGTCGCGGTGGACGACGCTTTCCGCATGGCGCCGGAGTCCCTGGCCGCCCAAATCCGGAAGGATCGCGCCGACGGGTTGCTGCCCTGGCTCGTAGTCAGCACCGCCGGCACCACAAACACCGGCGCGGTGGATCCGCTGGACGCAATATCCGAGATCGCGCAGGCCGCTGACGTCTGGCACCACGTGGACGCGGCCTATGGAGGGTTCTACGTGCTGGTTCCGGCAAGGCGGGACCTCCTGCGCGGTATCGAGAAATCGGATTCCGTCGTGCTGGACCCGCACAAGAGCCTGTTCGTTCCCTACGGGAGTGGCGCAGTGGTGGTCCGGAATGCAGCGCACCTCGACACGTTCCGGTTCCAGGCCCCCTATCTCGTCGACAAGCCGCAGGAGGAAGCGTCGCCCTCGGAGCGGTCGATCGAACTCACCCGGCACTTCCGCGGGATGCGCCTCTTCCTGCCGCTGCTGCTACACGGAACCGAGGCCTTCGCGGCCGCGCTCGAAGAGAAGTGGTGGCTTGCCCGCTATCTCCAGGACGAACTCGGGCGCTGGGAGGACATCGAAGTGGGGCCGGAACCCGAACTCTCGACCATGTGCTTCCGCTACCGGCCGGAAGGGCGGACCGAGGCGGAAGTGGATGAACTCAACCGCCGGCTCATTGCGGCGCTCCACGCAGACGGCCGGATCTTCGTCACCGCCACCTACCTGAACGACCGTTTCTGGCTCCGGCCCTCGATCGGCATCTTCCGCACCCACGTTGAACACCTCGACGAGTTCCTCGAGATCCTGAAGGATTTCATCGCGAGGCTGTAGCGAGAGGGACCGCCGGCCTCCAGGCCGGCATCGCGCGGGAGCGCAAACCGGCGACGACGCTCCGCACCACCAACGGACGTTCCCGCACCCGTGTTGAACGGGACCGCTCGCCCCCATAACCTTCGCGCGACATGGGCGACCGCCGGCAGTTTCTCGGCCGCAACTGGGAGTATTCGATGTGCTCTCTTCCCGTGTTCGTCGGGCTGTTCGTCCTCCTCTTCCAAGGTTGGCTCACCGACGAGCTGGTGCGCGCCATCGTTCCCGAAGCGAGCCCGATTCACGATCAGCGCGCCTTCGCGACACGGTTCGTCCTCTTGTCCGGAGCCGCGCTCATTTATTCCCTCGTCTGCATCGCCTCGATTCTCTACTACGCGCTGCGGGTCCGTTCCATACGGCAGGCGCCCGGCGCCCCGGACTTCTCCTGGATTCCCGTTTGGCTCCTGGCCGCGTCTTCTGTCCTGTTCTTCGGCTGCTATTTCCTTTTCCCCGAGGTCCTCAGTATCAGCGCCGTCACCCTGAAACCAACACTGGACCTCTACGAGCAGCACACGAGTGTTACTTCCACTATCGGAGCGCGTGGCGTGCTTCTCGTCTCAATCCCCTCCCTTTTCGGGGTCGTGGCCGCGATCTTGAGCGCCGTTCACGGGTCGCTCACGACCAAGGGCGCACTGGTCCGCTTCGGCGCGGACAGGAAGGCGTCCCACCGGGCCGTGGAGCCCGCTCATCGAGAAGTGCTGAACGGCATGATGGCTCTGAGCGTCGTCCTCATCGGGAGTGTCCTGCTGGTCACACTGCACGTTCACGCACACGCACCCCTATTGCCGGAAGACCTACGGCCGCAGTACGAGCACTTCGCGAGTTTCGTCTCGGTGTTCTGGGGCATCGCTCTCACGATCGTCGCGGCATCCGCGTGCGTTCCCCAGTTGTTCGCGCTGCTCTATTTGCGCCGGCTGGTGGCGGCCAGCGGGGAACCGCTCCGGAACGAGACAGGCAGGAGCGCACTGGTCGAAAAGCTGGAAATGGGTCTTTCCGTCTTCGGGCCGTTTATGGTTGCGTTCCTGGGCTGGCTGGCGGAACGAGTGCTTCGCTGATCGCGCCGAACGGGGCGCGACGCGCTCCCAATAGGTGCCGGCGCGGCCACCCTCTTCCGCGTCGAACGACAGCTACTCCGCTTCGCGCTTACGGAAACCCGGCGGAACGGCCGGTTGCGCATTTACCTCGCGATGCTGACGCCAGACGCCGCGAGCCCCGACCGAAACGCCGAGAAAGGCCAGCCCATTGACTGTTCGCACGCCATTGACGTCTTCGCCAACCTGCCAGAACAGGCAGTCCGCCGCCCTTCTCGTGAGATTTCCATATTCCTCCACCTCGTCCTCGGCGCCCGGAACCACGCGCCACAACATGGCGTGCCTGTACGCATAGTCGTGGATGAGGCCGCTCACCAGAAGCAAACCGGCGGGATGCAGCAGAGTCCAGCAGATGCGCGGCACGGACGCGCCGTCGAAACGAAAACCCTTGGGAATGACGAACATTGTCCCGTCGGAATGCGTGTACTTCCAGTTCTCACCGACCTCCCATTGCCGGACGGCGAAGATCCAGATCAACACGCGCAGGAGCGCCGACCGCTTCCTTGTCGGGATCGGAATCGGCTTGAGTACCGGCATGTCGGTTGCGCTCAGGTGCCGATGTTCGGAGCTATCCCCGGAAGCCACCGAGTAAACGACGGCACCGCCCACATACAGAACCAGGAGGGAAATCGCGAAGCCGCCGACGAGCGGCGCGACAGACGCAGACATCCCGGCCCAGACCGCGGCCAGCAGGACCGACAGGACCAGTGGTGCGCTTACGGCCATCGCAAGAAACAGCAAACCCCCGATTCCGCGAATCACGGCGGAGGAGAAGAGGCCCTCAAGCGCGGCGCACTCGCTAGCGAGACCGCGGTCCTGGTTGTTGTTTTCGCTGTGTCCCATGGACGATCCCCCTTGCGGCGCGTTCACGTTCACGCGCGTCAGTTCAGGTTGGTGGCGCCGGATCCGGCACTCGCTTCGCGCGATCCGGCGGGCGCTCTGTCGGTCCTGACCTCGACATGAGGCCCGGAGCCCGCCACTTCGATCAGTGCGACGACCCGAGGAGCGCCGTCCTCGTTATACCACGGGCCCAAGTGCCGGAAGCCGGAAAGGCGCCTGTGCGCTCGCAAGTGCAATGCGTGGATCCGAGTGGCCGACACACTCACGGATCTGGACTGACATGGGAAACTCCTCCGGCTGGCTGGAAATTGGGCATCCCGAGCTTGACCGTATATGTGCTCACCATACACACCACGGAAACGGACGGCTGCTGACCGCTGGCGAGTACGGCTGAGCCGGATGGCGCGCCCGGACGGGACCGCCGACCTTCAGGTCGGCATCGTCCGCCAGAGGCGGGCGCAACCGGCGTCCCGCCGACCCGCGTGAAGCGCGCGAAGCTGGCCTCACCCGAAGAGGAAATCGGCAGGCGCACCGGGTTTGTCGTGATTAACGAGGTCCAACGGGAACCCGCCGTGTTCGAAGCACTGCGCGTCCTTGTGGACCGCCCCGATTCGGAAACCCGGTTCCTCCTTCTCGACAGCGCCGCACTCTGGCCGGACGGCTTGGCTTCGTGAACCTCTCCGGATTCGACCTGTGCGAGGTGGGCGGCAGCCCGGTGGCGGGCGATCCGCGGGCATGGCGGCTGCTTTGGGAGCGTGGCGGTTTTCCGCGCAGATACCTCGCAACCGACGAAGAACTCTCGGCGGTCTGGCGGGACGACTTCGTGACGAGCTTCCTTGACCGCGACGTTCCGCAGCTTGGGATCACTGTCCCGGCGGAGACACTCCGTCGCTTCTGGACCATGATCGCCCACTACCACGGGCAGATGTGAAACGCGGCAGAATTCGCTCGCTCGCTCGGTTCCAATCGGCCGACTGCGAGCCGTTATCTCGACATCCTGAGTGGCGCGTACATGGTACGGGTGCTCCCGCCCTGGATCGAGAACCTGAAGAAACGACAGATCAAGGCGCCGAAGATCTACCTGCGGGACAGCGGGCTGTTGCAGACACTGCTCGAGGTCCCCTCCGCTGAGGCCCTCACTGGACACATCAAGGTGGGGGCGTCTTTCGAGGGCTTTGCCATCGAGCAGGTGCTGTCCTGCCTGGGGACTCGGAACGCGTACTTCTGGGGAACCCGGGGAGGGGTCGAGCTCGACCTGTTGATCACCCACGGCGGGAAGCGATATGGCTTCGAGGTCAAGTACGCGGACGCCCCGGGCACGAGACGGTCAATGCACACCGCCATCGCGGATCCGGGACTCGAACACCTGTGGGTGATCTATCCGGGAAGCGAGCGCTACCGGCTGGGCGAGAAGATCACCGCGCTACCGATTCGTCACATTCCGGACCTGTTCCGCGACCGCGGTGCAGACGGGCACTGAGTCCACTGTGGGGGTCACGAATACGAGCAATGGGCGAGAACTCACGGTGCCCCCGCTGCGCAGTCCACGGGCGAGATCACCGGGCCAACGCGCGGGCGGTGCGCCATCGCCCTGCGAGTCACCGGCGAAATCCTGCGGTAGGCTCCGGCCATGGGTCGAGCGGCGGAACGAGCGAACCCGTTTCCGCCTCGGACCGGCCCCGTGACCGACGCCCTGATCGTTGCGATGGTCGAGGCCCTCGTAAGGGAGGCTGACCCCGAACAGGTCATCCTCTTCGGCTCCCGCGGCCGCGGCGACGCGCGGGACAACTCCGACGTGGACCTGATTGTGGTGGAAGCGGAACCCTTCGGTCCGGGACGCGACCGCGTGAAGGAGATGGCGCGGCTCTACAGAGCCCTGGCCGATTTTACCGTTCCGGCCGACATCCTCGTGTACTCGCGAGAGGATGTGGAGTACTGGCGTGACTCGCTGAACCATGTCCTGGCGCGAGCGCTCCGCGAAGGCAAGGTTGTCTATGAGCGACCGTAAGTGCGCCGACGCCATGCTTCGGGCGGCGGAGCGCGATCTGTTGACCCTCCGCAGCATGAACCACGAAGCGCCCGAGGAGTCGTTCGGGTTTCACCTCCAACAGGCCGTCGAGAAGGCGCTGAAAGGTTGGATCGCAACGCTGGATGAGCAGTATCCGCTGACGCACAGCATCGACACCCTGCTGAGGCGCCTCGAAGCCCTTTCCGTGGCTACGGAACCCTTCGAACAGCTCGCCGAATTCACGCCCTACGCCGTAACCTTTCGGTATGAGGGGGTCGGGCCGGAAGCCCCACCTATCGACCGCCAGGCGATGATTGCGCTGGTCGAACCGCTGCTTGAGCGCGTACGCGCAGACGTCCAAGGTGACGCGACCGACGCGGGCACCCACTGACACCCGCGCCGGCGGCAGCGGAACGGGACCGCCGACATCCGTTCAGCATCGCCGCGCCGAGCGCGGCGACGCGGACGCAGCCCCACGCCGACGCCGGAATCGTGCGGCAGGCTCCGGCTATGGGTCAGGCGTCGCGGCGCGAGAACCCGTTCCAGCCCGGCGCCGGCGCCCGCCCACCGCTTCTCGCCGGGCGGGACGCGGAACTCTCCCTCGCCAGCGCTCCACTGGATTCACTTGAGGCCGGCAACCCACCTTCTTACGGCTTCTTGTTGGTCGGCCCCCGCGGCAACGGCAAGACATGCCTCCTATACCGGATCGCCGACGAAGCCCGCAGCCGCGGGATGCGGGCCGAGAGCCTTTCAATTTCCGCGCTCGGGGACCCGGAATCGCTTCGACGGGAACTGCTGGAAAAGGCCCACATCAGCCGGACGCGTGATGAAAGCGCGACGAGCGCGGACGCGACAGCCCTGCTCGCAAGTTGGGTCCGCGCGGAAGACACCCCTCTGGTGATCCTCCTCGACGAGGCTTACGCCGTTCGGCCGACCGCTGGCCGTCTCTTCTTCGACGCGATCCAGGCGGCCATCGAGCGCCGGTTGCCGTTTCTGTGGCTCGTCGCGGGGACCCCCGATGCGCCGCGCCGACTACAGGACGCCAGCACCTTCACCGAGCACGCGTTGCGGCACGTACGCATCGGCAGGCTGGAGCGCCCCGAAACGCGGCGGGCGTTGACGGAGCCAGCCCGCAGCGCCGGACTCCCGATGCGTCATGACGCCGCCGCCCATCTGGCGCGGGAGTCCCATGACTATCCGTACTTCATCCAGTTGCTCGGCCGCGCTGCGTGGAGCGCCGCCGAACGGGCCGGGGGTCGCGAGATCAAGCTCGAAAACGCACGAGCGGGAACCGCCGCCACCCACAGGCGAATCACCTGGCTATTCGCCGGACGGTTCAACGAGGCACGGGAGCACAAGATCGAACGCGTCCTCATTCCGCTGGCGCGCCTTCTTCGGGATCGTGGTGGGCGCATTGACGAAGACGAACTGGGTCCATTCCTGAACGAGATCGCCACCGAGCAGTCGTTATCCGGTGACGAGACCTGGTTGCTCGACACGCTCTCCGACCTCGGCGTGCTCTGGCGAAGTGACTCGAACGGCTGGGAGATCGGCATTCCCAACTTCGCCGACTACCTGCTCGCCCTCCCCGCCAGCGAGACGGGCGGTCCCTGACCGCCGGCGCGAACGGCCGACCGAAGGGACCGCCAACTTCCAACCAGCACCACACCCCGCCGATCGCGAAAAAGCGCGGGAACGGCTTGGAACGCCGACCTCTGGTCGGCATCGCGCGGGAGCGCGAAACCAGTGCCGATCACGCCGCGCCATACCAACGTGAGTTCCGTACCCGCTCCCGCCCCGGATGGCGCGACCGGCACGCCCGGATCGTGCGGTAGGCTCCGAACATGGGTGAAGCAGCGGTAGGAGAGAACCCGTTCCAGCCCGGCGCCGGCGCTCGCCCGCCCGTGCTCGCGGGAAGGGACGCCGAGCTGGCGCTCGCGAACAAGCTGCTCAGCGCGCTGGAAAGAGGGGCGAGACCGTCGCGGGGAATTTTGTTCTTCGGTCCCCGCGGTAACGGCAAGACCGTGTTGCTCGCCACGATCGGGGATGAAGCCCGCAGCCGGGGTATGCGGGCGGAAAAACTCGCCGCGTCCGCGTTCGCAAGCAAGGAAAGACTGACGCGCCGAATGCAGGAGAAGGCCGACCTGCTCGGCGGGCGGGTCACCGGAGCGCAAGCGGCCGGATTCGGGACCTCCGCCGATCCCGCGTCGCCGATCGAGGACATTGGGCAACTGCTCCTGACCTGGATCAGCGCGGAAACGGCTCCCTTGGTGATTCTCCTGGACGAGGCGCACACGATCGGCGCGGATGCGGGCCGTGACTTCTTCGACGCCGTGCAGGACGCCACCGAGCGCGAGCTGCCCTTCCTGCTGCTCGCGGCCGGGACGCCCGACGCCCCGCGACGTCTTCGGGAGGCCGGGACCTTCACGGAAAGGATGTTCGTGCAGGTCCCCGTGGGAAGGCTGGAGCGCGACGCAACGACTCGGGCGCTTCGCGCACCGGCAAGCGATTCCGGCCTGCCGCTCCGCGACGATGCCGCAGCCCTGCTTGCCGCCGAGTCCCAAGGCTATCCATTCTTCATCCAGTTGCTCGGCAGCGCGGCCTGGCAAGCAGCGGACGACGCCAGCGCAGCCGAGATTGCCGGGCCAGCGGCCCGGCGGGGAATCGCGGCGACCCGCTCGCAAATCGAGCGCTTCTACGCCCAGAGGTTCAACGAAGCCCGCGGGCGGGGCATTCACGGCACACTGTCCCCGCTTGCCGCGCTCATTTCCCACCGTGGCGGCCGGCTCGACGAGACCGACCTCGACGGATTCCTGGCGACGGCGGCGGGCGCGATGGGCGAAGCCGAATTGCTCAACACCCTCACGGACCTCGGCGTGCTGTGGGAAACCCCTCCGGCGGGTTGGGAAATGGGTATCCCGAGCTTCGCCGATTTCCTATTGGCACATCACGCCCCGAAACCCGACGCAAGCTAACGGCCGGCGCGAGCGCGGCGGAACGGACCCCGAATTCTGGCCACCTACTGTGCCAAACAGCCGTGGCCAGGGAACGGTTCACCCCGGCACCGCATCGCTGACCGAGAAAAAGCGCGGGAACGGCTTGGAACGCCGACCTCTGGTCGGCATCGCGCGGGAGCGCGAAACCACCGCCGATCACGCCGCGCCATACCAACGTGAATCCCGCACCCTCCCCCAGCCCGGATGGCGCAACCGGCACGCCGGAATCGTGCGGTAGGCTCCGGCCATGGGTGACGCAGCGGTAGGAGAGAACCCGTTCCAGCCAGGCGCCGGCGCTCGCCCGCCCGTGCTGGCGGGACGGGACGCCGAGCTGGCGCTTGCGAACAAGCTGCTCAGCGCGCTGGAAAGAGGGGCGAAACCGTCACGGGGGATTTTGTTCTTCGGTCCGCGCGGCAACGGCAAGACCGTCCTGCTCGCCCGGATCGCGGACGAAGCCCGCGGCCGGGGAATGCGAGCCGAGAGACTTCCGGCCTCGGCTTTCCGGAGCCCGGAGGCGCTGAGGCGGGACATGCAGGAGAACGCCGGTGTTGTCGGCACCCGTCTCACGGCGGCGCAGGCGGCAGGTTTCGGGATTTCCACCGAGCCGGGCCCACCCACGAGGAATGTTGCGAAGCTGCTCGCTGACTGGATAAGGACGGTGCCGAGCCCGCTCGTGATCCTCCTCGACGAAGCCCACACCATCGAGCCGGAAGCGGGCGGCATCTTCTTCGATGCGGTGCAGGACGCCACCGACCGCTCGCTGCCCTTCCTGCTGCTGGCGGCCGGGACGCCCGACGCCCCGCGCCGACTCCGGCAGGCCGGCACCTTCACCGAACGCGCGCTGCGCCGGGTGCCGATCGGCCGACTGGAGCGCCCGGACACGCTCCGGGCCCTGACGGAGCCGGCCCGGAGCACGGGGCTACCGATGCGTGGTGACGCGGCTGCCTTCCTCGCACGTGCGTCCGACGACTATCCGTACTTCGTCCAATTGCTTGGCAGCGCGGCCTGGGAGGCTGCCGAGGAGGCGGGAGACCCCGAAGTCAACCTCGATTCGGCGCGGCGCGGCAGCGCTTCCGCCAGACCCGAAATCGAGCGCTTCCATGCCGAGCGGTTCGGTGAGGCGCGCGAACGCGAAGTGGAAGGCGCGCTCGCGCCCCTGGCGGCGCTTTTTCCCGAGCGCGGCGGACGGCTTCGTGACGCCGAACTCCGAGAGCTTCTGCGCGCCATCGCCGCGCGGGAGTCCATCCCGACCGACCGCGGGCAACTCCTTAGCACGCTTTCTGATCTGGGCGTGTTATGGGAAATCCCTCCGGCAGGCTGGGAACTCGGCATTCCGAGCTTTGGCGACTTCCTGCTGAAGCATCACGCAGCCGATACCGGCGCACACTGACAGCCGCTGCGGGCGGCGGGGGTCGGCACCGCCCGAGAGCGGCGCGGCGGTCCCGCTCCCCCACTCGACGCAATGGAACTGGAACACCGACGTCCGGAACGAAGCCGGTTCGGTGTTGGCAATTCACAAGCATGAGGTTCTCGCAGAACTTCCGCAATTCCGAGAATATGGTAGGCTTGGAAGACTTCTACCGCCTTCTGGAGCAAGCCATGTCCGCAACCCTTGTCGTTTCCGGCCGCGGCCAGATTACGCTGCCCGCCACTGTCCGAAAGCGGTACGGAATCCGCAGCGGCGATGTGATGATTCTGGAGGATCGGGCTGACGAGATTGTCCTGAGACCCGGCATCGTTGTTGAGGTCCAACGCTACAGCGACGCCGAGATCGCGGAGTGGACCGCCGCCGACACGCTGGATGATCAGGAGCGGGGGCGCTTGCTTGCGGCTGTCGCCCGTCGGAAGTGACGCTCTTTCTGGACGCCAATCTGCTCTTCACGGCCGCGCACAACCCAAGGGGCAAGGCAGCTTTCGTCATCCAGTTGGGCACGGAGGGGTTCTGGCATCTCGTTACGAGCACCTACACGAGGGAGGAAGCCCGGCGCAATCTGGCCCGGAAGTTTCCGCACACGCTCAATGACTTCGACGCGCTGCTAGCCGGCGTCCGAATCGTGAACCATCGGCCCGACCTGCCGTTTCCCCGACCTCTCGCGGAGAAGGACCGCCCCGTGTTTCAGGCGGCGCTCGCCAGCGGCGCGAGCCATCTGCTGACCGGGGACATCCGGGACTTTGGTCCTTGGATGAACCGGCCCGACGCGACCTTCGGAATCCTGATCCAGACGGTCGCCGAGTTCCTCGAGTCGCTCGAACACTGAGCGCGCGTCCAGTTGGCTGGCGGGCCGCAGCCGACGCTCAGGACCAACAGCCGGGTTTCGCGATCTGGAAATGCCGACTCCGATCGGCATGACCGTGCGGCAGGGCGGCAAAGCGCGTACTGCCGGGAGAGAAAACGCTGTCGCACGTGGACCCGATCGTGATCGAGGAGGAACCCATCAGCCAACGGCGTCGCGGAACTTACCTCTATGGTTGTCGCTCAGCACCCGCACAATCCACTCGATCAGTCCCAACCGGACATCGATTTGTGGACCCTGGATGTCCCATAGCGTCGCACGTTCCATCATTTTCGTGGCGACATACATCTGATGTCAGGCGCGAACCTCGGCAGTCTCCTGTATCAGTGTTTTCCTCGCAGAGTTCGGTCGATCGCCAATAGCCCTTCGCATCACACTCGCCATCGTTCTCAAAGATACATATTGCCTCCGATTCCAACGGCGGAACGCCGTTACAGTCAATTAAGTCAGTTCCATTGGGGCACACATTCGTCGAATCTACAAACCCGAGTGCATCGCATTCGCCGTCATCCTCATACAGACACCCACTGTCTTCGCCTCCGGCGGTCAAGATCGTATTCAGCCAGTCTACGCTCAAGAGATCAGTAACATGTTGTCTTGTTGTTCCGCTTAGGACTCTGCCTTCCTGGCCGTCATCTCGCGTTTCCGTTACGCGGGTTGCATCGCGTATAGATCCCTCCTTGGCATCCCTAACAAGGCCTGCAACGTCGCGCTCATCCTGGTTCTTGAGGCGCCGACCTAGGTCGCGGAACTCCACTATTGCCGTTATCACTAATACGAGAGTTAGTGCGACGCCGACAGCACTGATGATCAGTTGGAGTAGTTGAATGTTCTTCTTCATGGAAAGACCTCATCTGGTCGTTAGTTAGCTGATCCCTCGCACGGACCTTACGGGCTCCGACCACCGGAAACCTGGGTCCTGTGCCGCAACGTTGCCAGTAGACCATGGCGTTTGAGTTTTTCGTGGAGGGTGGTGGTGTTTAGTTGGAGGATGCGGGCGGCGTGGGCCTGGTTGCCGCTGACGCGATGGAGGGTCCGTTCCAGGATGTTCTTCTCGACGTCCCGGAGCATTTCCTTGAGGGATCTGCCGGTGCGGTCGCCGTTGAAGGAGATCGCGCAGAAGGAGTCCGGCAGGACTTTGCCTCGGAAGCGGGCGAGCGCGGCGGTTGAGACGGCGCTTTCGATGACCGCCCGGAGCTCCGCTGCGTTGCCCGGCCAGTCGTAGTCGTGATAGGCCGCGATCATGCGTTTGGAGAGTCCGTAAGGGCCGACCCCGGCGCGCTCGCAGGCATCCGTGAGGAACCGCAGGGCGAGTGCGGAGATGTCCATCTTCCGCTCGCGGAGGGGCGGGATCTGGATGGTGATCACGCCTGGAAACGTGGTCGTGGCCGGGGCGTAGCGCCGTCCGTTTCCCGGAGCCTTCCGGAGGGGCGCGGTTGACGCGACGAGCCGGATGGGAAACGGCATTCCGAGCCGCTCTTCGAGGGAGCCGAGGCTTGGTATGCCGTCTCCGTCCATCCCGCTCAGGTAGAGCGTCCGGGGCCTCCGACCGTTGCCGTTGGCGTGGACCCCGGCAGCGGCGGCCTCCAGGTGAGGGGCCAGCCTGCCGGGCGGCACGCTGCCGGCCTCGATGGGGAGGAAGCCTTCGGCCGGGTTTGCGCACGAACCGGGACTCGAGCGATGGATCAGCTCGGCCGCGAGGCGGCGGCCGCTACCGCCCTCGGCCACGATCACAACGGGTTCCGCTGACAGGGATGCGGTAGCGATTTGGCCGCGGATCCCCGCGGCTTCGGCGGAACTCCCAACCCAGTCGCCGCAGTCGGGCAGGCCCAACCACCCGGTCGTGCTGACGGGGTTGTGTGCGCCGTTCTGCATGAGCCAAATTGGGGCTCGCCGCCCCGAAGGGCGGCGAGCCGTTACGGCGAACGCTTTAGACGTTCACCAAGAAGATCAGAAGGTGAAGCGGGCGCTGAGGCCGATGGTCCGTCCCTGGATCCACTCAATCGGCGTGCGGTAGCGGCTCCCAACAATCATGATGAAGTTGGACTCCGAGGCGTTGTTCAGCGCGTTGAAGAAGTCCACCATGAGTTGGAGTTCGCCGAAGTCGCCGATCTGGACCGCCTTGTCCACCCGGAAGTCCAGGATCGCAACCGTGTCCGAACGGCGGTTCTTGAGGTCGTCCAGGAAAATCGTCTGGTTCCCGACATTGCCGACACCAACTGTCAGACGCGGCGCCCACGGGAAGCCACTCACATAGCGAAGCGTCCCGGCGAGCCCGACGTCATGGGGCAACACATAGCGGGCGGCGCCCTTGAATTGCCAGTTGGTCACGTTCTGAATCAGCGGAATGGACCCGTACTGATAGTTCCAGCCGACGTTGATCGGATCCGTCGTAAGCGGGCTCGTTGACACGCTTTCGGATCTCCGACCCTCGTGGCGCCACTGGTAGTCGAAGTAGGCGTTCCAGAAGAAGTTGTTCCGGAACCGCCGGTTCACACCGAGGGAGAGGGTCGTCCAGTTGAAGTCCGATTCGCCTGCGGGCACGTTCGTGGCAAGGTTCTCACTCGTGGGCGCGCCGTCCGGAAGGTCGTGCACCGTGAGCAGCGAGCCGGCCAGCCCGTCAGGGCAGGAATCCGGGCAAGGAACCTGCTTGACGTTCGTCAGCGTCCCGATCCGGGCGATGTTGAGGTTGCCCCAGGCGCCAGTCTGGCGCTTGTGCACGAGCGAGGCGCGGAGCCCGAGGTCGTTGCCGATCTGGTGCTCGAACGAGCCGCTGATCTCGTCCACGTAGGGCTGCTCGGTGTTCGGATCGACGGGACTACCGACCGGAGGCTGGCTGAAGTCTTGTCCCAGCCCGGCACCGGTGCTGCCGCCGAGGCGGTCACCGAGTTCGTTTACGCCGTCGAAGAGGCCGTTCATGTTCTGGTCGAGGAACTGGTAGCGCACATTCTTGTTGCCGCCGGGGTTCGAGAAGTCCCAGCCACTACCCATGTTGTGGTAGTAGCGGCCCCAGTAGCCCTTGAACACCGTTCGGCCTTCGCCGGTCACGTCATAGGTGAAGCCGACACGCGGCGCGATGTTCATCCAACTGATCACGTTGCTCTCGGCCGGGATCTCGGCGCCTGATCCGAACAGGAGCGGCATCGCGGCCGCCACGTTCGCATCAATATCGGCGATCTCCCGGATGCAGCCGAGAGCAGCGTCGCAAGGGCCACCAGGAACGTTGTTCGACCCGAGGTAGCCGATCCGCTGGGTACCGATCCGTACGCCGGCGTTGATGGTCAGCCGATCCGTCAGCGTCCAGACGTCCTGGGCGTAGAAGTCCATGTGCGTGTTCCGGTCGTAGTTGAAGTTCGGAACGCTCCAGAAGTCCACCTCGCTGGCGTAGTGGCCCGCCTGCTCGCGCCGGTCCCGGTAACGGATCGCCCCGGAGTTCGAGTTCCAGCCGAACTGCTCCTCGTCAATCTGCATGTCCCAACCGATCTTGAGGTCGTGGCTGCCGCTCTCCGTCGGCAGGTAGTAGTTGAACTGACCCGTGAAGTGCGGCTTCCAGCGGTTGAAGGTGAAGACGCCCCAGCCGGCGCCGGTCAGGAACCCCGAGTCGAGGTCAACGCGGGCCGGCTTCGTCGCCGGATCCACGGCGGGGACCATCGGCCAGCCGAACCCGAAGTGGTTCACCTGGATGTTGCTGTAGAGACGGTCGCTCCAGACCCGCTGCCACTCGGACTTGTGCAGCCAGCTCCACGAGTCCTGCGCGCGGATGGATTCTGCCGGAACCGTCGCCGAGAGGCCCCGGAAGGGCTTCTGCTTCAGCGACCAGTGGTGGAAGGTGATGAACTGGTCGCGCTCGGTGATCTGCCAGTTCGCCTTCACCGTGAACATGTCGAAGTCACCGACGTCCGTCGCGACGCTGGGATCCTGACCCGAGATGATCCGGTCAATGTAGAACCGGTTGTACGCGGCATAGAACCACGCCTTGTCCCGGATGATCGGCCCGCCGAGATCGAGGTGATACTCGAAGAACTTCACCACCGGAGCCGACGTGCCGCCCCGGCCCTCGAGGTCGGAGGTGATGTTGTCGGCGATCCAGTCCGGCGGCTCGTAGGCGTAGTGCTCGGTCCCGGAGAAGTCGTTACCGCCGCTCTTCCACACAGCGTTCACGGTCGCGCCCGGAGTGTTCGTTTCCACGTCGGCACCCTGTGCCGAAACCTGGAACTCACCGATCGCATAGAAGTCGTAGTAGCCGCCGGCCCCGCCGGTGCCCTCGGTGGTGTTCACACCGTCGTTGATGATCCGGTTCTGTCCCCGGACCCCGAAGGTCTCGTAGCCGGACTGCTGGCTCTTGTGGGACCCGCCCACGTCGTAGCCGCGCATCCGAACGCCCGGGCTCTGCTGAAGGACCGCCCACATGTCGGTAGCCGACGGGACGTCTTCGAGCTGAGTGGTGTCGAAGGTCGCCGACACACCGGTGGTCTTGACGTCCACCACCGGGGACTCGCCGGTCACGGTGACGGTCTCGGCGACGGTCGCGATGTCCATCGTGGAATTGATTTCGAAGGTCGAACCACCAACCACGGTGATGTCTTCGAAGACGACGGTCTGGAAGCCGCCGAGTTCGAAGGTCATCGTGTAGCTGCCACCGACCAACTGAGCGAAGCGGTAGGAACCGTCCACGTCGGTGGTCGCGCTCCGGGCGGCCACGAGTTCGTCCGACTCCAGGGTCACCGTCACTCCGGGGAGGACGAGGCCTTGGGCGTCGTTCGCGGCGCCCTCAAGGCGTCCGTAGATCTGCTGGGACAGGGCCGCACTCGGCCATGCCACCAGCAGCGTAAACAGGATGAGTTTTCTCATGGGTTGTGAAGCTCCTTTTGGGCGATGCTGAAACTCGGAAGAGGCCGCGACGTGGCGGCCAGGACAAGAGAGCGGGGCTGTCTGCGGACGCAGATTCCCCGCAACAAAGGAGCAGGGACGCCGGCGGCGTCCGGGTGCCTGTTTAGGTCAGCGGGGTGAGCGCGATGTCCATTCCGCCACCCGCGAAATCCAAGTTCTTGAATTCGGGGGGGGGGGGGGGTAACCAATTGAATGGATCTCAAACGCCCGTCCCCCACGGCAGAAAACCTGCTAGCCGCAGGGCGGACGGTTCGGCGGGTTGAATCGCTCACGGATCGGTTATACCACACGCTGAGGCCCTTTAGGCAAGAGTCGTACCCGTGTCGCAACGCGCCGCGGCCGGGTTGCAGAAACGCCCTTCGAATGGATTGGCGTCTCCGTTTTGGTATGGCGGAGCGTCGTCCATTCTGGTTGCGCGCTCCCGCGCGATGGCCGGTCGGAGGCCCCCACCGGGAGAACTGGCCAGCGTTCCAAGCCGTCCCCGTGGTTTGGCTCGGGCGGCGGTACGCCGTTGCGGCCCTCCGGGCCGCGTGCCGACCAGAGGTCGGCGTTCCAAGCCGTCCCCGCGGTTTGGCTCGGGTGGGGGTACGTGACCGTCGCGGCGATCAGGGTTTTCGGATGCGGGTGAAGAAGTCGGCCGGGCTCTCGGCAGCGTGGGCGGCTTCTGCGACCGCTTCCGCGGACGCCTCCCGCAGCGCGTCGCGCTGCTCGCGGGGCAGGTCCGCCGGGAAATCCGGCGGCAGCGCAATGCCGAACAGGAAGAAACTGCGCCGGGGGCGCCCCGTCAACTCTTGTATAGCACGACGATATTTTACGCCGTATTTTGACGGTGAGCTGTCAAATGGCATGTTGGAGCACTCGAAACCTGGCGGCCCGATCCGCCGATCGGCACAGTTCCGACACGCGCAGGCAAACACCTCCCCCCACGGGTATTCTGCGTGGCGGCGTCCCTACGGGCTCTTGACCACTTCGCCGCCCTTCATGACGAACTTCACGTCCTCGAGCAGGGTGATGTCGTCGAGGGGGTTCCCCGCCACCGCGATGATGTCGGCCAGCTTGCCGTCCTCGATGGAGCCGAGGTCCGCCTCCCACCGGAGCAGTTCGGCCGCGTTAATGGTGGCCGTCTGGATCGCCGCCATGGGCGAGATGTCCATCTCGTCCACCATGATGGCGAAGTCCCGGGCGTTCCTGCCGTGCGGGAACACCGCCGCATCCGTCCCGTAGGCGAACTTCACGCCGGCGTGGAAGGCGGCGGCGAGCCGCTCGCGCTGCTGGGCCGCCATCTCTTTCGCCTTCTGGATCGCGTACTCGGGGACGTCGTTCTCGGCGCCCTCGTCAATGATGTAGTCGAGCGTGTAGAGGGTGGGGACGACGAAGGTCCCGTGCTCCTTCGCGAGGCGAATCCCCTCGTCGTCGATCAGGGTGCCGTGCTCGATGCTGGCCACCCCGGCGCGGATAGCATCGTTCATGGCGGCCGGCGAGTGGGCGTGCGCCCCCACCGGGGTGTCGAGCATGTCGGCAGTCTCGACGATCGCCTTCAGCTCCTCGAAGGAGTACGCCTGGTCGTACACCGAGTCGCCGTGCGAGAGCACCCCGCCCGAAGCGGTCACCTTGATCACGTCCGCGCCGTACTTGACCTGGTATCGGATCGCGCGGCGAAGCTCGTCGGCGCCGTCCGCGATCATCGCGTAGCCCGGAGTCGGCACGTCGGGATTCCAGCCGTTGATGTCCGCGTGTCCGCCCGTCGAGCCCACTCCCCAGGTCGCGGCCTGGATCCGCGGACCCGGGACGATGCCCCGGTCGACCATGTCGCGGAGCGCCGCGTCGTGGTAGTTGCCGGCGCCGATGTTACGGACGCTGGTGAAGCCCTTTTCCAGGGTGAGCTTCGCGTGCGCCACCGCGTAGATGGCCTCGTGGGCGACCGTCTCCCGCATCTTCTGGGTGTCCCCGCCGTCCCCCGGGATGCCGCCGAGGTGGACGTGGCAGTCGAAGAGTCCGGGGAGAATGGTGTGGCCGCTTAGATCCAGCACGGTCGCGCCCCGTGGGATCGGAATCGCTCCCGTTGGGCCGACGGCGGTGATCCGCTCTCCTTCGATCACCACCTCGGGGTTCAGGATGGGCGGCACGTCGGTTCCGACGATGAGGCGATCGGCACGGATCACTATGGGCCCCTCCGTTTGCAGGGCGGCCACCGGAACGGCTATCAGCACGGCGACGCAAAGGGCGCGAGTCAAACGGCAGAACGAATTGCGCATCGGGATTCCTCCGGCAGAAGCGGGCGATCGTACAGCGAATTCTGCGGTGCCGGACGAGTTTGGTCACCGCAAGGTAGGCGCCGCAAGGGGTTGGAATCGTGCGTGTCGCGGCCCTCCGGGCCGCGGTGCCGACCGGAGATCGGCGTTCCAAGCCGTCCGCGCGCTTCCTCCTCCTCAGCAATGTGCGGTTTCACCCGCGTTCCGCGGGTGGTGCCGGTCTGAAGACCGGCGTTGCCGCTGTCGCGCGCGCTTCAACGTCATCGGCGCTACGCAGTTCCGCCCGCCTACGGCGGGCTGTGCCGACCGGAGGTCGGCGCTCCCTGTCCTACCGTCCACCAGGCAAATCGGCGTTCCATGGCTTCCGCAACGGATAATCGGGGGGTCATGAGAACCCGGATCGCCCTATTCGTAACCGCTGGCCTGCTCTTCGCCGCTGGAGCGCCGGCCCAGACCGAACGCATCGAGCTGAGCCACCTTTACGGACCCGACGCGCTCGAGTTCTCCCCCGAACTGCCAAGCGTCCGCTGGATGCCCGGTGGAACGCACTATCTGACCGGGACCGGGGAGGGGGCCGAACGCTCCTGGAACGTGGTGGAGGCCGCTACCGGCGCCTCGCGGACTCTTTACGACGCGGACGCCTTGGCCGCCGCGCTCACGGAGTCGCTCTCGCTTCCGGAGGAAGAGGCCGCCGGGGCGGCTCGGCCAGCGTCGCTTACCATGCCCGCCGGCGGAGAAAGGCTGCTCCTGAACCTGGCTTCCGACCTCTTCACCTGGGAAACGGCCGAGGGCGCGCTGCGCCGCCTGACCCGCGGCCCGGAAGCCGAAGAACTGGCCCGCTTCTCGCCGGACGGGGACCGCATCGCCTTCATCCGCGACCACGACCTCCACGTCGTGGACCTCGCGGGCGGCGATCTCCGGCTCACCACCGGGGGCGGACCCGACCTCCTGAACGGAAAGCTCGATTGGGTCTATCAGGAGGAGATCTACGGGCGCGGCAACTTCTTCGCCCACTGGTGGAGCCCCGACGGCAGCCGGATCGCGTTCTTGCAGAGCGACGAGCGGGACGTGCCCCGTTTCACCGTCGTGGACCACATTCCCTACCACCTGGGCCTCGAGGTCTATCCCTACCCCAAGGCCGGGGACCCGAATCCCCGCGTCCGTCTTGGCGTCGTCCCGGCGTCCGGGGGCGACATCGTCTGGTTGAACCCCGGGGGCTACGGCAACGCGGAGACGCTCATCGTGAACGTGGCGTTTTCTCCGGACGGCGACGTCTGGTACCAGGTTCAGGACCGGACCCAGACCTTCCTGGATCTCCACCGGGCGGACTCCCGGACGGGCGAGTCCTCGCGGGTGCTGCGGGAGGACGCCGGGCCCTGGGTCAACGGACACGGCGCCCCCCACTTCCTGTCCGAGGGGAGTGGCGGCGGCTTCCTCTGGTTCAGCGAGCGCACCGGCTTCAAGCACCTCTACCGCTACGACGCCGCCGGTGAACTGGCCGGCGCGCTCACCGAAGGGAGTTTCGAGGTGCGGCGGCTCCACGCGGTGGACGAAGAGGCCGGGGCGGCGTATGCCTCGGGCACCTACCGCTCGTCGCTGGGCGCCGACACCCTGAGAGTGGCCCTCGACAGGTCCGGCGTGACGCTGCTGAGCGAGGCGCCGGGCACGCATCAAGCCAACTTCCCGGAGGGGCCGAGCGTCGAGCACTACGTGACCGTGTCCCACGATCTGGACAGCCCGCCGCAGATGAGCCTGCGCCGCGCCACCGACGGCGCCGCGCTCCGAGATATCGGAGGCGGCGAGGTTCCAGACCTCGCCCGCTTCGCGATCTCTCCACTCGAACTGCTGAAGGTCCCCACCGCCGACGGCACGGAACTCGAAGCGATGATGGTGCGGCCGCACGGCTTCGATTCTTCGCGCGTCTATCCGGCCTGGGTCCACGTGTACGGCGGACCCCACGCACCCCAGGTTCGGAACGCATGGCCCGGGACGCGCGGCATGTGGTTCCAGTACCTCGCCCAGCACGGGATCGTGGTCCTCGTGGTGGACAACCGGATCGCCTCCGGCAAGGGGGTGGAGTCCACCTGGCCGGTGTACGGGAACTTCGGCGAACAGGAACTGAGCGATCTGGTCGAGGCGGTGGACTGGCTCGGCTCCCGGGATTTCGTGGACGCCTCCCGGATCGGAGTGGACGGCTGGAGCTTCGGCGGCTACATGACGCTCACCGCGCTCACGAAATCCGACCGCTTCCGCGCCGGCATCGCGGGCGGGAGCGTCGTGGACTGGCGCGACTACGACTCGGTGTACACCGAGCGTTACATGAGCACGCCGGACGAAAACCCGTCGGGATACAAGAAGAGTTCCGTTCGCGAGGCGGCCGGGAATCTCAGCGGCGACCTGCTGCTGATCCACGGCACGATGGACGACAACGTGCACCTCCAGAACACCGTGCAGTTCGTCCACGACCTGCAAAAGGCCGGGAAACCCTTCGAACTGATGGTCTATCCGAAATCCCGGCACGGGGTGCGGGACGACGACCTCGCGCTCCACCTCCGGGAGACCATGGCGCGGTTCATCCTGAAAACGGTCGGGGAATAGCACCCCTCCGGGAGCAGGATAAGGGGACATTCGGCGAGCAATCAGGGGGACATTCGGCGAATGATAAGGGGACATTCGGCGAACGATCAGGGGGAAATTCGGCGACCTACTCGGCGACCAGGGCCGCCACCTGCTCGGCGATGGCGAGCGATGCCGTGGCCGCGGGTGAAGGGGCGTTCAGCACATGGATGCGGTTCTCGCGGCGGACGATGCGGAAATCGTCCGCGATCCGGCCGTCCGGCAGCACCGCGATCGCGCGGACGCCGGACGGGGACGGGGTGAGGTCCGACGCGCGGAGTTCCGGAACGAGGCGCTGAAGCCGCCGCGTGAAGGCGCGCTTCGAGAGCGACCGGTGGATTTCGTCCACCCCGACCTGCCATTCCCTGAGCGCGAGCCGGCGGAATCCGGAGTACCCCACCATCTCCCCCAAATCCCGGAGATCCAGATCGCGGCGGCGATACCCCTCCCGGGCGAGGGCGAGGATGGCGTTCGGACCCGCGTCCACCTGGCCATCGAGGTTGCGATGGAGGTGCACGCCGAGAAACGGGAAAGGCGGGTCGGGCGTCGGGTAGATGAGGCCGCGAACCAACCCCGCCCTTGCCGGGCACACCCGGTAGTACTCGCCGCGGAACGGCAGAATCTGAAGCCCCGGCTCGTCTCCGGCCAGCCGGGCCACCCGGTCGGCGTGGAGACCGGCGCAGGCAACCAGCCGCCGACAGGAGAATTCCCCCTTCGTGGTGAGGACGCGGAGTCCATCGCCGGAACGCACGACCTCAAGAATCTGCGCGCCGGTCTCGACCCGCCCTCCCGCGGTTTCGAAGAGGCGGCGGAGCGTTGCCGCCACTTCACGGAAACGGACCACTCCCGAGGTCGGGGAATGGAGCGCCGCCACCCCCTCGGCGTGGGGTTCGATCTCGCGCAGCCCCTCTCGGTCGAGAAGGCGGAGGTCGGGGACGCCGTTCGCTTCGCCGCGCCGAAGCAACTCCTCCAGCCGGCCCCGTTCGGCCTCGTTCGCGGCGACGATCAGCTTGCCCGAAAGGGAGAACGGGATTCCGTGCTCCCGGCAGAAACGGAGCAGCAGTTCCACCCCGCGGCGGCAGTTCCGGGCCCGGAGCGAACCCGGCGCGTAGTAGATCCCGGAATGGATGACCCCGCTGTTCCTTCCGGTCTGGTGGCGGGCGATGTCCGGCTCCTTCTCGAGAACCAGCACCGACCGCGAGGGCGCCGTTTCCTGAAGGCGGCGGGCCACCGCCAGCCCGACGATCCCGCCACCGACCACGAGAACGTCGAGAGGTTTCGTCCCGTCCGCCCCGCTCATTGGCCTAGCAGCCTGTGGATGAAGTGGCGTGAGCACCGAGACCGGCGAGACCCAGTTCTCCCGGTGGGGGTCCGGCTGACAAGGCGCGCGAGGGAGGAATACCGAGTGTATTCCGACCGAAGCGCAACGATGAGCAAAGCGAAGCGGAGCGGTTCAGCCGGGATGCATCGCCGGTCGAATGCCGCGTGACTTTGTCCACAGGCTGCTAAGGCCCTCATGGTGTCAGAAGGCGGCGGTATCACGATCGCCACAGCCTCTTGAACGCCAATTCAGAACATCCCCGCAATTCCTTGAATTCAGTATCAATTCCGAACCAGCGGACGGATGCCTCGTTGCCGGGGACATGCTCGTCCGATTCCGATCCCTTCTCTTCTCCGGCGTTCTCCTCACCGCCTCGAACTCCGCGGCCGTTTCACCAGGACTCCTCCGTCCCCAGATCGAGGTGCCGGCGGTCCCACAGACGGAGCCACTCCGGGTACGGCTCTACGACCCGTACCGCCTGCTGTCGAAGGAGGCCACCGACTGGCTCCAGCAGGAGGTGGTCCGCGCCTTCGACGCCAGCGAGATCGGGCTCCGTTTCGTCGGCCGCGGAGGTCCGGGGGTGATTCCCGCAACCCTCTATCCCGAGCTCCCGGACCGCTGGGACGTTGCCCCCGAGGCGATCGGAGTAGCGATCGGGGTACACGGCGAACGCCGGTCGATATTCCTGTCGCTGGGAGCCGCCGAGCGCACGCTCGGTTTCCCACTCGCCCGGCGCACCGAGTGGAAAGGAAAGCGGAAGCGGGCAAAACGCCACCTGGCGGGCTCGCAGCCCCGCCGCCTGGGTGTCGCCCTCGGGCGCGTCCTTGCCCACGAGCTCACCCACACGATCGCCCCCGACTGCCCTCATACGAAGAGCGGTCTGATGGCGAAGCGGCTGAGCCGCAGAATGCTTACCGCTCCCGGAGTCCGGTTCGACGCCCTGGCGACCCGTCACCTCCAGCAAAGGGTGGCAAGTCTCGGCGCGAGCGCTCCCGAGTCGGGCTGATCCGGCTCCCGGGGAGGCCCGGACCCGGCCCTCCGTCCGATGGGGTGATGAGCGCCTGGCGGACCCGGTTAGAGTTTGCCTATGCGGCGTCCGAGTCCGCACCGGCAGCGGATCCTCGTGCTCGTCGGCCTGGCGGCCGGCGCCCTCGGGGTCGCCCTGTTCCAGAGCGCGCTCGCCATGCCGGAACGGGTGGAATCGCTCTACACCACCGGCATCTATCCGCTGGTCGTCCGCGGGTTCTCCCTCCTCAGCGGCCTCGTTCCCTTCTCGCTGGCTGAACTGCTGACCGCAACGGCAGCGCTGTTCGTGATCGGCCGCCTCACCTGGCGGTTGACCGGCCGCTTCCGGCAGGAACCCCGGCCCCGGGAAGCGCCGGCCGGGGAGCCCCTGCCGACGCGATCCTCGGCGCTCACCCGGCTCGCGCACACCGCTGTGCTCCGCCGGCTGACGCACACCGCCGCCTTGGCGCTCGCCGTGTCCGGCGCCCTGTACCTGGTCTTCGTCGCGGTGTGGGGGCTGAACTACGCGCGACCCCGCCTCGAAGACCGTCTGGGTCTCCCGATCGGCCAGATCGAGGAGCCGGAACTCGTCCGATTGACCACCCGGGTCGCGGCCGACACCACCCGCCTCCACCGGCTCGCCGGCCTCTCGCTCCACGCGGTGTCGAAGAACCCCCTCGATTTCGGCACCCTCAGCACCGCCATCGACGAGGCGTACGACGCCCTGCAGCTTCCTGGCGACCCCGGCCCGCGGCGACTGGGCCCGGTCAAACCGGCCGTCTTTTCCGGACTCATGTCCCGCCTCGGCATCAGCGGCATCTTCGTTCCCTTCACCGGCGAGCCCACCGTGAACACCGGCCCCCCGGACGTCGCGGTTGCGTTCACGGCCGCGCACGAGAAGGCGCACCAGCGGGCGATCACCCATGAGGGCGAGGCGAGTTTCGCCGCCTATCTGGCACTGTCCCGGCAGCGACGGCTGCCTTATCTCTCCTACGCCGCTTCCTTCTTCGCCGCCAGGCACCTGCTGGCGGCCGTCAGACATGTCGACACGGAGGATCGGGACCGCGCCTGGGCCGCCTTCGGACCCGGGCCGCGGCGCGATCTGGATGCTCTCAACGCTTTCTGGGCCCAGCACCGGGGCATGGTTCGGGGCGCGGCACGGCGGGTGAACGATTCCTACCTGCGGACCATGCGGATCCCGGACGGCGCCCGCAGCTACGGCACGGTGGTGCGCCTGCTGATCGCCGACCTGCGGCGGCGCTCGGCGCCCCCAGTGGGAATCACGACCGACGACAGCGAGGGCTAGGAGCCTGCCCCGCAGGAATTTGGAGGAGGGGGGCGAGATGGGTTCGTGAACGGTCTCGAGTTGGGGATCGGGAGTGATTTCGGGGACCGGGACGGATGGGGAGTGTTCCCGATGGCGCGGGCCGACGGTTTTTGCGGTCTCGGGTGGTGATCGGCGGTCTTGGGGTGTTCCATCAGGTGGTTTTCAACGCTCCGATCCGTTTGATGTTCAGCGCCAGGCACACCAGGTTCCACTCGGCCTGCACGTTCGCCAGGCTGCGGAGACTGAAGCGACGAAAGCCCAGCACCTCCTTGATCCAGCCGTTCGGCGCCTCCGAAAGCCACTTGCGTCTCGCATAGCGGGCCCGGCCCGCCTCCGTCGCCAGCTTCTTCCGCATCCGATCCGTCGCGGGCCGGGTCTTCGGGTCCACCGCCGCCTGCTTCTTCCCTTCCCGACCCAGCGCCACATGCCCCGCAATGCCCCGCTCTTCCAACGCCCGCAGATCCGCCTCGTTGCAATACCCCGCATCCGCCAGAACCTCCTCCGGCTTCTCCCCCAAGTGCTCCTCCACCGCCTCCAGGCGTGCGATCAGTTCCCCCTGGTCACTCGCGCACGCGCTCACCGACGCATCCACCACGATCTGGTGCGCGTCATCTACCACCGTCTGCGCGTTGTAGCTCTGCTGGAACCCCTCCGTACTCGTCTTCATGATCCGACTCTCCGGGTCCGTGAAGTTGCTCTGCGCCTTCGGCTCCGGCTCCCCATACTCCCGCTTGTAGGGTCTCCCGCCTTTCGCCGGGCGATCCTGCCCCGGCTCCCGGCCCCGCTCGTCGTCCGCCTGCCGCTGCGCCGCCTCCAACCGCTCCTTCGCCGCCTCGATCGCCGCCAGCCGATCCTCCCGCCGACGCAACTCCGCCGGCAACTCGTCCCCCCGCACCTCCTTCCCCAAGCGCCGATCCTCTTCCTCATCCGCCCGCGCCGCCGCCGTCGTCAAGCCCTCGATCTCCTCCCGTAGCCGCGCCTCCTCCCCAACCAGCCGGTCATAACTCATCGCCTTCCGCTTGCTCGCGTTCGCCCGCACCTTCGTCCCGTCGATCGAAAGCGTCCCGAAACGGACCAGCCCCATCTCGCGCGCCAGCCGTACCACCTTCACGAACAACCCCTGGAAGCGCCGCAGATGTTGCCGCCGAAACTCGCAGATCGTCCGATGGTTGGGAAAGTTCCCCGCCCCAAGCATCCGAAACGCAACGTCCTCCTCCAGCTTCCGCGCCAGCTTCCGGGAAGAAAACACCCCCGTCGCATACCCGTAGATCAACACCTTCACCATCATCGTCGGCGAATACGGCGCGTTCCGACGACCGTCCCCCGCATACCGAGCGTAAAACGCCGAAAGGTCCAGCTTGGCCACCACGTCGCTCACCTGGTGCGCCAGGTGCCCCTCCGGAACCCAGTCGTTCAGCTTCACCGGCATCAGCAGGATCTGATCCGGCTGATACGCCCGAAATCTCGTCGGCATGCCATGCTCCCCACGCGCGGCCCCTCACAACAGAACCGCTGATAACGGCACACTATATCAAAGACTTACACCAAAATCACCCCCCAATCCGATCAACAACCCACCACCCCTACCGCCAAGCCCGATCTGACCGCGAACAGCTTTCTGCGGCGCAGACTCCTAGCAGCCTTTGGATAAAGTCATGTGAGCGCCGAGGCCGGTGGGGCGCCCGGCTGACAAGGCGCGTGAGGGAGGAATACCGAGTGTATTTCGACCGAAACGCAACGCAGAGCGACGCGAAGCGGCGCGGTTCAGCCGGGATGCATCGCCGGTCGAACGCCGCGTGACTTTGTCCACAGGCTGCTAAGGGCAGAAACCCCGGTCGGCGGGGGGATTGGCCTGCGGACCCCTGCCCTCAGTCGGCTGCGCCGACGGCTTCGTCCGCCTCGGACTCGCCGGGGAACCGCAACGCGGTTTCGAAGAGCGTCCGCACGCCGAAGCCGGTGGCGCCCTTCGGGTAGTACTTCCACGGCTTTTCCACGATGAAGGGCCCGGCGATGTCGAGGTGGGCCCACTTGGCGCCTTCCGGAACGAACTCCTGGAGGAAGAGCGCGGCGGTGATCGTGCCGGCGTTGATGCCGCCGATGTTCTTGAGGTCCGCGGAATCGCAGCGGAGTTCCTCGGCGTACTCCTTGACCAGCGGCAGCTCCCAGAACACTTCGCCGTGCGGCGCGCCCGAATCGATGACGCTCCGCACCCAGGAGGCATCGTTGCCCATGACCCCCGCGACCCCGGTGCCGAGCGCGCGCACGGCGGCCCCGGTCAGGGTCGCGACGTCCACGATGTGGGTAGCGCCTTCCTCCCCGGCGCGCGCCAGGGCATCGGTGAGCACGAGCCGGCCCTCGGCATCGGTGTTGTCCACCATCACGGACTTGCCGTTCCGGGCGCGGAAGATGTCTCCCGGCCGGGTGGCCGACGGCCCCGGATAGTTCTCGGCGGCCGCCACGATTCCGGTGACCGTCGCCGGGACACCCTCCCGGGCCACCGCCGACATGGCGGCGAGCACCGCGGCGGCGCCGGACATGTCCCCCTTCATGGTCCACATCCCGGAGGGCGGCTTGAGCGATATGCCGCCGGTGTCGAAGGTGATGCCCTTGCCCACGAGAGCGAGGTGCTCCCCGTTCTCCCCGGCGCCCTCCGGGCGGTGCCGGAGCACGATGAGGCGCGGAGGCCGGTGGCTCCCCTGCCCCACGGAGATCAGTCCGGGATACCCCTGCTCACGAAGCGCCTTCTCGTTCCAGACCTGGACCTCGAGCCCCGTTTCGGCCGCGATCCGATGGGCCTCGCGGGCCAGGGTTTCCGGAGTGACGGCTTCCGCCGGCTCGTTGATGAGATCCCGGGCCCGGTTCACTTCGGAAGCGAGCCGCACAGAGCGGGCGACCGCGTCCCGGGCCTCTTCGAGGGCTTCTTCGGCGACCACGATCCGCACCCTGGGAAATGCCGGGTCGCCGGGATCCTTGAAGTAGCGGGCGAAGCGATACGCGCCGAGCGTGGCGCCTTCCGCCACGGCTCCCGCGAAGGCGGGACCATCACGGCCCTGGAGCGAGAAGACCACTTCCGATTGATGGAAGTCGCGCGCGTGCCGGAGGGCGCGCGCCGCCAGGATGCGGACTCCGTCAGACAGCGGATAGTTGCTGGTGGCCCGGGTGTGGAGCGCCAGGGTCGAGGCGCTCCGCGGCCCGCCATGGCCCGCCAGCGCTTTCTTGACCTTCGGGTCCCCGAAGATCCTCCTGGCGTTCGTCAGGAAGTCGTTCTCCCACCCCGCCTTCGGGGCGGCGAAGTCAAGGCTGTCGTCGAGGAGATACGCGACCAGCGAACCGCCCCGGGCGGAGGCGTCCGCCGAAACCTGAACCTTCGGTGTCTCAGTCGTCATCGCCGTACTCCTCCCTGAGCTTCTGCACCACCGCCGGGTCGGCCAGCGTGGTGGTATCGCCGATCGCCTTGCCCGCCGCGATGTCCCGGAGCAGGCGGCGCATGATCTTGCCGGACCGCGTCTTGGGCACGTCCGCCGCCAACACGATGTCGTCGGGGCGGGCGATGGGCCCGATCGCCTTGGCGACGTGCGCCTTCAATTCCGCGACGAGGCCGTCGTGCGCCGAAGCGCTCTCCCGGAGGACGACGAAGGCGGCGATGCCCTCTCCCTTGATCTCGTGCGGACGACCGACGACCGCCGCTTCCGCGACCGCCTCGTGTTCCACGAGGGCGCTTTCGACTTCCGCCGCCCCCAGCCGGTGGCCGGAGACGTTCAGCACGTCGTCCACCCGGCCCATGAACCAGAAGTAGCCGTCCTCGTCGCGCCGGGCCCCGTCCGCCGGGAAGTAGATGTCCTTCCACTGGCTCCAGTAGGTCTCCCGGAAGCGCTCCTCGTCGCCCCAGATGCCGCGCAGCATGGCGGGCCAGGGACGGGTGATGGCGAGCAGCCCGCCGCCCACCTCGACCCGCTCTCCCCGGCGGGCCAGGATGTCGAGGGAGATCCCCGGAAAGGCGTGCGTCGCGGACCCCGGCTTCAGGGTGGTCACCCCGGGGAGCGGGGTCGCCATGATGGCTCCCGTCTCGGTTTGCCACCAGGTGTCCACCACCGGGCAGCGTTCGCCCCCGATCTCCCGGTGGTACCAAACCCAGGCCTCGGGATTGATCGGCTCTCCCACCGTTCCCAGGAGGCGCAGCGAGCTCAGGTCGTGGGAGGCCGGATGTTCGGTTCCCCACTTCATGAAGGCGCGGATGGCGGTCGGCGCGGTGTAGAGGCAGGTCACGCCGTAGCGCTCCACGATCGACCAGATGCGGGCGCGGTTCGGACAGTCGGGCGCGCCCTCGTACATGACCTGGGTGACCCCGAGCGCCAGCGGGCCGTAGACGATGTAGGAGTGGCCGGTCACCCAGCCGATGTCCGCCGCCGCCCACCAGATGTCGGAGTCCTTCAGGTCGAAGACGGCGCGCGCGGTGGCGGTGGCCTGAGTGAGGTAGCCGCCGGTGGTGTGCACGATGCCCTTGGGCTTCCCGGTGGTGCCCGAGGTGTAGAGGATGTAGAGGATGTCCTCGGCGTCCATCTCCTCGGGCTCGGCCGTTTCCGGGACCCCCTCCATGAGGTCCGCCCAGTCGTGGTCCCGGCCGGCCTGCATGCCGACTTCCTGGCCGGTCCGGCGCACCATCACCACCCCGGTGATGGACGGCGTGTCCTCGAGAGCTTCGTCGGAAATGTCCTTCAGGGGCACGATCCCGCCGCGCCGGTAGCCGCCGTCGGCGGTTATCAGCACCTTGGCCTCGGCGTCGTTGATCCGGTCCCGGAGCGACTGCGCGGAAAAGCCGGCGAAGACCACGCTGTGGGGCGCCCCGATGCGGGCGCAGGCGAGCATCGCGACCGGAAGTTCCGGGATCATCGGCAGGTAGATCGCCGCCCGGTCGCCTTTCTTCACTCCCAGACCCCGCAGCACGTTGGTGAAGCGGCAGACCTCGCGGTAGAGGTCGGCGTAGGTCAGCGTCTTCCGGTCCCCCGGCTCCCCTTCCCAGAAGATCGCTGGACGATCGCCGCGGCCGCTGGCAACATGCCGGTCCAGGCAGTTGACGCTCGCGTTCAGCTTTCCGCCGACGAACCAGCGGGCGAAGGGCGGCTTCCAGTCGAGGACCTGGTCCCACCGGCGGCTCCAGTCGAGCCGCTCCGCCTGGGCGGCCCAAAACGCCTCCGGGTCGGCTTCCGCCTCCCGGTAGATGGATTCGTCCCGAACCCACGCCTGGTTCCGGAAACCCTCCGGGGGCGGGTAGGCGCGCTGCTCATCGAGCAGTACCTCAATTTCCTGTTTGGGTTGGTCGGCCATCGTTCGATTGTAGGAGGGTTCGGGGGCGGGAGGACGCCAATGTGTTTTTCGGGCAGCCAGCGCATCCGCCGCGGCCCTTTCTGCGCCATGGGCGACAGCAGCACCGCGCCCTTCGCCCGCCTCCGGCGGGCAGTGCCGACCGGAGGTCGGCGTTCCAAGCCGTCCCCGCGCTTCCGCTCAGGCGGCGGTAGGCGGTTTCGCTGCGCTGTCGCGCAGCGGTGCCGACCGAAAGTCGGCGTTCCAAGCCATCCCCGCGCTTCCGCTCAGGCGGCGGTAGGCGGTTTCGCTGCGCTGTCGCGCAGCGGTGCCGACCGGAAGTCGGCGTTCCAAGCCGTCCCCGCGTTTCTGCTAGGGCGGCGGTTGGGCGCGGGGCGCTTAGAAGAGCGCGCGGTGGACGCGGCGGCGGGCGGAGCGGACGGGACCGAGGAGAAGGACCGCCACCGTGACGATTTCGAGGCGGCCGGCGATCATCAGGGCGGCGAGCAGGATCTTGGCCGGATCAGGGAGGTGCGCGTAGCTGGCCGCCGGGCCCACGGCTCCGAGGCCGGGGCCCACGTTCGTCACGGCGGCGGCGGCGGCGCTGAAGGCGGTCAGCAAGTCCACCCCCATCGCGGAGATGGCCAGCGCGCCGGCGACGGCGAGGCCGACGAACAGCAGCACGACCTCGCCGATCGTCGCGCTGAGCGAGGCCGCAACGGGCCGCCGGCCGATGTGAACCCGCAGTTCCGTGTGGGGCTGGGTGGCCACCCGCAGCGCGAGCGGCACCTTCCGGAACAGGATCACCCAGCGCAGGATCTTGATCGAACCGGCCGTCGAGCCCGCGCAGCCGCCCGCGAACATGAGGACGAGCACCAGCATTCTGGAAAAGTCCGGCCACTGGTTGTAATCGACGACTGAGTAACCGGTCGTGGTGATGATCGCGACCGCCGTGAACGCCGCCTGGCGCAGGCCGTCCATGGAACCCTGCCCCATCAGGTAAAGACTGAAGAACAAGAGCCCGGTGCTGACCGCCACCACGCCGATGTAGAGACGCAGTTCCGGATCCGAGAAGTAGCTGGCGGCCGGCGCCGCGGTCGCCTGCCGCCGGCGGCGGCCCCGGACCCACCGCCAGAGCCGGGTCAAGCCGGCGACGACGCGCTTCACTTCGTAGATATGGATGGCGAAGCGCATGCCGCCGATCAGCATGAAGGCGATGATGACCCATTGCACGATGGGCTCGAAGGCCCCGACGCTCTCGTTCCGGGGGGAGAAGCCGCCGGTCGCCAGCGTGGTGAACGCGTGGCAGACCGCGTCGAAGGCGGGCACGTCGAGGAGCAGGAGCAATCCGACGAGGATGGCGGTGAGCACCGTCCCGACGATCACCGTGTCGCGGGCCGTCTCGGTGATCTTGGGCTCGGTCTTTTCCGGGGTGGGGCCGGGCGCCTCCGCGGTCAACACGTCCACCCCCCACTGGCGACGGCCGAGCAGCCAGACAAAGATGATGATGATCCCGAGCCCGCCAAGCCACTGGGTGAGAGCTCTCCAGAGCAGCAGGGAGCGGGGAAGCGACTCCACCTCCGGGAAGATGGTCGCCCCGGTCGTGGAAAAGCCGGACGCCGATTCGAAGAGGCCGTTCACCACGAAACCCGGGCCGAACTCCGCGATGTACGGCAGGGCGCCGAACACGGTGGCAAGGCACCACGCCAGTACCACGAAGCGATAGGCGCGGCCGCCCCCCGTGGAGGGACCGGTGCCCCCGATCAGCGGCGCGTAACGACGACTGAGGAGGCCGATCGCGAGGCCCAGGGCCGCGGGAGCGGCGAAGGCCAGCCACGCCGGCTCGCCGAGCGCGAGCGCGACGGCCAGGGGAATCAGCAGCGCCACTCCCAGCGCCTCCGCCATCCGGCCGAGCAGCGCAATCGTTTCGGCGCGGGTCACGAGGTTTCCGGGAGGACCGGCATCATTCGTTGCGGCGGCCGAACAGCTCTTCGAGTTCGTACAGCAGCGAATCGGGCTCGCCGGACTCACCGACGGCGCCCTGGCTCATGAACAGGGCCACGCGGTCCCCGGGGACGAACTCGGTGTCGCCGTTCGGGACGAAGGGCGCGGTCCTCGCCCGCACGACCTCGCCGACGATGCACGTGTGCGGAACGTGGAGTTCCCGGAGCGGCGCCCGGGTGGCCGGACTGCCCTCGGCGACCTCGATCTCCACAAGTTCCCCGCCGCCCTCCACGAAGTCGAGCCGCACCATCGCGCGGGTGTGCAGGAGCTTCATGAGGGCCCCCGCGGATACCCCTCCCGGGGAAATCGGATGGTCCACCCCGAGATCGCGCATGGCTCCGTGGAGGTCGTCCCGGTTGTAGAGCGCGACCGTCCGCTTGGCGCCCGCCTTCTTCGCGAGGTGTGCCGCCATGAGGTTCACTTCGTCGGCGTCGGTGGCGGCCACGAAGAAATCCGCATCGCCGACTCCCGCTTCCTGCAGGATGTCCTCATCGGTCGCATCCCCGACGATCGTGTGAGCCGCCAGGGGGAACCCGGACGTCGGATGCCGGCGGATGGCGGTGAGGTCCACATCCTCATCGAGCAGGAGTTCTCCCAGGCGGCGACCGACCTGTCCGAGCCCTGCAACCACCACCCGCCGGGCCGGCCGCTGCTTCACTCCGATCGTTTTCAGAAAGTTCCGCGCTTCGCTTGCGGGGCCGACGGCGAAGATCTCGTCACCCTCCTGGACCCGGGTCCGGCCCCGCGGGATCTCGAGAGGCCCGCCGCCCTTGCGGAGGATCCCGGTGAGGATCCAGCCGCGCGGCGCGGTATCGATCTCCTCGAGCGGCCGGTCGAACGCCGCCGGCGGCTGCGGCGCCGCGCGCAGCAGCACGAGCACCCCTTCTCCGAAGGAACGGACCGAGCGCGCCCCCGGATAGCGCAGGATGCCGCGAATCTCCTCCGCAACCAGCTCCTCCGGAAAGATCGTCTCAATCGCCTCTCGCCGGCTCTCCTCGGCCAGCAACGGATTCTGCCGGTGTCTTTGATCGCTCAGGCGGACCACTGCGCGCTGCACACCGATCGCCGGATCGGTTGCGGTCAGGGCCGCGAGCATGTTCGTGGCGTCGTCGTTCGTGAGCGCGAACAACGCGTCGGCGCCCGCGCAGTGCTGGGTGAGGATCGCCGGAACGCGGGCGTCACCCTCCGCGATCCCGATGTCGTACTTCCGCTGCAGGTGGATCCGGGTGTTGGAGTCCCGCTCCACCAACGTGATGTCGTGGTGCTCCGGAAGCCGGCTCAACTGGCGGATGAGGTGTTCGCCCATCCGGCCCGCACCCAGAACTACAAGACGCATGGCTGATTTCGAGGGAGAAACTCACCCCCTGGGGGGGCTCGGGGAAACTACCCTAACGGGGTGTCAGAGGAAAGGCTTCCCGAGGGGAAGATCCCACCCCGCGTGCTCCGGGAGATGCTCACCCGTCTCGGAGACGGCGCCGGACTCGATCTTGGGCCTGCAACCGGGGAGGACGCCGCGGTCGCGCCGGTGGGCAACGAGCCGCGGCTGGTGCTGGCGGCCGATCCGATCACGTTTCCGACCGCCGACCCCGGCTGGCACGCGGTGATCGTGAACGCCAACGACGTGGCCGCCACCGGAGGCGAATCGCGCTGGTTCCTTTCCCACGTGCTCGCTCCTCCCGGAACCACCGAAGGCCGGATCGCCGCGATCGCCGAGGGGATTCGCCGCGGATGCGACGAGGTCGGGGCGGTGCCCGCCGGCGGCCACACCGAGATCACGTCCGCGGTCGAGCGCGTAGTGGTCGCGGGAACGATGGTCGGCGTGGCTACCTCCGAGCGCGTCAAACCGACCGCGGGCGCCCGGGAGGGCGACATGCTGGTGGTCACGAAGGGCGTCGCCATCGAAGCCACCGCCATCCTCGCCGCCGAACGGAAGGAGGAAGTACGGCGAACCTTCGGAGCGGACTTCCAGCGCCGCGCCGCCGGTTTTCTCGCGGATCCCGGAATCAGCGTCGTGGAGGAGGCCCGGATCGCGGCCGGAATGCTCGAAGTGCACGCGATGCACGACGTGACCGAGGGGGGCATAGCGACCGCGGTCCGCGAAATGGCGGAGGCGGCGGAACTCGGGGCCATCCTCGCGGAAGCGGAGATTCCGCGGTTCTTCGAATCCAAGCGTCTGATGACCCACTTCGGACTCGACATACTGGGCGCCATCGGCTCGGGAGCCCTGCTCATCGCCTGCGCGGAGCCGGAGACGGGGGAACTGCTCGATCGCCTCCAAAGGGCCGGAACCCCCGGCCACGTCATCGGGCGCTTCGTCCGGCATTCCGCCGGCTTGCAAATTGCGCGGGGTTCCGTGCGCCGCGATTTACCGGTTTTCGACGCCGACGAGCTCACCCGGCTCGGCTGAACGAGCTGGGAGGCGCAAACCACTTTCGGAGAACAGGCGGAAACGCCCGCGCGCCTAAAATGCACCTGATGCCGCGTCCTCGCGCCCGCAGCGCCAACGCGCTCGGACGGCTGCTCTTCGCCGGGTTCTTGATCGCTGGTTGCAACACGGGGACGACACCGGGGTTTCCGGCGCCCGATTTTCAGGCTCCACTGCAGACACGCTTCCCGATTCGGGCCGGCGATCTCGGCTATGTACAGGGCTCCGGGGATTTCCTCTACCTAAGCATCCAGTCGGTGGGAATCGACAGCCGGTGTCCCCCGGAGTCCAGTTGCGACGAGCCTGGGTTCGTGGAGGTGACGCTGGAACTCGAGACCCTGGAAGCCCAAGGCTCGGCGGGGATGCGGATTCCACCCAGCGGAGAAGCCGTCATCACCTACCGGGGATTCGAGATCCGGGCCCACGAGGTGCAGCCTCCGGGCAGAGCGAGCCGCATCCCGCCCGCCGAGTACATCTTCCTGATGTCGGTCTCGCTGCGTTAGGCGAGCCGCCCAAACCTAGAATCCCGGCTCGCCCCGAATGGGGACGGAGGAACGCATGCGTCACTACAGCGACTTACTGAGAACTGCCGGAACCGGCATCGCCTGCGCCGCAATCCTGCTCGGATCGGCAGCGTGCGGCGGAAACGAAATGGAGGAGCCGGCGGCAACGCAGGAGATGGTTTCCGAGCACGACGACTTCCCGAACCCGTTCACCGCGGAAGCGATGTGGGGCGACCTGCCCGGGGATCGGACGTGGGGCGCCATCAGCGCGATCTATCCCGCCGCGGACGGCAACATCTGGGCCGCGGAGCGGTGCGGCGCGAACTTCTGCGGCGACCGGCCGGAGGTGGACACGGTCGTCCTCTTCAGCCCCGAAGGCGAGGCGCTGAAGAGCTTCGGCGCCGGGCTCATCGCCTGGCCGCACGGGATGTTCGTGGACCACGAAGGGAACGTCTGGGTCACCGACGCGAAGGGGTTCGTGCCCGACGAGCGGGTGCCGGAGGGTCTCGGCCACTTCGTGATCAAGTTCAGCCCCGAAGGCGAGGTGCTGATGCGGCTTGGCGAGCCCGGAACGGCGGGGACCGAGGACGGGCAGTTCAACATGCCCTCCGACGTGCTGGTCGCGCCGAGCGGCGAGATCTACGTGGCCGACGGCCACAACGCCAGTGGGAACAACCGCATCGTCAAGTTCTCGGCGGACGGCGAATTCCTGATGAGCTTCGGGGAGACCGGCACCGGACCCGGACAGTTCCGGGATCCGCACGCGCTGGCGATGGACTCGATGGGCCGCCTCTTCGTGGGCGACCGGGCCAACAACCGGATCCAGCTCTTCGACCAGGAAGGCAATTTCATCGAGGAGTGGCTGCAGTTCGGACGGCCGAGCGGCGTTTTCATCACCGCCGACGACACGATCTACGTGGCCGATTCCGAGTCCACCTCGGAAGCGAATCCCGGATTCGGACGGGGGATCCGCGTCGGTAGCGCCGTGGACGGAACAGTGCACTACTACTTGCCGGACGACGTGTCCGACCTCGAGCCCGGCGCGGAACCCGTGACCAGTGGGCCGGAAGGCATCGCGGTGGACGCCCAGGGGGGCGTGTACGGGGGCGAGGTCCGCCAGCAAATGGTCCGGAAGTTCACGAGGAGCGAGTAGCCCCGGGAGACCCGCCCCGCTCGGTGGTACGCCACGGGCACGCCGGGCAGTTGCTGTGAAGATGCACTCCCGCTGGGACGCCGAGAGCCGGGATGGCGCGTGGGTCAGGGAACGCCCACCGGGAGAACTGGGCCGACCTCTGGTCGGCACAGCGGCCCGTAGGGCCACGGGCGGTTCATTGCCGTCCGCCTTCACGGGGCGCAGGCACGGGGCCCGCAGCGCTGCGAACGGTGTCTGCCACTCCAATGTACGGATCACGCCGAACACTGGGATTCCCGCCGAGAAGGGACCACCTCGGAACTGGGGGTCCTTCCCGCCGCCCGCCTTCGGCGGGCTGTGCCGACCGGAGGTCGGCGTTCCCGGGCGGCCGTCACCACCTTGCACCTTCGGCGTTCCGCGTCTGCGCCTTTTCATGCCCGGCGGGGTAGGCAGGACCACCCGATCATGAGGGTTTCTCCCGGTGGGGCCCTTCGGACCGGCATCACGGCCCGACAGGACGGTGAAACCACGACGCCAACCGCTCTCGCAGCCGTTTCCTTCGACGTGGACGGCACCCTATATAGCGACCGCTTCCTTCGGACTCGCGTCGTTCTTGAAGCGCTCCGCCAGCGCTCCCTGCGGGACCTCCGCCGCTTGACCGACCGCCGCAATCCTTCCGCCGACATTCCCGCCCGGCTCGAGGCGGAAGCCCGCCTCCTGATCCCGGTCATCCGCCGTTCCGGCCCGATGCCCGGCGCGGCCGACCTCTTGACCCGCCTCCGTCCCCGCACCCTCATCGTCATTTCGGATTTCGCCCCCGAAGCCAAGCTGGAGGCGCTCGGCCTCCGCCATCACTTCGACCACACATTCGCCGCCGAGCGGTACGGCGCCCTCAAGCCCGATCCCTCCGTCTTCCGGGCGGCGCTCGCGGATCTTGGAATTGCTCCCTCCACCCTGCTGCATGTCGGAAACCGCCCGGACACCGACGGCCTCGCCGCCCGTGCGGCCGGCTGCCGCGCCCTTATCCTGGGCACCGACTTCGCCTCCTTTCGCGAACTCCAGGACCTGCTCGCCTCCTGAATCCGCACTGGCCCTCGCAGCAAAGCGTTGGAGAACCGGACACAATGGGGTGGCGGCAGGTCCGCCGGCTGCCGCTGGAGCCCTCCGGGAGGTGACGTTAATGAAGATCGAGCGCGCCGGGTCAACAGCCTGTGGCAAAACCCACGCGGCGTTCGACGGGCAATGCATCCCGTCTGAACCGCCCCGCTTCGCGGGGCTCTCAGTTGCGCTTCGGTCGAAATACACCCGGGCCAGTTCTCCCGGTGGGTATTCCTCCCTCGCGCGCCTTGTCAGCCGGGCGCCTCGCCCGTCTCGGCGCTCACGTGGGTTTCACCACAGGCTGTTAACCGTTCTCGTGGCCTTCGGACTTGCCCTGCTGTCCGCCTGCGCGGCCGAGAGTCCGGATGGCAGGACGGAGTCGGCGCCTTCGGGGCCGGTGGCCAAGGGCGGCGACGATCGGACCGGCGAGTACGACGCCGTACCCGGCTGGTGGAAGCCCGCGCCGGACCATGTGGAACCCTGGGTCTGGGGACAGGTCTCGGGCGTGGCGGTCGACAACCCGGACCGGGTCATCGTCGGTATCTGGGGCGACCGGGACGCAGAGGGGCGCGAGCGCGAGGGAAGCACCAACTACGTGGTCGCCGTGGACCGGGACGGCAACATCACCGAGAACTGGTCCCAATGGGACTCGATCTTCAACAAGCCTCATCAGCTCTACATCAGCCCCTACGACCCCGAGCGCCACGTGTGGATCGTGGAGCGCGGCGGCGGCAAGAACGTCAACATGCAGATCCTCAAGTTCTCGAACGACGGGAGCGAGTTGGTGATGCAGCTCGTCGACCCCGATCACCCGAAAACCCGGGCGGAGGCGCGCGCCAACCCGCACCCGGGCCCGTACGAGTACGGCGATCCCGCGGTGATGGCGTTCCTGCCGGACGGTGACTTTCTGGTGGGCGACGGCTACTGGCACTCGCGCATCATCAAGTACAACGCCGAGGGCGAGCATCTGATGGAGTGGGGCGAACTCGGGAGCGGGCCGGGCCAGTTCGACCTGGTGCACGGTCTCGCGGTGGACCGGAACCGCCGCGTCTACGTGGGCGACCGCACCAACAACCGCATCCAGATCTTCACCGAGGACGGCGAGTACCTCGACGAGTGGCCCGACATCTCCGACCCGGTCGGCGTCTTCATTGACGACAACGACGCCGTCTGGGTGATCTCGGCGATCCTGAACCGCATCCTCAAGTTCAACCTGGACGGCGAACTCCAGTATCACCTGGGCGCCTACGGGGGCACGCGGGGCGGTTTCCCGGGCGGTCTGGCGCGGCCGCACCAGATCGATGTGGACGAGGAGGGCAACCTCTACATCGCGAGTTGGGACGGGGGCTGGATGGACAAATTCATTCCCAAGCCGCACGCCGATCCGAGCAAGCTGGTGGGGCGGAAGCTGGTTCTGGAGAACTAGGCTGCTACCCGATGCTGGTTCAGCTCGCTGGCCGTTCCTGGGGAGCCCAAATACCTGGAGTACCGATATGACTCGCCGAACATCGATTGCAGTGCTGGCCCTCGGGCTCATGTTGCTTTGGCCCGGACCGCGCCTCGACGCCCAGATCCCAGGCCCCATCCGAGCAGCCGGTGAGGAGATCGTCGCCACCTTCTCGATCGTCGCGCGCGATCCAGCCACGGGAGAGCTGGGAGTGGCCGTCCAGTCGCGGGCGTTTCGCGCCGGCGCCGTCGTTTCGTACGCCAAGGCGGGCGTCGGGGCGATCGCGACCCAGGCGGCGGCCAACCAGACCTACGGGCCGCGCGGGCTGGAACTCCTGGAGCTGGGGCTCTCGCCGGACGAGGTGGTCGAACACCTGACCGGTTCGGATCCGGGGCGCGACCGCCGCCAGCTCGCCGTCATCGACGACCAGGGCCGGGTCCGCGCCTACACCGGATCGGCAACCAGCGCCTGGGCGGGACACCTCGAGGGCGAGAACTTCTCGGCTCAGGGCAACATCCTGGCTGGGGAAGCGGTGGTCGAGGCGATGGCGAGGGCGTTCGAGTCGTCCAGCGGGCCGCTCGCGCTTCGTCTGATGGACGCCCTCGATGCCGGCGAGGCCGCCGGGGGCGACGCGCGCGGCAAGCAGGCCGGCGGGGTCTTGGTGGTGAAGCCGATCGGCGACTCCGGCCGAACCACCGACCGCTTTGTGGACGTGCGCGTGGACGACCATGCCGAGCCGTTCAAGGAGCTGCGCCGCCTGGTCAACATGTCGGTCTCGCGCACTCACGCGCGCGAAGCCCGGACGCTGGCCGCGGAGGGCCGCTTCGACGAAGCCGTTCGAGCGCAGCAGGAAGCGATCGCGATCGTGCCCGGGGAGGATCAGCTCATCTATGGGCTGGCCCGCCTGTACGCCCGCGCGGGCGACGCCGCGGGCGCGGTGGCGACGCTCGAGCAAGCCATCGAAATCGACGCGCGCTGGCGAGAGCTGGCGGCGTCACAGGCCGACTTCGACAACATCCGCGATAACGCGGATTTCCAGAGACTGCTCACCGAAGCCCCCGGAGGACCCCTGTCATGAACTATCGCCGAATCCCGTTCCTTTTCGTCCTACCCCTGCTCCCGGCTTGCGCTGCCGACCCGGCCCCACAGGACCCGGCCCCGGAGGAGGCGGCCGTCCAGGAGCGGCACTACGTAAACCCCCGCACGGCGGCCGATGCCGATGTGCCGCCCTTCAGCGGCGGCGTGATGGTGGGCGACACCTTCTACGTTGCGGGAACGATCGGACTGCTCCCTGACCAGACGGTACCCGAGACCGCCCAGGAAGAGGCTCGCATCGTCATGACCAACGTGCAGAACACCCTGGAGGCCGCCGGACTGACCATGGACGACCTGGCATTCGTGCAGGTCTATTCGTCGGACGTCGCGGACTACGACGCGTTCAACGACGTGTATCGGACGTTCTTCAGCCAGGAATATCCGGCGCGGGCCTACCTGGGCTCGGGCACGCTGCTCTTCGGGGCGCGTTTCGAGGTGCTGGGGTTCGCGGCGAAGCGGTAGCAGCCCTGCTCATACTCACGGTCGCGGCATCCGGGGTTGGGACGGGTGCGGCACTCACGTTGGCATGGCGCAGTGTCATGGGCGCTGGTTTCGCGCTCCCGCGCGATGCCGGCCGGAGGCCGGCGTTCCAAGCCGTCCCCGCGCTTCTTCACAATCGGCGGTACGCGGTTTCCCTCGCCTTCGGCGGGTTGTGCCGGTGTGAACGCCCCACCGGGAGGACTGGCCGGCGTTCCCTTCCCTGGACTTAACAGCCTGTGGTGAAACCCAGGCGGCATTCGAACGGCGATGCATCCCGGCTGAAACGTGCCGCTTCGCGGCCCTCATCGTTGCGTTTCGGTCGGAATACACTCGGTATTCCTCCCTCACGCGCCTTGTCAGCCGGGCGCCTCCCCGCTCTCGGCGCTCACCCGGGTTCCACCACAGGCTGTTAACCCTCTTCCCAGAGACGTGGATAGAAAGGCTGGAACTTGAACTGGGAATCAACGTGGGCGGAGCCTTCGCCCGTGGCGCGCGGAAGGAAATCGGCCAACCCGAGGATCGAGCAGCGGACCCCGCCGAGGCGGCGGCTCGCGCGCTTGGCGCGGTATTCGAGGTTCTGATCCCCGAGAAGTTCATCGAGTCTTTCCGGGAGGCCTTCGGGCAGGCCCCCGGGCTCGCGCCGCGCCCGGCCGACCGCCGCCAGGTGATAGCAAGGGAGCGCCGCGCCGCCCGGGTCCTCGGGAAAAAGCGCCAGCCAGAAACCGTCTCGCAGTCCGGGAACTTCGGCATGCAGCGCCTCGAAGGCGACGCCGACCTGCTCGGCGGTGAGCTTTTCTCCGGTGAAGGACCAGCCGAGGCCGCGCCGTCCGAGGAAGCGCAGGTCCGGAAGACCGGCGACGACACGCTCGACCCGAAAGAGATCCCCCGTCGCGTAGCGCCGGAGACCGTAGCCGTGGCTCACCACCATCTCGTAGGTCCCGCCCGGTTGCAGCTCGCGCGCACCCAGCAAAGCCGTCTCCGATCCGACCGCGAGGAACTCGTACAGGACACCGGGCGCGGCTGGCAGGAAGGCCGTCTCCCGCTCGCGGTAGTCCGGAATGGTCTCGATGGTCTCGGTGGACATCGAAAACATCGGCTCCCGCGTGAAGCGGGACGCGGGCAGGCGCCGGTCGAGCCGCTCCAGAAACGGCGCCACCGCGCCGCCGGTCCAGCAGACGTAGGTCGAGACCCCCGGGGCCCAGACGGTGATGGGAAGCGGCGTCGCGCTTTCCGCCACCCGGGCGAGGCGGCCCGCTGATCCCTTCGAGGCGAGGCGCCGGAGGATCCGGCGGGCGGTGGGCGCAATTCGCCCCGGATCGCGGACCGCCACCCGAACGAGCGCGACGGCCGCTTCCCAATCCGTATCCACCTCTTCGAAGAACGTGCTCAGCGTCGAGGGGTTCGTCGCGTAGAGAACTCCGGGGTTCGAGAGCGTGAGCACCAGCAGGCGCAGCGCGGCCGCACCGTAATCCTCCTTCAGGGCCAGGAGGGCCGGGTCCGCCTGCGCGCGGTAGGGAGCCTGCAGCAGTACGGGCCACGGCGGCGCGCGCCGCTCGCTGACCAGCAGCGAACTGAGCGAACGGTCCGGGTCGAGGGCGCCGAAGACGTAGAGGCTGGGGCGACGCACCCGCCGCGCCACGATGAGGCGCAGCATCCCGTCCACGAAGACGCCGCGGGTCGCCGAGAGCCGCGCTCGCGGATATGGGACGCGTTTGGGCTCGCCCGCGGTGCCCGAGGTGAGCGCCACACGACTGGCTTCCCCGCCCCGGGAGTCCGCGGCCGGAAGGTCCCGCGTGACCGGAGTGGAGGCGGTGATTCCCCATCGCTCCCGGAGCCGTCTCTCCCGAAACGGGAGGAGCGCCAGCCTTGCCCGGTGGCGCAGGACGGCGGCATGACCGCCCAGATGCAGGAAAGCCGCGATCGCAGCCCGTCCGAGGTCGCCCGCGAAGCTCCAGACGCCGCTCACCTCGGCTGGATCCAAGGCTGTCCGGACCGGAGGAACGGCGGATCAGCCAGGGGCGCCACGAAGGCGGCAGCGATGAAGTCGATGTCCTCGTCGCTGAGGAGGGCCGGGTCCCAGGTGATTGTCACCACGGTCTGGTCGCCCTGGGACATGGCGGCGAAATAGAGCGGATGCTGCTCGTGGAGACAGGCGATCACCTCCATGCCCGAAACGTCATTCAGCACCGGCTCCTCATCACCCGGCCAGTGCTCCAGGTGAGTGAACCCGGCGGTGCCGAAGTCCGCCCACGGCCGGTAGAGCCACCGGCGAAGAAGGGGGGCGGCGACAGAAAACAGCCAAGCGGGAACCGGCAGAGGGGGAATTGCCCACTCCCCCATCCGCTTCTTCCGGTACACCATCCGGCGAACGGACCGGCAGCGCTCCAAGAAGGCGCGGCTCTTCACCCCGGAAATCCGCTCGCGGTGCACCCGGATCCGCGACGCACCGTTCCCGAATCCTCGGAGCCGCTCTTCCCGGATGTTTATCGGCACCCACAACCCGATCCGATCCGCCGACACTCCCTGGTGCTCGTTCCAGGCGGCGAGCGCATCGAGCGCCGCCGCCAGCAGACAATCGTTCCAGCGGAATCCCCCGACCGTCTGCGAAAGGGAAGCGAGAGGCTCGCGGGGTACGGACACCGTCCGCCAGCAGCGGGCCGCCGACGCCGGTCCGGGACGGGTGGCGAGCGCGGCCGAGGTCTTGGAATCCGGGTTGCGGCGGGCGCCCTTCGGGGCCTCCGCGAGTTTGGGCGAGTCAGTCTGGGGCCGCGGGGGCATCGTGTCCAGGCCGCGCGCCATTCGTAACTGCCGCCGCAGGAAGAGCAGCGTGCCGACCAGATCGGACGCCGCGTGGTGCACCTGGGTGACGAGGCACCAGGCCGGAGGGTCTCCGATGCCCAGCAGCATCTGCCGCAGCGGAGGCCCCTCGGCGAGGGGGAACGGAGTCTCGAGATACTCCTGGATCCGGAGGGTGCGTTCCCCCTCCGGGAAGACACGAATCGCCAGCGCGGGCGGCGCGCCGGGCTGCGGTTCCCACATCGGTATCTCGAACTGCGGGCGGCACAACCGGCTCGAGGAGACCGGGAACAGCTCCCGAGCCCCCTGAGCCCCCCGGTAGAGCGGCCCGAAGTCCGTCACGGCCTGGGACGAGCGGCCCAGATCGAGCAGGAAGGCATAGTCCAGAGGCCGCTCCGGCGAGTCCGCGAGAAGACACGCCAGGTCGGCCGTGGCGAGCGGGATGCGTCCGGTCAGACCGCTTCGGACGGCGCTTCGCGCCAGATGTCGCGCCGCGGAAGCCGGCGCCGCTCGGGGTCGGGCTCGACAAGCTGGTGGAGCTCGATCCACGCGAGATGCGGCCTCAGGTGGTGTTCCCGGTGCATGGAAAGTCCGAACGAAAACCAATATGCCAATCGGCCGAAGTAGTTGTGGGAACGCGCGTCGGGATCACCGGTGGAATAGCCCTCATGGGTGAGATGGGCGAAAGGAATCCAGAGCACGAGCGATACGAGCACGCAGACCGGCAGGGTTCCGGATACCACCCGCCAGGGCCCCACCAGCGCGGCCACCAGAAGATAGCAGGCCGCGATGGCCAGATAGTTCAACGCCAGATCCCGTGCATGGCCCGGGGTAAGTCCGCCGCGCCGGCGGATCCAGAAGAACCACTGGTGCGGCATCGCCACCGCCCGGAAGGGAAGCTGCCACTTGTGCGGGGTGTCGAGGAAGAGGTCCGGATCCTTCCCCGGCTCGTTGGTGTGCCGGTGGTGCTGGAGGTGGGTGCCCCGGAAGTTGGTGAAGGGCACGAGGCAGGGCAGCAGGGCCAGCCGGCCCCAGAAGGCATTGGCCCTTCGCGTCCTCGCGAGGAGGCCGTGGACGCCCTCGTGGGCCATCACGGTGCCGATGAAGGCCAGCCAACTCCGGAAGAGGATGTCCGCCGTCCAACCCCACCAGGTGGTGGGAACCACCAGCAGGCCGGCGAAGCTCAGCGCCACCAGCGAGACGATCACCGTCCGGCTCAGCAGATGCACCCGGCGGACCGGCCAGCGGCGGAGCGATGCCGGAACGGAGGGAGAATGGACGCCGGAAACCTCTTCGTAGCGGTTTCGATTCATGCTCATGCCTTACACGCCGTCCGATCTTGACTCTAGCAGCCTGTGGACAAAGTCACGCGGCGTTCGGCTGGCGATGCATCCCGGCTGAACCGCGCCTCTACGAGGCGCTCATCGTTGCGCTTCGGTCGAAATACACCAGGTATTCCTCCCTCGCGCGCCTTGTCAGCCGGACCCCCACCGGGAGAACTGGGCCTCGCCAGCCTCGGCGCTCACGCCACTTTGTCCACAGGCTACTAGCATTCGCCGTACCTCGAGAGGGACGGTCGACAGCCTGAACGTTACCGGCCGAATTCCTGGAAGAAGGAGGGAAGCGCTCCATGCCCCCAGCCACCTGTGACACGCGCCCTGTTCGTGCGGCCCTTCGGCCCTTCGGTCGCCGGAAACGCGCGGCGTGGCTCACCACCGCCATCCTCCTGGGCGCCGGATTCGCCGCCGGCCAGACGGCGGATTCGGATTCCGGATCCGTCACCACCGCGATCGAGGGACTGAAGCTTCGCGGGATCGGCCCCGCCCTGATGGGAGGCCGCATCGCCGACATCGCCGTCCATCCGCAGCGGCGCTCCACCTGGTACGTGGTGGTGGGTTCCGGCGGGCTCTGGAAGACCGAAAACGGCGGCACCACCTGGAAACCGATCTTCGACGAATACCCGTCCTACTCCATCGGCACCGTTGCCCTCGATCCTTCGAACCCGGAAGTCGTGTGGCTCGGCACCGGGGAGAACGTGAGCGGACGCCACGTCGGCTGGGGCGACGGGGTGTACCGGAGCCGCAACGGCGGCGCTTCCTGGGAGCAGGTGGGACTGACCGGCTCGCAGCACATCGGCAAGATCCTGGTGGATCCGCGGGACGGAGACACCGTCCTGGTGGCCGCCGAGGGGCCGCTCTGGAACGGCGGGGGCGAACGCGGCGTGTACCGGACCGAGGACGGCGGCGCCACCTGGACCCGCACCCTCGATCTCGGCCCCGACACGGGCGCGACCGACCTCGAGTTCGCCCCGGGTGACCCGGACACCGTCTATGCCGCGGCCTACCAGCGCCGGCGCCACGTGTGGTCGTTTCTGGCCGGAGGACCCGGCTCCGGGATCCACAAGTCCGACGACGGCGGCCGGACCTTCCGGAAGATCACCAAGGGCCTGCCGAAGGGGGACGTCGGGAAGATCGGCCTTGCGGTGACCCCGGCGGATCCCCGGCTTGTCTACGCCACCATCGAGGCTGACGAGGAGGAACGCGGCTTCTACCGCTCCGGGGACCGGGGCGAGAGCTGGGAGCGGCGCAATCCCTACATCTCCGGGGGCACAGGGCCGCACTACTACCAGGAGATCGAAGCGTCCCCGACCGATCCCGACCTCGTGTACCAGATGGACGTCTTCTTCCACGTGACCCGGGACGGCGGCAAGACCTTCGACTATCTCGGCACCGGGCGCGAAAAGCACAGCGACAACCACGCGCTCTGGATCGACCCCGACGATCCCGGCCACCTGCTCGGAGGCACGGACTCGGGACTCTACGAGACGTTCGACGAGGGAGTGACCTGGCGGCATTTCCCGAACATGCCCGTCTCGCAGTTCTACAAGGTGGCGCTCAATAACGCCGAACCCTTCTACGACCTCCTCGGGGGGGCGCAGGACCTCGGGTCGGTGCACGGTCCTTCGCGCACCCAGAACATGGAGGGGGTCAGGAACCGCGACTGGTACGTGCCGCTCGGGGCGGACGGCTACGGCGTGGAGATCGATCCGCGCGACCCGAACATCCTCTACCTGATGACCCAGCAGGGGAATCTCTACCGCGCCGATCGGCGGAGCGAGGAGACGCTGCACATTCAACCGGTGGCCGCACCCGGGGAACCGCCGGAACGCTGGAACTGGGACTCCCCGATCCTGATCAGCCCGCACAACACGGACCGCCTGTACTTCGGGTCGCAGCGAGTGTGGCGGAGTGAGGACCGGGGCCAGTCGTGGACCGCGGTCAGCGGGGACCTGACCACCGGCCGGAACCGCTACGAGCTCCCCTTCTACGACCGGATCTGGAGCGTGGACGCCCTGCACGACACGGCGGCCATGTCCCGCTACGCGACGCTGACCGCGATCTCCGAGTCGCCGGTGGCGGAGGGCGTGCTCTTTACCGGGAGCGACGACGGACTGATCCACGTGAGCGGCGACGGCGGGGCGAACTGGAGCCGGGCGGCGGCGCTTCCGGATCTCCCGGCCCTCTCCTTCGTCAACGACGTGGAGGCGTCCCAGCACGACGCGGACACCGTGTTCGTGGTGGCCGACAACCACAAGATGGGCGACTTCCGGACGTATCTGTTCCGAAGCCGGGACCGCGGAGCGTCGTGGGAGTCCATCGCCGGGGACCTGCCCGACGGGACCATCGTCTGGGCCATCCAGCAGGACCACCGGGACCCGGATCTGCTGTTCCTGGCGGCCGAATACGGGCTCCACGTCTCGTGGAACGGCGGGACGAACTGGGTGAAGCTGAAGGGCGCCCCGACCATTTCGTTCCGTGACGTGAGGGTGCAGCGCCGGGATGACGACCTGGTCGGCGCCACCTTCGGGCGCGGGTTCTACGTCCTGGACGACTACACGCCGCTCCGGGAAATGGCCGCCGCGGTGCGGGCGGGCGAATCGGTGCTGTTCCCGCTGCGCGACGCCTGGTGGTACGTGCCGTCGGTCCCGGCGCAGGCCCCGGGCCGCCCCACGCAGGGAAGCACCGCCTTCGTGGCGGACAACCCGCCGTTTGGCGCGCTGCTGACCTACTACCTCGCCGAGGACCTGAAGACGGCGCAGGAGGAGCGGCAGGCCGGCGAGAAGGAAGCGCGGGAAAGCGGCGGCGACGTCCCCTTCCCCGGTTTCGACACGCTCCGGATCGAGGAACTGGAAGAGGATCCCGCGGTGTTCGTGGTGATCCGGGACGCGAACGGAACGCCGGTCCGGCGGATCGCCGGGTCCGCGAAGAAGGGCGTCCACCGGGTCGCCTGGGACCTCCGGGGCCCGGCGCCCAACCCGATCACTTTCAGGGAGCCGGGGTTCACCCCCCCCTGGGTGCGGCCGCCCCGGGGGCCGCTCACCGCGCCGGGCGAGTACACGGCGCAGCTCGTCGCGGTGACCCGCGACGGCGCCCGCAGCCTCGGGGGACCGCAGCGATTCGGGGTAAAGCCGGTGCCGAACCTTCCGGAGGACACCGATCCGGCGGCGGTGGCCGCCTTCCAGCAGGAGACGGCCAGCCTGCTACGAGCCATCCATGGCGCGGCGGCTGAGGCCGGCCGGGTCCGGGAGCGGATCCGCCACCTGCGGGCAGCGCTCAAGGAAACCCCCCAGGCGGACGAAGCGCTCTTCGGGCGGATGGACACCATCCTGAGGAACCTTTCGGATCTCGAAGTCCGGCTGAACGGCGACCCCGCCCGGCAGTCGCGGAACCACCCGGCGGCGCCCTCCATCCGCGGGCGGGTCGGGGGCATCGCAGGCGGCCACTGGGACACTCGCCAGACGCCCACCGAGACCCAGCGCGAAAGCCTCCGCATCGCGGCCGGGGAGTTCGAGGGACTGCGGGGTGAGTTGCGGTCGCTGGTCGACGAGGACCTGGCTGGACTTGAAGCGGACCTCGAAGCCGCCGGCGCCCCCTGGACCCCGGGGAGGAAGATCCCGGGATAGGGAACGCCAGCCAGTTCTCCCGGTGGGGCACGTGCCGAGAGGGGAACCACACCGCCACTTACCGATGTGCCGTGCGCTGGCCGGAGGCCAGCGCGTGCCGGGCCCCACCGGGAGAACTGCCCGGAGGTCGGCGTTCCAAGCCGTCCCCGCGCTTCTTCGCGGTTGGCGTTACGCCCTCTCGCCCCGCTGCGCGGGGCGGTGCCGGTGTGAAGCCCCCACCGGGAGAACTGGCCGGCGTTCCCTGGCCAGCGCGCCATCCGGGCTGTCGGCGTCCCGACGCGACTGCATTTTCACAGCGAGCGCGCAACGCCCGCGGGACAGATGGTCCCGCAGGCACGGGAACGCCGACTTCCGGTCGGCACCGCCCGCCGCAGGCGGGCGGATCGACGCGGTCCGGTCGCGGCTGTTGTTGTCCACGACAATGGTTTCAACCTCCGCGCCGGTCCGGGAGCGCAGCGCCTCGGCGGCAATCCGGAGCGAGTCGAGCGTCGCCCCGAGGTACGCCTCTTCGTTGAAGGCGGGAACGACGATCGAGAGTTTCAATCGCTGGGCGCCGCCGTTCTCCTCAACACGATCATTCACGGCGTGAATGATTTTCGTTCACGCCGTGACTAGCGGGGAGCCTTTATCGGCGGCCGTCTCGCCGAAGCCGCGCTTCCGCCTCCTGTGCGATCTGCAGGATCGTTCGGTCGGTGATCCCGCTGACGAGTCCCTCGTGAATCGCGACCTGGATTGCTCCGCACGAGGCATCTTGCCTCCGTCTGGGCGGGATCTGGTCGCGCAGGGTCTCGCCGTTCTCGAATTCACGTTCAGCCACGGTCAGGGCGGTCCTGCGGGGGTGGTCATTCGAACTGGCTGGACGCGGTCTTCGCGCGGGGCAGATCATGACGTTCCGCGCCCTTGTAGCAAAGCGCCGTCTGGGGGGCCTGATCTCACCCGCCGTCACTCGGTGTGGCATCTCGCGCATTTCGGCTGCCCGCGGCGGGCGATGGCGGCCTGCAGGCCGACGATCCTCAATTCTGACCCCTTGAGGCAGATCGGCAGAGCGCGCTTCACCGCGCTACGCGCGGTGTGCCGGCCCCCACCGGGAGAAACCCTCATGATCGGGTCGGCCTGTTCACCCCGCCGGCATGAAAAAGGTGGTGCGGCACTCACATTGGCAGGGCTCCGCGTCATCGGCACAGGTTTCGCGCTCCCGCGCGTGCCGACCGGAGGTCGGCGTTCCCTGGCCAGCGCGCCATCCGGGTTGTCGGCGTCCCGGGGAGTCACCCGAGGTCGAGCGCTGCCGGCGAACACAGCGTCCAGCGTTCCCGGATGCGAACCGGTTGCTCTGGCGCGGTGAGGGAGACGACCTGTCCGGGCTGCCAGTTCGGGTCGGCGATCCGGTCGAGCGGGGGCAGGCGGTCGTGACGGGGCGAGCCCAGCTTGACCTCGACCGGCCAGACTCTGCCGGCGTGCTCGATCAGGAAGTCAATTTCCTGGCCGTCGCGGGTGCGCCAGAAATGGACGTCCACCTCGTGCGCCCGATGGCGGAACCGCCGGAGGACTTCCGACAACACCTGGGTCTCGAACAGGGCGCCGGCCATCGGCCCGAGACGCGCCTGCTCCGCACTCCTCCAACCGCTGAGCCAGGCGGCGAGACCGGCATCCAGAAAGTAGAGCTTCGGATTCTTGGTCATCCGGCGCGTCCGGTTCGTGAAGTACGGAGAGAGCAATCGGATGAGAAAACTGTCTTCCAGCAGGCTGAGCCATTCCCGAACCGTTGTCGGTGACACACCGGCGTCCCGCCCCAGATCGTGGTAGTTCACGACCTGGCCGGTGCGGAGCGCGGAGAGCCGGACGAAAGTTTCAAACTCCCGGCGTTTGCCGATTCTCAACAGTTCGCGAACATCCCTCTCGATATAGGTCTGCACGTAGGAGGAAAGATAGAGATCGCGGGTGGCCCCATCCCCGGTCCCGGACAACCGCGGGAAGCCGGTCTCGAGCATTCTGCCGAAGTAGTCGCCCGGCGACAGCAGGTGGGGCAACCTCTTTTCCTCGTCCGAGAGCCCGAGCAGGTTCAGGATCGCGACCCGGCCGGCCAGGGTCTCGGTCACGCCTTCCATCACCCGAAAGTTCTGCGAGCCGGTTAGCCGGATGGCGCCGGACTCGAGGCCACCCTCGTCCACCATCCGCTTGATGGGGCTGAGCAGCTTCGGTGCATACTGGATTTCATCAATTACGAACGGTGGTTCGAGATCGCGCATGAACAGGACAGGATCCCGATTGGCGCGCTCGCGAACGTCGAGGTCGTCCAGATTGGCATAGGTGTGGCTGCCGGAGCACCGATGGAGCAGCGAACTCTTGCCGACCTGTCGCGGCCCGAGCAGTAACCACACCGGGAAGAGCCGCAACTGCTCGGCCGGAGTGTCGAGTACCGGTTGAAGGGTCCGGTGGATCCAGTCGAGCGGCATATGTGCAGTTTACTTTGGATATGCCGCTCACCAGGATCAAGAAGATCTCGCGCTCCCCGGCAGCGGCGAATGCCGGCCGGGAGGCCGGCGGTCCCTAACCGGCGCGCCGTACCGGGCCCGGCGTTCTCTAGCGTTGCGCCTCGATCCAGCGGCGGATGACGGTGTCGAGGACCGGCAGGGTGACCGGGCCGTTCAGCAGCACCGCGTCGTGGAAGGCGCGGACGTCGAAGGCGTCGCCGAGTTCGGCCTCGGCGAGAGCGCGCATCTCGCGGATCTTGAGTTCGCCCATCTTGTAGCCAAGGGCCTGCCCCGGCCAGGCGATATAGCGGTCGGTCTCGGTGGTGATCTCGTGGATCGAGAGGGCGGTGTTGGCCGCGAGATAGTCGAGCGTCTGCTGCCGCGTCCAGCCGAGGGCGTGCATGCCGGTATCCACCACCAGCCGGCAGGCCCTCCACATCTCGTAGGTGAGACGGCCAAAGTTGTTGTAGAGGTCCTCGTAGAAGCCGACCTCGAGCCCGAGCCGCTCGGAGTAGAGCCCCCAGCCCTCGGAGTAGGCGCCGATCCCGAAATACCGGCGGAACTCGGGCATGTCGAGTTCCTTGGCGAGGGAGATCTGCAGGTGGTGGCCAGGGACCGCCTCGTGGAGCGAAAGCGACTCCAGGGTGTAGAGCGGCCGGCTGTCGAGCTGGTAGGTGTTGACCCAGTAGCGCCCGGGCTGGGTTGAAGTCAGCGCCGCGCCGACGTAACGCCCGCCGGTGAACTTCGGGGCGATGGCGTCCGGAACCGGTTCCACGGTGTAGGGCTGGCGCGGGAGCCGGCGGAAGAGCCGCGGCAACGCCCCGTCCATGCGCTTGACGATCCACATCGCCTCCCGCAGCAACTCTTCGGGGGTTTCCACGTAGAAGCGCGGATCGGTGCGCAGGAATTCGAGGAACTCGGCGAAGCTCCCCTCGAAACCGGTGGCGCGCATCGCCTCCTCCATCTCGGCACGGATCCGCTCCACCTCGGCAAGACCAATCTGGTGTACCTCTTCGGCGGTCCGGTCGAGCGTGGTGAAGCGGCCGATCAGGAACGCGTAGTACTCGCGCCCGTTCGGAAGCTCGGAGGCGCCGATGCTCGTCCGGGCCGCGGGCCGGTACTCGTCCTCGAAGAAGTCGAGAAAGGTCTGGTACGCCGCCACCGCACCGGTGAGGATCGCCTCCGCTCCCTCGGCTCGCAGCCGAGCCCGCTCGGTCTCCGGAATCCGCTCGGGGAACGAAGCGAAGGGCGCGTAGAAGACGCTCGCCTCGGGGTCCTCGACCAAGTGGCTCGCGATCGTGACCTCGTACCCCTCGAGCACCACCCGGGGTACGGTCATCCCGAGCTCCATGCCGCGCCGCATGAGGGCGATGTGCTCCTCGAAGGTGCGGGGAATGTCGCGGAGCAGCGCGGTGTAGGCGTCGTAGTCGGCGACCGTGCGCAGCGGCAGCGAATTCGCCAGCCGCGCCATCCCGATGTGGAACCCGGAATCCGCGTTGATCGGGAGGAAGTGGCCGCCGAACTGCGCGTCACCGATCCGCTCGGCGAGCGCCGCCTCGAAGATGTCCCGGTGCACCAGGTCCTCGTCGGAAAGCCCCTCGCGGGGGATCTCGAGCAGCCGATCCCGGAAACCGCGCACCGCCGCCGCGCGCCGCCCGATGTCCGCTTCGGTCATGGACCCGAGCGTCGTCGGCGAAACGCCGTCGAGTGAGGCCGCGAAACGGGGCTCCTCCTGGCGGCGGAACTCCATGAAATCGTCGAAGAGCGCGTGGAGCGGGCCGTCGGGCTCCGTTGAGACGGGCGACCGGGGCATCCCTCCCGCCGGAAGCCGGATTCCTGCCGGACCGGCCGCGAGCAGCGAGGGCGCGGCGGCCAGCACCGCCGCAGCGATTCCGGAACGGATCCGGTGCTTCCACATGCTGGCAGTCCCCCTGGTTTGCTGAACCGTAATGTGTTGTAACTTACAGACGATTCCGCTCTTCCGCGGCGGAACAGCCTTGGCTCCCACCTCGCCGGACCGGCGGGCGCGGCAGCGCGGGCCGGGCATTCGTTCCCGGTCAGGCACCGCATCCACGGCCGGACCAAAGCCGGCTCGGGTTCCGAACCCGGGACCGAAGACCTTGACGAACATTGCGACACATTCTCCTCTGCGGCGCCTTCGCGCTCGCGTTCACCAGCGCCGCACCGGCTCAGACCTGGCGCGGGATCCCCGTCGCCCCCGAGTCCCGTTGCTCCCCCTACGACAGCAGCGACTACCGGTACTCGCAGTCCGTTGAGGACGGGATCATCCGCGAGCTGGGGGGAAAGATCCAGAGCCCGTACACCGACCAGCGCTTCGGCAGCAAGCGGGACACCGACATTGAGCACATCGTGGCGCGGTCGGAAGCCCACGACAGCGGGATGTGCAGCGCGAGCAACGCTCGGAGGCGCGTCTTCGCGAACGATCCGCTGAATCTCACACTCGCCTCGCCCGCCGTCAACCGACACGCCAAGCGGGACAAGGACGCCGCCGAGTGGATGCCGGACCGGAACCGGTGCTGGTTCGCGAACCGGGTCGTGGAAGTGCGGCGCAAGTACGGCCTGACGATTGACCGGCGCGAGGCCGACGCGCTGGAGCGCGTCCTTGCGACCTGCCGCTCGACGGCGGCGGTGCTTCCCGCCTGTGCAGACGTGATGACCACCGCGCCTCCGTCCCCGCGCCGGAGCGCCGCGCCGGCCGCCGGCGCGCCCTCCGGCTCGCCGCTCGCGCGCTACGACGACAACGGGAACGGCCGGATCACTTGCGCGGAGGCCCGCCGCCACGGCATCGCGCCAGTCCACCGCGGGCACCCTGCGTACGCCTACATGAACGACCGGGACGGCGACGGGGTGGTCTGCGAGTAGGCGACGCCGGCGGTCCGCGGCGGCGCGGTTCCATCGCGGCACTCCGGAACAACTCCGGCCAAAGCCAGGCGGTTCCGCTTCTGTTCCGCATCCTGCGAATAGAGTCTGCTTCCTATCGAGGTGCACCATGAATCTGTCAAATCGGAACGAACACGCACGCAGGAAATTCCTCGCTTACTTTTCGGGCGCCGGGCTGACCACCACGCTCTTCCCCGGCGTGCTCTGGGCGCGTCTCCAGGAGACCGGCGCGGAGAGCGTGAACAGCGGCATGATGAAAGAGGCTGCGGCGCTCGCCGGACTCGAGTTCACCGACGAAGAGTACGAGTTGATGGTGGACGAGGTGGAAAAGAACTTCGACCACTATCAGGAGATGCGGCAAACGCACCTCGACAACTCCGTAGCCCCTCCGCTCTACTTCAACCCCGTCGTTCCCGGGATGACGTTCGAGCGCTTCGATCGAGAGGTTCGCCAAAGTGAAGTGCCCGCGGTGTCCCGTCCCGCGGATCTGGAGGAGGTCGCGTTCTGGCCGGTGACCCAGCTTGCCCGCCTGATCGAGACGCGCGAGGTCAGTTCGCTCGAGCTGACCGACATGTACCTTTCGAGGCTCGAGCGGTTGAACCCGGTCCTCAACTGCGTCGTGACCCTCACCCCGGACCGGGCTCGCCAGCAAGCGCGGCAGGCGGATGAAGAGATCGCCGCCGGACGCTACCGGGGCCCGCTCCACGGCATCCCCTGGGGGGCCAAGGACATCATCTCGGTGCGCGGCTATCGCACGACCTGGGGCGCCGCCCCGTTCGAGAATCAGGTCCTCGACGTGGACGCTGCCGTCGTCGAGCGTCTGGATGCGGCGGGCGCCGTGCTCGTCGCGAAGCTCACCACGGGCGAGCTGGCGTTCGGCCACAACTGGTTCGGCGGGCGCACGAATAACCCGTGGAACCCGGAGGAGGGCTCCAGCGGATCTTCCGCCGGTTCGGGCTCGGCGTCCGGCGGCGGGCTCGTGGGGTTCGCAATCGGAACCGACACGGGCGGATCGATCCTCTCGCCGTCGGTGCGCTGCGGCGTCGTCGGCCTTCGCCCGACCTTCGGGAGGGTCAGCCGCTACGGCGTGATGGCCGCCGGCTACTCGCTGGACAAGATCGGGCCCATGACGCGGACCGTCGAGGACAACGCGCTGGTCCTGAGGGCCATTGCCGGTCCCGACGACCGGGACCTCGCCGTCGTCGAGGGCGTTCCGTTCAATTGGGACGGCGCGGCTTCCGCCCGCGACCTGCGGATCGGCTATTTCGCGTCCGCGTTCGAGGAGACGGACTCGCCGGAAGGCGAAGTGACCATCGCCCACGCTCGCCGCACCCTCGACACCCTCCGCTCGCTCGGCTATGACCTGAAACCGGTGGAGATACCGCGCAATCGACTCATCTACTTCATCGAGTACGTCGAGCGAGCCACCGGTTTCGACGAATTCGCGCGGAACCGGCAAGACCAGAACCTGGTGAGGCAGGGGCATCGCGGTGAACTCCGCGCGTCGCATCTGGTGCCGGCGGTCGAGTACCTGCAGGCCAACCGGATTCGCTACCTGCTCATGCAGGAGCTGGCCGGCATCATGGCGGACCTCGACGCCGTCGTGTCTCCGTGGCGCGCGATCAATCCGCTCACGAGCATGACCGGCCACCCCGTCGTGACCGTCCCGAACGGTTTTGAGGAGGACGGGACGCCGACCGGTATCGCGCTCCTGGGACGCATCTACGGAGAGGAGCGACTGCTGCTCGCCGCGAAGACGCTTCAGGACGCGACGGACTTCCACAACCGCCACCCGAGTCTTTGAGGTTCGTGTCGATCACAACGGGATGGGGATCGCGGACCGGATGAGACAAGCCGCCTTTGCCATCATCCTGATGTCGGCCGCAGCCGGCCAGGCGCAGGAACTGCCGGTGGTCAAGCTCTTCACCACCGGCGGGACGATCCAGAGCCTCGGATCGCATCGCCTGAAGCTCGACGAATACGGCGACGGGCGCATCGACGGCGAAGCGATCGTCGAAGCCGTGCCCGAGGCGTCCCGGCTGGCGCGCATCGAGGTCGAAGAGATCTCGTCCGTCAGCAGCCTCGCGATGGGGGCCGAACAACAACTGCGTCTCGCCCGCGGGATCATGCGCGAGTTGGAGAGGCCGGAGGTGGCGGGCGCGGTCGTCACCCACGGCACCACGACCCTGGAGGAAACGGCCTATTTCCTCCACCTCACCGTCAAGACCACCAAGCCGGTCGTGGTCATCGGTTCGATGCGGCCCTGGAGCGCGATCAGCCGGGACGGGCCACTCAATTACCTGGGCGCGGTCCGCACCGTGCTCACCCCCGAGGCCGCCGGCAAGGGCGTCATGGTGCTGCTCAACGACACGATCCACTCGGCCCGCTTCGTGACCAAGACTCACACCTACCATATCGAGACGTTCGTGTCCCGGGACGTCGGCCCGCTCGGCTTCGTCGACTCCGATCGCGTGGTGTTCTACCGCTCCCCGGTCACCCGCCACACCAGTGCCACCGAGTTCGACCTCAGCGAGATCGAGACGCTCCCCCAGGTCGACATCGTCTACGGGTATCAGGAGGCCTCACGCGCGCCCATCGACGCGCTGGTGAAGGAGGGCGTGAAGGGCATCGTCCTGGCCGACAGCTCGCCGGCCTACCGCAACGCGGTGCTGGAGGCGAGGGCCGCCGGAGTGGTCGTGGTGCAGGGCAGCCGCAAGGGTTCCGGCCGCGTCGTGCTGAGCGATCGCACCGCGGCCCGGGGCGAGATCACCGCCGACAATCTCCAGCCGCAGAAGGCGCGCATCCTGCTTCGTCTCGCCCTCACCCGGACGACCGACACGAAGGAACTGCAGCGGATCTTCAATGAGTACTAAGGGTCTCTGGCCGCGCCGACGGTATGGGACGGAACAGAAGACCGGCGTAGCCTGCGGATTTGCGGTGCTCCTGGTTGCAGCCACCCTCGGCGCTCAGGAGATACCGCCGCTGCCGCCGCCGGGAATCGATCTGCCGCACGTCGTCCTGGTGTCCCTGGGCGGGGAGATCGCAAGGAACTGCGACACCCGCGTAGAGCTTGCCGAGTGCGAGACAACCGACACGAGCATCGGACCGGAGACGTGGACCGAAGACCTGCCAGACCTGCGACTCGTGGCCCGGATCACGACGGAGGACCTTCGAAATCTTTCGCGTGCTGGCGAGGGACCCACCGTGAACCGCTGGCGCGCGGCGGCCGGGCAGCTGCAGGAACTCGCCGACGATCCCGGGGTTGACGGCCTCGTCGTAGCGCACGGGACGGACCGGCTCGCCGAGACGGCCTATTTCATGAACCTGGTACTGGACACCCGCAAGCCGATCGTCTTCGTCGGCGCCCAACGTCCGTGGAGCGGTATGAGCGGCGACGGCCCGCTCAACCTCTACGACGCCGTTCAGGTAGCCGCGGATCCGGCCGCCGGCGGCAAAGGGGTGCTGCTCGCCGCGAACCAGGAGGTGCACGCGGCGCGCGACGTGAGGAAAACGGACACGTACCGGATGGATGCTTTCGAGAGCGTCGACCTCGGCCTGATCGGCGTGGCGGATCCCGACATCGTCAAGTTCTTCACCGAGCCGACCCGCAGGCACACCTACCGTTCGGAGTTCGACGTCTCGGCGCTCCCGCAATCGCTTCCCACGGTGGAGATCGTGCCGGCGTATGCGGACGCGCCGGGCTCCGTGATCGATGAGCTGGTGGCGGCGGGAGCGAAAGGCCTCGTGGTCGATGGCGCCGGGCCGGCCAGTTTGTCCAGCAGCCAGCTCGAGGCGGTGCGGCGCGCGCAGGAAAAGGGAGTCGTCGTCGTCGCCACGACGCCCACTCGCGGCGGCCGCGTGCAGGACACGGCCTCCACCCGCGAGTCCGGAATCATCCCCGGCGACAACCTGGGGCCCCAAAAGGCGCGGACGCTGCTCCGGCTGGCGCTTACGAAGACGGCCGACCCAGTCGAGATCAAGCGAATCTTCGACGAGTACTAGCGTTCCCGATCGGGAGGAACAGCCGGAATGCGCGGACCAATGGGGCTACGCGAGCTGTGCGCCGGCTTGGCGCTGATCCTTGCCGTGGCGCCGGTGGCGGGTTCCCGTGCGATCCCCCAGCAGACCGACGAAGAATCGAGCGTCACGCTTGCCATCGTGGGTCAGGCATTGATCAAGGTGGATCCCCGAGAACAGTGGTCCAGCCCCTTCGCCGGAATCCAACCGATCCTCCGGGATGCCGATGTTGCCTTCACCAACTTCGAGATGGCGGTGGACGACGAGTGTGGCGTTCCCCCTGACTACCAGGTCGTGCTCGGCGAGCCCGAGCTCGACGAGGAGCGACGGCCCGGCAACACCGGCGGGCCCCACTCGGTCCGCGAGAACGTGATGGACTTTCTCGCGTCCATGAATTTCGGTCTTCAGTCCCTCGCTAACAACCATTCGTGGGATCTCGGAGACTGCGGCGTCATGGCGACCATCGCGGCCGCCGAGAAGTACGGCGTGACGCACGCCGGAACCGGAAGCAACCTGGACGAGGCGACGCACGCGGCCATCATCGAGGTGAAAGGCCTCCGGATCGCGCTGCTGGCGGCGACCACTTCGCTGGATGAGAGAGACCTCATCCTGCCGACGGCATCCAGCCCGGGGGTGAATGGCGTCTGGATCGGACGCCAGGACGACTGGGATCGGAACATCGAGGCCGTCCGTTCCGCCGCGAAGCGGGCCGACTTCGTCATCTACTACCAGCACTTCCAGATCACGAATGAGGATCTGTCCGGGGACCGCTCGAGCCGGGTCCAGGGTCATCTCGAGGCCGGCGACGTTCAGGAGTGGCAATCCCGCTTCGCAAAGGCCGTGGTCGACGCCGGGGCCGGCATGTTCATCGCGCACGGCGATCGCATCTTCGACGGCGTCGAGATCTACCAGGGCAGCCCGATCATCCGGCAGTTCGGCGGATTCGCCTACCAAGGGCTCCAGGCGGAGGGCGCCTACGATCCGCGCGTCTGGGAAGGGCTCCTGGGGCTTCTGACGATTCGGGACGGACGCGTTAGCTCCATGGAGGTGTTGCCCCTCCGGCTCGACGAGGGGCGGGAGAGCGAATACGGCGGTGAGGTCGAGTTCAGGCAGAAGCGAGGCTTTTCCGATCTGGCCGCCGGAGAGCACGGACGCCGAATCCTCGCGCGATTCGCCGAACTCTCCCGAAAGCACGGCACGAGCGTGCGGCTGGAAAACGGGCGCGCGCTGGTCGAGGGCTGGTGACTTCTCGGGCGGGGCGAAAACGCCGCCGACGGACCCGACCCGGAAGACCCACGCAGAAGCCGATCCCGAGCGCCGCAGCGCGTCGGCACATGGGCGTCAGGAAGCCGCCGTCGCGACTCCTTCTGGCTGCAACCGGGCCTCCGAGCGTTCCGTCTCCAAGAGCTGCTCCACGGGCGGCTCGCAGGCGGTGCGCAGGATCTCGGTGGGCACCGGCTCGAACCCGGCCAGCGCCCGGGTGACCTCGACGGGACGCGGCGCTGAACCGGTTTCGGTCAGCAGTGACCGGAACCGGAGCGTGAGCCGGTCCGCCGAAGCGCCGAGCAGGGCCGCTTCGGAACCGGCCGGCGCGAGTCGAATGTCGTCCACGAAGTCCCGGAGGTTCACTTCCACCGTCCGTTCGCGCGGTCCCGACGCCGGCCGCGGGCCCCCGCGGCGCTTCGACTTCGCCTTCACCCGGCGGGTCAGGCAAAGCGGCCAGGAATCGGCGTTCCGGAAAGCCTCCAGGCGGGCCTCGACGGAAGCCGGCTCGACGTCCGCGGCCAGCAGCACCGCGTAGCGGAGCGCTCCGATCGACCGCGAGAGCCGCGGCTCGCCCGCCGGCACCCGGTCCAGGCCGGTGAAGCGCAGTCCCTCTTCGGAGGCCCCGCGAAGCGCCTCCAGCACCTGGGCGGTTGGTAGTTCGGCGGTGAGCGCGAACTCGCAGAGTTCGGCGAGCGACTGCACGCCGAGCGGCAGGGCGGGCCCGAAGCTGATCTTCGGACGTGGTGAAAACCCCTCGCTGAAGCGGATCGGGAGCCCGGCGCGGCGGAGCACGCGCGGCAGGATGCAGATCAGTTCGCCGTGGCCCCGGAGCGCCATCGGTCCGAACTTCTCGAAACGAGCGCGGTACATCACCGGCTCACCCTGGAAGGCGCGGACCGGAGGCGCCGGACGGCGATGGCCGCCGGTGGACGAAGGAGGCGCCGCGGCTCCCACTACCGGGAGCAGGACCTCCGGGGCGCTCCGCGGTTCCTCAGCGCCCAGGCTCTCCAGGAAATCGATCCGCTCGCTTCGCATTCCATCGAGGTCGCAGGCCACCCCGCAGTGGTAGCAGACGAGCTTCCGCTGGTCGGCGCGGGCGGCGGCAGCGTTCGTGTGGTGGACCTGCATCGAAACCGGCTTTCCGCACGGCGGGGAAGCCCGGTCGCGGAGTGCTCGCCGGTACTCGCGGAGCAGGAAGCCGTCGGCGAGCCCCACGTCGACGTGCTCCCAGGGCAGCCGGCCGTCCACCGGGATGGTGCCGAGGTAGTCGCCCGGGGTCACGCCGGTCTCGGATTCCCAGCGCTCGAACGCCTGCTCCCAGAGATCCCAGCGGAGTTTCTCGTCCCAGCCGTCGAAGCGGGCGCCGAGACCGAAGGCGATCTCGACGAGCCGCGCCACCCGGATGTCGCCCCGGGCGAGGACTCCCTCGAGGTGGCTCACCCGCCGGTCGTGGATCCGGACCCGGAACCCGTCCTGCCCGGCGCGTTCCTGGAGGAGCGCCTGCTTGCGTTCGATCGAGGCCATCGAGTCCTGGGCGCACCACTGGAAGGGGGTGTGCGGCTTCGGGATGTGGCTCGAAACGGCGACGGTGATCCGGACCCGCCGTTTCGCCTCCCGATCCCCGATATGGCGAGCCTGCCGGCCCATGTCGGCGATCCCGAGCACGTCCTCATCCTCCTCGGTCGGGAGCCCGATCATGAAGTAGAGCTTGGCCCGGTCCCAGCCGCGCGAGAAGACGCGCCGGCAGGTCTCGTAGATGTCCTCTTCGCTGACGTTCTTGTTGACGACGTCGCGCATCCGCTGGGAGCCCGCTTCGGGGGCGAAGGTGAGGCCGGTCGCCTTCACCTGCGAGATGTCGTCGAGCACCTCCTCCGGGAGCCCGTAGGCGCGGAGGCTCGAGATGCCGAGCGAGACCCGGCGCGGAACGAGTTCCTTCATCACTTCCTTGATGAGAGGAGCGACGCAGGAGTAGTCCGCGGTCGAGAGCGAGGTGAGCGACGCTTCGTCGTAGCCGCCCTTTTCGACCGCCGAGACCACGGTGTCCACGATGGCCTTCGGGTCCCGCTCCCGGACGGGGCGGTAGATCATGCCCGCCTGGCAGAACCGGCAGCCCTCGGTGCAGCCACGCGCGATCTCCACGGCGGTGCGGTCGAAGATGGCCTCCGCGGCGGGAACCGGTGAGTCGTCCGGGAACGGGAAGCGGTTCACGTCGTCGAGGAACGCGCGCTCCGTCCGGACCGGGACGTCGGGACGGTGCGCCCGGGACACGTAGGCGAGGCCGGATCGCGGGCAGACGTCCCGCTCGTAAAGGGCCGGACAGTAGAGCCCGCCCCCCGCCTGCAGCCGGAAAAGCATCTCCTCGCGGTCCTGAATCCCTTCGTCCCGGAGCCGCGCGTGTTCGCGCATGAGTTCCGGAAGGCGCTCTTCGGCGTCCCCGATCAGGAAGCCATCCACAAACGGCGCCATCGGTTCCGGCTGGGTCGCTACCGGCCCGCCAGCGATGACCAGCGGGTGCTCCGGTCCCCGGTCGTGACTCTGGATCGGTATGCCGCCAAGCTCCAGCATGTTCAGAACGTTCGTGAAGGTCAGCTCGTACTGGAGCGAGAAGCCCACGATGTCGAAATCGGCGAGCGGGCGGCGGGTCTCGAGGCTGATGAGCGGCAGGCCGCGCTCGCGGAGTTTGCTCTCCATATCCGGCCAGGGGCAGAAGGCCCGCTCAAGCGCCAGGTCCGGCTGATCGTTCACCACCTTGTAGAGGATCTTGGTGCCGAGGTGGCTCATCCCGATGTCGTAGACATCGGGGAAGCAGAACGCCATCCGGGACGTGATCCCCTCGTCCGACGCCTTCACGACCTGGAAGCGCTCGCCGCCGCCGTAGCGGGCGGGGCTCTCCACCTCGTGGAGGAAGGCGGCGTAGGGGTGGAGACTCTCGGGCATGGCTGGCTGGGCCGAGGATTCTAGGTGGAACGGAGGCCGGGAACGCCGGTGTTCACACCGGCACCGCACCCCACCGCGGGGGTGCGAAACCGCCTACTGCCGACCCGCGTGGAGCGCGGCCAGGCACGGGAACGCCGACTTCCGGTCGGCACAGCGCCGCGTAGCGGTGCGGACTGCGTACAGCCAACTGGAGTCAGGCGCGCGAAACGTGGGTAGTAGATTTTCGCCCGGATGCCGCAAGACCTCACCGAGATCCCGGTCCCACCGGCTCTGGGCTCGGACCCGATCCGGATCCACCACCCGGAGGGCGCGTTCGTCCCGACTCCGGCGAGCCGGGTGGCGCTTCGCGCCATCGGCCGGCACGCGGGCCGGTTTCGCGGTCGGGGGCTGGAGTGGGGCAGCGGGTCCGGAATCCTGTCGATCGCCGCTGCCCGGATCAGCGGAGTGGAGGAGGTGCTTGGGCTGGAGCTGGACCCGCGCGGCGTGGCGGCGGCCGGGGAGAACGCCCGCCGGAACGGAGTGGAGGCCAAAGTCCGGTTCGTGGAGTCGGACTCCTATCGGCCGGTATCGCCGGAGGGCCGGCGGGCGCTCGAGCGATTCCGGGGGGCGGCCGACTTCATTCTGGCGAATCCGCCGTCGTCGAGCCCCGTGGGAGACGGTTTTGAAGTCCGCCGGGTCGTCGTCCGGGGCGCCCCCGAGTACCTGAAGACGGGTGGTGTCCTGCTCCTCAGCGTCTCCACGCAATACGGCGCGGAGCGGATGAGTGGACTCGTCAGCGCGAATCCCGGGTTCGTCCACGAGGGCGTGGCGGCCACCACCGACCTGGTCCCGTTCGATATGGAACGCCCCGACCTGCGCAGGGACGTCCTCACCTACGCCCGGGAGGAGGAGCGCGGCGGTTTGCGCTACGCGTTTCGGGATACCCGCGATCCCGAGCGGGAAATGACCGCGGTGGAAGCGTGGGCACGGCACGAAGCGGACGGGGAAAGCCCGCTCTCGCGCTGGCAGAACCACCTGCTGGTCTGGGAGGGCTGAGGAAGGGACCGCCGGTGTTCACACCGGCATCGCGGCCCGCAGGGCCGCGAAAGAGCGAACCGCCCACCTGTGTAAAGCGCGCTGCCGGAGCAGTCCGTCACCCAAACAGGTCGAACCGGCGAAGAGCGTCCTCCTGCGCTCTCGTGAGTTCCAACGGGGGTCCGGCCGCTGGCCGGCCCCTCCACCCGGCGCGCTGCCTGGGGCGATTGGCGGTCCCGGAAGGCGGAACCATCCGGGCGGACAGCATTGCGCCCTTCGCCCGCCTCTCGGCGGGCTATGCCGACCGGAGGTCGGCGTTCCAAGCCGTCCCCGCGCTTCTTCTCCGTTGGCTGTACGCGGTTTCGCGGCCCTGACGGGCCGCTGTGCCGGTCTGAAGGCCCCCACCGGGAGAACTGGCCGGCGTTCCCTCTACCGTCCGACCGCGGAGCGGACCGCGTCGCAGACCGCCTCTTCCGTCAACCCGAGGCGGCGGGCGACTTCGGCGCCGGGGGCGGAGGCGCCGAAGCGATCCACGCCGACAACCGGTCCATCCCCGACGTATCGCTCCCAGCCAAGCGTCGCACCCGCTTCCACCGCGACCCGCGGAACTCCGGCGGGCAGCACGCTGTCCCGATAGTCAGAGTCCTGGGCCCCAAAGAGTTCCCAGCACGGGAGGGAGACAACCCGGACCCCGATTCCCTGAGAATCGAGCTCCTCGGCAGCTGCGAACGCGAGAGAGACCTCGGAACCCGTGGCGATCACCACCGCCTGAAGGGCGGATTCCGGTTCCCGGAGCACATAACCACCGCGCTGGAGACCGGCGGCCCGTTCCGGGGTGGTCAGGACCGGCACCTTCTGCCGGGTCAGAACCAGCGCCGTGGGGCCGTCGGTGCGGCCGAGCGCGTGCCGCCACGCCTCCACCGTCTCGTTGGCGTCGGCGGGACGGACCACATGGAGGTTCGGCATGGCGCGGAGCGACATGAGGTGCTCGACCGGCTGGTGGGTGGGGCCGTCTTCGCCGACACCGACCGAGTCGTGGGTCCAGACGTAGACCACCGGCAACCCGGAAATCGCCGCGAGCCGCACCGAGGGGCGCATGTAGTCGGCAAAACAGAAGAACGTGGAGGCGAAGGTGTGGAAGCCCCCGTGGTACGCGATTCCGTTCGCCGCGGCGCCCATCGCGTGCTCGCGGACTCCGTAGTGGAGGTTTCGGCCGGAAGCGTCGCTTCCCGACTGGGAGCCGAAGCCGACCAGCGCGGTCTTGGTCGAACAGGACAGATCGGCATCGCCCCCGAAGAAGTCGGGAATGCGTGCCGCGAGGGCATTCATGGCCTTGCCGGAAGCGTCACGAGTGGCGAGCCGATCCTCGGGACCGAAGACGGGAAGCCCCTCGTCCCAACCTTCCGGGAGGCCGTTCCCGAGCCGGCGTTCCAACTCCGCGGTCCGCTCCGGAGTTTCCGTTCGGGCGCGCTCAAGGGCGCCGTACCAGGTCTTCCGAACGGCCTCCCCTGTCCGGGCCCGCTCGGCACAGCGCTGGCGGACCGCTTCCGGAACGGAGAAGACCGTCCCCGGGTCGAGCCCGAGGGCCGCCTTGGCGGCCGCCGCCTCCTCCGCACCCAGCGGAGCGCCGTGCGCCGCCGATTTGCCCGCCTTGTTCGGCGCGCCGTAGCCGATCGTCGTGTTGACCACGATCAGCGATGGCTGCTCGGTCTCGGCCACCGCAGCCGAGATCGCCGCGTCGAGTCCCTCCAGGTCGTGGTTCCCGTCAGCGACGCTCTGCACGTGCCAGCCGAGCGCCTGGTGGCGGGCTGCTACGTCCTCGACCGAGAAGGACAGCGACGCCGGTCCGTCGAGCGTGACGTCGTTTTGGTCGTAGAGCCAGATGAGTCGTCCGAGTCCGAGTTGGCCGGCCAGGGAAGCCGCCTCGCAGCACACGCCTTCCATGAGGTCGCCGTCGGACACCAGGGCGAAGACCCGGTGATCCATCAGCCCGGGGAACCGCGCGCGGAGCGCCCGCTCCGCGATCGCCATACCCACGGAGTTCCCCGCCCCCTGCCCCAGCGGTCCGGTCGTCGCTTCGACACCTGGGGTAGCGAAGGTTTCCGGGTGTCCGGGAGTGCGACTCCCCCACTGCCGGAAGTTCCGGATGTCATCGAGGCTCACCGGATAGCCGGCAAGGTGCAGCAACCCATAGAGCAGCATCGAGCCGTGTCCGGCCGAAAGCACGAAGCGGTCCCGATCCGGCCAACCCGGATCGCTCGGGCACGTCTTCAGGTAACGGCTCCAGAGCACCCAGGCCATCGGCGCCGCTCCCATGGGAAGGCCCGGATGGCCCGAATGCGCTTTCTCGACCGCGTCGATGGCGAGCCCGCGGATAGCCGCGATCGCCTGGGAATCCACCTCGTCGAACGGACGGGAAGCGGCGGCGGGATGTGGCAAGAAGCGCGGGACGGTAGCACGTTCCAGGCGGCATTTCGCCCCCCTGAAGGAGGCAAGCCGGAGGCGCCAAGAACCGACGGCGTTCCCCTATCGTTCAGGGAGGCATATACGCCACCGGATTCCCTCGCGCATGCCCTTCTTCCCCCATCCCGAATCAGGAGGCCCAGCCTTTCCGAGGCGCGGGCTGATCTCAACAGCCTGTGGCAAAACCCACGCGGCCCAGTTCTCCCGGTGGGGGCTCGACGGGCGATGCATCCCGTCTGAACCGCCCCGCTCCGCGGGGCTCTCAGTTGCGCTTCGGTCGAAATGCACCCGGTATTCCTCCCTCGCGCGCCTTGTCAGCCGGGCCCCCACCGGGAGAACTGGCCCCACCGGGAGAACTGGGCCTCGCTCGTCTCGGCGCTCACCTGGGCTTCCCCACAGGCTGTTAACCGCCGCGCTGGCGTCCGCCTTCGTCGCCTGCACCGACCGGGTGGATCACACGGCGCTCGGGACAGCGGCCGCCGCCGGGGATCTCGCGGCGGTGGAAGCGCTGCTGCAGCACGCGGGCGCCGACCCGGACGCCATTGCCGAGGCCGGCTGGGGCCCCCTGCACCTTGCTTCCCGGCATGCGGATCTGGGCGTCCTCCGGGCGCTGGTGGCAGCCGGCGCGGACATCGAACTCCAGGACCAGAGGAACGGCTGGACGCCGCTGCTCCACGCCATCCACGTGCGCAACGGACCGGCCGTCACTGCACTCATCGAGGCCGGGACAGACGTCAACCGGACCGGCGAGAGCGGGATTACTCCGCTGATCATGGCTTCCGGTTACGGCATGACGGAGACGGTGCGCCTGCTGCTCGACAGCGGGGCGAATCCCCGCGCCGAGATGCGCGGGCTGAACGCTCTCTGGGCGGCGGCCGGTGGAGGGGCCATCAATGACTTCACTGACGGACCGCCGCTGGGGCAATGCTTCCCCGAGGTCATCGAGATCCTTCAGGCCCACGCGCCGGATCTCCGGATGGGTAGCGGTCTCCGCAGCCGGATCCTCGGTTGGCTGGCGGATGACGGGTGCGAGCCGCTGGTCGCGGAGCTCGTAGCCGAGAGCCGCGCGGCCGACCAGAACTGACAGTTGGTCCGAAGCCGACCGGCCCGGTGCTGTGGATGGGGACTCGCTAGGAGTCTGCGCCGCAGAAAGCTGTTCGCGGTCAGATCGGGCTTGGCGGTAGGGGTGGTGGGTTGTTGATCGGATTGGGGGGTGATTTTGGTGTAAGTCTTTGATATAGTGTGCCGTTATCAGCGGTTCTGTTGTGAGGGGCCGCGCGTGGGGAGCATGGCATGCCGACGAGATTTCGGGCGTATCAGCCGGATCAGATCCTGCTGATGCCGGTGAAGCTGAACGACTGGGTTCCGGAGGGGCACCTGGCGCACCAGGTGAGCGACGTGGTGGCCAAGCTGGACCTTTCGGCGTTTTACGCTCGGTATGCGGGGGACGGTCGTCGGAACGCGCCGTATTCGCCGACGATGATGGTGAAGGTGTTGATCTACGGGTATGCGACGGGGGTGTTTTCTTCCCGGAAGCTGGCGCGGAAGCTGGAGGAGGACGTTGCGTTTCGGATGCTTGGGGCGGGGAACTTTCCCAACCATCGGACGATCTGCGAGTTTCGGCGGCAACATCTGCGGCGCTTCCAGGGGTTGTTCGTGAAGGTGGTACGGCTGGCGCGCGAGATGGGGCTGGTCCGTTTCGGGACGCTTTCGATCGACGGGACGAAGGTGCGGGCGAACGCGAGCAAGCGGAAGGCGATGAGTTATGACCGGCTGGTTGGGGAGGAGGCGCGGCTACGGGAGGAGATCGAGGGCTTGACGACGGCGGCGGCGCGGGCGGATGAGGAAGAGGATCGGCGCTTGGGGAAGGAGGTGCGGGGGGACGAGTTGCCGGCGGAGTTGCGTCGGCGGGAGGATCGGCTGGCGGCGATCGAGGCGGCGAAGGAGCGGTTGGAGGCGGCGCAGCGGCAGGCGGACGACGAGCGGGGCCGGGAGCCGGGGCAGGATCGCCCGGCGAAAGGCGGGAGACCCTACAAGCGGGAGTATGGGGAGCCGGAGCCGAAGGCGCAGAGCAACTTCACGGACCCGGAGAGTCGGATCATGAAGACGAGTACGGAGGGGTTCCAGCAGAGCTACAACGCGCAGACGGTGGTAGATGACGCGCACCAGATCGTGGTGGATGCGTCGGTGAGCGCGTGCGCGAGTGACCAGGGGGAACTGATCGCACGCCTGGAGGCGGTGGAGGAGCACTTGGGGGAGAAGCCGGAGGAGGTTCTGGCGGATGCGGGGTATTGCAACGAGGCGGATCTGCGGGCGTTGGAAGAGCGGGGCATTGCGGGGCATGTGGCGCTGGGTCGGGAAGGGAAGAAGCAGGCGGCGGTGGACCCGAAGACCCGGCCCGCGACGGATCGGATGCGGAAGAAGCTGGCGACGGAGGCGGGCCGGGCCCGCTATGCGAGACGCAAGTGGCTTTCGGAGGCGCCGAACGGCTGGATCAAGGAGGTGCTGGGCTTTCGTCGCTTCAGTCTCCGCAGCCTGGCGAACGTGCAGGCCGAGTGGAACCTGGTGTGCCTGGCGCTGAACATCAAACGGATCGGAGCGTTGAAAACCACCTGATGGAACACCCCAAGACCGCCGATCACCACCCGAGACCGCAAAAACCGTCGGCCCGCGCCATCGGGAACACTCCCCATCCGTCCCGGTCCCCGAAATCACTCCCGATCCCCAACTCGAGACCGTTCACGAACCCATCTCGCCCCCCTCCTCCAAATTCCTGCGGGGCAGGCTCCTAGGCCGGAACCGCGCTGAGGACCTCGGCGAACGCGCCGAGCGCCTCCTCGACGTCCCCGTCGGAAATCCCCAGGTGCGGAATGACCCGCATCGCGTCCGGCGTAGCCGGCAGCACCGCAACCCCGCGGTCGAGCAACCCCTCGGCCAGCCGGAAGGCGTTCATCCCGGGAGTCCGGAAGCGGACGATGTTCGTCTCGACCGTCGACGGGTCGGCAGATATGCCGGGGAGTTCAGCCAGTCCTTCGGCCAACCGCCGGGCGCGGCGATGATCCTCGGTCAGTCGCGCGCGGTGGTTTTCGAGCGCGTGGAGAGCCCCGGCCGCGACGATCCCGGCCTGACGGAACCCGCCGCCGAAGAGCTGCCGGAAGCGGCGAGCCCGCCGGATCAGGGGAGCGGGACCCGCGAGGCAGGAACCCACGGGAGCGCCGAGACCCTTGGAAAAACAGACGCTCACCGTGTCGAAACCCTCGGCGTAGCGGCTCTCCGGGATCCCGGTTGCGGCGGTCGCGTGCCAGAGGCGGGCGCCGTCGAGGTGGGTGCCGAGACCGAGCCCGCGCGCCGTGTCCGCAACGTCCTGCAGGACGTCCAGCGGCCATACCGCGCCGCCCGCGCCGTTATGGGTGTTCTCGGCGGCAAGGAGCCGGGCCACGGGATAGCAGGCGTCCGGAACCATGGGGTGCGGCGTCCGCACCGCGGCCCGGACCTGTTCGGCCGAAAAGACCCCGCGTTCTCCTTCGAGGCCGACGACGGTAGCCCCGGATAGCGCCGCCGGTCCCCCGCTCTCCACGAGGTAGGCGTGGGCGCGCCGCTCGGCGAGCATCAGGTCGCCCGGCTCGGTCTGGCAGCGGATGGCGATCTGGTTGCTCATCGTCCCGGTGGGGGTAAAGACCGCGGCGTCCTTGCCCAGGATCTCGGCGGCGCGCTCTTCGAGACGGCGAACCGAGGGATCGTCGCCGTACACGTCGTCCCCCACTTCGGCCCCGGCCATGACCGCCCGCATCTCCGGCGTGGGAAGCGAGACGGTGTCGCTTCGCAGGTCAATCCGGACCGGGCGTCCGGCGGCGGTCTGGGGCATCGGGATTCCTCCTCGGTCCGCTATCCGTAGCAGCGCTAGCAGCCTGTGCACAAAGTCACGCGGCGTTCGAGCGGCGATGCATCCCGCCTGAACCGCGTCGCTTCGCGCCGCTCTGCGTTGCGCTTCGGTCGAAATACACTCGGTATTCCTCCCTCGCGCGCCTTGTCAGGTGGGCGCCTCGCTGCTCTCGGCGCTCGCGCCACTTTATCCACAGGCTACTAGCGGGTGATGCGGCGGAGGGGAGCGAGGCGGCGCCGAACGGCGTCTCCAAGATCTTTCGAATCAACCAGCTCCCAGAGGCGATCCACGAACTCGCGGTCGGCGAACCCGGCGGGCGAGCCGCCGCTCTCAGGAGTCGAGAGCCCGAATTCCTCACGGCAGGCGTCTACGGCGTCGGCGAGTGCCGCGTCGAAAATCCGGAGCGCTGGATCCCGAAAATCCTCTCCTTCCCCGAGGAGATCCGCATCCGCTGCGCAACCCCCTTCCGAGATCAGGGCCCGGAGCTGCACGACGTCACTGCCGGCGAACATGGTGAGCGTGCGGTAGCCGAGTTTCTGGCTGACCGCATCGTGGATGCGCCGTAGTTCGGCAACCGGGGTCTCGTGTTCGCAGACGTTGATGTGCGTGGAGATCCCGTCGTCGCGGCGCGAGCCGCCCTCCCGGGGGTCGGCCACCAGCACCCCTGCCGATTGCCGCCGGCCGCGCCGCGCATCGCCGCCAGCCGCCTGCCCTGCTTCGAGCGCGGAGATCAGGCGGTCCGCCAGCGAGAGGCCGCCGCCCCGCGTCCGTTCGAAGTCCTCGGCGACGGCGTCCACCACCTCGGGGCCGACGAGCAGGTTTCCCTGCGCGGCGTAATCCGGCCCGGACCGGTGCCCGGCCCAGTAGCGGGTCTCGGCGCCCGTGTGCTGGGCCACCCGGCCGGATAACCCGACGACCCCGACCTGACGGAATTCGGCGCTCTCGTCCTGGGCGAGGCGGTCGCGGAGCGCCTCTTCCGCGGACATGCCGGACTCGAGCCGGCTGAGCAGTTCCTCACCGTACTGGGTGCGGGTGCGGGCCTGGGTGGCGACGGCGCCGACCCCGACCCGGACCCAGGACACGCCGTTGGCGACGCAGGGGTTGCGGGTGGTGACGGCGACGCCCGACTCGCCGGTGTCGGGGTCCACGGCCGCGATGGAGAACGTGTGGAAGTTGGTCTCTCCCGGAGGAAGCCCCTCCTGGGCGGCACCGGGAAAGGCGGTCCCGCCCGCGAGGAGCGGCAGTGTGATGAGCAGGATTCGGGGCACGGGGCAATCGTACTCACGGGGAGAGCAATACCGGGGCGAATAACGATCTGCGTTTGCTGTGCAGGTGCAGTCTGGCCGGCATGCCGGCTTTTCCTGGTTGACAGGGTGCCGCGTCATCGGCGCGGGTTTCGCGCTCCCGCGCGATGCCGGCCGGAGGCCGTCGCTCCTGTGCGCGCGCCATCTGCGCGCTTGGCGATGGGAGTTTCGCGGCCAGCGGCCGCGATGCCGGTCTGAAGGCCCCCACCGGGAGACTGGCCGGCGTTCCCTCGCCTCCGCGCCACGGTGCCGGCCGGACGCGGCTTCCCGGTCTACGCGAAAAAGCGGGATAGACGGGCGGAATCCGGCGGGGCGGTGAGGCGGGAGACCGCCACCAGGGCCAGCGCCGAGACGATGGTGATCGCGGCGGCCGGTTCCACGCCGCTCTCGGCGATCGTCCAACCAGGGGCACCCCCGGAAGAAATGAAGAAGAAGGTCCAGAGCAGCAGTCCGGCGAGGATCCCCGCGGCGGCGCCGGCGCCCGTGCTGCGCTTCCAGTAGAGAGCGCCCACCAGAACGGGAAAGAACGCCGTGAATCCCGAAAGGGCCCAGACGCCGAGGCTGAAGATCGTCTGGGTGGAAACGAGACTCAGGACGAACACCACGACCAGAAACCCGGCCACGAAGATCCGGCCGAGCAGGGCCTGACGACTCTGGCTCCACGCCGCGAACCGCGGGACGCGAGCCGCGGCGTTCTTGGTGAGCATCGTTCCCACCGATAGCGTCTGGGAGTCCAGCGACGACATGATCGCGGCGAACACTCCGGCCGCGAGCGCGCCCGCGAGCACGCTCCCGGCGTGCTCGCGGATCAACAGGATGATGACCGGCCCCGTCGCGTCGAGGGGCACATCGAGCCGGCCCAGGGCCCCGAGCACCACGGAGGGGAACCACACCGCGGCGATGCAGACGGGGTACGCGAGCACCGGCAGCCGAAAGGCCTCGGCGCTCCGCGCCGACATCCAGTGGCTGAAGATGTGAGGGAAACAAGAGGTGGACAGTGGGACGAAGAGATAGGTCGCGATCTGGATCCAATCGCGCGGGGAGCGCGTCAGCTCCAGAAGTTCGGGGGACTGTTCGCTGAGGCGGGCCATCGCCGGAACGAAGCCACCCATCCCTGCCGTGATGACGACAAAGGCAAGTCCACTCACACCGATGAAGACCAGCGTCTGGAAGGTGTTCACGAGCGCGGTACTCCGCATGCCGCCCAGCACGACGTAGATCAGCACCACCAGACAGATCACGAGGCTGCCCGCCCAGGCCGGGATGGCGGCATCCACGCCGGCGATGGCGGCGAGCGCATCCCCTCCACCCTTGACACCGATGAGTACATACGGGACGAGCCACAACAGAGAAGCCCCGAGCACCAACAGGCCGAGTGCAGGGGAGCCGTAGCGCTCTTCGAAGAACTCGGCCTGGGTGGCGAACCCGTAGCGCTTCCCGAGGCGCCAGAGGGGAACACCGATGACGAGGAAGGTCATCGGGATGACGATCGCGGAGCTCGTCGCCATGAGGGCGAACACCCGGATCCCCTGCCGGTACGCCTCGCCGGAGGCCCCCAGGATGGTGAAGGCCGTCATGTTCGTTCCGAAGAGCGTCATCAACAGAACGAACGGCCCGATGGAACGGCCGGCGAGGAAATACCCCTCCCCCGCACGGTCCGGCCCTCTCGCGCGGCCGAGCCGCGATACCAGCCCGATCCCGATGACCGCGGCGAGATAGAGGGCGACGACCGCGAGCGTCATGACGGTTAGCCCTGCTGGCGTTCTTCGGTGCTGGCGGAAACGGACCGCTCGGGGACGACGCCTTCGGGCAACAGGGTGCGAACGGCGAACCAGAGGTTGAGCGTCGAGACTCCGACGATCACGAGCTCCAGGACCAGGCCGAACGGCGTTCCGAACAGCCGGGGTTCCGCCGGAGCAAGCGCCACCAACAGGCGCAGGAGGACGAGCGCCGCTATCGCGGCAACCAGCCTGTTACGGCCCCGGGCCACGGCCGTATCAGCGAGCTCGGAGTTCGTGTGTCCGCTTGAAGTTGAACCGGAGACCGACAATTCCCGAGAAATTGTCCTGGGGCGCGCTGATGTGCCTGGCGAACAGCCGGAATTCGGCGAAAGCCTGCATCCGCCCGGCGCCCGTGTAGTTGGGGAGGTTGAAACCCGCGGTACCAAACACCGCGCCGTCCAGGATCTCGGAGTCGCCGATCCCCCAGGCGCCGGCTCCCAGTCCAAAGAACCCCCCGGGAGTCTGCCGGGTAAGCATCAGGTCCAGCGAGGATCCGATCCAGAAGTTGTGGGCGAAGCCGCCGCCGGCGCGGACCGTGAACGCGTTGGTCCGCTCGGCCATCGCCTCGTGCGGAATGGTCACGCCCACTCCGGCGCCGCTGAGCCACGAGGCCTCCGGACTGGGAAAGATGTCGGTCCGTTCGCTCTTGTAGGTTCCGGTCGCGAAGTCGGCGATCGGCCAGAAGCGCGGGTACAGGGCGTCCACGCCCAGATCCGCACTGCTGCAGGTTGCCGTGACACCCCGATCGTCGGCGATCGTCACGGAGGCCTCGTAGTTCCCGCCCCCCTGGAGGATGAAGCGGCGTTCGCACTGGTCGCTGGCATCGAGAGTCGAGATCTGCATGCCGTCCTGCAGGACCGTGATGTACCGGGTCGCGATTTCGCCGGTCGCCGCGCTGGCGTCGCAACTGCTCACGACGAACTCCGCGGCGAGGTAGTGGGTCGCCTGTTCCGGCGCGCTGATCGTGAGGGAACAGGTCGGCGTGCCCGGATCGCGCGATACGGAGGCGCTCGCCGAATTGGAGGCACCAGCCCAGCTTACCGTCGCTTCGGCCCGCCAGGTGCCGGCTTCCCTCAGTTGACCGGTCCAGGAGTAACGCTTTCCGTCGCGGTCCATCGAGAGGTTCTCGCTCCCTCCCGAGGGAGAGGTCAGGGTCACGTTCAGCCGCGCTCCCACCTCAAGGCGAACGTCAACGGTGACCCGCGCCGCGGAGAACGAGTACTCGCCGGACGCCACGAAGTGGATCACCGGCGGATCCTGAGGCAGTTGCGGCGCCGCAACGGGCGCCGCGAGCCCGACCGGGGCGGCAAGAAGCACGAGAGCGAGAGCCCGGGCGAGAGCGTTCGCCGGACGAAACGCGCAACGATGCGTCGGATGGGTCATGATGTTCCCTCGGTCTCCACGATTTACAGAGTTGGCTACCAGGCATCCCCCGTCCCGAACGGGGACGCCCGGCCGCCAAGCGGGGCCGGAAGCTTACCTTCTCCACCCCTCGAATCTTCCGCCCGGACCGCCGCCGACTGATAGACTCCCCGGTCGGTTTGAGTTCGGAACCGGCTATTCACCCCGCACGCGGCGGGATACGGCTTCACCTGGAGGACGGTGCCGATTTTTCGGGCACCTCCTTCGGCGCCACCCTTGAGCACCCGGTGGCGGGGGAAGTTGTGTTCAACACCGGCATGGCGGGCTATGTGGAGACGCTTACCGACCCGTCGTACCGAGGGCAGATCCTGGTTCTGACGTATCCGCTGCAGGGGAACTACGGCGTTCCACCGGCGCGGGCCGGCGGCTCCATCGCCGGGCCCTTCGAGTCGGGGCGGATACAGGTCCAGGGGCTGGTGGTCCAGCACCACGAACCGCAGTTCAGCCACCACGCCGGGGCTCGCTCCCTCGGCGCCTGGTTGCAGGCGGAGGGGGTTCCCGGCATCCAGGGGGTGGACACCCGGGCGCTGACCATGCGCCTTCGCGAGGTCGGCACCATGCGCGGCGTGCTCGCCCCCGCCGGTCTCGCTCCTTCGGAAGCCTTCGAGGGAGCTTCGGCCGTCGAAATGCACCGGGAGGTCTTCGAGCAGGTCGTGCCCCGGACACCCACCCGCTACGGCCCGGAGGACGGGCCGGAAGTGCTGCTGGTGGACGTGGGCGCCAAGGACAACATCGTCCGCTCGCTGATCTCCCGCGGCGCCCGGGTCCATCGCGTGTCCGGGCTCGCACCGTTCACAGGCGCCGCCCGGTCCGCTACCGGGATCGTGCTCGGGAACGGCCCGGGCGATCCCGGCGACCTTCAGGATCTCGCGCGGGAGCTCCGATCGGTGATGGGGTGGTTCCGGGGTCCGATCTTCGGGGTCTGCCTCGGCAATCAGTTGCTCGCGATGGCGGCGGGAGCCCGGACCTTCAAGCTGCCCTACGGGCACCGCAGCGTGAACCAGCCGGTGCGGGATCTCGTGAGCGGCCGCTCCTTCATTACCAGCCAGAACCACGGCTACGCGGTGGACGAAGCGAGCCTGCCCGACGGCTGGGAGCCGTGGTTCCAAAACCTCAACGACGGAACGAACGAAGGCATCCGGTCGCTCGGGCGGCCCTTCCGGAGCATCCAATTCCATCCCGAGGCTCACCCCGGCCCCGAGGACACGGCCTATCTCTTCGACGACTTCCTCGAGGAGTGCGTTAGCAGCCTGTGAACAAGGTCACGTGGCGTTCGGCGGGCGAACCATCCCGGCTGAACCGCCCCCCCACCGGGAGAACTGGCGCTTCGCTTCGCTCAACGTTGCGCTTCGGTCGAAATACATCCGGTATTCCGCCCTCGCGCGCCTTGTCAGCCGAGCGTCTCACCCGCCTCGGCGCTCACGCCACCTTGTCCACAGGCTACTCACGATGAGCAGCGCCGCGCCGAAGCCCCACTCGGTCATCGTTCTCGGTTCGGGGGCCCTCCAGATCGGCCAGGCCGGAGAGTTCGACTACTCGGGATCTCAGGCGATCAAGGCGCTGAGCGAGGAAGGCGTGCGCACCGTCCTCGTGAACCCGAACATCGCCACCATCCAGACCAGCGAAGGGATGGCGGACCGCCTCTACCTGAACGCGGTCACTCCTCGCCTCGTCCGGCAGATCGCCGAAGCGGAAGGGGTGGACGGGGTGGCGCTCTCGTTCGGCGGACAGACCGCACTCAATTGCGGGCTGGAGCTCGAAGACTGGTTCTCGAGTGCCGGAATCCAGGTCCTCGGAACCCCGGTGACCAGCATCCGGGACACCGAGGACCGCGGCCGCTTCAACGCGCGGCTCGCCGAAATCGGGGTCCTCACCGCAAGAAGCATCGTCTGCCACCGCCGGAAGGAAGCCCGGAAAGCCGCGCGCGCGATGGGGCTGCCCCTGATGCTCCGCATCGGCTTCGCCCTCGGCGGCAAGGGCAGCGCCATCGTCGAAACGGAAGCGGAACTCGAAGCCGCGCTCACCAACATCTTCGGGGCTCACGACACCAAGCAGGCCCAGGTGCTGGTGGAGGAGTCCCTCCGCGGCTGGAAAGAAATCGAATACGAGGTGGTGCGCGACCGGGACAACAACTGCATCACGGTCTGCAACATGGAGAACATGGATCCGATGGGGATCCATACCGGGGAGTCCCTGGTGGTGGCGCCCTCGCAGACCCTGAACGACGAGGAATACCAGCTCCTGCGCACGGTTTCGATCCGCACGATCCAGCATCTCGGAATCGTGGGCGAATGCAACGTGCAGTTCGCCCTGAGCCCGACGGGGGCCGACTACCGGGTCATCGAGGTGAACGCCCGGCTCTCCCGCTCCTCGGCGCTCGCCAGCAAGGCGACCGGGTATCCCCTCGCCTACGTGGCGGCGAAACTCGGGCTCGGATTCACCCTTCCTGACCTCAAGAACGCCATCACCGGGGTGACGAAGGCGTTCTTCGAGCCGGCGCTCGACTACCTGGTCCTCAAGGCGCCCCGCTGGGACCTCGGCAAGTTCCAGGAGGCCGGAACCCGGATCGGCAGCGAAATGAAGAGCGTCGGGGAAGTGATGGCCATCGGGCGCACCTTCCCGGAAGTGCTGCAGAAGGCGCTTCGCATGCTGGACATCGGCGTTCGCGGTCTCGATTCGAAGGCGTTCGACTTCGAGGACCGGGAGGATGAACTGAAGAACGCGACGCCGCGCCGGGTCTTCGCGCTCGCCCAGGCCCTGAGGGAAGCCGTGGAAGCGGGAACCGTCGAAGAGACCGTTGCCGGCATCCATCGCCTGACCGGGATCGATCCCTGGTTCCTCTACGGGATCGCCGAGGCCATGCGAACGGAGGCGGAAGTCGAGCGCGGCGGATGGCCGATCCCCGAAGCGACCCTCCGGAAGGCCAAGGAGCAAGGGTTCTCCGACGAGTCCCTCGAGTTCCTGACCGGGAGGGAACGGGGCAGTGCGCGCACCGCCCGGCAGGAAGCCGGCGTCGGCCCCCACATCGCCCGGATCGACACTCTGGCCGCCGAGTTCCCCGCCGAGACGAACTACCTCTATTCCACGTACCACGCGAGCTGCGACGAAGGGGTGGGGGAGCCTACCGGGGGCCGGGGCCGGATTCTGGTGATCGGCTCCGGGGTCTACCGGATCGGCTCCTCCGTGGAGTTCGATTGGTGCTGCGTGAACGCCGTGCAGGCTGCGGCGGAACTCGGCTTCGAGACCCTGATGCTCAACTACAACCCGGAGACGGTGAGTACGGACTACGACATCTGCGACAAGCTCGTCTTTGACGAGGTGAGCGTGGAATCGGTTCTGGACCTCGTGGAAAAGGAGCGGCCGGACGGAGTGGTGGTGAGCATGGGCGGCCAGATCCCGAACCGGCTGGCGATGCGCCTTCACCACGCCGGCGTGCCGATTCTCGGCACCTCCGCGGAGGACATCGACCGGGCCGAGGACCGCAACAAGTTCAGCGCGTTGCTCGACCGGATCGGAGTGGATCAGCCGCGCTGGGCCCACGTGACCGATGTCGCCGACGCGGAGCGCATCGTGGACGAACTCGGCGGCTTTCCGGTACTCGTCCGTCCGAGCTACGTGCTGAGTGGAGCCGCGATGTCCGTCGCGCACGAACACCACGAACTCGCCCGGATCCTGCGAAAGGCGAAGGCGATTTCGCCCGAGCACCCGGTCGTCATCTCCAAGTTCGAGGAAGACGCCCGCGAGATCGAGATTGACCTCGTCGCGAACCAGGGCGAACTCGTGCTCTGGGCGGTCAGCGAACACGTCGAGGACGCCGGCGTCCACAGTGGAGACGCCACGCTCGTCCTTCCTCCCGTGGACATGACGATTCCCACGCTGGGCCAGGTACGGCGGATCGCCCAGCAGATCGCGAAGGAGCTCCGGGTCACCGGTCCCTGCAACATCCAGTTGCTGCATCGCGACGGGATCGTGAAGGTGATCGAGTGCAACCTGCGGGCGTCACGGAGCCTGCCCTTCGTATCCAAGGTGACCGGGCGCAACTACGCGAAAGCGGCCACCCGCATCATGCTGGGGGCCGATCCGGGAATGGAGCACCGTCCGCTCTACGAACTCGAGCACGTAGGCGTCAAGGTGCCGCAGTTCTCGTTTTCGCGGTTGGGTGGCGCCGACCCGCTGCTCGGGGTCGAAATGGCCAGCACCGGCGAAGTGGGATGTCTCGGGGATTCCTTCCACGAGGCGCTCCTCCACGGCCTGCTGGCCACCGGGTTCCGGCGCCCGAAGAAGGCCGTCCTGCTCTCGCTCGGGCCGCCGCGCTGGAAGCACCGCTTCATCCGCACCGCCCGGACCATGGCCGAGGAGTTGGGCCTCAAGATCTATGCGACCTCCGGCACCTGCCGCGTCCTCCGCGACAACGGCATCGAAGCCATCGAAGTGGCCCGAGTGCGCTCCCAGCAGCGCCCGCTGGGCGCCGGGTTCGACTTCCCCGGCCCGCTCAGCGCCCTCGACCTCATCGACCGCGGTGAGGTGGATCTCGTGGTGAACGTTCCGGTCGCCTTCGATCCCGAGGGCCGGCCCGACGGCTACCTGGTACGTCGCCGTGCGGTGGATCGCGGAGTCCCGCTCATCACCGATCCCTCACTGGCTCGCCATGTAGTCACGGCGCTGGTTAACCACGGCGAAAACACCCTCCGCGCCCGCGCCTGGAACGATTTTCTGGGGAAGTAGGGAACGCCGGTCTTCACCCAAGTTCGCCACTTTTGGGTGAGATTTCGGGGTCAGGAGAGTGCGGTGAAGTGATTTTTCCACTCCGAGGCTGATATCGGAAGCAAAAGGGAGGCATTTTTTCCACTGGACGGGGGATTTGGGGCTGATTTTGGCCTCGGTTTTCCCCGGGGTGTTCTCAAGGGCGATGTAGTGCCAGTTTCTTTTGTAAAAGGCGTTTTAGGCCTTGACTCCGGCCCCGCCGTCCGCCAGCATCCCTCCCAGCCTCTCTCGCCGCTCCGCCATGTACCTCCGCGCCACCAAGACCCACACCAGGGACGGCAAGACCGCGAAGAGTTACCGCCTGTCCCGCTCGCTACGGATCGGCGACAAGGTCCGCCAGGAGACCTTGTTGAACCTGGGCGTGGACTATCCGGTTCCGAAGCAGCAGTGGCGGGATGTGGCTCTGGTGACCGAGCTGCTGTTGGCGGGCCAACGGCCGATGTTGCCGGTGCCCTCGGATATTCAGGTGGCGGCCGAGGACCTGGTGCGCCGGCTGCGCGCGGTGGGCCTGGGGCCGCAGGAGCCGGAGAGGAGGGGCCGGGAGCGAGCGGTGGCGACGGTGGACCTGGATACGCTGGAGCATGACGACTCTCGCTCGGCAGGAGGGGAGCGCGTCTGCCTGGCAGGGCTGGAGGAGCTGGGCTTTCGGGACTTGCTGCACACGCAGGGGGTGCGGGGCCGGGATGCGCGGATCGCCACCGCGCTGGTGGTGGCGAAGATGCTGCATCCGAGCAGCGAGCGGGAGGCGTTGCGGTGGTTGCGCGAGGACAGCGCGGCGCTGGAGCTTTTGGATCTGGATCGTGGCAAGACGGTGTCGCTCCAGAAGCTCTACCGGACGGGGGACGTGCTGTGGCGGCTGCGGCGAGCGTTGCAGGCGGGGCTGTTCCGTCGGGAGCGGGAGCTGTTGGAGTTGCCGGACACGATCGTTTTCTACGATCTGACGAACACCTGGTATACGGGCCGTTCGGACCAGGAGCTGTTGCGGTTCGGGCGCTCGAAGGAGGGGCGGAAGCACCCGCTGGTGACGCTGGCGTTGTCGCTGGATGGTGCGGGGTTCCCGCGGGGGTGCGAGGTTCTGGCGGGGGATGTGTCGGAGCCGGCGACGCTTCAGGCGGCGATGGAGCGGTTCGAGGCGGAGTTGGGCGGGGGAGGCGGGGCGAAGCCGACGGTGATCCTGGACGCGGGGATTGCGACGGAGGAGAACATCGGCTGGCTTGGGGAGCGGGGCTATGGCTGGATCTGCGTGAGCCGGGAGACGCGGCCGGCGCCGCCGGAGGGAGAGGCGGACGTCACGTTGACGACGAGCGCGAAGCAGGAGGTGATGGCGTGGAAGCTGGACGAGGACGAGGGGGAGGTGCGGCTGGTTGCGGTGAGCGAGGGGAAGCAGGCGACCGAGGAGGCGATGCTGGCGCGGCATCGGGAGCGGTATGAGGCGGCGCTGCGGCGCCTCCACGAGGGGCTGACGATCCCGCACCGCCGGAAGCGGTATGAGAAGGTGATGGAGATGGTGGGCCGGCTGCGGGAGCGGCATCGGGCGGTTTCGGCGCAGTATGAGGTGGATGTGGAGAAGGGTGAGGGTCCGGACGCGACGGCGGTGGTGTGGCGCCGGACGAAGCGGTATGGGGCGCGGGACGCGGGGGCGGGTTCGTATCTGCTGCGGTCAAGCCATGTGGGCTGGGGCACGGAGCAGATCGTGCGGACCTACTGGCGGCTGACGGAGATCGAGGCGACGTTCCGGTCGCTGAAGACGGAGCTGGGGCTGCGTCCGATCTGGCATGTGAAGCACAGCCGGATCGCGGCGCACCTCTTCCTGGCGGTGCTCGCCTATCACGGGGTGCACCTGATCCGCACGCGGCTGAAGGCGCGCGACATTCCCCTGTCGTGGGACGGGATCCGCACCCGGCTACGGCCGTGGGTGCGGATGACCACCACGATCCGGGAGACGAACGGACGACTGATCGTGAATCGGCAGGACGTCCGCCCCCCGGCGCAGTTGGCCCGGATGGCGCGGGCGGTGGGCGTCGAGCCCCACCATCACCGCCGGCGCACCCGCCGGAGACCGTACCCAAACACACAAACGTAGTGCCAGTCTGCTGGCACCCGATTTTGTAAGGCCCGTATTGTCTATGGCTTACGAATACGCAACGTCACGTTTTGGCGAAGTTGGGTTCAGACCGGCACCGCGGCCGAAGGCCGCGAAACCGCGTACCGCCGACGGAGAAGAAGCGCGGGAACGGCTTGCAACGCCGACCTCTGGTCGGCACCGCGCGGGAGCGCGAAACCAACGCTGGTGATGCTGCGTCATGCCAATGTGAGTGCCGCCCCGCTCCCAACCCCGGATGGTGTGACCGCTCGCCTAGCCCGCCGGACGAAATGAAGTGGGGGGACGATGCGCCAGTCTCCCTCCCCCGACCCGCGCCACAGGCCGTTAGACTCCGCCTCGCGCGCCGGGCTGTTATTTGGGCTTTCGCGGGAAGCCCGCTCGGCTGTTCCTATCCGCTCTCCGACCGCCTCATATCCGCAGCCATCTGTCTCGCAAACTGTGACTGACACGCCGCTCGCCAGGTTTCAGGACCCCCTTCGCGAACTCTTCCAGTTCGACTGCGCCGATCTCGACTTCGGGATCTACCTCATCCTGAACCACAAGCGGGATGTGATCTATGTGAACGGAGACAGCTCTATTGACGGCGCACAGTCACTTGACTGCGAGTTCAAGCGCCGGATGTTCGAGGAGGTGGCGGCGTGAGTCCCCGACTGCCGATCCCCCGGGATGAGATTGCGGCGTTCTGCAGGAAACACGGGATCCGGAAGTTCTCGCTGTTCGGTTCTGTGCTCCGCGACGACTTCGGACCGGACAGCGATGTAGATGTGCTGGCGGAATTCAAACCGGGAGTGCGGTTTTCGCTTTTCGACCTCGTCGACATGGAGGACGAGCTGAGCGAAATTGTGGGCAGAAAGGCCGAAATCGTCGAGTTCCAGGCGCTTCGGTCCTGGATGCGAGAGGAGGTCGCGGGCTCGATGGAGCTGTTTTATGAGTCTCCGGAATGACTGCGGGTTTGTCTTGGACATGCGGGATCATGCCCGTGAGGCGGTCGGGATGTTTCGTGCGGCCAGCGCGAACGATCTCGAAAGCGAAAGGATGCTGCATCTGGCCCTAGAACGTCTTGTTCAGAACATCGGCGAGGCCGCCAGTCGGCTTTCGCCCGAGTTTCTCGAGGCGCATCCGGAGATTCCCTGGAGGCGCATCGTCGGAATGCGCAACCGACTGGCACATGGCTATCGCCACGTTGTGCGGGAGCGGGTTCACGACACAGTGGCCGTGGACCTGCCGAGGCTCATCGAGCAGTTGAACGCCATCCTCGGCGAGGAATAGCCTGAGCCTGGCGCCAGCGTGGTGCGGTCATTCCGGCGACTCATACCGCAGCACCGCGGACCTGAGGATCTCGTCGTGGAATCAGGGCTTCAGGCCGGCGACCGTGTGCATGTCAGCCGGCCGCCCCAGGATGCCGGAAAGCTCGCGTTCCATCCCGGCCAGGCGGATGTATCCGACGCGGGCCTCGGGGGCGAACTCGACTAGCACGTCCACATCGCTTTCCGGGCCGAAGTCCTGCCGGAGAACCGAGCCGCACACGGAGAACCGGCGAATCTGGTTCCTCTGGCAGAACGCAGCTACCGTAGCCGGCGAAATCGGGATTCTGAGGCGCACTTGGGGAACGCAGCACCGTCGGGTGCGGCTCGATGAGCCGATTCCATTGACCGATCGTCCCGCGTTCGCGGCTGTGTGCCGGGCGTCTGTTGTGGTTGCGATTTGACCATGGCTCCGGCCATCGGCATGAACGCCCCGGCTGGCGATCCCGGCCTGATCCTGAACCATCGGGTTGAGCGGTTGCGCCATCCGGGGTCCTGAGAGGGTGCGGATCTCACGCTGGAATAGCGCAGCGTCACCAGCGCTGGTTTCGCGCTCCCGCGCGATGCCGACCAGAGGTCGGCGTTCCAAGCCGTCCCCGCGCTTTTCTCCGTCGGCGATGCGCGAGACGTTCAACGCAGGCGACGCACCCTCCCGGAGGCGTGGGCCTGGAGCGCTGCCTCCAGACGGCCGAGCGCCTCTTTCAGCAGCGGCCGCGGGCACGCGAGGTTCATGCGCGCGAACCCCCGGCCGTCCTCGCCGAAGATCGCCCCGTCTTCGAGCCGCAGCTTGGCTTTGTCCAACAGGAAGGCATCGAGTTCGCCCCCCGGGATTCCGGTGCGGCGGAAGTCGAGCCATGCGAGATACGTCCCCTCGATGGGAACGGTCCCGACGTTCAGTTCCGGGCGGTCGTGGACGAAGGTCCGCAGGATCCGGGCGTTTTCGCTCAGGTAGGAGAGCACCTGGTCGAGCCACGGTCCCCCACCCCGCCAAGCGGCTTCCGCCGCCGCCGCACTCAGCGGATTCACGCCGTAAATCCCGGTCCGATCGCGGGCGTGCCGGTAAGCATCCCGCATCGCCTGGTCCGGAATCACGAGGCACGAACTCTTGAGGCCCGCGAGGTTGAACGTCTTGCTCGGCGCCGAACACACCACGGACCGCAGCCCCGGCGGGTGCTCGAGGCTGAGCCAGGGCGTGAACTTCCGTCCATCGAGCATCAGATCGCCGTGGATCTCGTCGGCGACCACGATGAGGTCATGCCGGCTCGCAATTCGGGCGAACGCCGTCAACTCCTCGGGAGTCCAGACCCGGCCTACCGGGTTCTGCGGGGTGCACAGGAACGTCATCCGCGTCCCGGGCTCGGCCGCCAACTTCTCGAACCGTTCTAGATCCAACCGGTAGGGATTCCGGGATGGGTCCTCGGACCCGTCCTCCCGGCGCAGCGGACACAGGCGCATGCGGGCGCCGGCGTTCCGGACCGCCCCGAAGAACGGGAAGTAGACCGGCGGGTGGAGGATCACCCCCTGCCCCGGCTCGAGAAAAGTGCGGACGAGAAGACCCAGGTCAGGAACGATTCCCTCGGTCGGCACGACCCAGTCGGGGTTCGGCCGGAATCCGTGCCGGATCGCCATCCAGTCGCAAAAGGCCTCGCGGAAGCCTGGGAGCCCCATGCTGTAACCGAAGATCGGATGTTCCGCGCGCCGGCGGATCGCTTCGAGCACCACTTCTGGACAGGGAAAGTCCATGTCCGCTACCCACATGGGGATCACATCGGGATCCTCAGCGGGGACGAGCGAGGAACCGTGACCCACGGCGCCCTCCCGGTACTCCCATTTCACCGACCCGGTCCCCGCGCGGGGGATGAGACGGTCGAGGAACGACTCCGGACTCATCGCTGACCTCCAGAATTAACCCGTGGGATTGGTCCAGATTCGTCTGTCACGTTGGCACAACGCAGCGCCAGCGGAGCTGGTTTCGCGCTCCCGCGCGGTGCCGGTCTGAAGACCGGCGTTCCCTTGCCTGTGCGCCATCCCGGCTCTCGGCGTTTCGGCCGGACAGCATTTTCATCGCAACTGGTGGCGCTCCCGGATCCGCTCATCGGTAGTAGAGCCAGAGAGGCCCCGGGAAGAGCCACGAGAGCCCTACCTGCAAACGGTCGCGCCAGTTGTCCCAGTTGTGGCCGTCGGGCGCTTCCACGTAGCGGACCTCCATACCGCTCTCCCGCAGCAGCGGCACGAGAGACCGGTTCTCGTAAATCAGCGGCTCGTAAATCCCGCAGCTCACGAACACCCGTGAACTCACCCGGCGGGGATCCCGGCGGTAGGCGTTCACGAAGTCCACGACCGGATCCAGGAGGGCGGTCCGGGTGCTCGGGCCGACGTCGGTAAAGGTGAACGATCCGGACGCGAGGAACAGCTTTCCGAAGAAACCCGGATACCGCCAGGCGGCGGTAAGGGCGGCCACCGCGCCGAGTCCGGCGCCCACCAGCCCGCGGTCGTCGGGGCGGAGCCTGAGTGGGAACTCCGTCTGGAGATGCGAAACGAGATCCGAGGTCAGAAACTCCGCGTGGGCGGGGTTGTCCGCATACTCCCGGATGCGTTTTTCGGGAGTCACGAAGGCGGCGATCAGCGGCGGGATCTCCCGGCGGTGAATCAGATTGTCGAGGACGGTCCGAAAGGCCGCGTGGCGCAGGTAGTCCTCGCCGTCGAGCACCACCAGCAGGGGATACCGGCGCCGGTTCCGGAAGCCGAACGGGGTGTAAACGGATACCTGCCGGGTTCCGAGCACCCTGCTCCGCACCTCCGTAACCGACAGCTCGCCCTGGCCGACCTGCGGGTCTTCCTCGATCCAGTCGGGCCGCTCGTACCCCTGGCCGTGGCAAACCGACCAGACACCGAAGGGGTCGCGCACGGTCCGTTCGTTGAGCGGATCCAGAATCCACTCGGCATCCGCTCCGCGGACCCGCTGAAACCGGTACTCGACGCGCGATTCCGCCGGCAGGTCGAGCGTGAGGAACCACAAATCCGAGTCGGGCACCCGCTCCATCTCCCGCGCCGCGGCGGTGCCGAAGAGCCAGTGCCCGAGCAGGACGGAAGTGGCCTCGCCCCGGTACACGAAGGTGGTGTGCGGTCCCTCCCGAATGGGGAAGTCGTGCGCTTCGATGAAGCCGTCCACTGCTGCGCGGGTGGGACCGGAGAGGAGCAGTTCCTGAATCGCCAGCTCGGGAGAACCGCTCATCCCGCCGCTCCTTCATCAAGGGATTCCTCGCTCGCTGCCGCCGGGACGAAACCGGGGACCGTCTCGACTTCGCCGTCGCCGGACAGCAACCGGATTCCGTCAGGCGAACTCCAGCCGCGGCCGTCCCAGTGGATCGCCTCCCCGGAATCGAGCAGCACCGCACGATCCGGGGCTACTCGTCCCGACAGCTCCGACAGGCTCTGCCGATCCTCGAGGTCAAGCCGGATTCGAGCATCCGGGAAAAGGGCCACCCCGGGCAGCAGCGAGAGCCCATCCCCCAGGATTTCCGGCCGCGCCGAACCTCCCGGAAGCCGATCATGGAACAGCACTACGCGTGGCGTCAGAACCATTGCTCCGGCGGACCAGGTGAGGATCGGAAGCCGGGCCAGAGCGTCCGCCAGCCCGAGGAGCAGCAGCCGGTTCCGGATGACGGCCACGTGGCCTCCGGTCAACACCACCGCGACCGACCTGGCCAGCAGACGCTCCAGTTCGTCCTTCTGCTCGCGAATCGCCGGGCGCTCCTCGAGTCGGACGGCGTCCCGGAACTCCTGCCAGAGCTCCGCATGGCGCTCCACGTGGAACCGGTCGGCGGCCAGGATCGCGCGCCACGCCTGCTCGGCGTAGGGAGCCCGATACCGTTCGGCGACACTGAGGCGGACCACCTCGTGGGCGGTCTCCACCGCTCGCCGGAGCCGGGCGCCGTAGAGCCTCTCCTCCGCAAGGAGTCCCTCCTGAAGCGCCCGATGGGCCTCGGAAAGCGCCGCGTCGCGCTCGAAGACGCGGCCCACCCGCTCGCCGATGTGCAGGGGTGCGGCCTCGCGTCCACAAAGCCCGAGCTCCCGCTCCACTTCCTTCAGGACGGGCTCCGACTCCCGCCAGCCCACCGTGATGGCCGCCACCGGACCGGGCGGCGGCGCGAGCGCCTCCAGTCCGGGACCGAGGCTGATCCGGCCAGGCTGCGGGCCGAGCACGACGGCGCGCGGGACGTGGGCGGGCATTAGCAGCCTGTGGATGAAGTGACGTGAGCGCCGAGAGGGGCGAGGCGCCCGGCTGACAAGGCGCGCGAGGGAGGAATACCGAGTGTATTTCGACCGAAGCGCAACGATGAGCGACGCGAAGCGCCAGTTCTCCCGGTGGGGGGGCGGTTCAGCCGGGATGGATCGCCACTGGAACGCCGCGTCACTTTGTTCACAGGCTGCTAGAAGCCGATGACCAGAGAGGCGAGGAGGATCATGTCCGTTCTCCGCCGAGGCACTGCCACCGTCCCCAACCGAGTGCCTCCGGGAGTTTCGAACAGGCTCACCCGCTCCAGAGAGGGATGGGAATCGAACAGGGTCTGGACGCTGGTTCGGAACGCGAGCCGTTTCGAGAGCGGAAACGCCACGGAGCCCGTGACATCGACACGGAAGTCATCGGTGTTTCGGAGGTTCCAGGTCGAAACCGAGACCAGGGCAAGGTCGGCGGCGCGGTAACGGGTCTCGGCGCGCGCATCCATCCGCAGACCGAGCGACGCCGCCCCGACGTCCGGGTCGGCCACCTCGTCGCTTTGGTGGACCGCGGACAGCCCGGCGCCGACTTCCAAAGGGCGTCGCCCCCCATTTCGGGCTTCCCCCCAGGTCGTCCCCACCCCAATGGTCAGGTCGTAGCGGGAGCGCACGCCCGCCGGCGCGTCTCTTTCCCAACCCGCCGCGGCGAAGAACTGTAAACCTGTTTCGCCGCTCTCCGAAGAAGCCTCGGAAACGCGCGCCCGGAGATGGCTGCGGTCCGCCCACGTTTGGCTCATCACCGTGCGCTCCACCGAGAAGGCGTCCGGACTGCCGAAGGCCTGCCGGGTCACCGTGTCGGTGCTGGTCCTGAGGAGCCCACCCGCGAGCGCCACCCGCAATACGTCCGTTTCGCGTGCCGTCTCGGCGCTCACGCCCAGCGAGCCCGATCCGGCGTTTCCGTAGGAGCCGGCGAGGTTCAGGTTCGCCTCGCCGGCCCAGCCGCCTTCCATGGGCGGCGAGACCTCCGCGGTCTGGGCCGGCGCCGGGGCAGACGCCCCAAAGAGGAAAAGCGGCGCCAGGACACTAAGAATTGAGCGGTTCCCGGCGCGGCTTCGCATGAGCGCCCGGGAGAATACCCACCGGAGGAACATACGGAATGCCGCGACGCAGAGCGACAGGGCGCCGAATCGCGATCCTGGGGGGTGGCGTGCTCGCTCTCCTGCTGCTCATCGCGGTCGCCGCCGGCTTCTACGCCCGCAGCCAACTCCGGGCGAGCCGGCCCATCCTGAGCGGGACCGTCACGCTGGCGGGGCTCTCGGCTCCTGCCGAGGTGGAACGGGACGGTTTGGGAATCCCCCGCATCAAGGCGGAAACGATCCGCGACGGTTACCGGGTGCTCGGGTACCTCCATGCCCAGGAACGGTTCTTCCAGATGGACCTGCAGCGCCGCCAGCCCGCGGGAGAATTGGCGGCCCTGGCGGGGGCGGCAGCGGCGCCCCTGGACCGGGAGGCGCGCCTTCATCGGATGCGGACGCGTACCGAACGGGCCGCGGAAGCACTTCCGGCCGAAGCGCGCCGGACCTTCGAGGCCTACCGGGAGGGGGTGGCTGCCGGGCTCGCCGGGCTGACGGCGCCGCCGTTCGAATACCTGCTCCTGGGACAGGAACCAGCCGCCTGGCGCATCAGCGACTCCCTGCTGACCGTGGTGGCGATGTATTTCGTCCTGAACGACGCGACGGGAGCCCACGAGGCGAGGACCGCGGCGCTCGAGACGGCGCTGCCCGCCGAACTCGCAGCGTTCCTGAACCCGCCGGGCACGGACCGGGACGCCCCGCTGCACGGCGAAGCGTTTCCGGTTCCGGAGATTCCGGGGCCCGCGGTCTTCGCCGCAACCGGCCGAAGCCATTCCCTCCAACCAGCGGAACCTCCGGCGATTTCGGGAAGCAATTCCTGGGCGGTAGCGCCGCGGCGGGCCGCCGGCGGCGCCGCGTTGCTGGCGAGCGACATGCACCTGCCCCTGGGAGTGCCGAATATCTGGTACCGCGCCGAACTGCACATCGGAGACGCCCGGCTCCGAGGGCTCACCCTGCCGGGAGTCCCCGCGGTGATCGCCGGAAGCACCGGCAACGTGGCCTGGGGATTCACGAACTCGCAGGGAGATTGGACCGACCTCGTGGAACTGGAAACCGATCCAGCGGACCCGCTTCGCTATCGCACCCCGGATGGCTGGCGGCGAATGGAGGTCTTCGAGGAAGAGATTCAGGTGGCCGGAGGTCCGTCGGAGACGCTCGAAGTCCACGAAACGATCTGGGGACCGGTCGGCACCGAGTGGGGACGCCCCCTCGCGATCCGCTGGGTCGCCCACGATCCCGAAGGACATCGGACCGCGTACCTGAGTTTCGCGGAGGCATCGAACGTCGAAGAACTCTTCCGCGCGGGCTGGGGCAGCGGAATGCCTCCCCAGAACCTGGTCGCCGTGGACCGGGAGGGGTCGATCGGCTGGACCATCGCCGGAGCGATTCCGCGCCGGCGCGGCTTCGACGGAAGAACGCCGACGTCCTGGGCCGGCGGGGACCGGGCCTGGGACGGCTACCTCAAACCCGGGGAGATCCCGGCCATCCGGAATCCAGCCTCCGGACTCATCTGGACGGCCAACAACCGGATTGTGAGCGGGGACTTGCTGGATCGGCTCGGAAGGGGCGGAACGTACGCCCACGGGGAACGGGCCCGCCTGATCCGCGACCGGCTCGCCCCGCTCGAGGCCGCCGACGAAGCGGGCTTGCTGGATATCCAGCTCGACGACCGCGCCGAAGAACTCGCCATCTGGCGCGGGATCTTCCTCCGCTCGCTGGAGGGCGCGAGCGGCCCCCTGGCAGCCGAAGCCGCGCGAGTGCTGCGGGAGGGATGGACCGGTCGAGCAAGCGTCGACAGCGCCGCCTATCCCCTGGTCCGGAACGCGCGCGTGGAACTCTTCCGCGCTGTTTATGGAACCCTCACCGCTCCCGCGGGCGATCTCCTGCCGGGGTTTTCCCCGTGGGTCGCTCTCCACTGGCCGGGGCCGCTGCTGCGGCTGGCGCGGGAACGGCCGGCGCACTTCGTTCCCCCGGGGGCGGCGGACTGGAACGAGGCGCTCCGGAGGGCCGTGCTCGCGACCGCCGAACGGATGAGCGCAGCCGGCCCGCTCGGCGAAGCGACGTGGGGCAAGGAAAACGTGGTTCACATCCGGCATCCGCTGAGTCCGGGACTCCCTCCGCTGCTCTCCCGGTTCCTTTCCCCGCTCCTGGACGCGGCCCCGCGCGGGCTTGCTGGAGACGCGGGACTGCCGCGGGCCCAGAACGGGGACCACGGCCCCTCCAACCGCTTCGTCGTGGCGCCGGGACGCGAAGAGACGGGGATCCTCCACATGCCGGGGGGGCAGTCCGGCCACCCGGGGATGCCGTACTACCTGTCCGGCCACCGGGACTGGGAGGAAGGCCGGGCGACGCCCTTCCTGGCCGGGCCCACCGAGTGGACGCTGACGCTGGTCCCGGAGTAGGCGCCTCCACGCGAACAACAGCAGGTGTCCATAGGAGCTCGGGGCGATCACCGGATCGGACGACTCGAGCATGCGTCTATTTCGGAACCGGCTAACCCGGGCATGCGTCTATTTCGGAGCCGGTGAACCCAGGCATGCGTCTATTTCGGAATCGGCTAACCCGGGCATGCGTCTATTTCGGAGCAGGTGAACCCAGGCATGCGTCTATTTCGGAGCCGGCTGGCTCAACCATGCGTCAATTCCGGGATCGGCTGGCCCGAGCATGCGTCAATTCCGGAGCCGGTGAACCCGGGCATGCGTCTATTTCGGGGTCGGATGACCTGAGCATGCGTCTATTTCGGAGCCGGCTGGCTCAACTATGCGTCAATTCCGGGATCGGTCAGCCCGAGCATGCGTCAATTCCGGAGCCGGTGAACCCGGGCATGCGTCTATTTCAGGGTCGGATGACCTGAGCATGCGTCTATTTCGGAGCCGGCTGGCTCAACCATGCGTCAATTCCGGGATCGGCCGGCCCGAGCATGCGTCTATTTCGGAACCGAATGACCCGAGTTGGGGGCGATGACCGGATCGGATGACCGTTTCCGGGCCGCGGCCCGTCAGCCGAGATAGGGAATCGTCACCGGGCCGTGGGGGAGCACCGCGAGCCGACCCTCCGGGCCGGCGGCGGCGAGCGCCTCGCGGCACGCCCGTGAGAGGTCAGGCACCGGCTCGAGATGCGCGGCGCGGACGGTCTCTGCGGGGAGCGACGAATGGAGGCCGACCCGGGCGCGCTCCAGGATCCGGCAGTGCACCTGGATCTGCCAATCGTCCGGCCGGCGAACCGGAGAGGCGGCGAGCGTGTCCCGAACCTCGGCGAGGGTCGAACCCGCCCGGAGCGCCTTGGCGTAGGCCCCCTTGTCCGGGATCCCGTCGCGGCACTGCGCCGCGCAGAGGATCGTTCCTCCCGTCGCCACGATCCGTTCCGCGGCGGACATTCCCTTCACCGCCTGGTAGAGGTTCTGGTCGAGGGGGTACCCGGCATTCGTAGCCACGACGACTTCGAAAGGTTGATCCACCGGACACATGGCTTCCCGGTGGGAACGGATGCACGCCCGGGCGTGCTCTTCGAGCAGATCGCCACCGAATACGCCGGTGATCCGTTTGTCTCCGTCGAGCAGCACGTCGAGCCCGAAGTCCACCCCCACCTGGCGGGAAATCGCCCGCACGTCGTCGTGCACCGGGTTGCCCTCGGTGATCCCGAAGACCGCTTTCGGGTGACCGATGCGCGCTTCGTCGTGGAGCACCAGAATCGTTTCCAGACCGGCGAGCCCGGGCGCCACCATCTTCGGTCCCCCGGAAAAGCCCGCGAAGAAATGCGGCTCCACGAAGCCGGTGGTGATCCGGACATCGGCCTCCAGGAAGCGGCGGTTGAGCAGCACGGGAACGCCGTTTTCCGTGTCCGGCAGCCGGGTGAGTTCCTCTCCGTCCCGGCAGTCGTGGTTCACGACCTCGCACGCGGAGAGCAGTTCGCTGCCGAACATGGCCTCGAGTTCAGGGCGCGTGGCGGGCCGGTGGGTGCCGGTGGCGACCAGCAGCGTCACCCGCTCGGGAGGCGTCGGAATCTCCTCCAGAATGGCCCGCAGCATGGGGATCCGGGGTTGCGCCCGGGTCGGATCGCATACCGAAATCGCCAACGTCGCGCCCTGCGGTACCCGCTCGGCGAGCGGCGGGCCGGCGTCCGGCGCCCGCAGTACCCGCATGATCGCCTCCTCCTCGGAGGGAACCGGAGCGGGGAACCTGGGCCGGATGACGGTCGTCCGTCCGGCGGCGGGCGCTGAGAGTTCGAGGTCAAGTCCCTCGTCCCCGTAGTCGAGTGGGATCTGCACAGGCTGTCGAGACGCGTATTCTCGCCGGATGCGTCTTTACCGCTATCGAACCACTTCCGGTCCGGACGCCGGAGTCCTGATGGGGGACCGGCTGATCCCGATCCGCGAACTGGCCCGGGGACTCGCGCCAAGCGAGCCCGGCGATCTTGACGAGGTTGTCCAGAGCAGCCGTATTCCGGCCATTGCCGAGGCCGCGAGGCGGTGCGAGGGAGCCGGCGGCGCCACCGGACCCCGGCTGGACGACGTGGGTGTGCTGGCCCCGCTGGTCCGCCCTCCCAAGATCTGGTGCATCGGGCTCAACTACCGCGCCCATGCCGCGGACCTCGACGCGCGGACCACGCCAACGCCGGTCGGTTTCATGCGCCCCAACGCGTCCATCATCGGCCCCGGGGACACCGTGCGCCTGCCCCGGGCGTCCCAGCGGGTCACCGGCGAGGGAGAACTCGTCATCGTGCTCGGCCGGTCGGGGCAGGACATCCCGAGCGGCGACGCCCTCGCCGCGGTGGGCGCCTACACCCTCGCGGTGGACATGACCGCGGAGGACATCCTGCGGCAGAACCCCAGATTCCTGACCCGGGCCAAGAGTTTCGACACCTTCCTGAGCCTCGGTCCCTGCCTCGTCACCCCGGACGAAGTCGCAACGCGCGAGTCGCTCCCCGCGGTGCGCACCTCGACCCTCCTCAACGGGGAGCCGGTCCGGAGCGCTCTGGTGGAGGCAATGACCCACCCCCCGGAGAAACTCATCTCCTTCTTCTCGGAGGACATGACCTGGAAGGCCGGCGACGTCCTGCTGACCGGAACGCCGGGAGCGGTGGTCATCGAGGGCGGCGACACCGTGGGGGCCGAGGTGGAGCAGATCGGGCGGCTGGAGAACCCGGTATGGCGGGTGCAATAGCGACACACCGCAGGAAGTGCGCGTGCCACGGGTACGTTGTTTCGTCTAATATGGAGTGTTATTCCAGATTAGACGCAATGTATATCCAACGGACCCTGGCGGGCGCCATCGAGCGCATCTCGCGCGCGTTTCCTGTTCTCCTGCTCACCGGCCCGCGGCAGGTCGGCAAGACCACTCTGCTGGAGCATTGCGCTTCGACCGACCGCCGCTACGTGACCCTCGACGATCTCGACCAACGCGCAGTCGCTCAGGGGGACCCGGCCCTGTTCCTGCAGATGCATCCGCCGCCGGCCACCATCGACGAAGTCCAGTACGCCCCGCAGTTGTTCAGCCATCTCAAACTGGTGGTGGATCGGGCCCGTCGCCCGGGCATGTACTGGCTGACTGGTTCGCAGAAGTTCCATCTGATGCGGGAGGTTTCCGAGTCGCTCGCCGGCCGGGCCGCGATCATTGACATGTTGGGTTTTTCGCAAGCCGAAGTGGAGGGGCGGGCGGACCGCTCGATCCCCTTCGTCCCGACGGCGGAGTGGCTGGAGAGCGCTCGCGCAGGCGGCCGGAAAACGAGACGACTGATGGACATCTACCGCCAGATCTGGATCGGCGCCTTTCCCGGCGCGGTGCTCCAGGGCGCGGAACTTCGGGACATCTTCTACAGCTCGTACATCCAGACCTACATTCAGCGGGACGTGCGCGATCTGGCGCGCGTCGGCGACGAACTGGCCTTTCACCGCCTGCTGCGCGTGGCCGCCGCCCGAACGGGCCAGTTGATCAACTACGCCAATCTCGCGAGGGATGTCGGCGTGGATCAGAAAACCGTGAAGACATGGCTTTCGATTCTCGCAACGTCCGGCCTGATTTACCTGCTGCAGCCGTACCACCGCAACGTCACGAAACGGCTGATCAGGACCCCGAAGCTCTATTTCCTGGACACCGGTCTGTGCGCCTATCTGACCGCCTGGTCTTCACCGGAGACGCTCGAGGCGGGCGCCTTGTCCGGCGCCATTCTGGAGACCTGGATGTTCACGGAGATCCTCAAGAGCTACTGGCACCACGGCCTGGAGGCGCGCTTCCACTTCTACCGGGACCGGGACCAGCGGGAGGTGGACCTGCTGATCGAGCGGGACAATCGGATCCATCCGGTTGAGTTCAAGAAGACCGCATCACCGGGCCGCACTGCGTCGGCGGGTTTCGCCGCGGTGCAAAAGCTCGGAAGAGAGATGGGGCCCGGGGCGGTCGTCTGCCTGCGGGAAACCGACATCCGGCTATCGAACGAGGTAACGGCGATTCCGGCGGGATGGCTCTGAAGGTGCTCGATATCACCCGACTGTTGGACGGGCTGGCTCGGGAGCGGCCGGTGTTCCATTCCGAGGCTGACTTCCAATTCGCGCTGGCCTGGCGGATCAAGAAGGCAACCAGTCACTACGTCCGCTTGGAGTTCAAGCCATTCCCTGCGGAGCGGATGTATCTGGACATGTGGCTACCGGGCATCGGGACAGCCGTGGAGCTGAAGTACCTGACGCGCAAATTGGACGTGGAGCGGGACGGCGAGTCGTTCGCGCTTCGCGACCAAGGGGCGCAGGACCTCGGGCGGTATGACTTCCTGAACGACCTCCAGCGGTTGGAACGCGTTGTCGCGAAAGCGCCCCACGAGCGACGCGGAATTGCGGTTCGCCTCACCAACGATCCGCTCTACTGGAAGCCCCCGTATCGACGGGGCACAGTCGACGCGGAGTTCCGCCTTCACGAAGACCGCAAACTCCCTGGCGAGATGTGTTGGTCCAAACGAGCGGGCCAAGGACCACTGCGGGACGGAAAAGCCCCATTCGCTTGTGCGGCTCGTACAGGCTGAAATGGCGGGACTACGGATCCCCGGTCAGGGAAGCGGCCGAAACCAAGAACGCACAGTTCCGATACCTGGCCTTGCCGATCCGGCGGTGACGCGGCCGCGCGGCGGCAGAGTCAGAGCCTGCGCGGCTCGAAATGGCGCACGCGACGCAGCAGATCGGGAGCCGGACCACCGGCAGCGGCCGCCAGCCAGCCGATCAGGTCGGGCCGAGAACCGAAGAGGACGATCGTGACGCCGTCGCGCGGAGGTCCGGGCCGTTCGCCGCCTTCGACCCGCACTCCATGCGCGCCACCCGGCGCGAGCGCCGCCGAGGGCGCCGTCAGACCTGGCGTTCCGGCCAGGCGGAGCCGCGCCGCCTCCCGTTGGCAGGCCGTCCAGCTTTCACGGCCTCCGGTCAGAACTTCGGCGGGAAGGTCGGGAAACTCAGCCGGCGGGGCGGCCACTTCCACCGCCCAGAGCGCCCGCCGGATGTGAGGCAGGTCCTCGGGGTCGTGGATCTCCTCGTGCCGCAGGAACTCGGCCCAGGCCCCGTCCGGGGTGTCCGAAAAGCAATGCGCCAGCTCCCCGGAGCGGTTCCACCGCCCCCCCGCCGGCGAAGCGGTCTCGCGCAGGAAGGGGAACCGGGGATCGGCGTGTCGGAATGCGATCACGTGGCTGGGGAAAAGCCGAGGGCCGCCGCCAGCTTCCGCACCCGCTCGGGACCGCCGTCGTCCGGAGTCCAGGTGCCGGTCAGCAGGTCCGCCGGGGTCTTGCCACCGAGCACGGTCCGCCTCCGGTCGAACCAGCGCCGGACCCCAATATCGTTGTAGGCACCGGCGAGATCGCCCACGACCAGGGCAAGGAAGTGGAGCCGGACGGCGGTCGCGTCCGGCGTCGCCCTCGCCCTGGACGAGTACCGGCGGACACTGGATATGGAAATCCCCAGAAGGCGGGCCAGCAGATCGAGTCCCAGAGAGCGCGAAAGGGCCGGCCACTCGCTGGTGGGTGCAGGGGAGCCGGCGAGCGCCTCGTGGATTGCCCGGAGCCAGACGACCGCCTGGGCCGGGTCCGGTCCGGCGGGGCGCGGGACGAAGCGCGCGATCCCGGCGTCGGAAAGGCACGCCTCCAGGGCCCGCATGGCCTCGCCATCGAGTCGGACGATCCCGGGAGGGCAGAGCCCCATCGCTTCCGCCCGGCTCAGCGCCGACGCGGCCAGGGGCGCCACCTGCGGATCATCGTACGGACTCTCTATGGATTCGATATGGAGTTGTTTCACTATCCAAATTATAGCCAACCCCGGTCCAAGATACGACGCAGCGGGAGTCCCTACCCTCACCGGGAGCCTGGTCACTGCCACGCACGTGTGTGACAGAGATCGGTATTCCGGACGCGAGCGATAGCCACATGCGGAACTCACGTTGGCATCGCGGAGCGTCATCGGCGCTGGTTTCGCGCTCCCGCGCGATGCCGACCGGAGGTCGGCGTTCCAAGCCGTCCCCGCGCTTCTTCGCTGTCGGCGATGTGCGATCTCGCTGCGCTTCGCGCCGCGGTGCCGGTGGGAACACCGGCGTTCCCTCCCCGGTGGCGCCATCCGGGCGGTTGGCGTCCCCGCGCGGTTGCACTTACACAGCAACTGGCCGGAGGCCCCTGGCCTCCTACAGCTCGACGACGGTGCCGAGGTCCTGCTCCTCGGCGCGGGCGAGGGCCGCGGCGCCGACGGCGACATCCTGAACCGCGGTACCCACCGTCTTGAAGAGCGTGGGCCCGCGCTCGGGACGCGGGGCGGTGCCGGCGGAAATCTCACCGATTTCGGCCAGGACGTGGTCCTCGGTGATCGCCCCCCGGTCACGAGGCTGGATCAGGTCGCCCGTCTCTTCCCAACAGGATTCGCGGTGGTCCACCACGAGCGCGGAACGGACAACCGTCGCCTCGGGAATGATCTGCATTTGCGGAGTGAAGGAGCCCACGGCGTTCAGATGGGCGTCGTCGCGAAGCGCGCTGTCCGAGAACACGGGAGTGCTGGCCGTAGTGGCCTCGGCGATCACCTCGGACCCGGCCACCACCTCGTCCGCTGACGGGGCCACGCTTACCGGGATGCCGAGCGCCTCGGTCATGTCCGCCGCGAAGGTGTGCGCCACCTCCGTGCGGGGATCGAACACGGTAGCGCTCTCGATCCCCGGGCGCGCGGTGACCATTGCCTCCAGTTGGGTGCGGGCCTGAACGCCGGCCCCGAGCACGCCCGCCGTCCGGACGTCAGCCCGCGCGAGTTCCTCGGTCGCCACCCCCGAGGCGGCGCCGGTCCGGATCGCGGTCAGCACGCCGCCGTGCAACGCGCCGGCCGGCAAGCCGGTGTCGGGGTCAAGCACCACCACCAGCGCGTTGATGGTGGGAAGCGGCGGAGTGCGCGTCAGGTTCTCCGGAAAGATGGCAACGATCTTGGTGGCGAGCTGATGGCTCCCCGCGAGATAGCCCGGCATGGTTAGGCTGATCCCGGAGCGGCGCGGAACGTCGACGCGAGCCCGGACCGGCATGGTGGCCCTGCCGGCGGAGAGTTCCACGAAGGCCTGCCGGACCGCCCGGATCGCTTCGGCCATCGGCATCGCCGCCCGGACTTCGGCGGCGGACAGGAGTCGCAACTTCATGGGCGGACTTGTACCAGAGGCGTGCGAAAATCGCGGCATGAACGGTGTCTATTCGGTTCTGCCGACCCCCTTCTCCCCGGATGGGAGCTTCGACTCAGAAAGCCTCCGCCGCGTCATTGATCTGTTCCTCGAGGACGGCGTCTCGGGCTTCACCGCCCTCGGGGTAACGAGCGAGGTCGCGCGGATTTCCGATAGCGAGCGCGACGAGATTCTGGATGCCAGCATGGCCCATGCGGACGGCCGGGCGCCGGTGATCGTCGGCGCCAGCGGGCCGGGCCTCGAACTCTGCCTGGAGCGTTGCCGCGCCGCGGAACGCGCCGGCGCCGCCGGAGTCATGGTGTCTCCGCCCCGCGCTCCGAAGTGCAACTCCGAGGCGATCTTCCGGCACTTCGCCCGGATCGCCGAAACGATCTCGATCCCCATCGTGATCCAGGACTTCCCGCCGATCTCGGGCTTCCACATGGAGCCGGATCTCCTCGCCCGCATCTGCCGCGAGATCCCCTCGGCGCGAACAATCAAGCTGGAGGACGCACCCACCCCCTACAAGGCAGCCCGCATCCGGGAACGCACCGAGGGGTTGGATCTCGGCATCTTCGGCGGCCTGGGCGGCGCCTATCTGATCGAGGAACTCATTTCGGGCGCGACCGGCGCCATGACCGGGTTCGCATACCCCAAGCTGCTCGTCGCGGTCGTGTCCCGCTGGGATGCCGGTGACCGGGATGGAGCGGCGGCGGCGTTTTATCAGTACGCCCCGGTGATGCGGTTCGAGTTCCAGGAAGGCATCGGAATGGCCATCCGCAAGGAAATGCTCCGCAGGAGGGGAGCCATCGCCCACACGGGCATCCGCGCGCCCGCCGCCCTGCTCGACCGGGCTACCGAGGAGGCGCTCGACCGCATCCTCGCCCACTTCGAGCTTTAGACTCCATTTCGGAGGATTCCCCATGAGCCTGCTGGACCGGGCCATCGCCGGGACCCTCCCGCTACTGCCGAAGGCGGTGGTGCGGCCGTTCGCCCGGCCCTACATCGCGGGCGAGACGGTCGAACAGCTCGTCCGCGAGACCGAGGCGCTGAACCGTAAGGGTTATCTGGTGGCGATCAGCCAGCTCGGCGAGTTCGTCACCGACCGCGCCGAAGCGGAGGAGGCGACGGCGCTGTACCGGCAGGTCCTCGACGAGGTCCACCAGCGGCAGCTTTCGGCCTACGTCCACGTGAAGGTGACGCAACTCGGGCTCATGATCGACCGCGATTTTTGCCGCGACCAGGTCCGTTCCCTGCTCGACCACGCGGCACGGCACGGGGAGACCTTTGTGCGGATGGACATGGAGGACAGTCCGCGGATCGACGCCACGCTCGGCCTCTACCGGGAACTCGGTCCCGAGTATCCGAACTTCGGGGTGGTCCTCCAGGCGCGGATGCGCCGGAGCCTCGCGGACGCCCGGGAACTCGCCAAGCTGCAAGCCAGCGTGCGAGTCTGCAAGGGCGTGTACCTGGAGCCCCAAGAGATCGCCTATACCGAGCCGCAGATCATCCGGGACCACTACGTGGCCATGCTGCGGACCCTGCTTTCCGCCGGGTGCTACGTCGGTATCGCCACCCACGACGAGTGGCTCGTCTTCCAGGCCTCCCGCATCATCGATGAACTCGAGCTCCCGCCCGAACGCTACGAGTTCCAGATGCTTCACGGGGTAAGGCCCCGGCTTCGCGAGATCGTGAAGGCGGCGGGACACCGGATCCGGGTCGCAGTGCCGTTTGGTCCCGAGTGGATGCCTTACTCGCTCCGGCGCCTGCGCAAGAACCCGGAAATCGCCCGCCACGTCCTGCGCGCGGCCTTCTCTCGGCGCTAGCCCGCCGGTACACTCGCTCCGTGGCACTCATTCTCACGGAACGGGAGGTCGCGGAAGTCCTCTCGATGAAGGAGGCCGTGAGGCTTCTCGAAGAGTCGTTTCGGCTCCACGCCGAGGGACGGACCCAGCTCGCGCCGCGGCTGGTGATGCCGCTCACGGGCGTCGCCGGGAACTTCCGGATCATGGCGGCGGTGATCCCGGACATGGGTGGATTCGGCCTCAAGACCCTGACCGGAACACCGGGCAAGCGGGCTCCCGAAGATACCTACTTCGCGCTCCTCTATTTCGACACGGAGACCGGAGCGCTCCGGGCGGTCATGCCGGGAACCCACATCACCGGCACCCGAACCGGTGCGGCCAGCGGCGTAGCGACTCGCTACCTGGCTCGCGAGGACGCCACCTCGCTCGGCCTCATCGGAGCCGGCTTCCAGGGCCGGAACCAGGTGGCGGCCGTGCGGGAGGTGCGGGACATCTCGACGGTCCGCGTGTACGACGTATTTCCCGAAGCCGCGACCAGTTGTGCGGCCGCACTTTCCGCGGAGGGTCTCGACGCGCAGCCGGTGGACAGCGCCGAAGCGGCGATCCGGGGTCTCGACGTGGTGTGCGCCGCCACCACCACCAAGGAACCGGTCATCCGGGCAGACTGGCTCGAAGCCGGGATGCACGTGAACTCGGTGGGGGCGAACGCTCCGGTGAAGCGGGAGGTCGAATCGGCGGCGTTCGCGCGCTGCCGGGTCGTGCTCGACTTCCGGGAGCAGGTCCTCGGCGAGGCCGGAGACATCATGGCGGCAATCCGGGACGGCGACTTCCCGGAGGATCAGATCCACGCCGAACTTGGTGACATCGTGACGGGCCGGATCGCCGGCCGGGACTCGGCGGACGACATCACCCTGTTCAAGTCCGTAGGGGTGGCCATCGAGGACGTTGCCTGCGCGGCCTTCGTCTACGACGAGGCGCAAAAACGCGGATTCGGGCAGCCGATGCGCCTTCAGGACGCCGGATAGACCCGAGCGCGAGGATCGAAGATGCACCACACCACCGAACGGTTCACCTCGCGCTGGGGAGTCCTTCTCGCGACGATCGGAATGGCGGTCGGCACCGGAAACATCTGGCGCTTCCCCCGGATCGCGGCGCAAGAAGGCGGCGGAGAGTTCCTGATCCCGTGGGTGATCTTCCTTTTCCTGTGGGCGATCCCGCTGGTCCTCGCCGAGTTCGCCCTGGGAAAGAGTTCGCGCCGCGGCCCGGCCGCCGCCATCGGCGTCGCCACCGGCGGCCGTCACAACTGGATGGGGATCTTCATCGGGCTGGTCACCACCTTCATCACCTTCTACTACACGGTGGTGACGGGGTGGTGCCTCAAGTACCTCGTCAGCTCCTCGCTCGGTGAACTGGACGGCGCCGACCCGCAGGCGTTTTGGGACAACTTCACGGGCCTTTCGAGCCAGCCGGTGCTCTTCCACGGGCTGGCGCTGGTGATCGCCTCCTTCATCATCTACCGGGGGGTCGCCGCCGGGATCGAGCAGGTCAACCGCTACCTGATCCCCACGCTCTTCGTCCTGTTGGCGGTCGCCGCGGTCCGCGCGGTGATGCTCCCGGGAGCCGCCGACGGGCTGCGCTTCCTGTTCGTCCCCGACGTGGGCAACCTGGCCGATTACCGGATCTGGCTCTCGGCGCTGACCCAGACGGCCTGGAGCACCGGCGCCGGCTGGGGTCTCATCACCGTGCTCGGGGCCTACGTGCCCGAGGGTCAGGGATTCGTCAAGACCGGGATTATCGCGGTGTTCGCCAACAACTTCGCGTCGCTGCTCGCCGGGATCGCGGTGATCTGCACCGTCTTCGCCCTCAGCACCTCCACCGCGGCCACCGAAGCGGCGCTCGGATCGAGCAACGAGGGATTGACCTTCATCTGGCTTCCGCAACTCTTCGGCGACATGCCGGGCGGCAGCATCCTCCTGCCGCTTTTCTTCCTCACCCTCTGCTGCGCCGCCATCTCCTCGCTCATCACCCAGCTCGAACTCGTGAACCGGATGATCATGGACCTGGGCGTCGAGCGCCGCCGCTCCGTCCCCATGGTGGCCGCGGTCGCGTTCGTGATGGGACTGCCCTCCGCGTTCGCACTCGGCTTCTTCCGCAACCAGGACTGGGCGTGGGGCGTCGCGCTGATGGTCTCGGGACTCTTCGTCGCCATCACCGTGATCCGCCGGGGAGCGCGCCGGTTCCGGGAGGAACACCTGATGGGGTCCGAGGAGGAATGGCGCGTCGGCGCCTGGTTCGAACGGATCATCACCTGGCTCATTCCGATCGAGTTCGTGGCGCTCGTCGCGTGGTGGATGTGGCAGGCGGCATCCGTCGAAGGCGGTTGGGATCCCTTCGGCGAGTTCACCGCCGGGACGGTGATCTTCCAGGTCGGCCTGCTCATCTTGCTGTGTCTGGCGATCAACCGTTTCGTCTGGAAGCGCGCGAGCGCCGCATCCAACCGCGATTGACCGGGACGCCGGCGAACCCTGTCCCATGAGCGGGGAGTCGGGCGCCGTCGGTCTCAGCGCGTTCGACCGCGCGCTGCTCGCGGGCGAGGAGGGGGAAGCGCCGCAACTCGCCATGCGCATCCTCACCCGCATCGCCGAGGTTCGGGGCGCCCCCTCGATGCTGGACATCGAAGCAGCCCACATCGACAGCACGATCTACGTAGGCGACGCGGGCCTCGAGTTTGCGGAACGCCTCGCCGGGCTGGGGGCCCGGGTGCGGGTGCCCTCCACGCTGAACGTGAGCGGGCTGGACGAATTCAACTGGCGTGACTGGTCGGTTCCCGCGGAATGGGCGGAGAAGTCGGGCCGCCAGATGCGGGCCTACGCCTCGATGGGGACCATCCCGACCTGGACCTGCGCTCCCTACCAGGGCCGACAGACCCCCCGGTTCGGACAGCAGATCGCCTGGGGCGAGTCGAATGCGGTCTGCTTCGCGAATTCGGTGATCGGAGCGCGCACCGAGCGCTATCCCGACCTCCTCGACATCTGCTGCGCCATTACCGGGCGGGCGCCCGCGGTGGGCTTGCATCTCGACGAGAACCGCCTGGCCACCCGCGTTCTCCGCCTCCGGGGCATCCCCGAGGAACTCGCAGCCGCCGACGACTTCTATCCGGTCCTCGGCCATCTTCTGGGCCCCTTCGCCGAGGACGATCCAGTGGCGATCGCCGGATTGCCGGTCATTCCCGAGGAGGACCAGCTAAAGGCTCTGGGGGCGGCTGCCGCCTCTTCCGGCGCCGTCGCCCTCTTTCACATTCCCGGAGTAACTCCGGAAGCCCCCACCCTGCGGGACGCGCTCGGCAGCCGGAAGCCGGTCGCCACCCGGGACGTCGGGCTGGAGGAACTGCGCGCGGCGCGCCGGGAGCTGACCACCCACGGCGAGGGCGCCCTGGACATGGTGGTGCTCGGAAGCCCGCACTTCTCCTTCGCCGAATTCGGGAAGCTCGCAGCCCTGCTCCGCGAGCGCGGCCCCGGGGGTGCTTCCCGGAAAGAAGGCGGATGCGAACTGGTCGTGACCACGAGCCGCGCCGTCCGCGACCTGGCCGAACGCGCCGGGCACCTGGAACCGCTTCACGCTTTTGGAGCCCGCCTGATGGTGGACACCTGCGTCCTGGCTACGCCGATGGCCCCCGGAACCACGCGCCGCCTCATGACGAACTCCGCCAAGTACGCGTGGTACTCCCCAGGCCTCCTGGGGTCGGCGGTCGCCTTCGGCAGTCTCGCGGAATGCGTGGAGTCGGCCCGCGAGGGGCGGGTTATCCGCGAGCCGGGGCCTTGGGACTGATCGGGATGTCGGTTTCGAAAAGCTCGGATTCTGGCAGCGCCCAACTCGACGGGCAGGTGATCGTTGCCGGAAGCGCTTCGGGAAGCGTCCTCCACGCGACCCAGCCGCTGAGTTTTTGGGGCGGGTACGACGCCGCTTCGGGTCGAATCACCGATACGCACCACCCCCTGGCCGGAGAGACGGCAGCGGGCAAGGCGCTCGTCCTTCCCGCCACGCGCGGATCGTCAACGACCACCGCGGTTCTCCTGGAGGCGATCCGGCGCAAAACGGCCCCGGCCGCAATGATTACCCGCGGAGTGGACGTCTTCCTCGCCCTCGCCTGCGTGGTGGGGCAGGAGATGTACGGCCGCTCCCCAGCACTGGTCTCGGTCGGTGACGACGAGTTCCGGAGGCTGGCCGACTGGCCCTTTGTGGAACTGAAAGACGGGGTCCTGACCCGCGTGGATCGCTGATTCGCCGGAAAGGGCCACCGGTCCAGGCGGATCGGTCTCCCCTCCCCTCGAACCTCGCCGGGAAACCCGGGTGGGCTTCCCGCGCTAGCCGAAAAAGAGATCGCGCAGGAGCAGCAACAGAATCGCCAGACTGGTCGTCAGCAGCACGTTCACCTTGACCTCCAGACGGGCGACCCGATCCCGGAGTTCAAGGACGAAGCCGACCGGCTCTTCCGCCGCAGCCTCTGCCAGTTCCTCCGGGACGCCAGCCTCGCGGAAGGCGGCGAACATTTGAGAGAGGATGATGGCCACGGACAAAGCGCCTTCAACTCATGCTAACAGCCCGTGGAAGAAGCACCCCGCACTATCCCCACGGCGGCATGCGCGCCCAATCTGGCGATTTGTGCGCGTGCGGGGCGCTTCCCCCACGGGGTGATGGCGCGCATCGCTCCGCGATCCGCGCCATCGTCTTTCGTGGGGAGGGGAAACCCCTCCCCACACCCCTCCCCCGCGGCGCTGCGCGCCGCGAATGGATGCCGCCAGAGTTTCGCGACCGCTTGGTGATAGCCAAACTTGGCGCCAGCCACTCGGGAGCATTGACACGGTCACATCGGAACCCAGCGGCCGCCGGCGTGACGTTCGATGCGGATTCTGGAACTGCTCCCGTGAATCACGATCGCGTAGACGGCGCCCTCTCCGCTCACCGTAATCCGCCCGGATCCGGAACCGCCGAGGGGTGAAAAGGACACCATTCCCGCGACCCCGACGTTCAGCCCGGGAACCGGAGCAGGACCCGCGGCGCCGGCGGGAGCTCCCCACCCAACTCCCGGAAAGCGCGCCCCAAACCGCCAGGGGTTATCGAGGAGACGCTCTCCGCCGGAGGCGATTTCGGCTCGCCGGACACCGTTGTGATTGGTATCCAGGACCAGCGCAACTACCGGAGAAACATCAGACCCGGGAATGTCGATGCCATGCCCGGCAAGCGGTGGATCGAAGACGACCGCGACGTTCGCCGCGCGAACGGCCGCCTCCGCCCGCGCTTTTTGAAGGAGCGAACGAATGGCGAGCGCCGCCCCGCGAACGCGCTCGGCTCTCAGATGCCCCGCGAGCGGTGGAATCGCTGTGCCGGCGAGCACCAGGAGCAGTGCCACGGCGACCAGCAGCTCGACGAGGGTGAAGCCCCGCATCGGCTCCGGCCGCCCCCCGCAGACCGGAACATGGAGGTTCCGGTCACGCGGCTTTTGGAATTGCACCGGAGCTTCGGCTCCCGCCCGCATCCTCAACGGTCACATGCGGTCGGATCCGTTCGTAGACGCGCTCGCCGATGCCTTGAACGTTCATGAGTTCCTCTGTACTCGCGAACGGTCCATTTTCTTCACGCCACTTCACGATGCGCGTGGCGGTCACCTCGCCGATGCGGGGTAGCTCGGTCAGCTCCTCCACGGTGGCGGTGTTGATGTTGATGGGCTCCTCCGGCTGAATGGCGGAGACCCCGAGCATCGCCGACGAAACGATGGCCAGCAAGGCAAGAAAAGGAACGCGGAACTGGATCATATATATCTCCTTGTATTTTGGATATGTTGATCATAGATACATTTATATGCTGATCCATGAATACACATATATGTCGTCCGTAGTCATATCCATACGACCATTCCAATGTCACCATATATACACATGACACAATATATGGATTATCGATCAACATACCGAAGAATCCACGTTGCCGAGGATCGTCGGGAGCACATCATTCCGCAACTCGCGGGCCAGGCTGTGCGCCCGGCCATGCGGGCCCCTGCCGGAGCACGATGGATGTTCGCGCCGCCCGGATCCTTTCCTTGAATCAATGAGTTAGGTGTCTTCGGCAGAGCCGAAACCCCAACTCTCCCACCTGGCGCCTTCCTTGAGGCCTCCGCAAGGGGGCTCGGAGGTCAACCGAAGTTGACGAAGAGCGTCAGCAACGGTTGTCGCGCGTCAAGGCTCGTTACCCCCCTGGAGCCAGGGAAGACCGAGGCCAGCGTCCGGTTGGGCCTAACAGCCTGTGATGAAACCGGGGCGGCCCAGTTCTCCCAGTGGGGGCTCGGCCGGCGATCCATCCCGGCTGAACCGCGTCGCTGCGCGCCGCTCATCGGTGCGTTTCAGCCGGGATGCATCGCCGGTCGAACGCCGCGTGGGTTTTGCCACAGGCTGTTAACGCTTCAGGAGCCGTCGCTCGCGCCGGCCACGGTTCTGGACACCGGAGTCCGCATGAGAGGACGGCCTTCGGGCCGCTCGAAGGAACCCACCAGCTCGTCTCGCCACGCCTCGAACAGAACCAGATGCTCTGCCGGAATGGGGGGCCCCGGCGGCAGGATGTGGGTGCGGGAGTTCAAGGGTCTCCCGTGGCGCGAAAGGCGATAGTCAAGATGGGCGCCGGTCGAGACGCCCGTGGAACCAACAAACCCGATGACATCCCGCTGGTTCACGCGACGCCCGGGGCCGATTTCGGACGGAATGCGGGAGAGATGGAGGTACTTGGTGACGTAGCCACCCGCATGGCGAAGCGTGACCATCTTCCCATTCGGGCCGCGGCTCCCCGCGTCCGCAACCACCCCGTCCGCCGTCGCCATCACCGGAGTGCCTCGCGCGGCCACGTAGTCCACGCCGTAGTGCGGTCGGTACACCCGGTGTATCGGGTGAAGCCGCCGACTGGTGAAGACTCCCGAAATGCGGGTGTAGGCCACGGGACTCATCAGGAAGACGCGCTGAATGGAATTGCCGTCATAGTCGTAGTAGCCCGATTCGCCGGTCGGCAATTCGAAGCGGAACGCGTGGATGGGGCGGCCGGCATTGAGGTAGCGGACGGCATGCAATTCGCCGTAGTCCTTCCACTCGCCCTGATCGTCATAGAGCTTGTCCACGACTACCGAGTAACTGTCTCCAACCCGCGTGTCGCGGTGGAAGTCGATGTCGTACTCGAGGGCTCTCGCGATCAGAACCGCCAGGTCACCCCGTTCGCCGGAACGCACCAGACTTTGGTACAGACTGCTATTCACCACCCCCTGAACCACCTCGCGCCGGTCAAGCGGCTCGGCAGTGAACTCGCGGGCATCCCAGCCGGTCCCGGCGCGGAACACCGCCACCTCGCGGAAATCGTCGAGCGGAAGTTCGATCCTGACGGGCTCGCCGCCCTCGTTCCGGTGCAACCACAACGTCTGCCCGACCTTGAGCCGCCGGACATCGGCGACCGGGGTCAACGCCTCGGCAACGGCGCCGACTTCCCTCCGCGAAAAGCCGTTTCGCACGAGCACGTCTGACAGTGAGTCCCCGCGGACGAACCGGTCCGGAACCAGAAACAGGCCCACCTCCGGCTGCTCGGAAACCACGGACTCGTCTGGGGCGGGCATCCCGGGCGGCTCCGGCAGCGGGCCGTCCCAGGACCGGAGAACCCCGGCTCCGAACAACACGACGCCCCCAAGAAGACCGCCAAGTACCGCGGTCGCCGAGGCGAGATGGGGGGCTGGCCGAGGGGTCACGCCGAGAATTCTTGAGTATGACACACCAAGGCCTATGCCCGCGGAACGCGCGGAGTAGCCGCGAGGTTCCCCGCGGAGGCCTCCAACAGCTCCCGAATCCCCGCCTCCAGCGGGACCCGGGCACGAAAACCCAGGAGCTCCGCAGCCCTTCGGGTGTCCGCCGAGGCGTGGCGCATGTCACCGGCCCGGACCGGACCGAATGTCGGGGTCACTTCCACCCTGGCGGCTTTGGCGACCAGCGCCCAGATCTCGCCTACCGAGGCGGCCCGCCCGGTTCCGACGTTGAAAGCCTGTCCCCCAGGCTCCTGCGGAGCCTTTTCAAGGGCGAAGACCAGGGCGTCCACCACGTCGCCCACAAACACGAAATCCCGGGTCTGCCCGCCGTCGCCATGAATCTCGGGCCGCTCGCCGCCGGTCGCCTGCACGGTGAACCGGGCGAGGACGCCGGAATAGGGAGAGTCGGCCGGCTGGCCCGGCCCGTAGACGTTGAAGAAGCGCAACGCGATGGCTGACGGCCCTCCGGTGCGGTGATACAGGAGGACGTGCCGCTCTCCGGCCAGTTTCGTTACTGCGTACACCGAACAGGGCCTCAGAGGGACGGATTCCACGATCGGGCGTTCGCCGACGTCACCGTAGACCGAACAGGACGAGGCGTACACCAGGGCGGAGACGCCGGCCCGCCTGGACTCGTCGAGCACCACGAGGGTCCCTTCGACGTTCACCCGCGCCGCGGTTTCCGGGTCCAACTCGGCGCGGGGCACCGAGGCCAGCGCCGCCAGGTGAGCGACCCGGTTCACACCGGCGAGAGCCTCCCGGACCGCGGCAGAGTCCCGAATGTCTCCTTCGCACACCTCGACCAATGGGTTCCCGGAGACGCGTTCGCGCCGGCCCGTCGAGAAATCATCGAGAACCCGGACCCGCTCGCCGGCGCCGGCGAGCCGGGTTGCCAGCGCGGAGCCGATGAACCCGGCACCGCCGGTGACCAGAATCACGCTGGCCGGCCGGTCGCGCAGCGGGGCGAGACCGGAGACCCCGGCCGGAACGAATGCAGCGCCATTACCCGGGAACGGCCGCCCATGAGTTTCGCTCCCCTGCCGGGAGCGTTTCCGGTCGGAGGCCCCCACCGGGAGAACCGGCCGGAGGTCGGCGTTCCAAGCCGTCCCCGCGCCTCTTCTCCCTCAGCGATGTATCGCGCGCCTCTCGGCGCGCGGTGCGGACCGGAGGTCGGCGTTCCCTGGCCGGCGCGCCCCTCTGCCGGGTGGGGTATGCGCCGAGACGTGCACCATCCCGGAACCGGGAAGTACGCCCTCTCGCCCCGCTGCGCGGGGCGGTGCCGGTGTGAACACCGGCGTTCCCTGGTCGGCGCGCCATCCCGGCTATCGGCGTCCCGGCGGGACTGCCTTTTCATAGCAACTGGCCGGAGGTCGGCGTTCCAAGCCGTCCCCGCGCCTCTTCTCCCTCAGCGATGTATCGCGCGCCTCTCGGCGCGCGGTGCGGACCGGAGGTCGGCGTTCCCTGGCCGGCGCGCCCCTCTGCCGGGTGGGGTATGCGCCGAGACGTGCACCATCCCGGAACCGGGAAATACGCCCTCTCGCCCCGCTGCGCGGGGCGGTGCCGGTGTGAACACCGGCGTTCCCTGGTCGGCGCGCCATCCCGGCTATCGGCGTCCCGGCGGGACTGCCTTTTCATAGCAACTGGCCGGCGCTCCGAGGGTCCGAGCCGCTCGTAAGCCGAATTCTGTTCCCCGGCGCGGTTGCCCGCGGCGAGGTGACGGTCATGCATCTAGCCCGGCGGTTACCCGACGGGTCAAGCGACCTACCCGGAAGCTCGGACAGGCGGCCCTCGGGTGCTTCTCTATTTGGTCTTGCTCCATGCGGGGTTTACCGTGCCCTGGACATCACTGCCCAGGCGGTGCGCTCTTACCGCACCTTTTCACCCTTGCCGCTCCCCGGAGGGAGAGGCGGTTTGTTTTCTGTGGCACTTTCCTTCCGGTCACCCGGACTGGGGGTTACCCAGCGCACTGCCTTGCGGAGTTCGGACTTTCCTCCCGCTCCCGAAGGAGCCGGCGACCGTCTGAACGACTCGAACCGTCCGGGATTCTACCGGCCCGGAGCGCCCGGCTTTCTCAGCAGCCGGTAGACAGAGTCACGCGGCCCAGTTCTCCCGGTGGGGGCTCGACCGGCGATGTATCCCGGCTTAACAGCCTGTGGAAAAAGTCACGCGGCATTCGAACGGCGATGCATCCCGGCTGAAACGGGCCGCTGCGCGGCCCTCATCGTTGCGTTTCGGTCGGAATACACCCGGTATTCCTCCCTTACGCGCCTTGTCAGCCGGGCGCCTCACCGTTCTCGGTGCTCACGTCACTTTCTCCACAGGCTGTTAACAGCCTGTGGCGAAACCCACGCGGCGTTCGGCCGGCGATCCATCCCGGCTGAACCGCGTCGCTTCGCGCCGCTCATCGTTGCGCTTCGGTCGAAATACACCAGGTATTCCTCCCTCACGCGCCTTGTCAGCCGGGCGCCTCGCCCCCACCGGGAGGACTGGCCGGCCTCGGCGCTCACGTGGGTTCCACCACCGACTGTCAACCGCGTCGCTTCGCGACGCTCTTCGTTGCGCTTCGGTCGAAATACACCAGGTATTCCTCCCTCGCGCGCCTTGTCAGCCGGGCCCCCACCGGGAGAACTGGCCCCACCGGGAGAACTGGGCCTCGCCGCTCTCGGCGCTCACGTCACTCTGTCCACCAACTGCTCCAGACTTCGGACCAACTCCTCGGGTTCGATGCCGAGGCTCCTGGCAGCTCGCTCGCGGTTCCCGTCGCAGGCAGCCAGTCTCTCCTCCACGAACTGACGTTCCTTCGTGGCCAGGTGCTGGGCGAGTCCTCCCGATTCCTCGGACGGCGAGGATCCCGAGAGGTGTTCCCTCACGTCCGCTTCCCCAATCTCGTCTCCCGGACTCAGGATCAGGAGGCGCTCGACGAGGTTCCGGAGTTCCCGCACGTTGCCGGGGAACGGTTGCCGGGCGAGGAGTCCGAGAGCATCGCCGGTGAGCGGGCGGGGGCGCTGGCCGCCCACTTCGAGCTGTTTCAGAAAGTGGGCGACGAGCAGCGTGATGTCCTCCGGACGGTCCCGGAGGGGCGGCATTCGGATGGGAATCACGTTCAACCGGTGGAGAAGGTCGCTGCGGAAGCCCTCCTTCTCGAGATCCTGATTGGTCGCGGACAACACACGGACGTCCACGTCGACGGACTTTGAACCTCCCACCCGGGTGATCCGGTTTTCCTCAAGGGCCCGCAGCACCTTGGCCTGGGTGCGGGCACTCATGTCCCCGATCTCGTCGAGGAAGAGCGTGCCCCCGTCGGCCTGCTCGAACTTCCCCACCATCTGCCGGTGCGCCCCCGTATAGGAGCCCCGTTCGGCGCCGAACAGCTCGCTCTCGATGAGTTCCTCGGGAATCGCCGCGCAGTTCACTTCGATGAACGGTCCGGCCGCCCGACGGCTGGCATGGTGGATCAGCCGGGCCGCCACCTCCTTCCCCGTCCCCGACTCGCCCGTGATGAGCACCCGCACATCGCTCGGCGCGACGCGTTCGATGCGCTCCCGGACAGCGGCAAGGGCCGGCGACTCGCCGACCAGTTGCCGGCCCCCTCCCTCCCGGCTGCGGTGCAGCTCGACCTCGGCAGCCAGGCGGCGGTTTTCGTTCTCGAGCCGTTTTCGCTCGAGCGTTCTCGTCTTGTCGATCGCAATCCGGAGACAGGCGCCGATGTCCCCTCCCCCGCCTTTTTCGAGAAAGTGCGCCGCCCCCTCCTGAATGGCGCGCACCGCGGTCTCGATGTCTCCGTGGCCGGTGTGCATCACGACTGCCACCGACGGTTTTTCGGCTCGGATACGCCGGAGGACTTCCATTCCGTCCATGCCGGGCATCTTGATATCCAGAACCACGAGATCACACGGCTCCCGCTCCAGCACCGCCAGCGCGTCCGGACCCGAGGCGGCTTCAAACACCCTCCAGCCCTCGTACCGGAGCCGGCGGCGGAGCGACCGCCGGATCACCGCCTCGTCGTCTACGACGAGTACGGCGATGTCCTCATCACCGGAGGCGGGGAGTGGCATAGGAGTTCAAGGATGCTAGCAGTCGGTGGTGAAACCCACGTGAGCGCCGAGACGGGCGAGGCGCCCGGCTGACAAGGCGCGCGAGGGAGGAATACCGGGTGTATTTCGACCGAAGCGCAACTGAGAGCCCCGCGGAGCGGGGCGGTTCAGACGGGATGCATCGCCCGTCGAACGCCGCGTGGGTTTTGCCACCGGCTGCTAGCAACCCAACCCGGCATCGGCGCGTAGCCTCTCGAAGCGCAGCGGAAGGATTGCCGCCTCCCCCCGGCAGTCAGCTCGTTCCATGCCGCGAAGCGCGGCGTTCAACAGCTTCCGGCTTCCGCGAAGTCCCCCGAGTTCCTTCCGGAGGGCCGCCGCCGCCAACTGGATGAACGCCCGGAGCACCTCTCGCTCGGGCGTCTCCCCGTCCTCTCCCCGGAGCGCAGCCTGCCATAGCTCTTCCCACACCGCATGGGCCTCCCACCAGTAGGCGGCGCGGAACAACTCCTCTCCGTAACGGAACAGCGGAGCGTCCGGAAGCGCGGCCAGCGGGATCGCCGCAGCCGGAAGCAGGCCCGGCGGAAGATACTCGAGGAAGCGGTGTCCGTCGGGGTCCCGCTCCGGGTGCGGAGTGCGACCAGGCCGGTGCCGATAGGGAGGAAATGGAAGACCCGACGGTAGGGAACCGCTCAACGGTCGCGCCAGATGACGAACTCGGCGAGCGCTTCCAAACCGTCCCGGTAGGACGAAGGCGGGACCGTTGCCAGGGCTTCCCGGGCGGAGGCCGCGAAGCCTTCCGCGACCCGCCGCGCCTCATCGAGCCCGCCCTGGCGCTCGACGAGCGCGAGGATTTCCTTCTGCAGGTCGGGAGTGAGGTCACCGCTGTCGAGCACTTCCTCAACGAGAGGTACCGCCTGCGGTTCCCGCTCGAGGGCGTGAAGGATCGGCAGGGTCAGGTGCCCTTCCTTCAAGTCGCTGAGCACCGGCTTGCCCACCATGGCGGCGCTCGCCGTGAAGTCGAAGAGGTCGTCAGCTACCTGGAACGCCATCCCGAGGTTCATGCAGTACTCGCCGAGAGCCCTTTCGACCTCGGGCGGCGCTTCGACCATCATCGCCCCCATCTTGCCGCAGCCATGGAAGAGGTAAGCCGTCTTCAGTCGCAGAATCCGCAAGTGCTCCTCGCGGGTCAGGCCGATGGTCCCGCCGCGTGCTTTTTCGAGGAGCATTCCCTCGATCATGCGCATCGTGAGGTCGCACATCGTCGCGACGACCTGAGGGTTTCCCTGCTCCACGGCCAGCGCCATCGACTGGATATAGAGGAAATCTCCGATCAGGACGGTGAGGTCGTTGCCCAGCAGGCTGTTCAGCGAGTCCTGCCCCCGGCGCGTATCCGCCTCGTCGACGATGTCATCGTGGACGAGCGTGGCGGTGTGCATGATTTCGACCATCGCGCCGTAGCAGGGGGCTCGCGCGGTCCGGCTCTTTTCACCGCCTGCGGCGCGCGCCGCAATCAGCAGCAGCATCGGACGGAGACGTTTGCCGCCACTCCGGTAGAGGTACTGGCTCGTCAGCTTCACGAGCTCCAGGTCGCTTTCCACCCGCGCAGCCAGGATGCGCTCGACCTCGGCCAGGTCCGGAGCCAATTCGGCCTCCAACTCGGAGAGCAGGCTCCCGGGGCTCGAAACGGACAGCATTTACCGGATTTCCTTGCGATTATCTCACGCAGGGGGTGCCGGATTCGCGGCCGGTGATCGCCGCCGGCCCAAAGAAAAAGCGCCGGAAGTTGGCGTCGGTGGCCGCCTCGATCGCCGCCGGGTCCGCGGAGCGCACGGCGGCGAGACATCGGGCGGTCTCCATCACCATCGCGGGTTCCGCGCGCCGTCCCCGGTGCGGCACCGGCGCCAGATAGGGACAGTCGGTCTCAACCAGCAGATGATCGAGTGGAACGAGGGCGGCCGTCCGCCGGAGATCCTCCGCGTTCTTGAAGGTGAGGATTCCGGAAAACGAGATCAGGAAGCCCCGTTCCCACGCCGCCCGGGCAAGGCGTTCACTCGCCGTGAAACAGTGGAGAATGGCCCCGCATTCGGCGAGTTCTTCCTCTTCGGCAATCCGAAGGAAGTCATCTTCCGCGTCGCGGTGGTGGACGACGACCGGTAGTCCCAACTCCCTCGCCACCCGGATCTGGCGCCGGAACACGTCCCGCTGTTCGGGACGCGGGCTCAAGTCGTAGTGGTAGTCGAGCCCCACCTCGCCGATGGCCAGCAGCCGCGGCCGGCGCGCCAGTTCAGCCAGACGCTCCTCGCCGCCAAGCTCGTCAAACAGCCTGGCATCGTGAGGATGGCAACCAAGCGTCGTGAAGAGCTGCGGCACGCCCGCGCCGGTGTGATCCGCCCCTTCCGGATGCATGTCGTCCACGAGGGCAAAGGTCCGCCTCCACGAGGCTTCGCCATCCAGCATTCCGATGGAAACGATGGTGGAAATCCCCGCACGCGCTGCCCGCCCCAGCACCGCCTGCCGATCGGGATTGAAGGCGGGCTGGTCGAGATGCGCGTGAGAATCGATCATCGCGATCCATCCGGCGCGGCCGACTCAGGTGAATCCGGAGAATCACCGTCTTCGGTGGGGTTCCCCGAATCGGGGAGGGATGCCGCGAGGGCCTCCCGGTGGATCTCTTTCAGAGCGACCCCGGTACTTTCGGCCAACCGGCGGCAGTCCTCGAACTCCGGAGCCCGGTTGATCACCGTCCCGTCGCGCAGACCGATCTTGACCCCCACCCGGCCCCACGGAGTTTCCACCCGAACCACCCGTCGTTCGAGGGTTTCCCGCTCCGCCACCGTGATCCGGACGCCGAGCGTCGTGCTCTCCCGGAACAGGGTGGCTGTCACTGCATCGCGGCGCCCGAAATCGGCGAGAGCGGTTACCGTCAGGCCCGGGCGCCCTTTCTTCATCTGTACCGGGGTGAAGAAGGCGTCCCGGGCGCCCGCGGCGAGCAGCCGTTCCAGGAGGTGCGGGGCGATTTCGGGCGGCAGGTCGTCGAGCGTCGCTTCAACGACGACCACCGCACTCCCGGAACTGTCGGGCGCCGATCCGGAGACAACGCGGAGCGCATTGGGGCGCCCCTCCTTGGGATCGGCCGAGCCGAGGCCGTATCCGATCCTTTCCGGGGTCATCCCGGGCCAACCGCCGAAGGAGTCGGCGAGACCGGTCAGCACGGCCCCGGTGGGGGTCGTGCGTTCAAAGCCGGAGCCGTCCGAGAATGTGGGCACCCCCCGGAGCAACAGGGCCGTCGCCGGGGCCGGAATCTCCAGCGTTCCGTGCTCCGCCTCGACCGAACCGCTTCCCACATTCACGGGCGAGCCCACCACGGTATCGGGAGCGAGATACGCCACTCCCGCCACCGCTCCCACGATGTCGACCAGAGTGTCGAGCGATCCCAGTTCGTGCAGGTGCACCGATTCCGCCGACATACCGTGGATCTGCCCCTCGGCTTCGAAGATCCGCCGGAGGAGTCCGGCCGCCCGCTGAGAGACTTCGGTGGGTAGTCCGCTCCGCTCCAGGACTCGCAGGAAGTCCCTCAGATGGCGATGTCCGCGGTCGTCCGCGGCCTCGACATGCGCCTTGATCCCGCGAAGTCCTCCCCGGGAACTCTCCTCGTAGGACAGCGAGACCGGGGACCGAAGCGCCTCGACAGTGCTGGACAGCACTTCGCGGGGAACCCCGACATCCACCAGCGCACCGAGCAGCATGTCCCCGGAGACGCCGGCGGACAGGTCAAGATAGAGGATGCGCATGGGAACGGCGGATTCTAGAAGCCGGCCGGTTCTCGACCTCGTCCCGGGGCGCCCGGGGCGGGCTGGCGAGGCATCGGACCGTCCTGCGGTCGGACGGGGTACCCTGTGCAGTGCAGGGCGCCCCAGGCCGGATCGGCATGATGGCGCGGCCACGACGGATTCCGCCCATGAGTACTTTCGTCCCCACGCCGCCGAGTCCGGCCTCGATGCGCGAAGAGGCCTTCCGGCGGCTCGGAGAGTTCACCCGGGAACGGGGCCTGAAGAAATCCCGGCAGCGGGAACTCATTTTGGACCGCTTCCTCGGCATGGGCGGACACGTCTCCGCCGACGACCTTCATAGCGACGTGCGGGAGGCGGACGCCTCCATCGGCCGGACGACGGTGTACCGGGCTCTCCGCCTCTTCTGCGAAGCCCATATTGCGACCTCCATCGACCTCAAGGACGGTCTCACCCGGTTCGAGCCGGCACTCTCCCGCGGTCATCACGATCACCTCATCTGTGTCCGCTGCGGCCGGATTGACGAGTTCCTGTCATCGGAAGTGGAGCGGCGGCAAGAGGAGATTGCCACCGAACACGGTTACCGTCTGGTCTGGCACCGGCATCAGCTCTACGGGATCTGCTCGGACTGCGAAGGCACAGCCTGATCGTGCGGCGCTCCGCGCCGCTTCAGAGCGCGCCCTCGTCGCTGAAACTGAACCATTTCCCGGCGCCGATCACCAGGTGATCGAGTACGGGGATCCCCATGATCGCTCCGGCTTCCTGAAGCCGCCGGGTGAGTTGACGGTCCGCCTCCGACGGCTCCGGGTCTCCGGATGGGTGATTGTGGAAGAGGATCAGTGAAACCGCCTGGTAGGCCGCCGCGAGCCGGAATAGATCCCGGGGATGGACCGGGGCTCCGGTAAGCGAGCCGCGCGAGATGATTTCGGCACGGCGCAGGCAGCCGCGGCTATCGAGCATCAGGACACCGAACTCCTCGACTTCCCGGTTCCCGAAGCGGGAGATGAGGTAGCGCGCCACCTCGGCCGGACTTCGGAAACACGGGACCTGGCCGTCCGTCGGATAGCCCGCGCGGCGTCCCAGCTCAAGAGCAGCCGCCAGCCGGATGAGCCGCGTTCGCGAAAGCCCGGACCGGTGCGCCAACTGGCCAAGCGGAGCCTGGCTGAGTCGAGCCAGTCCACCCAGGTCGTCGAGGAGGCGGCGGGCCAGGTCATCTCCACGCGGACCGAGCACGAGACCGAGCAATTCCGCGCTGGTCAGGGATCGCGCCCCGTTCTCCAGGAGCCGGTCGGCGGGACCGTCCCCCGGCAACCGGCGGCGCCTGGCGGGAACCCGAACGGAGTAACCCGGCGCTATCGGCCTCCGGGCAACTTGCCGGCGAAGTCTCGGACGGGGAACCCGGGGAGGCGTCAAGACCGGGAGGACGAGCACCGGCGGAAGGCCAACGCGGTGGAGCAGAGGCCATCCATCCACGGCGCGTACGGGGACAAGTCCCCGGCCGGTTCGAACCCGTTCCGAAGGAGCACCCGCCCGGAAGCATCATTTTCGGGCACCACGAGGCCGAACAGTTCCGCACCCTCGAAACGGACGTCAGCGAAGCGGACGGCGCTTCGCACCGCTTCGCTCGCGTACCCGAACCCCCAGACGGTACGGGCCAGGCAGTATCCGATCTCCACCCGGCCCGGCTCGCGCTCATGGAGGCCGAGTCCACCCCGCACCCGCATGCTGCGCCGCTCGACCACCGCCAGGTCGAGCTGCGAGGCACCGGGCGTGCGGGTGGCTTCAATCGCCCGCCGGAGGAAACAAAGGGTCTCGGACGGGGTGTTCGGCCCCCACCGGAGATGACGGGTCACCTCGGGGTCGCCCGCGTACTCCTGGACATCGGAGAAATCCGACTCCCGGAAGGGCCGAACAATGAGGCGCGGGCTGCGGAGGGGAAGGCCAGCGGGCCATCCGGCGGGGTCCCGGGGTAACGAGCGTTCCGGGCCGGCAGCTTTCACGAGAGCGAGCCGGATCGCGGCAAGCTGAGCCTCCGAGGGGCGGGGACCTTCACGTGCCCCTCAGGCGGAGGACTCCGCCGCCCGCTTCAGGTCTTCCATGTCCTGTTCGATCGCCTTTTTCACGCTCTTCAGCATCGCGGCGCTGAGGAAGGAGAACAGCCGGGCGAAGAAGCTCACCGGGCGGGCCGAAAAGACCATGGTGACCCGCGTCCCGTCATCCGCGGGCGCGAAGGTCATCTCGGTCCGATAGTGGGCCCCGTGCGATTCGGCCTCGACCACGTACGACCCGGGTGGATCGAAACCGGTAACCCACATCTCCTCGGTCGCCTGCCGCCCGTAGAGCGTCCGGGTTTCCCGCCAGCGGGTCCCCTCCCGGAAGGGTCCATCGGTCAGGACCTCGGCGCTGTCAATCCCGGACATCGTCTCGGCGATGTTCTCGAGGTCGGTAGCGATCCGGAAGACCCGCTCCGGCGGCGCCGTGACGGTCGTTTGGACCTCTACGCTCGGCATGGGCCGGGCAGTCTAGCCGTCACTGGGCGACAAACGGGGAACGCCGGTCAACCGGAAACCCGGGGATAGCGGGTGCTCACCCCTCCGCCGGCAACCGTGAGGGCGGGGGCTGCGGAATCCTCCGGGCTCGGGTCGCAAACCACCCGAGTGAAGGGATCGTCTTCCGGATGGAACACCCCGTCGCCCACCGGAACCAGCCGCTCGCCGAAGCCGAAGAGCGCCCCGTCCTCGAAGCGGATGGTGACCGGCGCGCGGCCGGGATCGTAGGTTCCGGCGCAGCGCCTGAGTTCGGATTCGGGCACTTCGATTTCGTTCACGACCGGCTGTTCCATTCCCAGCATCGTCCGGGCGATCCGGTTTTCGAGGAGGCCGGGCCTCCCGGAGCCGGAATTGATGAGCACCGCGATGCCGAGCTCGGGCTCGGGATAGAACGCGAGCTCGGCGCGGAAGCCGTTGATACCACCACCGTGGGACACCTTGGCGAGCCCGTGTTCCTCCCCCAGGCGGAGCCCGTAGCCGTAGTGGACCGAATCGCCGTTCACGAGGCTGCCCCGGGCGGTCATCGCCTCGTACTTGGCGGGGCTTACCACGTTGCCCGAGGCCAGCGCGCGCTGCCAGGCGAGGAGATCCAGGACGCTCGCCCCCAGGGAGCCGGCCGCGTAGGGCAGTTCCATGCTCAGCGGCTCATCGTTCACGAAGCCGTTCCCTTCTCCGACTTCATAGCCTTCGGCGCGGCCGTGGATGAGGGGGCGGTTGCTGAGGAAGTGCGTCCGCTCCAGACCCAGCGGCTCGAACAGCCGCGCCTCGAGAAACGCGGGGTAGCTCATTCCCGAGAGGCGTTCGACGAGGACTCCGAGCAGGTAGTAGCCCGAGTTGTTGTACTGGTAGCGGTCCCCGGGTTCGAACTCGAAGGGCGGCGCGGAGAACAGTTCCAGCATGGCCTCGTGACCGAGGTCCAGGCGGGACCGCTCCCAAAACTCCGGCATCTCCGTGTACCCCTTGATCCCCGAGGTATGGGTGAGGAGGCGCTCGACCGACACCTCGAAGCCACGCGTGTCGTAGTCGGGCAGGTATTCGCGGAGATCGGCGGACAGGTCCAGCTTTCCCTCCTCGACCAGGAGCATCGCGGCGGCGGCGGTGAACTGCTTGGTGACCGAACCGATGCGATACACCGTGTCCGCCGTCGCCGGCACCTCGTTCTCAAGGTCCGCATAGCCGAATCCGCCGGCAAAGACGACCTCCCCGTGCTGCTGGACAGCCACGGAAATGCCGGGGGCGGGATGGTTCCGGAGGGCGTCCTGGGCGAGGGGGTAGATCCGAGCGGCAAGTTCGGCGTCCGCTTTTCCGTAGTGCGCCGGGGAATCCTGGGGCTCCGGCGTACACGCGGGAAGCAGCACGGCGGCCAACAGCAAGGCCGGTATCGAGCGAAAGGGTTTCTGCGACATGGTCCCGATCATAGAGGGGCCTGGGGCATAAGCGCTAACATAGGCTCCATTCGCGCTGGGAAGTGTGGAGGGGAGCGACGGGATGCAAGAGGACTGGGACCTCGTGAAGTCGTTCTTGCCGGGGAACTGGCGGGAGTTGGCGGCGGACACCGGGGCGCTGAAGAGACTTCGGGGGATCAAGTCGGTGGAGAACCTGCTGCGGGTGCTGTTGATGCATTTGGGGTGTGGGTATTCGCTGCGCGAGACGGCGGTCCGAGCGCGGCAGGTGGGTTTGGCGGAGCTGTCGGACGTGGCGCTGATGAAGCGGCTGCGCAACGCGGGGGGATGGCTGCAGGCGCTGTGCGTGGAGCTGTTCCGAGAGCAGGGGTTGTCGCGTGCCGCGGAGGGCGGGTTCCAGATTCGGGCGATGGACGCGACGACGGTGAGGGAACCGGGGAAGACGGGTTCGTTGTGGCGGATCCACTACAGCGTGCGCTTGCCGTCGCTTTCGTGCGATTTTTTCCGAGTTACGGCGACGGAGGGGAAGGGAAGCGGAGAGTCGCTGACGCACTTTCCGATCCAGTCTGGGGACCACGTAGTGGCGGACCGGGGCTACGCGCGGGCGCCGGGGCTCGTTCACGTGGCGCATTCTGGGGGCTATGCGACGGTCCGGGTCAACACCCGGGCGCTGGCGTTGCAAAGCGCGGTGGGGGAGCCGTTGGACCTATTGGAGACCGTGCGTTCGCTGCGGCGCGCCGACCAGATCGGGTTCTGGCCGGCGCGGGTGGTAGCGGCGGACGGCGGGACGGTGGCGGGTCGGATCTGCGCGGTGCGCAAGAGCCGGGAAGCCATCCGGCAGGCGCAGAAGAAGATCCGGAGCGACGCCAGCCGGAAGGGCACCGAGATCCAGCCCAAGACGGTTGAGTTCGCCAAGTTCGTGATCGTGTTCACGAACTTTCCCGAGGCGGACTTCTCTGCCCGGCAGGTGTTGGAGTGGTATCGGACCCGCTGGCAGGTCGAGTTGGTCTTCAAGCGGCTGAAGTCTCTGGCGGAGTTGGGGCATCTGCCCAAATACGATGACGACAGCGCCCGGGCCTGGTTGTACGGCAAGCTTCTGGTGGCGCTGCTGGTGGAGAAGCTCATCCGCCACGCCGAGTCCGTTTCCCCCTGGGGATACGAACTGGCGGCGGAAACGGACACCCAGCGCGTGGCGTGAGTTCGCCTATGTCCTGGACGACGTGGTGGGAGCCATCAAGCCTCGGATGCCACTCGCCCGCGTTGTCCACGATTGGAAGGGCATTGCCAGATCCTTGGCCGAGCCACCGCGCACCCGGAGCCCCCAAGTTCGGGCTTTCTTCGCGTCCGAACTTCTATGTTAGCGCTTATGGGGGCCTGGGGCGTCTGGCTGGCCAGCGCTGCGCGTTTGCCGTGTAAGTGCACGTCCCAAAGGTACGCCAACGATCCGGATGGCGCCGCCGGTCAGGGACCGCCGGTGTTCACACCGGCACCGCCCCGCGCAGCGGGGCGAAAGGGCGTACTTCCCAGTTCCGCGATGGCGCACGTCTCGGTACCTACCCCACCCGGCAGAGGGGCACGCTGGCCAGGGAACGCCGACCTCCGGTCGGCATCGCGCGGGAGCGCGAAACCAGCGCCGATGACACGGCGCTCTGCCAACTTGAGTTCCGCACCCTCTTCCAGTCCCGGATGCCGCGACCGCTCACCCTACCCGCGGCCGCGCCTTTTTTCATGCCAGGCGGGGTGTATTGGAGGACCCGATCATGATGGTTTCTCCGGGTGGGGGCTCCTCCCTCGCGCGCCTTGTCAGCCGCGTGCCTCGCCCCCACCGGGAGGACTGGCCGCTCTCGGCGCGCACGCCACTTTGTCCACAGGCTGCTAGCCCCAATACTGTTCACTTAGGGTATTTTCTTCGCTATTCTTCCCGTGGCTTGGCCGGGAGGTTGGCTATGGCGAGAACAGTCGCGGAGCTTCCGAAAGGGAGCCGGCTCACGGACTACATCAGCCTCGGGGTGCTGAACCAGAGGATCCCGCGGGCGGCCGTGGACGAGGCGCTGCAGGCTACGGGGCGGCAGAGTGCCCGTCAGCGGGATCTGCCGGCGCACGTGGTGGTGTATTACGTGATCGCCTTGGCGCTGTACATGCAGTCGTCGTATCGAGAGGTTCTGCGCTGCCTGCTGGAAGGGCTGCGGTGGTTGGGCGATCCGTCGGCGCGCCCCCGGGTGGCGGGGAAGTCGGGGATTTCGCAGGCGCGCCAGCGGCTGGGCGCCGAACCGCTGCAAGCCCTGCATGACGCCGTGGTGCGGCCGGTGGGGCAGCCGTCGGAACCGGGATGCGGCTATCGGCAGTGGCAGGTGGTCAGCGTGGACGGCAGCACCCTGGATGTCGCGGACGAGGTCCCGAACGCGGCGGCCTTCGGGCGCCCCGGCGCCAGTCGCGGGGCCAGTGCCTTCCCCCAGATCCGGTTCGTATCCTTGGTCGAGAACGGAACCCACGTCCTGTTTGCCAGCCGCATGGCCGGCTACCAAGTGAGCGAACACCGCCTGGTCGAGGACGTGATGCCCTCCTTGCAGGCGGGCATGTTGTGTCTCGCCGACCGCAACTTCTACAGCTACGCCCTGTGGAATCAGGCCCGCACCACGGGGGCGGATCTGTTGTGGCGCATCAAGAAGAACCGGCGCCTGCCGCGGGAGACCCCGTTGGCCGACGGCTCCTATCTGAGCCGGATCTACCCCTCCGACAAAGACCGCCGCCACGGGCGGCGCGCGGTCCGGGTGCGGGTGATCGACTATCAACTGGCCGGCGTGGCCGACGCCGAACCGCTGTATCGGCTATTGACCACGGTGCTGGATGCGGACCGCGCCCCGGCCCCGGAGCTGGCCGCCCTCTACCGCGAGCGCTGGGAGATCGAAACCGCGCTGGACGAACTCAAGACCCACCTCCGCGGCCCCCGGATCGTCCTCCGCAGCAAGACCCCCGAACTCGTCCGCCAGGAGTTCTGGGGCCTGATGTTGGCCCACTTCGCCATCCGCTCCCTCATGCACGACGCCGCCCGGCAGCGCGGAGACGATCCAGACCGACTCTCCTACCTCCACGCGGTTCGGGCGGTCCGTCGCAACATCATCACCCACGGAGCCATTCCCCCCTCAGCGTCAGAACAGCCTCCGCCAGCACGTCCTTGACGAACTCCTCGACGAACGGGTGGTGTCCAGTCGCAACCGATGCACGCCCCGCGGGGTCAAGCGCAAGATGAGCGGCTATCCCCTGCGGCCCAGACACGCTCCGACCTGCCGCAGGGACGGCCCGCCAACCGTCAGAATCGTCTAAGTGAACAGTATTGCTGCTAGCCCGTATTTCTCATATTTGCCGCAACGTGGTGACGGATGGGCGTGAGAGCGCGTATAGCCGATGGCGCAATGGCGGGGACGGCTTGGAACGCCGGCCTCCGGCCGGCACAGCGGCCCGCAGGGCCGCGGCGGCGAAGACCCCAAATCGCCGGGATGGCTCCCGTCTCGGCACGTACCCCCAACAGGTGAGAGGGCGCAGAAGCCGACGGTGCCATGGCAGGGACGGCTTGGAGCCCCCACCGGGAGAATGGGGCCGGCCTCCGGCCGGCACGCGCGGGAGCGCGAAACCAGGGAGGATGACGCGGCGCCAGGCCAGCGTGAGTGCCGCCCATTTTCTTCCTGGCGGGGTGTGCGGAGGACCCGATCATGCGGGTTCTTGCCGGTGGGACTCGACACAACGACCCCCAGGGCCGCGGGCGGTTCCTTGCCGTCCGCCTTCACGGAACGCAAGCACGTGGCCCGCACTGTGACCAACGGTGTCTGCCACTCCCAGGTACGGATCCCGCCGAACGCTGAGATTCCCGCCGGGACGGCGCCACCTCGGAACGGGGAGTCCTTCCCGCCGCCCGCCTTCGGCGGGCTGTGCCGGCCGGAGGCCGGCGTTCCAAGCCGTCCTCGCGCTTCAACTCAGTCGGCGATACGCAGTTCCGCCCGCCTTCGGCGGGCTGTCCATCGGCGTCCACACCGCAACCCCGGCCTGCAGGAACTCGAATCCTTCCTCGAGCACGCCGACGACCTCGTGCGGCTCGCCCTCCAGTTCGATCTGCCCGCCCACCAGAGCCGGATCGCCTCCCCACCGGTTCTGCCAGTGAAAATGGGACAGGACGGCGAGCCGCAGACCGGCCTCCGCCTCTTCCGGCCGGAACACCCGCCCGAGGTGCAGGCGGGCGCCGAGCAGCGGGAAGAACTCCGCGGTCACTTCGGCGCCGCTGACCGGCTCCGGCAGGTCGCCCCCCGTGATGCTCATCGGGCGGATGCGCTGCGCGGCGAGCACCTCGAAGGACTCGGCGGTCCGCCGCCAGTCGTCGTAGTTGGCCGACGCCACGGGGATCAGATCGATCGCCGGGTTCGCCGGATCGGTCTGCCAGAGCATGACCACGCGCTCCGGATCCGGATAGGGCATCGGCCGCAGCAGCAAGGCGTTCATGAAGGAAAACTGCGCGCCGTTCCCGGCGATGGCGAGCGCGAGCGAAGCCGCCGCGAGCCCGGTCAGGAGCGGACGGCTGCGCAGCGAGCGGATCGCGAAGCGCAGATCGGCGACCCACTGGTTCATGCGGGGGCAACTCCCGGCGCCGCGCCGGTTCGGATCTTCCGCAGGTTCCCCACCCGCACCGTCACCCGCTCGCGGTCGAGCCACTCGAGCAGCGGAATCGCGTGTTTGCGGCTCAGGCCGAAGTTCTGCTTGAACCAGGCAACATCGATCTCGGGATTCACGGCGGCCCGTTCCGCCACCGCCCGGCGGAGCGCGGCGAGCCGGCCAGCATCGAAGTAGAGGTCAGGACTTACGTCCACGGCGCGCCCTTCCCGAAGCAGCAGCCGTCGCAGGGCATCCACGAGTTCCGGCGGAACCCCGAGTTCCTCCGCCGCTTCCCCGAGAGTCGGCGGAGTGAATCCGCCCTCGTCGAGTAACCCTGCCAGACGGTCGAGGGCGCGCCGCTCGGCATCCCGGAGCTGGACCTGCCGGCCTACGGTGCCGACCGTGTGGCGGGTGAGTTCGAGGGCGCCGGCGCTTGCGAGACGCGCCAGAGCGCCGTCCGCCACCACCGCGGGAACGCCGGTCTGTTCCCGGAGTTGTTCCACCGGCATGCCGGCGCGCAGCCGGTTTTCGGTTTCCCAGGCGGAGAGCAGCGAGGTGATCCGGTCCTGCACGGCTCGCAGACTGGACGGCGCCAAGAGGACCCGTCCACCCGCGCTGGCCGGAGCGCCGTCCCCCAGCGCTTCGATCTCGCCCCGTTCGATGAGTTCCCCAAACACCCGTGCCGCATCCTGCGCCGGGATCCCGAGTCTGCGGCGCAGCACCGCCTCGCTCAGACCCCGAACTCCCGCCTCGTCCACGAACGCGGCTGCGGCGCGCGCATCGGTCGCGCGATCGAGGGCAAGGACCCGGTCACGAGCCGCCGGGTTTTTCGGAGAGCGTTTGGGGGGCAGCGCATCCAGGATCGTCCCACCGCCGATGGTGATGACCGGCGAATAACGCCGGATGATGAATCGATCGCCGCGCACCGCCGTCAACGGGGTCTCCAGGCGCAACTGCACGAGGCCGGAATCTCCGGGAGCGAGCTGCGCCAACCCGCCGAGAAGCCGGACCCGGGCAAGCGAGGTAGCGGTCCCGACATGCAGGTGCACCCGGTCCTCGTCCTTGACCGGCCCGGCCGCCCAGGCCAGCACCTCCAACCGGGCGTCCACCATCCGGGTGGCACTCAGTTCGCCGGGCGCCGCGATCACCGACCCCCGCTCAACCCGGAAGCGGCCGGCTCCGGAGAGGTTGACAGCGACCCGCTGGCCGGCCTGAGCCGCCTCGACGGGGGCTCCGTGTACCTGGAGGCCCCGGACCCGGGCGCGCTCGCCTCCGGGGAGGATTTCCACGTCGCTCCCGACCTTGACCCGGCCGGCGGCGAGCGTGCCGGTGACCACCGCGCCGAAGCCGCGCATGGTGAAGGCGCGGTCCACCGGCAGCCGGAAGAGACCCGAGACGTCCCGGGGCCCGGCGGCGCCTGCCGCTGCCGCGAGCGCCTCCCTGAGTTCACCGAGTCCCTCGCCGGTCTTCGACGAGACGGGCACGAGCGGCGCCCCGGCCATCGCCGACCCCTCGAGCAGCTCGCGGACTTCGAGCGCCGCAATCTCGATGAACTCCCGATCCTCCACGAGATCAATCCGGGTGAGCGCCACCACGGCGGACCGCACCCCAAGCAGCCGGCAGATCTCGATGTGCTCGCGGGTCTGGGGCATGACGGATTCGTCGGCGGCCACCACCAGCAGCACCACGTCGAAACCGGACGCGCCGGCGAGCATGTTGCGCACGAAGCGCTCGTGGCCCGGCACATCCACGAAGCCGTAGGTCACTCCCTCGTGTTCGAGATGGGCGAACCCGAGGTCCACGGTGATGCCGCGAGCCTTTTCTTCCTTCAGGCGGTCGGGATCGGTCCCTGTGAGCGCGAGGACCAGCGAACTCTTTCCGTGATCGATGTGGCCGGCGGTGCCGACCACCACGTGGCGCATGGCGCGAGAGTGTAGGGAAGCGGATCAGCGCCGGAGGACGAATGATCAGCTGGCTTGGTCCGGTGAGACGCCGGAATGGGACCGCCGACCTCAGGTCGACGTCGCCCGCCGAGGGGTGGGAGAAAGGCGCAAGGTCACGGTCCGTCGCGCCGCAGCACCGATAGGCGGATAATCGGCCCTGCTCAGGCTCTCATTCCGAACGGAGGATCCCGGCCATGTCCCAAACTCGCTCCCGCAACCTCGTGCTGCTTCTCATCGGGCTGGCGCTGGCGCTCCCGGTCGCCGCATCCGCCCAGGAGGGACCCGCAAAGGGCTCACTGGTCATCGTCGGCGGAGCGCTCCGCGACGAAGCGATCCTTGAGCGCTTCATCAGCCTCGCCGGCGGTCCCGAAGCCCCCATCGTGATCATCCCCACGGCCGGCGGCGAAGACGACTACGACGACTGGTACACGGGGGCGCGCCGGTTCCGGGAACTGGGCGCCACCGACATCACCGTGATCCACACCTGGGACCGGGAAGAGGCCGAGAGCGAGGAGTTCGCCGCGCCGATCACGAAGGCCCGCGGGGTGTGGTTCCCCGGCGGGCGGCAGTGGCGGCTGGTGGACGCCTACGCCGACACCCGCACCGAGCGCGAACTCCACGCCCTGCTGGCGCGCGGCGGGGTGATCGGCGGCTCCTCAGCCGGAGCGACGATCCAGGGCGAATATCTCGCCCGCGGCGACACGAGCGGCAACACCATCATGATGGGAGACCACGAGGAGGGATTCGCCTTCGTTCGGGGGGTGGCCATCGACCAGCACCTGCTGGTGCGGAACCGGCACTTCGACCTGCTCGAAATCACCGCCGCGAAACCCGAACTTCTCGGGATCGGTATCGACGAAGACACCGCCATCGTGGTGCGCGGAAACGGATTCGAGGTCATCGGACAGGGCTACGTGGCCATCTACGACAACACGCGGGTCCTGCCGAACGGCGGCGGGTTCTACTTCCTGATGCCCGGCGACCGTTACAGCCTCGAGACCCGGGACCCGATGCGCCTCCAGCTCGGGGACGGCGCGTTCCAGACGACCGTCAAGAAGAAGCGCTGATCCCGGCGTGCGACCGCGCGCCGGGACCCCGGCAGCGCGGATGGCGCTGGCCCGGGAACGCCGGCCAGTTCTCCCGGTGGGGGCTTCACACCGGCATCGCCCCGCGCAGCGGGGTGGAACCGCGTACTGCCGACCGAGAAGAAGCGCGGGGACGGCTTGGAACGCCGACCTCCGGTCGGCATCGCGCGGGAGCGCGAAACCAGCGCCGATGACGCTGCGCCATGCCAACGTGAGCTCTGCATCCTCTCCCGACCTCGGATGGCGCGACCGCTCAGCGCTCACCAGTCGCCGACCGCGCGCGACTCGCTTCGCGGGCTGCTAGCAGCCTGTGGCAAAACCCACGCGGCGTTCGACGGGTGATGCATCCCCGCTGAACCGCGCCGCTTTGCGGCGCTCTGCGTTGCGTTTCGGTCGAAATACACCCGGTATTCCTCCCTCACGCGCCTTGTCAGCCGGGCGCCTCACCCGTCTCGGCGCTCACGCGGGTTTCACCACAGGCTGCTAGAGCGGACGGCCGTCGCCCCCGGCCGCCGGCTGAACCCTGAGCGCGCCGTCTTCGAGGCGGAGCGCCGTCAGCGAGCCGTCCCAGACGCAGCCTGAATCGAGGCACACCGCCCGCTCCGAGACCATCAGGCCGAGCGCCGCCCAGTGGCCGAAGAGCACGGTAAGCCCCTCGGGTAGCGAAACGCTTTCGAACCACGGCCGATGACCCGGCGGGATGGTTTCCGGAACCCCGTCGAACGCGAACGACGGGGTTCCCTCGGCGTCCACGATGCGTATCCGCGTGAACACCGATGCCGCCGCGACCGCCGCGCCCACGTCATCGCCGGTAGCCGATAGGTCGCACTTTCCCGGCTCCTCGCCAGTTCGATCTCCCCGCAACGAGTAGAGCGCCCGCAGGAAGCCGGAGCAGTCCTTCGTCAGGGCCCCTTGCGCGACCCTTCCCGCGGCTTCGATCTCGGGGAGGCTCCAGCCCGACGGGACCCCGGCGTGCACGAGGAGGAAGCCGTCCTCCCGGTGGACGAAGGGGAGTCCCGCGACCCAGGCGCAGAGCTCATCTGCATCGGGTGCGGCCAGCACCGGCGCGAGGGTGTCGCGGCGGCGGGCGGGGATCACCCCCTCCCGCTGCGCCAGCAGGTGCAGGTCGTGATTCCCCAGCACGCAGACGATCGAATCCCGGTGCCGGCGCGCCCAGCGCAGCATGCCGAGGGAATCAGGCCCCCGGTTGACCAAGTCCCCGACGAACCACATTCGGTCGCGGCCGGGCCGGAACCGAAGGCGGTCTAGGAGACGCTGGAACGTGCTAAAACACCCCTGCACATCGCCGACGACCCAGGTTGCCATTGGCGGTGATGCTATCCCCGATTGCCCACGCCGACAGACCCCAATACACGACGAAGGAGCCCGTAACGTCTTGACGGCACGTGGGCTATTCGTGAGGCTGGAACCCTCGCTTTCTTGACGGCGCCGAGGCACGGGAACGCCGGTCCGTTCTCTCGATGGGGGCCTTCAGACTGGCACCCTCCGGAGGCGGGCGAAACTGCGTACCGCCGACCGCCAAGATGCGCGGAGACGGCTTGGAACGCCGGCCTCCGGCCGGCATCGCACGGGAGCGCGAAGCCAGCGACGATGACAGGGCGCCATGCCAACGTGAGTGCCGCACCCTCTCCGAGCCCCCGGATGGCCCGGCCCCGGGACAACCACTAGCCATGACCACCAAACGACGTCTTCCGATGGGGCTCTTCGCGGCGGTGGACCTCGGCTCCCGCAGCTTCCATGTCACCGTGGCCCGGGTTCACGGCGAGAACATCGAGGTGGTGGATCGCGTCAAGGAGCCCGTGCGGCTGGCCGCGGGCATCCGGAACAAGGCCGTGGAACCCGCGGCGTGGCGCCGGGCAGCGGCCGCACTCGCCCGGATCGGGGAACGCATCCGGGATATCCCGCCCGGCCAGGCGCGCGCGGTGGGCACGAACGTCTTCCGGCAGGTGAAGGACCGGAAGGCACTGCTCGGCGCTGCGGCGAAAGCTCTCGGACGTCGGGTGGAGGTCATCTCCGGCGCTGAGGAAGCGCGGCTCATCTATCTGGGAGTCAGCACCCTGCTTCCGGAGGAGAACGGCCGCCGGCTCGTGCTGGATATCGGGGGCGGCAGCACCGAACTGGTCATCGGACAGGGGGAGGAGCCGCTCCGGGCCGCAAGCCTCTACATGGGGTGTGTTTCCTTCACGCGCCGCTTCTTCCCGGGCGGCGTCATCAGCAAGCCCGCCTTCGTCGCCGCCGAGACCGAGGCCCGCCGCGAACTCGAGACCGTGGAGGAAGCATTCCTGGGGCTCGGGTGGTCCCGGGTGTTCGGGTCTTCCGGAACGGTGCTGGCCACCGCCGAGCTTCTGCGTGCAAACGGCGGCCTGACGCGGCCGGCGCTGAAGGGGCTCAGAAACCGGATGATCCGCGGCGCCCACGTGGAAGCCCTCTCCGATGGACCCGACGCGATTCCGGGATTTCCCGCCGACCGGGCGTGGGACTTCCCCGGCGGCATCGCCGTCCTGCGCGCGGCCATGAAGACCCTCGACATCGAGAGGATCGAGCCGGCCGAAGGAGCCCTCCGTGAAGGTGTGCTTTTCGACCTCATCGGCCGGCGCCGGAGACAGGATGTCCGGGAGAGCACGATCCGCAACCTCATGACCCAGTACCGGGTGGACCGTGAACAGGCGGAGCGGGTCAGAGCCACCGCGCTGGTCGGCCTGAAACAGCTACGCCAGCCATGGGAACTCGAGCACGAGTCGCACGAACGCTTCCTCCGCTGGGCGGCCGAGCTGCACGAGGTGGGCCTGTCGGTTTCCTTCAGCGGTCACCACCGGCACGGCGCCTACATCGTCCGCAACTCGGAAATGCCGGGCTTTTCGCGGGATGACCAGGAGTTGCTCGCGGCGTTGATCGAGACCCACCGGCAGAAGCTGCGGCACGGGCGTTTCGAAGAGATGACCGCCGCCGATCCCGTCAGCACCGGCCGGTTGGCCGCCATCCTGCGGATCGCGGTCCTGCTCTGCCGGCGCCGCAGTCGCGAGCCCCTGCCCCTGATTGAGGCCAGCGCGTCCGACGGTCAGCTTGAACTTGCCTTCCCTCCGGGCTGGCTCGATCACCACCCGCTGACCCGCGCCAACATCGCGGAGGAGGCAGGGGAACTCGCCGCCATCGGGATCGAACTCCGCGTCCGGGATCGGTAGGGACCGGCGGGGGAAAGGGAACCCTCGCTCTCCAGACCTGCAGGATTCCCCTCCTCCGGCGTGCTCGGCGGCGGCGCGTTCTCGTTTGGTTCCGCCCCGCCCAAACACCCCGCCGGTCATGAAAAAGGCGCGGCCGCGGGTAGGGGGAGCGGTGAGCGATCGCGGCATCCGGTGCTTGGAAGGGGTGCGGCACTCACGTTGGCATGGCGCAGTGTCCTCGGCGCTGGTTTCCCGCGCGATGCCGGCCGGAGGCCGGCCCAGTTCTCCCGGTGGGGGCTCCAAGCCGTCCCCGCGCTTCTTCGCGGTCGGCGATGCGCGATCTCGCTGCGCTGCGCGCAGCGGTGCCGGTGTGAAGCCCCCACCGGGAGAACTGGCCGGCGTTCCCTGGCTAGCGCGCCATCCGGGTTGTGGGCGTCCCGACGCGACTGCATTTTCGCAGCAACTGGCCGGAGGTCGGCGTTCCCTGGACAGCGGCGCCATCCGGGCGAACGACGGTCAGTTCACGGCGGCCTCATCCGGCCCGGGGAGGATGCGCCGCGCCCTGGGAAGACTCCAGACGGTCGCCCGCCGGGCGCCGTTACGGCGAGTCCGGAATCCTCAACGAAATGTCGGCAGGACCCATGAACGCCCCCCGGCCCGTGAACAACTTCGCGGCGTCCAGGCTCGCGGCCTAAAGCACCCCGGCGCGGCCGGGAGCGCGGGACGTCAGTTGCGCCGTGAGTTCTGGAAGTCGAAGAGCCACTGGAACAGGAGCAGCAGCTCGTGATCGCCCACGGCGCCGAAACGCCAGCGGTAGTCGGCGGAAAGTTGGGTCATGTTCCAGGGAAGTTCGTAGCGGGCGCCGGCGATGAGGTAGTTGGCGTGGCCCGGGTTCTCCAGCGGGCCGTGGTTCGATTCCGTCCCGAACTCCCCGGCGGCCCAAAGACCCTGGTGGAAACGGCGGCGGAATCGGACGAACCCGCCGAGGTGCTCCCGCCCGTGCTGTTCCCGGCGGAAAGCCGCGCCGCGGAAGATGCGGCCGGGACCCAACGCGCCGTCCACGTGGACCCCCGTCTGCCGCCGCGGCACGAGGGCGTCGTCCGGGCCGTCGCGGCCTTCGTAGTGACCGGCGTCCACCAGCCAGGAACTCCCCGCGATCTCGAACGTGCGGCCGACGCTCCCGAGCACGTCCTTCCACGAGTTGTCTTCGGCTTCGTATCCGCTGCCCTGCACGAAATGGAGGCGCGCGTTGTACGGCCCCCGGTCGGCGAAGAGGAAGACTCCCACTTCCCGCGACCGGGTCAGCTTGGAGCCGACCGCCGCGTGCACCATCTGGCGGGAATGTGAGGACTCGGTGAACTCGCCGAGCCACGCCAGCGAACTGCGGCCGGCGCGGACCTGGATCCCTCCACCGACGTCGAACTGCACCCAGAAGTCATGCATCCGGGTCTTCCCGAGGTCGTAGGTGATGTTCGTCACAATGCGGTCTCCGATCCTGGTCTTGCTCCAGATCGAAAAACTGCTGATCTCCGGGTCACCGAGTTCGTCGAACTCATCCAGAACCCGTCCGCGAAACCGCACGTTGAAATCCACGAGCGACATCGCTCCGGCGCTGCCTTGGGCGGCCGCGTCCGAATCCGTTTCCCCGTTCCCTGCCTGGGACCCGGGCCCTTCCGCGGCGACGGCCCGCTCGTCTTCGGCGAGTTGAGCCTCGGGCGGGCGCGGTTCGATCGCTGCGGACTCGCCGGTGACCGCCGCATCCTCGGCCGAACCTCTTTCGGTCGCCGGTTGCCTGGCCGCTTCCTGGGTTTCGGTCTCAGGCAGAACTACGCCCGCACCCGCAAACACGCTCCCGGCCGCCCAAAACGTCAGCGACCAAGAGAACGAACACAACAACGACCAACGTCGGCAGGCTGGAAAGACGGACGAAGAAGAGCCGGCAGAGCGGCCACGCTCGGACTGGGGAGGCGGCCCGGACATGAGCCGCCATCTTGTTTCTCCTGAATGACGGATCTGAATGACGGATCCTTGAACCATTCGTGAAATCAGGTTCAAGATCGAATGAATATTCATCGACTCAAAATGAACTCAATGTGAATTCACCCCTGGCGTTGCATCTTCCAAAACCCGTGTCCCCCACGGCCCCGAGCGTTAACAGCCTGTGGCAAAACCCACGCGGCGTTCGACCGGCGATCCATCCCGGCTGAACCGCGCCGCTTCGCGTCGCTCATCGTTGTGCTTCGGTCGAAATACACCCGGGCCAGTTCTCCCGGTGGGGGCTCCTCCCTCGCGCGCCTTGTCAGCCGGACCCCCACCGGGAGAACTGGGCCTCGCCGCTCTCGGCGCTCACGCCACTCTTCCACAGGCTGTCAGCGGGAGCTGCGCATCGGGTCGGCCGGATAGACCCCCAGGATCCTGACCGACCGGGAGAAGAAGCGGAGTTCTTCGAGCGCCTTCGCCACCCCGGAGTGCTCGGGATGGCCAGCCACGTCACAATAGAACTGAGTCGAGGTGAACGAGCCGTCCAGCATGTAGCTTTCGAGCTTCTGCATGTTCACTCCATTAGTCGCGAAGCCGCCGAGCGCCTTGTAGAGGGCGCCCGGGAGATTCCGCACCTGGAACACGAACGTGGTGATCGCGTCGGCGTCGCGCGGAACCGTAACCGGCTCCCGGGCCATGACGAGGAAGCGGGTGACGTTCAGCGAGATGTCCGCGATGTCCGGCGCCAGTACCGAGAGCCCGTGAATCCCGGCGGCAAGCGCCGAGGCGATCGCCGCCTTCGTGGGGTCTCCGCTTTTCGCGATCAGGATCGCGGCCCCGGCAGTATCCGCCTCCGCCACTGGGCGGAGGCGTCGGTTGCTGATGAATTGCCGGCACTGGGCGAGCGCGTGCGGGTGGCTGTGGACGGTCCGGAGTCCGCCGAGCGTGGCTCCGGGCAGCCCAAGGAGCTGGTGCCGCACCCGGTGAAAGGCTTCGCCGACGATTTGCAGACGGGATTCGGGCAGGAGGTGATGGATGTCAGCGACTCGTCCGGCCACCGAATTCTCGATGGGGATCATCGCGAGTTCCGCGCTCCCCTCCGCCACTGCCGCGAACGTGTCCTCAAAACCCTCGCAGGCCAGCGGCTCATGATCCGGATACCGGTCCCGGCAGGTCAGGTCGGAGTACGAGCCGGGGTATCCCTGAAACGCAATCTTCGGTTCGGGCATGGGGAGCAGCCTACAAATAAAGTCCCGCGGCGTTTGAGCGGCAATGCATCCCGGCTGAACCGCGTCGCTGCGCGTCGCTCATCGTTGCGCTTCGGTCGAAATACACTCGGTATTCCTCCCTCGCGCGTCTTGTCAGCCGGGCGCCTCGCCACTCTCGGCGCTCACGGGACTTTATCCGCACGCTGCTGGCGGGAGCATACGCCCCGACTGTGTGTACGATCTCTCCGGCCGTGAAACACATCCTGGTCATCGAAGACGATCCCGACATCGTCGAACTGCTCCGTTACAACCTGGAGCGCGAGTCCTACCAGGTGAGTTCCGCCAGCGCCGGTTCGGAAGGGCTCGCCCAGTTGCAGCGGGAGCGGCCCGATCTGCTGATCCTGGATCTGATGCTGCCCGAGATCAGCGGGTTCGAGTTGTGCCGGCGTCTGCGCCGGGATTCCGAATACCAGAACCTCCCGGTCATCATGTTGACCGCGCGGAGCGAAGAGGCCGATGTAATCGCCGGCATCGAACTCGGAGCCGACGACTACATCACCAAACCATTCAGCCCGCGGGAACTGGTGGCCCGGGTGGGAGCGGTGCTCCGCCGGACGGGACGGGCCGCGGCGCCGGCTCCATCGGCTGGTGATGGAAACCTCCAATTCGGCGACCTCGTGATCGACCCGACTTCACACCGGGTGCAGCGAGCCGGAGAGGACCTTCCCGCGACCCACCTGGAGTTCAAGCTGCTCCACTGTCTGGCGTCCCACCCGCGACGGGTCTTCTCCCGGGAGCAACTCCTTGACCGGGTGTGGGGACGCGAGAAGTACATCACGCTCCGAAGCGTTGACGTCTACGTGCGGCGCCTCCGGCAGAAGGTGGACGTCGCGGGCCAGCCTTCGCTCCTGAAGACGGTTCGGGGCGCCGGCTATCGCTTCGAACCCCCGTCTTGAGGCTCCCGGCGGCGGACTCCGGCAAAAGGCGCTGGCGTCTCCCCCGCCCGTCCCGACTGGCCATCCGGCTGACGGCGGCCAGCCTGCTGGTCGCGCTGGCGGCGCTCATCGCCGTCCTCGCGACGACGGCGCAGGTCGTGAGGGAAAGCGCCGCGACTTCCACCTTCGCCATCCTGGACGGGGTGGCCCAGGCCGGACTCGCGAATCCGCCTGACGACACCTCCACTGAGGCTCTTCGGGAGTGGTCCATGGGCTTTGCCTCGTTCGGAGGCGGCGCCGATGCGGAAAAGCTGACTCCTACGCGGCGAGAACGCCGGATGACGTTGATTGCGCGCGACGGAACCGTGCTCGCGGACTCCCACGAAGACGTCCGGACGATGGACAACCACCGGGACCGACCGGAAATCGTGGCGGCCTTCGCCTCCGGCTATGGCCGCTCGCAGCGGTTCAGCGACACCCGTGGCGAGGAACTCAACTACGTGGCAGTCCGGCTCCCGTGGAGCGAAGACACCGTGTTGCGCCTCTCGGAACCGGTCATCCAGCTCGAAGAAACCGTGCGCGCCATCCTGACTCCCGTGGTCGTGGTGACGCTCCTGGCCTTCATTGTGGCTGCCGGTCTTTCCTTCTGGTATTCGGCCCGCTTCGGAGAGCGCGTGGCGCAGCTTTGCCGGTTCTCGGAACGGGTGGCCCGGGGTGATTTCACCCCGGAGGACGCGCCTCTCAAGATGGACGAGCTCGACCAGTTGCTGACCTCCCTGAACCGGACGGCGCAGGAGCTGCAACGTAGCTTCCAGTCTCTGACCGCCGAGAAAAACCAAGGCGCCACAATCCTGTCAAGCGTGGCCGAAGGCGTCGCGGTTTTCGACGAGGAACTCCGGATCCAGTACGTGAACGGAGCCTTTCGCGAGGTGCTTTCCCTTCCCGGTGAGTCCTGGCGGGACTATCGGGGGCGGGATGCGCGGAACGTCCTCGAACAAAAGCGCCTCCTGAAGATGGTCCGAGCCGCGATGAGAGGGAAATCCCGCGAACGCGAGATCTCCCTGAAAGAGAGGGAGGTTCTGGTCCGCGCGGCCCCCATCCGTTCCTACGAGCCCGAATTACCCATGGCTTCCCGCCTTGAGGGGAACGGATCTCCGGAGTCCCAGCCGGCGGGAGCCGTCCTCGTGCTGATGGACGTGACCCAACTCCACGCACTGGAGCGGGTACGGCGCGATTTCGTCGCCAATCTGTCGCACGAGATGAAGACGCCCCTGACGGCGATCCGTGGTTTCTCGGAGACCTTGCTGGACGCCGACATGGACGCTCCGCCGGAGCAGAAACGATTCCTCGGGATCATCCGGCAGCATTCCATTCGCCTGTCGCGCCTCACCGACGACCTGCTGCGGCTCGCCCGGATCGAGGCAGGCAAACTGGAGACGGAAACCGTTCCCGTGCGGGTGGAGGCGTTGGTCGAATCGGTCGTGGAATCGGCGCGAATGAAGGCGGGGGAGCGGAAGCTGACGACCGCGGGACCCCGAGAGCCGATGGAGGTCGAGACCGACCCAACCCTGCTCACGGAGATCTTGCAGAACCTGGTGGACAACGCCATCCAGTACTCCGGGGAGGACGGGCGGGTAGAGGTCGCGACCGAGTGTTCGAACGGCGAAGCCCTGATCTCGGTCACTGACAACGGCGTGGGAATCCCCAAGGCTCACCAAAGCCGGATCTTCGAACGCTTCTACCGGGTGGATCCGGCTCGCTCGCGTGAAGTGGGCGGCACGGGACTCGGCCTCGCGATTGCCAAGCACACCGCGGAACTCCTGGGTGGGCGCATCGAGGTCGAAAGTGCGCCGGGCAGCGGCTCGCGGTTCACCGTCGCCGTGCCGGTCGGCGGCCCGAACGCTCCGCTTCGCGAGGCGAGCGCCGACGACGACGACCCCGGCCGCCTTCTGGCCTAGCAGCCCTCGTGCTGCGCTCGGGCTCCGCGCCCAACCCGAATTCCAGATCGCCCAGAAGCGCATCCACCCGGACCAACTGCGCATCAAGCGAATCGCCGATCCGGAAACTCCGGCCGGTTGCCGGACACCGGAGCGAGTAGTCCTGCCGGTGGAAACGGAAGCGCCCGCCCGGTAGCAGTTCCATCGGGACGGTGCCGCGGGCGGGAATGTCCTCGAGTTCGATCGCGAGACCGAAACGGCCGGTCTCGGAAACGCGGGCGGCGAAGGTGTCCCCGAGCCGCCCCCCGAGGAGGCGGGCGATCCGGCGTTCCACCAGGTCCCTTTCGGCCGCCTCGGCGCTTCGCTCGGCCCCGGAACAGGTGGCCGCCAGCGCCGGCAGCGCCTGGGCGTGCGGATATCCGGCAAGATCCGTCGCGGCGGCCAGCGCCCGATGGGCGATGAGGTCCGGGTACCGCCGGATGGGCGAAGTGAAATGGGTGTAGTCCGGCAGCGCCAGCGCGAAGTGCCCTGCCCCACGGGGCGAGTACTCCGCCTTCTTCATGGCTCGGAGAAGCTTCCGGCGGAGGAAGGGCGCTTCCGGGCGGCCTTCGATGCGGGTCAGAAGCCGGGCGCAATGGACGGGCCGGAGCGGCTCTGACGGAACACGCAATCGTTCTCCAAAGCCGGTCAGGAGATCCTCGAAGGCGTCGATGCGGGTCTCGTCGGGAGTTGTGTGGACCCGGTGCAGCGCTGGCGTATTGGTGCTTCGGAGGTGCTCGGCTACCGCCTGGTTGGCCAGCAGCATGAAATCCTCCACCAGGCGGTGCGCGTCGTTTCGCTCGGCGTACCGGGCGTCAAGCAGGTTGCCCTCCGCGTCGGTGGTGACCACCGGTTCGGGCAGGTCGAGATCCATCGCACCGCGCCGGAGGCGCGCCTTTCCCAGGAGAGCGGCGGCGCGGCCCATGGTCCGGACGGCCGTACCGATCGAACCGGGATCGTCCCCCAGGAGCAGGCGCGCCCCGTCCTCGTAGGACAGCCGGGCGGCGCTCCGGATGACGCTGCGGAAGAAGCGGGCCTCCCGGAGGTTTCCGTCCGAACCGATGCGCAGGTTCGCCGACTGCACGAGCCGGTCCACCTCGGGAAACAGCGAGCAGATGCCCGAAGAAAGCGCCTCGGGCAGCATCGGGATGGCGCGCTCGGGGAAATACACCGAGGTCCCTCGCCGCGCCGCCTCCTCGTCCACCGGACTGCCGGAGGGGACGTAGTGGCTGACGTCGGCGATGTGGACACCGATCTCGAAACCGCCGCCGGGAAGTTCGGTCGCCTCGATCGCGTCGTCGTGATCTCGGGCGTCTTCCGGATCCATGGTCAGGATGAGGCGGCCGCGCAGGTCCTCACGGCCCCCCAGATCGCCCGGTCCGACAGCGGCAGGGGCAGCCTCCGCCTGGGCGAGTGCCGCCGGGGGAAACTCGTCCCGGATCCCGTGCCGCGCAAGCACCGCGAGGAGTTCCGCCCCCGGGTCGTCACCGGCGCCGAATACCGCGGTCACTTCCCCGATCACCGGCTGCCCGGGCGCGGGGAAGCGGCGAATCCGGACTTCCACGAGATCCCCGGGGCGAGCGCCGCCGGAAGGTACGAGAATCTCGCGCGCCCACTGCCGATCCCAGACCGCGACGGTCCGCTCCCCGGTGAACAGCCCGACAACCCGGGCGGTCGTGCGGGTGAGCACGCGCACGACCGCGCCCTCCAGCCGGCCGCGCCGGGTGCGGAACGAAACCTCGGCCTCGACCAGGTCCCCCGGCAGCGCCCCACCGACCCGGCTGGGAGTGACGTGGATGTCTTCCAGGGATTCATGGCCCTCGGGGACAACCCAGCCGTCGCCCTGAGATCGCCCTTGAAAGCGCCCCCGAACCATGCGGGACGCATCGCGCTCGTCCCTCCGGCGCCGCCTCGCGCCGTGACTCGATCTGGCCACCACGCTGCTAGACTCGCGCGCTCCGCGGGCCGAAGTGGCGGAACGGCAGACGCGCTGCGTTCAGGGCGCAGTACTCCTAGTGTCAGGGTTCAAATCCCTGCTTCGGCACCGCGCTGGTCGGCCTGGGGGCGGGGCGCCGGTTCGCGTTTGCGATTCGTCATAGGACGGATTTGTGTAGCGCGCCCCACCCCCACGCCGAACGGCACTTCGTGCCTCGAATGGAAACTCGCCGCTTGCATGTCGTGCGAGTCTGAACCATAAGCGCGCTCTACAGCCGCAGCCGAGTTCCCATTCGCGCTGTCTTTCTTGTGGGCGGGGGGGTGCCCCCGCCCACACCCACCCCCCGGTCACGCCGGCGTCGAACCCTCCGGGTTCGCCGCCATTGTTTTTTTCGGCCCGCAGGGCCGGGAAACCCGCGTACGGCCGAGCGAGAAGAAGCGCGGGGACGGCTTGGAACGCCGACCTCCGGTCGGCATCGCGCGGGAGCGCGAAACCAGCCTCGATGAACGCCTTTCAGGACCCGCGGGGTGTGCAGGAGGACCCGATCATGGAGGTTTCTCCCGGTGGGTACCGGCATCGCAGCACGCAGCGCAGCGACAACCGTGACACCCCTCGGACTTTCACAGTGAGAAGAAATCGCCGGGAATTCCGTCAATAGATGGTGGCGGGGAGTCTTGCGGCGCTCTCCGCATTGCGACCCGGCCGCTCGTGAACCCGAGGAGGTTCCCCCATGCAGGACCATCTGGCAGGCGAAGCCATTGCGGAATCGACCGCGGACCGGCCAGGGCCGGTTGCTCCCGCCCACGACGCGGAGTACTCTCGTTCCCGGCGGACAAAAGGGGACGTGCCCGACACCGGACCGGCGACGGAAATGCGGCAGGCCGCTGGCGGAACCGGTCGCGAGCCCACCATCCGCGAGTTGCAGAGCGGCATCCAGGCAAACCGGCGGCGGATCATCCGGCTGGAGAAACAGACAAGGAAGGGATTCAAACGGCAGCACCGGGAAACGAGGGAACTGCGCGATCTCCAGAATCAGCTGCTGGGTCAGATGCGGGCCATGATGTGGATCATGGGGGTGATCGGGGGAGTCACCGTCCTCTCTCTGCTTGGAGGCGTGCTTGTACCGGCGGTTGCCCGCCTGGTCACGCCTCTCGCTGGCGGCTGACCCTCTCACCACCCCGGATCCGGCACTGGAGCGCCCGAGTCACACCTCGGGCGCACGGGCTCGACCGTCAGTTCTGCGGTTCTTCCGCCTCCGGGCGGACGGTGGGGTACTCGATGCCGAGCTGCTCGAGATAGCTGTCGTAGTTCTCCGGGTCGTAGTAAAGGGGCCGCATCGCTTCCCGGAACGAGTTCATCCGGTCCTCGTTCAGGTGAATCCCGGGAGGATCGTCGAGGCCGATCAGCGGGGTGTACTGGTGCTCGGCGGTCTGCTCGGCGAAGTACTCCTCCGCCGCCGGGACGAGTTCGGGATCAAGCAAGAGGTCCATGAGGGTCATGGCGATCACGCGCGCACCGGCGGACGCTCCCTTGTGCGCGATCGGAGTCGCCATCGCCACCGCGTTCGCCCAGTGGTGCCCCGGGCCACCCGGAATGTTCGATGGGAAGCGCATGGTCACGGTGGGCACGGCCCAGGAAATGTCGCCGATGTCGTCGGAACCGCCTCCCAGACGCGGCTCCTGAACCGGGCCGCCCATCTCGCCGAGTTCGGTTGCGAGGCCCTGTTCCTCGACCCCGAGTTCGCGCTGGAGTCCGTTGGCGAGCGCCTGGTCCGCCTCGCTCCACTCCGGAAGCCCCACCCGCTCGATGTTCGCCCAGACCGCTTCGGCGACGGGTTTGTTGAAGTGGCGCGGGTAGGCGTGCCCCAGAATGCGCCAGGACACGTCGGTCGAGGTCATCGCGGCCGCGGACTGCGCCATCGTGTTGCCGAGATCGAAGAGTTCCTTCATCCCGGGCTGTTCGAGTTCGCGGAAGTAGTACCAGACCGACGCGAGTTGGGGCACCACGTTCGGCTGGTCGCCCCCGTTCGTGATCACGTAGTGCGAACGATGCGGCAGGCGTAGATGCTCGCGCTTCACGTTCCACGCCATGTTCATGATCTCCACCGCGTCGAGCGCGCTTCGGCCCCGCCACGGCGCTCCCGCGGAGTGCGCCGATTCGCCCCGGAAGGTGTATTCGACCGACACCAGGCCATTGCCCCTGCCCTGTCCCCAGCTCACGCTGAACTGGTTGGAGACATGGGTGAAGATGCAGATGTCCACATCCTCGAAATAGCCGTCCCGGATGAACCAGGCCTTGGTGCCCACAAGTTCCTCAGCCACTCCGGGCCAAATGACGATCGTCCCGGGAATGCCTTCCCGCTCCATGACTTCCTTGGCGGCAAGGGCGCCGACGACGATTACCGCCTGTCCGGAGTTGTGCCCTTCCCCGTGACCCGGCGCCCCTTCCACGAGCGGATCGTGGTAGGCGACCCCCGGCTTTTGGGACGCCTTCGGGATACCGTCGATATCGCTGCCGAGCGCGATCACCGGCGAGCCCGACCCCCAGCGCGCCATCCACGCCGTCGGAATCCCGGAGATGCCCTCCTCCACCTCAAACCCGTTCTCCCGCAGGATGTCGGTGACGTACCGGGACGTTTCGAACTCCTGGAAACCCAGCTCGCCGAAGCTGAAGATCGAGTCCACCATCACCTGGACCAGCTTGGCCCGCTCGGCGGCGCCCTGATCGGCGACCGGACGCAGGGTGTCGAGATCCTGAGCCGTGAGCGGGGCGGCGAGCAGGAGAGCGAGAAGGGCGGCCGGCAAGGACCGCGAGAGCTGTGACAGTGCGCGCATCGGGAGTGACCTCTTTCTTCGCCGGCGCTCCCCATCCCGAGGAGCGCCGGGCGCACGATTCTAGTGGCCCGCGGGTGGTCTCCTGACAGCCGTTTCCGGGCCGCCAGGCGCGGCTTCCGTCAGTTCTCCCGGTTTTCCCGAACCGTCGGATACTCGATACCGAGCTGTTCCAGGTAGCTGTCGTAACGATCCGGGTCGTAGTAGAACGGCCGCATCGCCTCCCGGAAAGAGTTCATCCGATCCTTGTTCAGGTGAATCGCCGGAGGATCGTCCGGGCCGATCAGCGGGGTGTACTGGTGTTCCGCAGTCTGCTCGACAAAGTACTCCTTGGCTGCCGTCACCAGCGACGGATCGAGGAGCAGGTCCATCAGCGTCATCGCGATGACCCGGGCGCCGGCGACCGCTCCCTTGTGCGCGATCGGGGTCGCCATCGCCACGGCGTTCGCCCAGTGGTGACCCGGGCCGCCCGGGATGTTCGACGGGAAGCCCAGGGTCACGGTCGGGACGGTCCAGGAGATGTCGCCGATGTCGTCGGAGCCGCCGCCGAGGCGTGGCTCACGCGCCGGACCGCGTATCTCGCCGAGTTCGGTGGCGAGGCCCCGCTCCTCGACTCCCAACTCGCGTTGGAGGCCCGTGGCGAGCGCCTGGTCCGCGTCGCTCCACTCGGGAAGCCCCACCCGCTCGATGTTCGCCCACACCGCCTCGGCCACCGGTTTGTTGAAGTGACGCGGATACGCATGGCCCAGGATGCTCCATGAGGCCTCGGTGGAGGTCATCGCCGCGGCGGCATTGGCCATCGTGTTGCCGAGATCGAAGAGATCCTTCATGTGGGGCTGGTCGAGTTCGCGGAAGAAGTACCAGACCGACGCGAGCTGCGGCACCACGTTCGGCTGGTCGCCACCGTTGGTGATCACGTAGTGGGAGCGATGAGGCAGGCGCAGGTGCTCGCGCTTGATGTTCCAGGCGGCATTCATGATCTCGACGGCGTCGAGCGCGCTCCGGCCTCGCCAGGGCGCCCCCGCCGAGTGCGCCGACTCGCCTACGAACGTGTATTCCACCGACACCAGGCCGTTGCCGCCGCCCTGTCCCCAGCTCACCCCGAACCGGGAAGAGACATGGGTGAAGATGTTGATGTCCACATCGTTGAAATACCCGTCCCGGATGAACCAGGCCTTCGTGGCCAGCAGCTCCTCGGCCACCCCCGGCCAGATCACCAGGGTCCCGGGGATGCCCTCGCGCTCCATGATCTCCTTGGCGGCGAGCGCTCCCACCACGATCACCGCCTGCCCGGAGTTGTGGCCCTCCCCGTGGCCCGGGGCGCCTTCCACCAGCGGGTCGTGATACGCCACCCCGGGCTTCTGGGACGCCTTCGGAATCCCGTCGATGTCGCTACCCAACGCGATGACGGGCGAACCCGACCCCCAGCGCGCCATCCAGGCAGAGGGGATGCCGGCGATCCCCTCCTCGATCTCGAAACCGTTCTCCCGCAGGATGTCGGTGATGTAGCGGGAGGTCTCGAACTCCTGGAAGCCCAGTTCGCCGAAGCTGAAGATGGAGTCCACCATCACCTGGACCAGCTTGGCCCGCTCGGCAGCGCCCTGGTCGGCGACCGGACGCAGGGTTTCGAGATCCTGGGCCGCGAGCGGCGCAGCGAGGAGGAAAGCGGAAAAAACCAGGGCCAGTCTGCGCATCGAAGAAACCTCTCTCATGCGGGGCTGTCCACCGCCCCGCATGGCGCGGAATCCTACTGGCACTCACGAAGGAACCCCGCGCCGGATGACAGGATTCGCCCTCCCAAGAGATGATGATTCGGAGGTTTCGCCCACCGCGGGTGGCGCTCCCTCCTGCCCGGGTCGCTTGCCGCTGATCCAGCACCCGCCGCCTGAGGGGATCGGTCGTCACGCACTCGTTGCTGGGGACGTTGCTACTGCCACATTGTAAGATAATACAGGGTTAGGATTTCTTACCATGAAGATTACCTCCAAGGGCCAAGTCACCATCCCGCACCGGCTCCGGCAAGCGTTCGGCCTGCTGCCTCACACGGAAGTCGTTTTCGAGGCGGGGGAGGATGGCGTGGTCCTACGCTCTCGACTGAGCCGACGCGCACTGGTCCGCGAACGGCTTCGCCGGGCATGCGGAGCGGGTACCGGGAGCCGGACTACGGACGAGATCATGCAGTTGACCCGCGGGGAGGACTGAGTGTTCCTGGTGGACGCGAATGTCCTGCTCGACCTCTCGACGGACGACGCCACCTGGCGAGGGTGGTCGGAACGCACGCTGGAAGACGCCATCGCGGACGGCAGCGTCGCGATCAATCCGATCATCTACGCCGAGGTGGCGCTTGATTTCGACGATGAGCGGGCTCTGGATCGATGGCTGAGAAACCTCGACATCCAGAAGCTCCCCCTTCCCTACGAGGCGGCCTTCGGAGCATCGCGTGCCTACCAGCACTACCGGCGGGCGGGTGGGCAGCGGCGGTCACCGCTGCCGGATTTCTACATTGGCGCACATGGGTCCATGGACGGCCTCACCCTCATTACGCGGGATGCGCGTCGTTATCGAACCTACTTCCCCTCGCTCAGACTGATCGCCCCTTCGCGGGAGGCGTAGTCGCCACCGGGAAGGCCAAACCGCAAACAGTCGGCGCGGTGCGCCAAGATCATCCCCGATCACCGCACGGCGCCATTTCGCGGTCCTGCCGGACCGCGATGCCGGCCGGAGGCCGGCGTTCCAAGCCGTCCCCGCGCTTCTTCTCGGTTGGTGGCACGCGATTTCGCTGCGCTGTCGCGCAGCGGTGCCGGTCTGAAGACCGGCGGTCCCCGCCCGGTGGCCGACTGCTAGCAGCCTGTGGTGAAACTCGCGTGAGCGCCGAGCCCGGCGAGGCGCCCGGCTGACAAGGCGCGTGAGGGAGGAATACCGGGTGTATTTCGACCGAAACGCAACGCAGAACGGAGCGAAGCGGAGTGTTTCAGCCGGGATGCATCGCCGGGCGAACGCCGCGTGAGTTTTGCCACAGACTGCTAAGCTCCCGCCGCCAGGTGGCTACGGCGCCGCTGCGGAAGTGGCGGAACTGGCAGACGCGCTGGATTTAGGATCCAGTGGGGTAACCCGTGGGGGTTCGAGTCCCCCCTTTCGCACCAGCGCGCCCCTCCCCACCACCGAGTCTGAGTAGCGAGTTCGTGGACAACAGCACCCCTTCGGAACCCGAGAACGAACCCGCGGACCCGGCCGCTGCCGGCATGTCCCGCCGGCCGCCCTTTCCGGAGAAGGACCGCATTCCGGACCTCGCCTTCCGACTCACCGAAGAAGGCCAATCCCGGCGCGCGATCGAAGTGACGATTCCGGCTCCGGTGTTTGAGGAAGCGGTCCAGAAGGAACTGCGGCGCATACGGCAGCGGGCTCACCTGCGTGGCTTTCGCAAGGGCAAGGCGCCCAAGGAGCGAATCGCACTCCTGTACGGGAGCGAGGCCACCGAAGAGGCCATGAGCCGCCTGCTCGGCAGGGCCACGAGGCAGAGTCTCCACGAACTCGGCGTCCATCCGCTGGATGTCCCGAAGGCAACCCCCGAGGAAACGACGCGCGGCAAGCCGCTTACCGCGCGGCTCCGATTCAGCGTCTGGCCGGAAGTCGGAACCGTGGATTTTGCAGATATCAAGGTCACTACCCAGGAACGCTCGGTGACGGAATCGGACATCGGCGAAACCCTGGAGCATCTGCGGATGGAGCGGGCGCAACCGGGACCGATCGAGGGTCGGGGCCTCCAGGACGGCGATCTGGTGATGGGTGAACTCAAGGAATCCACCCTTGTCGAGACGGATCGGACGGCGATGCCGCGCGTAACGGAGGACCTGCCCTTGCGGGTCGGAAGCGACGCCTATCACCCGGCACTCCACGAGGCGCTGCAGGGCGCCTCCGAAGGAGACACGGTGGTGGCGACCGCCAATTTCGGAAACGAGTCTCCTGATCCGGAACGAGCGGGACGCTCGATCCGGGCCGCCTTCACGATCAAACAGGCGCGAACGCCGGTGCTCCCGCCTCTCGACGACGCCTTCGCGCGGGAACTCGGGGCAGCGTCGCTGCTGGCCCTGCGCGGGGACATCCGGGACCGGCTGCGCAGGCGGGCAGATCAGAACGAACGACGGGAGGTCGCGGAGCAACTCGTCGCGGCGCTCCGTGAAAAGAATCCGGTAGAACCTCCCGAGCCACTCGTCGAACGGGATCTGGATAACCGGGTGAGAATGCTCGCGAACAGCATGGTCCAGGGCGGAATGCCCACCGAGCAGGTGCGCTCCGAACTCGAAAAGCATCTGGACGCGTTGCGCTCCGAGTGCGAAAAGACGGTGGCTTCCACGATCCTGGTCGACGCGCTGGCTGACCAGCAAGGCATCGAAACGAGCGAGGAAGCTCTCGAGGAGCGACTGGACCAGGAAGCCTCCGCCTCCGGCAAAGCCCCGGCCGTGTTTCGGGCCGCCATGGAGAAGGACGGGCGGCTGGAACGTATCCGCACCCAACTCCGCCGGGACGCAGCAATCGATTTCCTGAGAGAACGCGCGGAGTTGACCGCTTCCCCGGAATAGGAGAGAAACCGGGCTTCCCGGTTCCTCGGGGGCGACGATTTCTGACCAAGCGACCGCGTATGCTGACCCAACCCTCGAGAACCTACCGACACCGAGAGGAACCAACGCCGTGATTCGAGACCAGATCCTGATTCCGCACGTAATCGAACAGACCGGCCGTGGGGAACGTGCCTACGACATCTATTCCCGACTGCTCAAGGACAACATCGTCTTCATCGGGCAACAGATCAGCGATGAGCTCGCGAACACCGTGGTCGCCCAACTCCTGTTCCTGGAGTCAGAAGATCCGGAAAAGGAAGTCTCCCTCTACATCAACTGCCCGGGTGGCTCCGTGAGTGCCGGACTCGCGATCTACGACACCCTGCAGTTCATCCGGCCGGACGTGACCACCTATTGCCTCGGTCAGGCATCCAGCATGGGGGCGATTCTGCTCGCCGCCGGGGCGCACGGAAAGCGATTCGCGCTGCCGAACGCCACCGTCATGATCCACCAGCCCCTCGGCGGCGCCCGGGGACAGGCGACGGACATCCAGATCCAGGCCAACGAGATCATGCGGGTCCGCGCGCGCCTCACGGAAATCCTCGCCCACCACACCGGTCGCTCCTCGGAAGAGATCGCGCGCGACATCGAACGGGACCACTACATGACCGCCGAGGAAGCGAAGGCCTACGGGGTCGTGGACTCCGTCATCGAGCACCGCTAGCGGCGGCGGACTCGCCCTTGCCGGCGCGCTCGCTGGATGAATTCGGGAGCTGTGGCAGGTTGGCGGGAAAACCCGCCGGTTGGGGTCCGCGGCCGCTTGCATCCTGACCCCGAAACGGGCACACTGACTCGTCACACCGGCGCCGTTGCTACGCCCGGATTCCATCCGCAGATCGCCCATGAAATCACAAACTGCCGTCAGGACGGGGCTCTCGGCCCTGCTCTTCGTGGCGGGCGCTGCACTTGAGGCAACGGCTTCGGGTCCCGCCTCCGTCGCCGAGACCCCGCGCGTGGCGGAGACCGCGCCGTCCGACGCCAGGGCGAACCGCGTGGTGCGCAGCACCTGCGTGATGTGCCACAACGATCGGCTCCGGACCGGCAACCTGTCGCTTCAGGAGTTCGACGTGACGAACGCGGCGGAGCGCGCCGACGTCGCCGAGGAGATGGTCCGGAAACTGCGGGCCGGCATGATGCCGCCACCCGGCACCCGGCGGACGGGCAGCGAGGCGCTGTTGAATCTGGTCGAGACGCTGGAGTATCGCCTCGACGAGGCCGCCGCACTGGCTCCGGACCCGGGGAACCGGCCGTTCCAGCGCCTCAACCGCTCGGAGTACGAACAGGCGATTCGCGACCTGCTGGGGCTCGAGGTGGACGCCGGCAACTGGCTGCCGCTCGATCCGGTGAGCCACAACTTCGACAACATCGCCGAGGCCCAGACGCTCTCGGCCACGCTGCTGGAGGCCTACCTGAACGCGGCCAGCTCCATCAGCCGCCTCGCGGTCGGCCAGCGAGGCGGGAAGGCGGTGGATTCAACGTACACCAACTCGCAGTACCTGTCGCAGCATCCCTGGGACCATGTCGAGGGCGCTCCCTACGGCACCCGGGGCGGGCTGGTGGTGGACCACGTGTTCCCGGTCGATGCCGAGTACACCTTCGGGGTGACCTTCACTTCCGGGTCGAACACCCGCGTCGAGGACGTCGACGTCTCGATCGACGCTGAGCGGGTCGCGTTGCTGCCTTATGACACCAACCGGATCGTTGGCGCCGACGGCCGGGGGAGCGCGGTTACCGAAACCCGACGCGTCTTCGTTCGGGCCGGGCCGCGGCGGGTCGCCGCGGCTTTCATCCGGCGCCAGCACGGGCCCTACGAGGACCTGATCCGCCCCCATGTCTGGTCGTACGCCGGAGGCGGCTCGGGCGGCGCGGGCATCACGACGCTCCCGCACGTCCGCGACGTCGTCATCACCGGCCCCTACAACCCGACCGGCCTGTCGGATACGGCCAGCCGGCGCCGCGTTTTCACCTGCCGTCCGACCGCTCCCGGCGAGGCGCGGCCCTGCGCCGGCCGGATCCTCGCCCGGCTCGGCCGCGAGGCCTACCGGCGGAGCCTCAGCGACGGCGAGGTCGAAGACCTGCTCGGGTTCTTCGACGAGGGCGCGGCCGACGGCGGCTTCGAGGTCGGCGTCCGAACAGCGCTCGAGGCGCTGCTCGCGAGCCCGCACTTCGTGTTGCGGCTGGAACGGGAACCGCTGGACGCCCCGGAGCGGGGTTACCGGCTCGGTGACGTGGATATCGCCTCGCGGCTCTCGTTCTTCCTGTGGGGGACGCCCCCGGACGACGAGCTCCAGGCGCTGGCGAACGAGGGCCTCCTGACGCCGGAGGAACTGGACCGGCAGGCGCTGCGCATGCTTGCCGATCCGCGCGCCGCGGCGCTCGGCCGCCGCTTCGCCGCGCAGTGGTTCCGGCTGCAGGACATGGACAAAGTCCGGCCCGACCCGAATTTCTTCCCCAATTTCGACGAGAACCTGGCGCAGGCGATGCGGCGCGAGACCGAGTTGTTCTTCGCCAATCTGGTTCGGGACGACCGCAGCCTGTTTGACCTTTTCCAGGCTGACTACACGTTCGTCAACGAGCGGCTCGCGCGCCACTACGGCCTTCCGGGAGTGGCCGGACGGCACTTCCGGCGCGTCCGCTACCCCGACGATACCCGCCGCGGGATCCTCGGCCACGGGAGCGTGCTGGTACTCACCTCGCTCGCTAACCGCACCTCGCCGGTGCTGCGCGGCAAGTGGGTGATGGAGGTGCTGCTCGGCACTCCGCCGCCCCCACCGCCGCCCGACATCCCCGCGCTCGAGGACATCGAAGAAGTGAACGAGGGGCGGCGGCTGACCACCCGCGAGCGGCTGGAGATGCATGCGGCGAACCCGAGCTGCAATTCCTGCCACCGGCTGATCGATCCGATCGGCCTCGCCCTCGATAACTTCGACGTTACGGGCAAGTGGCGCCTGCGCGAAAACGGCGCCCCGCTGGATACGCTCGGCGACTTCTACGACGGCACGCCGGTTTCCTCGCCGAGTGAACTGGTGGACGCCCTGCTGGTGCGGCCCATTCCGCTGACGCGCACCTTCACCGAGAACCTGTTGGCCTTCGCGGTCGGCCGGCCGATCGAGGCCTTTGATCAGCCGACCATCCGCACCATCACCCGAGAAGCCGAGGCAAACGATTACCGCATGGCCTCGTTCATCATGGGCGTCGTCCGAAGCGACGCCTTCCAGCGCAAGCGGGCAACCGAACGCGCGCTCGACACAGTTGCAGCAAATGAGGAGTAGATCATGTCTTTGATTACCGGAAAGCACCTGCCCCGCAGGACAGTCCTGCGTGGCATTGGGGCCTCTGTCGCCCTCCCGTTCCTGGATGCGATGGCGCCGGCCGGCCGGTCGGGCCGCAACGTCGCGGCGGCGGCGGAAGCCAGGGATGTGACGCGCCTCGTCTGCATCGAGGAGGTGCACGGGCTGCCCGGCTGCAACGAATGGGGCGCCAGCCGTCATCTGTTCGCGCCGGCCACGGAGGGGCGCGACTTCGAGCTGTTGCCCGAAAACGCACTGAAGCCTCTGGAGCCGTTCCAGGACTACCTGACGATCGTCAGCAACACCGACGTGCGGATGGCCGAGGCGTTCACCGGGCCGGAGATCGGCGGAGACCACTTCCGGTCCTCCGCGGTCTTCCTGACCCAGTCCCATCCGAAGCAGACGCAGGGGTCCGACATCTGGTGCGGAACCTCGCTCGACCAGTCCTACGCGCAGCAGTTTGGCCAGGCCACGCCGATGCCGTCACTGCAGCTCTGCATCGAGAACCTGGATCAGGCCGGCGGCTGCACCTACAACTACTCCTGCGCCTATACCGACTCGATCAGTTGGGCGTCGCCGAACGACCCGCTGCCGATGATCCGCGACCCGCGCATCGCATTCGAGATGCTCTTCGGGGCGGGCAGCACTCCCGAGGAGCGCACCGAGCGCCGGGCCACCCGCCGCAGCATCCTCGACTGGATCCTCAGCGACGTGGCCGAGGTCCGCAACCAACTCGGCAATCTGGACCGCCTCCGGATGGATCGCTACCTCGACCACGTCCGCGAGGTCGAACGGCGCATCCAGATGGTCGAGGGCCACAACGAGAGCGGGGAGGCGCGGGCGTTGCCTGACGCCCCACCCGGTGTGCCCGACTCTTTCTCGGAGCACATGCAACTCATGTTCGATCTCCAGGTACTCGCGCTGGAGACCGACATGACCCGGGTGATCTCGTTCAAGACGGGGCGCGATGCCCAGAACCGCTCTTTCCCGGAGAGCGGTACCAACCGGCCCTTCCATCCCGCCTCGCACCACGGGAACAACGAAGAGCGGATCATGGACTTCAATACGATCTGCCAGTACCGCATTGGCCAGCTCCCCTACTTCCTCGAGCAGCTCAACAACACCACGGAAGGCGGCGTTTCCCTGCTCGACAAGACGGCGATCATCTGGGGTTCGCCGATGGCCGACGCCAACATCCACAACCACCGGCGCGCGCCGCTGGTCATCCTGGGTCGGGCCAACGGGCATCTCACCGGCAACCTTCATGTGAAGGCGCCGGACGAGACGCCGATGGCGAACGCGATGCTCGCGCTGATGCAGTCGCTGGGCCTCGAGATGGATTCCTTCGGCGACAGCAACGGCACCCTTCCGGTGTCGGCGTCGCCGATGGACACCGACTAGCCGTCCGGACCTCGCGGACCGCGGGAAAGACAAGGGAGAAAGCCAGTGCGCCTGAAAGGAACTTCAAGTCGTCTGTGCGCCGTCGCCGCAACGCTGCTGATAGCCGGCGGCGCGATCTCGGCGCCGCCCGTGGCGGCCCCGGTCGCCGATGCCGCGCGCCTCGGTGACCTCGCTGCGGTACGGGCCCTGCTTGCCCAGGGCGAGGACGCCAACGCCGCCCACGGAGACGGCATGTCGGCCCTGCACTGGGCTGCCGAGCGGGGTGACACGGAACTCGTCGAAACGCTGCTGCAGAGCGGCGCCACCGTGGACGCGGTCACCCGCATCGGGAACTACATGCCGCTGCATGTGGCGAGCGCCGCCGGCCAGGCGGAAGTCGTCGAATTGCTACTCGCGGCGGGATCCGACACGGCGACCGCCACGAGCACCAGCGGAGCGACGCCGCTGCACCTTGCCGCCAATTCCGGGAGCGTCGCGGCGATCACCGCGCTGATCGACCACGGGGCCGCGGTGGACGCCCGGGAGAAGACGTGGGGACAGACGCCGCTGATCTTCGCGGCGTCGCGCAACCGCGTGGATGCGATCCGGACGCTGCTGGCGCGCGGAGCGGACCCGGCGGCCACTGCAAAGAAGGTGGACCTGGTGGCCGATTACGAGTTGGCCGAGGCGGCCAAGAAGCGGCAACGAGCGGTGCTGGAGGCGTTCGCAGCAGGGGACTCCGAACCGACTTCCAGCCAGGTGCAGGCGGCAGTGCTCGCGGCTCGCGAGCTCTACCTGTCCGGGGAGGCCCCCGAAGATGACAGTGAGGACGACGACCCGTTCGCCCGGTTCCGCCGGCCGCAGCTGGAGGCCAAGGGCGGCATGACGGCTCTGCTGCACGCGGTTCGGCAGGGGTACCACGACGCCGCGACGGCGCTCCTCGACGGCGACGCCGACATCAATCAGGTCTCGGAAGGGGACGGCACCAGCCCGCTGCTGATGGCCACGATCAATGGACAGTTCGATCTGGCGCTCCTGCTCCTCGAGCGCGGCGCCGATCCCAATATCGCGGACAGCGGGAATGGCGTGACCCCGCTATGGGCCGCCGTCAACGCCGAGTGGCAGCCCCGGACGCGGTTTCCGCAACCGCAGGAGCACGGTTTCCAGCAGGCGAACTATCTGGACGTGATGCGGGCGCTACTCGATGCCGGCGCGGACCCGAACGTTCGGATCAAGAAGCATCCCTGGTACATGGTCTATAGCGGCTGCGGCAACGCCAACTGCGGGCTCGTGAACACCGCGGGCGCAACCGCGTTCTGGCGGGCCGCCTACGCGACCGACGTGCCGGCGATGCGCCTGCTGGCGGAACACGGCGCCGATCCGAACATTCCGACCACGGCGCCCGCGCCCCGCCGCCGCCGGGGTGGGACGACTGCCGAGAACAACAAACCCACTGCCCTCTCGGTGCTGCCGGCCGCGCCCGGTCTGTGGGTCCCAACGGATCTGACCGCGATGGGCCCTGACCCGTCGGGCCTCCCGCCGTACAAGGCCGGGGATCCGGGGGTGTATCCGATCCACGCCGCCTCGGGGGTTGGCTACGGCGAGGGATTCGCGGGGAATGCGCATCGTCACGTGCAGGACGCCTGGTTGGCGACGGTCCAGTACCTGGCCGAACTGGGCGCCGACATCAACCAGCGGGACTTCAACGGCTACAACGCCCTCCACCACGCGGCCGCCCGCGGCGACAACGAACTCATCCTCTACCTGATCGAGAATGGAGGAGATGTCACCGCCGTGAGCCGACGCGGCCAGACGACGGCTGACATGGCGAATGGTCCGGTACAGCGGGTGTCGCCGATTCCCGCGACCGTGGCGTTGCTGGAGAGCCTGGGCTCGAAGAACAACCACAACTGCGTATCGTGTTAGCAGCCCTAGCCGCCAAGGCAGGGCGCTGGGCGCCGGCCGCGCTTCTGCTGGCCGGCGCCCTTCCGGCGGCGGCCCCGGCGCAGGATGCGCCGGAAGCGGCGCCCTGGATGGAAATGACCCTCGTCGGGGTGAAACCCGGCCAGGTGGACGAGTTCCTGGCGGCGCAGCGCGAGCTGTCGGCCCTCGAGAAAGCGGCGGACGTGCCGTGGCGCAGCGTCAGCCGGACCGCGGCGTTTGGCGATACCTACCGCTTTGTGATCATGACGCCGCTCGCCAACTTCGCGCGGCTCGATCGGGCCGGGCGCCCTGATCCGGCCCGCGCGAGCATCGAGAACCGCATCCAGCGGACCGTGACCAGCCACCGGACCTATGCGCTCCGGACGACGTCCGAACTCGACAACCCGCTCCCTGACGACGAGGACCCGGCCCTGACGCTGGTCCAGTTGGTCTCCGTCGTCCCCGGCCGTGAACAGGACTACCTGCGGGTCATGGCCGAGGACGTACTGCCGCATTTCAAGGAAGCGGACATGCATCACTCCTCGGGCGCGCTGACTCTCGGCGGTGACAGTGGGTATGTCCACTTCTTTCATGTCGGGAACTTCGCCGCGCTCGACCAGGGGTCGCCGCTCGCCCGCGCTCTCGGCCCGCAGGGTGCAATGGAAATCACCGCGAAACTCGCGGGCGTTCTGTCGCAGACGGAGCAGTGGCTCATCCGGTACCTTCCGGACACCAGCTTCCGGCCGGAAGCGGAATCAGAAGCCGAACGCCAAGACTGATTCGACCCGGGAACTGTCCCGGCTCGGATGCCAGGCGGGGTGTACCAGCCTGTGGCAAAACCCACGCGGCGTTCGGCGCGGGCTGCATCCCGGCTGAACCACTCCGCTTCGCCCCCCCACCGGGAGAACTGGTGTTCTGCGTTGCGTTTCGGTCGAAATACACTCGGTATTCCTCCCCTCACGCGCCTTGTCAGCCGGGCGCTTCCCGCACCTCGGCGCTCACGCGGGTTTCACCACAGGCTGGTACGGCAGGACCGGATCCGGAACACCGGTTGGGGAGCCCCGACCGGAAGAAGCGCGGGGACGGCTTGGAACGCCGGCCTCCGGCCGGCATCGCGCGGGAGCGCGAAACCAGCGCCGATGACACCGCGCTATACCAACGTGAGTGCCGCCCCCTCCCCCGCCCTGGATGCCGCGCCGGCCAGGGGACGCCGGTGTTCACACCGGCACCGCCCCGCGCAGCGGGGCGAGACGGGGTACTTCCCAGTTCCGTGATCGCGCACCTCTCGGCACGTACCCCACCAGGCACAGGCACCCCTACGCCGCCGGGCAGCGGAAGAGGCGCGGGGATGGCTTGGAACGTGGCCCAGTTCTCCCGGTGGGGACTCCCAGGCCCCGCTACAATGGCCGCGCGTGCCTGGGAAGGGAAAGAGCCGAAACGGCGGCCCCGCCGACAGCCTGAGTTGCTCGTTCTGCAACAAGCAGCAGGGCGCGGTCGGCAAGCTGATCGCCGGACCTGACCGCATCTTCATCTGCGATGAGTGCGTCGCAATCTGCAACGACATCATCGCGGACAAGGGCAAGGCGGCAACCCCGGGACCGGACAGCAAGCACCACCTCACGCCGAGCGAAATCAAGAACCGGCTGGACGAGTACGTGGTCGGGCAGGAAGAGGCGAAGAAGAAGCTGGCGGTCGCGGTCTACAACCACTACAAGCGGATTCGGCTAACCCGGGACACCGCACAAAAGCCGGAATCCGTCGAACTGAGCAAGAGCAACGTGCTGCTGCTCGGCGAGACCGGCACCGGCAAGACCCTGCTCGCGCAGACACTCGCCCGCATTCTGGAGGTCCCGTTCACGATCGTGGACGCCACCACGCTCACGGAAGCGGGATATGTCGGGGAAGATGTGGAGAACATCATCCTGAAGCTGCTGCAGGCCGCGGACGGCGACATCGCCCGCGCTCAGGAGGGCATCATCTATGTGGACGAGATCGACAAGGTCTGCCGCAAGGATGAAAACCCCTCGATCACCCGCGATGTCTCGGGAGAGGGCGTCCAACAGGCCCTTTTGAAGATTGTCGAAGGCACGCTCGCCAGCGTTCCTCCCCAGGGAGGGCGCAAGCATCCGCACCAGGAGTTCCACCAGGTGGACACGACAAACATCCTGTTCATCTGTGGCGGCGCTTTCGTGGGTCTTGAATCGATCATCGAGCGCCGGGTCGGGACCAAGGCACTCGGTTTCGCCGCCGAGGTACCGGAAAGCGCCAAGGCCCGGCGAGCGGCCACGCTCGATCAGCAGCAACCGTCCGATCTGATCCGCTACGGATTGATCCCCGAATTCGTCGGTCGGCTGCCGGTTGTCGCGACCCTCCACAATCTCGGCGAGCCGGAACTGATCCGGATCATGACCGAGCCCAAAAACGCTATCGTGAAGCAATACCAGACGCTTCTGCGCGACGAGGGAGTCGAGTTGACGTTCACCGCCGAAGCTCTGGACGCAGTTGCCGCCCAGGCCTCCCAGCGCGACCTCGGAGCCCGGGGCCTCCGTATGATCATCGAGAACCTGATGCTGGATCTCATGTATGACCTCCCCTCTCGAAAACAGGTACGCGAGGTCGTGATCACCAGGGAATTCGTAACCGGACAAGCCGATCCGGTAACCGTCCTTTCCCAAAAGGCCGGCTGAGCCCGGTCTCGGGCCGCCGGGCCCGCCTTCCTCTTTCTGACCCATGCCGAAAGCGCCCCGCGATCGCGCCGTGTTCACTACCAGCGCCGTCACCCGGGCGGGTTTTCCGCCCCCCGCCCTTCCCGAGGTGGCGTTTATCGGGAGATCGAACGTCGGGAAGTCGAGTCTTCTGAACCGGCTGGTTGGCCAGCGGGGTCTGGCTCACGTTTCCAAGACACCCGGCCGTACCCGGATGGTCAACTTCTTTGAAGTCGGTGGGAGTCACCGGCTCGTGGATCTTCCGGGCTACGGCTACGCGCGAGCGCCCGAGGCGCTGCGCGCCGGCTGGGAGGATCTGGTGCTCTCCTATCTGACCGGCCGGGAGAGTCTCGTGCTGAATTTGCTCCTTGTCGATGCGCGGCGCGATCCGCTGGAGAGCGACCTCAGAGTGCTGGAACTGCTCGGCTCCAGCGAACGCCCGGTGGCGGTCGTGGCAACCAAGATGGACAAACTCAAGAGCGCCCAGGCCGCATCGAGGCTCCGGCAGCTTTCCGAGGCCTTCGGCGGTGACGGACGTCTCCCGGTGATTCCCTGTTCGACCGTTTCCAGCGGCAAACGACCGCGCGATCCCGGCCGGCAAGGAGTCGGCAAGATCCGCCAATTGATCGCCGAACGAGTGGAGGCGTGGCGCTGAGTTCAGGCGCCGGCACGATCCGGCGTCGTTCCCGCAAGGTATTCCGGGCCGGTCCCCGGGTGCTCGAGAAGACGCCGCCCCCGTCGGGCCCGGTGCTCTACACGGCGGAACTCGCCCGGATGAGTCCGCAGGAACTGCAGCAGGTCGCGGCGGAACTCGGGATCGAAACCCCCGACGCCCTGACCCGGCAGGATCTCCTCTACCGAGTCCTCGGCGCCCACACGAGCCAGGGGGGACGGGTCGTGGCCCAGGGGACCCTTCACCGCCTGGTAGAGGGATTCGGGTTCCTCCGCTCGCCCATCAATTCCTATTTGCCCGGCCCCAACGACGTCTACGTCTCGCCCACGCAGATTCGGCGCTTCAACCTCAGAAACGGCGACATGCTGCTCGGGGATATCCGCAGGCCGCGGCGCGGGGAACGGTATTTCGGACTACGAGACCTCGAAATGGTGAACGGCGAGCCGGCGGTGGAAGACCCGGACCGCCCGGAATTCGAGGCGCTCACGCCGCTCCATCCGGACCACATGATCCGCCTCGAGAACGACTCCGGGGATCTGGCCGCCAGGGTGGTGGACCTCGTGGCTCCCATCGGAGCCGGACAGCGTGGACTGATCGTGGCTCCTCCGCGCGCCGGAAAGACGGTTCTGCTGCAGTCCATCGCCAACGGAATTCAGAAGAACCACCCCGATGTCGAGCTGCTCGTGCTCCTCGTGGACGAGCGGCCGGAGGAAGTCTCCGACATGGTCAACAACGTCCGCGGGGAAATCCTGAGTTCGACCTTCGACGAACGAGGCATCCGCCACATCCAGGTCGCCGAAGCGGCCCTCGACCGGGCCAAGCGCCGGGTCGAGTTGGGCAAGGACGTGGTCATCCTGCTCGACTCCCTGACCCGATTGGCGCGGGCCTACAACCACACCAAGGCCTCCGCCCAGGGCCGGCTTCTTTCCGGAGGCATGGACGCGACCGCCATTCAGTATCCGAAGAAGTTCTTCGGCGCCGCCCGGAACATCGAAGACGGAGGCTCCCTCACCATCCTGGCCACCGCGCTGGTGGACACCGGCAGCCGTCTCGACGATCTCGTGTATGAGGAGTTCAAGGGCACCGGCAACATGGAGATCCACCTTGACCAGCGGCTTCTCGAGCAGCGCCTCTTCCCCGCGATCGACCTGCATCAGAGCGGAACGCGGCGGGAAGAGTTGCTGCTTTCCCCCGGGGCGCTGCAGCGGATGGTCGTACTCCGAAGGGTGCTCGCGTCGCTGGACGCGGTGGAAGCGATGGCGCTCGTCATCGAGAGAATGGGACAGACGGCATCAAACGCGGAGTTCCTGCGGGCAATGACGAACTCCGACTGACCGCTGCCGCGCGACTTGGCGCAGGCACGGGAACGCCGACCTCTGGGCAGTGCTCCCGGTGGGGCCCGGCACAGCCCGCCGAAGGCGGGCGGCGGGAAGGACCCCCAGTTCCGAGGTGGTCCCTTCTCGGCGGGAATCCCAGCGTTCGGCGTGATCCGTACATTGGAATGGCAGACACCGTTCGCAGCCTGCGGGCTCCGTGCCTGCGCCCCGTGAAGGCGGACGGCAATGAACCGCCCGCGGCCCCACGGGCCGCTGTGCCGACCAGAAGGTCGGCCCAGTTCTCCCGGTGGGGGCTCCCTGACCCACGCGCCATCCCGGCTCTCGGCGTCCAGTGGACTGCATTTTCACAGCAACTGGGCCGCACGACTTTGTTCACAGGCTGCTAGTATTCGCGCCCTTCAAATGCGCCCCGGCATCCACCCCGAGTACAAGGAAATCACGGTTACCTGTGCCTGCGGCACCAGTTTCGTGACCCGCTCCACCCGGGACAGTGATCTGCGGCTCGAAATCTGTTCCGCCTGCCATCCGTTCTTCACCGGCAAGCATCGGATCGTGGACTCGACCGGACGGGTGGAACGATTCCGCCAGAAGTACGGCGAAGTTCGTTCGCGGCGGGCAGCGCAGGCGAGCGTCGCGCAGTAGAAGCCTCCCCGGCCTGCATTCGCAGCCGGACCGGTTTCCAGGTTCCCACTCCGGGAGCGTCATGGAAAGGAGCGCCCGCTGGTCGGGAGTCCTGCTGCCCCGCGGGCCGCTACCATGGTGCCTGTCCCGTTTCGGGGCCCGAACCGAGGCGCCGGGCGCTTTGCCACCCCCGACAACACGACAATCAACCGAGAAATCGCCATGACCACCAAGACCGCGTCCGGTACCGGAACCGCCGGCGCGGGAATCGAAGCCGCCCTCGCTGCCGCCGAACAGCGGTACCGCAAGGTGACCGAGCGGCTCGCAAGTCCAGGGGTCCTCGCGGATCACGCGGAGCTCAGGCGCCTCTCCTCCGTTCATTCCGAACTGGAACCCCTGATGGAGGCCGGAGGACGCCACCGGGAACTCAGCGACCGGCTCGAAGAAGCGATCGAGATGGAAAAGGACTCGGACCCCGAAATGGCCGAACTGGCGGCCGAAGAAGCGGCCGAGACCCGCGACGAACTGGATCGGGTCGCCGGCGAAATTCGTCGCCGGCTGCTTCCCAAGGATCCGAACGACGACCGCAACGTCCTGCTGGAGGTGCGCGCCGGTACCGGCGGAGAGGAAGCGGCCCTCTTCGCCCGCGAAGTCTTCCGGATGTACGAGCAATACGCGCGGTCCAACGGATTCCGGGTGGACGTGGTCTCCAGCCAGGAATCCCCCGTCGGCGGCATCAAGGAAATCGTCTCGGTGATCGAAGGCAAGGGCGCTTTCAGCCGACTGAAGTTCGAGAGCGGGGTGCACCGGGTGCAGCGCGTGCCGGCCACCGAAGCGTCGGGACGGATCCACACCTCCGCGGTGACCGTGGCGGTGCTCCCGGAGGCGGAGGACGTCGAGATTCAGATCGACCCCAAGGATCTGCGCGTGGATACATTCTGTTCCTCCGGCCCGGGGGGCCAGAGCGTGAACACCACCTACTCTGCGGTACGCATCACGCACCTGCCGTCCGGCCTCGTAGTCAGTTGCCAGGACGAGAAGTCCCAGATCAAGAACAAGGCAAAGGCGCTTCGCGTGCTGAAGTCCCGGCTTCTCGAACTGGCGCGCCAGGAGCAGCAGGACCAGGTGGCCGCGGCGCGGCGTGGACAGGTGGGCCGCGGGGACCGTAGCGAGAAGATCCGGACCTATAACTTCAAGGAAAACCGGATCACGGACCACCGGATCGCCCTTACCCTGCATTCCCTCCCGAACGTGTTGGGAGGAGAGCTCGATCCCCTGATCGAGCCGCTCCACGCCCGCGAGCAGTCGGACCGTCTGAAGGCGCTGAACCTCTGAGCGAAGCGACGGTCCAAGCGGCGCTCCGGAAGGGTTCGGAGCGGCTCGCCGCGGCTGGCGTGGCGTCTGCGGACTTTGACGCCGGGCTCCTGCTTCGCACCGCCGCCGAGTGGTCGGCTGCTGAACTGATCGCGCGGGCGGGAGATGCGCTCCCTCCTCCGGTAAGGGACGCCTTCAAGAAGTTGATCGACGAGCGGACGACCCGACGGCCGCTCCAGCATCTCGTCGGCGAGGTCGAGTTCTTTGGTCTCACCCTTTCAGTCGGCCCCGGAGCGCTGATCCCCCGCCCGGATACCGAAACCCTCGTGGAGGCGGCCCTCGCGCGATTTGGCGGGGGCGGTGGCGCACCGCTCCGCATCGCCGACGTGGGTTGCGGCTCGGGAGCCGTCGCCCTTGCACTCGCCTCCCGCCTACCCGGCGCGCGCGTCCTCGCCCTTGACAATGCTCCGGCAGCACTCCGCCTGGCGGCCGAGAACATCCGCCGGTGCGGGCTGCAGGAGAGAGTCCGCCTGGTCGCCAGCGATCTGTTGGCTTCCACCGGGCCCGCGACGCTGGACGCCGTGGTGGCGAACCTTCCCTACATTCCCGACGCCGAAATCGACCGGCTCGAACCCGAAGTGCGGGACCATGAACCGCAGGGCGCGCTCGCCGGCGGCCCGGACGGGCTGGATCCACTCCGCCGGTTGGCTCCGATGGCTGCCACCGTCCTGCGCCCCGGGGGTGCGCTGCTGGTCGAACTCGGCGCCGGCCAACGCGAGGCAGCTACGACCATCCTCTCGAACGCCCGGTTCGGAGGGGTGGAGACCCGGGCAGACCTAGCCGGAATCCCCCGGGTGCTCATGGCTTCGTTGGCGCACAGCCGCTGAGACCGCCCGCCGGGCGCTGGGATAGGATCGAAACGTGATCTACGTAGTCACGGTCCTTGGCTATCTCGGCCTGCTGGTGTTCATCGCGCTCCGGCGGGCGCGCAGCGTCACTACCCAGGACGACTTCATGGTCGCGGGGCGCTCGGTCCCCTGGCAGATCCTGGTCGGAACCCTCATCTGCACCTGGATCGGGTCCGGGAGCCTCTTCGGGGGCGCCGGCAGGGCTTTCAGGGAAGGATTCTCCGCCCTCTGGATGAGCGCAGGCGCCTGGGTCGGAATCGCGGTGGTCTTCTTTCTCGCGGCCCGGGTTCGGCGTATCGCGGAATACACCGTTCCCGACTTGTTGGAGCGCCGCTACCACCCCGCGGCACGCCTCCTCGGGACCGCTGCGATCGCGATCGCCTATCTCACGATCGCCGGGTACCAGTTCGTGGGTGGCGGTCGGCTGCTCGCCATCCTCTTTCCCGGACTCGATCCGCAGGTGGGGATGGCCATCGTCGCGGTGCTGGTCACCTTGTTCGCGGTGAGCGCCGGGATGATCTCCGTGATCAGCCTCGACGTGGTGAACGGCGTCATCATCATCGTCAGCATCCTGATCGCCGCGCCACTCGCCTTCGCCGGCGCGGGAGGCGTCGAGGGCCTGACCAGCGTCCTTCCGGAGACGCACTTCACTCTCACCGGCCGGCTCGGTCTCTCGGCGGCCATCGGTCTCTTCCTGCCCACCATGCTCCTCCTGCTGGGAGAGAGCGGCATGTACCAGAAGTTCTACGCGGCCCGGTCCGGGGCCGCAGCCCGCAAGGCGGTGGTCGGGATGATCGTGGGAGTCATCCTGATCGAAGTCCTGATCGACGCCACCGCGGTCTTCGCCGCCGCCGGCTACTGGAACGATCCCGCCTTCCGGACGGCGGAAGGGTTCGACGCCCGGGCCACCGAAACGGTGCTCCTCGAGTTCGCGCGGCAGAGGCTGCCCGTGTTCGCCGGCTGCCTCCTCCTCGCCGGCGCCGTCGCCATCATCTTCTCCACGGCGACCACCTTCCTGCTCGTGCCCTCCACCGGGATGGCGCGTGACATCTACCAGCGCTTCGTGCGTCCGGACGCGGACTCGCGAACGGTGATCCGGTTCCAGCGCTTCGCCATGGTGGGACTCTCCGCGGTCGCGCTCGTCATCACCACCCGCTTCGAGAGCATCCTGGATATGGCGCTTTACGCCTACACCATGGTGGGGGCCGCGGTGACCCCCGCTCTGCTGGCGGCGTTCCTGTGGCGACGGGCGAGCCCGGCGGGCGGGGTCATTTCCATCTCGGCCGGGATCGTGACCACCCTCATCTTCGGGGTGCTGAACTCCGCCGGAGTCGAGAGGGTTCTCTTCCTTCCCACCGACTATGACTACGTGATCTATCCCGCCGCGGCGGCCTCCATTTCGGGGCTGGTCGTCGGCAGTCTGCTCACGGCGCCGGCGCGACCTGAACAGGTGGAGCCCTTCTTGGGCAGCGGGAGCTCCGATGCCGGAAGCTGAGGTCGGAATCGTCCGCCGGGGACCCGCCGCCCGGGTCGAAATGCGCTGGCCGGAGAAGCGCAATGCGCTCTCCGTCGCCATGATGAAACGCGTTGCCGAAGGGCTGCGGGAGGCGAGCGCCGCGGAAGAGACGCGGGCCATCGTGCTGGCCGGCGCCGGACCCGCCTTCTCCGCCGGCCACTACCTCGCCGAGATGGTGGGGCAGGATCTTGCGGAGCAGCGCCGGGTCTTCGCCGCCGCCTCCGAACTGATGGAGACCATCCGCGCCCTCCCGCAACCGGTGATCGCTGAGGTGCGCGGCATCGCCACCGCCGCCGGCTGCGAGCTCGTCGCCAACTGCGATCTGGCGGTCGCCGCCGAGACCGCTCGCTTCGCCACCCCGGGCGTCCGCATCGGGCTCTTCTGCTCCACCCCGATGGTTCCGGTGAGCCGCTCTGTCGGCCGCAAACGCGCGATGGAGATGCTTCTTACCGGAGACTTCGTGGACGCGAGAACCGCCCTCGAATGGGGACTCGTGAACCGCGTCACCCCCGAAGCCGAACTCGAACAGGCCAGCCAAGCGTTCGCCGAGCGGATCGCCGAAGCGAGCCCCGCTGTGGTCGCTCTCGGAAAACGCGCCTTCCACCGGCAGGCGGAACTCTCTGTGGAGGACGCCTACCGGGCGATGTCCGAGGTGATCTGCGCCAACGCAGTCGAGCCGGATGCCCAGGAAGGGATGCGCGCCTTCCTCCAAAAGCGCCCGCCCCGCTGGACGCGGGCCGTTCGGTCCAAAGAGGCGCCTGATCAGCCGTCCAGATGAGCTGCAATCCGCTCCCGCAGTTGAGCGATTTCCGGACAGAGCTGGAAGAACGCTCGCCGCGACGCCAGCGACCGCTCAGCCATGTCCCGCCTTCCGCCACCCGGTTGGCGCGGATCGCCATGCTTCTCGAGCACCTCGTCGAAAAAAGTCTCCTTCATTCTCGGATGGACGCGCAAATCGCGCCACGGAATCCGAATTTCCTGGCGATACGCCACACAGGCATACACCTCGACCTCGGGAACGGCAGGGCAACACAGTAGTGAGACTCCCCGCGCCTTGAGACCCTCCTCCAGCTCTTGCATGGCGTGCGGTCTGGCCTGATCAGCGTCAGGGAAGAACAGCCATAGATCCATAAAGCCGTAGCGCGACGCCAGTTCCTTGCGCACCACTCTCACGGCGTCTTCGTATCCGCGGACTCTCGGATTGCTCAGTACCCGCACCTTCGCGGCCGGCCTCCTCGTTGCCTCCGTGTGGATCCGAGCGGGGGCACCGATCGCTCGGCCATGATACGCCCGTGCGAAAGCCCGAATCTCCGGTCTCCGCTCAGTGAGAACGCCGGCGCAAGCGGTAGGCCGCCTCCCGACCGCCGCGGTGGAAGCCCGAGACCTCGTAGCCCTGCTCGAAGAGCGCGGTGAATGCAGCGCGGCACTTCAGCCGCCAATCCATGGCGAGCGCGAGGTCATTGGCCATGATCGCGTTGAGGTCCTCGGGAACGAAGAGCAGGACCTCGTCATCGGGGGGTTGCTCCGGATCGTCGCTCTCGGGGAGACCGTCGGGACGGAACGAGATCCGGTTGATCCGGGGCAGATCGGGAATCCCGGCGGGCGGGATCAACTCGCCCCGCCGGGCGCGCTCGACGCGCCCCGATCCGACGCGCCACTCCGGCTCCAGCCGATCCGTCGGGATACCGCCGTGCAGCGGGCTCTGGCTCTCGCCGTACACATTCAGGCGGTAAACGGACGAAACGGCGCCGAGGTGGTTGATGTTGAGGTTCGCGTTCCGCGCCTGCAGTGGATCGAAGGTCCAGTTGATCCGACGAAGGCCCTGGGCGAGCACCCGGTCGGCCTGCGCCCACTTGAGGGCGAGCCCGATCCCGCGGCCCTGGAACTCGGGCCGCACCGCGAGCATGTGGGAATGGTGAAACGCCTCGCCGCGTCCGAACCCGGGAAAGCCGCTGACGAAACCCGCCATCCGCTCGCCGACGAAGGCGCCGACCGAGATGGCGCCGTAGTGGACCATGACCGCGAAGAGGCCGGCAGGCACCACATCGAGTTCGAAAAAGCCCCAGACCTCCTTCTGGATGGCTTCGCATTCCTGCATGTCGGCCATCCCGGCAAGGTCGCGCATTCGGAATTTCATGGAGGGTGGGCCGGACAGCGCGGGAGAGTGTAAGCAACAGTCCGTCTGAGTCTGGAGAGCGGCGCTCCCTTTTCAGCCCGGACCGTCAGGCGGGTTGGAAATACGAGCCCGCCGGAGCTGCCGGTGCGCGTGGATCTCCATTCATCTGCGTGATCCGTCAGAATCCCCAGTCTTGGCCGACAGACCCTCCGTTTTCGCCGCGTCCGCCTGCCCCGCCGTAAGCGTCGAGGCCACTCCTTAGCAACCTGTGGACAAAGTCACGCGGCGTTCGACCGGCGATGCCTCCCGGCTGAACCGCCCCCCCACCGGGAGAACTGGCGCTTCGCGTCGCTCTGCGTTGCGTTTCGGTCGAAATACACTCGGTATTCCTCCCTCACGCGCCTTGTCAGCCGGGCGCCTCACCGCCAGTTCTCCCGGTGGGGGCCTCGGCGCTCACGTCACTTTATCCACAGGCTGTTAGCCCACTGCGAACCCGGGAGACCTGACGGGAATGACGGGGGAAGTCGCCGGGCGGCGGGACGGGATCCGCTACCAGCCCGACGAGCGCCCACCGCTGTCGCTCGCGATCGGACTCGGGCTCCAGACCGCGATGATCTCCATCGTCGGAATCGTTCTCGTTCCGGTCCTCGTAACCCGCGCCTCGAACATCGGCGAGCCTTACGTTTCCTGGGCGGTGTTCTGCGCGCTCGCGGTGAGCGGGTTGACCACGATCCTGCAGGCGGCGCGGGTCGGCCGGCTCGGCGCCGGGCACATCGTGCTGATGGGCAGTTCGGGAGCGTTCATCGCGGTCTCGGTCGCCGCTCTCACGGCGGGGGGACCCGCGCTGCTCGCCACCCTGGTCGTCTCCTGCGCGCTGTTCCAGCTCGCGCTGGCCCCGCGCATCTCGTGGTTCCGGCGTGTCCTGACCCCGGCGGTCTGCGGAACCATCGTCATGCTGATCAGCGTGAATGTCATGCCGATCGCCTTCGCGCTGCTCGACGAAGCGCCTCCGGGGACCCATCCGGCCGCAGCGCCCGTCTGCTTAGCGGTCGCGCTGCTCTCGATCGCCGGTATCCTCTTGCGGGGAAGCACAGCCGTGCGGCCCTGGGCGCCGCTGGTCGGGGTGGTGGCCGGATCGCTTACCGGTCTCCTTGTCGGCTTGTACCAGTTCGAACTTGTGCTCGCGGCCGAATGGATGGCGGTTCCGGTCTCAGGATGGCCCGGCTTCGATGTGGGTTTCGGCGCGGCATTCTGGGGGCTCCTGCCCGCGTTCTGGTTCGTGATGCTCGTGACCTCCGCCAAGACCATCGGAGAGTCCGTCGCCATCCAGAGCGTTTCGTGGAGAGAGCCGCGGGCGCCCGACTACCGCGTCGTCCAGGGGACGATCACCGCCGGCGGCGCCGGCAACCTGCTCTGCGGGATTGCCGGAACGGTCCCGAACATGCCCTATTCGGCGAGCGCTTCGGTGATCGAGATGACCGGCGTCGCCGCCCGCCGGGTCGGCATCTGGGTCGGCCTCATCCTCTGCGGGTTCGCGTTCATCCCCAAGGCGGTGGCGATCTTGCAGGCGATCCCCGGCGCGGTGGTCGGCGCCTACCTCATCGCGCTCTTCGGCGTCCTGTTCACGGTCGGAATGCAGGTGGTGGCTCGAGACGGGATGGATGTTCGGAAGGCGGTCATCGTCGGGCTCTCGTTCTGGATCGGGGTCGGCTTCCAAGAGGGAGCGATCCTCGCCGACCAACTCACCGGCCCCTGGGCGACGCTGTTCGCGAATGGCGTGACCGCCGGGGGGCTGACCGCCATCGCGCTCACCCTCTTCCTCGACTTCACCGGAGCCCGCTCCGAACAGTTGGCGGCGGCGCTCGACCCGTCGGCGGGTCCGAAGATCGAGGCGTTCCTGCGGCGGCTCGCCGCCCGGCACGGATGGAGCGACCGAGCTCAGGACCGGCTCGCCGCGGCCGGAGAGGAAGCGCTGCTCACCCTGGCGCAGCAGGATCCCGCGGTCCGGGACCAGGGATCGCCCCGTTTGCGCCTGAACGCCCGCACCGACCGGCGGGGAGCCGAACTGGAGTTCGTGGCGACCCCGACCGACGCGAACATCGAAGACCAACTGGCGCTCGTGGAGCAGGGCACGGTCACCCCCGAGGAGAGCGATCTGTCGCTCCGCTTGCTGCAGCACTACGCGAGTTCGGTGCGGCATCAGAAGTACCACGGCCTCGATATCGTCACCGTCAAGGTCGAAGCCACGCGCTGATTTCGTTCGCCGAGCGGTACCCCTGGTCCGCGAAGCGGCGCTTCGATGCGGGCTCCCGGACGCCGGAAGCCAGGCCAGGTGTTCCACAAAGCCGCTCGCCTCTATGATCTGCGCCCGGCTTCGGACCCCGTGTACATCCACGGAAATGAGGAGAACATGAACTTCGCACCTCGGGCGCGGCGCCGGATCCTGCTTTTCGTTGCCGCCTTCGCGTTCGCGGTGTTCGTGCCCCCACCTCCGTTGAACGCTCAGGAGACCGGGTGCCGCGAGGTCCGGGAGCAACAGGCGCAAGAACATGAAAACGAAGGCGAAGACGCCGAGGAACAGGAGCATGGGGGCGACCAGGACCAGGAACATGACCACGCGGGAGAGGAGAACCAGCGCCACGACCACCTCCATCACCACGAGATAGCCCGGTACACCGAGCATGTGGTGGTCACCGCCGGGGGCCGGCAGGAGATCGTGAACGCGCCGGTCGCCGTCACCATGCTGGAGACCGAGATCATCGAGAACCAGGCGTCGGGCCAGATCGGGGATCTGGTGCGCCAAGCACCCGGCATCCACGCGGTCCAGATGTCCAACAAGGTCTTCTCGGTCACCGGCCGCAGCGTGCGCGCCGCGCCGCGCGGCTCCCAGTTCCTGTTGCTGGACGGCCAACCGGTCTCGCCGCTCTACAGCGGGGTGGCGCCCTGGCACCTCATCCCGGTGGGGCTCGGAGACCTGGAGCGGGTGGAAGTCATCAACGGACCGGTACCGGCCGCCGTCTGGGGCGCGGACTCCATGAACGGGGTGACGAACCTGATCAGCCGCACTCCGCGGGACGCCGCCGGCACCACCGTGGATATCCGCTTCGGCGCCTTCAGCCGGAACACTCCCGAACGCGATCAGGAATCCGGCAACATGATGTCCTTCTCCGCCAACCATGCGGCGGCGCTGAGCGACCAACTCGCCTACCGGCTCTCGTTCGGCTTCAGCCAGCACAACGGCTTCGCCCGGCCCGCTGGCGAGGTGCGACCGGTGTCCGGTATCCGGATTTCGGCTTCCTCAAGACCCGGTTTCCGCGGGTGAGTTTCCGCGTGGACTGGGACGCGCCGGACAGCTCCAGCGCGCTCCGTTTCTCTGGCGGGTACTCAAGCCACGACGGGGCGCTCGTCAACGAGTTCGGCCCGCTCGCTTCGGATGCCGACCGGCGCGCGTTCGGCCGGGTGGATTTCGAGCGCGGCTCGCTCACCGTCAGCGCCTCGGCGCACACGAACCGGGTCGAGTACCGGCTGCCCTGCACGTTGGGCCCGAGTCTCGAACCGCTGCAGGGGCGCATGGCGCTCGACAGCTTCGAACTGAACCTGAGCGACTCCCGCGTGCTGGGCGAGCGGCACCTGCTGCATTACGGCGCCAATGCGCGCGGCATCGCCTTCGACTTCGAACTCGCACCCCTCGGCGACGGACGGAGCGAGCTGGGCGCCTTCCTCCAGGACGAGATCTTCCTGACCGACCGGCTCCGCTGGATCGTCGGCGGCAGGGCGGACCGGAACAGCGCCCTCGACGGGGTCATCTTCTCGCCCGCCACCGCCGTAGTCTTCAAGCCCAGCGTCTCCCATTCGCTCCGGGCCTCCTGGAGCCGGATGTTCCGCGCCCCGTCACTGAACAACAACTTCCTGAGCATGGTCATCGGGGCGCCGGTGGAATTCGATCTGGGGCTCGCTCTCCGCGACCTTTTCCCGGGTTTGTCGTTTCCGGACTCCCGGCTGCCGGATCCAGTGGTCTTCGTGGCGCCGGTCGGCAGCCGCGGTTCCACCGAGCTGCGCCAGGAGACCCTGAACACTTGGGAAATCGGCTATTCCGGCGCTCTCAGCGATCAGATCGGGGCGACAGCGTCGGTCTATGTGAATGAACTCTCGGACCCTATCTTCTTCGACACCCGGGATTTCTGGGGATTACATACGTGAGTGACCACTAGCGGGTAAAGGCGTTATTTGTCATGGGATTAGGTCATGCTTTCAGGATGACGCAGAAAGGACCAGGGAAGCACTACCGGCGCGGGATCTCCCTTGTGGAGATCATGCGCCGTTTCCCCGACGACAGGACAGCTCACGACTGGTTCGCCCGCGCTCGCTGGCCGGCCGGGCCGCGGTGCCCGCGCTGCGGGATGGCGAACGTGCTGGTCGGGACGGCGCATCGGTCCATGCCCTACCGCTGCCGGCCCTGCCGGCGATATTTCTCGGTGAAGACCGGCACGGTGATGGAGGACTCGAAGCTCGGTTGCCGGATCTGGGCGGTGGCGATCTACCTGCTGACCACCGGGCTGAAGGGCCAGTCCTCCATGAAGCTGCACCGGGACCTCGGGATCACCCAGAAGACGGCGTGGCACCTGGCGCACCGGATCCGCCAGTCCTGGGCGCGCGGCGCGCCAGCCTTCTCCGGCCCGGTGGAGACCGATGAGACGTTCATCGGGGGCAGGATGCACAACATGTCGAAAGCGCGCCGCGCCATCCTCCAGGCGGAGGACTCTTCGGGGAAAACCATCGTCGTCGGCGCCAAGGACCGCGATACGAACGAGGTGGCCGCCGCCGTGGTACCGGACACCGCCCGCACGACCCTCCGGGGCTTCCTCCGGCGGCACGTGGAGCCGGGGGCCGTCCTCTACACGGACGAGCACGCCGCCTACAGGGGCATCCCCGATTTCCGCCACGCGACCGTCCGTCGGTCAAGGAATACGTCCGGGGGCAGGCGCACACCAACGGGATGGAGTCCTTCTGGTCCCTGCTGAAGCGGGGCTACATCGGCACCTATCACCGCATGAGCGCGAAGCACCTCGGGCGCTATGTGGACGAGTTCGCCGGGCGCCACAACGCCCGCAACGCCGACACCGCCGACCAGATGGCGGGCATGGCCTTCGGACTCGTCGGGAAGCGCCTGCCCTATGCCGACCTCGTCGCCTGACAAGCCCCCCGACCCGGAGTTCGTCAAACGGCGGGGGCTACCTCCCCGTGCCGCCCATCCCCGATACGCCCGAAAACGTGGCCCGGACGATCCTCAAACCTCCGCCAAGGACACCGTTGGCCCCAAAGGGCTTCCGCAGGTCAAGCAGACTCGTCAGGATGGGTCCATCCCAGCAGCTCATCCCGCAAGACAACCCTGAGGGCCGCTTCCCGGAAACCTCCCAACCATCAGGAGGTTTCCCGGGGGCCAATGGTCACTCAGGTATGTAATCCCCGGATTTCTGGTCTTCCGCCGACCCGCCGCCCGGGTGGAACGAGGCGTTCGTTCCGATCGCCGCCTTCGTGGCCGGGGTGGAGGCGGCGCTGGCGCCTGGGACGCTCCCGCCCGATATCGCGGAGATCGCCCGGAACCCGGCGGTGGTCCTGGACCTGATCGAGGAGATCTCCGGGAGCGGGCTTCCCCGGAGTTACACCTGGTTCAACCGGGACCACGTCCGCAGCATGGGCCTCGAGGCGGGGCTCCACGCCCACTTGACCGCGAACCTCTCCGCGTACCTGAACTACGCCCGGCGGAGCGAGCCCGAGATCCGCAACATCCGGCCGGACGTTCTCGATCTGCCCCCCGCCCACCGGTTCAACTTCGGGGTGGACGGCCATTTCGGCATCTTCCAGTCGGGCGCTACCGTGAACTACTCGGGGAGATCCTTCTGGAGCGACCCGCTCGGGGGAACCTTTTTCGGCTGGACAGAGCCCTTCACCATGGTGAACGCCACCCTCAGCGTCGAGCTGATGGACGGACAACTCAAACCGTCCCTCCGGGTGGTGAACCTGCTGGACCAGGACGTCCGGCAACACCTCCTCGGGACCTACATCAAACGGCAGATCATCGCCGGGGTGGGGTACCAATTCTGACCGGAATGGAAGTCCGGAACCCATGGGACCGCCGGTCTCCAGAACGGCGCGCCACCGGCAGGCGGCAAGCGCGCAAATCCACCCGGCAACGACGACGCCAACCGAGGAGGTCCGCGCGCCTCGGCGGCGCTGAGCTCACGCTCGGATCTTCGCCGTGAAGCGGCGCGGCTCGCGCTGGTTCGCCGGGCTCTTCCGGCTCGTCCCGTCCCCGCCGGCACGGCGACCCCTTGACGCAAGTGCGAGAATCGGCGCCACCCGCCGGCGGACAACCACACCGGTGCGCCTCGTCCACATGTCGAACAAGAGGTTTATGCCCCACGCTCCACCGGGCCGCTTCCCGAAGGCCGCTCTTCCCGCCGCCGCGGTTGAACGTCCCCTCACCCCAGAACAAGTCCTGTCGGTTCCCTTCGCGAGCGGCCTGATCGCTTCCCATGACGGCCGCCGGGTCGCCTGGGTATCCAACGAGCGCGGCGTCCGGAATGTGTGGGCGGCCGAGGCGCCCGATTTCGCCGGCCGACGCCTGACCTCGTTCGAAGGCGACACGGGAACCGCGGTCGAGAGCCCGGCGCTCAGCCGCGACGGTCGCCGCATCGCCTTCATCCGGGGCCACCGCCCGTACCGGAACGGCGCGTACCCGAATCCGACCAGCGATCCCGGGGACGCCGAACAGGCGCTCTGGGTCAGCCTCGACGGCGAGATCCCCCGGCGGATCACCGCGCCCGCCGCCTCCCCGCTCTTCGCCGCCGACGGGGCGTCCGTCCTGTTCCTTCGGGGAGGCCGCATTTTCCGCGTCGGCCTCGAAGCGGACGCCGCACCGGAGCAGTTCATTCACCGCCGCGGCGCCTTTGGAAGCCTCGCTCTCTCGCCGGCCGGTGACCGGCCCGCCTTCGTCTCCGCCCGCGGGATGTACTCCTTCGTGGGGATCTACGACTTCGCCGCCGAGGCCATCTACTACCTGGACCCGTCGGTGGACCGCGACGGCTGGCCGGCCTTTTCGCCCGATGGAAGCGCAGTCGCTTTCGTGCGCCAGCCGCCGGTGGTCGAACGGTATCTGTTCGTCCCCTCCCGCGAGGGCTGGCCGTGGAGTATCCGGGTCGTGGAACTCGGGAAAGGCGGCGCGCCCGGCGCGGCCCGCGAGGTGTTCCGGGCTTCGCCCGGGAGGGGGAGCGTCTTCGCCCGCACCTCCTCCGCCGACCAGCTCTACTGGAGCAGCGACGGAAGCATCCTGTTCCCCTGGGAACGGGATGGCTACCGGCATTTCTACGCCGTCTCCGGCGCTGGCGGGGAGCCCGAGGCGCTCACCTCGGGCGACTTCGAGATCGAGTACGCCGTCGCGGACGGGAAGGGCGGCCTGCTGGTGGCGTCCAACCAGGACGCTGTGGACCGGCACCATCTGTGGCGGGTGGCCCCCGGCGGCGGCGCCGAGCCCCTGACCTCGGGCGACGGCATCGAAACGCTGCCGGTTGCCGTCGAGGGCGGGTTCGCCTACCTGGGCGGGGACGGCCGCCGCCCGCCGCAGCCGATGATCCGACGGAGCAGGGAAGCCCCCCGGCCGCTCGCTTCGGAGGCGATCCCGGCGGACTTCCCGCTCGCTCACCTCACCGAGCCCGAGCCGGTCGTCTTCGGCGCCGCCGACGGCATGAGGATTCGCGGCCAGCTCTTCAAGCCGCCGGCCGGAGACGGCTTACCGGGTCCCGGACTCGTGTACATGCACGGCGGTTCCCGCCGGCAGATGCTGCTCGGCTGGCACTACCATCACTTCCACTGGTTCGGTTACGCCTTCCTCCAGTACCTCGCAAGCCGCGGCTTCACGGTGCTTTCGGTGAACTACCGGAGCGGCACCGGCTACGGCATGGAGTTCCGCGAAGCCCTGAACTACGGCGCGAGCGGCGGAGCCGAAACCCAGGATGTCCTCGGCGCGGGCCGCTACCTCGCCGATCTTGCTGGCGTGGACGGGAAACGGATCGGTTTGTGGGGCGCTTCTTACGGCGGCTACCTCACCATGATGGCCCTCTCGCGGGCCTCGGACCTGTTCGCCGCAGGAGTGAATATCGGCGGCGTCACCGACTGGAACGACACCCTCCGGAACTTCATCCCCAGCTACGAACCGCACCACCACGAAGAGCAAAGGCAGCTCGCCTTCGAATCCTCCCCGATCTCCTCCGTCGAGGGCTGGCGCTCTCCGGTGCTCCTCATCCACGACGACGGCGGCCGGGTTAACCCCTTCTACGGGACCGTCGCGCTCGTCGAAAAGCTCCGCGAACGCGGCGTCGAGCACGAAATCCTGGTCTTTCCCGACGAAGAACACGCCTTTCTCCGCCACCGGACCTGGATCGAGGTCTTCCACCGCAGCGCCGGCTTCCTGGAGCGCCACCTTGGCGGGTGATGTTTGATCGCCGCGCCTGGAGACCTCCAGCGGCAGGACCGAGTCCACCCCGCCCAGCCTCGGTGCGCCCCGTTCGGCGGCGCCGATGACGGCGATCCGTGGCCGCCGTCCCGCTAGAATGCGGCCTCGTTTGACCGACCCGACCCGGGGGCGCAGTCCCCAGTTGTTCGCCCTCTTCGCGGGGATTCTGATCGCCGACCGGATCACCAAAGTCCTCGCGGAGCGCTCGCTCTCGATGGGAAACCCGGTGGAAGTGATTCCCGGATTCTTCCAGCTCACCCTGGTGCACAACACCGGAATGGCGTTCGGGCTTCTTGGTGGAACTTCCTTTCCAGGGAAGGCCTGGCTGCTCACCGCGGTTTCGGTCGGACTGCTCGGCGCGATCGTGTGGTTCGCATGGCGTTCCGGACCGCTGTCAACGATGACCACCGTCGGAATCGCCGCGATGTTGTCGGGCGCCATCGGAAACATCCTTGATCGGCTGCTCTACGGATACGTAGTGGACTTTCTCGACGTCTACATCCGCAGCGCCCACTGGCCCGCTTTCAACATTGCGGACGCGATGATCTGCACCGGGGTTGGCCTGCTAGTGCTGGAGAGCGTTCGGGATCTCCGCCAGGAATCGGCTGGCGCCGGCCAGGAAAACCTGAGCTGAGCACATGTTTCCGCGTCTCGCGGACTTTGGGTCCTTCGAGCTTGTGGGGCGGACCTTCCACCCGATCCTCCACACCTACGGGATCCTCATGTTCGCCGGGTTTCTGCTCGGCCTCTACGTGGCGGCGAAACGTGCCCCGCGCTACGGCATACAGCCGCAAAACATCTACGACCTCGGGCTCTACCTGGTAATAGGGGCGCTGGTTGGCGCCAAGGTGCTCCTGATCCTGCTGGATCCGGCGCGGTTCCTGGCCAATCCCGGGGGTTTCATCACCGCCGGGGGGGTCTTCTTCGGCGGCCTCCTCGGAGCGGTCGGGGCCACCATCTGGTTCTTCCGGAAGCGCGGGATCCCCGTCTGGAACGGCGGGGACCTCATGGCGCCCTCGATTGCGCTCGGGCACGGGATCGGCAGGCTCGGGTGCTTCGCCGCGGGCTGCTGCTACGGGATCCCGGCGGAGGGCCTTGGGTCCGTCACCTTCACCGACGTGTACGCGAACTCGGTCACCGGGGTCCCGCTCCACACCCCGCTCCACCCGACCCAGCTCTACGAAGCGGGCCTCGAGTTCGCGCTCTTCTTCTTTCTGTTGTGGCTCGCGCCACGCCGCCGGTTCGCGGGCCAGCTCTTCCTGACCTGGGCGCTCGTCTATCCGATCGCCCGCTTCACCATCGAGTTCTATCGGGGCGACCCCCGCGGGTTCGTCCTCGACGGGCTGCTCAGCACGTCGCAGTTCGTCGGGATCTGGATCGTGGCCGCGGCGGCGATCTCACTCCTTGTCCTCCGAAGGCGCACCGCCTGAGCCGCCGGAATCCGCCGGCGGGACGATTCTCGATTTCGAGGTCGGCGCGGCCGGTGACGGCCAGCGGCTCGATCTCGTAGCGTCGGAGCGTCTTCCCGACATCAGCCGCAGCGAGGCGGCGCGCTGGGTGGAGGCGGGATTTGTACTGCTCGACGGTCGGGTTCGGCGTCCGGGTCACCGCTGCCGCGCAGGCCAGCGGGTGCGCATAGAGGCTCCGGGCGACGGGCGTACCCCGCTGTTTGGCGCGCCCGGCGAGAAGGACCCCTTGTCACCGGAACCCGTGCCGCTCGAGGTTCTGCACGAAGATCGCTGGCTGATAGTCATCGATAAACAGGCGGGGCTGGTGGTGCATCCGGGGCCCGGCCACCGGGCGGGAACTCTCGCAAACGGGTTGATCCACCGGTACCCGGAGATCGCCAGAGTCGGCCCTCCGGGCCGTCCGGGGCTGGTCCATCGCCTTGATCGAGGTACGAGCGGAGTGCTGGTTGCCGCCCGCACCGAACCGGCCCGGCTCCGCCTCGCCGAGGCTTTCGCAGAGCGGCAGGTAGAAAAGCAATACCAGGCACTGGTGATGGGCCGGTTCGGCGAACACCAACGGATCGCCGAGCCCATCGGGCGCGATCCGAAGAACGGGCAGCGCTACCGCTGCCGGGGAAGGCACGCGCGGCAAGCGGAGACCGATGCCTGGCCCCTGGAAGAACTTCCGCTCAGCACCTACGTCGGGATCCGCTTGCACACCGGCCGCACCCACCAGGCCCGCGTCCATCTGGCCCACGTTGGCTATCCCATAGCCGGCGACGTGATGTACGGCCCCGGTGCTCCCCGCCGCGGCGGCGGGCAGGCGGGAGCCGCCCTCCGCCGCCTCGAACGCCCCGCCCTACACGCCGTCGAGATCGCCTTCATCCATCCGGGCACGGGGGAGCCGGTCCGGTTTAGCGCGCCGCTCGCGGAAGACTTCGGGATGACGCTCGCTGCACTTCGCGCGGCAAGGGCGTGAGGATGCCGAAAAAGTACCGGACTAGAGACCACCGACGTATGACCAGTACGGCCGCCGACGGGCGTCGGCGATGCACTCTTCCTCAAGAACCTTGATGGTTCAAGAAAAGTTCACGCCAACGTCAATCCGCAGTTGGCCGGATGCCAGGGAGTTGCGCGAACCTGATGTCGCCCGAGCGCGCTATCCGCACTCGGCTATAGTCTATGCTAGACTAGACTAGACTAGATGAAAACACCAGAGAGCCAGACTTCCAACCGACCTGCGGAGGGATCCGGCCCGGCCGTCGGTTTCGGAGCGCGTCCCGACAAGATCTGGACGGTTGCGGAAGCCAAGTCGCGGCTGTCCGAAGTCTTGCGTTGCGCGACGGAGGAAGGCCCCCAACAGATCGGCAAGCAGCGACCACACGTCGTCGTGCCGCTCGCCGCGTGGCTTGCACAAGCCGATCAAGGACCGAGCCTCGGGCCTTGGCTCGTCAAGAACGCCCCAAGGGGTTACGACGATTTCAAACTTCCAGGCCGAAGTGATGGAGATCGGGAAACCCCCTTCGCAGACGCAGACGAGTAATGCCCTGGCGGCATCCAGGTGTCCTGCTGGATACGAATGTTGTGTCGGAACTCTTCCGAGCCGCCCCGAATCCCCGCGTGATGGCGTTCCTGAACACCGAACGCAGCGCGCTACTGCCCGTAATCGCCATCCATGAACTGGAGTTTGGATTGGCTCGGGTACCAGCAGGTCATCGGCGCGACAGACTGTCGCGTTTCCTCGGAGAGATCACTCGACTCTTTCACGACCGCGTCCTTGATCTCACTCGCGAGCGCGCGCGGGAGGGGGCTCTCATCCGAGCGGAGGCCGAACGCACCGGACGGATTCTCGGGACGGCAGACGCCCTGATAGCCGGGACCGCGCGCGCGGACGCTCTCGTCCTGGCTACCCGGAATGTCCGACACTTTCAAGGCTTGGGGATCGAAGTCGTGGATCCTTGGGGGGCCCCCGAACGGCCTGACCAGACGGCGGCACCGTGAAACAGGACCGAGTTGACCGGTCCCCCAGACACCTCCATTTCACGGCGGGCAGCGGTAGCGGGAACCGACGAAGCGAGCGTCCACCGTCGCCAGTTCGCCAGCCTCCGGCTGGCGATGCCGACCGGAGGTCGGCAATCTTTGCGTTCCATCCGGTTCCGGTAGGTGCCACTGAGATCTCCTAATATGACCATTTGTCAATGGCTTATCGTGCTACAACGTTCCATCCGGGAGCGATCGAAGTCCGCTCGTTCCCGCCGGTTTTCTGATATCCACTTGGTAGCTGTGGGAACCAAGAACCCTCTTCAGGAACCAAAAACACATGATGGAACGACCCTACCGCCTCTCCGTACGCTTCGTCGCCACCATTGAGCAGCCCGGTCGCTATGGCGACGGACGCGGCTCCGGTGGCCTCTCACTGCTCGTCAAGCATACGGCCCGCGGCCACCTGGCCAAGTCCTGGGCGCAGCGCATCAGCATAGACGGCCGCCAGCGCAATCTCGGACTCGGGTCCTGGCCCCACGTCAGTCTGGCCGAGGCCCGCGAGAAGTGCGCCCTGAACCTTGCCGCCCGCCGGCGCGGGGAACTGGTGACCGGCCGCAAGCGGACGGTTCCGACCTTCGAGGAAGCCGTCGAGAAGATGATCGCGATGCACCGGGCTGGATGGAAGGACGGCAGCAAGTCCGAGAAAGACTGGCGGGCGACCCTCCGGGACTACGCGGTGCCGAAGCTCGGCGGAAGACCGGTGAACCGGATCAGCACATCGGACGTGATGGCGGTGCTGTTGCCGATCTGGAACGAGAAGCGGGTGACGGCGCGTCGGGTTCGGCACCGGATCGGCGCGGTGATGCGGTGGGCGGTGGCGCAGGGCTACCGGGAGGAGAACCCGGCCGGAGAGGCCATTGGGGCGGCACTGCCCAGGAACGGGTTCCGGCCCCGACATCTCGCGGCGCTCCCATATGCGGAGGTGGCTGGAGCCATTGAGACGGTACGCCGTTCCGGGGCGTATCCCGCGACCGTGCTGGCGTTCGAGTTTCTGGTGCTGACGGCGGGCCGGAGCGGCGAGGTGCGCGGCGCGCGGTGGGATGAGGTGGACCTTGAGGGTCGGGAGTGGCGCATTCCGCCCGAGCGGATGAAGACGGGGCGGGAGCACCGGGTTCCGCTGTCCGCGGGGGCACTGGCGGTGCTGCAAGAGGCTCAGGGACTCGCGGACGGCTCTGCGCTGGTGTTCCCTTCGGCGCGGCGCGGCCCGCTATCCGAGCTGGCGATCGCGAAGATGGTGCGGGACCTCGGGATCGGTGCGGTGCCGCACGGGTTCCGTTCGAGCTTCCGGGACTGGGCGGCGGAGTGCTCCGACGCGCCGCGCGAGGTATGCGAGCTGGCGCTGGCCCATGTGAACACGAACCGCATCGAGGCGGCCTACCGGCGAACGGACCTGTTCGAGCGGCGGCGGGCGCTCATGGAGCAGTGGGCCGCGTTCCTCGGCGGGCGCGGGGGCGAGAGAGTGGGGTTCGCCGGATAGACGACCGGAGGCTTGATCCTCACCGACCGTCGCTGGCCGCTCCTCACCGCCCTGCCCGCACCGTGACCGTCGCGACCACCCCCGCCGTGCCTCTTACCTTCGGGGAATGCGCCGCGACCCTTCGCGGCCTCGGCTGGACGGAGCGCGAAGCCGATTGGCTCACCCTCGTCTGCCTCCACTCCGGCGTCTTCACGCGGAGCCAATACCAGGCTCGCTACGGCCTCAGCAAACAGACCGCGAGCCGATTCGCCAGGACACTTCTTCAAGCCGGGATCGCCCGCGAAACCCGGCTCCCGGACCGACGCGGCTACCGGCCGACCAGCATTTGCCACGTCCGCGCCCGCGCGCTCTACCGCACCCTCGGGATCGAGAACGACCGCCATCGCCGGAGCGCATCCCCGGAACTCACCATGCGCCGGCTGCTCTCCCTCGACTACGTCCTCGAGCACCCGGACCTCGACTGGCTCCCCACGGAGCCCGAGAAGCTGGCCTACTTCCAGCGCCTCGGCATCTCTCTCACCTCCCTTCCCCACCGCGTCCATACCGGTCCCTTCTCGGTGCGCCCCACCCGCCGCTACTTCCCTCTCAACCTCCCCATCGCCGGTAGCGGAGCCACGACCACCTTCGTCTATGCCGATCCGGGTGGTCGGCACCGGCTCCAATCCGACCGGGTCCGCTCCTGGGTGACCGCCCACGCCGCCCTCTGGGAAGCCCTCCGTGACGGCGGCGGCGCCGTTCACATCGTCGCCGTCGCCCGCACCGAGGACGCCGCCGCGGCGAACGCGGCGATCCTCGAAACCTGGCGCGGGCCACCCGCGCCCGCCGTTCCTCGCTCCGAAGCCGACCAACAGCTCATGGACGAGTTCGAGTCCGCCAAGGAGACGGGCGACCTCAGACCCCTCGACAAGTACGGCGGAATCATCGACGCCGTCAAGGCCGTCCAGCGCATCCGGGACCGCGAGAAAGCCGCGCGCTGGCCCTTCAAATACATCGACGGCTACTCCACCCACGTCGCCGAGCGTCTCGCTCCCGACATGCTCGCCCTCTAGCCCGCCAGGAGGCTTCTCCCGACTCCCCTCTTCTTCCCCATCGCCGTCTCGCGCCTCTACCGCGCCGACGGCGGCTGGCGCTGCACTGGCAGTTTGGGCCTGAACGACCTCCCGCAGACTGGCGATGCTCGCCCACCGAGTGCGCCAAGCCGTTGACGAACTGACCCGGTCGCCCGCGACCAATCTCGCGTCTTCGGGGTCACTGTTGGGGTCGCTTTTTCGTGAGACTAAGTCAACCCCCCCTTAGTTGCGTACTTATGCGCGTACCCCTCACTCCCGAGCGTCCTCGAAACGCGTTGGCCCCGTTGCATTTCGGTCGCATACTCCTGAATCCCACTCTCCGCTTCTGGGCGGAGAGCGGGGCTGGGAGCGACCCCCTCTTTTCGTGTTGAAAAGCGTCACGGTCGGGGGCTACGCATGCTGCGCTGTGTTCCACCTCTCCCGTGTCCGGGTCGCTCCCGACGCCGCCTCGCGCCGGCCAGTTATCCCTGCGGGAAGGCTACCGACCCACCCTCGGCGGAGAACGCGGGCTCGCTTCGGCCGAGCCGCCGCTCCCGGTGGTGCTCCTAAAGGCAAGGGCGGGACCACGCCGACCGCGCGGGACCGAAGCGGTGGCCGCGTCCGACCGGCAGGCGAACCGATCCGTTCGCGCTGCCAGCCAACGTAGCGTCTTCGCCACGATGAGCGCAGCGGACCAGCGCCGCGTACGGTAGTGGACCGCGTAATCCTCCGGGTTCAGGTCGAGTTGGCGTCGAATCATTTCCCAGCTCCCTGATTGCGATTCGCAGTGGTGCGAACACAGGATGGGTTAACAGCCTGTGGTGAAACCCCGGCGGCGTTCGAGCGGCGATGCATCCCGGCTGAACCGCGCCGCTTTGCGGCGCTCTGCGTTGCGTTTCGGTCGAAATACACCCGGTATTCCTCCCTCACGCGCCTTGTCAGCCGGGCGCCTCACCCGTCTCGGCGCTCACCCGGGTTCCACCACAGGCTGGTAAGCGCGTTGGCGCGCGGATTTCAAGGGGAAACACCCGTGATCGGGGACTCCCGCGCCGCCCGGGATGGAAACACCGCACATTGGCCGACCTCGCGGCCAGTCGTCCCGCAGGGGACGCCGCCGATCCGGGTGGTCGCGGGGAGCCATTTCTTGAGGAAAGTGCCGAATCGGATCGGTGCGGGTCTTGAAAACCTGGCTGGCGCACGCTTAACCAATTCAGTAGCCATGGATATAGCCCGGGAAGGAGTCGCTGCAAGTCGCCACCGGCGCCGCATCGCTTTCGTTTGCTCGGGGGCAGTCCTTCTGGCCGCCCTCGTCCTGTTGGTCCTCGGGCTCGCCCCCGCCGCTCCGGCCGTGGACCGCGCGACCGTCTTCCTGGACACGGTCCGGCGAGGCGAGATGCTGCTGAGCGTCCGGGGGGCCGGCACGCTGGTGCCGGTGGACGCACGGCGGGTCGCGGCCGGAACGTCCGGACGGGTGGCAGCCGTGCACGCGCTCCCGGGAGTCCGGGTCGAACCTGAAACGGTGATCCTGACCCTTGAGAACCCACGACTGGTCCAGGAACTCACGGGTGCGGAGCTCGATCTCGCCGCCGCTGAAGCGAGCCTGCACGACCGGCGGGTGCAGCTTCGCCGCGCCGTGCTGCAGCAGCGGTCGGTGCTCGCCTCCGTCGAGGCGGAGTCCCGGCAGGCCGCCCTCAACGCGGAAGCCGATGCGGAGATCCATGCCGAGGGGATCATCGGCCGGATCGCGTTGGAGGACAGCGAGGAAGCCGCGGCCGAACTCCGGATGCGCGCCGAGCGCGAGCGAGAACGTCTCCGCCTCGCGCAACAGGTGGCGGCGGCCGAGCTGGTTGCCGAAGAAGCGCGCGTCGCGCGGTTGCGGGCGGTGGCGGAACTCCAGCACGAGATGGTGTCCCGGCTCGAGGTCCGGGCTGGAATTGCTGGTGTAGTTCAGGAGGTTTCGGTGGAGATCGGCCAGCAGGTTGCGCCGGGAGACAGCCTCGCCAGGGTCGCCGAACCGTCCCGCCTGAAGGCCGAGCTGCGGATCGCGGAAGCCCAGGCGACGGACATCGAGGTGGGGCAGACGGCCCGCGTGGACACCCGGAACGGAGTCGTTTCCGGCCGCGTTACCCGAGTGGAACCGGCTGTCCGCGACGGCGCGGTAACCGTAGATGTCATGCTGACCGACAAACTGCCCCGCGGCACTCGGAGCGAACTCTCGGTAGAGGGCCTTGTGGAGATCGAGCGCCTCGACGATGCGCTGCATGTCGGTCGTCCGGCGTTCGGGCAGGAAGGGGAGGAGGTGGATCTGTTTCGGATTGGCGGGGACGGGAGCCACGCCGTCCGCGTGCGAGTGCGCCTCGGCAAAGCCTCTTTCAACACCGTGGAGGTCCGGGAGGGCCTGATGGAAGGCGACACGGTGATCCTCTCCGACACTTCGGCCTGGGACGGGCACGACCGGATACGCCTCCGATGACAACGCTCGACGTAACGCGCCAGCGGAGAAAGGCCGAAAGCGGGAATTCCAACTCGTCGGCGAAAGGAGAGGTCATGCCGGACCCTGTCATCCGCCTGAAGGGCATCAACAAGATCTTCCATACAGACGAGGTGGAGACTCACGCCCTGTCCGAAGTCAGCCTGGCCTTCGACGCCGGCGACTACGTGGCGGTTTCAGGGCCTTCGGGGTGCGGGAAGTCCACGCTGCTCTCAATCCTGGGCTTGCTCGACACCCCGAATGCGGGGGAGTACCTCCTGAACGGCCGCTCGGTGGCGAACCTCGGATTGACCGAGCGAGCCCGGATCCGCAACCGCGAAGTGGGCTTCGTCTTCCAGGCTTTCAATCTGATCGGTGATCTGACGGTCTACGAGAACGTGGAACTGCCGCTCGTGTACCGGGGAACCCCGGGCGCCGAGCGAAAGCGCCGTACTCTCGACGCGCTCGAACGCGTGGGGATGTCCCATCGCCGCAGGCACTTCCCTTCGCAGCTCTCCGGCGGCCAGCAGCAGCGGGCCGCGGTGGCCCGGGCCGTCGTCGGGGAACCCTCCATCCTGCTCGCCGACGAACCGACGGGGAACCTCGACTCGAAGAATGGCACCGAGGTGATGGACATGCTGGATTCGCTCCACCGGGGAGGGGCGACCATCTGCATGGTGACCCACGACCCGCGCTACGCCGATCGCGCGGAGCGGACCATCCATCTCTTCGACGGCCGCATCGTTCCGGATCCGCGGTAGGGAAGCCGGTCTGAAGGAGGCGCGCGATGGACTTCCGGATCGCCGACCGCCAGCGGAAACGCCGAAGCCGGCGGTTGATCTTCGCCGCTGGAGGGACGGTCACGTTCGCGGTGTTCCTGATCGGGCTCGGACAGATCGTCCCCGCCGTCCGCGAGGTGCACCGTTCGGCCGCCTGGACGGGCGTTGTCGAGCGGGGTGAGTTCGTACGGCAAGTGCGCGGCCCCGGCAGCCTGCAGGTTCCTCCCGAACAGATCCGCTGGCTGGCCGCCGAGACCCGGGGGCGGGTCGAGGAGCGGCGTGTTCTACCGGGGACTCCGGTCGAGGCCGACACCGTGCTGCTCGTCCTCTCGAATCCGGAGCTCGTCGAGCAGACCCGCGAGGCCGAGCTGCAGCTCCGCGCCCAGGAGGCGGAGCTCCGCGGGCTGCGGCACCAGACCCGATCCGTCCTGCTGGAGCAGCAGAGCGCGGCCGGGCAGTTGGCGGCCGCCGCGGCAAAGGCGGGCCGGCGCGCCGACGCCGACCGAAGGCTCTTCGAGGCGGGACTCGTCGGCGAACTGATCCACCGGCGCAGCGAGGTGACGGCGGAGGAATTCGAAACCCGCCACGCCCTCGAAGAGGAACGTCTCTCCATCCTGTCCGATTCGACCGCGGCGCAGATCGCATCCAAGGAGGCGACGGTGGCGCGCTATCGCGCCGCGCTGGAACTCCGCCGGCGCCAGTTGGCCGCGCTCACGGTGCGGGCCGGACGGGTCGGCATCCTGCTGGAGGTCCCGGTCGAGATCGGCCAGGAAGTGAATCCCGGGCAGAACCTCGCACGCGTTGCCGATCCCCGGCGACTGAAGGCGGTGCTGCGAATCGCCGAAACGCAGGCGCGGGACGTGGAACCCGGGCAGTCGGCGCTGGTGGACACCCGGAACGGTCTGGTAGCGGGCGTCGTCTCGAGGGTGGATCCCGCGGTGCGGGACGGAACCGTGGCGGTGGACATCCGGCTCGACGGCGAGCTTCCCCGGGGTGCCCGTCCGGACCTCTCGGTGGACGGCGCCATCGAACTGGACAGGATTCAGGACACCCTCCACGTCGGCCGGCCGGCCTACGGCCAGCCGGGGAGCACGGTCGGGCTCTTCCGGATCGCCCCCGACGGTCAGACGGCAGTGCGCGTCCCGGTGGAGCTGGGCCGGACCTCGGTGAACCGGATCGAGGTGCTCAACGGCCTTGCCGAGGGGGACGAGATCATCCTCTCCGACACCTCCGCCTGGGATACCTCGGACCAGGTCCGCCTGCGGTAACGAGACGCCGACCGGGCTCGCGCGCCCGTTGTCCCCGAGGAAGCGCGGGGACCGTCGGGACGGCCGGAACGACGTTCCTGCGGCACCTGGCACCCCGTGATTTGGGTCTTGAAAACCGGTGCGGGGCACGCTTAACCAGTGGATAGACAGGGACTCCATGGGAGTCCCGGGAGGCAGCGAATGAGTCCACGAACAGCAAGACGGGTCCGGTTGGGGGCCTATGGGGCAGTGGCCGCCGCGCTCGTCGCGCTCGGGACGACCGCGATCGCCCGACTCGGAACGGATCGTGCCGTAGGCGGCGCGGCGTCGGAAGAGAGGCAGCCGGCCATTCGCATCGAAGCCCCCACCGACCTGGAAGAGACGGTCGAAGACGCCGGGAAGAAGGACGCGATTGACGACACGACCCCAGTAGGGCAACTGGTGGCCGCGGCGCGCGCGGGAGACGCCGGCCGGGTTCGAACTCTGCTGAGCGAGGGCGTTTCCCCAAACGGGCGAGAAGGGCTGAACGGTCATGGACCGCTGCATCAGGCGGCGCGCGCCAATTCGCCGGAAGTGGTGGACATCCTGTTGGCGGCCGGCGCGGACCCGTCTGCGCCCGACGGGCAGGGTGTTACCCCGCTCATGCGTGCGGCCGATTCGGTCGCGCTGGACGCGGGGCGGCGGCTCCTGGCGGCGGGCGCGGGTGTCAACGCACAGCACGATCCGGACGGGAACACCGCGCTGACGCACCTGGTCGGGGGGTCGTTCCGCCGCCGGATGACGGGCGAGGTATCCCCGAACGGGTCGGATCCCATCGGGTTCGCGCGGCTGTTGCTCGAACGCGGCGCCGACCCAAATCTGAAGAACCGGAGCGGCGACGAACCCCTGAAGGCAGTCGTCGCCATGCAGGACGTGCCGCTCCTGGAGCTGCTGCTGGAGAACGGCGCCACGCTGGACGAGGTTTCTGACATCCATCTGTTGGCCCGGATTCCGGGTCCGGTTGGGCAACTCGTCCAGGCAGCGTTGCAGCAGGCCAGCGAGGAATAGGAACCATGGGCCTCCTCCGCGCCGCACGGGACGATATTGCCGGCATCGGCAGGTCTGCTGCCGATTCCCCCGCGATGCGGGGTGCTGCGGCGAACCGGACGGAGGTGCCCGTTGACGACCGCTGTCATCGCCGGATGGATCGTCCGCGCGCGAGTGTCGGTGCGGCGTCGCTCGATGTCAGCCGTGGCGAACTCATATCCGATAGGCGCAGCACCGCGCCTGGTTGCGAACGCGCCCACCGGCCGCGCGCCCCTCCGGAGCCGGTTCGGCGCAGTCGAAGACTGCGCTGTTCTCGTGAGACCGCTCGGTTTCGCGACCTCCTCACCCGACTCTTCACCGTTGGAGGTGTTGCAAATGAGACTCTCACTCAAGAGGAACCTCGTCGGTCTGCTGGCCTTGGCTGGCGCCTTCCTGGGGCTCACGGCATCCGTCGCGTTTGCTGACTGCTACCTGGTCTGGGTGTGCATCGGCGACTGGTGCGGCTTGATCCTGATCTGCATCTAGGAAGGATCATGACCTTGGTCGGATCGGTGGTCTGCTTCTGGAGAGCATCCCGGCGGCGAACTGACGCCGGGCAGCACAGGAAGGCCCCAGGCGCCGGGGAACATTCGATCCGCATCAAACTTGGGGAGGCTGTCAGACCGGCTTCCCCGGGTGCATCCTGCTTTCTGGCGAGTGATCAAATGGAGCGCGGGGCGCATCCTGGTCCGAAAGCGCCCCGGGGTTCCTTCGCGGACACGAAGGCGCGTCGGACGCGTCAACGCCGGGTCGGGAGATCCGGGTGATCCGCACCCGCGCCGCCGTCATCGCCGCGCTGCGGTCTCTTGGCGCTGCTCCCTGGAACACCGGCGGCGTGTGCCTCACGCTCGCGGTGTCGGTCGGCGCCGCCCTCGGCGTCGAAGCGGTCTGGGACACCGCGATCGTCCGTCCGCTGGTCTTCCGGGATCCCGCGAACGTCGTGAACGTCTCCCTCGAATCCCCGCCCGGAGCGTCCGCGCCTGCCGGCCGCCCTGGCGACAACCTGATGCCTTCCGAGGTTGAGACGCTGCGCCGGGACTCGGTGGCGTTCGAATGGATCGGGACCTGGGCGCCCCGCGCGTATGTCCTGGAATCAGGTTCGACGGCCGCATACGTTGGCGCGGCGCTCGTGTCGCCGGGGATGCTCGAAACGCTGGGCGTTGCGCCCGAGGCCGGACGGCTCTTCGCCGCCGAGGACCACGCCGCGGCATCGGCTGCGGACTCGGTGTTCCCGGAACCGGCGCGCGACGTCGCGATCGTGAGCCACGACCTGTGGCTCACCGGGTTCGCTGGACAGGAGATCGGTCGCGCCGAAGTGACGCTGGACGGCCGGCCGTTCCGGATCGTCGGCGTCATGCCGCCGGAGTTCGTATTCCCCTCGTCGGGCATTCGGATCTGGCTGCCGGCGAGGGAGGCGGCGGAACGGCCCGCTGTCGCAGGCGCAGAGAGAAGATCTTCCACGATCGGCTTCCCCGTCGTGGGCCGCCTCAAGGCGCATGTCACGCCTGCGGCGGCGGCGGCCGAGGCGACCAGCGTGATCGCGAACCTGGACCGGCGGACTGGAGAGGAGCGCGTGACGATCACTCCGATGCAGGAGGACCTGACGGCTTCGCTGCGCCCCACGCTCCTCGTCCTGCGGGCGGGGGCGTGGCTGCTGATCCTGGTCAGCGCCTTCAGCGTGAGTTCGCTTCGGTTTTCGCGCGCGTTGGCGGAACGCCGAGCCGCCGGCATCCGCCGGGCACTGGGAGCCGGCCCGCGGGACGAACTCGTCGCGAGCGCAGTGCGCGTCGTCGCCGGAGCGCTCGTGATCTTTCTGGGAGCGGTGTTCGTTGGCTGGGCTGTGCTCGGCGGAATGCGTGGCCTCGGGAGTGATCTCCCGTTCGCCGAGGCCTGGCGGCTCGGCGCGGCGTCGCTCGCGACCGGGTTCCTCGCCGCGCTCGTCGCGGCCACTCTCGTCGAGCTGCCGCAACTCGTGGCCACGGCGCGGGCGTGGCGGCATTCGGCGCTCGATTCGGCGCGCGGCCAGATCGTCGCCCGACCGTTCGCGCTCGCTTTCCTGGCTGCCGGAACGGCCGCGTCCGTGGTCGTCCTCGCCGGGGTCGTAGTGCTCGGCGGCAGCGTGTTGGCGCTCCGCGAGGGAAGGGGGGGCTACTCGGCGGACGGGCTCACCGTGGCCACGGTGGATTTCAGCGGTTGGGGTGATGGTGCGGCCGCGCCCGAAACACGCGCGGCGCTGCTCGACCGGAGCGTGGCGCGACTTACCGCGCTGCCCTCCGTGCGGGCTGCGGCGTATTCCGAGACGATGCCCGACGAACGAAGTGGCAGGGGCGGTTCGTATGTCGACGACGGCCGGACCGTTGACTTCACCGAACGACGGGTCGGCCCCGGTTTCCTGGGAGTGTTGGGAGTCCAGCCGGTCGCCGGCCGGGAACTCCTCGCCTCGGACGGTCCTGCCGCCGGGCAGGTCGCGGTCCTCGACCGTTCCTTCGCACGCCGGCTCGGGGACGCGCCGCTGGGCCGGACGGTCAGGGTCATGGGTGGCGCGTACCGGGTGGTCGGCGTTGTCCCGGACGTGCTCACCTTTCCGATGACCGCCAGGAGCCCGACCATCTATACGCCGTATGCGTCCCCGGCCGGACTCTCCTTGCCGTTTCCCCGAGCGCAGATCGTCGTTCGGACTGCCGGCGAGCCATCTGCGGACGTATTGGCCGCCGTCCGCCGCACGGTTCGGGAAGTGGATCCGCGGCTCCGCGTGCTACGGGTGGAATCGGTGTGGCGGCAGCGGTCGCGCGAGCTCGGCAGCCCGGTGCTCGGGTCCTTCGTGCTCGTGATCTTCGGCGCCGCCGGCATCCTGCTCAGCATTCTCGGCGGGATGGGGCATGTCAGCGAGCACCTGACGCGGGAAGCGCCATCCATCGCGGTGCGCCAGGCTCTCGGCGCCGAGCCGGGGGCGCTCCAGTGGGAGGTCGTGAAACGGACGGCGCTGGCGGTGACCGCCGGGATCGCCGCCGGACTCGGGGGCGGGTTCCTCCTGATGCGTGTCCTCATGAATCGGATTCCCTGGGTGGGAACTCCCGAAACCGTGCTGTTGCTCGGCCCGGCCGCGCTGCTCGGGCTGGCGCTTTGGGCCGCGGCAGCGGCGGTGGCCTGGCGGGAACTCCGTTCGAGCCCGTGGGGCGTTCTGAAGGCGCTGTAGGGGCGAGACGGTGAGCATCGCGTGTCGGGTTCGGCTGGCTTCGGCTCTCCCGTTCACATCGAAGCGTCCGTGGGTGGGAGCGCGCTCTTCCAGGGTCGAAACCCGAGTGTCGCTTGGAGAACCTGCGCCATCAAAACTCCGTTACTACTTATGTCAGCCGGCCTCGGGAAAGCACATCCACAGGAGGTGAATGACCATGGGCGCTCCCAACTCCAAGGGGAAAGCGGAACCGCAGTACGAAGATGCCGGGTGGCGCGCCATCGAGGAAGACGCCCTCGCCGGGGCGGCGGAGCACCGGCCGGAGACCCACTTCCATGATCCCGGAGGTGACAGTCGGGACGATCTGGGGGTGGTGCAGTTGTATCTGCGCGACGCAGGCCGAACGCGTCGGCTCACGGGACGCGAGGAACGGCGATGCTGCCGCTTCCTGCGGTACGCGCGCTGGCGGAACTCCGGATCGAAAGGACCGGAGCAGGGGTTCGGGGGCCGCTGCGCACGCGGCGACTGTCTGCTCATTGAGGGCAACCTCGGGCTCGTCGTCTCGATTGCACGGCGCTACCAGGGGATGGGCTTGCCGCTCGCGGATCTGATCCAGGAGGGGAACCTGGGGCTGATCACGGCGGCCGCCCGGTTCGATCCAGCGCGGACCCCGCGATTCCCGCGCTACGCCGCGGGCTGGATCCGGGAGACGATCTGCCGGGCGCTCTCGCAGAAATCCCGGACGATTCGAATTCCTCTCGACCAACTGGCGCTGCGCCGCCGTGCCGCCAGCGTCGAGACGGACCTCGAACAGCGATACCGCAACGAGGAATGCCGCACGGGGCGGCATCGACCGCATACGACGGAGGACGACGCCCGCGAGATCGGCGTGGATCCGGAAGCGCTCCGGGCCACGATCCGGCTGGTGCCCGACGTGGAATCGCTGGACGCTCCCCGAACCGAGGGTGGTCCTCCCCTTCGCAACCTGCTCGCGGACGCGGGATCGCCGGACCCGTGCGACGCCGCAACCCGGACGGAGGAGCGCACCCGGATCAGGGAGGCCGTTTCCCAGCTTCCGGCGCGCCTGCGGCATGTTGTCGAGCGGCGCTACGGATTCGGCAGCTCAGGTGAGGCCAGCCTCACGGAGATCGGGCGCGAACTCCAGGTTTCGGCGGAGAGGGTGCGTCAGTTGCAGGGCAAGGCGATGGTCATGCTCTCGCGCGAGCTTCGGCACGCCCGATCCCCCGGCCCGGCCGCGCCCCCGTCCTTGGTGGACCCACGATCTGGACTTCTTCATCGAGGCCGGTCCCTACGCCCGGCTCCAGGAGAACCGCATTGCCTTCGAACGCGACCCCCGCACGGTCCGCGGGATCCGGGAAGTGAAGGTGCGCCCCCATAACGCCCTCATCCTGTTCGAGGACGGTGGCAAAACAGCATCGCCACGACTCCCCCCTTCACGGGCAACCCGCAGTCGGTCGACACCGTGCCGGGAACGGCCGTTGCGCTTGAACCCAGCGCGGAGATCCTCGCGAAGAAGATCGGTGGCCGGATCCTCCGCAACAACACCTTCGTCCCACGCGACCTCTACGACCTGGTGATCGCCCGGCGCTCCGAGCCTGACGCGCTGGCCTGCGCGCTCCGCTGCTTCGCACCGGACCTTCTGCAACAGATCGCCGACGAACTCCGTCATCTGCCCTTCGACTGGATGGACACGCACCCGGTCTCTGTCGCCGCACCCTCGGCGGTCCCCGACCGTCGTGCCGCCGACCCTTCATCTCCCCCTCCCACCCCGACGCCCCCCGTCGCATAGGATTCGCGCGGTCAGCGGCAAGCATGGACACGGTTCTCGGAAGCCAGGAATTCCGGGAGGCGCTTTCCCGGCTCGGGGATCTGGTGGCAGCCGAAGCTCCCGACCCGCTTGCCATTCTCGGGGTCCGGCGGCGGGGCGTCCCGCTCGCAGCGCGGATTCGCCGCCACCTGGAGGACTCCGGGCGGAGGGGCATCCCGGCGGGTGAGTTGGACATCAATCTCTACCGCGACGATGTCCACGACCGCGGCATTCCCCGGGTGGGCGAAACGCGCATTCCCTTTGCCCTTGAAGCGCACCACATCCTGCTGGTGGACGACGTGCTGTTCACTGGACGGACGGTCCGGGCGGCGCTCACCGCGCTCAGCAACTTCGGCCGTCCAAAGAGCGTTCGCCTCGCCGTGATGGTGGACCGGGGCGGCAGGGAACTGCCCATCGCACCCGATTTCGTGGGGCTGCACGTTGCTGCCGGTCCCGGTGACATGGTCCGTGTTCGGGTTCAGGAGGAGGACGGCGAAGACGGAGTCGTCACGATCCCCCGGGGGGAGGCTGCGGAGTGAGGCATCTCCTCGGAATCCGCGGACTCACCCCCGAACAAGCGCTCGGCATTCTCGACGAGGCGCCTCGCTACCAGGACGTGGCGAACCAGCCGGTACCACGCGTCCCGATCCTCGTCGGCCGCACCGTCACCCACCTCTTCATGGAGCCTTCGACGCGCACCCAGGCGTCATTCCAGCTCGCCGCCAAACGGCTCTCGGCGGAACCCCTCGCTTTCGTCCCCAAGTCTTCCTCGTTGTCCAAGGGAGAAACCTTTCTCGACACCGCGCGGACCCTTGCCTCGATGGCGCCCGACATCGTCGTCGTCCGGAGCCGGGAATCGGGAGCGCCTCACGTGCTCGCGCGCGAGATTCCGAGAGCGCAGATCGTCAATGCGGGGGACGGGATCAGCGAGCATCCCACGCAGGCCCTGCTGGACGCGTTCACGATTCGCGAACGCCTCGGACGCCTCACCGGCGTACGGGTAACGATCATCGGCGACCTGCTGCATAGCCGGGTATTCCGATCGAATGCCCGCCTGCTGACGATGCTGGGAGCCGAGGTGCGGTGCTGCGGGCCGCCGACGCTCGTCCCTCCCGGCCTCGACCGGCTCGGGGTCCGGTCGCTGCTCGACATCGAGGAGGCCCTCGAAGGCGCCGAGGCGGTCATGGTGCTCCGCATCCAGCACGAGCGAATGCATGCTTCGTTCATCCCGACGGAACGCGAGTATTTCCGGGAGTTCGGCCTCACCAGTGAACGACTCGCCCTGACCGATAGCGCCATCGTGCTGCACCCGGGCCCGCTCAACCGGGGCGTCGAAATCTCCTCCGACGTGGCGGACGGCCCGCAATCGGTGATCCTGGACCAGGTGCGCAACGGGGTCGCGGTCCGGATGGCGGTGCTCGCGGAAATCGCCCGCAGCAGTCCCAGGAGTCAGAAGACCGATGGCTGAGCGTCCGGTGATCCTGCGAGGCGCCAGGGTTGTCGATCCGGTGGCAGGGCTTGATGCGGTCAAGGACCTGCGCCTTGCCGAGGGACGAATCGCCGCCGTCGGCGAGGGGCTCCGCGAACCGGGCGACCGCGTCGTGGACGTGGCAGGACTCGTGGCGGCGCCCGGGTTTTGCGACATGCACGTCCACTTCCGCGAGCCGGGACTCGAATACAAGGAGACGGTAGCGAGTGGAGCGGCGGCCGCGGTCGCCGGCGGTTTCACCGCGGTGGCATGCATGGCGAACACCGACCCGGTGAACGACAGCCCGTCCGTTACCGCCCACATTCGCCAGCTCGCGAGGCAGGCCGGCCTCGCCCGGGTTTATCCGATCGCCGCCACCACCCAGGGCATGAGGGGGGAACGGATTTCCGAGTTCGGCTCCCTCAAGGACGCCGGCGCGGTGGCGGTCTCCGATGACGGGCTCCCGGTGGGCGATCCGGCGGTAATGCGGCGGGCCCTCGAGTACTCCAGGTTGCACGACCTGCCGGTGATCGAACACTGCGAAACTCTGGAACTGACCGGTGAGGGCGCCATGCGCGAAGGCGCCTACGCCGCTCAGATCGGCCTTCCCGGGATCCCTGCCGCCTCGGAGTTCATTGCCGTCGAGCGGAACATCGCACTCGCGGAGATCACCGGCGCCCGCCTCCACATCGCTCACCTCTCGACCGCCCGCTCGGCCGCCGCGGTGCGCCGGGCCAAAGCCGCCGGGATCCGGGTTACCGCCGAAGTGACCCCGCACCACCTGGTCCTGACCGACGAGGCGGTGGGCGACTACGACACCGCGGCCAAGATGAAGCCGCCGCTCGCCGCCGAAGCGGACCGCGAGGCGCTCCTGACAGCCATCGCGGACAGCACGGCGGACGCCATCGCCACGGACCACGCACCCCACCACGAGGACGAGAAAAAACTCTGTTTCCAGAGCGCCCCCTTCGGGATCGTCGGACTCGAGACGGCGGTGCCGCTGGTCCTCGACCGCCTCGTGGCGTCCGGCGCCATTCCGCTCGCCCAGGCAGTCCGACTTCTTTCGACCGGCCCGCGCCGGATTCTCGGTCTGCCGGGCGGCGATCTCCGACTCGGAAGCCCGGCGGACATCACGCTCCTCGATCTCGAGGCCACCAGCACGATCAACCCGGACTCCTTCCGGAGCCGGGGAAGAAGCACTCCGTTCGCCGGACTCTCCCTCCGGGGACAGGTCGCAGCAACCTGGGTCGGCGGCCGGGAGGTCTATTCGCGAAACACCGGTCGCTGATGCCGCCGCGCGGTTGGCAGGACGCCGTCGAAAGCGTCTATCGCAGGCACGGCGTGGGTAGCCTCGAATCCGATCCGCTCCAGTTCCCCCGCCGCTTCGGGCGGCGCGAAGATCAGGAAGTGGCGGCGCTGATCGCTGCCTCGCTGTCCTACGGAAACGCACGGGCCGTCTGCGCTTCGCTGGGGCGCGTGTTCACCTGGATGGGCCCGCACCCGGCCCGTTTCGTGCGCGAATTCGACCCGGGCCACGGCGCCGCCCTCGGCGGATTTCAGCACCGCTGGACGAGCGCGGAGGACCTTGTCCGCCTCGCGGTCATGCTGCAACGCATCCTGGAAGAGCACGGGACGGTGGAAACTCTTTTCCGGAAGGGCATAGTTCACGAGACCTGCGGACGGGTGGACCTCGGCGCCAGCATTGCGAGCTTTCGCGAGGCCGCACTCGCCTACAACGTGGTCCCCGCGGAGATTCCTGACAGTCGCACTCGGCCTGGCCCCCGGTACTTCTTCCCGGACCCCCGTACCTCTGCCGCCAAACGGACCGCGATGTTCCTGAGGTGGGTAGTCCGTTCGGGAGACGGCCTCGACCTGGGGCTCTGGGACTGCCTCCAGCCACGGGACTTGGTGGCGCCACTCGACACCCACATGTTCCTGATCGCCCACCGGCTTCGGCTTACCCGGAGAAAAACTCCGGGATGGCAGGCCGCGCTGGACCTGACCAGGGGTCTCGGAAAGCTCGACCCCGAGGACCCCGTGAAGTACGACTTCGCTTTGAGTCGCCTGGGGATCGTCGAGGGATGTCCGCGCCACCGGCGCAGCGAGCCGTGTGAGCTGTGCGAGTTGCTGGGTGACCGGCGCCAGAGGCCTCGCCGCTAGGAGAAACAGGTTTCCGCATCTCGCCGCGCTGGCGCGCGGCGGTGCCGGTGTGAACACCGGCGTTCCCTTTCGGGCCGCGGTGTCCTCCTGATTGGCCCTCCCGAGGACCCCTAACGCACCGTGACCCGGGAGCGCTCGGCGAGCGTGCCCTGGGCGCGCTCCACCGCCACGATGGCCTTGTTGAAGTCGATGATCGCCTGCAGTTCGTTGGCGCGGGCCAGGGCGAGGTCGCGCTGGGCCTGGACGATGAAGTAGCTGGTGGTCATACCGACCTCGAACTTCTTCTGCTCCGCGTCGAGACTCGCCTCCTGCAGCTCGCGGGCGACCCGGCTGGCGTCGATCCTTCGCCGGTTCGTCTGCACCTGGCGCACGGCGGTGCGGACTTCCTGGGCGATCTGGACCTCCTGCTCCCGGATCGTCTCGCGCTGCCGGGTGACGTCCGTCTGCGCCTGGGCGTGCTCCGCGTGGGCCTGATTGGGCCCGATCGGATAGGAGAAGGAGAGACCCAGTCGCCAGTCGCGGTAGTCGAACCCGCCCATCTGGGAGAGCGCGTCCCCGTAGCCGCCGGGGATCGTTTCGACCGCAGGCCCGAAGAATCCCTCGCGCACGAGCTCGGTGCCACCGACCCCGGTGAGCTGGACGAGCCCCTCGAGGTCCACCTGCGGGAGTGTCTGGTTCCGGAAGTACCGGACTTCGTATTCATTGGTGTCCAGTTGAACGCGTTCGGAGCGGAGCTCGGGACGGCGCTGGAGGGCCACCCGGATGGCGTCATCGACGTCCACCGCGTAGTCCTCGACGGAGGGCGCATCCATCGGCCGGATTTCGCCATCCCAGAATCCGGGGGCGTCGGGATCGCGGATCAGCGCCTTCAGGGCGTCTTCGGTCTGGCGGATCTGCTCTTCGGCGATGATCAGCGCCTCCTCGCGGGCCGCCACTTCGGCCTCCGCCTGCAGGACATCGATGGGCGCCATGGTCCCGACTTCCACCTGCACCTGGTTGTTCCGCAGCAGATCGCGCGCGAGGTCGAGTGACTGCACTTCCACCTCGTGATTCCGGATCGCGAAGACGAGGTCCCAATAGGCGTTCTGGACGTCCCGGAGCACGTCGAGCACGCTGCGTTCGAAGTCGTGACCGGCCTGTCGTTCCCCGTTCCGGGAGACCAGGATCTGGCGCCGCTCAGGATCGGCTCGGAAGTTCTGAAGCAGGGGCTGGGTGACCTGGGCGTTGAGCGTGCTGCGGTAGCGCGGATTGAAGGAGAAGAACTGGCTGTTCGTGGCGAGGCGGTTGTTGTTGAACTGGACCGAGTAGTTGGCGCCGAAGGGGAGCTGCTGCTGGAAGCGCAGGTTGTAGTTCAGGTTGTCGCGCTCGTTCTGTTCCGCTCCGTCGAGCTGGCTCTCCGCCGGGGAGAGGCTTTCCGTGAGGTTCGTGTCGAGCACCATCTCCGGGGTATAGACCCGGCGGGCCGCCGAGAGCGCAAAGGTGGAAGACTGCCGGGCCAACCGCGAAATCTGGACGCTCAGATTGTTCTCGAGTGCCTGCTGGATGGCGTCGTCGAGGCTTAGTTCGAGCGGCGCCTGCTGACCGGCAGCGTCCTCCTCGGCAGGACCCGCGAAGGCCATGCCCGACAGGCCCAACGAAAGGACAAGAATTGCAGTGGTGGTGCGCATGGGGTATCTCCTGCGGAAAGAACGGGGGAGCGGCTCGGCGAGAATCTCATCTACAAGACGCGCCCAGGCCGATTTTTCTACGGTCGTCCTATGAATACGAACATGCCCCGCTCGAGGTTTCCCCGCTGAGGTCCGGGAACAAGCCATGGGATCACGGGTCCGCGTCCGATTGGATCTCGCGTACGACGGGACCGACTTCGCCGGCTGGCAGCACCAACCGGATCGGGACACCATTCAAAGCCGGATCGAGTCGGCGGTCCGGCGGCTCTACCGGCTCGCTCCCGACCAGAGAACGCCGATTGTCGGCGCCGGGAGGACCGACGCCGGCGTTCACGCCGAAGGACAGGTGGCCCATTTCGATGCCCCGGTCACGATTCCAGCCGCGGGGATTCGGGCCGGTTTGAACGGTCTGCTGCCTGATTCGATCCGGGTACTCGGGGCCGGGGAGGCCGCTCCCGGGTTCCACGCCCGGTTCGATGCAACCGGCAAGACTTATCGCTATCACCTGCTCACCGGAACCGTGGTCTCTCCCCTTCGGACCCGCTACGCCTGGCCGGTGGGCGACGGGCTCCATCGGGAGGCAATGGAGGAGGCCGCCGCCGCGCTGATCGGCCGTCACGACTTCCGGGCCTTCTTCACCGCTCCTCCCGGAGAAGAGCCCCGGACTCCGGTTCGGAACGTCTTTACCGCGCGCTTTGTCGAGGCAGGCGACGTGCTGGTCTTCGAAGTCGCCGCCGATGGGTTCCTGCGCTACATGGTTCGCCGAATGGTCGGAACTCTGCTGGCGATCGGACGGGGACAGCTTCCTCCGGATCGGGTAGGTGCGTACCTCCGCGACCCGGAGCTGCCGGGACCCCGGTTCCGGGCGCCCGCCGCCGGGCTCCGGCTCTACCGCGTTCACTACGACGGCGGCTCCTGAGGCAAGCGCCACCCGAACACGCCGGCTGGCGGGCGTTTCGAGCGGGCGTTCCGGCGGTGCGGGTCCGCCCCGGCTGCTAAATTGACTGGTCCGTGCCCGGGAGTTCCGCGACCTTCGACATCGCTCCCGAGGAGGGAACCGCCGAGCTCCTCGCGCGGATCGATCGCACCCGGCTACCGGTTCACGTGGCGGCCATCATGGACGGAAACGGGCGCTGGGCCGCGGCCCGGGGACTCCAGCGAGTGGAGGGGCACGCGGCCGGGGTGGAGTCGGTCCGGGACACCGTGGAGGGCGCCGCCAGTCTCGGACTCGGGGCTCTCACCATGTTCGCCTTTTCCATCGAGAACTGGAGCCGGCCTCCCGAAGAGGTCGAGGTCCTCATGGAGCTGGTCAAGCGGTACCTGCGGCTCGAAACCGAGAATCTGATCGCCAACGACATCCGGTTCCGGCCCATCGGCCGGTTGGGCGAGTTGCCTGCCGATGTGCAGATCATGCTGCGGGAGACCTCCGAGGCCACCGCGAACTGCCAGGGGCTCAGCCTCAACATCGCCCTGAACTACGGGGGCCGGGCGGAGATCGTGGACGCGGCGCGGCGGATCGCGGAACGGGCGGCCCGCGAGGGCAGAGTGCCCGATCTCAACGAGCACACCTTCGGGGAATATCTCTACACCCGGGGCCTTCCCGATCCGGACCTCCTGATCCGCACCAGCGGCGAGGTGCGGGTCTCCAATTTCCTGCTCTTCCAGAGCGCCTATACGGAGTTCTGGACGACGCCCACTCTCTGGCCGGATTTCCGGCGGCGGCACCTCTTCGAGGCCATCCTCGCCTATCAGCGCCGCAGCCGGAGATACGGCGGCATCTGACATCCCGTGGACCAAGCGCCCCGCATCGCGCCAACGAGCAAAAACACGGGAAGTCTTGTCTTCTCCGCATGCGGGGCCCTCGGCCCACGGGATGGCGGCGCGAATCGCTACGCGATTCACTCCGCCGTTTTTCCTGGAGAGGGGAAACCCCTTCCCACACCCTCCCCTGCGGCGCTCCGCGCCGCAAGATTGATGGCGGCTGACCTTTCGCCAGAGCTCGCTGCGGATTCGTGGGAGGTGACGTGCGGCGGGTGATCAGCGCCGCGGTGGTGGCCGCCGGCGTGCTGGCCCTTTGCCTGCTCGTGCCTCCCTGGGTTCGCCAGGCCGCCATCCTGTTGGCCGCGGTCTATGCCTGCCGCGAGGCGGTTCGGATGGCAGGGGCGATCTGCGCGCCCGGGAACGGGTCCGGGGAGCCTGAAAACGGGGGAATCCCGACCTCGGGCCTGGTCGTGACTGTCGTGTTGATGCTACTTGTGGCCGGCTTCGGGATTTCGAGCGGCCCAAGCGCGGTGCCGATCGCGGCGATGACCATTCTCGCCGTCTTTGCCCTCGCGCTCTCAGCGACCCCGCGGGCGCTGGGCTGGCTCGGGGCGATCGCGCTGGCGGCCCTGTGGATCGGTCTTCCGGCCGCGGCGCTGCTCGCCTTGAGTTCCGGCGAGAACGGTGGCCGGATCCTGCTCTTCCTGCTCGCCACCGTGATGGTGGGAGAGGCCGGCGCTTTCTTCGGGGGCAAGCTGGTCGGTGGTCCCCGGCTCGCACCCTCACTGAGCCCGGGCAAGACGTGGGCCGGCTTCATCGCGCAACTGGTGCTCGGCGCCGCCGCCGGGGCGGCGACCGTCCCGCTCCTCTCCGAGGAACTCGGCCCCGAATTCGGTGCCCTGCTCGGCGCCTTGATCTCGGCCGCAGCGGCGCTCGGAGACCTCTTCGAATCGTTCTGGAAGCGGGCCGCGGGGCGCAAGGACAGCGGGCGGATCATCCCGGGGCACGGCGGCCTGCTCGACCGGATCGACGGCGTGCTGTTCGGGGCGCTCGCCCTGGCCGCGGCCACCGTCGTCGTTCCCATCTGACGGTCCGGCACGCCCTGTCTGGAACGGGCGTCAGAGGACGCCGACCAGTCAGCCCAGCAGACCGGTCTTCGAAAGGTCGAGGTAGATGACCAGCACGAAGACCAGCAGCATGAACGCGGCCCCGGCGACCATCAGCACCTTGCGCACTCCGAGACTGAGATCGCGGCGGGCCGCCGATTCGACGAGCAGCACGGCGATCTGCCCGCCGTCGAGGACGGGGATCGGCAGCAGGTTCAGCACTCCGAGGCTCAAGCTGAGGATCGCCATCAGCAAGAGGATCTCGGTGGGGCCACGCCGGAGCGCGTCTCCGGATGCCTGCGCGATCCCGATCGGGCCCGAGAACTGACGCGGTGAGCCCTGACCCCGAACGACGCGGCCAAGCTGGCCGATGGTGAGGCTTCCCCAGCGCGCGGTTTCGGCGACTGCTTCCCGCAGCGCGTCCGGAATCGATTCCGCCCTCACCCTCCTGAAGGGCGCCCGGAAGCGCACCCCGACACGCGGGGAGGCCTCGCCGCTATCCGGATCCTCATGCAACTCGGGTGTTACCGGAAGGACGATCTCCCTGCCGGCGCGCTCGATTCCAAGGGAGATCTCCCGAGCTCCGGCGGAACGCACGAATTCCGCCACCTCGTTGGTACTTCCTACCAGGGTGTCGTCCACCCGGACAATGAGATCGTCAGGAAGAATGCCGGCCGCCTCCGCGGGGGTGCCGGGAATGACAGAACCGATGATTGGCGGCGCCGGAGGCCCGATTCCCGCGTAACCCATAGCATCGGGCCCCACGGAAGCCACCGTGACCAAAAACTGCGCGGGCATTCCGCCGCGCTCGACCCCGAAAACGATTTCCTGATCCGGTCGCACGATGATCGCCTCCATCGCGGTCCGCCAGTCGGAAACCGGTTTCCCGGCAATCGCCACAATCCGGTCTCCGGCACGGATACCGGCGACGCGGGCCGGGGACCCCTCGGCGACGTAGGAAACGACCGGGGGATCGGAAAGGCCCACCCGCCGCTCCATCCCGAAATAGAAAAGCCCTGACAGGATCGCCACCGCCAGCACAAAGTTCATGGCCGGGCCGGCGAAGAGGATGGCGAGCCGTTCGCCGCGGGTCCGATTCTGGAGTTCGGCGGGATCGCTCCCGCCCTGCCCCGGCGCGTCTCCTGCCATCTTCACGTAGCCGCCGAGCGGCAGTAGACCGATGGTCCATTCGGTGTCACCGACCTGCCGGCGGTAGATGTTCGGAGGGAATCCGATCGAGAAGGTTTCCACGCGAACTCCGATGAAGCGCGCCGCGAGGAAGTGGCCGAACTCGTGGACGACGACGAGCGTGCCCACCACGAGCACGAAGGCGAGGATGGTGAGCATGGGGAGGAATTAACCAGCAGCAACCGGTGCCCGATCGGCGATGAGTTCCCGCGCGAAAGCCCGCGCCCAGGCGTCGGCCCGGGCGACTCCTTCCAGGTCCTCCAGTTCCGTCGGCGAACGTGCCGCCAGCGTCTCGGCGACGACGGCGGGGATCCCGGGGAACGTAAGCCGGTAGTCCAGAAAGGCTTCCACCGCGACCTCGTTCGCCGCGTTCAATACCGCCGGCGCGTCACCCCCCCCCGCCAGCGCCTCGGCGGCGAGGCGGAGGCACGGAAAGCGGTCCGGGTCGGGAGGTTCGAAGCGGAGGTCGAGTGGTTGGTCGAGCGGCAGTGGGGCGAGGCCTGTCGGAAGGCGCTCGGGCCAGGTAAGCGCGTACTGCACCGGCGTGCGCATGTGGGCGACCCCGAGTTGGGCGAGGATCGAACCGTCCTCGAACTCGACCATGGAATGCACCACGGACTGTGGATGCACCACTATCCGAATGGACTCCGGCGGCTGATCGAAAAGCCAGCGCGCTTCAATCATCTCGAGGCCCTTGTTCATCATGGTGGCGGAATCGATGGTGATCTTGGGCCCCATCCGCCAGGTCGGATGACGGAGCGCGGTTTCCGGAGTCGCTTCGGCGATCTCCAGGCTCGAGGCGGTGCGGAACGGACCGCCGGAGGCGGTCAGCCAGATGCGGCGGACGGGGTCGCACCGGTCGGCGAGGCACTGGTGAATCGCCGCGTGCTCACTGTCCACGGGGATCAGCCGCGCCCCGGACGTTGCGGCGGCACCGGCCATCACCGGGCCGGCGGCCACCAGGGATTCCTTGTTGGCGAGGCCCACCACCTTCCCGGCGCGGAGCGCGGCCAGAGTGGGTCGAAGCCCGGCGGCGCCCACGATGGCCGACATGACGAATCCCGCATCGCGAAGAGTGGCTACCCGCTCGAGGGCCGAGGGTCCACCCTCAATGCGCAGACCCGGCAGCCGGTGCCGATAGGCATCCTCGAATTTCTCTGCCTCTTCTTCCCGACCGAGCGCCACTAGCTCCGGCCGATAGCGCTCGCAGAGGGCAGCCAGGCGGTCCGTCGAACGCCCGGCAGCGAGGCCCGCAATCCTGAACCGCTCGGGGAAGCGGTCCACCACCTCGAGGGTGGTGGCGCCGATCGAACCAGTCGCTCCCAGGATGGAGACGCCGCGGATTTCCGGGCTCATCGTTTCGTAGTCACCGTGGCAGGTCTGTTCTTCCGTCGGCTCGACGATTGTAGAGCGGCGAAGCAGCACACACCGGCGGGTGGCGTCCGCGTTCTCGAGGCTCGCTGCCGTTGGCCGGACAACTGGCCGCCGTCGCCCCTTAACAGCCTGTGGAAAAAGCGCGTCTGGCGGTCCGACGCAGGCGCACCGGGGCGTGCGAGCACGAGGAGACACGGGACGAGTATTGGCGGAGAGGAAGCGGGACCATGGTCCGAACGTCCTCACGATGGCCCAGGGGCGGTCTGGCGGGCGGAATGACGCGACCACAAGAACAAGAAATGCGGAGAAACGGGTCCGTACGGCGCTCTGCAGGCTCCTCGGTTTCCCGATTCCACAGTCATGGCGCATCAGCAGCCCGAGGTTGAAGCCGGCCGCCTGGATCAAGAGTCGTTTCGCAATGTTCTCCCGGCCGCGCAGATACAGCCGCCGCATCCCACCCGTGTCATAGACGTGCGCAAACGAACGCTCCACCAACTCGCCGCGCCGCCGCATCAGCCGACGCCCGTGCGCACCGCGTATCCGACGCCGGTTCGCATACACCGCTCGCTGCCTGTCCACCTTCCCGTTCCAGCGCCGACGGCCCCGACGCGGCTCCGAAACATACGACCGAACTCCCGCGCGCTGCATGCCCACCATCGTCGCGTCGCTGTGATACCCCTTGTCGCAAACGACCGCACGTGCTCCGGCCGGCGCCACGCTCGCCGCCTCGATCCGAGCTTGCGCCTCTTGGAGGGTCCCTTCCAGCGTCTCCGTATCTCCCCGATCCGCTCCCTGAACCTTCACCCCCGCGAGCGCCCCGCTCTCCAGATCCACCGCGTGCTCCACCTTGTGCGCCATCCGCGTCCGACCGTCCTTCGTCCGCGCTACCCGCGCGTCCGGGTCCGACGGATGCGCCCACTCCTTATTCGACGTCTTCTTCTTCCGCTTCCGGTCAAATCGCTGCAGATCCTCCGGGCTCGGGTTCTCCACCCCCGACTCCTGCGCCAGGCGGCGCAGATACTCCCGATACCCCTCCCCCGTGTCCCGACGCACGATCCCGCGCATCGAGGCGTTCGCCAACAGCGTCGTCCCATCCACCCCCAGCGTCTTGCCGCGCAGAAGACCCGCCTCCTCCAAACGGCGCAAAACCCACACGAAAACCTCGCCGTGCGCCTCCGCCGAGATCCGACGCCGCGTGTTCGACAGCGTCGAATGGTCCGGACACGAATCCGTCAACGTCAAACTCAAGAACCGCCGCAGACTCAACGAATCCGCCAAACGCCAGGCAATCTGACGCTCCGAGTCGCACCCCTCGAAATACCCCACCAGCAACAGCCGGAAGTAGTTCCCCGGCGCAAGGCTCGGACGCCCCAGCCCACGCGCATAGAAGTCCTTGCAGATGCCCTCCACATACGCGTCGAAGCCCGCCTTCTCCAAGATCACGTTCAGCCTTTCGTAGAACGGATCCCCCTCGCCCCGAGGAAGCTGCGACGTTGCTATCCACAACGCGCCCTGTCGGTGCCCAACCTTGCGCTGTCCCATGGCCATGGCACCAATCCTAGTACAACCCCGGACTGGCACCATCAGTCACATGCGACTTTTTCCACAGGCTGTTAACAGCCTGTGGCAAAACCCACGCGGCGTTCGACGGGCGATGCATCCCGCCTGAACCGCCCCGCTTCGCGGGGCTCTGCGTTGCGCTTCGGTCGAAATACACTCGGTATTCCTCCCTCGCGCGCCTTATCAGCCGGGCGCCTCACCCGTCTCGGCGCTCACGTGAGTTTCACCACCGGCAGTTAACATTCGTGGCCGCCGAATGAAGATTGATCGACTCAACATCCGGGAACTCCGGCTCGATCTGAAGTACCCCTTCGAGACCAGCTTCGCGCGGGTAACAGAGCAGCAGTTCCTCCTCCTTGAAGCTCGCGTGGATGGCGTCAGCGGCTATTCCGAGTGCGTCGCCGACATCGCGCCGGGCTACTCCTACGAAACGGTTCGCACCGCTGAACACCTGATCCGCGATTTCCTCTGGCCGCTGGCCGCCGAGAGCGACTACGCCCATCCGGACGAAGTCGCTGTGTCCTTCGCCCGGGTGCGCGGTCACAACATGGCCAAGGCCGCCATCGAGATGGCGGTCTGGGACGCGTTCGCGCGCCTCGAGGGCAAACCACTGGCGGGCGTGCTTGGAGGAACCCGCTCCCGCACGGTCTCCGGGGTCTCGATCGGTATCCAGGACACCGTGGAGCAGCTCCTGGAAAAGATCGGGCTCGAGCTCTCCCGTGGCTACCGGCGGATCAAGATCAAGATCAAGCCCGGGTGGGACGTAGATGTCGTACGGAGAGTGCGGGAGCGCTATCCGGACATGCCGCTCATGGTGGACGCCAACAGCGCCTACACCCTCGAGGATGAGCCGCTCTTCCGGGAACTCGACCGTTTCGGGCTGATGATGATCGAGCAGCCCCTCGCACACGACGACATGTGGGACCACGCCGCGCTCCAGCGCAAGATCTCGACGCCGATCTGTCTCGACGAATCGGTGCATTCCGTGGCCGACGCCCGCCGGGCGATCGAGATGGCGGCGTGCCGCATCATCAATGTCAAGGCGGGGAGAGTCGGAGGGCTCGCCGCGGCGCGCGACATCGCCGCGTTGGCCGAGAGTCACGGGATCCCGGTGTGGTGCGGCGGAATGTTGGAGAGCGGCGTCGGCCGGGCCCACAACATCCACCTTTCCTCGCTGTCCGGCTTCTCGATGCCGGGAGACGTGGCCGCCTCCGAGCGGTACTTCACCGAGGAAATCATCGAGCCCCCAGTGACCGTGGACCCCGACGGTACGCTCCCGATTCCCGGGGGCGAGGGCATCGGCTTCGCGCTTCGGGAAGACGTCATCCGCCGCCACACCCTTTGCGAAACCACGCTTTCCCACTGATCCGCCGATCCCCGGGGCCGCGGTCCCGACCGGTGGCCTTGCGCGCAATCACGCACCTCGTTCTTGTCCTTGCGCCGGTCTTCGGTCAGACCGCTTGGGCGCAGAGCACCCGCGGGGAAGTGGAGGCCCCCGCGCCGCCGGTCCTTCCCACCCCCGCGCGCCTCGCCCGCGTCCTTTCCCTCGAGGACGCGCGGTCTATCGGTGACGGATGGCTCCGTGACCGCGTTTACGACCCCGATCCCGAGGTCAGGCGCCGGGCGGTGCTGGCCCTCGGACGTATCGGCCGCCCTGACGCCGTCGAACCCCTGGTCGCCGCCCTCACCACCGACGAGGCGGGCGCCGTTCGCTCCACCGCGGCTTTCGCATTGGGCATCGTCGAAGACCCGCTTCCGGAGGAAGCCGTCTCGGCGCTGGAGGCAGCGCTTCTGGACGCCTCCGGACGAGTTCGCGAAAAGGCGATCGAAGCGCTCGGCCGGCGGGGGGGAGAACGCGCGGGCGAAATCGTCACCAGCCGCCTCGCCGAGTTGGTGGAGGTTTCGGGCTACTCCGACCGGCGCGAGGATGTGGAGGCGTTCCGCCGGCGCACCTCCTGGGACGAAGCCAGACTCGGACTCTTCGCGCTGGCCCGCATCCGGGACGACGGTGGAGATCCTGGAAATGCCCGCGCGATCCTCGGTCGGGACGGATCGCCACGGACGCTCTGGTGGGTTTCAGCGTGGACCGCGGCCCGTCTCCGGGACCCGGATCTCGTGTCCCTGCATCGCGCCTACGCCGGCTCGCCGGACCCGGTCATCCGGGCAATCGGCGTTCGCGGACTCGGCGGGACAGGGCTGCCGGTTGCCGACGACCTCACCCCCGAACTCACCCACCCGAGCGACAGCGTGCGGATCGAAGCGATCCGCGCCATCCGTTCGCTGGCGGAGGCCGACCTACCGGTGGGGTCCACGACCGGGGCGAGGCTGTTTTCCGCACTCGACGACGCGGTTCCGGCAATCCGGCGCGAGGCCCTCGCGGGACTGGCGGACGTCCAGCACCCGGAAGTGATGGATGCCCTGATCCAGCGGATTCAGTCTCCCGATCCCGAGGTGCGCGCCGGCGCCCTCCGCGCCCTTTACCCCCAGGACGAGGAGGGGTTCTTCCTGCTGCTCTCCGGATGGTCGGACCGCGATCCTGTCGGAAAGATCGCCATGGCCCGGCGGCTCTCCGAGATCAGGGATCCGCGCATCCGCAATTTCCTGCTGCGGAACCTGCTTACCGACGAAGATCCCAGGGTGCGCGCGGTCGCGCTCGCCGGGCTCGGCGAACTTGAGGAAGCCCTGGCGAGCGCCGGAGACGAAAGCCCCGAGGTCGCCCGTGCGCTGGTCCGGCACCTCGGAGCGGAGGATCCCTACGAGGGTGCCGCGGCAGCGGCGGCGCTGGGGCGCCTCGAGACCGGGGGAGACAGTCTCCGGCAGGCCTACGGAGCGGATACCGCTCCGGTACCGGATTTCCGGCTGGCCGCCCTGCGTGCAGGCCTGGCCCAGGGGTCGGAGAACGACCGGATCGAGTTCGCCCGGGAAGCGCTAGGCGACCCGGCGTGGCCGGTCCGCCGCGAAGCCCATGAGTTCCTCCGCGGTTCGGGATCCGCCAGCGCAGAACCCGCTCCAGCCGAGGCGCTGGACACTGCCGAGTACCGCGCCATGCTCGAGGCGCCCTTCAGTCCGCTGGCCTGGATCGAGACCGCGCGGGGGGAAATCGAAATCGAGCTCTTCATCGGCGATGCACCCCGGACGGTGTCCAACTTCATGCGTCTCGCTCGCGAAGGTTTCTACGACGGGCTGCGCTTTCACCGGGTGGTACCAAACTTCGTCCTGCAGGCGGGGGATCCGCGCGGCGATTCCTCCGGGGGGCCCGGCTACACGATCCGTTGCGAGATCGGCGAGGGCTTCTACATGCGCGGGAGCGTCGGCATGGCTCTGGACGGGAAGGACACCGGCGGCAGCCAGTTCTTCATCACCCTGCTTCCCCAGCCGCACCTCAACGGCCGTTACACCCTCTTCGGGCACGTCCGGAACGGATTCGCGGTTCTGGATCAGATAGAGCCGGGCGACCGGATCCGGCGCATCCGCATCTGGGACGGCGTCACGCCACCACACTAGAGACAACCCAGGTTGCATGCCACCGCCTCGGGACCACCGCCCCGTTTCGGACTTCTCGCCGTGGACCTCGACGGCACCCTGCTGAACTCGCAGAAGAAGATCTCCGAACCCGACCGGGCGGCGCTCGCCCGGGCGGAGCAAGCCGGAGTGGCGCTCGCATTCATCTCCGGCCGGCGCTACGCGGAACTGGAAGTCCTGACTGCGAGCCTTTCCGGGGCCGCTTTCCGGGTGGGTCACGGAGGCGCACTGATCCGGCGGTTCGACCAGACCATTGCGGAGATTCCCCTTCCGAAAGCAGCCGCGGAGCGGGCGGTCCGAACCGCGCTGCGGCTGGAGATTCCTGCCGTGATCAGCGAGCGCGACGGCAGCGTCCGGATCACGGCCCATTCACCTACCACCCCCCGGGTGGCCCGTTACCTGCGAACCGTCCGCCCAACACCCCGATTCGACCCCGCTCCGCTGTTTTCGGAGGATCCCCTGCACCTCGTGATCGCCGGCACCCCTGAGGCCTGCCGCGAAGCCGAACGGGACCTGACGGAATCGCTCGGTGACGCCGTCAACCTCGAACGCACCGAATACGCCGCCACCCGTCTCGGTCTGCTGGATGTTCTGGCCGGCACGGCGAACAAGGGAACCGCACTGGAACGCGTCGCCCGGGAGGCCGGTTTTCCGCTCAGCGCTACGCTCGCGATCGGAGACAACTGGAACGATCTGGAGATGCTCGAAGCCGCGGGGGTGGGGGTTCTCATGGAAAACGCCGAACCGGAGTTGAAGGCTCGGGGCTTCGAGATCACCGCGTCCAACGACGAGCACGGAGTAGCAGCCGCGATCGACCGGCTAGTCCTGAACAACCCGTGCTGAAACCCATGCGGCCCAGTTCTCCCGGTAGGGGCTCGAGCGGCGATCCATCCCGGCTGAAACACTCCGCTTCGCGTCGTTCATCGTTGCGCTTCGGTCGAAATACACTCGGGCCAGTTCTCCCGGTGGGGGCTCCTCCCTCGCGCGCCTTGTCAGCCGGGCCCCCACCGGGAGAACTGGGCCTCGCCGCTCCCGGCGCTCACTCGGGTTCCACCACGGGCTGTTGACCGGTGAGCTTCCAGATCCTCCAGAGAAGCGGGGGAGCCCGGCTGGGACGCCTCGTCACCGCCCACGGCCCGGTGGATACCCCCGCCTTCATGCCGGTTGCGACCGGGGGCGCGATCCGGGGGCTGACCAGCGCGGGCGTCATCGCTACGGGCGCACGCATCCTGTTGAGCAACGCCTGGCATCTGATGTTGCAGCCGGGGGACGAGAGGATCGCCGCACTTGGCGGCCTGCACCGGCTGATGGCCTGGGACCGGCCGATCCTCAGCGACAGCGGCGGCTATCAGGTCGCAAGTCTCGAGACACTCCGGAAGATCTCGGAGACCGGGGTGCACCTGCGCTCCTACCGGGACGGATCGCCCCACGACCTGACTCCGGAGAGAGCGGTCGAGATCCAGCGGAACCTCGGATCGGACATCGCGATGGTGCTTGACGAATGCCTCTCCCTGCCTGCCCCACCAGAAGAGGTCGAACGGGCGGCGGCCCGCAGCCTCCGCTGGGCCGAGCGCTCGCTGGTCCCGCCGCGGGCCCCGGGCCAGCTCCTCTTCGGAATCGTCCAGGGGGGCACCCTGCCGGAGGTGAGGCGGGAAAACGCCAGCGCACTCGTTGCTCTCGGTCCCCCGGGAGAAGGCTTCGACGGCTTCGGCATCGGCGGGCTACTGATGGGGGAACCCACCGAACACACCCGCCGCATGACGGCGCTCTCCGCCGAGGCGCTCGGAGAAGAGCGGCCGCGGTACCTCATGGGGGCCGGGCTCCCCGCGGACCTGATCGAATCCGCCGGCCTCGGTATGGATCTTTTCGACAGCGTGATCCCTACGCGGCTCGCTCGCCGCGGCATCGTCTTCACTTCGACCGGCCGGCTGAACATTTCCCGGGCTCCCTACCGGGACGATGTCGCCCCGCTCGACGAGGAGTGCGAGTGCCTGGCCTGCCGTGACTACTGCCGCGCCTGGCTGCACCACCTGCTCCGCGCCCGGGAGCGGATCGCCGCCACCCTCCTGAGCGCCCACAACCTCACCTTCTACGCCGGATTGATGGCCGAAATGCGCGAGGCGATTGCCGCGGACTGCTTCTCCGAGTTCCACGAAGAGAATCGCCGCCGCTGGAATTCCGAGGGGACCGTGGGTAAGGGCTGATCGGCCGGAAGCTCTCGTACGACGCCCTGACTACTTCGTTTGATGTTGCTGTCGGACAGAAATTAGTGTGCCTCTGTCAACGGAGGAGCCCACGGTGCCGCGCAAGGCGGACAGGGAAGCAAGGGCTCTCGCATTGAGCTACGCGCCCATCCTGGGCTGGCCCGGTCGGGATGCCGTGGCCGCGCCGAAACGTTTGACACGCATCCTGGTACTTCTGGCCGTCATGGCAGTGGCCTGTGGGGACAACGGGAGTACGCCCGTTCCCCCCACCGACCCGCCACCCCCTCCGCCTGAGATCGAAACACCCCATCCCGACCGATTCGCGCTCCAGCCGGGCTCCCAAGAGTTCACCTTCCGAGAGGATCGGCCGATCCTGGTCCGCTACTACATGCCCGACGGCTACACGCCCTCGACTCCGATCGTCTTCGTCATGCACGGCAACAGCAGGACCGGGGAGTCGTACTTCAGGGTTTGGCGGCAGCCCGCAATAGATTACGGGTTCCTGCTGGTCGTCCCCGAGTTTGACGCTGAGAACTACCCGGGCCACTGGTACAACCAGGGCAATGTCTTCCCCGGAGAGGAGCCGACCATCCGCAATCCCGAGTCCGATTGGACATTCACGGCCGTCGAGGACCTATTCGACGTGGTTCGGGAGGCGGCGGGGAGCACCCGGACTGCCTTCCGTATCTACGGCCATTCGGCGGGAAGCCAGTTCGTGCACCGGCTTCTGCTGACCCGGCCCGATGCACCGGTCGAGCGCGCGGTGGCGGCAAATGCCGGGTGGTACACCATGCCCACCGAGGACGTGCGCTGGCCCTACGGGCTGGGCGGCTCAGGGTTCGAGGTGTCGGGTCTGGCTGACCGCTTCCAGCAAGACGTAACCATTCTGGTGGGAGATCAGGACACCGACCCGAACCATCCGAGTCTGCGCCGCACCCCCGAGGCGCTGGAACAGGGGCCGCATCGTCTTGCACGCGGTCGCATCTTCTACGAGGTGGCGCGATCATCTGCTGAGGCTCTCGGGGTGCCCTTCGCATGGGCGTTTGAGACGGTCCCGGGCGCGGGACACCGGAACAGCCAGATGATGCCGCGAGCCGCTGCAATCCTGGCTCGGTAGGGCGCGGGACGGACGCGCCCTTAACAGCCTGTGGCAAAACCCAGGCGGCGTTCGAGCGGCGATGCATCCCGCCTGAACCGCGCCGCTTTGCGGCACTCTGCGTTGCGTTTCGGTCGAAATACACTCGGTATTCCTCCCTCACGCGCCTTGTCAGGCGGGCGCCTCACCGCTCTCGGCGCTCACCCGGGTTTCACCACAGGCTGTTACGGGAAGAGCCCCCGGTACGTCGGCCACTTGCCAGGGAGTTTCCGGGCTACGGCCCAATTCATTTCCGTTGACCCCACCTCAAGGTAGAAAGATCCAACCCTTTCCGGCCACCACTTCTTCATGGGCCAATACCCGGAGGACGCGGCGTTCTCGTACCTGCATACCGTGAAGGTTAGGAGCGACGCGCCGCCCGCGGGCCTTTTGCCTGCTGTGCCGGTGTGAACACCGGCACAGTTGCTATGTAAGAACTCTGTGGTCTGGGACGTCCTCGTGGTTCCGGGTGGTGAGATGGAAGCGGGGACTTCGGGGCATGAGCAAACATCCTTGGAAGGGGATGCGGCTCAATTTGCTATTCGTACACTGGCGAACCGGGTACAGGGCGGGGTGCGATGCCGTCGGTCAGGACAATTTCTCCACGGGCACGGGGGGCACCAATCTGGCTACGTCCATTACCCGCTTCCACGGCCCATTATGTCTCTTACATGGGGCGGGGTGAGCGGACGGACCGATCATGAACATTTCTCCCGGTGGGGGCTCCCTTACCTGCATCCCATGGGAGCCGGGAGCAATACGCCGCGATGCCGACCACAGGTCGGCGTTCCCGTGATATCCTGCCGGACTTCGGTGCCCGGCCCGCTCTCCCGAGGGGGGTGCGGGTTTTTTCACATCAGCACATCACCGAACCGGATCCTGAACATGCTTCCCACACTGCTCCAGGCGGACTCGGCCGGCAGCCCGTTCGGCATGCAGATCGTGCTGTTCGCCATCATCTTTGGCATCTTCTATTTCATCGTTTTCCGTCCCATGCGCAAGCGCCAGCGGGAAACCGAAGAGATGCTGCGCAGCCTCGAACGGGGCGCCCGGGTGGTGACCACCGGCGGTATTCACGGAACCATCGCCGGAATTCAGGGTGACATCGTGCAGCTCAAGGTCACCGAGTCGGTGAAGCTCCAGATCTCGAAGAGCGCGGTGGCCAGCGTCGTCGACAAGAAGCACTGATCGGCCCGGCGGCAGTTCCACCAGCGAGAGAATGGCCAGAAGTCTTCGCCTCAAAGGGGTCCTGCTGCTGCTGCTGCTCGCGGGCCTTGTCTTTGTGATCAACCCGCCCCGGGACACCATCGTGCTGGGGTTGGATCTCCGGGGCGGCATTCACCTCGTCATGCGGGTCCATACCGAAGACGCGGTACGCGTCCTGACCGACGAGACGGCCGAGCAGTTCGCCGAACGCCTCGACAACGAGGAAATTGACTTCGCAGACGTCGAGACGGAAGGACTGGGACGGCTCACCATCCTGAATCTGGATGATTCCCGCCTCCGCGAGGTCCGGGACATCGTCGCCTTCAGTTGGCCGGGTTGGGATCTCCGGAGCGTCGGCGGCGGCGACTGGTCGTTCAGCCTGCGCCCCAGCGAAGAAATCGTGGTCCGCGAACAAACGGTGGCCCAGGCGATGGAGACCGTCCGGCGACGCGTCGACGAGTTGGGTGTCGCAGAACCGGTCATCACCACCCACGGGAACACCGGCGACCAGATCCTGGTGCAGTTGCCCGGCTACGAGGACGTCGCGCGGGCAAAGGAGATCATCCAGGCAACGGCCCAATTGGAACTCCGGCTCGTGCAGGCGGGGCCCGCCCTCGACGAAGCGGCGCTGCCCCCGCTGAACAGCGCGCTGGAGAACATCCCGACCGAGCTCCCGACCGGCGCTACCGGGTACTACCAGGTGAACCGGGTCGCCGCCATCACCGGCCGGGATCTCAGGAACGCCCGGCAGGCGATCGACTTCCAGACGAATACCCCGAATGTGGAGTTCAGCCTGCATGCCGAAGGGGCCTCCCGGTTCCGCGAGTTCACGGGCGCCAACGTGGGTCGCCAGATGGCCATCGTCCTCGATGACCTTGCTGTCTCCGCTCCCGTCATCCAGGGCCCGATCTACGACCAGGGCCAGATCGTCGGAAACTTCACGGTCGATGAAGCCGTGGACCTGGCGCTCGTACTGCGCGCCGGAGCCCTGCCGGCATCTCTCGAGTACCAGGAGGAACGCACCGTAGGGCCCTCCCTCGGCGCGGATTCGATCCGGAGCGGCGTGACCGCTTCGCTCGTAGGTCTGGCCGGTGTCCTGCTGTTCATCCTCTTCTACTACCGGCTCTCCGGGGTGAATGCCGTCACCGCCCTGGTCCTGAACCTCCTCATCCTGATCGGGGCGATGGCCTACTTCGCGGCCACTCTGACGCTTCCGGGGATCGCCGGGGTCATCCTGACGATCGGTATGGGAGTGGACGCAAACGTCCTCATCTTCGAGCGGATCAAGGAGGAAATGCGGACCGGCAAGCCCCCGCGGACCGCGATCTCCGTCGGGTTCTCCCGCGTCTTCTGGACGATCGTGGACGCGAACATGACCAGCCTGGTGGCCGCGGCGATCCTCTTCCAGTTCGGCACCGGACCGGTCCAGGGATTCGCGGTGACGCTCAGCATCGGATTGATCAGCAACGTCTTCACCGCGCTGTTCGTTTCGCGCTACCTCTTCGACCTGGTGCTCTCCGGACGGCGCCAGGTCGCAGCGCTCAGCATTTAGATGGACATCCTCGGCGACACCCGGATCAACTGGATCAAGTACCGGTGGTGGTTCGCCGGTGTCTCCCTTGCAGTGGTGGTCGCCGGCGTTTTCGACGTCATCCGCAAGGACGGGCTTCGCTACGGGATCGATTTCTCCGAGGGCACCATGGTGGTGGCCAAGTTCGCCGAGTCTCCGGAAATCGATGCCGTACGGGAGGCCGTCACCGCGCTCGGGTACGGAAGCGCCGTGATCCAGAGCTATGACCGGCCCGACATGAACCAGGTCATGATCCGGGTCGAAAAGGCGGCAGAGGACGAGGCCATGGAAGGGCAGGATCCGGGCGACGCTGCGCAGCCGGCACCCGAGGCCGGAATCGACGAGACGGCCAACCGCATTCTCGAGGCGCTGCGTTCCGGAGCCGCGGGAGAACTGGTCTCCGTGAGCACCGAAATCGTGGGACCGGTGGTCGGCGAGGAGCTCCGGCGGCGAGCGCGGAACGCCACCATCCTGGCGCTCTTCGCCATGCTCATTTACATCGGCTTCCGATTCGAGCTGGTGTACGGAGTCGGCGCCACCGTGGCGGTCATCCACGATGTTGTCGTAACGCTGGCTCTCGTTTCCCTGTTCGACTATGAGATCAGTCTGAACGTGATCGCCGCGTTCATGACGCTCGTGGGGTACTCGGTCAACGACACGATCGTCATCTTCGACCGCGTCCGGGAAAACCGCCATATCCATCGGCGCCTGGAACTCCCGGAGATCGTGAACCTGGCGATCAACCAGACGCTCCGGCGCACGATCCTCACTTCGGGACTCACCCTGCTGGCGGTCGGAGCGCTGCTCGTCTGGGGCGGCGAGGTACTCCGCGCCTTCTCCTTCGTGTTGGTTGCCGGGGTGGTCGTGGGCACCTACTCCTCGATCGCCATCGCATCACCGATCGTGCTCTGGTGGCGCTCGGTACGCGGCGGAACGGCCGCTACCGCGGAACAGCAGCGGCCCCAGGCGCCCCCGGTCAGAGTCTGATTCGTCGCCGGCGTTTCGCGCCGGGGATCGCAACTCCTGCGCTTGAGAGTGACGGGTGCGCGCGGACCAGCGGCCTCTGGCAGCCTGTGGTGAAACCCAGCCGGCCCAGTCTCCCGGTGGGGGCTCGAGCGGCGATGCATCCCGGCCGAACCGCCCCCCCACCGGGAGAACTGGCGCTTCGCGGCGCTCTGCGTTGCGTTTCGGTCGAAATACACTCGGTATTCCTCCTTCGCGCGCCTTGTCAGCCGGGCGCCTCGCCGCTCTCGGCGCTCTCGCCGCTTTATCCACAGACCGCTAGACTCGCCCGGCGAGGTTGTTGCCGGTTGCCGTCTGGACTTTCCAGAGGAAGGACGCGGATTCGCTTGGGCATGCCGCACACCCCCTCGCCCGGGTTCGGAATCTCCCTACCGCTCGGGCTGTCGCTCCACGGCGCTCTTCTGGTGCTGCTGCTACGCCCCTCTTTCGTGGTGCGGAGCGACGAGTTGCCGCCGGTCGAGGCGTACCACATCCGCCTCTTCGCTCCCCCCGCAGCGGCGCTCCGCCAAGGGGATCCCACGGCGAGACCGGATCCCGAGGATTTGGCAAATACGGCCCGGGACACGTCCCGAAGCCGACTCGCTCCTCTTCGCGCTCGCGCCGACCTGCTCCAGGTGCTCGAGGCGTCGGAGGTCCCCACGACGTTCGGGGCCGAGCACGGCATTCCCGAAGGACTCTGGGACGGGTTGGAGTTCGGCAAACCCGAAGGCGTGGTCGGCGGAATCCCGGGAGGGGTTCAGGGAGGACAGATCGGTGGTCTGCGGGAAAAAGCCGACCCGGTGCTTCCGTCCCCCGACGAACCGCCCGCCGCGCTTTCCATGCCGCGCCCCCGCTTCCCCAGGGAGGCGCTTCGGAATGGAGTGCGCGGACGCGTTGTTCTGCGGGCCTTGATCACGGAACGTGGGACGGTCGAGGTGCTGCGGATCCTGCGCTCCGTGCCGGAACTCGACGAGGAAGCCGTCCGGGTCGTGGAGTCGGAGTGGAGATTCCGTGCGGCGCGACGGAACGGGCGGCCGGTGGCGTCGCTCAGCGATCTGGTAGTCCGATTCACGCTGCGCTGAACCTCGGGGAAACCGATAGGAGGAGGGTCTCCTCGATAGCGAGACGCCGTACCTTCGCCGCAGCCCGTCGCGCCACCAATTCTCTGTTGACATGCCGGGGGGGCGGTGCTAGTTTTTCCCCCTTCCCGAAGCAGCCTGGGAAGTCGCCCGCCGCCCTGCGCGGCTCCAGAAAAGGCGGCTGTCCGGGCTGTTCTCAACTTCCCCCTCCTTTTCTGAGGGTAGGCCGGATCCGGGGAGAAGGAGCCTAGCGTGTCAAGAGAACCAGATTTCAAGCTGGCGGGACGGGATCAGAACTTCGTGCGTTCCCTCGGCAGTTTCGCCTTCTCGTTTCTGCTCCAGGGCGGCGTCGTGCTGGCGTTCATCGTCATTCCCATCCTCGCGATCAATCTCCCGACTCCGGAAGGGATCATGACCTTCATGGCGGCGGCGCCGCCGCCACCGCCGCCGCCGCCGCCACCGCCGCCGAAGGCGAGGCGTCGAGCCGCCCCGAAGCCGGTTCTCAACACGACTCCCCAGTTCGTGGCTCCGGTGGACATTCCCGACGACCTCGGTGACGGCGGCGTGGACTTCGGAGTTCCCGGTGGTGTCGAAGGCGGAGTCCCCGGCGGAATCATCGGCGGAATCGTCGGTGGGCTGCCGTCCGGACCCCCACCCCCGCCGCCCAAAGCGGCTCCGGTCCGCGTTGGCGGAGAGATTCGGGAGCCGACCCGCACGGTGTACGTGCAGCCGATCTATCCGGAAATCGCCAAGCAGGCCAGGGTTTCCGGCGTGGTGATCCTCGAAGCGATCATCGATCCCAACGGCAACGTGACGAACATCTCCGTGCTTCGCTCGATTCCGCTCCTCGACCAGTCGGCGATGGATGCCGTGCGGCAGTGGAGGTACCAGCCCACCCTGCTCAACGGCGTTCCGGTCCCCATCGTCATGACGGTGACGGTGACCTTCAACCTCGGCTAGCGCCTATCCGGAACGCCTCGCCCCAAATATCTCGCCCCAAATATGCGGTCCGGAAAACCGGTCTCCTGACGCACGGAGCACCCAAACGACTTTCTTTCAGGCTGATTTCGCCCCACCCCCATTCCGAGTGACCAGATCGCCGCGATCCGATCGCACCGATCTTCAACCCGGCCCGGGGATGGCGGAACCCAAACAAACACTTTTTCCCTAGATCCCAGGAGGACGAACGGAATGTCTTTTGACTTGCTTGAGATCTGGTCCCACATGGGGCCAGCTGCAAAGCTCATCAATGGCGTGATGGCCATCATGTCGGTTTACTCGCTCTCGATCATGATCGAGCGCTGGCTGACCTTCCAGAAGGCCAAAGGCCAGTCTCGTGGCTACTCGGTGCGTATCGCCAAGGAGCTCAAGGCCGGGAACATCGACACGGCCATCAAGGTGAGCAAGGACAAGGAGGTCAAGAACAGCCACCTCGCCAAGGTGCTGCTCGCGGGTCTCCAGGAGATCCAGTACCAGTCCGAAGAAGGCACCGCGACCAAGGACATCACGATGGAGGCTGCCCACCGGGCCGTCCAGCGGGCCACTGCCATCGGCATGATGGACCTCCGCCGGAACCTTTCCGGACTCGCGACCGTCGGCGCGACCGCTCCCTTCGTGGGTCTGCTGGGAACCGTGCTCGGCATCATCACTGCGTTCCGCGGTATGGCGCTGACCGGGTCCGGTGGAATCGGCGCGGTGTCAGCCGGAATCGCGGAGGCGCTCATCGCCACCGCATTCGGACTCTTCGTCGCCATCCCGGCCGTGTGGGCCTTCAACTACCTGACGAACCGGGCGGACGGCTTCGGCGTCGAGATGGACAACGGCGCCTCCGAGTTGATCGACTTCATGGAGCGCCGCTGACGCGGATCGCTGGAGTCCCCCTTCATGTCCCGCTGGCGACGCCCACCCGTAACCCCATCCAGGGACGGAGTAGCGGCGCCGGCGGGCCCCAGTCCGCCCTCCCACCGGGAGGCGGCGGACAGGGAAACCCCAAGGAGCTAAGGAGTAACGCGTCATGGGAATGGCAGGTCTTGGTAACAAGGACGTAAACGCCAACATCAATGTGACCCCGCTCGCGGACGTCATGCTGGTGTTGCTCATCATCTTCATGGTTGTGACGCCGCTCCTGCAGAAGGGAGTGGACGTCAAGCTTCCGATCGCCGACTACGGAATCGACCACCCCGACAGCGACGACGTTGTGAACGTGGCGATCCGGGAGGACGGGGCGATCTATCTCGACCTCATCTCCACCACCCAGCAGGAACTGCCGACCGCCTTGGTCGCGAAGTTCGCAGGCAAGTCGGAGAAGGTTCTCTTCCTGAAGGCCGACGAGCGGCTCGCGTACCACGAGGTGCTCGGCATCATGTCGCTCTGCCGCGATGGCGGGGCCGACGAGATCGGCCTCATTACCGAACGGGCGGGCGAATAGCAACCTCCAAAAGGGCTGACACCCAGGAGAAACCATCATGGGAATGGCAGGATTCGCCAAAGGCGGAGTCACTTCCGACATCAACATCACACCGCTCATCGACGTGCTCCTGGTAATCCTCATCATCTTCATGATCGTGACCCCGCTCACCCAGCAGGGTCACGACGTGGAGATGCCGGACAACGAGGATCAGGTTATCGATGCCGAGCCCGACCCGAACCAGTTGGTGCTGAGCATCGACTCGAGCAGGCAGGTGACCATCAACAAGCAGGTCGTCGCGCGGGAGGAACTCCCCCTGCGCATCCGCGACATCTTCGAGACCCGCGCCGACAAGACGATCTTTTTGAAAGCTGACCCCTTCCTGACCTACGGAGATGTGATCTCCGTCCTGGACATCGTGAAGGGGAACGGCGTCGAGCGCGTGGGGATCGTTGCCCGATAGCCGCTCGCCGCTCGCGCAGCCAGGGGAGATCACCAGAGGAGATCACACGCCGTGAACGACAAACAGAAAAAGATCGCCCGCATCTCGGGCGGAGTCGCTTTGGCGCTCGTCATCGGGATCGCAGTGTCCCCGCTTCCCGCGTGGCTCAGCAACTACGTTGACATGCTGCAGGCCATGCGGGCCTTCGGTAAGGCCAACGAGGCCTACGGTAGGAGGGAATACGAGGATGCGATCCGGTACTACGCGGAAGCCACCGCGAACGCACCCGACGACAACCCGCTTATCCAGACCACGCTGCGCTTCTTCAGCGCCAGCAGCCACCATCTGCTCTATAGCCCGACCACATTCGACGACCCGGAGAACGAGGACTATCTCGACGCCGCCCTTGACGGTTACGAGGACACCCTCGACGTAGTCGAAGCCGCGCTCGCGGACCCGAACCTCGACGAAGCGTCGAGGGAGGGCATTTCGGTTTACGAGCGCTACGCCTCCGAACAGCTCGCCGGAATCCACCGTGACCACCTCGACGATCTCGAAGGAGCGGAGCACTACTTCAATCGCCTGATCGAACTCGATCCGGACACTCCGGAGCGTTACTACGGGCTGGCCGACGTGTACGAGCGGTTTCACGATCCCGATACGAATCCGCTCCTCGACAAAGCCATCGCCGCCTACGAAGTTCCCGTCCAGAAGAAACCCGACGATCCGATCGGCTACCGGCAGGTCGCCAACCTGCTCAACAAGTACGGCCGTTTCGACGAGACGATGGACTGGCTCGGACGCGCCCGGGACGTCAACCCCGAGAACCCCGAGGGCTACTACCTCATCGCGACCTACTACTGGGACAAGGTCTATCGCGACCCCGACCTGACCGAGCGGGAGCGCCGCGAATTCATCGACCTGGGGTTGGAGCACCTCGACCTGGCGCTCGAACGGAACGACGAATACGTGGACGCGCTCGTCTACAAGAACCTGCTCCTGCGGGAGCTGGCCAAGGTGGATACCCGCAACGCGTCGGCCCTGACCGCCGAAGCCGACGAATACCGGAGCCGGGCGATCGCCATTCGCGACCGGTTGGCGTTGGAAGCGGCCGCCGCCGCTGCTGCCGCTGCGGAAGCCACTCAGGAGCGCTAGACCGGCGCAGCCCTCCAGAAGAGTTCAGGCCCCGTCGGCCGCGCGCTCCGGCCGCGGCCGGCGGGGTTTTTGCCTCTCGGTGCGGAGATTCGACCGGGAGGGAGAAACGGCGCCACCCCAGAACGAGTTGATTCCCTCCACCCAAACGCGGCGGCCAAGACTGCTGGCAGCCCGTGGACGAAGTGGCGGGAGCGCAGAGGCCCCCACCGGGAGAAACGCCCATGATCGGGTCCGCCCGCACACGCCGCCCCTCATGAAAGTGCAGTTCCGGGATGGTGCACGTCTCGGCGCCCAAGCCACAGGCGGAGCGACGCGCAGGCACGGGAACGGCGACCTCCGGTCGGTACCGCCTCGCGAAGCGGGGCGAGCGGCGCAATGCTGATTGAGCAGAAGCGCGGCCAGGCACGGGAACGCCGACCTCCGGTCGGCACCGCCTCGCCGGAGACGGGCGAAAGGCGCAGTGCTGCCGTCACCCATGGCGCAGACAGGGCAAGGATCACCGCACAGAGTCGCGGAGTGCGGGGTCGCGCCGTCCGGGCACCGGTCAACTCTCCGATCGCGGCCCGTCGGGCCGCGGTGCCGGCCCCCACCGGGAGAACTGGCCGGAGGTCGGCGTTCCCTGACCGGCGGCGCCATCCGGATCGTTCGTGCGCCCGTCGGACCTGCACTTACACAGCCACTGGCCCGAGTGCATTTGGACCGAAGCGCAACGATGCGCGACGCGAAGCGGCGTGGTCAGCCAGCATGGATCGCCGCTCGAACGCCGCGTGACTTTGTCCACGGGCTGCTAGGGTAAGGCGGGGCAGCCGGGCGAGCGATGATTCGGTTCGAGACGATTCGCGACCGGGTCCGGGCGTATCAACCCGACGCCGATTTCGACCTGCTACGTGCGGCCTACGTAGTGGCGGCGCAAGCCCATCAAGGGCAGGTCCGTCGCTCGGGCGAGCCCTACCTGAACCATCCGCTCGAGGTGGCTGGGATCCTCGCGGATCTGAGGCTGGACATCGTCTCGGTAGCGTGCGGCCTCCTCCATGACGTGGTCGAGGACACCCAGGTCACGAACAAGGACCTCGAGCGCCGCTTTGGGCGGGATGTGAGCCGGGTGATCGACGGACTCACCAAGCTGAGCCGGGTGGAGTTCAGTTCCGCGGAGGCCAACCAGGCAGAAAACGTCCGCAAGATGATCATCGCGATGACCGATGACACCAGGGTTATCCTGATCAAACTCGCCGATCGACTGCACAACATGCGGACGCTCGACTTTCTCCGCGAGGAGAAGAGACAGCGGATCGCCACCGAGACCCTGGATGTTTATGCCCCGATCGCAGGGCGTCTTGGTATAGGCCGGATCGAAGCCGAACTTCAGGATCTGGCGCTCCGTCACCTCGAGCCCCAGACCTACCGAGTCCTGGAAGCTCGGGTCAAAGCCAAGAAACGATGGGCAGAGGAGTTCATTCGGGATCTCAGCCGGACACTGAAACGCGAACTTCAGGCGGAAACAATCCCGGGCGAACTGTCCGGTCGGACGAAGAGCATCTACTCCATCTACCGCAAGATGCATCGGCAACAGATCGAGCTCGATCAGATGTACGACTTCATCGCTCTGCGGTTGGTGACCGACACCGTGCCCCACTGCTACACGGCGCTCGGAGTGATTCACAACGTCTGGACACCCATCCCGGGACGCATCAAGGACTTCATTGCGATGCCGGGGGCCAACGGCTATCAGTCGCTTCATACCAGCCTGGTGACCGACTCCGGGACCCACTTTGAAGTCCAGATCCGCACCACCGATATGCACCGGGTGGCCGAAGAGGGCATCGCAGCTCATTGGAGTTACAAGTCGTCAGGAAACTATGGAGAGCAGGACATCAAGCGCTTCGCGTGGCTGCGCCAGGTTCTGGAGTGGCAAAAGGAAATCAAGGATCCCCACGAGTTCCTCAGCAGCCTGAAGATCGATCTCTATCCCGACGAGGTGCACTGCTTCACCCCGCGTGGGGAGGTCAAGACACTCCCCCGGGGCGCAACACCCATCGATTTCGCGTACGCAGTCCACACCGAGGTCGGACACGCCTGCATCGGAGCCCGCGTAAACGGCGCCATGGCGCCGCTCCGCTCTCAGCTCCGGAACGGGGACATCTGCGAAATCCTCACCCGCAAGAACCATCTGCCGAGTGAGGATTGGCTCAAGATTGCCCGCACCAACCGCGCCAAGAGCAAGATCCGGGCGCGGTTGAACGCCGAGGCCAAACGGGAGAGCATTGAAATCGGGCGGAAGCTCCTCGAAAAGGAAGCGCGCGCTCACGGCTTGAGCCTCCGGCGCGTCCGTTCCGCACCCGGGCTCGCCGATGCACTGAAACGTCACGGCGCCGCAAACCTGGACGATTTCTTCGCCGCCATCGGCTACGGCAAGGTGTCGGCCGCGCGGGCGCTCGCCGACTCGGTCCCCCCCGAACAACTCAAACGCACACCCGAGAAAGAACCCCCCTCCGAGACGGGGTTCGCGGGCGCCGTCCGACGCATCATCGGACGTGATCCTGGGCAGATCCTCGTCAGCGGGCAAAACGACATTCTGGTCCACCGGGCCCGGTGCTGTTCTCCGCTTCCCGGAGAGGCGATCGCCGGGTACATCACCAAGGGGAAAGGCGTCGCTGTCCACGCGGCCAAATGCCGCCACCTCGCGGACCTGGTGCGGGATCCGGAGCGACAGGTCTCGGTGTCCTGGAAGTCAACCACCGGCGCCCGGTACGACGCCGGTTTTGTGGTACGGGTCGAAAACCGTAAAGGGATGCTCGCGGATATCACGAAGATCATCGCCGAGGCTGACACCGACATCCGGGCCTTCGAAGGCACCGCCGACGACGCTGAGCGCGGCGCTATCTACGTGACTGTTGCGGTTCAAAACGCCAAGGAAGTCGGCGCCATTTCACGCCTCCTTCAGACCGTCCCCGGAGTAATCGAAGTCCAGCGTGGATCCCCCGTGTCCCGCTAGCAGCCAGTGGTGGAACCCGGGTGAGCGCCGAGAGCGGGGAGGCCCAGTTCTCCCGGTGGGGGTCCGGCTGACAAGGCGCGTGAGGGAGGAGCCCCCACCGGGAGAACTGGCCCGAGTGTATTTCGACCGAAACGCCACGATGAGCGGCGCGAAGCGACGCGGTGAACAGCCGGTGGTGGAACCCACGTGAGCGCCGAGGCCGGCGAGGCGCCCGGCTGATAAGGCGCGTGAGGGAGGAATACCGAGCGTATTTCGACCGAAACGCCACGATGAGCGGCGCGAAGCGACGCGGTGAACAGCCGGTGGTGGAACCCACGTGAGCGCCGAGGCCGGCGAGGCGCCCGGCTGACAAGGCGCGTGAGGGAGGAATACCGAGCGTATTTCGACCGAAACGCCACGATGAGCGGCGCGAAGCGACGCGGTGAACAGCCGGTGGTGGAACCCACGTGAGCGCCGAGGCCGGCGAGGCGCCCGGCTGACAAGGCGCGTGAGGGAGGAATACCGAGCGTATTTCGACCGAAACGCAACGATGAGCGGCGCGAAGCGACGCGGTTCAACCGGGATGGATCGCCGGCCGAACGCCGCGTGGGTTCCATCACCGGTTGTTTGGCCGGGATGGATCGCCGGCCGAGCCCCCACCGGGAGAACTGGGCCGCGTGGGTTCCATCACCGGTTGTTTGGCCGGGATGGATCGCCGGCCGAGCCCCCACCGGAAGAACTGGGCCGCCTGGATTTCACCGCAGGCTGCTAACCCACTGGAGTCGGCTGTTCCGTCTGCTGTTTCGCCAGCCGCCTCAGGAGGTGATGGCTGTAAATCCCGGTCTCGTGGCCGTCGTTCCAATGAATCTGCACGCCGTAGTTCCCGACGGGAACGAGCTGCCGGGGCGCGAAGTTGGTTGGCAGAAGCAAGGTCAGGGACCGGCGTTTACCACTCCACTCATCCACACAGGTGGCGCACGGGCAGTGGTTCCGCAGGTATTCGAAACCAAGATGGTCCTCGCCACCGTCGTGCCAGCGGACGACGACAGCGCCACCTTCCATGCGAACCGACTCGGCCACCCCGCCCCGTTCGGCCTGATTGGAGCGCGCTACTTCGAGCGCGACCTTGCGAGCGATCTCCCGATAGGCGACGGCGGCCGGACTCTCGGGATCGCGCACGACCGTAGGCGTCCCTTCGTCTCCGGCAACGACCACCCGGGGGTCGAGCGGCACGTCACCCAGGAAGGGAAGTCCCAGGTCCTCTGCCACCTCCTTGCCGCCGCCGGTCGAGAAGATGTTGGTGTGCTCTCCACAGTGAGGACAGGCGAATGAACTCATGTTTTCGATCACGCCCAGCACGGGGACCCGAACCGGCTGGAACATACGAAGCCCCTTTTCGGCAATCGTCCGCGCCACCGCCTGCGGGGTGGTCACGATCACCGCTCCGGCGAGCGCCGCCGTCTGGGCAATCGTGAGCTGAACATCCCCGGTCCCCGGCGGGAGATCCACGAGCAGGTAGTCCAGTTCTCCCCAGACGACTCCCGAAAAGAACTGCTGGACGAGCCGCGAAGCCATCGGTCCCCGCCAGATCACCGGAGTCTCCTTGGAGGACAGCATCCCCATGGAGATGAACCGGACACCATGAGCCACATGCGGCAAGAGCCGTCGCTGTTCGTCGGTGTCGGGACGGTCGTCCATCCCGAACATGGTGGTTTGCGAGGGCCCGTAGACATCAGCATCCAGGAGCCCGACACGCGCGCCGTCCGCTACCAGAGCGACCGCCAGGTTCGCGGAAACCGTGCTCTTCCCTACCCCGCCCTTCCCGGACGCGATGGCCACCACGTTCTGGACACCTTCGGGTTTTGTAGGATCCGGCATCGGGGCGCGCGGCCCCGGAGGGCCGGACGGCGGGCCGGTTTCCTGCTGCACGCGCGAGGTCGGGGAGGCGCTCACTTCGGTGCGAACCGCCACCTCCGCCCGTTCGATGCCCGGCAGCCGGAGAAGCGCGTCGCGGACCTGACCGCGGATCTCGTCCCCGACTTCACTCCCGACGTTGGGCAGCGCCACCGTGACGCTGACGATGGGTCGACAGATGCGGATGTCCGCGACCTGGCCCAGGGCCACGATGCTGTCGCCCCCGAATTCCCGGTTTCGGACCGGAGCGAGAGCTTCCAGAACGTCCTTCTGGTCGAGTTGGGACATATCTCTTGGGAGGGGCGTCTCGGGAGCGGCCGGCCAAGCCGGCCGAAGCGCTTAGGATAGCCGCGGGGACCGTAGAGCGGCACCGCGAATGAGGGCTCGAAGGCCGGAAGATTCCTCAACAGCCGGTGGTGGACCCGCGTGAGCGCCGAGGCCGGCGAGGCGCCCGGCTGACAAGGCGCGTGAGGGAGGAATACCTGGTGTATTTCGACCGAAACGCAACGATGAGCGGCGCGCAGCGACGCGGTTCAACCGGGATGCATCGCCGGCCGAACGCCGCGTGGGTTCCACTACAGGCTGTTGACTCTTCTCCCGTTACAATCGGTGGGCTGGCGACGCCGAGCCACCTCACAACGCGGTACGGTTGGGGCCGCCACGGACAGAAGGAGGCCTGTTGTGAACGTGAAGCAAGCCGTCCTCGACTACCGCTGGCCCTTTGCGGCCGCCCTCGCTCTCTTCTTCCTTGCCGCTCAGCCCGGCGCCGCGGGCACAGCGCAGCGGGAACAGGAGGGGCAGGAGGCCCGGGAGCAAGAGGAACAATCAGAAGAGACAGAGGAACCCACGGAGATCATTCCGCGCTTCACGGACCAGGTCGTGGTATCGGCCTCCCGCATCGAGCAGGAGATCGTGAACGCCCCGGCCGCGATCGCGGTGATCCCTGCCGAGGTGATCGAAATCCAGGCAGCCAGCAACTTCGGCGACCTGCTGCGCCAGGCCCCGGGGGTCAACGTGACCCAGCTCTCCAACACCAACTACAGCGTCACCAGCCGCGGCTCGTCCGCCGCAATGGCCACGTCGCAGCTCGTTCTGGTGGACGGGCGATCCGTGTACCAGGACTTCTTCGGCTTCACCAGTTGGGACTTTCTCTCGGTGGGGCTAGCCGACCTGGAGCGGATCGAGGTAGTGAACGGGCCGGCTTCGGCCGTCTGGGGCGCAAACGCGATGAGCGGCGTGGTGAACCTGATCACCAAGCCGCCGCGGGACGCTCTGGGCACGACGCTGAACCTTCGGTTCGGCTCGTTCGATCGCGACGTCACCGGCAACCCGATGGACGCGGGTAGCCAGCTCATGGGCTCCCTGACCCACGCGCAGGCGGTGAACGATCGCTTCGCCTACCGCGCGACTGTCAGCTTCACCCATCAGGATCCCCTTCCCCGGCCGTTCGGCGAGATCCCGAACGGTACCGGCACCCTCTACCCCCCGCTGTCAGGGGTTCCCGCCAGGATGCCCAAGCTGGATGTGCGGGCCGATTGGGATGCGCCCGACGGCCAGGGTGGATTCCGATTCTCCGGCGGCTACGGGGGGAGCCAGGGAATCCTCCACTCCGGGATCGGCCCGTTCAATGTCCAGTCGGGGGCGAACATGTCGTACGGCCGGGCCCAGTACATGCGGGGCTCGATGGAAATCGGGGCCTTCTTCAACCGAACCTCCGCCGGTTTCAACTCGCTGCTGTCGCGGACCCCCACCGGGGATTTGCTCGACGGTCAGATCAACACGCACACCTACGACATCAGCCTCAAGGACACGAGGTTTCTGGGCGGACGCCACCTCTTCAGCTATGGCGCCAGCGCCCGCTTCGTCACCCTCGACTTCAGCCTCGCCCCCCTCGGAGACGGACGAAGCGAACAGGGGCTCTACGTAAACGACGAGATCTTCCTGAGCGACCGCTGGCGCTGGATTGTCGGAACCCGCGCGGACCGGATCAGCATCTTCGACAAGATGGTGCTGTCTCCCCGGACGACGCTCATCTTCAAACCAACGCCCACCCAGTCCTTCCGGGTGTCCTACAACCGCGCGTTCCGCGCCCCGTCGCTCAGCAACACCTTCCTCGACGTGCTGATTGGCCAGGAAGCCACGTTCGATCTCCGTCCCGTGTTCCGGGGCTTCTTCGGTGCGCTGAACATCCCGGATTCCGCGCTACCGGCCCCGGTCAACTACACGATCCCCATCGGAGTCGTGGGAAACCCCTCACTGGTCCAGGAAACCCTTACCGCCTACGAAGTCGGCTGGTCGGGGGCGCTCAACGATTGGATGGGCGCGACCGCCGCTTTCTACGTCAACGACATGCGGGACAGCATCGACTTCACCGACCACGCATTCTGGTCCGGCGAGAACCCGCCTCCCGGATGGAACGAAGCCTTCTCCGAGGTCGGAGACTTCATCGGACGGCTGGGGGCCGTGCTCCCGCCCGGAACCCTGCCGCCGGCGATCGCGGCAATTGCGGTAAATCCCGGATACCTGATCGACGCCCTGGGCGGACTCGCGGGCGTTCAACTCCCGGCCTCGTTCAGCTACATCAACCGCGCGTCGGCAAGGAACTCCGGATTTGAACTCGGGCTCACCGGCCGGCGCGGCGACTTCGGGGGCTTCCTCAACTATTCGTGGCAGGCCGAACCGGTCGTGGAGGGGTTTGGCGAAGAGGACGCCGATGAAATCAGCATCCCGGCGGCGCACCGCATCAATGCCGGCCTCGACACCGAGATCGGCGCTTTCGACGTCGGGCTGTCGCTGAACTACACCGATCAGGCCTACTGGACCGACGTCCTGACAGCGGAGTTCCACGGCTGGACCGAAGCCTTCACCATGGTCCATGCCACTCTGGCGGTAAACCTGATGGAAGGCCAATTCCAACCCTCGGTCCGGGTGATCAACCTCCTCAATCAGGAAATCCAGAATCACATCTTCGGGGACGTGCTAAGGCGGCAAGTCATCGGGGGGTTGCGTTACCGGTTCTGATCCGCGCGCGAGCAGATCGAGTAGCGGGCGCCGGTTTCCGCCGCCCGTTGCTTGTCGCAAACTTCGGTCGGTCGAAGAGGTTTTCGGACTTCGGAAACCGGTCAAACCGACCCGGCGGTACGGAGCGCTTGGGTAAGCCGCCGGGATCGGAAGCCCGGCGCGGCGCCTCGGGGTCCGTCGGGCGCCTGCGTTCCCGCCCTTCTCCACCTACAATGGGTGGGTCGGCGGCGGCGCCGCCAGGCTGCTCTGGGTAGCCGCGACGGTGTCGCATGGACTGAAGGAGGCCTCTTGTGAACGTGAAGCGAGCCGTCCTCGACGACCGCTGGCCCTTTGCGGCCACCCTCGCTCTCTTCCTCCTTGCCGCTCAGCCCGGCGCCGCCGGCGCAGCGCAGCAGGAACAGCAGGAGCAGGAGACCGGGGAGCAACAGGAAGAATCGGAAGAAACACAGCAACCCACGGATATCCTCCCGCGCTTCACCGACCAGGTCGTGGTATCGGCCTCCCGGGTGGAGCAGGAGATCGTGAACGCCCCGGCCGCGATCGCGGTGATCTCCAGCGAGGTGATCGAGACCCAGGCCGCCAGCAACTTCGGCGACCTGCTCCGACAGGCTCCAGGGGTCAATGTGACCCAACTCTCCAACACGAACTACAGCGTCACCAGCCGCGGTTCCTCCGGGGCGCTTGCCACGGCGCAACTCGTCCTGGTCGATGGCCGCTCCGTCTATCAGGACTTCTTCGGCTTCACCAGTTGGGACTTTCTCTCGGTCGGGCTGGACGATCTGGAGCGGATCGAGGTGGTGAACGGGCCGGCTTCGGCCGTTTGGGGCGCGAACGCCATGAGCGGCGTGGTGAACCTGATCACCAAGACGCCGCGGGACGCGCTGGGGACGACGCTGGACCTCCGGTTCGGCACGTTCGATCGCAGCGTCACCGGCAATCCGATGGATGCGGGTAGCCAGCTCATGGGCTCCCTGACCCACGCCCAGGCGGTGAACGACCGCTTCGCCTACCGCGCGACCGTCAGCTTCACCCATCAGGACCCCCTTCCCCGCCCGTTCGGTGAGATCCCGAACGGGACCGGCACGCTGTATCCCCCCATCCAGGGGGTGACGGCCCGGATGCCCAAACTGGATTTCCGTGCCGACTGGGACGCTGCCGACGGCGAAAGCGGCTTCCGGTTCTCCGGCGGCTACGGGGGAAGCCAGGGCGTCCTTCACTCCGGTATCGGCCCCTTCAGTATCAAGCCAGGGACCGGCATGTCATACGGCCGCGTCCAGTACCTGCGGGGCTCGCTGGAAATCGGCGCCTTCGTCAACCGCACTTCGGCCGGGTTCAACTCGATCCTGTCCCAGGATCCCTCGGGGCGACCACTCGACGGCCAGATGAACTCGAGCACGTACGACATCAGCCTGAAGGACACGAGGTTCCTGGGTGGGCGGCATCTCTTGAGTTACGGCGCCAGCGCCCGCTACATCGCCCTCGACTTCACTCTCGCCCCCGAGGGCGACGGCCGCAGCGAGCAGGGGCTCTACGTGAACGACGAGATCTTTCTGAGCGACCGCTGGCGCTGGATCGTCGGATCCCGGGCGGACCGGATCAGCGTGCTGGATCGGATCGTGCTGTCCCCCCGCACGACACTTATCTTCAAGCCGACGCCGACGCAAGCCTTCCGCGTCTCCTATAACCGTGCCTTCCGCGCCCCTTCTCTCAGCAACACGTTCCTCGACACGCTGATTGGCCGCGAAGCCACCTTCGATCTCCGTCCCGTGTTCCGAGGCTTCTTCGGTGCGCTGAACATTCCGGATTCCGCGCTACCCGCCCCGGTCACCTACACGATTCCCATCGGGGTCGTGGGCAACCCCTCACTGATCCAGGAGTCTCTTACTGCGTACGAGGTGGGCTGGTCGGGAGCGCTCAACGACTGGATCGGCGCGACCGCCTCCTTTTACGTCAACGACATGAAGGACAGCATCGATTTCACCGATCACACCTTCTGGTCCGGCGAGAACGTGCCTCCGGGATGGAACGAAGCGTTCTCCGAGGTCGCGCAGTTCATCGGACGGCTGGGAGCCGTGCTCCCTCCGGGAACGCTGCCGCCGGCGATCGCGGCAATCGCCGTGAATCCCGGATACCTGATCGACGCCCTGGGCGGACTCGCGGGCGTCCAGCTCCCGGCATCGTTCAGCTACATCAACCGGGCATCGGCCCGGAACTCCGGGATCGAACTCGGGCTCACCGGCCGCCGCGGCAACCTCGGCGGTTTCCTCAACTACTCGTGGCAGGCCGAACCGGTCGTCGAGGGGTTCGGCGAAGAGGACGCCGATGAAATCAGCATTCCGGCGGCGCACCGCATCAATGTCGGCGTCGACACCGAGATCGGCGCGTTCGACGTCGGGCTGTCGCTGAACTACACCGATCAGGCCTACTGGACCGACGTGCTGACGGCCGAGTTCCACGGCTGGACCGAAGCCTTCACCCTGGTGAACGCCACCCTGGCCCTGAATCTCATGGAAGGGCGTTTCCAGCCCTCGGTTCGGATGATCAACATCCTCAATCAGGAAATCCAGAATCACGTCTTCGGCGATGTGCTGCGGCGGCAGATCATCGGGGGGTTGCGCTACCGGTTCTGATCCGGGCGCACGCATTGCGGCGTGGGCGGCGGTTTCCGCCGCCCGTTCCGTTCGTTATCGGGAACTCTGATCGGTGGACGAGGTGTCGGGCTTCAGGAACCGGTCGAACCAGGCCAGGTAGCGCTCGTAGCGGTCCTTCTGGAACGAAGGAAGCCGAATACCGTGGCTCTGACCCGGGTAGATGATCAGCTCAGTGGGCACCCCCAGCCGCCGCAGGCTCTGGTAGAGGTTTTCCGACTGGCTGAGCGGGACGTTCCAGTCCTTTTCCCCGCACAGAACCAGGGTGGGCGTTGTCACGTGATGTACCCGGGAAATGGGGGACAGGCGGTTGTAGAGCTCGGGGTTCTCCCAGGGTAGGCCCAGCTCCAGTTCCCACTCCAACTGGTAGTGGTCGTTTCCATAAGCGGCGCGGTATTCGGTTTCGCTGGAGCCGCTGACCGCGGCATGGAACCGGGTCGTCTTGGTGATCACGTAGTTGGTGAGGATGCCGCCGTAACTCCATCCCCCGACCCCAAGCCGGTCCGGATCGGCCCAGCCGAGCCCGATCACGTGGTCAACCGCGGCATTCACGTCCTCGTAGTCGAGGTTTCCCCAATCCGCCCAGATGGCATGGGAAAACGCCTCTCCCCGGCCCGAAGAGCCCCGCGGGTTGGCTGCCACCACGAGGTAGCCGTTCGCCGCGAACAACTGCCAGGTGGACTGGAACGAGGTCGAGAACTGGGAGACCGGCCCGCCGTGGATCCACAGGATCGTCGGATAGCGGGTCCGCTCTTCGAACCCGGGAGGCTTCGTAACGAAGCCCTGGACTTCGGTCCCGTCCGAACTCGGGAAGGTGATCCTCTCCACCTCGGCAAGCTGCACTTCGGCGAGTAACGCGTCGTTTTCGCGGGTCAGCCTCTGCGGCTCGCCCCCCCGCGTCCAGCCGATCACCTCGGGCGGGCGATCGGTAGCCGCGGCCACCGCAACCACCCGGTCCCCTGCCACGTCGATGTCCCGAACCACCCTTTCGCCCGCGATCACGCGGTCGGCAGTCGCTTCCTCGGACAGGGGGAACGACGCCAGGTGCTGGTTGCCCGAATCCTCGAGCAGCGCCAACACCGCGCTGCCGTCACCACCGAAGCGGGGACTCGAAAGGTTCCGGTCGAGCGCGGCGGCAACGTGGACGATCTCATCCGTGGCCCGGTTCAGGACGTACAGATGCTCGGTGGCGTACCAGATCAGTTCGGGCTTGCGGTTCCCGGTATGGGCGAGCCAGCGCCCGTCGGGGCTGAAGACCGGAGAGCGATCCGGCCCCAGGTTGCTCGTGAGCCGCACCGGCTCCGTGTTCCGGTCTCCGCTTCGCGGAATCAGGAAGATGTCCGAATTGTCCGTGGCGTCCGGATCTCCCTCCGGCGGACGGACGCTCACGAAGGCGATTTCCGAACTATCCGGTGAGAAAACCGGGGAGCCATCGTCGTACGGGCCGAAGGTCCGTTGTGCGTGCGAGCCGTCGGAAGCGTCCACCACGTAGACGTGACGGCGGCGATTGTCGAGATACCCCCGTCCGTCCCGCTTGAACTGCCGGCGGTCAATCACCAGAGGGAGCGATTCGGGATCCTCCCCCTCCTCGGGTTCGTTCGGATCCGGGTCCATGGACACCGCGGCCAACGCGTTCCCGTCCGGCGCCCAGGAGAAGGACGAGACGCCGCCGGGAAGGTTCGACAGGACGCGCGCTTCGCCACCGGTGAGCGGCAGGAGCCAGATCTGGGACTTGTCCCCGTCGCCCGAACTCAGGAAGGCCAGGTACGAGCCGTCTGGACCGAACCGCGGATGGGAGGCGGAACGCCCGGCCCGGGTCAGCGGTGCCGTATCGCCGCCCGCGAAGGGAACACCGTGAATTCGGCTCTCGGACTTGTTCGGGTCGAGATCGATTCGGGACACCACGTACGCAACGAACTCGCCGTCCGGCGAAAGCTGGGGGTCGGAGACGGAAGCGATCCCGAGGGCGGCGTCGATCGTGAAGCGACCTTGAGCCGCGGACGTTGCCGCCAACAGGACTGCGAATCCGAGGGCGGTTGCCGCGCCCTTCAAGAAGGCGGCTCCCCAGGGACGGAAGTGCTGGTGGGATGACGTCATACCGAACCTCCTGCGGGCTTCACAACCCGCGGACAAAGTCGAGCGGCGACGCCCCGCCTTCCGGTTGGGGCGCAGTTACTCACGCTACTTTATTCGCGGCCCGCGACGGGATGCCCCGGGGGCGGCTCGGAACGCCAGCAGCCGGTGGTGGAACCCACGCGGCCCAGTTCTTCCGGTGGGGGCTCGGCCGGCGATCCATCCCGGCCAAACAGCCGGTGATGAAACCCACGCGGCCCAGTTCTCCCGGTGGGGGCTCGGCCGGCGATCCATCCCGGCTGAACCGCGTCGCTTCGCGCCGCTCATCGTTGCGTTTCGGTCGGAATACTGAACCGCGTCGCTTCGCGCCGCTCATCGTTGCGTTTCGGTCGGAATACACGCGGTATTCCTTCCTCACGCGCCTTGTCAGCCGGGCGCCTCGCCCCCACCGGGAGAACTGGCGGCCTCGGCGCTCACCCGGGTTCCGCCACCGACTGCTAGCGGTAGGTAGCGACGACCTCGTCGAGAACCTCGGGGGGCGGCCGAAGTTGTTCCTCGCGGAGCAGCGCGAGCGGCTCGTCGCACATATCAAGGCTGTCGAGGAAGGTGCGCTTGCTGGTGTCCAGATAGAGCAGCCCGGTCAGGAACAGGTTCTTGTCGTTGACCTCAAGCAGGAGCTCCTGGGCGGCGCGCCGATCCGTCGGATCGTACTCCCGCTCCAGCTTCCTGAGACGGACCCAGGATCCGTCGTGGAGCTGGACCTCCTGATCGGTCCCTTCCTCATACTCGACCTCGATCTGATCCATCGCGGGTACGAAATCCAGGATGTGGATCGGCTCCTCGTTGTCCTTGCCCCAGGTGTAGCTCTTGGTCGAGCCCGCGTGGTTGTTGAACGTGACGCAAGGACTCAGGATGTCAATTACCGCAGTGCCGTTGTGGGCGAGCGCTCCACGCAGCAGGGCGACGAGCTGTTTCGGATCCCCCGCGAAGGAGCGGGCCACGTAGGTGGCTCCGAGCTCGATTGCCATGCCGCACAGATCGATGCTGGGCAGCTTGTTCACCTCACCGGAACGGAGCGCCGCGTCTTCGTCGGCGGTCGCCGAGAACTGCCCCTTGGTCAGGCCGTACACCCCGTTGTTCTCGACGATGTAGATCAGGGGCAGGTTGCGCCGCACCAGGTGCACGAACTGGCCGATTCCGATCGAAGCGGTGTCGCCGTCGCCGGATACGCCCACCGCCACCAACTGGCGGTTGGCGAGCACCGCCCCGGTCGCGACCGACGGCATGCGTCCGTGGACCGCGTTGAAGCCGTGACTGTGATTCAGGAAGTACGCCGGCGTCTTGGAGGAGCAGCCGATTCCCGAGAACTTGGCGACCTGGTGGGGACGAACGTCGGACTCGAAAAGTGCGCGAATCAACTGGCTGGAAATCGCATCGTGGCCGCATCCCTTGCAGAGGGTGGACGGCTTGCCCTTGTAGTCGGAAGCGCTGAGCCCCAACCGGTTGACCCGGCGAGGGCGCGAAGAGGATTGTGGAGTGGGCATCAGGGGGCTCCCGGTAGCTAGTAGCCTATGGGCAAAGTCGCGTGAGCGCCGAGAGCGGTGAGGCCCAGTTCTCCTGGTGGGGGTCCGGCTGACAAGGCGCGCGAGGGAGGAATACCGAGTGTATTTCGACCGAAGCGCAACGATGAGCGAAGCGCAGCGCCAGTTCTCCCGGTGGGGGGGCGGTTCAGCCGGGATGCATCGCCGCTTGAACGCCGCGTGACTTTGTCCATAGGCTACTTAACAGCCTGTGGTGGAACCCGGGTGAGCGCCGAGAGCGGCGAGGCGCCCGGCTGACAAGGCGCGTGAGGGAGGAATACCGGGTGTATTTCGACCGAAACGCAACGCAGAGCGCCGCAAAGCGGCGCGGTTCAGGCGGGATGCATCGCCGTTCGAACGCCGGCTGGGTTTCACCACAGGCTGTTAGGCGGCGCCGATCTCCATCTCGGTCACGTAGTCAACGATGGTTTGCGCATCCATGGGGTGCCCGCTGTAGTGGCGCAGGCTCCGGAGCACTCCCGGCGGAATCCGGTCGCCGAATTCAGCACGAAGAAGCTGCAGCATCTGTCCGTCCCGGTTCTGATCCAGGACCACCACCCGCTGCCGTGAAGTGATGAAGTCGAGCACGGAGGGGGAGAGAGGCAGCGCCCGAAGACGCAGATAGTCCATTTCGATAGCCGCGTCATCGCGAAGCCGGGTTCGGGCTTCCTCGATGGCCGGATCGGAGGAACCAAAACCGATGATTCCGAGCGGGCTCGGAGAATCCGTCTGGTTCAGGACGGGCGTCGGAAGCATCTCGCGCGCGGTTTCGAACTTCCGGTCCAGCCGGGTCATGATCCGGACGTACGCCTCTTCGTTCTCGGTGTATTCCGCGCTCTCGTCGTGTCCACTGCCCCTCGTGAAGTACGCGGCGCCGGGATGGTCCGTGCCCGGGAGCGTTCGATAGGGGATTGCGTCGCCGTCCACGTCCGCGTAGCGCTGGAATGTCCCCATGCGCTCCAGATCCTCGCGGGTGAGCACCTTGCCGCGATCCATGGGACGATCCGGATACTCGAAGGGATCGGTGGCCCAGATGTTCATACCGAGGTCGAGATCGGACAGCACGAACACCGGCGTCTGGAGCCGCTCGGCGAGATCGAAGGCCTTCCAGCCGAACTCGAAGCACTCGCGCGTCGAGGCCGGAATCAGGCACACATGCTTGGTGTCCCCGTGGGAGAGGGTGTAGGTGGAGAGGAGGTCTCCCTGAGCCGTGCGGGTAGGCAGACCGGTCGAGGGGCCGACCCGTTGGATATTCCAGATGACAACGGGGATCTCGGCGTAATAGCCCAGTCCGACGAACTCGGACATCAGAGAGATCCCCGGACCGGAAGTGGCGGTCATCGCCCGGGCCCCGGCCCAGCCGGCGGCCAACGCCATCCCGACGGCGGCGAGCTCGTCTTCAGCCTGCACCACCGCGTAGGTCGCTTTCCCGTCCGGATCCTTCCGGAAACGCTTGAGGAAGCCCGTGAGCTGCTCGACGACGCTGGATGAGGGTGTGATCGGGTACCAGGTCGCGACGCTCGCTCCCCCGAACATGGCCCCAAGCGCTGCCGCGGCGTTCCCGTCGATGAGGATCTTGCCGCGGTTCTTGTCCATCCGTTCGAGAGTGAAGGGATCCTGCTTGACCAGGTTCTCGCGGACGTGGCGAATTCCAATCTCCACGGCTCGGCGGTTCAACTCGACGGCCGCCTTCTTGCGCCGGAACTGGCTGTCTATGGCTCCGAAGATTTCCTCGACCTCGATCGAAAGAAGTTCGCCCAACAGTCCGACGTAGATCATGTTCGCGAGGAGCTTGCGCAGTCGGACTTCGCGGGTTACGTCCGCGGCCAACTCCTGAAACGGCGCCGGGTAGAACACCAGGTCGTCCCGGCGGCGCTCCAGCCGCAGACTTTCTTCGTAGACCACGGCGCTGCCGGGGCTCAGGGAATCGACGTCCCGGATCGCGGTCTGGGGATTGAGCGCCACGAGATAGTCCACGTTCCGCTTCCGGGCAACCCAGCCGTCCCGGTTGGCGCGAATCGTGAACCAGGTCGGCAATCCCGCGATGTTCGACGGGAAGAGGTTCTTTCCGCCGACGGGAATCCCCATGCGGAACAACGCCCGGAGCAGGACGAGGTTCGAGGACTGGCTTCCGGAGCCGTTTACGGTGGCAACCTGGATAGCCAGATCGTTGACGATGGGCTCAGGCTCGACCTCGCTGGGACGGGCTTCCTCGGCGAGCGCCGTTTTGTTGGACATCAGGCCATTCTTCAGAAGGCGATTCTGGGGAACAAGAGCCGCCTCACAGTTCGGGCAGGGGGACGGTCAGACTTTGCTTTGGGGAATCCAGGGAGGTTGCCGGGAATCCCGACAACCAGAGGGGTTTGCGGGGAGGAGCGTTGCCGCATCCAGGCGCGCCCCGGACGTACGGCAGTGTACCCCAATCCAGCAGCGGGTAGTGAAACCCGCGCGGCGTTCGACCGGCGATCCATCCCGGCTGAACCGCCCCCCCACCGGGAGAACTGGCGCTTCGCGTCGCTCATCGTTGCGCTTCGGTCGAAATACACCCGGGCCAGTTCTCCCGGTGGGGGCTCCTCCCTCGCGCGCCCTGTCAGCCGGACGCCTCGCCCCCACCGGAGAACTGGCCGGCCTCGGCGCTCACGCGGGTTCCACCACAGGTTGCTAACGGCCTGTGGACAAAGTCACGCCGCGTTCAAGCGGCAATGCATCCCGTTGAACCACTCCGCTTCGCGTCGTTCATCGTGGCGCTTCGGTCGAAACACTAGACTTCCCTCTCCCGCGGAACCCCGGATTGTCGTTTCGCGACGCGGTCCGCACACCTCGTTCCACCCGGATTTATGCGACCCACCTGGCAGGGCAATCTGAAGCTGGCCCTCGTACTGGTTCCGGTGCGGGCCTACCCGGCCGCCCGGGAAAAAAAGGTCGCGATGAACCAGTTGCACAAGGAGTGCAAGGCCCGGGTGCGCCTGCAGAGGCGCTGCACCTCCTGTGAGCAGGATCTCGAACGGGACGAGATCGTTCGCGGCTATGAGCTCGCGAAGGAGCAGTACGTGCTGATCCAGGAGGAGGATCTCGCCACCCTTCAACTCCCCTCCCTCAGGACTCTGGACATCGTCCAGTTCGTCGAGGAATCGGAGATCAACCCGCTCCACTACCACGGCTCCTACTACCTGGCGCCGGCCAGCGAGGTCGCGGCCGGGCCGTTCCACACCATCCTCAAGGCGATGCAGGCCTCGAAGCGGGTAGCCATCGCCCAGGTCGTGCTCAGCGGCAAGGAGAAGGTGGTGGCGATCCGGCCCTCGGAAGGGGTGTTCCTGATGTCCTTCCTGCACTACGAGGACGAGGTCAGGAAGGTGTCGGATATCGAAGACCTGCCCGCCGCACACGAACCGAACGCCGCCGAGACCGCGATGGCCCGGCAGTTACTCGACTCCTACGCCCGCCCCTTCGACCTGAGCGTCTTCGAGGACAGCTATCGAAAGCGCTTCCTGGAGATCGTGGAGGCCAAGAGTCGCGGCGAGGAGCTGGTCACCGCTCCCAGCGTCGAGCCGCGTCGGGTCATCAACCTCATGGATGCGTTGAAATCGAGCCTCGCGCGGATCGAGGCCGAAGGACTGGGCGGTGGTGACCCGACCCCCGATGAGGAGCGGCGGGCAAGCTGACCGACCCGAATCCCGAAGGCCGCAGCCCGGATTCGCCGAATTCCCCGGGAGAACAACCGTTACTCCCGCCCGACTGGCTCGCGCGGGGCGTGAAACCCATGCTCGCCGGCGTCGGCCGCCCGTTCGATTCGCCGGATCACCTCTTCGACGCCAAGTGGGACGGCCTCCGTTCGATCGCGTTCTTCGGGCCGGTGGCCCGGCTCCAGGCGCGAAGTCTGCGCGACCAGACACGACAGTTCCCGGAACTTCAGGCGGCGCTGGCTGAACTGCCGGGGGCCGGGGTTCTCGACGGGGAAATCGTGGTCATGGACGGGGACCGCTCCAGCTTTCCGCTGGTCATGGAGCGCAACCGGATGCGGTCGGAGGCTGCGATTCGGCGCGGCGCGACGAACGCTCCGGCGTGGTTCGTCGCCTTCGACCTGCTCCACCGCGGCGGCACGCGGCTCACCGCAGTCCCGCTTGTCGAACGACGCCGGGCCCTGAGCGCTCTGCTTCCCGGTTCGGGAGAGCGGATCTTTGCGAATCCCCTCGTGGTCGGGGACGGTCTTCGCTTCTTCGCCGCAATGCGCGAGCGGAACATGGAGGGAATGGTCGCCAAGCGGCTCCACAGTCCTTACCGCATCGGTGAGCGCAGCGACGACTGGCTGAAGATCAAGGTGCGCCCCCGGCTGAGTTGTGTGGTCTTCGGCACTCTGCACCGGAACCCGGGAGGCCCGGTGCGTTCGCTGGTGGTCGGAGCCTACGGGCCGGAGGGACCGGTGTGGCTCGGGAACGTGGGCAGCGGACTCGACAGCACGACCCGGATGGAGCTGGCGCAGCAACTCAAGAGCCTCGAATGCCCTGCCCCTCCCGGCTTCGACGCGACCGGAGACGGGTACATCCGCTATGTAAGACCTCTGCTGGTGGCGTCGGTCGAGTACCTCGAGCTGACTCCCTCAGGGCACCTCCGGCATCCCGCGTTCGTGGGGTTCGAAGACCGGACCCCGCGCTCCTGCCGCCCTCCGGTCAGATCACGTCCAACAGATCCCGGATGATGCGGGCCGTCAGGCCCCAGATGTCGTAGTCCCGGTAGTGGTACCGGAAGACGACGCGCGATCCACGGACGCCGTCCCCGATCCTGGCGTCTCGCTGCACCTCGGTGGTCTCGCAGGCGGGGAGCAAGAGCGTTCTCAGCGGCACCTCAAAGATCACATCCACTTCGGGACCGGCTCGCAGGACCGACGACGACGGGATCAGTGCCACAAAGGGGACCAGCCGAAACCCCTGCACCGTGAGTCGATCGTCGAGCCGCCCCAGAACACGCACCCCGGCAGGATCGAGACCGATTTCCTCGTGACCTTCCCGAAGGGCGGCCGACTGCTCGGATGGGTCTTCGGGATCGATCATCCCTCCCGGGAACGCGATGTCTCCTGGCTGGCGGCGGAGATCCGAAGCGCGGCGGGTCAACACCAATCGGTAGTCGTCTTCCCGAGGGACGAGCGGCACGAGCACCGCTGCCCCTCGCAGCGCCTGGTCAAGGCGCCTCGGAGAACGAAGCGCAAGACGGGAAGCGATCCGGTCAGGGAGGGTTTCGACTTCGTTTTGGCGAGGCAAGCTTCTGGGTCGCAGTGTTGAGCAGCCGGCGGACAAAGTAGTGCGGCGTTCAAACGGCGATGCATCCCGGCTGAAACGCTTCGCTCATCGTTGCGCTTCGGTCGAAATACGTCCGGTATTCCTTACCTCGCGCGCCTTGTCAGCCGGGCACCTCACCGCTCTCGGCGCTCGCCCGACTTTATCCGCAGGCTGCCAGAGGTCAATATACTCGCGGCGTGTCGGGGCGATTTCTGGCGAAAGCGGTGCTCGCCACGGGGGTTGTGCTCGTTGGGAAGACGGCGCTCGCGCAACCCATGATCCAGGTGGGCTCGGGTGGAGAAACGAGAGGCGCGCGGGAAGAGTGGGTTCTGGGCGTCGGCTACAACGTTGATTTCCCGCTGCTTCCCTTCGAAGTCGGTGGCCTGGTGCAGAGCGGAACCGGTGTCGAAACCGAGGACGCGGGACGCGAATTCCCGATACGGGCTTTCGTCACGGGAAGGATGGGCATGCTTCCCCTGCCGGGTTTCAGCGTCTATCTGGGCGGAGGCGCCGGGGTCGCGACCCGGCTAGGCGGTGACGCCGAGGCCGGCACATCGCCCGCGGGGATGGCCTTCGCCGGATTCGAGGTGGGGAGACTCCATCTGGAAGTTCAGCTACAGCGGGACTTCCATGAGGAACCCGTGAACCGATGGGTGACGGCCATCGGGGTTACGTTCTGAGCGAATCCGTCACCTTCTCCGCCCCGACGCGGGTGGACCTGGCGGGCGGGACACTCGACATCTGGCCGGTGGGACTGCTTGTACCACGAGCGGCGACCGTCAACTTCGCGATCAGCCTCAGAGCGCGCGCAAGGGTCACTCGCGCCTCGCGGCACCGGGTGGTGAACGATCAGCGCGGCCTGGACCTCTCGGCCGATTCCTGCGCGGAGTTCTTCGGCCACCCCTTCGCCACCCTGGCGGGACGGCTTGTCGATTTCTTCCGTCCTCCAGCCCCCGTCGAGGTCCACTTCGAGACTTCGGCTCCGCCGGGCTCGGGACTTGGTGGCTCGTCCTCGCTGGGCATGGCCATTGCCGGGGCTCTGAATCAGGTGTGCGAAGCGGGTTGGACCGTGCCCCAACTCGTCCGCATCGTGATGGACACCGAAGTGCGGATCCTGAGGACCGCCACCGGGGCCCAGGACCAGTTCGCCGCGGCGCTCGGCGGGACCCGGATGCATCACTGGGAAAGTCCGGAACCGCGTTCCGAGCCCTTGCCCTGGGGGAAAGGGGCAACGGATCCTCTCCTCGAGCGCTTCGTTCTGGTGTACACCGGCGAAGCCCATTCTTCCGCGGACTCGAATGGGAGCGTGCTCGAACGGATCTTTGCCGGAGAACCCGCCGCGCTCCGCGGCATCGAAACGATCGCCGAAGCGGCCTATGCCATGCGGAGCGCGCTGCTCGCCCGGGACTGGGACCGCGTCGCGGAGACTCTCGCGCTGGAATGGGCCGCCCGGCGCGCGCTTTCGGACGCCGTGACCACCCCGACCATCGAGCGGCTGAGTCGGGTGCTGCTGGAGGCTGGAGCGCAAGCCGTCAAGGCATGCGGCGCGGGAGGCGGCGGGACGATGGTCGCCATCGCTCCGCCCGGGAAGCGGGCCGCCGTCGCTCACGCGGTCCGCGCGGCCGGCGGTGAGATTCTGGAGGCGGTGAGCGATCCGGTGGGACTCCGCTCCGAGCCGTCGTGATGGGTACGGCTGAACACGCCGTGTGCAGCCTTGCCACACTCAAGGCGGAATCCGCGGTCGCAGCAGACGTGGGCGACCAGCGGATCGCCGTCTTCTGGTACGAGAACCGGGTCTATGCCCTGAGCGAGACCTGTCCCCATCGCGGCGGTCCGCTTCACCTGGGCCGCCTCCGGCACGGCATCGTCACCTGCCCGTGGCACCTATGGCAGTTTGATCTCGTCACCGGGTGCTCACCGGTGAACCCGAATTCCCGGGTTCCGGTCTATCCGGTCCGAGTCGAGAACGGGATGGTGCTCGTGCAGGTTCCTTAGTTAGCGGATCACCGCCCCGCGGCGGCGCGGAGTTCTTCGTATCGTTCGAGCGGCAGATCCGAACCGAAGCGCTTCCCGTGCTTCGGCTCGTGGAAGTCGGATCCGCCACTAACCATCAGGCCCAGCGAGTCCGCCACCCTGAGATAGCGCTCCCGCTCGTCCTTGTCCTGCTCGACGTGGTACACCTCAAGTGCCCGGACCCCGGTTTCCCGGAGCATGGAAGGAAGTGCGGATTGGTCCCGGAGGTACTTGGGGTGCGCGACGGAACTGATTCCCCCCGCGGCATGCAGCATCTTCGCGGCTTCGTCGACGTCGATCTTCCACCCGTATCGGACATGCCCGATCTGCCCATCACCAAGATACTTGTCGAAGGCTTCCGCCCGATCCCGGACTGCCCCCTTTCGAACCAGCGCGTCCGCCACGTGGGGCCGACCAAGGGAACGGCCGGTGGACATGGCGGCAACTTCCTCGTAGAGGAGCGGCACCCCCGCAGCCGTGAGTTGCTTGCACGTTTCGGCGATCCTCTCCCGGCGACGTTCGGAAACCTCGTCAAACAGGTCCGTCAGCACAAGGTCCTGGGGGTCCACGAACAAACCGAGCAGGTGGACCGATTCACGTCCCCACTGGCAGCTCACCTCGACTCCCGCAACCAGCTCGATCCCACAATCCGCAGCAGCAAGGCGGGCTGCCGGGATTCCCGTCAGGGTGTCGTGGTCGGTGAGCGCCAGCACGGTCACGCCGTCCCGCGCCGCGGCCTCGACGGCAGCCCGCGGGGGGAGGACTCCATCCGATTCGGTGGAGTGGGAATGGAGATCTATCGTCGGTGTACGGTTCGTAGCAGTGGTCATTCGAAGGGCGGGAAGTCTAATCGCCAGCGGTTTCGCCGCGGGCGGCTAGAATCTGCATGCTTGATCCGCCGGATCCAGGCTTGGAATCAGTAAAGGAGCGAACGCCATGCTCAGCATGACCGATGTAGCCGCTACCAAGGTCGCCGAGTTCCTCGTGAAGCACAATCGTCCGAACGCCCTTTTGCGAGTTCGGGTGGTTGGCGGAGGGTGCTCCGGCTTCCAGTATCAGCTGGCCCTTGACGATGAGTCCCGCGCCGGAGACCAGGTCCTCGAGAAGAATGGCGTCCGGATGCTGATCGACGAGCGCAGTCTGCCCTACCTTGACGGAACCGAGATCGATTACGTCGAGGACATCATGGGAGCCGGATTCCGTTTCAACAATCCGAACGCGGTCTCGAGTTGCGGCTGCGGAGAGTCCTTCCAGGTCTGACTCCAGATCTGACTCCAGATCTGACTCCAGATCTGACCAAGGTCTGACGACACACCGGCAAGCAACCCGAGAGCCTCGTTACGCCGTCCAGGCAGTAGAGACGAGACCCTGTCCCCCCGTCTCCTGAGCGCGCGGTCGTGATCGGCGCCACCGTCGCCGTTCTGACCGCCCGCCTCGCGGCGGGCAGCCTGCTGACTGCGGGCGTCATCCACGGCGTACACCGGGTTCCGGATGGCTATCTCCGACTGGTGGCGCGGGGAGCCGCGGCGGCAATGGCGCTCGGACTCCTCGCCGGACGAAGCCGTCCGGAAGCCCCGTTCTGGGCGCTTTTGCTGGCCGGCGCCATCTTTGTGGCCTTCGCCGTGTCCCGCCTCGGAAATCGTCCCCGAGCCCTCGCCGTCTGCATGGGGGGGATCGGTTTCCTGGGAGCCCTCCTCCCACCTTTGCAAGCGCCGGATCTCAAGGGGTTGGCCGTCGCCGCGAACCTGTCGGGCGCCGCACTCCTCGGGGGCGTCGTCGCCACGATGCTGCTCGGGCATTGGTACCTGGTGGAGACTTCGCTCTCCATCCGCCCGCTGTCGGTCGGATCCAGCCTGTTCAGCAGCGCCGCGGTACTTCGCATCGGTGTCGCGGCCTTCGCGCTGGTTTACGGAGGAGCCGGCGAGCTGCGCATGGGGGACCTCTCGGACCTGGTCTATTCGACCCCGGCTCTTTTCTTTGGGTTTCGGGTCCTGACCGGGCTGCTCTTTCCGGCCTTCCTGGCCGTCATGATTCGGAACACGGTGCGGATCCGGTCCACCCAGTCGGCGACGGGACTACTCTACGTAGCGCTCATTCTGGTCCTCTTCGGCGAACTCACCGCGGCTTTCCTCGAGGTGGTGACAGGCGGTCGACTGGTCTGAAGCGGAGGACGTGATGGATTCCCGAAGCTCAAGGTTTCCGGCTCGAGGCCTTCCCCGCCGCCGCCTGCTGGCTGGCCTTCCCGGCCTCGCGCTGTTACCCGTCGTGCCGGTGGGCCGCCTCGCAGCGGGAGAGGCGCGGGAGTCCAGGGCCAGCGAAGACTTGCCGGATTGGGTTCAGGCCGCCCGGGAAGAGGTCCCGGCGGCCACTGCAAGTCCTTACTTTCAAACCGGCGGCATCGGCCCCTCGCCACGCTCCGTAGTCGAGGATGTGGGGGATCGGTTGGACTTCCAGAACCGCAGCCCGGCTGCCGTCGACATTGCCGAGGTGATGGGCCGGATCGAGCCGGATCTCCGTTCTCGGCTCGCCCGGGTATTCGGGGCGGGCGAGGACGAAGTAGCGCTCACCCACTCCACCTCGGAAGGGATTTCCATCGTCGCCTGGAGCCTCGATTGGAGTATTGGAGATGAGGTTGTCATTTCGAACACCGAGCACCCGGCAAACGTCATTCCCTGGTACGTCCTCCGAGATCGCTTCGGGATCGTGATTCGCGAGATCGACCTCAGCCCCGGCACGGATCTTCTGGCCGAGGTCCGAAGACAGCTCTCCCCCAAGACCCGGATAGTCAGCCTCAGCCACGTTTCCCGGAACAACGGCCGAACGCTCCGTACCGAAGATTCCGCGCGGCTCGCGGAACTTCTGCGCTCCCGGGGCGTCCGATATCACCTCGACGGCGCCCAGGGCCCGGGCTGTGTCGCGACCGATTTCGCCGCGCTCGGATGCGATTGCTACTCGACTTGCGGACACAAATGGCTTCTCGGGCCCAAGGGCACCGGAGCACTCTTCGTCCGGCGGGCCGTGCTGGACGAAGTCCAACTGAGCTGGGCGGGAGCGCACAGCCACGAGACCATGGACTACGAGGGCAACTACACCCTGCTCCCGAGCGCGGCGCGCTACGAGTTCGGAACCCGGGCGCTCGCCGATTTCTACGGTTTCGGGCGCGCCGTAGAGTGGATGGAGGACATCGGCTTCGACCGCATCCACGACCGGATTCAGGACCTCGTGAGCTACGGCATCGACGCCGTCCGCCGGACTCCGGGATTCGCCCTCGCTTCCCCCGAAGACCCGGCCGACCGCTCAGGGATCCTGGTGGTGCGGCTACCCGAAAGCTGCGATCCGCTGGGCCTCTACCGGGATCTCGGCCGGGAAGACGGGATCCTGGCCTCCCCGGTCCGCGGAGAGCGGGATTTCCGCCTCTCGGTGCACTTCTTCAACACCCGGGAGGAGATCTCCTCGGCGGTCGAGGCCATCGTCTCGCGGTGCGCCTGAGCGCCAGTCCGGGCTCGCCGAAGAGTTAACAGCCCATGGCAAAACCCACCCGGCCCAGTTCTCCCGGTGGCGGCTCGACGGGCGATCCATCCCGGCTGGCCCCCACCGGGAGAACTGGCCGCCCCGCTTCGCGGTGCTCTGCGCTGCGCTTCGGTCGAAATACACCCGGGCCAGTTCTCCCGGTGGGGGCTCCTTCCTCGCGCGCCTTGTCAGCCGGACCCCCACCGGGAGAACTGGGCCTCGCCCGTCTCGGCGCTCACATGGGTTTCACCACAGGCTGTTGACCGGGGCGACCAGCTTGGCCAGGCGCGCGCCCGAGGTGGGCTTTTATTGCGACGCCTGCGACCGGTACTCCACCTGGACACCACCCTTCGCGGAAGGCGACGACCGGTGTCGGCACTGCGGCCACCGGAATCCGCCTGCGGCGGCGGCCGATCTCTCGGGCGGCGCCGCCTTTGCCTCTTGTCCGCATTGCGGGAATCCCGAGCTGTACAGGAAAAAGGACGTTCCCCAACAAATCGGTTGCGCAGTCGTCCTGAGCGCCATCGCACTCTCCACCATTGCCTACGCGCTCTGGAACTTTCCTGGAGCGTTCGTGGTCTTCGCCTCCGTCGCGCTCCTCGACTTCCTCATCTATCGCCGACTCGGAAGCGTCACGATCTGTTACCGCTGCCACGCGGAATTTCGCAGGTTCCCGGCAAACCCCGCGCATGGAGACTTCGATATGCACCGCGCGGAAGAGTACGAAGCGGAGTAGAGGCAGGAGGTTGTTAAGGATCCCCGACGCCCGCGCGGATCTTTCGGCTGAATGGCTGCGTGCGGCTCTCGTCGCGGGAGGCCGTCCGGACTGTCCGCCGATCCAGGAGCTGACCTGCGAGACCATCGGGGAAGGGATCGGACTGATCGGAGAAATCCTGCGCTGCGAACTGACCTTCGCCGAGGGCATCCGACCTTCCGAAAGCGTGATCGTGAAACTCCCCAGCAGAAAACGCGCGAATCGGAAACTCGGCCGCAGGTGGAGGCTGTACCGCCGCGAGTACAGTTTCTACCGCCACCTGGCGTCCGAACTACCGCTCCGCACCCCGGCGCTCCTCTACGGTGATTTCGAAGCTCGAAGCCACCGTTTCGTGCTCGTTCTCGAGGATCTCCGCGGCATGGCCGCAGCGGACCAGGTCGAGGGCGCGAACCCTCGACAGGTGAGGCGCGCGGTGCGGGCGGCGGCCCAACTCCACGGAAAATACTGGGACCGGGTCGAACCTCTGGCCGCCTCGGGTCTTGATGAGACGATGGCTCCGCGGGTCTGGCTGGGCCTGCAGATGCTGTATCTGTTGAGCCTGCCGCGGAGTCTGCCGTACCTCTCGGCTTGGTGGTCCGAAGAGGTGCAGGATCTGGCAGAGGAGTACGGACTTCGGCTCGCGGACCACCTCGCTCACCTGGCTGGAGAACCGCTGACGTTCGTTCACGGCGACTACCGCCTCGACAACATGTTCTTCGGGCAAGACGACAAGGACGGCTTCGCGGTTGTGGACTGGCAGAACAGCGGGGTCGCAAGCGGCCTCTACGACGTGGCCTACTTCCTCGCGGGCAGCGTCTCGACGGAGGTCCGCCGCGCGGTCGAAAAAGACGCGCTCCGGGAGTATCACGACATCGTTTGCAGTCTGGGCACGCGGGACTTCACGTTCGAGCGCTGCTGGCGGCTCTACCGCGAGACCCTGCTGGGCTGCCTGGTGCTACCGGTGGTTGTCGCCGGCCAACTGGAAGAGCCCCCGGAACGGCAACTGCGACTCGAGGACGCGATCGCGAAGCGAACGGCGGCAGCGGTCCAGGATCGAGATGCCGGCGCGTTCCTGCCCCCTCTCCCGCCATCGCTGAGTCGGGCAGGGCTCCGGCGCGCGCTCTGCCGGGGCGGTTACCGGGTCTATCGGGCGCTCCCCTAACAGCCGGTCACCGATCCAGCTTTCCCATGCCGCAAACCGGAGAAGGGCGGTTCACCACCGGCTCGACGATGCGCCACGTGGTCGTGATGACCACCACCGCGTCCATCGGGTTCCTGTTCCTCTTCCTGGTGGACTTCCTGACGCTCTTCTACATCTCGCTGCTCCGCGACGTACGCCTCGTAGCCGGTGTCGGGCTCGCCTCCTTCGTCCAGCACATCGTCAGCGCCGTGGCCATCGGCCTCGCCGTCGCCGCGACCGCACTCGTCAGCCGGGCGCTGGGCGCACGCAATCGGGCGCTCGCGCGCAGCCGGACCACCTCGTGCCTGACCGCTTCCTTCGTGACCCTCACCGTTATCGCCGGCGCGGTGTTCGTCTTTCGCCGAGAGGCCCTCGGCCTGATCATGGAAGCGGGACCGGCGACCGAAGTAGCCAGCCGCTACCTGGCGTGGATCCTTCCGTCGCTGCCGCTGCTGGGGCTTGGAATAAGCACCGCAGCGATTCTCAGAGCCGAGGGCGACGCCCGGCGGGCTCTGATCGTGACGATGGTCGCCGGCGGGGTGGCGTTCGTACTGGATCCACTGGTGATCCTGGGACTGGGACTCGGGGTGGACGGCGCGGCCTGGGTGATGATTCTCGCCAGGATCGTCACCGCGCTGGTGGGACTCCACTTCCTGATCGGTGTCCATGGCCTGGCCGCTCCGCTCCGGGTAGCCGGACTGTCACGCGACCTCCGTGCCATCTTCGCGGTGGGCGGACCGGCGGTGCTGGCCCAACTGTCGACACCTTCCGGCTTCTTGTTGCTGACCGCCTGGGTCGGGCGCTTCGGGGAAAGCGCCGTCGCGGGCTGGTCCGTGGTGACGCGGCTGGTCGTGCTCGGGTTCTCCGGCATCATCGCATTGTCGGTCGCGGTGGGAGGCATCTTCGGCCAGAACTACGGCGCCCGAAAGCTGGAGCGGGTAGAGGCCACCTTTCGGGACAGCGTGGTCTTCGGTGTCCTCTACGCGCTGGCGGCGTGGGCGGTGCTCTGGATCGGGGCCGACACCGTCGTCTGGGCGTTTGGGATGTCCGGCGAAGGCGCCAGGATCGTCCGGGCCTTCTGCCGGATCGGGGCCGGCGGGTTCGTCCTCGCGGGGGCGGCCTACGTAGCGACGGCGGCCTTCAACAATCTGGGCCGTCCGCTCTGGGCCACGATGCTCAACTGGTCGAGGGCCGGGCTGGCGATTCCGGCCGTGCTCGTGCTCCTGGTGGGCACGCTGGACGGCAGGGTGATCCTCCTCTCGCTCGACGGTCCCGGCGTCGTCTACGCCCAGGCTCTCGGCAGCAGTCTGGTCGGGGTGATCGGCGCCGGCCTGGGATGGCGCTTCGTGAAGGCGCTGGCGCGGGAGCGTCTGTCGGCGGGTTCGGATCCCTAGGAGCCGGTGGCGGAACCCGGGTGAGCACCGCTTGGGTTTCACCACAAGCTGCTGGCAGTCCCTCAGGCCGGAACCGGCTCGGCTCTGTCCGCCACCCGGTGGACCGTGACCTCAATCGTTCCGCCGGCATCGCTCCGCACCTCGACCAAGGCTCCGGGCGAAAGCACGCCACCAACGATCATCCGCGCGACCGGTGTCTCGACCCGGTGCTGGATCACCCGCCGAACGGGCCGGGCGCCATAGAGCGGGTCGTACCCGTCGGCGGCAAGGACTCGGAGGGCGTCCTCGGTCACCTCGAGCGTGAGGTCCTGCTCGCGGAGCCGTTCGCGGAGCCGGTCCAACTGGAGGTTCACGATCTCGCTCACCTGGTCCCGGGTGAGGCTCCGGAACACGACGGTTTCGTCCACCCGGTTCCAGAACTCGGGCGGGAACTCGCGGCGGAGTTCCGAGACGACCTCCCGCTTCACTTCGTCGTAGCCGCGCCCGGCCTCGGTCAGCGCCAGGACCCGGTCACTTCCGACATTCGAAGTCATGATCAGAACCGTGTTCCGGAAGTTCGCCAGCCGGCCATGGGAGTCCGTGAGCCGGCCGTCGTCGAGCACCTGGAGCAGCACGGTCCGCACCTGCGGGTGCGCCTTCTCGATTTCGTCCAGCAGGATCACGGCGAACGGCCGGCGGCGCACCGCCTCCGTCAACTGTCCCCCTTCCTCGAAGCCGACGTAGCCGGGAGGCGCGCCCGTCAGGCGGGAGACGGAGTGCTTCTCGGTGTACTCGGTCATGTCGAGACGCACCATGGCATGCTCGTCATCGAAGAGTTCGGCGGCGAGCGCGCGGGCGAGTTCGGTCTTCCCCACCCCGGTGGGGCCGGCGAACAGGAAGGCGCCGAGCGGCCGATCCGGATCCTGGACGCCGGCGCGGGCCCGAAGGACCGCATCGGCGACCGCGCGCACGCCTTCGTCCTGTCCGATCACCCGCCGGTGGAGCAGGTCTCCCAGCCGGAGCAACTTCTCGCGCTCACCTTCGAGCAGCCGGTCCACGGGGATCCCCGTCCAGCGGGAAACCACCGACGCCACATCGGAGGCGTCCACCTCCTCCCGGAGGAGGCGTCCTTCCTGCCCGCCGAGCCGCGTCTCCGCGGCCGTCAGTTCGCGTTTCAGTTCGAGGGTGGTCCCGAAGCGGAGTTCGGCCGCCCTGCCGAGGTCCTGCTCGCGTTCAGCGCGCTCCATCTGGAGGTTCGCCTCTTCGATGCGCTCGCGAAGCTTCCGCACCTCCAGCAGTTGCCCTTTCTCGCTCTGCCACTGCGTGCGGAGCGCCCGCGCTTCCTCTTCGAGGTCGGCGATCCTCCGTTCGAGTTCCGTGAGTCGCTTCCGCGAAGCGTCGTCCTTTTCCTTCTTCAGCGCCTCACGCTCGATCTGAAGCGACAGGAGCCTCCGCTCCACCTCGTCGAGACTGGTGGGAACGCTGTCCATCTCGGTCCGCAGGCGGGCGGCCGCCTCGTCCACCAGATCGATGGCCTTGTCGGGCAGGAAGCGGCCGGAAATGTAGCGGCTGGACATCGATGCCGCGGCCAGCAGCGCGGCGTCCTGAATCCGCACCCCGTGGTGGACCTCGTAGCGCTCCTTGAGGCCCCGGAGGATGGTCACGGTGTCCGGGACGGAGGGCTCGTCAACGACCACGGTCTGGAAGCGGCGTTCGAGCGCGGCATCCTTTTCGATGTGCTGCCGGTACTCGTCGAGGGTAGTCGCCCCGATGCAGTGCAGGTCCCCCCGGGCGAGCGCCGGCTTCAGCAGGTTGGCGGCATCCATCGCCCCGTCGGTCCGGCCGGCGCCGACGACGGTATGCAGCTCGTCGACGAACAGGATGACCCTTCCGTCCGACTCCTGCACGGCGCCAAGCACCGCCTTGAGCCGCTCTTCGAACTCGCCCCGGAACTGCGCCCCGGCGATGAGCGCCCCCATGTCGAGCGCTACGACCTGCCGGTCGCGGAGTCCCTCGGGAACATCGCCCTTCACGATCCGGAGCGCCAGCCCCTCCGCGATGGCCGTCTTGCCGACTCCCGGTTCCCCAAGCAGCACGGGGTTGTTCTTGGTGCGCCGGGACAGGATCTGCATGACCCGCCGGATCTCGTCGTCACGACCGATGACCGGATCCAGTTTGTCGGCACGGGCGAGGGCCGTCAGGTCGCGCCCGTATTTCTGGAGTGGCTCGTAAGCGCTCTCGGGGTTGGGGCTCGAGGCGCGTGCGGGACCGCGCACCGCCTTGATCGCCACTTCCAGCCGCTTCCGATCCACTCCGACGGCGCGGAGAGCGTGGCTGGCCGCCGACTTCTGCGAGACCAGAGCGAGGAGGAGATGTTCCACGCTCAGGAACTCGTCCCCGAGCTTTCGCGCCTCCTCCGACGCGGTGTGAATCACCTTGGCGAGCCCCTGGGATGCGGAAGGCGAGCCCTCGGCTGCGTAGTGCTGCACCGGCAGCGCGGCAAGGGCCGTGTGCAGATTGCAACCCAGAGCCGACGGTTCGACGTCCAGCCGGCGCAGGAGCCGGAGAGCAAGTCCATCGGGCGCATCGTCGAGCAAGGCGGCGAGCAGGTGCTCGGGGGTGGTTTCCGGGTTCTTGCGGCCTTCCGCGAGGCTTGCAGCCCGCGACAGTGCAGCGCCAGCACGTTCGGTAGCGGGAAGAGACATGATCTACCTACTCCATACTCAGTAAGTCTGATGTGTAATATAGCAGATTCGCGATCAGAATGCACGCCGCACCAACGCATTACGACCGGCCGGCTCGCCATGGCGAGCCGGCTCCGCGCCCCGGGACACTCCGGCCGGGTGGCAGGAGGGCTAACGGGACGCCCTTAGCAGCCAGGCGTTACGGGCGCTCGCGTACGGGCGCACCGACGAAGCCGTCGCATTGCAGGACCGGCAGGCGCGGGTAGCGGGGATAGCGACGGTCCGTGAACGAACGCTCGCACAGAGTGAAGCGCGTACGGCGCGAGGTAACGATCCGGGCGTGGCGGCAGGCGCCACAAAGGCCGCCGGTCGAGGACCCGGACTCGGCGTCAGGAGGCGACGGTGGCGGTTTCACTCGCCCACGGCGTCCAGCCCGAGCCGCGATGGCCGAAATCGAAGACCTTCGGGTGGAGGAGTTCCGCGAGGATTTCGGCGGACTCGACCACCCGGGGACCCGGACGGTTGAAGTACTGGTTGCCGTCGGTGAGGAACACGCGTCCGTTGCGGACTGCCCTGAGGTCGTCCCAGGCCGGGTGAGCAGCGAGGGCCGACATCTCGATTCCGGTGCGGGGGATGTCGAAGCCGCACGGCATCACGGCGATCACCTCGGGGTCAGCGGCCCGCAGTTCGTCGAACTCGAAGTATCCGGAATGCCGGCCCGACTCTCCGGCGATGACCACGCCTCCGGAAATCTCCACCAGTTGCGGTACCCAGTTCGCGGCGTGCATGGGAGGGTCGATCCACTCGACGCAAGCAACGGTCGGGCGTTCCTCCAGCTCACGGGTTCTCGCCTGAATCGCCTCGAGCCGTCCCCTGAGGTCTTGCACGAGCCGCGCGCCCCGATCGGGAACGCCGAGCGCCTCTGCGACCGCCTCGATGTCTTCGAACACATCGCCGAGCGCCATGGGCGCCAGGGGAACGATCTGCGGCCTCGACCGCACCACCTCGCAGACCGCCTCTTCCACGTCGCGCAGGCTCACCGCGCAGACCTCGCACTGCGTCTGGGTGACGATCACCGTGGGCGCCAGCTCGTCGAGGAGCCGTCCATCGACCCGGTACACCGACAGCGCCTCACCCACGATCTTCCGGACCTGGTGATCGATATCGCGGCTCGAAGCCGCGGCATCCACTTTGGATGAGGAGCAGACGGGAAGACTCAGGATCGACGGAGGGAAGTCACATTCGTGGGAGCGTCCGACGAGACGGTCCTCCATGCCGAGCGCGCTGACGATCTCGGTGGCGCTGGCGATCAGCGAGACGATGCGCGGCTCGGCCATGCGCCCTGGCTAATTTCGGACTGAGGCAGCCTGCCAGCGCGGAATCAGCGACCGGTCCCGGAGCGTCACGGGGCTGAACAGCAGCGGCGCGAAAACCGCCATGCTGATCAGGCTGTTCCGGAAGAACGGGATGGCCTGCACGTAGCAATCGATCAGGCCGGCCATGTTCAGCGGATACCGCAGCCCACCGCCGGACGCCCACACCGCGAAGTTGGTGACCACGAAGAAGCCCACCGCCGCCAGGAAGCCCGAGCCGGCGAGCCTTCCCCAGGACCGGTTTCCGCGCATCAGGAAGCCGCAGGTGGCCACCAGCGCAACCGCCACGTACACCACCGGCTGGCCCGCGTAGAGGGCCCAGTCGGCCCGTCCGGTCACGAGCCAGATCCCCACGTCTCCAAGCAGGTAGGTGGCCAACGGAACGAGGTACACGAGCCGGCGGGAGGCGTACAACGCCCCGCCGAAAAGCGAGAGGGCAAGGATGGGCGAGAAGTTCCACGGGTAGGCCATGGACCCCGGATCGACGTGGTGAGCGCCGAACACGTACGGCGCCAGCCGGACGCCGACGCTGAGCACAATCAGTGCGAGCAGGACGGGAAGGCGGATGGAAGTCATGGGTCTCCTCACGGAACTACTTCTCGCGGAGAGTACCAGCGAGGCTCGCTTCCGGCGCCCCCGGCAGCAGGTCGCAGAACCAGAACCCGTCGCGCTGCACCACCTCGCCGACCGAAACGGCGAGCCGCCGCCGGAAGATGGGCCCGTCGAACACGAAGGTGTGGAACTCGCCGTTCTCCCCACAGGGATCGACTCCCTCCGGCAGATCGGCCAGGAAGGCGTCGTCGAACGCCCGCCCGGCGAACGACACATCGAGGGCGGCCGGGTTCAGGCAGACGATCCGGGCGCGGAATCCGTCCTTCACGAACGCCCGGGCAAGCGCATCTGTCGGGCGTCCCCAGAGCGGAAACATGCACTCGAGACCAAGGGCCTCCAGTTGCCGCAGGCGGTAGTCCCGCACGTCCTCGAGGAAGATGTCACCGAACGCCACCCGCCGGACGCCGTTCTCCCGCAGCCGGGTGAACGCCTCGCCCATTGCGCGTTCGTAGACCCTGTTGGACGCCCGGGGCGGGATCGTGACCTCGGTGAGCGGGAGGCCGATCGAGGCGGCCTGCTCGCACAACAGGGAGCGCCGCACCCCGTGCATGCTGATCCGGTCGTACCCCTCGGTCACCTCGTGATCAGCTCGGAGACCTCGAACCGTTCGCTCCGAAGGAGTTCGTAGAGCGCAAGCGAGCTGTCCTTCCCGCCGCTGAAGGCGAGGGCGACCGGCTCGCGCGGCCGGCTCATCCGCTTCCGCGCGCGCCGTTCAAATGATGCCGCGGGCCCGGCCGCACTCAGTGAAAGCGTCGACCGCCCGGTCCACCTGCTCGTCGTCATGAGCCGCAGACAACTGCACCCGAATTCGGGCCTTTCCACGCGGAACTACGGGAAAGCTGAACCCGATCACGTAGATCCCGCGTTCGAGGAGATCGTCCGCCATACCGCTCGCGAGACGGGCGTCGCCGAGCATGACCGGAACGATGGGGTGCTCGCCCGCCGAAATGGTGAACCCGGCTGCCGTCATCGCTTCCCGGAACCGCCGGGTGTTCCGCCGGAGCCGCTCCCGCGGCTCTTCGGTGGTCGAAAGGAGCGAAACGACCTCGATCGCAGCCGAGACGATGGCAGGGGCCAGGGTGTTCGAGAAGAGATAGGGGCGGCTCCGTTGGCGAAGGAGCGCGACGACCTCGCTCCGTCCCGAGGTGAACCCACCGGCAGCCCCGCCCAGTGCCTTCCCGAGCGTGGAGGTGATGATGTCCACTCGCTCCGAAACCCCGAACCGCTCCGGCGTCCCGCGACCGGTGTCTCCGATGAATCCGGTGGCGTGCGAGTCGTCCACCATCACCAGCGCCTCGTGGCGATCCGCCAGCTCGCAGATGTCATCCAGAGGCGCCAGCGTCCCGTCCATGCTGAAGACGCCGTCGGTCGCGATCAGCTTGCGGCGCGCCCCGGAGCACTCCTCGAGCTTGGCCGCGAGGTCGTCCATGTCGCGGTTCCGGTAGCGGAAGCGCTGGGCACGGCAGAGGCGGACGCCGTCGATGATGCTGGCATGGTTCAGCTCGTCGCTGACGATCGCATCGTCTGGCCCGAGGATAGTCTCGAAGAGCCCGCCGTTCGCATCGAAACAAGAGCTGTAGAGGATGGTGTCCTCGGTACCGAGGAACTCGGCGATCCGCCGCTCCAGCTCGCGGTGGATGTCCTGGGTGCCGCAGATGAACCGGACCGAGCTGAGCCCGAAGCCGCGGTCGTCGAGTCCGCGCCGGGCGGCCGCGAGCACTCGCGGATCGTTTCCGAGACCGAGATAGTTGTTGGCGCAGAAGTTGAGCACCTCCTCGCCGCCGACCCGGATGAGGGCGCCTTGCGGGGAGGCGATCAGTCGTTCCCGCTTCTCGAGACCCGCCTCCTGGATCGCGGTCACCTCGCCGCGGATGGAAGAAAGGACTTCAGCGTTCATGGGCACGATTCCTCGGGGGCGAGACTCTAACGGGTGGCGGGCCGGTCAGGGAGACATGGTGCGGGGCAAGAGACCGCCGATCAGAGGTGGCGGCGCGCGGGCCAGGGACCGCCGGTCTCCAGACCGGCATCGCGGCCCGCAGGGCCGCGAAACTCACGTCGCACTAGCGGGACCGGCGGGACGCCAACATGTCGCACTAGCCGGATCTGCCGGGCGAACATGTCGCACTAGCGGGATCGGCGGGACGCCAACATGTCGCACTAGCCGGTTCTGCCGGATGTACATGTCGCACTAGGGGATCGGCGGGACGCCAACATGTCGCAGTAGCCGGATCCGCCGGGCGAACATGTCGCACTAGCGGGATCGGCGGGACGCCAACATGTCGCACTAGCCGGTTCCGGCGGATGTACATGTCGCACTAGCAGGATCGGCGGGACGCCAACATGTCGCACTAGCCGGTTCTGCCGGGCGAACATGTCGCACTAGCAGGATCGGCGGAACGCCAACATGTCGCAGTAGCCGGTTCCGCCGGGCGACATGTCGCACTAGCAGGATCAGCGGGACGGCAAGCTGAGGACGTACTGCTCCGAACTCCGTCATACTCTTGGTATGAAAACAGCGGTTTCGATCCCGGACGAGATCTTCGACAAGGTGGAACGACTGGCGGAGCGCGAGCGGAAGTCGCGAAGCGCGCTCTACAGCGCTGCGCTCCGGGAGTACGTGGCGCGCCACGCGCCGGACGAGATCACCGAAGCCATGAATCGCACCTGCGACCAGGTCGGCGTCACGCGAGATGAATTCCTGGCCGTCGCCGCGCGCCGGGTGCTGGAGCGCGTCGAGTGGTGATCTCGCAGGGCGAGATCTGGTGGGCCGATCTTCCAGGCCCCCGCGGATCGGGCCCCGGGTTTCGACGGCCGGTCGCGGTCGTGCAGGGTGATGCCTTGAATCGAAGTCGCCTCGCCACCGCGGTTTGCGTGCCGCTTACGAGCAACCTGCGGTGGGCGGATGCGCCGGGGAACGCGCTGCTGGCCGCAAGGGCCACAGGTCTTCCCCAAGACTCGGTGGCCAACGTCTCGCAAATCATCGCGATCGATAGAGAGCTGCTCGGTGAGCGCGCCGGCAAGCTCCCAACGGCCCAGCTCGATCTGCTGCTTTCCGGTCTCGACGTTGTCCTCGGCCGCTGACTGAACACACCCCGGCTGGCTACTTCCCCAGCTTGGGAATCCATCAACAGGACACCGCCCGAAAGAACACGAAGGGAAGCAGCGCTCGACGGTCGTCGCGCAACGGGTCCGCTTCGATCACCGGGCCTTCCCGAACGGTGCCCGCCTCGCAGGTCGCATCGAGGGAAAAACGAAAGGCGCGCTTCCGGCGCTGAGCTTCCCGGAGCGGCGCGCCAACCGCGCGATCACGGTACACGCGTCACCCATGAACACAAACGCGGCTCCGGTCTTCCGAGTGGCGCAGCCTCCCGCCGTCGCGCACGTCGAGCTGGAAACCGCTCCTGGGCGTGAGTCGGGAAGGTGCTCCCTCGCACCGAACGGCCGCGAGAGCCGGACACTGCGACGGCGGTGTGCCTTTCCCTGGCCGACGTGGGACACTCCCGGCGTCGCCGAATCCCGAAAGCACTGCATCTACGGCTTGCCGGTCGGCCCGGTCCAGAACCAGCAGGTCGGGCCGATCCGCCGGCTGGGCGGCCTCCAGCGGGAGCGCCCATCGCCGACGCCGGATCGGGCCGAAGCCGCTGCCGGACTGTAGGGCAGCGCGCAGAGCCGGTCATGCCCGCCGAAAGCATCAAGCGTGAGCCGCAGCGCCAGAGGCGCGCGGAGCACTCAGTGAACCAACCGCTTCCCGGAATCCTCCGCCCGGCGAGGGTGGCGTCGGGAACCGCGACGTCGCCAAGGCTGTCTGGCAACTCCAAGTCTCGGGACCCGACTGGCCCACAAAAAGGCGCTCCGCCCATCGCATCCATGACGTTCCTCCCCGCGGCCCATCAGTCGGACCGCCAGCGAATCGACAGCAATCGATCCGATCCGCGGCGGCCGGCCCGTCGGCTCCGGTAGGCTGCCCCGCGTGGCGGGAGACAGCGGACAGCAGCAGGCGGAGCTCAGGGATGCAATCCGGGAGGAGGGGTTCCGCCTCGGGTTCTCGGCGGTCGGGTTCGCGTCTCCCCGCCTGCGCGATGCCGGCCTGCATTTCCAGAAGTGGCTGGCTGACGGCAACCACGGGACCATGCACTGGATGGCCCGCGATCCCGGCCGGCGGAGCGACGCCACGAGGACACGAGTTCCCGACGGCAACTCCGCCTCATTGCCGGAGCGGACCGTCGTGGCCTGCGGACTCAATTACTACCAGGGGGGTCCGGCCTCCGCGCCGTCCGGTGGCGGGGTGGTTTCCCAATACGCTCAAGGCGAGGACTACCACCGGGTGCTGGATTCGAAGCTCCGCGCCCTTGCGGCGTTCGCCGAAGCCCGCGCCGTCGAAGCCGGCCTGCTGCCCGAGCGCTCGCCGGGCGCGCGCCGGCCCATCCCGACCCTCGTGGATCACGGACCGCTGCTCGAAAAGGCGTTCGCGGCACGGGCCGGCCTGGGATGGATCGGCAAGCACTCGAACGTGATCGCCACCCGGGGCAGCTCGTGGTTCTTCCTCGGAGAGATCCTGTTTCCGGTCGGCCTGCCGCCCGACGATTCGCACCCCAACCGCTGCGGAAGCTGCACCCGCTGCATGGACGTCTGCCCTACCGAAGCGATCATCGAGCCCTATGTGGTGGACAGCCGGCGCTGCATCTCCTATCTGACCATCGAGCTCCGGGGCCCCATCCCGGTCGAGTTCCGCAGGGCGATCGGCGACCGAATCTTCGGCTGCGACGACTGCCAGGACGTGTGTCCCTGGAACCGCTTCGCGGAGAAGGCGGAAGAACCGCGGCTGATGCCCTCTCCCGACGGCCTCCACACCGAGACCCTCGCCACGCTCCTCCGACTGACTCCCGAGGAGTTCCGCGCGAGGACGCAGCGAAGCGCCATCCGCCGCGCGGGCTACGCGGGCTTTCTGCGCAACGTCGCGGTCGCGCTGGGAAACACCGGCGGTTCCCGGGCCTTCGAAGCCCTTCAGAAGGCGCTGGACCATCCCGAACCGCTCGTCCGCGGCCACGCCGCGTGGGCGCTTGCCGAAGTGGACCCGGAAAGGGCGACGCCCGTCCTTTCAACGCGGCTCTCGCACGAACGCGATTCCGGGGTGCGATCCGAACTGAGCGCCGGCCTCGCCAGGCCATCCGGGTCAGGCGGCCGATAGCCGGCGGTCGGTTGTTTCGTTGGGTTCCCGGCGAACTCTTGGTCGCGCTGCCCTCAGCCACCGGCCGTTGCGGCGAGGAGATCGGACACAAGCGCGCTGAGCGATGCAGGAATCACATCCGCTTCCGCGCTGAAGCGAGCCGCGTCGACCGCCATCTTGACGCCGGCAGCTTCCGGGGTACCGAACAAGAGTCCGAGCTGGGACCTCGCCTCGATGGCGACTGCCTTGCTGACCTCGTGGTCCAAGAGCCTCGCGAAGCCCGCCGAGAGGGTCGCGGTGTCGGTGGCTTGCAGGAGACGCAGCACATCGAGCGCGTCCTTGTCACTGAGTCGGCGGGTTCCGGTGCGCTCAGCGATCTTGTGAACCTTGGCCACGAGAAGCGCCGCGGGCCCGGCTACCAGCATCGTGGCGGACCGCCGTACGTCTGGATCGAGTGACGCGATCTCCATCCGTTCCCGGTCAACAAGCGCACCCTCCAACCCTCTGGCTCGCCGGGCGGTTCTCTTACCGTGGACCCCAAGGCGAGCACCCCTTGAACCGGGTCCGGCCACCGCGTCTGGAACCATGAGGTCGACGGGGATCCCGTCCGGGCTCAGCCACGCCCCCGGATGCTCTCTCAGCAAGAACCCACGCGCCTCCAGCAGGTCGGCCAGTAGGGGCGTGTCGCTCAGATCGGCTGGCGTTACGCAAAAATCCGCGTCGGTCGTGTACTCGGCAGTGGCGAAATCGGCGTCGCCGGTGTGGAGATAAACAGCCTGAGCCCCGACGAGCACGATGGCGTCGAGCTGTTCGGCCAGCGCGTCGACGGCGTCAAGCAGCGCACTGCGGGCCCGGACGTACAGCGGATCAGGACCTCCAGACATGCTCGTTCTTCTCCATCCATTTCAGGATCTGTGCGCCCTCCGACGGCTCGCGACCCGGCCCGGTCAACAAGTCCGCGGCGAGCTGGCTGGGAGCCACGCAGCGAAGCCCGCCGCGGTGCAGCATCCGATCGAAGACGACCGAGTCGAAGGGTTCCAGGAGTACGACGTTCGCCCCGGCTTCCACTTCGCGGAGATTGAGCTTGTTGATGGCCTTCGCCGCGTCGGTGACATAGACGGCAGCCAGTCTGGCCGGCGCGACGGGATCGAACCGCTGGGCGGCGAAGGCGCCAGTGGCTGCGTACGCGAATGTCGTCGCACGGAGCTTACTTTCGAGCGTCGACAGCCCCCGCGGTTCGAGAACCGTCACGGGCGTGTTCGAGCCAGTCTGGTCGTAGTCCTCGGTCCACCGCCGAATCGCGGCCTGCCAATCAACTGTCAATACCGCTCCGCGCCTGCGGGTCACGATTGCCTCCCGTTCGAACAAGTCCAGCACCCGCGACAGGGTCGGGGCCGATGCCCCGGTCAACTGGGCCAACTCACGGACACCGTATGGAGGACAGGTATCGACAATGGCCCGCACGGCCCGTGCAGCGCCCCGGCCCCGCAGGGACCGGAGCTTGTGATCCCGCGGCCAGGGATCGCTATCGGCCCCGTCGGCCGAGATGAACAATCCCGGCGTGGAAGCTTCGATATGAATGTTGCCCGTGGTATCGACATAGCCAACGCGGCGCTCACGAAGCAGGGCACGCGCCCGGGGGGAGAGATAAGCGGTCGCAACGACGGGCACGGCCTGAGCCGACAACCGGGTAGCGATCTTCGAGATCTGCTGGATTGTCGGGAAGACGGCGCGTGGTTCCAGGGTTCGCTTGATCTCGACGGCGAGGACCGCGGTCTCACCCGCCGGTGACACGATCTCCGCCAGCAGGTCCACGCGGTGGCGGTTCGCCGGGGCTTCGGTCCGGGCTCGGAGTGTCCAGCCGGACGGAATGCGGTCAGCCAGTAGTCGCTCGACCCGGCGCGCGACCTGCCTCTCGGTCGGTGGCTGTTTGTCTGGCCCGAGCATCGGGTTCCCCCATCGCTATCAAAAGCGTTCCATTTATCTTATCGTTTCGGTGCCATTGAAACAGCAGTATTTATGAAACACCCCGCCGAACCCGGCCAAACCGCCGGCAGGCGGTCGCGGCACATGCGCCGCCGCTCCGCTTGGGCGCTCGCGCCGGTGGATGAGGACCGGGCGGGGCTCGCCTCGTCTCGCGAGTCAGACGGGAGCGAGATGCCAGCGTGCGGGCTGAACTCGCCGCCGCGCTCCGGACAATCCCCGACCTCGTGATCCGGCGGACGGGTGCGCCCCTACGGGAACAGCTCGGGTGACCGCCGGATCACGGAACCCTTGGCTCCGGTCAGACGGGCGGCCGCGCTCGGCTGCCGGCCGCGTACCGTTCCAGTTCCTCGGGAGTGAGTTCTTCCTGGGCAGCGAGGCGATAGTGCTTCTCGGCGGCGATTGCGACCTGGCCTTCGTGATCCATTGCGAACTCGAAGAGAGCGATCACCCCATCGGCCAGAAACTGAGCAGCCAACGGGCGGGCAATCAGACTGGGTAGCTTCTGCTCACAGACGGCGAAATCCTGCTCGATCTGAACCACGCCGATCTTTTCTCTGGCACCCTTGGCCTGAACGGGAATTGCATAGTGCGAGCCGCAGCGACCCACACCGACATAGAGATCGTCCGTTTCAACCTGCCCTATTCCCTTGACCGTGGTTCGCAGATGACTCTGCAGAAGGTACGCCGTCGTCGTGGTGAAAAGATCCACAAGGCGGTTGTAGCGAAGAACGGCGAGCAGCGCCTGCTCGTCCGAGAAGCGATACCGGCTAACGATCTCCGGCGTTGCGTTCAGCACCTTGACCGCTTGAAGCCCTTGCCGCGGCTCGGCGAAACAAAAGCGCGCGAATCCGAATTCGTAAACGCTTCGGCCGGCGGATCGGAGGACCCATTCCCAGCCTTCGGGCGCTGATTTCCGGATCGATTTTGGCAGCCAGCGTCGCGACTTGTAGGAATAGATCGTGTCGCCCAGGTTCTTAGGAACCTTGACCCGCAGCAGCTTGGCTTGGTCCACGAGTTCCTGACGCTCGAACTGGAAGGGGGCTACCTCGGCTCCGACGTGCGACCTGAAAACTGCTTCGATGATTGCATCCGCGGCCCCTTCTTGCGCCATATCAGGACCCACCAGGCCAACGAAGCACCACCACCTCTTCACGTAATTGTGTTCGGGTGGCAGTGGCGGGACGCGTGCGGAACAGGTCGATCCCTTCCACTTCGTAACCAGCCGATTCCGCGATTTCGGCTAGTAGTTCGCCCGTCCGAATCATCACCTGCAGATAGGAAGCCTGATCGCCGACAACGTAGGCCAGTCGCGCTCCCGGCTTTAGACACGGGGCCAAGCTCTTGAAGTGACGAACCATGCCTCCAAAATAGAGCTTCGTGACGCGGTGATAGAGACGCTCGAAGCCTGAGTTCTTTCCGGCCTCGATCCGGCGTGATTCGATGCGCTCTGCGATCTCCTCCACGCGACGGTTCCCCTCAATCCACCTGTCGTCCGTATCCGCGCGATAGACCCCGCGAGTGTTGGAACGCAGCAAGGCCTGTTTGGACTGCCTGAGGTCTTTCCGCTCGTCGAGGAAGCCTAGGATCACCGATTCGAGGCGAACGGTCCGGGTGTAGTCCTTTTCGTTCGGATAGGGCGGTGAAGTGATCACCGCACTCACCGAGCGAGGCGCGATGAGGCCCCCGGCATCCCGGGCGTCGCCGAGATGGACTCGGCACTTCACATCACGCCGCTCGGCGAGGGCCCGGATGTCCCTGGTCATGTGTGACACCCGGTTCCTCCATGGCGCAACGACCGCTGCGTCGGGGCGAATGCGCCCGATGCCCACCTCCGGACCGAATCGCAGATTGCCGATGTCCGCCACCAGAGCGGCGGCGAGCGCGAGGCGCTCGTACCGGGAGTAGGCCGGATGTTCCGCGTCGCGCATGGCTTCGGCCAGCGTCAGCGTCTTGTGCAGCGGCAGTGGGCTGATCGAATGGCCCACGAGGAGCCTTCGGGCATCTTCCGGCAAAGTGCGCAGTGAAAGGCTTCCATTCGCCGACGGCAGCGGTACGTCGGAGACGCCATCGCGCCGCAGCGCTGCCCTGGCTTGGTCGGCGATCCGGTCGGCGTGCCGCTCCAGGCCATCCGGATCAGCAGTCCAATCTGTCTTGGCGCGTGCCGCAAGATGCGGCATCGGGAGCGCTTCTATTCCCTCGCTAGGGATGCCGAGCTTTTTGGCCTCCACCAGCGTCGTTCCGGTACCGCAAAACGGGTCCAAGAGCAGGTCGGAAGGGCCGAGGTCGAACCGCTCGGCATAGGTGCGGACGAGATGGGGCGGATAGGAGAGGACGAACCGGTACCACCCATGCGCGGCGGCGTCTTCGGGACGGAGACGGTTCATGGACCCGTTCGCCTCCGAGGAGAGGGTCCTACGGGAGTGTTCCGCGAGCAACTGCCGTCCGGCCATGGGCAAGAGAAGCGGCTGGCGCGCGCCACGCCGCAAGCCACCAGCCGCAGAGCCGAGTCTAGCAGCCGGGAGGCCAACCCCGAACGGCCGTACCCCCCGGTTTGGGTGCCGGAAGATACGGCGGGTAGAAGCAGTCATGGCAGAACTCCGTGGTCGGATTGGGTCGGCAGGAGACTACTTGCCGAAGGGCCGGAAGTGCGCCAAAAGATGACGCCCCTATCTTCCTGGAAGGCGAACCGCAACGAACATGGCGTTGTGCGATTCGCCGCGCTGCGCGCGGCGATGCCGGTCTGGAGACCGGCGGTCCCTGCTGGACGGATCCTCGGCCGCCTACCGGATGGCGGCCTGCATCTCTTCGACGCTCACGAACTTCACCCGCGGACGGCCTTCGGCCTTACCGCGCGCCACCTCGAGAGCGTCGAGCGCTTTCCAGTCGGCGAACGAGAAATAGGTGGGAACGCGGTCGGCCACGAGCTGCTCCACCGCCTCAGAAGAAGAAGCCTCCGGCTGCCAGTGCTTTCCGGCCGCCACGTCCTCCAGCAAGACCTTGACGGTCTCGAGGGCATCGGGTTTGTTGGTGCCGATCACCCCGGTCGGGCCGCGCTTGATCCAGCCGGCGCAGTACTGGCCCGCCAGGTGCTCGCCGTCGGGCGAATCGAGCACCCTTCCGACTGCGTGTGGGATCACACCCCAGTCATCCCGGAACGGAACGTCGGGCAACGCGACCCCCCGGTAACCGACGGAGCGGAATACGAGTCCGGCTTCCAGGTCTTCGAAATGCTCCGTGGCTCGGGGACGGATCGTGCCTCGTTCGTTCCGGTAGAGCTCGTTCTTCACGAGCTTGACCCGCTCCACGCCCCCGTCGGCCCCGGCGATCAGTTCCACCGGAGAGACGAGAAAGCGCACCGTCAGCGTTCGCGGTTTGCCGGACCGCTTCTCGGCGGCGTACTGCTGGAGGATCTCGACCTTCCGCGGGGCGGATCTGTCGGCGCCGGAGTCCACCCATTCCTGACTCACCGCATCAAGCGCCGCCTCTTCTTCGAACACCCGGATATCGGCGCCCTCGAGCTCCCCGAGTTCCTTGATCTCGGGATTTGTGAACGCCGCCTGCGCCGGACCCCGCCGGCCGAGCATGTGGACCTCGCGGATACGGCTCTCGGCGAGTTGTTCGAGGGCATAGTCGGCGATGTCGGTGGATTTCAACTCGTCCACCGAACGGGCCAGCACCCGGCAGACATCCACCGCCACGTTGCCGACTCCGACGACGGCCACCGACTCCTGGGAGAGGTCGAACTCGCGGTCCCGGTAGTCGGGGTGACCGTTGTACCAGGCCACGAACTCGGTCGCCGCGCGGCTTCTGGGCAGGGATTCGCCGGGAATCCGCATGGCGCGGTCCACCTGGGCGCCCACGCAGTAGATGACGGCGTGGTAGTGGCGCCGCACGTCCGCCAGCCGGATGTCGCTCCCGAACTCCACGCCGCCGTAGAAGCGGAAACGGGGGTTCTGGGCGGTGCGCTCGTAGGCGCGGGTGACCATCTTGATCTTCTGATGGTCCGGAGCGACCCCGCCTCGCACCAACCCGAACGGGGTAGGCAGCCGGTCGTAGAGGTCCACCTCGACGGTGACCCCGTTAGCCTTGAAGAGATGATCGGTTGCGTAGAAGCCGGTCGGGCCGGATCCGAAGACCGCGACCCGCAGCGGTTGGTCGGGAGTTCCGGGTGTCGTCATTTGGGCGCGAAGTATAGGGGCGGACCCGGGCCTTGGAGGGCGTTCCAACGGCGCGGCTGTCCCGATGTTTGTCGGTGACAACGGCCGTCAGACTGAGCGGAGCAGCGCCAACAGTTCCTCGCGGGTCGGCAGCGTCTGCGGACCCTCCAGGAACGGCAGGACGTCGGCCCGGACACGGTCCCAGGGCATTTCCTCCACGCGATGCGCTACCGCTAGCCGCCAGGTTTCGCCGGTGAGCGGCGGCGCCTCGGGCTTCGTCTGACGAAGCGCGGAATTCAATAGCCGAAGATTCGGCGCGGGCCAGCGCGGATCCGCGATGTACCACCACAGGTCGTAAACGTCACGCCCCTTCGCATACGGACGGGCGAGGATCGCGGCCAGCTTGCCCGCGAGGAGCGAAGCCCGGTCGTGGTGACGCAGACGAACAGCGACATGCCGCTGGATCGTTCGCGTCTCGGTTACCGCGCCCGCCGGTGGATTCGTGTCCACCTCCATCTTGATAGCCAACTTCTCCGTAGGATGCGGAGAGAGACGCGCTTCGTACAAGAGACCGGGGAAGCGCAGCCATGCCGCATGCACCACGCTCTGATCGCGGAGCACGGATTCGGCCTCATAGCCTTCGCTGAGGAACTGGCGAGCCACCGCGGTCAACCAGCCCTCGAGGTCATAGGCGTCGCGGTCGCTTTCGAGCGCGAAGTCGAGATCCTCGGAATAGCGCGGCATCAGAAAGAGGAAACGGAGAGCGGTACCACCGCAAAAGGCAAGGGGGCGAGTTGCTCCCAGGCGCTGGAGCGTCTCCAGGACGCGGGCCTGCAAGTATTCGCGCAACACGTTGCGTCCCTGATCCGGCCGCGCCGTACGCGCAAGCTGAAGCGCATGGTCCTTCACGGCGTCAGCTCGCGATACTTCAGCGCCGGATCGTCAACCCGCGAGCTGAGCACCTTGGCCGCTCGCAGCAGCTTCGGGCTTCGGGTGGCGGCCGCGACCTGCATCAGAGCGGCGGAAGTGAACGCCTCCAGATCCAGCCGGAGTTCGTTAATCCAGGCCGGGTCGTCGCCGTCGGGATGGAACCAGGCGAGATCCAGAAAAGCCTTTTCCGGGGTCGCGACGAACGCGCGCTGGCCGCCGACGAGTTCCCGCAGGCGGTACCCGGTCCGCAGTGAGGGCTTCAGATAGCGGAAGGAGAAACGTCCCAGCGGGGTTTCCCGCACGCATGGCCGGCCGGGTCCGCAGCTCGTCATTTCAAAGACGGCCTCAGGGATCGCGCCGTAGTGGGCGAGCGCCGCCACCCCGCTGACATAGCTGCCGGGCGAGAGGCGGTTGGCGACGAGCAGGGGATCGGGAAACACCTTCTGGTACGGAGGCGCGAGCGCGTAGAGCCCCCGGCGGAGTTGAATGAGCTTCCCGCTTCGGCGCCAGCGGTCAAGCTGTCCGGTAATGCCCGCCCGCGACCATCCGTCGGCGGCGAGCAGACCCGTCTCAAACACGGGTTCGTCCCCAACCACATGGAGAAAATCCGTGAATGTCATTGCAGGAAATCAGCAATATAGCATTTTTACCGCAACAGTATGGAGACACCGAGGCCCAGACTCGCGCTCTGGAACGCCCGCGGCGGCGAGGCCGCGGTAGGTGCTCCGTCCGGTGGCGCGCTGTCCGGCTCAGTCGGCGGCAACGCGGGCCGCGCCGTCCCGGCGCAGCAACGCGAGGGCGCTGTTGTGCAGTTGACGAACCCGCTCCCGGGAAAGATGCAGGTCGCGTCCGATCTCGGCGAAGCTGGCCGCTGACCCGCCGTCAAAGCCGTAGTGCTGGCGCATCACCTGCTGGAGCCGGCCAGGGAGATGGGAGACGGCGGCCCGAAGACACGAGCGGCGTTCTCCGGTAGCGGCGGAGTCCAGCGGGCTCGGCTGCCCGGTGTCAGGAATCGTTGACAGCAGCGTTGTCCGGCTGGCAGCGAGCGGCGCGTCGAGCGACTCCATGTCGGGCAGTCGCCGCAGATTCGTTCGGAGACGGTCCGCTGGAATCCCGATCTTCCGGGCGCAGTCCTCAACGGTCGGTTTCTGGTAGTGGCCGGATGAGCAGGCCCGGTCGTGAGCCTGCTGGTCCAGATCGGACAGGACGCTCTCCGCCTGGCGGCGGAGGTTCAGCTCATCTAGCGGGATGTGGATGGTCCGCGACTTCGCCGAGAGCGCGCGGCAGATCCCCTGCCGTATCCAGGGATCGGCATAGGTCGAAAACCGCGTTCCCGCGTCCGGGTCGAACCCGCGGACCGCGTACAGGAGCCCGATGTTGCCTTCCTGGATGAGATCCTCGAGCGGGACGCCGAAGCGCCGATACCCCCGCGCGATGGCGACGACGAGGCCGAGGTTGCCCTCGATCAGCCGCCGGCGGCACGCGCAGAAGACGCCGAACGCTCCCGACTCCGGCTCCGCCTCGTCCCGCATCGCCGCCTCCGCCCGGCGCATGGCGCTGCAACACCGCTTCGCACCGTCCGCCGAGAGCCGCCGCCGACGGCGCACCTGACGCAGGTAGAGGTGCAGGCTATCGAGTTCCCCGTTCTCTATCGCCTCCGACCCAGCAGGGGGGATTTCCCCCGCGCCCAGCGACTGATCGAACTCCTCCGCTCCGACGGCGTCTCTTGCGTAGCCGTTGTCGGCAGAGTGTTCGCCGTTCACGCCGGTCACCCCCGCGTTCGCGCGGCCGGGACGACCGATCCGATTCGTCGCTGGTGGATTCGCCTCGAAGTCGAATCAGCGCGGCCGCGACACTTGGGTTTTAGCAGCGCCGGCCAGCTTTGGCAACTTTTCGTGATCGGCCGGTAGCCGGCCCGGATTGTCAGGCGCGGAGGGGAGCTGTGTAGGACGGCGGCCTGTTTGGAAGGGACGGAGCGACCGGAGGGCGCGCCACGCCTCAACAAAGCTCCGACCTATTGACGCCCGGCCGACGCCCCGCTAAACCTGGAAGTGCGTCCGGTTCGCCAGTTGCGCAGAGAAGCAACGGCCGCTCCCGTCCATCCGTGATACCGGGAAGCCGGCTCATCCGTTCGATACTCCCCAGGAGGGAAATCACCATGATGAACTTCAGGATTTGGGCCGGGCCCGCGAGGGCTCCCGCTCTACTCCTTGCATTGGCGGTGGCCGGCGTATCCTTGGTGCACTGCACCGAGTCAGCCGGAGGCCGCCAGGCAGCACCACCGACTGCACCGGCGCCGCCGCGTTCCTCTCCCGGCGTATCGCCGGAGACGACGCCACCGGATCCGCAGTCTCTGTCGGCCCCCCAGAGAGTTCCGGAAGTGGCGCTTCAGGGAGTCTCGCAGTCGTTCCGCGCCGCAACGCCACAGCCCGGGTTGTCAACCTGGCAGGTGTTCGATGAAGCTCTTGACGACCTGCTGGACGACCTTCCGGTCGCGATTGAAGAAGCGATGAACGCCGGGCAATCCGAGGCGAGCGTAAGTACGAGCCTTGTTCCGGGCGTCATGGGGATCGTCGGACGCCTGGTCACGCTCACGGACGATGCGTACGCATCGGAGAATTCCGGAGCAGTCGGGTCTTCCGGTTCTTCAACGAGTTCGGTGCCCTGCACTGAGTGCTCGGACAACCTCACGCGTTGCCTCGATGACGCCTTGGACAATTTTGTGGATTGCGTTTTCGAGTGCGGTACATTTGACGGCGGATGTCGGCGAAATTGCAAAAGGACTTGGCGGGCCGAAAAGAGCGAATGTTTCGATGCCCACCGGGAATGCGTCCGGACATGTACCCCGAAGTGAAAGCAGTGTCATGAATCGCCCGGTACTTCCCATTCGGGTCGGAGTTGGCGTCGCGTTCGGCTTCGGCGCCGGGTTGGCGCTGGCGAACAAAATGATCGAAGGAGGCAAGACGGACTGGTCGGCGACGGGCCTTCTGGGATGGGGAATCATGGTGGGATCCGCCATCGGTTTCCTGGTCGGATGCGCGATGGGACGCTGGCTCGAACACTGGTTGACGACGCGAACGACACCCTGGATCCTCCTCGGTCTCGCGTTGGGACCGCTGTGCGCGGTTGTAATTCATGTGGTGTTCTGGGATATGGGATCCCCGTTCCTCGGTATCACGTCCGGCATTGGGGCCATCGGCCTGTGGAACGGCCTCCTCCTGGGCATCGCTTTCGGAACTCGCTCGTCCGCCACCGACGCGAACTGCTGACGAACCAGGGAGTCTGGACAAGTGCCCCCTCATCTCAGAACTGCCGATGTCTGCGGCTCGCTCCTCCTCGGCAGCCTCTCGCCGGCTTCGACGGCGAGGGGCTCCGATTGGCCGAGCGCGGCACGAGCGGCCGGCGTGTCGGTTTCGGCGCTGGTGTACCAAGAAGAGGAAGAGGCCGCGCCCGTCCCCGAAGACCCGGAGCGAGAACGGGAACGGGAGCGGCCGGTGGTGAGCGGAAAGATGGTCGTGCTGGGGGCCGCGATGATCTCCGCCGCCATCGTCGGCGCCGCTTTCATCCTGCGAAGCCCGTGCGAACCCGCGCAGGGGCTGTTCGTGCCCATCAACTGGTCCAGGCGTCGCGAGGGCATTCCTCCGCCGCCGCTCCCGCCCATTCTTCTTCCGGACGTTTGCGTTCCCCGCTGAGAGCGCTAGCGGCCTTCGACGCCGGGCCACCGGCGGCGGGGTCGTCGGAGTCGGCCGAGCGCCAGGAAGTGACGTTAGGCGCCTTCGAATTCGAAGGCGGTGATGTTCCGGGTGCCCTTGCTGAACTCCACCCCCACCAGGTGGATCGGCTCTCCCCCCGCCCGGTACTTCGCCGCGTTTGTCGCGCTCCCGGAGCTGCGCCAGCGCCGAACCCGGCGGCGTCATCTCCGCGACCTTGAACTCGAACAGGTACATGTGGCCCCCCGTCCGTACCGCCATGTCCAGCCGCCCCTGGTTGCTCGACTCCTCCACCGCGATCTCGTAGCCGAGCGCCGCGAAGTACGAGTAGAAGACGCTCGGGTAGTAGCCCTCGTAGCGCGCGATGTCGTTCTTCGGGTACCACTCGTAGGGGATGCTGGCGAAGAAGGCGTGGAACACCTCCTTCAGCCCCGCGCAGTCGTGCGTCTCCAGCAGCGTCTCGAGCCGGTCGGCGTTCGCGTGCTGCCGCTCGGGGTTTCGCACTAGGCGGCGCAGGAGGTGCTCGTTCAGACCCTGGCGCACCTCCCGGTTCGGGTAGCCCAGTCGGTAGGACGGCCCGCCGCGCCGCATCTCCTCCCCGGTGATCGTCAGGTAGCCGGTCTGGAAGAGCAGCGCGTCTGTCCCGATCTCCTCCACGTCGAACACCGACAGCAACCCTTCCGTGCTCCGCCGCTCGTCCAGCGAAACCGACGACACCCCGCGGCGGACCAGCGTGTCCACCAGGAACTTCGGCGTCCCCGACTCGAACCAGTGCCCGGAGAACTTGCGGCTGTCGAAGAGCCGCAGGAGCCCGTAGGGGTTGTACACCTTCGCCGGGCCGCCCCACGGGTAGCCGTTGCACCAATCGCGCACCAGCTCCCGGTCGGGTCCTTCGAGCTCCGGGGCGAACACCGCGTCGAGGTCCTCCTCGGTGTAGCTGCAGATCGCCCCGTAACGCGCGTCGAGGGTGATGTCCGTCAGGTTGTTCAGGTCGGAGAACAGGCTCACCTTGGTGAACTTGCTGACTCCGGTGAGCAGGGCGAACCGGAGGTGCGCGTCGCTCGCCTTGATGACACCGTACAACCCGCGGAGTTCCTGCCGGTTCGCCACCGCCGTCTCCGGCGTCAGGAGCGTGTCGAGGATCGGCTTGTCTTACTCGTCCACCAGCACCGCGACCCGCTGCCCGGTCTGCTCGTGCAGGGACCGGATCAGGTAGCGGAACCGCTCCGGCGCCGTCTCGTAGCGGCGTCCGATACCCGCCGCCGCCTCCAGCTCGTCGAACTGGGCGTTCAGATTGGCATCGAGGCGTTGCGGCGATCCGAAGCTGCCCCCCGCGAAGTCCAGCTTGATCACCGGATACCGCACCGACCAGTCCCACCGGTCGTGGATGGCGAGCTCCCGGAAGAGCGGCTCGTTGCCCTCGAACAGCTCCTTCAGGGTGTCCACCAGCAGGCTCTTCCCGAACCGGCGGGGGCGTGAGAGGAAGTAGTACTTGCCCCGGTCGAGCAGTTGCCCGATCCAGTGCGTCTTGTCCACGTAGTAGCAGCCCTCTTCCCGCTCCTCGCGGAAGTTCTGGATCCCCAGGGGGAGTCGCCGCCGCATGGGGGGCATCCTACCGGCTCCGGTCGCGCCGCCGCGCGTGGCCTCGGTCCGGGACGGGTGCCGCTGCCGGGCCGGCGCACTACCAGTGCCGACTGTTTCACCATCCCGGCCTGGATCCGGGTCGCGGGCGAGGGTAGCGGTGGGAGTTTCGCCCCGCTGCGCGGGGCGACGCCGGTCTGAATGAAGACCGGCGCTCCTAGCGTGCTCCTTTACCGGCCGATGACGCGATAGACGGTCGGAATGATCAACAGGGTCAGGGCGGTGGAGAGGATCAGGCCGCCGATGACCGCGATCGCCATCGGGGTCCGCAGCTCGCTGCCCTCCCCGAGTCCGATGGCCATGGGAAGAAGACCCAGGACGGTGGTCGAGGTGGTCATCAGGATCGGTCGGAGTCGGACCTTCCCTGCCTCCCGCAGCGCATCCAGCTTCGCCATGCCGCTGCGGCGGAGGCGGTTGGTGGTGTCGAGGAGCAGGATGGCGTTGTTCACCACGATGCCCGCCAGCATGATCACCCCGATCAGCACCACCACGCTCACCGTCACCGAAAACAACTTGAGGGCGAAGATCACTCCGACCAGGGAGAACGGCACGGAGAACAGGATGACGAACGGATGGAGCAGCGACTCGAACTGCGAGGCCATCACCAGGTAGACCATGAACACCGCGAGCAGGATCGCGAACTGCATGCTCGCGAAGGAAGTCTCCATCTCCTCCTGCTGGCCGCCGAGCCGCCAACTGAAACTCGCAGGCATCGAGATCCCGGCCATCAACGCCTCGATGTCGGTGGCCACACTCCCCAGATCCCGGCCGACGATGTTCGCGGTGATGGTGGCCACCCGCTCGCCGTCGGCGCGTCGGATTTCCGCCGGGCCGGTCACTTCGTCCACATCGGCGACGCTGGAGAGCGGGATGGTGGCGGCGCCGCCGTCAGAGATGTTCAGGTTGCGCAGATCCTCGACGCTGTCGCGGAATGACTCGTCGCTGCGGAGGCGGATGTCGATGGAACGATCCTCCCGCTGGATGTCGGTGGCTACGTCCCCGAGCACCTTGGAGCGGATGAGGCTGCCGAGCTGGTTCACGTTGTATCCGAGCGCCGCCACCCGATCGCGGTGGAACCGCACCTGGAGTTCGGGGTTCCCACCCTCGGTGGACGACTTGACGTCCACGAGTCCGGGAATCTCGCGGAGCCCGGCCACCGCCTCGTCGGCGGTCCGTTCCAGCAGGGTGAGGTTGAAGCCTCGGATCTCGAGTTCCACCGGGGTTCGGAAGCTGAAGTAGGACGGCCGCCCGAAGATGTAGAGCAGATCCGGGTCTCCCTCGAGATGCGGGCGGAGCTCCGCCATGGCGGCGTCTTCACGCCCCCGGTTCACCGGAGGATCCAGCAGCACGGTGAGTTGACCGATGTTCTCCCGGAGCTCTCCGGCTGCCCCGCCCTGCTGGCTGCTGGTCCCCACCGTTGCGTACACGGTGCGCACTTCGGGAATCTCACGGGCCGCTTGCTCAAGGCGCGAAAGGCGCCGGGAATTGAGATCCAGGTGGGTGCCGGCGGGAAGTTCGGTGTCCACGAAGAACTCCCCCTGGATCAGCTCGGGCACGAGTTCCGTCCCGAGCGAAGGAAGCACGTAGAGCGCGCCGCCGAAAAGCACGACGGCAAGGGTCCCCACCCGGAACGGGTGATTGAGGGCCCCGTTCAGGACCGGCGGATAGCCGCGGACCACGCCGGTGTAAATCACTTGGAAGATCCGGCTCGGCAGCCAGAGGATCCCCTTGATGACGAGATCGACACCCTTCAGGATCCCGAAGACGACCCACATCACACCCCCGCTCACGGCGGATACGACCCGCCCGAAAAGGCGGCCGGCCGCGGTCCTGAACGACGCGGTTTCCGTCGCGGGGGCCGGGCGGAATTCGCGTGAGGCGAGCATCGGGATCAGCGTGAGCGCGACGAGCAACGAAACCGTGAGCGAGAACGTCACGGTGAGCGCCTGGTCTCCGAACAACTGCCCCGCGATCCCTTCGACGAACACGATCGGCACGAACACGCAGACCGTCGTCATCGTGCTGGCGATCACCGCCTGTCCGACCTCGCCGGTTCCGGTGCGCGAGGCCTCGACGAGACCGAGTCCGTCCTGCCGTTTCCGCTTGATCGCTTCGAGCACCACGATCGAGTTGTCCACCAGGAGCCCGATGCCCAGGGTGATTCCGCCGAGCGACATGATGTTGAGCGAGACGCCCGACACGTACATCAGGAAGAAGGTCCCGATGACCGAAATGGGGATCGAAACGCCGATGATGAGGGTGGAGCGCAGCTCTCCGAGGAAGAGGATCAGGACCAGGATCGCCAGGATCCCTCCCATGACCGCCGTCTGCAGCACCTCGGAAACCGACTGGCGGATGTAGCGCGCCTGGTCGGTGACCAGGGTGAGCGCGAGATCCTCGCCCACCTGGTCGAGGCGCTCCTGAAGTTCTTCGACGCGGACCAGGACTTCATCCGCCACGGTGACGGTGTTCGTCCCGCCCTCCTTGTACACGGCGACCTCGATCGACTCGAGGCCGTCGATGCGGGTGATGACCTCCCGTTCCTTGGCGCCCCGGCGAATGGTGGCTATGTCGTCGAGCCGGATCACGGTGCGCTCCGCGTCCACCACGATGTCCCGCATGTCCTCGGGACGCTCGAATTCGTTGATGGTCCGAACCAGGTACTCGGTGCCGCCGTCGAGCAGGCGTCCGGCGGTGAGGTTCACGTTCTCCTGGCCGAGCCGGTTCACGACGGCGGGAACCGACAGCCCGAGGCTGGCGACCTTCCGCTCGTCAATTTCGACGTGGATTTCCTCTTCAAGGCCGCCGCTGACCAGCACCGCCGCCACCCCTTCGACGCGCTCCAGATTGCGCTGGATTTCCTGTTCCGCGATGAGCCTGAGTCGGATGAGGTCCTCGTTCCCGGTCAGCCCGAAGCGGAGGATCGGGTCCAGCGAAGGATCGAAACGCAGGAGGGTCGGTCGCGGAGCGTCGAGCGGGAGCCGCACCACGTCGAGCCGTTCGCGCACGTCCAGCGCGGCCATGTCCATGTCCGTTCCCCAACCGAACTCCAGAGTGACTTCGCCGAGGTCGGGCCGGGAGGAAGAAACGACCCGCACCACGTTGTTGACCACCCCGACCGCGTTTTCGATGGGCCTGGTGATCAGGTTCTCGATCTCGCTGGGAGCGGCGCCCTCGTACTCGGTGCGGACATTCAGCGACGGGTAGGTGATGTCCGGCAGAAGATCCACGGACAGGCGGTCGAAACCGACCACCCCGAACACCACGATGGCGATGAACAGCACCACGACGGTGACGGGCCGCCGGATGGAAAAGTCGACGATGCGCATCGAGAGGACGTCTGTTGGAGAGAGTTCAGCCGGCCGGTTACCGCGGGCGGCGGCGACGGGCGACGATCTCCTCGATCTGTTCTTCCGTCATCCCCCGGCTACGGAGTCGTTCGCGCAGAGCTTCGAGCTGCTCGGGGGTTGGTTCCGCGTCCCGGGGCGCTCCGTCCGTTGAGGGCGACCCCCAACCCCGGCGGACCCGCTCCTCGATCTGCTCGTCGGTCAAACCCATGGAGCGCAGACGAGCACGAATCGCTTCCTGGGTCTCGGGCGGGAGGCTCTCAAAGGAACCCGGTCCGGAGCCTTCTCCTGGCCCAGCGGACGTCCCAGCCCCGGCGCCGCGGCTCCGTGAACCGGCAGCACGACCCGTCCGCCGCGGTGGTGTGGGCGCCGCGCCCTGTCCAGGCGCTTCCGCGGGAGCCGCCGCAGGCGCGGCCGGCGGGGGTGCGGCGGATTCCACCGGCTCCGAGGCAGCCGGCGCCGCGCTCTCCGCCGGGCTGGTCGAACCCGGCGGTGTTGCAGGAGCTTCCCGGGGCGTAGTGGCCGCCGGGGCCTGGCGCGGTGCCGGCCGCCCTTCGGCCGGGGAAGCGGTGGCCGCCCCTCCGGCTCGCGGCCGGGGGCCTCCGCCCGGAGGGCCTCCGCGCGTTTCCGTGGCCGCGAGCCGGGCGTCGATCTGCTCGTCGGTCATCCCGCGCTCGCGCATCCGCTCGCGCATCGCGGCGCGACGCTCCTCGGTCATTCCGGATCCACCCGGCGGGCTCCCAGCGTCCGCCGGGCGGGTCCGGGGCTCCTCCGCCCCCGGGCCGACGAGGATCTGAACCGGGGTGGCATCCGTCAAACCGTCCTGGCCGACCACGATGACCCGGTCGTTCGCCCGGAGCCCGTCCGTAACCTCGACCCGGTCATCCTCTTCATAGCCGAGGGTCACGTTGCGGCGGTAGGCGACCCCGTCTTCCACGACGAAGACCGAGTCGGCGAGGCTCTCGAGGGAGAGGGCGCGTTTGGGCATGATCAGCGCGTTCTCGCGCACGTCGGTTACGAGCCGCACCCCGGCGAACATCCCGGGGCTGAGCCGCCCCTGCCGGTCCACTTCGAGCGTCACGCGGATGGTTCCGGTCGTAGCGTCCACGACTGGACTGATCCGCAGCACCCGGCCCTGGAACACCTCGCCCGGAAACGCTTCCACTTCCAGAATCGCCGATTGGCCGATCGAGAGCCGGGTCAGGTCCCGCTCGGGCACTCCGATCGTGCAGAGGAGCGGATCGAAGTCGGAGATGCGGAAGAGCTGCTGCCCCACCGTCACCGTTTCTCCGAACTTCACCGCGCGCTGGATGATCAGCCCATCGAAGGGCGCTGTGATTCGGGTGTAACCGAGCTGAATCTCGTTTCCGGCCAACTGCGCCCGCGCCGACTCCAGGGCGGAAAGCGCGCTGTCGTACACCTCCTGGCTGACGACCGCATTCTCAAGCGAGGCCCTTGCCCGGTTGTGGACGAGTTCCGCGTCCTGCAGCGCGACCTGGGCGATCTCGACCTGCGCGCGCGACTCAGCCTCATCAAGCTGGGCGAGCAATGCGCCCGCCTTCACCTGGATTCCTTCTTCGGTATTGAGAGCCACCAGCGGGCCGCCGATACGGGCCACGATGTCCACTTCCCGCTCGGCTTCCAGGGTCCCGTTCGTCTCGATGAACGCCGAGATGGCGCCCGGCAGGATTTCGACCACTTCGATCGGCACCGCCGTTCCGGCGCCTTCGCCGCCGCCGAATCCGCCGGGCGGCCCCGCCCCCGGCCGGCCGCCGGAGCGGCCCGGAGCGGCCCCTTCCTCTCTGGAGGTTCCGCACGCCGAGGCCGCGGCCAACCCGACCAGGCACAGCGCCTGGAGAAGCCTTCGTCCGGGGGTTTTCCAGCCCCGCGGAGAACGTGTCGTTGTCTTTGTCTGGGGCACGAATTCCCTCACTGCGTGACTGGGTTCAAAGCCGGCGTACCGACCTCTACGGGCTCATTCGGCGCACGGACCGCCGGGGCGGTGGTGTAGGGCCAGATCAGCCGCTTGAGGTCGTCGGTCACCGCATAGATCGTGGGCACGAGGAGCAGGGTGAGCAGGGTGGAGGCAGGCAGTCCTCCGGCCAGCACGAGGCCGATCGGCGCCCATTGTCCGGCGCGCCCATCCACGGACCCGAAGAGCCCGGGCAGGAAGTAGGGCGCCGCGAGCGGCAACAAGCCGCAAATGGTGGTCAGAGCGGTCATCATGACCGGCCGCAACCGGTGCTCGCTCCCGAGGACGAGCGCCTCGTCCCGGGACATCCCCTCGCGCCGGAGCGTGTTGACGTGCGCGATCAGGACGATGGCGTTGTTCACCACGATCCCCGCGAGCAGCACCAGACCCAGCATCGCGGTGTTGCCGAGCGACTGACCGGTGAGCTTGAGCGTCACCGCCACCCCGATGAAGGAGAACGGGATCGAGAACATGATCACCGCCGGATGGAGGAAGCTCTCGAAAAGAGCCACCATGATCAGGTAGATCAGGAGGAGCGCGAAGGCGAAAGCAAACCCCGCGGCGGAGAAATCCGCCTGGCCCATACGGCTCCACCGGTCGAAGCTCCACTCGTAGCCAGGCGGCAGCGCGATGTCGGCGAGCTGTTCCTGCACCTGCCCCATGAGCCGGAAGGATGCTCCCGGGACCGTGGTGTTCGCGCTGATGGTGAGCTTGGGACGGCGATCTTCGCGCTCGATGCTGCGGGGCCCGCTCACCATCTCGAAATCGGCCATCGCGCCGACGGGCACCCGGGCGCCGCCCACGAAGACCGGCATGCTGCGGAGGTGATCGAGCCGCTCGCGCTGTTCTTCGGGGTACTGGACGACGATGTCCACTTCCCGTTGGTCGCTTTCAATCGTGCCTACCGGACGGGTGGTCAGGGCGCTGCGAACGGTTTGGGCCACCGCGGTGGTCCCTGAACCGGAAGCGAGCGCCCGTTCCGCCAGCGGGGTGACATGGAGCTCTTCGGTTCCGCTCTCGAGCGAAGTGTCCACGTCCCGGATCCAGGGAAGCGCCGCCAGCCGTTCGACCACGCGGCTCGAAATCAGTTCGAGCACCTCCATGTCGTCGCCCTTCAGGTCCAGCCGGATTCCGCTGCCACCACCTGGACCGTGCCCCCGGCTCTCCGCGATCCGGAAGTCAACCCCGGCGACCGTCGGGAGCATTTCCCGAATCTCGTCGGTGATCTCCTGAACGCTCCGCTCGGACTCCATTTCGTCCACCAGGTAGAGATCGAACCGGCGGCCACCGCCGCCATAGCCACCCCGCGAACGTCCTCCCCCGCGGCGGAACTCGTAGACCATGTCGGCTATCTCGAGTTCATCGCGGCGCTCTTCGATGAGCGCCGCCACCGACTCCATCACCTCCCGGGTTTCATCCATGGAGTAGGCCCGAGGCACGTCCACGTTGATGGTGACCTGCCGTTCCACCGTCGAACTGAAGCTGGACCGCTCGGTGTTCTGATAGAGGATCCAGGCCAGTCCCAGCAGACCGATCGCGACGCCGAGCGAAACGAGTCGATGCTGGAGCGTGCGCCGGATGATCTTCCCGTGAAGACGGCCGAGGAGGCGCATCGTCCGCGAATACACCCGCCGCTCGTTCCGGAGGACGACGCCCGCCATCATCGGCACCACGGTGAGCGCCACCAGGAGCGAAGCCACGATCACCACGCTGAGGGTGAACCCGAAGTCGATGAAGATGCGGAAGAAGCCCCCCATCGTCGCGCCGAGGAAGACAAGCGGCACGAAAACGCACATGGTGGTGGCCGCGCCGGCGATGATCGGCATGGTGACCGCCGAGGCGCCGTGAATCGCCGCCGTGCGGGAGTCTTCCTTGTACTCGGTGAAGTGGCGGGAGATCGAGTCGATGACCACGATCGCGGGATCGGCGAGCATGCCGACGGCCACCATTAACCCGAAGAGGCTGATCACGTTCAGGGTGGTGTCCACCAGGCCCGTCTGCCGGCCGAGGTACATGATCACGAAGGTGGTGATGATCGAGAGCGGGATCGCCACCGCGACCAGCAGCGTGGTGCGGACCTTCTGCAGGAACAGGAGCAGGATGAGGATCGCGAGCCCGCCGCCGAAGAGTCCGGCAAGGGCGAGCTGCGACAACCCCCCGCGGACATCCAGCGACGAGTCGTGGATGTAGCGAACGTCGATGTTCTCGTAGCGGGAGACGGCCGCGATTTCCGCCATCTGCTCCTTGACCCCGTCGGCGACCTCCAGCACGTTCGCGTTGGAGGCCTTGTAGACGCGGAAGGTGACCGCTTCTTCGCCGTTCAGGTAGTCGAACGAGGTCTGGGTGGGGAACTCATAGGTGACGTCGGCGACGTCGCTCAGCCGCAGTCCGGCGGCGCCGATCGGGGTTTCCCGGATCTCCTCCGGGCGGCGGAACTCTCCGACCGTCCGGACGATCAGCTTGCGGGGTCCGTCGGTGATGGTGCCGCCCGAAACGTTGACGTTGTTCTGGGCGAGGACCTGAGAGATGTCGCGGACGTCCACGTTCAGCGCCGCCATCCGCCGCTGATCCATGCTGACCCGCAGTTCCCGGCGGCGCACGCCCCGCACATCCACGCTGGCCACGCCTTCAAGGCGCTCGAGCCGTGGCTGCACGATGTCTTCGGCGAAGTCGAAGAGGCGTTCCCGTTCCCAGGGAGCCCCCAGGTGGAACTGGAGGATGGGGATGTCGCTGCTCTGGAAGCGGCGGATGTTGATGCGCTCGATGTCGTCGGGCAGGAGGTGGCGGACCCGGTCCACCCGGTCACGGGCCTCCACCACCATGAGATCCATGTCCACGCCTTCGTTGAACTCCACGCTGACGTTGCCGCTGTTGGCGTTCGCGGTGGCGGTCAGGACCGTGATCCCGGGGATGGTCCCGAGGCTCTCTTCGAGAGGCCGGACGATGAGACGCTCCGTTTCTTCGGGCGAGGAGGACTCGTATTGGACACTCACCCAGAGGCTGTTGGAGCCGAACGAGGGAAGGAATTCGAGCGGGAGCCGGGTGAGCGAGACGTATCCGAGCACGACCAGCCCCAGCGCGATCATGCTGATCGTGACCCGGCGGTCCACGGCGAAGCGCGCCAGCGCGCTGCCCCGTTCCGGGACCCGTTCCTGGCCGTGTGAGTGGCGGTGCTGGTCGAGTCCGCTCATCGTCTTTCTCCCGTCATCGTCCTCTCCCTCCGGGGGTCACTCCTTCCGCGGAACCTTCTACGGGACCGGCGCCCCCATCGTTCCGCTCTCTACGGCGGATCCACTCCTCGAAGGTCTCGCGCTGCGTCTCGGTGAGGATTTCGCTGATCTGTTCGCGGAAGCGCAGCCGCAGTTCGCGGTAGCGGGCGTAGGTGTCATCCCAGAAAGCGCTCGCTTCGGCCCGGTTCGCCTCGATGAAGGCGTCCATCTGCGCCTGTTGGTCCTCGTCGAGACCGAGGCGCTCGACGAGTTGCTCGCGGAACCGGCGGCTTCGGTCGTCGCCCTCCCGAGCCTCGCGGCTGCGGGAACGGCCTCGCTCGGCCCCCTCGCCCGCGCGCCGCCCCGACCGGCGGTCGGAGTCGTCCCGAGAGCCCAGGCGGTGCTCGCCGCTCGCGCCCCGATGCATTCTCATTGGCGGCGCCAAGTGGCTCGCCAGTACTCCGGCGCCGAAGCCGACAAGCACCAGGAGCAGCGGCATCAACCGCTTCCAACGCCGGTTCGCCGACTCGGACGCCGGGGTCAGGTTCTCTTCGGGCATCAGCGTTCCCCGGACGGCGCGAAGCCGGCGCCAAGGGCAATCAGGAGTACCGGCTCCTCAGTCGGGCCCGCCGCTGCCAGGGATTCGAAATCCGGCGCGACAGGGCTCTCACCCCCAAGGATCTGGCCCCCAAGGATCTGGCCCCCAAGGATCTGGCCCTCGAAGGCGAGCACGTCCAGTTCCTCCGCTACCGCAGCCGTATCCGCCAGCGTGTCTGTTCCCGGCGTTCCCGCCTGCCAGACGCTGACCCCGGCGGCAATCAACATGGTGGCGGCGACAGCGGCCAACCGGTACCCCAGTTGGCGCCAGGTCCATTGCAGGATGGGTGACAACTCCTCACGCCGCTGACGATGGCGAACGAGGAATCCGGGATCGGCCTCGCAACGGACCTGGAGGACTGCGGAAACCTGCTGGAGACGGTGGTACTCCTGCCTGAGCCCCGGGCGGAGCCCCGGATCGGTGTTGAGGCGCTCCGCGACTTGCCGGGCCACGGCCGGCGGGAGTTCACCGTCGAGATACGCCGAGAGAACTTGTTGATCGGTCATTTTCGGTTCAACTCCCGCGGACCAAGGGCATCGGCCAGGCGCTGGCGCGCCCGATGGATCCGGGACTGTACGGTCCCGAGCGGAACGCCGCACGACTCGGAGATTTCCCGGTAGGTCATTCCGGCTACTTCTTTCAGCACCAGCGCCTCCCGCTCGTCTTCGGGCAGCGTGCGAAGGGCTGAATCCACCTCGGTCCGCCGCCGCAATTCTTCCTCCGGGTCAACGCTGCCGGCTTCCGCCTGCACATCTCCGGGCTGTTTCGCCACTTCGAGGAGCCGGCGCTGTCTGCCAGCCCGCCGGAGCGCGTCATGGGCCGAACGGACCGCGATCCGGCACAGCCAGGCACCCACCGGGCCTTCGCCGCGGTAGCTGGATGCCTGGCGAAAGGCGCGGAGGTAAGCCTCCTGGGCGGCGTCTTCGGCTTCCGACCAATCCCGAAGGATCGCAAGGGCGACGGAACGGACCCGGCTCTCGGTGCGACGAACCAGTTCGTCGAAGGCACCGAGATTTCCCTCCTCAAGGAATCTGCGAAGTAGCCGGCGCTGCTTGGCGTCCTCCCGGGCTCGTTCCTCCCGAAGTGGATCAACCGGCGCATCCTTCGACTCCTCGGAAGGGAGACGCACCGGACCCGCCCGTTTGTTCGCGTCGCGCAAGAGTGGGCGGCAGTCTAGTGCCCGGCGGGACGTCGCGGCCGGGTCCGAACCGCATAATGCCCCGCATGGCCCAGAAGAAGAACTACCGGATCGAGACCCGCAGCGTGCACGCCGGCTCCGCCGAGAACCTTGCGGGGGCGGTGGCGCCGCCGATCCACCTCTCGACCACGTTCCGGCGAGATCCCGACGGGAGCCTCGCTTCGGACTTCATCTACGGACGCAGCGGCAATCCGGATCGGACGGCGCTCGAGCAGGCGATCGCCGACCTGGAGGAAGGCGCGGAATGCGTGAGCTTCGCTTCGGGACTCGCCGCGGTTCATTCGCTTCTCCTGACCCTCTCCCCCGGGGATCTCGTCCTGGCGCCGCAGGACGCCTATCACGGGACCGTGCGTCTCGCGAAGGAGTCTCTCGCCCGCTGGGGGCTCCGGACCCGCTTCACCGATTTCCTGGACCCGGAGGACGTTGCCGCCAGCCTTGACGAACGGCCCGCGCTCGCCATCCTGGAGACCCCCTCGAACCCCACCCTGCGAGTGACCGACATCGCTGCGGTCGCCGCCCGTTGCCGCGCCGTGGGAGCGCTGGTCGCCGTGGACAACACCTGGATGACACCGGTTCTTCAGCGGCCGCTGGCACTCGGCGCAGACATCGTGATCCACGCCACCACAAAGTACTTCGGCGGACACAGCGACGTAACCGGCGGAGCGGTCGTGCTGCGGGAAGGCCTCGAACTCGCCTCACGGCTGCGTTTCGTGCAGACCGAAACCGGCCCGGTGCCGTCTCCGTTCGACGCCTGGCTGCTCCGCCGCGGGATGAAAACGCTGCCCGTCCGGATCCGGGCCCAGTCGGAGACCGCGGGAAAGCTCGCGGAGTTTCTGACCAGCCATCCCCGCGTGGCGGCGACCTTCTATCCGGGGCTCCCTTCAGATCCCGGACACGAAGTCCAGACCCGCCAGGCGGATGGTTACGGCGCGATGCTTTCCTTCCGGGTTGGCGGAGGGGAAGACCATGCCCGGAGCGTGCTGTCGCGCGTCGAACTCTTCGTTCGGGCCACCAGTCTCGGGGGCGTGGAGAGTCTCATTGAGCACCGAGCCATGGTTGAGGGACCGGACACCAAGACCCCCCGCGATCTCATTCGAATGTCCGTCGGACTGGAGCATCCGGACGACCTGATCGCGGATCTGGACCAAGCTCTGGGATGACTACCGTCGCTCCGGGTGGGGCCGACATCGCCCGCCGAAGGCGGGCGGTAGCGCGTATCGCGGACCACCCTGAACATTTCCGTTTCCACGGCCGAAAGCGCGTTTACAATCCGAAGTGAACCCGAGCGGTCCGCTGCGCTCCGGCTTATGGAACCGAACGGGAGTCACCACTGCCGGGTGGGACGCGCCTCCCGCCAGCGGCGCCCATCGGCGCCGGGCGGGAAGCCCGAGCCCGGCACGCGACGCCCACCTACGCAATCGTAGGACGGAACCAGAGGACCGCCGGGTTCGCCTTTGTACCGTTCACACCGGTACCGCCCCGCGCAGCGGGGCGAGAGGGCGTAACGCCAACCGCGAAGAAGCGCGGGGACGGCTTGGAACGCCGACCTCCGGTCGGCACGCGCTGGCCTCCGGCCAGCGCACGGCGCATCGGTAAGTCGCGGTGTGGTTCCCCTCTCGGCACCTACCCCACCGGGAGAACCGGCCAGAGCCCGACGCTCCAAGCCGTCCCCGCCCTTCTCCTCTTTCGACGATATGCGGTTTCGCTGCGCTCCGCGCAGCGGTGCCGACCGGAGGTCGGCGTTCCAAGCCGTCCCCGCCCTTTTCCTCCGTCGGCAATATGCAGTCTCGCTGCGCTCCGCGCAGCGGTGCCGACCGGAGGTCGGCGTTCCAAGCCGTCCCCGCGCTTCTCCTCAGTCAGCGATATGCGGTTTCGCTGCGCTGTCGCGCAGCGGTGCCGACCGGAGGTCGGCGTTCCAAGCCGTCCCCGCTCTTCTCCTCCTTCGGCGATGGGCGGTTTCGCTGCGCTCCGCGCAGCGGTGCCGACCAGAGGTCGGCGCGTTCGGCAGCCGGCGCGAAGCGCCGGACGATCCCGCCCCGTCCGCTCGACCTGCCTGCCGGGAGCGGGGCTCGAACCCGCACGTCCCGTTGGGGACAAGAGATTTTAAGTCTCCCGCGTCTGCCGATTTCGCCATCCCGGCAAGCCTGTCTGGCGGCGGATTTCTCTCGCCCCCAAGACGATTCCACACACCGGACGCGCCGCGAGCGGCGCATCCGGTCAGGCTAAGTGGCGGAGGCGGCGGGCGGATTCGAACCGCCGAATAGAGGTTTTGCAGACCTCCGCCTTGGCCACTTGGCTACGCCGCCCTTCCCCGCCCACGGCTGGAGCGGGACACGGGATTCGAACCCGCGACTTCAACCTTGGCAAGGTTGCACTCTACCACTGAGTTAGTCCCGCCCACGCGGCGGCGAGTATAGCCCTCCGGACTCTTCTGAAGCTCAGAAGGCCCCCCGGTGAATTCTCACTGTGGGCCGCCGAAACGCCTGGCGCAGACGGGCCAGGAAACGCCGGGAACGGCCGGCCGGAAACCAGACTTCGACCACGTCCATCCGGAGCCTGGAACCTGGAGGAATCCTCTTCCGGGACCCCTCCCGCCGCCACATTCGCGCTGCCGATCGCCGGATCCGACGGCGTTTGTCGCGGTCTATCCGCTCTGCCGGGGCTCCAAAGCCACCCCGGCGGGTCTTGACCTCAACGACAGCGAGGGTGTCCCCTTCCCACGCCACGATGTCCAGTTCGGCATCGCTTCGGCGCCGGCCCGGGCGATAGTTCCTCGCCACCACCCGGTAGCCGGAGCGGCGAAGCACTCGGGCGGCAATCCGCTCGCCGCGGGCTCCGAGTCTCAGGTGCGGTGCGCGCCGCCGAAAACGCCAGGCCGGAAACCGCCAGCGGGGAGTTTTCCGCCGGACCATGGTGCGGCCTTTCGCCTTCAGTCGTCGTGCCGCCGCCAGATGGTGCCGGACGGAGAATCCTCGAGGAGGATTCCGCGAGCGGCCAACTCGTCCCGGATCTGATCGGCGCGCGCGAAATCCCGGCGCTCGCGCGCCTCCTGACGCTCCCGCATCAACTCGACAAGATCGGCCGGCTCGTCCGCGCACTCGCCGGACTCCGACCTGGGACTCATTTCGAAACTGCCGAAGACCGAGTTCATTCTGCGGATCGCCGTTGCCCAGCCAACCGCCTCGGAAGCTCCTCCGGACGAATGGAGCGCGCGATTGCCTTCTTTGAGGGCAATGAACACCTCGCCGAGCGCCTTCGAGGTGTTGAGGTCGTCATCCAGCGCCTCTTCGAAACGAAGCAGCGCCTCGCTGGCCCCCGAGGGCAGTGCGGCGTCGTTCGAAGCACTCCCCGAACGATGCGCGGCTTCGTCCGATCGGCGCAGGAAGTCGTCAACCCGGTTGATGGCCACCTCCGCCTGGCGGAGACCGCTCTTCGTGAAGTTCAGTTGCTGGCGATAGTGGACCCCGGCCAACAGGTGACGAATGGCCGCGGGCGCAAAGCCCTCGTCGAGCAACTCCCGCACGGTGAACTGGTTACCGAGCGACTTCGACATTTTTCGGCCGTCCACCAGCAGGTGTTCGCAGTGAAACCAGTGACGTACGAACCGACTCCCGGTGGCGGCCTCACTCTGGGCGATCTCGTTCTCGTGGTGCGGAAACACGAGATCCACGCCGCCGCAGTGCAGATCGAAACCCGACCCCAGCAGTTCCAATCCCATCGCCGAGCATTCCAGATGCCAGCCGGGCCGTCCGGCGCCAAACGGGGCTTCCCAGACCGGCTCGCCGGGTCTTGCGGCCTTCCAGAGAACGAAATCCTGAGCGTCTTCCTTGTCGTATTCGTCGGAGTCCACCCTGGCGCCGGCGAGACGGTCGGAGGCTGCCGCGCCCGAGAGCTGTCCGTAGCGAGCGAAGCTCGTGACCCGGAAATAGATGGAACCGCCGGCTTCGTAGGCGATCCGCTTCTCGAGGAGGCGCTCGACCAGCCCAATCATCGCCTGGACGTACTCCGGATCGGTGGCTCTCGGGTAATGCTCGGCGCGCTCGATGCCCAAGGCGTCGGCATCGTCGAAGAACTCTTCGATATAGCGGGTCGTGTAGTCGCGCAGCGGCCGGCCCGCCTCTGCCGCTCCCCGGATGGTCTTGTCGTCCACATCCGTGAAGTTCATCGCCTGGAGGACCCGGTAACCCTTGAAGCGCAGGAAGCGGCGAAGGATGTCCTGGGCCACAAAGGTCCGGAAGTTCCCGATGTGTCCGCGGGCGTACACCGTGAGCCCGCAGGTGTACATCCGCACCTCGTCGGGGCGCTTCGGCTGGAAGGGCTCGACGCGGCCCCCAAGGGTGTTCCGGAGCCGGAAGGTGCTCTTGGCGGGCATTGACTCTAAACAAGTACCCGTCGGCCGCGGCGTTTGAGGACGACGAGGGTGAGGTCATCGCGCAACGGGTTCGGTCCGGAGAAAGCTCGCGCTCGCGAAAGCAGGTCCCCGCAAATGTCGCGCGCGCTCATCGAGCGAGCGGCGATCAACGCGTCCACGATGCGGGCGTCATCGAAGAGGCCGCCGGCCGGATCCTCGGCCTCGCTGAGTCCGTCGGTGAACAGTGCGACCAGGTCGCCGGGAGCGAGCTCGCAGGTGCCGACTTCGGTGTCGATCTCGGGAAAGAGGCCGAGCACCGTGGAACCGCGGTCAAGGCGCTCGACGGAACCGTCGCCCCGGACCAGTACCGGATGGACGTGGCCAGCGTTCAGATAGTCGAGGCGGCCGGTCGTGGGTTCAAGCCGGGCCAGGATGGCGGTCATATAGCGGCTGTCTTCGGTGTTCCGGTGGAGATGGTGGTTCAGTTCTTCCGCAGCGCTGGCGATTCCGGACCTGCCGTGCCGGAAGAAAGCGCGAAGCGATGCCTGGACCGACGCCATGATGAGAGCCGGCCCGGCTCCCTTGCCGGAGACGTCGGCAATCGTGACGAAGACCGCTTCGTCCAGGGTGAGGTAATCGTAGTAGTCGCCCCCGACGGAAAGACAAGGGATGTTGATCCCCCAGAGATCCCACCCCGGATACTCCGGAGCCTCCGCCGGAAGAAAGCGGGCCTGAATCCGGCGCGCTACCTCGAGTTCCTTCTCCTTTTGAATGGAGGCGCGGGTGAGGCGCAGGCTCTCGACGGCGGCCGAAGCCTGCTCGGTGAGGGATGTCAGGAACGCCCGATCCGCCGACGAGAGCTCCCGGCCAAACCCGGCGGCTCCCAGGAACAGCGTTCCCTGAACCGCTCCGGAAGCGAACGGTACGACCCAGCCGATCTCCAGCCTCGCCAGTTCGCAAGACGTGGTCCAGTGCGAAAGATCACCTGCCGGACGAATCTTGTGCTCGCCCGCCAGGACCTCGGCGGCGCGCACGAACACGGCCCCATCCTCGTCAGGACGTTTCGGTCCCTTGGCGGCGACCACCCTTCCCCCGGCCACCACGGCGGCGCGGCTGGCCAGTACATGCCCCATCGCGCCGTGGAGCAGCAAATCCCAGACGGCCACCTCGTCGCGCGCCCGATGCAGCCCCGCCGTCAGATCCATGAGCGACCGGAGTTGATAGACATGGAGCGAAAGCCGCCGGTTCGCAACCCGTAGTTCCTCGTCGCGCCGGCATTTCTCGAGAGCCGCGGCCGCGGATACTGCGAGCGCCTCCAGAAAGTCCGTGCGTGAGCCGGTCAGATCCGGGTGAGGCTCCCCCAGCAGGAGCACGCCGCGGAGGCCGTCCCGCGTGCGGAGAAGGGTTGCCGATGACGCTCCGGAATCGCGCATGAGTTCACGGAAGGGTTCCGCCGCGGGGTCCTCTTCCGGGTGCTCGCCGCCGGACCGGAAGACGAGGGAGTCCGGCAGGAGATCCGGCACTTCCAGGTGCAGATCCTCCCAACCGGGGTTTCCGGCCCCCCGGCGGCCAGCCGGCTGCAGCAGCCCCGCCTCGTCGGGCAGAAGCAACCCCGCCCAGCGGGCGCCGGACTCGCCGAGCGCCACCAGCACGATGAGGGACGCCACCTCGGTCACATTCAGCCGCTCGAAGGCCGCCGCGCTGAAATCGGTGAGTGCGAGCAGTTCCGACACCCGCCGTTCCAGGGCAGGGTTCATTTCCCCCAGATGCTGCGCGAACAGTCGCTGATAGCGCGTCCCGGGGGGCGAAGGCCGGTCGGAACCCGAGACTCCAAACCGCTCGTCGTTTACCAAAGCCACCTACAGATTCTCAAGTGGGCGTCGCCCGGACGATCCACCCAAATCAGGATTCCCCGGTGTCCGGAGACTCACCACCGGCTGCGGGCCGGGAGTCGCGCCGGTTACGTTCGAGAACCCAGCAGCACCGGCCCTCCCCCGGTTGTTCGTGCACGACCCGGTCCATGAGCCGGCGCATGAGATGCACGCCCAACCCGCCCCGGCGCCGCTCGCGCGCCAATCGTCCGAGATCCACTCCGGTCGGAAGGCTCTTCGGCGCCGCACCGCGGTGTTCCAGCTCGATCCGCAGCGTGTCGGGCCCCGGGAGGAAGCGGAGCCGAATCGCATGACCCGGCTTGCCGTGGTACGCGTGTTCGACCACGTTGGTCATCGCCTCTCCCACCGCGACGGCGATTTCTTCCGCGTCCGATGGATCGAAACCTTCGGCGATCGCCGCCCTCCGCGTCGCCTCGTGCACCAGGCTCAGGCACTCACAGGTCGCCGGAACGTCGATCTGGAGCGGCGCCCTTTCCCCGGTGGACAGATCACTAGCCTCCAAAGCTGAGAACCGCTTCCTCCTCGGTCTCGAATGTCCGGCACAGGCGGTCGAAGCCCAGCACCCGGAAAATGTGGGCGACGGCCCCGGTGAGCGCCGCGACCCGGATGTCCCCGCCACCCGCCCGGGCCTCTTCGATGAGTCCCATGATGGCGCCGAAACCGGCGCTGGCCACGTAGGAGAGGTGGGCGCCGCTGATCACGATCCGAACGTCGCCGGCTTCGACAAGCGCGTTCAGCACCTCCTCGAACTCGGCCACGGTGTGCGCGTTGATGAAACCTCGCGGCTCCACCACGACCACTTCGGCGGCGCGGCGCGTGGCTACTTCCAGATCAGGCATGGACGAGCGCCTCCGATCCGGGCGCGGGCAACGCGACGAGATCACGAGCTCGCGCCACATCGCGTTCGAGTTGTCTCCGCAGGGCTTCGGGCCCGGAGAACCCCCGGACCTCTCGCAGATGGGACAGGAAGCGCACCCGGAGGCGCGACACCTCACCGGAAAATCCCATCATGTGCACCTCCAGCGAAGCGGAGTCGTCGAAGGTGGGCCGCGGGCCGTAGTGGACCACCGCCCGGAAGAGATGTCCCTCGGGAAGGGTTACGGCATCCGCGGCGTACACCCCGTGAGGCAGCAGCACGTCGCTGCCTGTGGAAATGTTCGCGGTCGGGAAACCGAGGTCGCGACCCCGCCCCCGTCCCCGAACCACCGCGCCCTCGATCTCATAGGACCATCCCAGAAGATTCGTCGCCAAATCGAGCTCACCGGCGGTAAGCGCCCGACGAATCCTCGTCGACGAAACGATCTCCCCTTCCCAGGTGACCGACGGCGCCTCGATTACCGCGAAGCCGTGGCGCTCACCGAGGCCGCGAAGCGTCTCCAAACTCCCGGTCCGGCCGCGGCCGAACCGGAAGTTCGCCCCCTGGACCACGGTGGCGGCGCCGAGCCGGCCGATCAGAAGGCGATCCACGAAGTCGGCGGGCGACGTCCGCGCCATCGCCTCGCCGAACTCGAGCACCACCAGGCGTTCGACACCGGCGGCGGCCAGCCGCTCGGCTTTCAGCGGAAGACTGGTGATGGTTCTGGGCGCCCGGTCAGGCCGCAGCAGGCGAGCGGGATGAGGATCGAAGGTAACCGCGACGCACTCGGCGCCGTGTCTCCGCGCTTCCTGTCGGGCCAGGTCAAGACCCGCCCGGTGACCGCGGTGGACTCCGTCGAAGTTTCCAACCGCAACCACCGCTGGTCGCGCTGGAGCGCCGCCCCTGCCCCCACCGGAGTGACGGGACGCGGGTGGCAGTTCGGGGAGCCGCTCGATTCTCATGCGCCGGGCGCCTTCGCGCGTTCCATGTAGGCGATCCGCAACTGATAGAGCGCCTGGGAAACCAGGCGGGCGTCACCGGGAGCGAGGCGACCCCTGGTCTTTTCTTCGAGGACCTCCAGGAGGCCAATTACCGTCTGGAGACCCTGCAGCGCTTCGGCGCGCTCCGGGCCGGTGGCCGACCCGGATTTGCCGCCGGCCTCGGCTGTCGACTCGGGGGCGGTCTGCTCAAGGAGCATCGCCGCCTGGGAAAAGAGCAGGGATATGAGCTGCTTGAACCGAGGGTCCTCCTCGGGTGCAGGGCCCGGGCCGGCGGCCGACCCCGCGGCCTCGGAGGAAGCCTCGCCCGAGGCGTCAGGTTCGGCGCCGAGCGAGGGGGTGGCAACCGGCGTCTCGTTCCGGGGTTCGGCGTCCGGGCGACGGGAGCCGTCCGCGGCAAAGGCGCGCCTGTCCCTGACGACAATCCGCGGGGTTCGCTCCTCTTCACTCATCCGGTTTCGGGGCCGCGGTCAAAAGCGGCTCGCCTACCGGAATCCTATTGCCCCGTCACGCGGTCTGCGAGCCAAGCACCGTCTTGAAACGGCTGTCGGCGGCAGGGACAATGCCAACGCCAGCCGATTCCGGCCCCGTCATGAAGAATCCGAAGAACACCTCTCAAGTCTCTGAACCCGCAGCGGCCGGCGCCGCCGAGGTTGCCGGACTGATCAAAGTCATGGCGAAGCTGCGGGCGGAGGGGGGTTGTCCCTGGGACCGCGAGCAGACCTGGAATTCACTGCGTCGATACGTGCTCGAGGAAGCGCACGAACTGGTGGATGCGGTGGATCGGGAGGATCCGGCGGCTGTCCTCGAGGAATGCGGCGATCTGTTGCTCGAAGTGGTCTTCATGGCTCAGATCGCCCACGAGGAAGGCCGCTTCGGGATGGCGGAGGTGGCGCGCGGCATCACCCGCAAATTGATCCGCCGCCACCCCCACGTCTTCGGAGACCAGGCGCGCGCCTCGAATGCGGATGAAGCGCTCGCCAGTTGGGAAGCGATCAAGGCTGCGGAAAAGTCCAAACGCGCTAAGCAAGAGGACGCTCTGCCTCGGGGCCTGCCGGCGCTGCTACTCGCCATGAAGGCCATCGAACGCGCGACTACCGCCGGACGCGCGGACGGGACGGATCAGGACGGCATCCTTCCCGCCCTGACCCGGATGCAGGCGGCGCGGCGGGCGGGAGACCTCCGCGGAGTCGAGACGGCCCTCGGCGAGCTCCTGCTGGCGGTCGCGCGCGGGGCCCGGCAGGACGGACTGGACCCCGAGTCGGCCCTTCGGAACGCGGTTCGACGGCTGCCTGGGTGATTCGCGGCGAGTCAGCGACTTGACAGCCGGTGGTGGAACCCACGCGGCGTTCAGCCGGGCGCCTCGCCCCCACCGGGAGAAACCCTCATGATCGGGTCCTCCCGGACACCCCGCCTGGCCTGAAACAGGCGCGGCCCCGGGTAGGGGGAGCGGTGAGCGGTCGCGGCATCCGGGATTGGAAGAGGGTGCGGAACTCAAGTTGGCAGAGCGCCGTGTCATCGGCGCTGGTTTCGCGCTCCCGCGCGATGCCGGTCGGAGACCGGCGTTCCCTGGCCGCTCTGCCCAGTGGGGTAGGTGCCGAGACGTGCGCCATCGCGGAACTGGGAAATACGCCGTCTCGCCCCGCTGCGCGGGGCGGTGCCGGTGTGAAGCCCCCACCGGGAGGACTGGGCGGCGTTCCCTGGCCGGCGCGCCATCCGGCCGGTCGGTGTCCCGGCGCGATTGCATTTCACAGCAACTGGCCAGCCTCGGCGCTCCCGCGGGTTCCACCACCGGCTGTCAAGGCCGGAAACTACTGACGGTAAGGTGGCCGTCCGGACCGATGGCGACGGTCACCGCACCGGACCGATCCGTCCGGTGGACCTGGGCGCCGGTTCTGGTGAGGCGCTCCAGAATCCCTTCGTCGGGAAGACGGCGCCTTGGATCGGCGCGGACCGAAACGAGAGCCACCCGGGGCGCTACCGCGGCCAGGAACTCGGGCGTTGTTGAGAACCGGCTACCGTGGTGGCCCACCTTGAGCACGTCGGCGCGTAGCGCGGCTCCGTAGCGGCCGAGCAGAACCCGCTCGGTCGCCTCGCCGGCGTCCCCGGTGAGCAGCAGCCGTCTTCCGGCATAGTCCACGGCCAGCACGACGGAACGCTCGTTGGACCGCTCCTGCCGTTCGAGGCCGTGGTCGCCGGCGAGCAGCACCGAGAATCGGGCGCCTCCCAGTTCGAACCGCTCCCCGGCGCGGAGACGCCGCAGCGGAATCCCCTGCTTCTCCCGTTCGCGGTGCATCCGTTGGACCGCGCGGCGACGGTCCTCGGCGGTTCCGGCGCCTTCCCAGACCTCGTCCACTTTGAAGTCGCGGAATACTGCGGGGAACCCTCCGACGTGATCCAGATCGCCGTGCGTGGGAACCGCGGCGCGGAGCCGCCGGTATCCCGCGTCTGCCAGGAATGGACCGATGACCGCCTCCCCGGCGCTCCAGCCGCCGAAGGAGGTCCCCGCGTCGAGGAGTACCGCCCCGCCGGCGGGGAGAGCCAGAACCAGGGCGTCGCCCATCCCCACGTCCAGCGCGGTGAGACGAAGCGTCCCGTCCGCCGGCTCCGAAAGCGGCAGAGTGGACAGCGCCAGAAGAACGATCAACGCCGCCGGAAGGATTCTTCGCATCCCGCGGACTGTCAGGACAACGATCGCCGGTACCAGCCAGGCCACGAGCCAGACGAGCGCCGGACGGGCCACGGGAAAGGCGCCGAACGAAAGCCCGGCGCCCCACTCGCTGAGCCCGATGAGGGCCTCCGTGGAGAGTGTGAGCAACCCACCCACCGCGTCTCCCGGGAAGCCCGTTCCGGCGAGCGCCAGCCAGGTGAATCCGAGACCGAGAACCGGCCCCGCCAGCAAACCGGCCGGAACGGCAACCAGCAATCCGCCGAACACAACCCGGCCGAAGTGCCAGGCGACGATGGGGAAGGTGGCGAGCTGTGCCGCGAGGGTGACCCCCAGCGGGACCAGGATCCAGGCCCGCCAGCGGGCCGGGCGATCCCAGGAAACATCGGCCGGATCCTCTCGACGGAAGGCGGCGATGATCGCGAGAGTGGCCGCAAAGCTGAGTTGGAACCCGACGTCCAGTGCGTTCCCCGGGGAATAGGCGAGTAACGCCAGCGCGGCCAGTCCCAGCCCGTTCATGGCCTGTCCGGAGAGCCCCCGGCGCAATCCGAGGATCACGACGCCCGCCATCAGGACGGCTCGAACGACGGAAGGACGCCCCCCGCAGAGCGCGGCGTAGAGCGGCAGCGCAAACAGCAGGACCTGAAACGCTTTCCGGCGCTCTACGCCGGCCAGAACCGCAATCCCGTAGATCAGCAGGCTCAAAAGCCCCACATGGAGCCCACTCACCGCCATCAGGTGAAGCGTCCCGGCGTCGCGGAAAGCCCGCTCCGTCTCCGGCGGCGCCAGCGTGCGGTCGCCGATGAGCATCGCAGTGACGACCGCCAGCACGTCGCCGGGAAAATCGCCGCTGCGGAGGCGCTCCCGGATCCGGGCCCTGAGACGCTGGAGGGCTCGCCAAGGCGCCGGACCGGGTGCGATTTCCCCGACCAGGAGGCCACTCTTCGTGGATCCGAAGAGCGCCACCTTCCCCCGCATCTCCCGACCGCCGGGATTTCCTGGAGGGCGCGGTTCAAAAACCCGGGACCAGACAGCGATTCGAGTACCTCGCGACAACCTCCGGAGGTGCTCCCGGTGATCGCCGTCCACGCTGATTCGGGCCTCGCCGTCCACCTCCCACTCCTGGCGGCCCGCGCCCAGCCGCTCCACCCGCAGGGTGAGCGAAGTGCGACGACCGGAATCTTCCGCTTCCCTGAGTAAAACTCCCTCGAGCTGGACCGGGCGCGTAACCCGTTCTGAACCGAGGGCGCGGACAGTCTCGGCAAGCGAGGATTCCGAACCCGGCACCGGACGGCAGAGGACACCGGCGATGAATGCCGCGAGCAGCAGGAGGACTGTTTTCGCTCCGGAGGCGCCGAGGATCCCGCTCGCCCGGCGCCGCCCCCGGGGGCTTTCGGCAAGCAGGCTCGGGACAAGCAGGCCCGCCCCGAGCAAGAACAGCGCGGCCAACCCGAATCCCGACCACCGGGGCGGCCCTGGCATCACCGATGAAGCGGTGATGCCTCCCCAGAAAGCGGCAGCCAGCAGGAGAAGGGGGGCGGAAGCGGCCCCTGCGGAGGGAGCCCCCCCGGAAGGGCTGGTCTGCGGCTCGGCCTGGGTGTCGGGAAGGTGGGGATCCCCGATCACCACCAGTCGCCCGCCTAGGTTGTGAGGGAGCCCAACCCGAAAACCTGTCCGACCCGGCGACGGACCGCCTGTTCGAACGTCTCTTGCCAGGTGGATTCGGGCATGCGTGTCCGATACGGCGCGAGTTTGTTTCGCACCTCGTTCTCGATCTCCTCGCGGGCGGCGTCCGGTAGGGCCGCCTGAAGCCCGGTCAGCAGGTCCGCTTCAATGGCTTTCAGCGCCTCCTCGGCACCTGCCGAAGCGCCCGCCGCCTTGCTGAGCCGTTCGATCTTCGCCGCCGCCTCACGGACCGCGGCAACAAGATCACCGGCAATCTCCGGACTTGAAAGGGGTGCTCCGGCGGGAGACCACTTCCGGAGGCGATCCGCGAGTCGTTCCAGACCGTTCCCGGCATCCTTTTCGCCGTCCGGGGTTTCGCCGTCCGGAGGCGGGGCGGCGCCCGCCCGCTGGATGCGCTTCGCGTCGAACGCGGCCTCTACCTCCCGGGAGCACTCCCCGAGCGGCATCCGGCTAGACACCCGAATCCTTCCGGAGAACGCCGCGCGGATGCCGGAAAGTACGACATCGAGCGGAATCCCCCGTTCCTCCCAGCGGCGCACCAGATCCCAGTCGGCCGGGGTAAGGAACATTCCGCCTCCGCGGAGATCCAGGAAGGTCCGTTCCACGGCCCGGAAATAGTCGGGGACCGCTGGCTGGCTCATTCGGGGCGGATTCCAGGCGCCCACCGCGGATGCTCCCTGGAATGCACGATGCGGACGGCCTCGCTCGCCGTCACGACCTGGATCCCTCCGCCGTCGACCCGAACCCGCAGACCTCCTCCCGGATCCAGCCCATCGGTCCGCCCCAGCACCCGAGCGGCGCCGCGAAACTGCACTTCACAGGGACACTCGCGCGCGGTGGGGCTGAGCGACTCCCAGGCCGCCCGGAGCGACGCCGGATCTTCCTCGAGCCGGCCGAGGGCCCAGTGCAGGGAAGTCACCAGGGCATGCGCAAGTTGGACCCGGTCCACCCCTTCGGGAAGCCAGCCCGGAGCCCGGGCGCCCGGAGCGAGAGCTGACCGCTCGCCGTCCCGGTCCCCGGTTTCCGGGAGCGAAACCGGAGTCAGATTGACCCCGAAACCGACGACCGCCAGTTGCGGACAGTCCCACCGGAACCCGATTTCGGCCAGCACGCCGGCGACCTTCCTGCCCTCCCAATCCAGGTCGTTCGGCCATCGAAGTTCGGCCGGCACCCCCGCGCTCCGCCGTACCGCCCGCGCCACTGCGACGCCAGCCGCGAGCGGCAGCAAGGTCAGCGGACTCGTCGAACACCCGCCGGATCGGGGTGGCGGCTCGACGAGGACGCTGAGGTAGAGCCCGCCGGGTGGAGAGACCCAGGTTCGGCCGAAACGTCCCTTCCCGTGGGTCTGCGATTCGGCGATCAGCACGCTCCCGGCACAGCGAACCGCACCGGCATCGAGGGCCACCGCCTTCGCGAGTTCGTTCGTGGACGAGGCGCGCCGCCAGATCCCCACGAACGGCGCCGGCCGCATTCGGGTGGCGTCGAGGACGGCTGCCTCGAACGCCCTCGACGTGACTCCTGAACGAGAGGGCTCGGTGGCGGCCGGCTCCGAGATCGCGGATGCGGGCTTGATCCCTCCGGTCGGCAAACCGTTAACAGCCTGTGGTGGAACCCGGGTGAGCGCCGAGGCCGCCAGTTCTCCCGGTGGGGGCGAGGCGCCCGGCTGACAAGGCGCGCGAGGGCGGTGCGGTGAGCAGTCGCGCCATTCGGGGTCGGGAGAGGGTGGTGAACTCACGTTGGCTTGGCGCAGCGTCATCAGCGCTGGTTTCGCGCTCCCGCGCGATGCCGGCCGGAGGCCGGCCCAGTTCTCCCGGTGGGGGCTCCAAGCCGTCCCCGCGCCTTTTCTCCCTCAGCGACGTGCGGTTTGCTGTGAGAATGCAGTCGCGCCGGGACGCCGGCAGCCCGGATAGCGCGCTGGCCAGGGAACGCCGCCAGTTCTCCCGGTGGGGGCCTTCAGACCGGCACCGCCCCGCGCAGCGGGGCGAAAGGGCGTAACGCCAACCGCGAGAAAGCGCGGGAACGGCTTGGAACGCCGACCTCCGGTCGGCACGCGCTGGCCTCCGGCCAGCGCACGGCGCATCGGTAAGTGGCGGTGTGGTTCCCCTCTCGGCATGTGCCCTACCGGTAGAACCCCCCAGCGGCCGGCGTTCCCGGGCCGGCGGAGCCATCCGGACCGTTGGAGCTCCCGCCGGGACTGCGTCTTCACGGCAACCGGGCCGCCTGGGTTTCACCACCGGCTGTCAATCAGGAGGACAAAGCGGCGCGCCGGCGGCGAAGCTCGGCGAGCCGCGATCCGAGAGTCCGGGCGGCCTCGGCAGTCGGGGTGTCGGGTCCGAATATTTCGGCGACGCCCATTTCACGGAGATGTCCCACGTCCCGATCCGGAATGAGGCCGCCGACAAAAACCGGAACGTCGGCAAGGCCGCGCTCGGAGAGCCCCTCCAGGATCCGACGGACAAGCGGACGATGGGCTCCCGAGAGAATGGAGATGCCGACCGCCTCCACATCCTCTTGGAGCGCAGCCTCGACGATCTCTTCGGGAGTTCTCCGGAGTCCCGTGTAGATGACCTCGAAGCCGGCGTCGCGCAATGCCCTCGCCACCACCAGCGCACCCCGGTCGTGCCCGTCGAGCCCCGGCTTCGCGACCAGAATGCGGTACGGCGGACTGGCCGCCGTGGTGCTCACGGAACGACCCGCCGCCTTGTTCACATCGCCCGGCGGTACCGGCCGCCGACCTCGTAGAGCGCCCCCGTGATCTGACCGAGGCTCGCGACCTTCACGGTCTCCATCAACTCGGCGAAGACATTGCCGCCCGAACGGGCCACGTCCTGAAGCCTTCGGAGTGCCTCCGGGGCCTCGTTTGCGTGCCGTCGTCGAAACGCCTCCACCCGCGCGACCTGCGCCTCTTTTTCATCCGGCGTGGCGCGCGCGAGCGGTACCTGTTCCGGCGCCCCGGAATCCGGCTCCGCCAGGAAGGTGTTCACTCCGATGATCGGAATCTCGCCGGAGTCTTTCCGGGTCTCATACAGCAGCGACTCTTCCTGGATCCGATTGCGCTGGTACTGGCGCTCCATCGCGCTCAGCACGCCGCCGCGGGCATTGAGGCGCTCGAATTCGGTGAGTACCGCTTCTTCGAGGAGATCCGTGAGCTGGGCGACGATGAACGAACCCGAAAGGGGGTTCTCGTTCCAGGCCATGCCGAACTCGGCGCGAATGATCTTCTGGATCGCGACCGCTCGCCGCACCGATTCCGGAGTAGGAGTGGTGATGGCCTCGTCGTAGGCGTTGGTATGGAGCGAGTTGCAGTTGTCGTTCGTGGCGATGAGCGCCTGAAGCGTCGTCCGGATGTCGTTGAACTGCACTTCCTGGGCGTGGAGCGAACGTCCCGAGGTCTGGATGTGGACCTTGAACTTCTGGCTGCGCTCCCCGGCGCCGTAACGGAGCTTCATGGCGCGCGCCCAGATGCGCCGGGCCACGCGGGCCATGACCGCGTACTCGGGGTCGAGGCCGTTGCTGAAGAAGAAGGAGAGGTTCGGCGCGAAGGCATCCACTGGGAGCCCCCGGGCCAGGTAGTACTCGACGTAGGTGAAGCCGTTGGCCAGGGTAAAGGCGAGCTGGGTGATGGGGTTCGCTCCGGCTTCGGCGATGTGGTAGCCCGAAATGGAAACCGAATAGAAGTTCCGGACGCCTCTCTGGATGAAGAACTCCTGCACGTCCCCCATCAGCCGCAGCGCAAAGCCGGTGGAAAAGATGCAGGTGTTCTGGGCCTGGTCCTCTTTGAGGATGTCCGCCTGCACCGTCCCGCGCACCGCCTGAAGGGTCTCGGCCTTCAGGTCCTCGTACTCGTCGGCAGACGGCGGGCGCCCGCGCTCGTCCTCGAACGCCTGCACTTCCTGCAGTACCGCGGCGTTCAGGAACATCGCGAGGATCACCGGCGCGGGGCCGTTGATGGTCATGGAAACACTGGTCGCCTGATCGGTCAGGCGAAATCCCTCGAACAGTTCGCACATGTCGTCGAGGGTCGCGATGGACACCCCGCCCTCGCCGATCTTGCCGAAGATGTCCGGCCGCCGGGCCGGGTCGTCTCCGTAGAGGGTCACACTGTCGAAGGCAACCGAGAGCCGCGTCGCCGCTTCGGAATCCGCCAGCAGGTGGAACCTCTGGTTCGTACGGGCCGGGCCGCCCTCTCCGGCGAACTGACGCCGCGGGCTCTCTTCCTCTCTGCGGAATGGGAACACCCCGGCGGTGAACGGGTAGTGGCCGGGCAGGTGCTCGTCGAGAAGGAAGCGCAACGTGTCCCTTTGGCTTGCGAACCGCGGCAGGGCGACCCGTGGAATCCGGGTGCCCGAAAGGGTCTCCCGGTGGGTACCGAACTCGCGCACCCGGTCCCGGACCCGAGCCTGGTACCGGGGCGCCTGATAGCGGGCCGCCAGATCGGGCCAGCCCGCCAGCAGCTCCCGGCTCTCGGGCCCCAGTGCGCCCTCGGCCTCCCGGAGGCGCGCCTCCAGCGCCTCGGCAGCTTCCTCGGCGCCCGCGACGGCGCGCAGCTCGTCGAGCGCCGCCTCGAGGTGCTCGATTCGCGCAGCCCGGTCCGCCTCGGCGGCAATCCGGTCCCTCTCGCTGCGCAGGGCGTCGGCGATCTCGGCCAGGTAGCCGGCCCGCGCCGGAGGGATGAGGCGCACGCCGGCGAGCAGGTCGTCGGGAAGGTCGCTCACCGGACGCGGCAACGCGGTATCCGTCCCGGCCAGTCCCTCACGGACCACGGCATAAAGCCGGTCGAGCCCCGGGTCTCGGAACCGGCTCGCCACCGTCGGCAGCACCGGCGCCGGAGCGTGGCGCGGAAGCGAGCGAGCCCTCTGGAAGGCGCGGCGCACCGAGAAGAGCGCGTCCTCGGCTCCGGGGTGATCCGACTTGTTCAGCGCCACCGCGTCCGCCAGATCCAGCATGTCGATCTTTTCGAGTTGACTCTCGGCGCCGTAGTCGGAGGTCATCACGTAGAGCGAGAAATCGCTGATGTCCACGATCCGTGAATCACCCTGCCCGATCCCACCGGTTTCCACCAGGAGCAGTCCGCAACCCGCGGCCCGAAGAATGAGCAGCGCGTCGTCCACGACGCCAGTGAGTTCCGTCCCCGAGTGGCGAGTGGCCAGGCTCCGGACGAACACATCCGTACCCTCGATCGCGTTGAGCCGGATGCGGTCCCCCAGGAGCGCACCGCCGGTACGCCGCTTCGAAGGATCCACCGCGAGCACTCCGATCCGGCTCACCGGACCCGAGCCCAGATCCGGGCGCTCGGCCCGGAACCTGAGTAGCAGTTCGTCGACGACCGAACTCTTTCCCGCGCCTCCCGTACCGGTGATTCCCAGCACGGGAGCGGAGGACCGGACGTGCTCCGCGAGGGCGGCCCGGTCCGCGGCCTCAAACCCCTCGTTCTCCGCGAAGCTGATCAGCCGGGCCGTGGCGCCGTTGCGGCGAAGCGGATCGTCGCCGGCGAGATCCGCGAGCAGTTCGCCGAAGGAGGCCTGCGGGCGGGCGGTGCGCGCCTCGGCGGCGTCCCGCAACATGTCGGCCACCACGCCTTCGATGCCTTTTACCCGATCGTCCCCGGGGGAATAGATCCGCGCTACCCCATAGCCTTCGAGGGCGGCGGCTTCGTCAGGGCGGATCACGCCCCCGCCGCCACCGAAAATCCGGATGTCGCCACGCCCCGCCTCCCGCAGCAAATCCACCAGATAGCGGAAGAACTCGTTGTGTCCTCCCTGGTAGGAGGAGACGGCGATGGCGTCCGCGTCTTCTTCGAGCGCGGCGGCGGCAATCTCTCCGGCGGCGCGGTTGTGCCCCAGATGAACGACCTCGGCGCCGCCTCGCTGCAAGAGGCGCCGGAAGACGTGGATCGAGGCGTCGTGACCGTCAAACAGCGCGGTCCCCGTGATGAAGCGGAGCGGAAGCTCGGCCAGCGGATCGAAAGGGATCCGCGAAGCCGGAGATCCGGCAGGCGACAGACTGACGGGCGTGCTCAACGAGGACCTCCTGAACACCGTGGCGCCGCTACGGCGACCGGAAAAGGGTCGTCGTAGACCGTAGCACCCCCTGCGAGGCCGCGGCGGCCGCCCACCGGCCCGGAGGCCACGAAGCGTGGGGGCTAGCAGCCTGTAGTGGAACCCGCGTGAGCGCCGAGACCGGTGAGGCCCAGTTCTCCCGGTGGGGGTCCGGCTGACAAGGCGCGTGAGGGAGGAATACCGAGTGTATTTCGACCGAAACGCAACGATGAGCGGCGCGAAGCGACGCGGTCAACAGCCGGTGATGGAACCCGCGTGAGCGCCGAGGTCGGCGAGGCCCAGTTCTCCCGGTGGGGGTCCGGCTGACAAGGCGCGTGAGGGAGGAATACCGCGTGTATTTCGACCGAAACGCAACGATGAGCGGCGCGCAGCGACGCGGTTCAGCCGGGATGGATCGCCGGCCGAACGCCGCGTGGGTTTCATCACCGGCTGTTTGGCCGGGATGGATCGCCGGTCGAGCCCCCACCGGGAGAACTGGGCCGCGTGGGTTTCACCACAGGCTGCTAGGTCGCCGCCAGCGGTTCTTCGCTCGGTTCCCGATTGAGACGGTCGCGGAGAGCTTTCCCCGCTCGGAAGAACGGCACCCGCTTGGGGGGCACCATGATCTGCTCGCCGGTTCGCGGGTTGCGCGTGAGGCGCGCCTTCCGGCTGCGCAGACGGAAACTGCCGAATCCGCGAATCTCCACCTCGTCTCCGGAGCGCAGAGCCCCGGCGATCGCGTCGAAAACCGTCTCCACGATGAGGTCGGCTTCGCGACGCGTAATCCCTGTGGCTTCCGACACCTCGGCGGCCAGGCGAGCGCGGGTGATCGCTGTGTCGTTCACCGCTTCCAAACGTCTCCGATTTTGACGGACACCTCACCCGTTTCGCCGTGTCCGGAATAGCCTTCCTCGGCAGCCTTGAGCGAGAGTCCCACTTTGCGATCATCACGGCTGAGCCGCACGATCCGCAACTTGAGCGGCTGCCCCAGGTGCAGCCGGTCCTCCGCCTTGGAAGGCGGCGGCTCGTCAATGTCATTCAGGCGCAACAGGCCTTCGATTCCTTCCTCGATCTGAACGAAAGCGCCGAAGTCCGCAAAGCGGAGCACGGTCCCATCCACCAGATCGCCTTCCTGATGCCGCGTGAAGAAGCCTTCCCACGCATCATCCGAAAGCTGCTTGAGTCCGAGCGACAGGCGGCGGTTCTCCGGATCGATGCTGAGCACCACGGTCTCCACCTCGTCGCCGACCTTGAGGACTTCGGAAGGATGGTTTATCCGCTTGTTCCAACTGAGGTCGGAAATGTGTATGAGGCCATCAATCGAGCTGTCCACTTCGATGAACGCGCCGAAGTCGGTGAACTTTCGCACCGTCCCGGTGAGCCGCGAACCGATGGGGTACTGCTCGGCAAGCCGCGGCCATGGGTTCGGTTCCACCTGCTTGAGACCGAGGCTGACCCGCCGGGCCTTGAAGTCGACCCGGAGCACCATCGCTTCGACGAAGTCGCCCTTGGAAAGCAGCTTGGACGGATGCTTGGTGCGGCTGCTCCAGCTCATCTCGCTCACATGGATGAGTCCCTCGACCCCGGGCTCCATCTCGATGAAGGCACCGTAGTCGGTGAGGCTCACCACCTTCCCACGGACCCGGGTTCCCACCGAGTAACGCTCGTGGGCAGTGGTCCAGGGGTCCACGTTGAGCTGCTTGTAGCCGAGCGAAACCCGCTCCGCCTCCGCATCGAAACGGAGGATGACAACCTCGATCTGGTCACCCACCTTCATGAGTTCCGAAGGATGCTCGAGCCGCCGGAAGGACATCTCCCGAATGTGGAGAAGGCCGCAAATCCCGCCGATGTCCACAAACGCGCCGTACTCGGTGAGATCGCGGACTTCCCCACGGAACACCCGGCCGACTTCGAGCGCCGCGAGGGTCTTCGTCTTTTCTTCCTCGAGAACTACCCGGCGCGAAAGAACGATGTTGCCCCGTCGCTTGTTCAGCTTGATGACCCGCAGCTCGAGTTCACGACCCTTGTAGCTGCCAAGGTTCCTTACGGGACGAAGGTCCACCTGGGAACCGGGAAGGAAGCCGCGCACCCCGATTTCCCCGATGTCGACCTCGAGTCCGCCACGGATCCGGTCGACAACGCGTCCCCGCACCGGTGTCTGCTTCTCGAAGGCGTCCTCGATCTGGTTCCAGACCTTCATCTTCTCGGCCTTCCGATGCGAAAGCACGAGGTGGCCGCGACGGTTGTCGGTCCGCTGGACCAGGACGTCGATCTCGTCCCCATCGCGAACCCGGACATTCCCATCGACATCCTTGAATTCGTCCAGAGGGATGATGCCCTCGGACTTGTAGCCGACATCCACGATCACGTCCGAGTCCGTCATGTGGAGGACGGTCCCGGTGACGATGTCTCCCTCGGCCAGGTGTGTTTCGTACTGGTCCAGGAAGGCCTCGAACTCGGCGGCATCCTCGGCCGAAACCGCCGAGGAAGCGCCATTCGGCGACGACGCGGACCCGTTACCCGTCGAACTCGCGGGTTCTCGAACGTCGGCTACGCCGTCTCCGTCCGCGGCCTCCGCTTCGGCCGGGGACTCGGTCGCTTCCCCGGCGATGGCCGCGGGAGCCTGTTCCGCGGCTACCTCACTACCGACCGCCACCGCGGCCGCTCCCTCATCCGTTTCGGGCATACCCTCTCTCATTAAGCAGAAAAAACCTCTTGGTTGAACGGGGGAGTTCGGGCGTACGGGGAAACCCACCCGCTCCGAAGACCCCTCTTACCCCGCTCGACACTCTCCATGAACCCTCAGGCCCGGCGGCGGTTGCCGTAGTGACGCGGGGAGTCGCCCATACTAGGCGCGCGCACGACCGGTTGTCAACGGACCGAGCGCGCGGATGGCATTCCACCCGCCCCAGGTTTCCCCCGTGAAAGCTGGCGTTCCCCGGGTGATAGAATTTTCCGGCTTACTTCGCGTCGCCCGCTCGCTTTTGGGGAAAACCGGACACCGCAGGACCGGGCGCGTCCGGTAAGGAACTCAGTCAGAGATCATCAGCAAAAGAAGGTCACGCGCTCGCACATGTCACAAGGTTTCGATTTCGCCATCGCCATTGGAGGTGCTGCCGGGCAGGGAATTGCCACGCCCGGCAACATCCTTGCCCGGATGTTCGTTCGCCGGGGGCTCCACCTGAACGCCTACAACGCGTATCAGTCGATCATCCGGGGTGGGCACATCTTCCTCACCATGCGGGTGCGCGATCAGGAGGCTCCCTCACACGGCGACCACATCAACCTGCTTTTGTGCCTGAACCAGGACACCATGACGCGTCACCTGCGCCATCTGGGCGCCGGCGCCTATGCGGTGTACAACGCCGACACCATCACCCCCGGAGAGCACCAGGACGGCGTTCATCTCTGCGGCATGCCGGTCACGGAACTCACCGGGGACGCCAAGAACAAGCTGGCGCAGAACACTGCCGCACTGGGTGTGATCGCCCATGTGTTCGGACTCGATTTCGAGGTGCTCGAGGCCGCGCTCGTCCTTCAGTTCGCGAGGAAGGGCGAGGCGGTGGTGGCATCGAACGTTGCGGTGGCCCGAGCCGGATACAACTACTCGAGCACCCACTTCACTCCGCTGGCGAACCCCCTGCCCAAGAGTCCGGAGCCGCTGGCAGTGTGGACCGGGAACGAAGCCCTGGCGATGGGAGGAGCGGCCGCGGGGGTCAAGTTCTACTGCGCCTATCCGATGAGTCCCTCGACGGGGGTGCTTCACTGGATGGCGCAGAACGCGCGCGAACTCGGGATCATGGTGCGCCAGGTCGAGGACGAGATCGGAGTCGCCAACATGGCGGTCGGCGCGGCCCATACCGGGGCCCGCACGATGTGCGCCACCTCGGGCGGCGGTTTCGCCCTCATGACCGAGGCCATCGGATCGGCGGCCATGATGGAGATCCCGGTGGTCTTCATCAACGTGATGCGCGCCGGGCCCTCGACCGGAGTTCCCACCAAGACCGAGCAGGGAGATCTCTGGCAGGCGCTTGGAGCCAGCCAGGGCGACTTCGAACGTATCGTGGTGGCCCCCAAGAGCGCTCACGATGCTTTCGGCACCATCGGTGAGGTGTTCAACCTCATCGATCGCTACCAGTGTCCGGCCATCGTCCTCTCCGATCTGCTCATTTCCGAAGGAACCTTCAGCGTTCCGCCGGCCGACATCGACATGTCCCCACCCATCGAGCGCGGGAAGCTGATCCGCGAAGCGAACGGTGACGGGGGCCCCTACAACCGCTATCTGGACACCAGCGACGGTATCTCCCCGCGGGCCGTGCCCGGGGTTCCCGGCCATGTCCACGTAGTCGCCACCGACGAACACGACGAGGAAGGCATCCTCATCTCGGACGAGTTCACGAACCCGCTCAAGCGCCGCCAGATGGTGGAGAAGCGGGCCCGGAAGCTGGACGACTACCTCTCGCGCGTTCCCGCTCCCGAAATCGAGGGGGACGAGGATGCGGAGGTCACGCTGGTGGGCTGGGGTTCCACGGCCGGAGTCATCAGCGAAGCGATAGAACAGCTCCGGGCGGAGGGCCTGAAGGTAAACCAGGTCGCCGTGAAGTGGATCCTGCCTTTCCACGCCGAAGCCATTACCGAGGCGCTTTCCGGGGCGAAGAAGACGCTCATCATCGAAAACAACTACTCGGGACAGTTCCACCGGTTCCTGCGGGGTGAGACGGGCATCACCGCCGATGGGCACATCCGCAAGTACGACGGCGAACCGTTCATGCCGCATCACATCGCCAACGGTGTCAAGGCGCACCTCGCGGGCGGAGTCGCCGGCGGGGTGTTCGTGCCGGACCAGGAAATCATCGTTTAGCAGCCTGTGAACAAAGTCACGCGGCGTTCGACCGGCGATGCATCCCGGCTGAACCGCTACGCTCTGCGTTCCGATTCGGTCGGAATACACCGGGTATGCCTCCCAAATCGCGCCTTGTCAGCCGGGCGCCTCACCGGCCTCGGCGCTCACGTCACTTCGTCCACAGACTGCTAGCAGCCCGTTCCGCGGAGACATAAACAGGAGACCCAATGACTATCGAGCTCAGGGAAAAGCCGCTGACCGCCAAGGACTTCAAGGGAAAGGTCGACCCGGACTGGTGTCCAGGCTGCGGCGACTTCGCCCTGCTGCGGGCCACCCAGATGTCGGTGGCCGATCTGGGCCTTTCCCCGCACCAGATCGTGTGCGTAAGCGGCATCGGTTGTTCTTCGAACTTCCCCGGATACTTCAACTCCTACGGCATGCACACCCTCCACGGGCGGTCGCTCGCCGTGGCCACCGGGGTGAAAATGGCCAACCAGACGCTCACCGTGCTGGTCACCGGCGGTGACGGCGACGGCTATGGCATCGGCGGCAACCACTTCACCCACACCGCCCGCCGCAACGTGGATCTCACCTACCTGGTGATGAACAATCAGATCTACGGGCTCACCACCGGACAGATCTCCCCGAGCAGCAGCCTGGGAATGAAGACCAAGAGCACGCCGTTCGGAAACATCGAGCGACCGGTGAATCCCATCACCTCGGCCATCATGAACGGAGCCACCTACGTGGCGCGCGGCTTCTCCGGGAACCTCAAGCAGCTCGTCCGGCTGATCAAGGGCGCCATCGAGCATCGGGGTTTCGCGGTGATCGACGTTTTCAGCCCCTGCGTCACCTTCAACCGCGACAACACCTACGACTTCTTCCGCCAGCGGGTCGTCCCGCTGGAGAACGAGGACCACGATCCCTCGGACTGGAAGATCGCCTGCGAACGGGCCATGGAGTGGGACGACCGGATCTACACCGGGCTCTTCTACCAGGATCAGGCCGTCCAGCCGCTGCACGCGCTCGAGCCGATTCTGGACGGCGGGGCTCCGCCGGTTTCCCACGTCCCCGAGGCAATCACCCAGGAACAGCGCGACCGCATCGTCCAGCGGATGATGTAGGCGTGGCGTGCGGGGCCTTCGCACCGCACCCACCGACCCGATGCCGCGGCCGAACCCCGTACCCGCCGTAATCCGGACCGTTCCGGCGGCGCCCCCCGGATTGCGCGGCCCACTGACGACAGCGAACTTGGTTCGCGGCCGTCAGTTCGGGGGCAAGTGTGAAAGGGGCCCTCCCCTTTCTCAAAAAGGCAACGTGAATCGGAACTCGCCGCCGCCCGCCAACGGCGGGCAAGGGAGTTGCGATTTCCGGCGCGCAGCGCCGGGCGGTTCGGGCGCGGGGGGCCGAATACAGTATCTGTGGTGATCCAGAGCGTTCCCGTGGCATCCCCCCGCGCCCGGAACGCACGACGGGCAGAGGCGGCGCTCGCGATCGTCGTCCTCGCCTGGGCGGCAAGCCTCAGCATCGTCAAGTACGGAGTCGGGCTGGGTGACCCCTACGCGTTCAATCTGGCGCGGATCGTTCCCGCATCTCTCGTCCTCCTCTTCGCCGTGAGCAGGACTCCGGCGCCGAGGAGATTCGAATGGCGCGACACCGGCCGTATTTTCGTGCTGGGCGTGGCCGGTCACGTCGTCTTCCAGGTCGGGTTCATCCACGGAACGGATGCCTCTTCGGCCACCAGTTCGGCGCTGATCCTCGCCCTCACCCCGGTTGCCATCGCGGTCCTCGCCTGGGTGACGCGAGTCGAACCCTTCTGCCAGCACACCGCCCTTGGCCTCGTTCTCACCATGGCCGGAATCGTGCTGGTTTCCGGGGCGGAACAGGACCTGAGCGCCCACCTGGGCAACGTCGCACTCTTCGCCGCGATGCTCGGCTGGTCGGTGTACACCGTCCGGGGCGCCTCCCTCGTGCGCAAGTACGGCGCCCTGCGCGTCACCGCCTGGAGTTCGGCGGTCGCCTCGGTCCTCCTGTTGCTGCCCAGTCCCTTCCTGCTGACCCTGGCCGACTTCCGGGCGGCGCCGCCGGAGTGGTGGGCTGCCGCGCTCGGTTCCGGGATCGCCGCCATCGGTCTGGGGAACATGCTGTGGGTGTACGCGGCCGGCCGGGTAGGACCGACACTCACCGGCGTCTACTCGAATGTCCTGCCCATACCCTCGATATTGATCTCGTGGCTGTGGCTCGGAGAATCCCTCCAGGCAGCCAAGATCGCCGGAGCGGTCCTCATCATCACGGGGATCGCCGTGGCACGCATCCACCGGACGTGGGGGAGTAAAGTTCCTGATCGGGCCACGGCCTGACAGCCGACGGACAGGACGAATCGGCCCACGCTTTCGACGGGCGGCAAGTCCGTTCAGGAGAATGGTATGAGCACGGAATTCCGACTGAAGACGGGTCTCGCCGACATGCTGAAGGGCGGCGCGATCATGGACGTCACCAATGCCGATCAGGCGCGCATCGCGGAAGACGCCGGTGCGGTGAGCGTGATGGCCCTCGAGCGGGTGCCGGCCGATATCCGCAGGGACGGCGGCGTGGCCCGGATGTCCTCCCCGGAGAAGATCCGGGAAATCATTGAGACGGTGAGCATTCCGGTGATGGCCAAGGTGCGCATCGGCCACTTCGTGGAGGCTCAGATTCTTCAGGAGATGGGAGTTGACTTCGTTGACGAGAGCGAAGTGCTGACGCCGGCCGACGAGGAAAACCACATCGACAAGCATTCGTTCGAAGTGCCTTTCGTGTGCGGCTGCCGCAATCTCGGAGAGGCGCTCCGCCGGATCGGAGAAGGGGCGGCGCTGATTCGCACCAAGGGCGAAGCGGGCTCCGGCAACATCGTGGAGGCCGTGCGGCACCTGCGCCAGATCAAGAACCAACTCCGCCACCTCACGATCCTTACCGACGACGAACTGATGTCCGCCGCCAAGGAACTCCGCGCCCCCTACGAGTTGGTGCGAATGGTGGCGCGCGACGGACGCCTCCCCGTGCCGAACTTTGCGGCGGGAGGGGTGGCGACACCGGCCGACGCAGCACTTTGCATGCAGCTCGGAGCGGAGTCCGTCTTCGTCGGGTCCGGGATCTTCAAGTCGACGGATCCCGAAGTGCGCGCCAAGGCCATCGTGAAAGCGGTAACCCACTACCGGGATCCGGCAACGCTGGTCGAAGTTTCCATGGGCCTTGGCGAGCCGATGCGGGGCCTCGACATCGCCACGATGCCGGAGGAAGAGTTGCTGCAGACGCGCGGTAACTAGAGCGCGAACGGGGCGGGGTGGGGTCCCGGGTTAACAGCCTGTGGTGGAACTGGCGTGAGCACCGAGAACGGCGAGGCGCCCGGCTGACAAGGCGCGTAAGGAAGGAATACCGGGTGTATTCCGACCGAAACGCAACGATGAGTGCCGCAAAGCGGCACGTTTCAGCCGGGATGCATCGCCGTTCGAATGCCGCGGGAGTTTCACCACAGGCTGTTAATGGCGACGCTTCGCGCGGACTGTCTTCGGAGGTCCACTCGCCCGAGGCGCAGTTCCGCAGGATTTCGCGCGCGCACGCCGTAATCAAGTGAACATGGGAGCGATTCTCCGAGGATGACCGAGCCGACCCGGTTGGAGTCTGTCCGGCCCTCGTCTCCGCCGCGCATCGGGGTACTCGCACTCCAGGGGAGCTTCGCGCTGCACGCGGCGGTACTGCAGCGACTCGGCGTCGACGCGGTGGAGGTCCGCAGGGCTCCGGCGCTCGACGGACTCGACGGGCTCATCATCCCGGGCGGAGAAAGCTCGACGATGCTGAAGTTCCTCCTCGAGGAGGATCTCTTCGAACCCCTCCAGGCCTTCCATCGGCGCGGAGGCGCGCTGTACGGGACCTGCGCGGGAGCCATTCTCCTGGCCCGCGCCGTCGAGAATCCGCCCCAGAAGTCGCTTGGGCTGCTCGATATCGAGATCCAGCGAAATGGCTACGGCCGCCAGTTGGAGAGCCACCTCGGGGCCACTTCCTGCCCCGAGCTGGGTGAGCCGGACTTGCCCCTGGTCATGATCCGAGCGCCGATCATCAGCGCCACCGGACCGGACGTGCACGTGCTCGCGAAGTGGCGCGAACAGCCGGCTTTCGTCCGGGAAGGGCGGGTGCTTGCCACGACCTTTCATCCGGAACTGACGACCGATACGCGCATCCACGCCCTTTTCCTGGAGGTTGCGGCCGGGGCCCGACAACCTGCTTGACAGCCGGTGGCGAAACCCAACCGGCCCAGTTCTCCCGGTGGGGCCGGCACCGCTGCGCGCAAGCGCAGCGAAGCCGCGTACAGCCGACCCAGAAGGAGCGCGGGGACGGCTTGGAAAACGACCTCCGGCCGGCACCGCGCGGGGACGCGAAACCAGCGCCAATGACACTGCGCCACGCCAACGTGAGTGCCGCACCGTCTTCCAATTCTTGATGTCCCGCCGGCCGGGAACGCCACCTCCGGGATGAGGACAGTGCCGAGACGGGCACCCTCCCGGTGTTTGGCGATACGCGACTCCGCCCGCCTGCGGCGGGCTGTGCCGGGCCCCACCGGGAGAACTGCCCAAAGGTCGGCCCAGTTCTCCCGGTGGGGGCTCCCTGACCGGCGGCGCTATCCGGATCGCTCGCGTACCCGTGGGACTTGCATTTGCACAGCAACTGGCGGGCTCGGCGCTCACCCGGGTTCCACCACCGGCTGTTAGCAAGGAATTTTGGGCGGAACCATTCCCCGCTGAGAGCGTTCCTTTAGTTCGGAATCGTTTCCGGGCTTCGGGGCGAGGGAATCGTGAAGGAAGGAGGCCGGGCTCTCCCGCGTACCCATGTCCCTCGCCGCACCCGCCCTCATCCCCAAGGCGCCGGTCGCGGCCACGGACCGCGTCGCTGTCGTGATCGGGGACAGCGGGGCGGCGCGGGACACCGTCCAGTTCCTTACCGAGGAGTCGTGGCAGGTTGAACGGTTGCCCTCAGTGCTGGACGAAACGGCAGAGGAGCCGCTCCACGGAGCCTCGGTAGTGATCGTGGACGCGACGGCGACCCCGGCGCCCGTGCGCGCAATGTTGGAACGCCTGCACGGGATCTGCCCCGAAACGGCGACCATCGTGCTCGCCGGCGCTGAGACGGCCAAGCCGGATTTCGCGGGACTTGGACCCGGACGCCCGCGACTCGTGTCCGCTCCGGTCCGCCGGGAAGCGCTGCTCACCGCCCTCGAGGCCGAACTCGGATATCGGAGCCTTCTGCGGGAGAACCGCATTCTGCGGGACGAGCTCCGCGCCGCGACCCGACTCGAGGACTGGATCGGCTGCTCGGACGAGGCCGCCGAGGTCCGCAGCGCCATCACCACGACCGCCTTCTCGGACGGGCCCGTGCTGGTCGTCGGCGAACCGGGCAGTGGCCGGCGTCTGGCCGCCGAACTCGTGCATCGACTCGGCCGCCAATCGTCGCTTCCGTTCCTCCCGCTTCAGGCGGCGAGCCTCCCGGCGGGAGGACTCGGGACAATCCTTGCGAGGCTGAGGCGAGGCGGCCGCGAATCCGGCTCGGGGAACCTCCCCAGCCGGCCGGAGAGTCTCCACCGGCCGGGGAGCCTCTATCTGAGTGGCGTGGAGCAGCTCCACCCGGGAGATCAGGCCACTCTCGACGACGCCGTTCGCAGGCCGCCCCCATTCCGGCTGCTCGTTTCCGCCACCCCCGAGCTCCGGGCAAGAGTGCGGTCCGGCGCGTTCTCGCGAACACTGTGCAAGCGTCTGGAGACGGCCACCATCCGGATCCCGCCGCTACGACAGCGTCGGGAGGACATCCCGGCCCTCCTCCTGCATTTCCTGAAGCGGGCTTGCGAAGTGTCGGGAGATCCTCCGTTCGGGATCTCGGGGGCGACGGTCGAGGCCTACGGCACGTACCACTGGCCCGGAAACACGGCGGAACTCCGCACGTGGGTGGAGCGCGCGGTGGCCACCGCCCGGGTGTCCCGGTTCTCCGGAACCGTCCTGCCCGAAACGCTCTGCGCGCCGCCCGACGGTGGGACGCCGCGCGCCGAGAACATCGGCTCCCGCCCTCTCAAGGAAGTGATCGCCGAGATCGAGAAGACGCTCATCGAACGGGCGCTCCGGCGGGCCCGGGGAAATCAGAAGCGCGCCGCTCAGGCCCTCCAGATGAACCCCACGACGCTTCACGAAAAGATGAAGCGTCACGGGCTCTTGCGAAAGTCCGTGAGAGATCCCGAACTACAGCCCGGCTGATCCTCCCGCGGGGCGCGTCCTGATTCGGGTTGGCAGCGCGCAGTGTCATCGGCGCGGGTTTCGCGCTTCCGCGCAATGCCGGCCGGAGGCGGGCGTTCCAAGCCGCCCCCGCACTTCTTCTGGTAGGGGCTCCCTGACCGGCGGCTGTGCCCGGGCCGCGTGACTTTGTCCGCAGGCTGTTGAGCCCCAGAGGAGCCCTCAGACCTGGTCCGATACAAAGAAGAAAGCGCCCCTGGTCTTTCGACCGGGGCGCTTTCGGAAGCGGAAGTCTCTACTTGGCCGTGATCATGAAGTGGGCGCGACGGTTCCGCTGCCAGCAGTCCTCGTCGCTCTCGGTGCACTGCGGGCGCTCCTTCCCGTAGCTCACCATCTCGATCCGGCTGTCCGGAACCCCGAGCGATACGAGGTAGTCGTAGGCAGCGCGTGCCCGGCGCTCACCGAGCGCCTGGTTGTATTCCACGGTGCCACGCTCGTCGCAGTGTCCCTCGATCTGGATCTGCGCCGAGACATAGGGCCGCTGCAGCCAAGCCGAGTTGGCCTGAAGCGCGCTTCTGGAGGCATCGGTCAACTCGGACTCGTCATACGCGAAGTGAACGTCCGAGAGGTTCCTCTGGAGCTCCATCATGTCCGTGTCGAGATACATGTCCCGCTCCGTCGGCGGTGGCGGCGGCGGCGGTGGCGGCGGCGGCGGCGGCGGCGGCGGCGGTGGCGGTGGCGGCGGTGGCTCCTCAGGCGGCGGCGGCGGCGGTGGCGGTGCCTTGGAGCACGCGGACACGGCGAACCCGAGAGCTACCGTCGCGAGAGACAGCAACAGCAAGGTGGCAATGGCTTTTCTCACAAGGAAAACCTCCGGGGACAGCGAATCAACAGCCACCCCAAAGGCTATCGGAACGCTCTTGGCTAAGTCAACGATAGACCCGGGCTTTCTTGGCTTGCGGCTGCGTGTTTCGGATCGAAACCACACCCCTGTCAGCCACGGGTTTCCTCGACGATCCGAAGCGCAGCCGTCCGGGGGTCGGCATGCCTCGTGATGGCCCGGCCTACAACGATGTAGTTCGCCCCTCGCCGCGCCGCCTCTCCGGGGGTTGCAACCCGGCGCTGGTCATGCGTGTCCGCCGCCCAGCGGGGGCGGACCCCCGGCACGAGCAGCACGAAATCGGCGCCGAAATTACTACGGAGTGCTTCCGCTTCGGCGGCGGAAGCGACCACGCCTCCCAACCCAGCCGTCCGGGCAAGACGCGCGAGACTCAATACCTGGTCCGCAATGGATACCCCGGGATACACCTCGGCGGCGCTTTCCCGGTCGAAGTGGGTCAGGACGGTTACCGCGAGCAGCAGCGGCGGCGCGGGGGCGGACCGGGCGGCGCGGGCCGCCGCCTCGAGCATCGGCCTACCCCCCGAAGCATGGACATCCACAATGCTGGCGCCCGAGGACGCCGAGGCCCGCACCGCACCGGCGACCGTTGCCGGGATGTCGTGGAACTTGAGGTCCAGGAACACACGTCCCACCGAAGCAAACTCGGAGACCGCGCGCGGTCCGGCCGCCGTGAAGAGTTCCTTCCCCACCTTGTAGAACGAGGCGGCGCCGGCGAGAGCGTCCCGGAGACGCATCGCCTCGTCGAGCGACGCCGTGTCGACGGCGACCACCAGTTCCCCGGCGCCGGGCGGGGCCACCCATTCGGGTACGGGCGGAGCGGCGGCGTCAGCGCCTCCCGGGGAAACCGTCATGCGCCAGACTCGTTCCGAGATCCCGCCGCAGGCAACATCGCGCCGGTCAGTGCGCGCACCGCTGGAACCTCGTGCCGCCGGCAATACGCGGCCAGGCCGTCGAAAGTGCGCCGCCAGACCCCGGGGTCCACGAAGTTCATGGTGCCGATCTGCACCGCCGCGGCCCCGACAAGCAGGAACTCGAGGGCGTCCTCGGCGTTCGCGATTCCTCCCATCCCAATTACCGGAAGCCGGCTGCCCCGCGCCACCTCCCACACCATGCGGACCGCAATGGGACGAATCGCAGGGCCCGAGAGTCCCCCCACACCATTGGCGAGCCGCGGCCGCCGGGTCTCCACATCCACCGCCATCGCGGGGATGGTGTTGATGAGGGACACCGCATCGGCTCCCGCGTCCGCGACCCGGCGCGCCATGGCGGCCATGTCGCTGGCGCTGGGGCTGAGTTTCGGAATCACCGGCAGCCGGGTTCCCCGGCGCACCACCTCGGTAGCCCGCGCCGCCATGTCCGGGTCGCATCCGAACTCAATCCCGCCCTCGGCGACGTTGGGGCAGGAAATGTTCACTTCGATGCCGGCAACACCCTCCGCCTGGTCGAGGATCCTCGACAACTCGCCGTACTCGGCGAGCGAACTGCCGCAGATGTTGGCGATGACGATCTTGCCGAGAGCCCGGACCACCGGGAGCTTCTCGGCCAGAAAACGCCGTATTCCGACCTCCTGAAGCCCGATGGCATTCAGCATGCCGGACGGGGTTTCCCAGATCCTCGGGGGCGGACATCCCTTCCGGGGCTCCAGATAGAGCCCCTTGACCGAGATCGCTCCGATGCAGTCGTAGTCCGCCACCTGCTGGTACTCGTCGCCGTAGCCGAAGGTTCCGCTGGCGGCAATCAGGGGCGTGGGCAACTTCAGACCGGCGATTTCCACTCCCATGTCGACCGGTGGCAAGGCGACGGGAGTCATTGGAGACCGGTGGCGGAAGTCGCCCATCGCGAGCCAGCGGCGCGGAGCGCCGCAGGGGTGGAGCGTGGGGAGGGGTTTCCCCTCCCCACGAAAACCGGTGGAGTGAATCGCGTAGCGATTCGCGCCACAAGCAGCCTGTAGACAAAGTGACGTGAGCACCGAGAGTGGCCAGTCTCCCGGTGGGGGCGAGGCGCCCGGCTGACAAGGCGCGCGAGGGAGGAATACCTGGTGTATTTCGACCGAAGCGCAACGATGAGCCACGCGAAGCGGGGCGGCCAGTTCTCCCGGTGGGGGCCAGCCGGGATGCATCGCCGCTCGAATGCCGCGTGACTTTGTCCACAGGCTGCTCGCCCGGGGGAAAAGCGCCCCGCATCCGAAGAATTCCGTAGATTTCGCGCGTCTCGCGTGACGGCGGCCATGCGGGGTGCGTTTTCCACGGGCTGCTAGAGAGGATGGGGATCCTGGTCCCACGCGATTGTTCCGGCGTCGAACACCGGTCCTTCGGTGCAACTCCGCAGGTATTCCTCCGGGCCACCGGACGGCGGTCGGGCCCAGACGACGCAACCCAGACAACACCCCATCCCGCAGCCCATCCGGCGCTCGATCGAGACCTGATGGGGAACGCCGGCGTCGGCCCCTGCCTCCGCGACGCGAAGCAGCATTCCTGTCGGACCGCAGGAGTAGAGCTGCGGCCGGCCTTCCTTGAGGGCCGCGTCGAGCAACTCCGTTACGCGCCCGTGGTGGCCGGCGCTTCCGTCCTCGGTCGCGACGCGGACGTCCATCCCGAAACTCTCAAAGGTTTCCCGGAGATAGAGGTCGGGACGACGCCTCCCTCCAAGCAACACGATCCCTCGGCGCCCGCTCTCAGCCAGGCGGCGGCAAAAGAGCACGAAGGGGGCGATCCCCACCCCGCCGGCGACGACGACCGGCGTCAGGTCCGGAGGGGGAAGATCGAACGTGGTTCCGAGCGGGCCCAGACTGGACACGACCCCGCCGACCGGCAGATTCATGAGGGCCCGGGTTCCCACGCCAACTTCCTTGACCAGCAGGGTGAACGCACCGTCCTCCAGCAGGTCGCAGAAGGAATAGGGCCGCCGCAGCAACCCTCCGCCTTCGACTCGCACCATGGTGAACTGGCCTGGCAGAGCCCGAAGCGGCGCCTCACTTCCGAAGCGGAGCAGTTGGGCGTCGGGAGAGAGCTGGTCCCGGGACAGGAGCCGCGCCACGAGATCCGATCGAGGCGGTGGGTCCCGTCCCACGGCTGATTCGCAGGAAAGGGTCACCCGCGACCTCCCGGTTCCAAAAGCAGGCTAGACGTCACGGGCCGTTACCCGATCGACCTCGCTCAGAGTCGTCACCCCGCGCGCCACGAGTTCGAGGGCATTTCGGCGCAGCGAGACCATCCCTTCCGCTTCGGCTTGCGCTCGGATCGCGGGTCCTCCCTGGCGTGCCAGGATGAGTTCCCGAACCCGAGAGCTGAGCGACAGGATCTCGGCTACCACCGTTCGTCCCCGGTACCCCGCTCCGTCGCATTTCCGGCAGCCCCGCGGATGGAAGAGCCGGTCCGGTCTCGATGCGAGCTCCGTCAGGGCCTCCCGCTCGGCCGCATCGGGCGGAACCGGCTGACGGCACTCGCGGCACAGCACCCGGACCAACCGCTGAGCGACGATGCAATTCAGCGCAGAAACGAAATTGTGAGGGTCGGCCCCCATGTGCAGGAAGCGCCCCACCACGTCGAGCGCGTGGTTGGCGTGCACTGTGGTGAGGACCAGATGGCCGGTCAGGGCTGCCTGAACGGCGATCGAGGCCGTCTCCGGATCGCGAACCTCGCCCACCATGATGGTGTCCGGGTCGTGGCGCAGGATGGACCTGAGACCGCGCGCGAACGTGAGGCCCTTTTTCTCGTTCACCGGAACCTGGGTGACTCCCGCAATCTCGTATTCGACGGGGTCCTCCACAGTCACGATCTTTTCCTCCGGGGTCGCGATCTCGCAGAGCACGGCGTAGAGGGTCGTCGTCTTGCCGCTCCCGGTGGGACCCGTGGCGAGCAGCATTCCGAAGGGTCGGCGTGCGTGTTCGCGGAGGAGCCCCAACTCCCGGCCGGAGAATCCGAGCGCCTCCAGGGAAAGGGCCTCGAAACGGCTCCCGAGGCTGCGCTTGTCGAGCACCCGGATCACGACGTCTTCGCCGTGCACGCTGGGCATGACGGAAACCCGGAAATCGACGGTGCGGGGACCGCTGTCGGAATCCCCGGGAAGCGCCGCCCGGAACCGCCCATCCTGCGGTACCCGGCGTTCCGCGACGTCGAGCTCCGCCATCACCTTGAGCCGCGCGACGATGGTCTGGTGGTGCGCGCGGTCCACCGGCTCCATCGCCGGATAGAGAATGCCGTCCACCCGATATTTCAGGACGACCTCGCCGGACTTCGTCTCGATGTGGATGTCGGTGGCGCGCCGCTCGACGGCGTTCAGCAGCAGCGAATCCACCAATCGGACCACGGGACTCCCGGTCTGGCCGCCTTCCAGCGTGTCGAGCGAAATGAGGGGAGGGCCGGACTCTCCGTCACCACGTCCCAACCTCTCGATCCGCAGATCCTCGGACGCCCGGTCCAGCAGGAAACTGGAGTTGGTGTTCCGTTCGATGATCGCATCGATCTGCACCGGGTCGCCTACGTGCACGACGACAGGGCGCCGGAGTAGCAGCTCGAGCCGGTCCACTGCGGACTCGGCTACCGGGGGCGCCACCACGATGGAGAGGCGCTCGCCGTCTTCGGCCAGCGGAACGAAACGGTGGCGCCGCACCAACTCCATGGGCACGCTGCGCCAAAGCGCGGCATCGTCCCGATACCCCGAGAGGTCGGCGGCCGGATAGAGCGCGGGCGACGCCCCTGAAACCCGCTCAGCCCGGCCGGTGGTCAACGAATCGATGTCCTCGCTCTAGGGAGACAGAGTCAACCGTTTGCGGGCAATCCATGCAACCGGGACACGTCAGGACCTCGGCGGAATGCCACCGGGTCCCCCGCGGCGGCGGGGCTTCGATCCGGAAGGCTAGTCGCAGCAGTCGGCTTGGAAGGGGCGCGAAACCTTACATCGCACTACGTCCCGAGCGGGGATCTCGATCGCCTCCCCGGTGCGGACGTTGCGGCCCATCCTCGCTTCCCGGTGGGCAACCGAGAACTTGACGACTCCGGGAATCACGAACCCGTTGCCAGCCCGAAGTTCCTCGATGGCGAGGTCGCGCAGTCCGTCGAGAATCGCGGCCGTCTCGCGCCGATTGATTCCAGCAAACTCTGACAGTGTCGTGATGAGTTCCACCTTGGTCATGCTCGATCCTGATTCCTTTCGTTTGGTGCGGGCGGGTTTGCCGCGGTGCGTCGTGAGTAGGCCCAACCCCGTTGAGTCAGCGAAGGTATCACACGACCCCGGCGGCGGACTCCCCCCGAAATACGTTGCTGTCAAAACCCCAGAAGTTGATCCAACGTAGCGAGCCGGCCGCCCGCGAGCACCGCGCGCACCCGCCGCAGGTAGCGGATGTCATCGAGCGGATTGCCGTCGAGCAGTACCAGATCGGCAAGGGCGCCAGGCGCGATGACACCCAGCTCTCCTGCCAGCCCAAGCGCTTCGGCGGCCGTCAGGGTCGCCGCCCGCAGGGCCTCGGCAGGACCAAGTCCGGCTTCGGCCAACTGTTCGACTTCCACGATGAACCCGAGCCCGTAGGGCATGATCGGCGTATCCGTCCCCGCGATGACGCGGCCGCCCGCGTCCGCGATGGAGGTGACGGTCTCCCACATGGGACGCATCAGGGCAAGGCTGCGCGAGATTCGAGCCTCGCGCCAGTTCTCCCGGTGGGGGCCTCCCCCTGCCTCCCCCACGGCCGTGAGCGAAGAGGCGAGCCACGCCGGAAACGCCTGGATGCGACGGTCGGACGAGACGAGATCGGGCTCGCGGGCGAGCGCCAACTCCCAGCCGCCATAGATGAGCATGGTCGGGGTAAAGAACACTCCCGACTCGGCAATCAGGCTCCTGACATCCTGGTAGGAGCGGCCGAGGTCCGTCATCTTCGGCGAGAAGCCGCGGCGCGAAGTGCCCTTGACGTGCTCCAGGCCGTTCACCCCGTAGCGGACCGCCGGGTACAGCTCATGGGACGTCACGAAGGCGCCCAGCCGTTGGGCGCGGCGGATGGCCTGCCGCTGCGACTCGTCGTCGAGCCGGACATACGTCTTGACGACGTCGTACTCCAACTCGCGGGCGAGCTGGAGGGCGGCGTCCATGGCCTGTCCGCTCGAGAGTGCGGCGGCGCCCGGGTAATAGATGCGGCTCCCATCGAGGGTGAGGCCGGTAAGGAAAATCCGCGGGCCGACGCGCAGCCCGGCCAGGATGGATTCCCGTTCCTCGATAACCCGGTAGGTGGCGGCAGCGGGAACCCGTACCGTCGTCACGCCGTAGGCGAGATGGGCGCGCCCGAAACGATTGCCGAAGGCCGGGGTCATCGGGTGGGTGTGCATCTCGATGAGCCCGGGGATCAAGGTGGCCCCGTCCCCGTTCACGACCCGCATCTCCTCCGGCGGCGGCTCGCCGGCCGGGGTTACGGAGACGATGCGGCCAGCCTCGATCAGGACATCCTGAGCGGGCAGGACCTCTCCCTTCTCGACATCCAGCACCCCGACGTCGTGAATGAGGAGCGTGCCCGACGGAGCCGCGAGCGGAAATTCGTGGCGCAAACGGATGGTCCCGGAACCGCTGCCGTCGGCCTCGATGCGCCGCAACTCCGCCCCTGACACGGCGACGATCGCGCTCCCGTCCGGAGTCCAGGAGGGGAAATCCACCGGCCCCTCGAAGACGGTCTCCGGGGGCCCCTCGGGCTCGCCGGCAGCGTTGAGCCGGAGAATCGCGAGTCCCCCACCCAAGGCGAACGCAAGCCGTCGCCCGTCCGGCGAAAACACCGGCCCGTCCGAATCGCGCGTGCCGAAACTGCCTGCGGGTTCCTCGAGGAGCCGCGCTTCTCCGCTGCTCGCGGCGACGAGCGCGATTCGGTTCCGCCCCTCCCGGTAGCGGGAGGAAAACGGGACCAGACTCGCGAGGGCGATGGTCTCTCCGTCGGCGGACCAACTGGGCATCCCGGCGCCCCGACGCGCGGTATAGATGGTCACCTCCTCCTGCTCGGAGTCCGGGCCGGAGTCAAGGTCCCGGCTCGTGACCCGCAGGTTTCCCCGCTCATCCAGCCAGGCGATGCGGGACCCGTCGCGGGTTACCGCCGGACTCACCTCGGCCCCGAGCCGCGCGGTGAGCTGAATGAGTCCCGCGCCGGGTCCCGAACCCAGTTGTTTTTCCCAGATGTCCATCGTCCCGCCGCGGTCACTCGCGAAGAGCACACCCCTCCCGTCCGGCAACCACACCGGGTCGGTGTCGAGCCAGGTGTCGCGGGTCAGCGGGAGCGGGGCCTCCGAACCATCGAGCGGCGCCGTCCAGATGTCGCCGAGAGCGGCGTAGAGAAGCCGGGTCCCGTCCGGACTGACGCTCGGACGGATAATGCCCCGGACCGGAAGATTCTCCGCTGAATCGGTGCGGATCCGGCCGCGGCGCTCGGGAGGACGGCGAACGCCCAACTCGGCGGACATGGGAATGGCCTCGGCAACCGCCTCCGCGGAGGCGCTCGTAGCTGCTTCGGGATCGTCCGGCGGAGGTCCAACGTCGAGTCGCCGGATTCCGCCGTCGGCGGTATAGAGCAGGGTCCGGCCGTCCAACCACTGAGGCCGGAAGGGGAACAGATCCTCGCCCGCCCCGGCGAGGACTCGCGGCGCGGCCGTTTCGTCGCTCGTCTCGGACGCCTCCGCCTCCCCGGAGAGCGGCGCCAGCACCCACTCGCTCGCGGTCCCGATGTCGAAACGGGTGCCCATCTGCGTGAGTCCCTCGTACTGGAGACGCCGGAAAACCACCTGCGCCCCGTCAGGGCTCACCGCCGGAGCGGCGACGTTTCCGGCGGTCCCGGGAACCGCGCCCGGATCGCCTTCCGATTTAAGGGAAAGCCATTGCACCGTGCCCTCCGCTTCGCCCTCGGGGGTCTCCACGAAGACGAGGCCGTCACCGCTCGGGGTCCAGGCCGGATGCGATTCGTTGCCGAGAGTGCTCGTGACCGGCGTCACCTCACCGGTCGCTACATCCAGGATCCAGATGTCGTAGCTCCCCGAGCGGTCGGAGGAAAAGGCGATCCGGTTGCCGTCGGGGGACCAGGCGGGTTCGCGGTCGTCGAATTCGGTATCGGTGAGCTGCTCGGGCTCTCCCGCGGGGAGCGCCAACTGCCAGATGTCCCAGGTTCCGCTCCGGAACGACTGGTAGGCGACGCGGTCGCCTTCGGGGTGGAAATCGGGCAGCCGGTCATCGCCGAGACCGTCAGTGAGCGCCTCAGCCGGACCCCCGGTCGCCGGCAGCGACCACAGCGTCCCCTGCAGATCCATGACGAGCCGCTCGCCGTCCGGCGACGCCGCAACCGCGAAGTTCGTACCCTCGGTCACCCGCACCATCCGCTCCCCGGTTTCCTGGCCGCCGGCGACGGCGGCGACACCCATCAACAGGGGAAGAATCAGGGCTGACTGCTGCATCGGCCCCGATCCTAGCAGTGCGAAGGGGAACGCCATCCGGCCGCACGGGACGCCGTTCAGGGACCGCCGGTCTCCAGACCGGCATCGCGGCGCGACAGCGCAACGAAACGGCCGGGCGCCGAACGAGAAAAAGCGCGGGGACGGCTTGGAACGCCGACCTCTGGTCGGCATCGTCCGCCGGAGGCGGGCGAAACGGCGCGGCGCCAAGCACCCGGATGTACCAGTTCCTTCCATTCCCAACCCTGGTTGAAGGTCGTACTCTTCCCGTCACGCGATTGATTTGCTCCCGACCTTCCTTCCGATGAACCCACGATGGCTCTGAAGAATCCCAGCTTTACTCGTCGACATGGGCGCCGAGATCACAGCTCTGGAGCAACGCCGTGACAAGACCCGCGCCCTCAAGCAAGGGATGATGCAGCAGCTCTTCACCGGCCGGATTAGACTCGTCGGGCCGGACGCCGGGAAGCAGGCGGCGGCGTCATGATCGGCAAGATCCGCATCTTCATCAGCAGCGTCCAGCGGGAGTTCGCGGACGAACGGACTGCGCTGCGGGACTATGTGCGGGACGATCCCCTGCTGGGGCAGCGCTTCGAGATGTTCGTGTTCGAGGACGTACCGGCGACGGACCAGAGGCCGGACGAGCTCTACCTGGACGAGGTCGCCAAGTGCGAGCTGTATGTGGGGCTGTTCGGTGATGAGTACGGCTTCGAAGACGCTGAGGGGGTGTCTCCGACCGAACGAGAGTTTGATCAGGCCACGGCGCTTGAGAAACCCCGCCTGATCTTCCTGAAGGGAGCCGGGGAGCGCGAGCGTCACCCGAAGATGCGCGCGCTGATCCGGAAGGCGGAATCGGTATTGATCCGCAAACGCTTCGACAGCCCGGAGGAACTGCGAACCGGTCTCTACGCGGCGCTGGTCGCGTACCTGGAAACGAAGGGGCTCCTCAGATTCGGACCGTTCGACGCCACTCCCTGTGAAGAGGCGACGATGGACGACCTCGACCTGGATCGGATTACCGTGTTTCTCCGGAATGCGCGCCAAGTCCGTCAGTTCCCGCTGCCGGAGAACACGGCCCCGGAGGATTTGCTGGACCACCTGGGCCTGCGTCTAGACGGCAGGCTGACGAACGCCGCGGTACTGCTGTTCGGGCGAAGACCGCAGCGCTTCCTGATCTCCTCGGGCGTCACCTGCGCCCACTTCCACGGGCGGCAGGTGGCCAAGCCGATTCCCGCTCACGGCAGGTTTGAGGGGAATCTGTTCGAGCTCGTAGATCAGGCCGTGGATTTCGTGCTCAGCAAGATCGCCCTTCATATCGGAACCCGGGCGGACAGCATCCGGGCTCCCCGAACGTACGAGATACCGAAGGAAGTCGTCAGCGAGGCCATCGTCAACGCAGTAGCCCACCGCGACTACACGACGAACGACAGCGTCCAGGTCATGCTGTTTGCGGACCGCCTGCTCGTCATGAACTCCGGCACACTGCCTCCTGGCCTGACGATCGCACAACTGAAACGGGCACACCGCTCGATCGCGAGGAACCCGCTGATGGCCACGCCGCTCTATCTCAACGGGACCATCGAGAAAACCGGCACCGGAACAGTGGACATGATCCGCCGCTGCCTGAACGCCGGACTGCCAGAGCCGGAGTTCTCCGCCTCGGGAGGATTCGAAGTAACGATCCGTCGCCCGACGCTCGCCGGAAGAAACGGCATTCGCAGCGTCGTCGTCGCCCACGCCGGAAGCGTACCCGTGTCCGAAGTCGCGTTGTTAGTCATGTTCCCCGACAAAACCTGGAAGCGCGCGATCACGGATGAAGACGGCATGGCGAGCATCGAACTGCACTCGACACACCTTCCCATGACGGTGTTCGCGGCGCGGGACGGGTTCCGCGCCTGCATGCAGGAGGGCTGGATTCCCGACGACGGATCCCTCTATTTGGCGTTGGAAGCCCTCCCCGGCGGGGGATCGGTGATTTTCTTCGACGCTACGGGCCCCGTTCCGGGGCTTACCGGGTGGATCAATCCCATCCGGGACCCGCTGGACCGCACGTATCTGTACACCTTCAACATCGCCGTGGACGGTGGGAAGCCTCAACCGGTCCCATTCAATCCGGGTGACGAATTGCGCTTGACGGACGCGGAGGGGCAAGAACGGGTGATCCGCATCGTCGACATCCAGGGCCGGTCGGCGCTCGTGGAGTATCGGCCACCGGATGGGGGCGAGCCCGCCGCGATGCCCGCGTGAGCGCCGTCGGCGAGCGGGAGAAGCGGACCCAGGAGCGGGTCATCGCGTTCTTCCGGGACGCGCTCGGGTACCGCTACCTCGGCGACTGGACCAGCCGCCCGAACAACCGGAATGTCGGAGCGGACCTGCTCCGCGGCTGGCTGGAACGCCGGGAGAACGACAGTGCGGTCTTCGCCAAGGCTCTGAGCGAAGGTCGCCGAGGTGCGAATCAGGGCGGATGAAGACCTGCTGGGGCTCGTGCAATCCGAGGGCGCGCCGGATCTGGCTGAACCTCGAACTGGCGAAGAAACCGCCGTCCTGCCTGGAATACATCCTCGTGCACGAGATGGCGCATCTTGTCGAGAGCCACCACAACGAGCGGTTTCACGCCCTGATGGACCGCCACCTGCCACAGTGGCGCATCCGGCGAGCGGAACTCGACCGCGCCCCGCTGGCCCACGAAAACTGGAATTACTGACAGGCGGCGCGACCTCCCCGGGTATCGTTCCCAGCGGCATGTCCTTCCTCTCGCGTTTCGTCTTTCGGGCCAGCCGCCGGCGGGCGGTGGTTCTCGTGCTGTTCGGGGCGGCGATCGCAGCCTGCGGACCCGAGTCCGCGCCGGAGCAACCGCCTTCCGCGCCGGAGGCGGCGGCTGCAGCCGCCGAAGAGGTTCGCCGGATCATCGAGGAGGACGGACGCGGCGGGGCGGCGTTCGGGATCGTGGTGGGCGGAGACGTGCTGGTGGCGGAGGGGTTCGGGTTCGCGGACACCGAGGGTCAGGTCCCCGCCCGGGCCGATCATCTGTTCCGGATCGGGTCGATCACGAAACCGGTGACCGCCATGGCGATGCTGCAGCTCGTCCACCTCGGGAAGGCCCGGTTCGGGGATCCGGTGACCACGTTCGTGCCGGAGCTGGAGCAGGTCCAGAATCCCTTTTCCTGGACCCCCGGCCCGAGCATCTTCCAACTCGCGACCATGACCGCCGGGCTCGCCCGCGAACCGGAGGACCTCCCGCGCTACCTGGTGGGGGCTCCGGAGGACTGGCTCGACACGGCGCTCCGTGCTCTCGAAGCAACCTCGTTCGAGTACGAACCCGGAACCCGCTACCAGTACTCGAACATCGGCTACGCAATGCTCGGGGCCGCCGTGGAGCGGGCTGCCGGTGAGCCCTTCATGGCGCACGTCGCGGAGAACCTCCTCGCCCCGCTCGGGATGGACTCGAGCGCCTTCTTCCCGACGCCGGAGCTTGAGGACCGCATCGCGGAAGGACTCACGGTGGAAGACGACGGCAGCCTCGATGCGGAAACGCCGGCGCGGGAACACGCGGGGCGCGGCTACAAGGTGCCGAACGGCGCGCTCTACTCGACGGTCGAAGACCTGGGAGTGTTCCTGCGGTTTCTGACCGGGGTCGAGGGGGAACCGTTCGACGACGTGATTCCGTCGTCCGTCCGTCAGGAAAACCTGACGAAGGCGTTCGCCACCGGGGATCTGGCAAGCGGTTACGGCTTCGGGTTCATGGCCCGTCGCCTTGACGACGCGGACGGCAATTCGTTCACCGCCTATGGCCACGGGGGAAGCGTGGCCGGCTACCGGGCCGCCGCCTGGATCGAACCGGAGACCGACGCCGCGGTGGTCCTGCTACGGAACGTGGGGGGTGACGGGTTGAACCTCTCGGAGCTGTCGTTGACGGCGCTCGGACAGGTGGTGGCAGCGCTTCGCTAGCAGCCGGTGGATAAAGTGGCGTGCGCGCCGAGAGCGGAGAGGCGCCCGGCTGACAAGACGCGCGAGGGAGGAATACCCGGTGTATTTCGACCGAACCGCAACGATGAGCGGCGCAAAGGGGTAGCGCCATCCTTGCAGCGCACAAGGCGCCCGTCGCGGCCCTGTCGGGCCGCGGTGCCGACCGGAGGTCGGCGTTCCAAGCCGTCCCCGCGCTTTTTCGCGGTCGGCGGTACGTGATCCGCCCCGCTATGCGGGGCTATGCCGGTCTGAAGACCGGCGCTCCCTTCCCGGCAGCGCCATCGAACCCAACAGCTTTCCGCTACGCGATGCTCGGAGCCCCAGGGAGCGGGTCGGCGGGGAGTCACCGCTGGTACGCTGGGGCGCCGGACCCGCCCGGTGCCCCGCCTCCCCAGAGTCTCGCTTGCCTGGTGGATCCTCATCGGGATGGCCGCGGGCGTGTGCCTCGGCCTCTGGGCGCCGCACTTGGCGGAGCGGATCGAGTTCCTGAGCGACCTGTTCCTGCGGCTGATCCGGTCGATCATCGCCCCGGTGCTGGTGGGCGTGTTGATCCGGGCGATCGCCGGCGCCGGGTCCATGGGCGCGCTGGGGCGGTTGGGCTGGAAGTCGGTGGTCTGCTTCGAAATCGCCACGACGATCGCTCTGCTGCTCGGCTGGTTCAGCGTGATGCTGACCAGGCCGGGCGACGGCCTGTCGCTGGATGCGGCCCCCGGCATGGAACTCCCGGAAGCGGCCGGTTTCATCGAAGCCCTCCAAAACGCCGTTCCGACGAGCATCGTGGACGCCCTGGCAAGGGGCGACGTGCTGCAGATCGTCGTGTTCTGTTTCGTGTTCGGGATTGCCTGCCTCTCGGTGGGCAGCAGAGCCCGGCCGGTGGTGGATTTCGCCGATGCGCTCGCGGAAGTCGCGTTCCGCTACACCGACTACGTCATGTACCTGGCGCCCCTGGCAGTGTTTGCAGCGGCCGCCAATGCGGTCGCGGGAGGCGGTTCCGCCGGCCTGGAGGGCCTGGCCGAGTTCGCGGCCGTCGCCTGGCTTGCGCAGGGGCTCTTCCTCGGGGCAGTGCTGGCGGGAGGGCTGTTCTTGTGCGGCATTCCGCTGCGGCGGTTCGCGCATTTCGCGCGCGAGCCGTTCCTTGTGGGCTTCGCGACCACATCGAGCGCCGCCGCCTTACCCCAGACCCTCGAGAACCTGCAGCGATTCGGGGTGCCGCGACGCATCCTCGGAGTGGTTACGCCGCTGAGCCTGAGCCTGAATCTGAACGGCAGCACGATTCACCTGGGGATGGCGACTCTGTTCATCGCGCAGGCGGCCGGGATCGAGCTCTCGTGGGAGCAGCAGGCGGTCATCCTGCTGACGCTGAAGGTGACGAGCAAGGGTGTGGCCGGCGTTCCGCGCGCCAACTTCGTGATCCTCGCGGCCATCTTCCAGGGGCATGGCCTGCCAATGGAGGGACTCGGCATCCTGCTCGGCATCGACGCGCTGATTGATCCGATCCGGACGAGCGTGAACGTCGCGAGCCACTGCGCCGCGCCGGCCGTCGTGGCGCGGTGGGAAGGGAGCACGTTTGCGACTCGGAAACCGATGCCGCAGTCATCCGGCTCCGGAACGCCGGCGGCGACGGGCTGACCAAGTGGGCGAAATCGTGTTCATCCGTCGTGCGTGAAGGGCGGCCGGGTCAGGGAACGCCGCCAGTTGCTGTGAAAATGCAGCCGCGACCGGAAGCCGACAGTGCGGATGGGCCTGAGAGCGCGAATAGCCGACGGCGCAATTGGCGGGGACGGCTTGGAACGCCGGCCTCCGGCCGGCACAGCGGCCCGCAGGGCCGCGGGCGGTTCCTGGCCGTCCGCCTTGACGGGGCGCAGACATGGGACCCGCAGCGCTGCGAACGGTGTCTGCCCCTCCCATGTACGGATTACGCCGAACGCTGGGATTCCCGCCGAGAAGGGACCACCTCGGAACTGGGGATCCTTCCCGCCGCCCGCCTTCGGCGGGCTGTGCCGGCCGGAGGCCGGCGTTCCCGTGCGGCCGTCACCACCTTGCACCTTCGGCGTTCCGCGTCCGCGCCTTTTCATGCCCGGCGGGGTGTGCAGGCGGACCGATCATGAAGGTTTCTCCCGGTGGGGGCCTTCAGACCGGCATCGCGCGGGAGCGCGAAACCAGCGCCGATGACGCTGCGCTACGCCAACGTGCGTGCAGCGCCATTCCTTTCGCGACGGGTGAAGCTGCGCAAGAGGACCCGATCGCGAGGGTTCCTCCCGGTGGGTGCCTCGGCGCTCACGTCACTTGGCCCAGGCAGCCTGCGCTACCTGGCGAGCAACCGCCTCGCCTGGCGGAGGTGGAGTTCCTCGAGGAGTTCGCCATCGAGTTCGACGACCGCGACGCCGCGGGTTTCGGCGTCCTCCATCGCGTGAACCACCTTTTCCGCCCAAGCGCGCTCCGCCGGGGTGGGCTCGAAGGCTTGGTGGATGACGGGGATCTGGAGCGGGTGGACGGCGGATTTGCCGTCGAAACCCGATTGGGCAGCGCGCCGGGAGCTCCGGTACAAACCGTCGAGGTCCCGGAAGGCGAACCACGGCGCATCCCAACAGTGGATTCCGGCGGCGCGGGCGGCAAGCAGGATCCGCTGGCGTGCGAAATCGAGTTCGGACTCGTCCTGCCGCATCCGGGCGCCCATGCTGAGCCGGTAGTCGGCGGATCCGAAGACCAATCCCTCCACGCCCGGCTGACGGGCGAGTTCGAAGCCGTTCGCCGCGCCGCGCGCGGTCTCGATCATCAACCAGAGCGGCGTTGCTTCTCCGAGGGCTCGGCGCGCTTCGGAGGCGGCTTCCGCCGTCTCCGCTTTGGGGAGGAGCACGGCGTCGAAGCCGGCGTCCGCGGCGGCTTCGAGATCAGCGCGTCCGATGGCGCCGGCTGGGGGGTTGATCCGTAGAGCGACCAGCGCCCGGGCGGCGGCCGCCGCGGCCCGGGATTTCCGGAGCCGCTCGCGGGCCGCGTCCTTTTGGGAGGGGTGAACGCCGTCTTCGAGGTCCAGAATCAGGACGTCGGCGCCGCGGGTGGCGGCTTTGGCGACCATCCGCTCGCTGGATGCGGGGACGTAGAGGAGCGAGCGGCGGGGGCGCCGGGGCCGGGGGTTCACGCGGTCGAGTATTCCATTCCTGACGTGGTGGGTGGCCGGGTTGCTTCCCCCTTCCGGGTCATGCAGGGAGTGGCGAGGGGGGGGTCGGTGCGCTGTCGCGCCGCGCTGCCAGGCCCCACCGGGAGCACTGGCGGCGTTCCCTTCCCGGCGGAGCCATTCCAATGACGAGCGTTACACCGTCCGCCCGCCTGCGGCGGGCTGTGCCGACCGGAGGTCGGCGTTCCAAGCCGTCCCCGCGCTTCTGCTCGGTCAGCGAGGCGCGGTTCCGCGGCCCTGCAGGCCGCGGGTGCCGACCGGAGCTCCTGAGCGGGAACCGTGGGGACGCCCCTTTCGTTTGGGTGGACATGATGAGGCTTTCACACATTCCCTTCCTGTCCCGTGTTACCGCGGTGATCCCGCTGGCGCTGATCTTCGCGTTTGCCGCGACGCCGGCATTCACGCAGCAAAAACCCTGGCTCCACCTCGAGGTCCAGGGCGACGACGACAACACCAAGGTCGAGATGAACCTGCCGCTCGCGGCCGTGGAGGCTCTCGGCGGATCGCTCGGGGAACACATCTTCAACGAGATGGCCGAAGAGTGGGAACACGACTCCGACGTCGACATGGACTCTGAAGACCTGCGCGCCTTGTGGCGTGCGCTCCGGGAGAACCCGGGCGCGTGGGTCCAGATTGACGAAGAGGACGGAGGCAACCTCCGTGCGCGGATGGACGGCGACGAGATCCGGATCGAGGGAGGCGGCGACGACGGCTCCCTGAACATCCGTTTCCCGGTGGCTTTCGGAGATGCGCTCTTCGGTGAGGCCGGCGAAGACCCCGATCTCGGGGCGGCGATCCGGAGCCTCGCGAATCACGAAGACGTTCTGATCTCGCTGGACGGGAACGACGGCCGCGTCCGCGTCTGGATCGAACCCCGGTAATCGGCCATGTTCCGACTGCTTGGAATCCTGCTGGCGGCGGCGCTCATCTCCGCGCTCCTCTTCGGGGCCTGCGTCTCGGCCTGCGGCGTCGCCGTGGTCTCGGTGGTCGCCGAGGAAGGACCGAACTTCGTGGCCCCGATACCACTGATGCTCCCTCTCGCCGCGCTCCATTTCGTTCCCGACCACCTGATGGACGATGCGATGCACGAAGAAATGGACGAGTTCGGCGGTCCGGCGCTCGTGGGTCTCGGTGGGTTCCTTGGAGCCCTGGAGGAAGCCGAAGACGCCGTACTCGTGAGAGTCACCGAGCCGGACAACGAGGTGATCATCGCCAAGGAGGGCGGAGACCTCGTGATCCGGGTGCGGGAAGCAGGGACCGAGGGCGCCCGCGTCTTCGTCAGGACGCCGCTCCGCGCGCTTTCCGAGGCGGTTCAGGACGCCTGCGAGGAACGGGAGACCTCGTTCCGTTGCAGCCCCGGCCGGATGGCGCGCTCGCTTATCCCGGTGCTGCGCGGTACCGAAATCGAAGTCCGGGACGGCAACTCCAGGGTGGACGTCACCGTCTGGTAAACCACCGCCGCGGCCGCGTGCCCTCCCGCACAGTGTCCTGATGGAGACTGTGAAACTGTGAGACTGTTAGACTGTGTCCATGAGGAACATCACCGTATCCGTGGACGAAGAGACGCACCGCGCGGCGCGCATCCTGGCGGCAGAGGCGGGAACCTCGGTCTCCGCTCTGACGCGGGAGTGTTTGAAGATCATTGCCCAATCACGGACTTCCGAGGAGCGCTTCCAGCGTTTGCGGCGGCTTCAGGACGAAGTGCTGGAGGCCATCCGCGCGCGCGGTGGCGGGCTGAAGCCCGCCGACAGGCTCCCTCGGGAAGCCCTCTACGACCGGGATGCCCTTCGTCGGGAACACGAAGAACACCTGAGGCGCGATGCGCTTCGTTGACACGAACGTTCTGCTCTACGCGATCAGCCCCGTCGCTGAAGAAACGGGAAAGAAAAGGCGCGCGCTGGAGCTTCTCGATGCAACCGATCTCGCCTTGTCGGTCCAGGTGTTTCAGGAGTTCTACTGGCAGGCAACGCGCCCGACGAGGCCGTGGAGCCTCAGCCACCAGGAAGCCGTGGCCTTCGTCCGAAGCCTCGAACGTTTCCCGGTGCAGCCGCTCACCCTGGGAGTGATCCATGACGCCCTCGATCTCACGGAACGGTTTCGCGTTGCCTACTGGGATGCCGCCATCCTCGCAGCGGCGCGCGCTGCCGGGTGCCGGACGGTTTACACCGAGGACCTGAACCCCGACCAGGACTACGACGGCGTCCGGGTGGTCAACCCGTTCGCGGGCGCCACCGTCTGAGGCAACCAGGCGGGCCTCCTTAAACCAGGTTGAGCCCGATTCGGATGTCAAAGAACCGGTGATCACCGTGCACCGGGCGTAAGGTCACATGCAGTTCACCACGGGCGGTCCAGACGTCCCTGAACGGCTCTTGCAGGCGCACGAAGACGGGCGCGTTGTGTTCTTCTGCGGCGCGGGTATTTCTTACCCGGCGCGCTTGCCAGGATTCAAAGGCCTTGTAGAGAGACTCTACGAGGATCTGCATACTGATCCAACTCCTGAGCAGGCGGCCGCCATAGGGGAGGGCCGGTACGACACAGCAATCGGGCTGCTTGAGGAGAAACTGCTCGGTGGCCGTCAGGCTGTGGGTGACGTACTGGTCAACATCCTGACTCCTGACCTGACGGCACCAAGTGCAACGGCTACCCATCACGCCCTGTTGACATTAGGCGAGACCCGCGATGGCCGCACTCGACTTATTACCACCAATTTCGACCGACTCTTTCATGAAGTCATTGCTAGCACGGGATCCTCAGTGGACTGTTTCCGAGCCCCCCTCCTCCCGATTCCCAAGCGTCGCTGGAACGGCTTGGTCTATCTCCACGGCTTGCTGACCGAAAAACCCTCGCTAAACGATCTCGAACGACTTGTCCTGACTAGCGGCGACTTTGGCCTCGCCTATCTTACGGAGCGCTGGGCAGCGCGATTTGTTAGCGAGCTGTTTCGCACCTATACCGTGTGCTTCGTCGGCTATAGCCTCACCGACCCAGTTCTGCGCTATATGGCCGATGCTCTCGCTGCAGACCGTCGGTTCGGAGAGTCGGCGCCAGAGATGTTCGTTTTCGGAGCATTCTCCAAGGGCAAGGAGGCCGAACGAGAAGGAGAGTGGAAGGCCAAGAACGTCACACCTATCCTCTATGCGGAAGACCCACAGCACACGTACTTGCATGAGACGTTTCGCGTGTGGGCCGACACCTACCGCGACGGGGCACGTGGAAAAGAGAGAATCGTCGTTGACTGTGCCATTGGGCACCCGCCAACGAGCACGAAACAGGACGATTTCGCCACTCGCATGTTGTGGGCATTGTCAGATCCCAGTGGATTGCCAGCGAAGCGCTTTGCAGAACTCGACCCGGTACCTCCTCTCGATTGGTATGAGCCGTTGAGCGAAGCGCGGTTCGGGCATAGCGACCTGGACCGTTTTAGCGTGACGCCCAACGCAGCGCCAGATTCCGACCTCGCATTCAGTCTGACGTACAGACCGCCACCGTACACACTCGCTCCGTGGATGACACTTGCGGACACCGATCTGCGGGCCGCGCGCTGGGACGAAGTAATGTGGCAGCTGGGGCGATGGTTGACTCGTCATCTCGACGACCCCGCATTGTTGTTGCGGCTCACCAAGCTCGGTGGACGAGTGCACGAAAAGCTGGCATGGATGATCGAGAACCGTATCCGCCAAATCACAACGCTGGAGCGCAATGGCAACAGTGCAGAACTGGACCGCATTCGAGCGAACGCGCGAAACGCAATTCCTCGTGCGTCAATGCGGACGCTCTGGCGTTTGTTGCTGACAGACCGTGTGAGAGGTGAGGATCCCGACCGCCGTCTGCACGCCTGGACGAACCGATTTGAGCGCGATGGTATAACCGCCAGCCTACGTCTGGAACTGCGCGAACTGCTTACTCCTCGCGTGTCATTGAGCGAGCCATTCCGGTTGCCTTCCGAAGAGCGCGAGAGCGAAGAATCAGACCGCATCCGAGACTTGGTCGAATGGAAGGTTGTGCTGTCGACGGACATGGTCCGTGCACGCCTGGGCAAGCTAACAACCGACGATCGCTGGACGGCAGTGCTTCCAGAGCTGTTGCAGGATTTCAACGGACTCCTACACGACGCTCTCGACCTAATGCGCGAGCTCGGTGGCGCCACCGATAAGAGTGATCTTTCCTACGTACATCAACCATCCATCAGCGATCACCCGCAAAACAGAGGCTTTCATGACTGGACCGCGCTGATCGAATGGACGCGCGACGCGTGGCTTGCCACATGCATGAGTTCGCCCGACAGGGCAAGGATCGTTGCGGAGATTTGGTGGCAAACTCCCTATCCCCTGTTCCGTCGTTTGGCGTTGTTCGCCGCCACTCAGAGCGGGATCATTCCCCCTAACCGCGGGCTTGAGTGGTTGCTTGCTGATGGCTGTTGGTGGCTTTGGTCCTCGGAAACCTCGCGCGAGAGCATACGGCTACTAGTTTCCCTAGCGCCACGGCTCGATGATACACAGTTGGCTCAACTCGAGCAGGCCATTGAGGCCGGACCGCCCCGTGAAATGTTCAGGCCCGAAATAGAGCCCGAACGATGGACTCGGATCCAGGAGAGAGACATTTGGCTGCGCCTGAGCAAAGTCGTCTCGTCCGGCGCGAAGTTGAGCAAGACCACGCGGCAGAGACTGACGGAGCTTTCGGCCCACCACCCCGACTGGAAACCTGCCGAGAATGAACGCGACGAGTTCTCCACTTGGATGAGCGATTCTGGTGACTGGCGAGAGTCCGTCACGACACCACGCGATCTTCCCGAACTCACGAACTGGCTCAGGGAGAATCAAGGGACTGATCCTTGGCACGAGGACGACTGGGCTGTTCGTTGCCGAGAAGATCTTTCCGTTGCCGCGTCCGCATTATCTGCACTGGCGAAGGAGAACATATGGCCCACCAGCCGATGGGGTAAAGCGTTGCATGTGTGGTCGGAGGACACACTAATACGGCCGTCTTGGCGCCTTGTGATGCCTGTCTTGGTGAGTGCGCCGGAAACGCCCCTCAAGAACCTCGCGCACGACATTAGTTGGTGGCTAGAAAAGACTGCTAAGACCTTTGAGGGGCACGAGTCGACATTTTTCGAGCTATGTGACCGTGTTCTGGCGCTGGACTACGAGGACGGCGGCGACGCGGAGGATGTGGTCGGTCGTGCAATCAATCATCCAGTGGGCAAAGTGACCGAGGCACTACTTGAATACTGGTATCGCGGGTCTTTGGAAGATGAACAGGGGTTGCATGACGGGCTACGGGAACGCTTTTCCCTGCTCTGCAAGACAGGGGTCCCTAGTTTTGGCCACGGACGCGTGCTTCTCGCTGCTCACGTCATCGCGTTGTTCCGAGTTGACCGGAAATGGACAGCTGAACATCTTCTGCCGCTATTTGACTGGTCGCGCTCCGAGTGCGAGGCACGCTCCGTGTGGGGAGGGTTTCTGTGGTCGCCGCAGTTGTATCGACCGCTGGTTGAGGAGGTCAAACCGGAATTCCTGGATACGGCGTCTCACTATGAAGCGCTCGGACAGTTCAAGGGCCAATATGCTTCACTCCTGACATTCGCTGCGCTTGACCCTAGCGATGTCTTTACGAACGCGGAGTTGGCGGCAGCCACTCGCGCACTGCCACAGGACGGGCTTGAGGAAGCTGCAGACGCATTGGTCCGCGCCATCGACGGCGCGGGCGATCAGCGCGTCCCCTATTGGACGAATAGGGTTGAGCCGTACGTACGCAAGATTTGGCCGAGAACACGGGATAAGGCCTCTTCGTCGATCGCGGAGTCCTTCGCCCGCGTCTGCATCGCTGCGGGAGACGCATTCCCGGAGGCACTGAAAACACTCCGGCCCTGGCTACAACCGGTAAGTTACGCTGATCGACTCGTGCATTCACTCCATGAGGCTGGCCTGTGTAAGAAGTTTCCGCGTGAAGCGCTAGAACTCCTGGTTCGCGTTATCGGCGAAGAAGACCCTTGGCCATCCGACGAACTTCGAGAGTGCCTACGTGGCATTCGCACCGCCGAACCGGCTCTCGGCGACGATCGGGAATTCCTGAAGCTGAGGGAGTATCTCAAGCGTTGTGGCGAAGATCTGTGATGATCCGAGAACGCGGGATCAGGACTGCGTCGGGCGTCCGGGTGGTCAATCCGTTCGCGGGCGCCTGATCCGCGCCGGCCGCGTCAGAACCGGAAGAGCCGGGTGAACTTGACGATGAACGACTGGGCGTTCAGTTCGGGATAGTCGGGGACCAGGGTGTCGCGGAGCGAGTTGTAGACGATGTAGAGGTCGCTGCCCGGCTCGTACTCCCAGCGGAAGCGGACGTTCGTCGAAAGGCTGTTCGCGGCGGTGTTGTACTGGAGGAACGCCGCGAGGAAGCTGCGGGGCGAGAGCGTGTAGTTGATCCGGGACGCGAGCAGGTTGGTGTCGTAGTCGCCCTCGGGAAGTGAGATCCAGTTCAGGGAAACCAAGGGCTCGAACGTCAGGCGGGGCATGACTTCGACCCGGCCGCGCCAGGCAGCCTCCCGGCGAGTCCCGGAAAAGAATCCGCCCTGCTGGTAGGCGAAGCCGCCCGACACCGGACGCTGGGGACCCGCCTGGTAGCTGAACCGCACGTAGTCGAAGTCGTAGCTGCCGGGCTCCACGCCGAGGTCGTCGCTCAGGGAAAACGATTCGCCCAGCACCTCGCGGTTCCGGGTCGCGTTCAGGTTGAACTGATCCCCGTTCTCGAACTCCATGTCGTAGCGGAAACCGAAGATGCGGGTCTCGAGCTCCCCCTCGTTGTCCGTCGTGTAGTCCACACTGCCGGTCCAGCCCACCTTGCGAAGCCAGGAGATCGAATGCGGCCGGGGACTGAACCGGGCCTCCGCGTAGTTCCGCTGGAAGTCCAGGCGGTGCAGGAACCCGATCCCCGGGTCGAATTCGTCCCCGACCACCAGCCGTTCCGCCTGCAGCCCGTAGCGGTCGCCGTTGTAGTCGAGCTGGCCGAGATAGCTCAGCCCGGTCTCGTCCTCGAGTTCGTTCTGGGTCCAGGCCGCGTAGCTGCGGATGTCCAGGTTTTCGAAGAAGCCGAACCGGGCGTCCATCCCGTAGGCGAAGTTCCGCCCCAGGCCGTTTGCGGTGTGGGAGCGGTACGTCCCCATCACCCCGACGGTGCTGCGGTTCAGGATGTCGCGCTTCAGCCGGAATACCGAGAAGTCCGTCTCCGGGGAGCCGGCGGCCGTGCTCTCCCCGCTGCGCATGGCGATCGCGCCCACGTTGTAGTCTCCGAGCCTCCCCGTGACCCGGGCGCCGCCCCGAATGGGGACCGCGCTGCCGTTTTCGATGCCAACGCGGCGGCTGAAGAAGAGCACCGGCGTGCTGCTCGGTGGGCCGAAGCTGCGCGTGGACCCCGGAGGCGCACCGCGGCTCGAACTGCCGAAGTCGAAGATCCCCTGCCCCTCCAGGAAGAACTCGCGCTTTTCCGGGAAGAAGAGGCTGAACCTGGTGAGGTTGACCTGTTGCGCGTCGGCCTCGACCTGGGCGAAGTCGGTGTTGTAGGTGAGGTCGGCGGTGAGCCCGCTGGTGATCCCTACCTTGGCGTCCACCCCGAAGTCCCCGCCGAAATCGCGCTCGAGCGACCCGCTCTCGATCCGGGCGCCGGCGGCGTCCCCGATCAGGTACGGCTTCACCTCGACGGTCCGGGAACTCGCCGGCGCTTCGAGTCCCACCAGGGTGCCCGCCGAGCTGATCTTGGTGATCGCCCGCGGCCCGAGCGCCGCCGGCACCTGCGTCAGGTACGACATCTCGTTCTTCCAGCGAACCACCCGTCGGAAGTTGATGCCCCAGACCTGCGGGCCTCCCCGGTCGTAGCGAAGGGTCTTGAACGGGATGCGCATCTCCATGGTCCAACCGTTCTCGAACCGCGCCGCCCGCGAATCCCAGACCGCCGTCCAGTCGCGGTTCACGCTCCGCTCGTCCACGATGAGCCCGTCGAAGAAACCGCCGATCGGGTTCAGGTAGAAGAAGAAGGCGTTCCGCCGGTCGTAGAAGGTGTCCAGGATGACCGCGAGGTTCGCGTTGTTGAAGATGCCGAAGTGGTCCCGCCGCATTTCGGTGGCCACGATCCGGTCCGGCTGCGAGTCCCAGGACCTCCCGGCGATGTACACCGCGTCGTCGTCGAAGAAGACCCAGACCTCGGTGTCTTCGGTGGCCGGTTCTCCTTCCAGCGGGAGCGCCTGGATGAAGCCGCCGACTCCCGGAACGCGGTCGTAGATTCCGTCGTCGAGTCGGCCGTCGAGTTCGATCGGTTCGGTGAGCCGGGTGGCGCGCATGGTGGCCCCGCCGAGATCATCGCGGCGCACCATCTCGGGCAGCTCGGGAGGCGCGGGACCCCGCACCACGAATGCCGGCTCCGGCGCCGAGCCCTGGCCGTCCTGCCGGTCGGCGAGTTCTGCGGACTGTCCCCACAGCAAGCCCGGAACGATCAGGGCAATGCCGACGAGAACGAAGCGATACGCGGAGCGGGACAAGAGCGGAACTCGGGCGGCGGCGGAACTCTACGCCGAGAGCCGCGGCCGGTCCGGGAGCCCTCGGGCTCGCTGCTGGACGGGGTTTTGGGGCACCGCACCGTCGATCACGCCATATTCCGTGAAGACCATGCACGCCGTTCGCGCGGGCGGACCTTGATACGCTCACCGAAGCGAGAGAGTCCATCTCCGGCCACGCGTCTCCGGCTTCTGGAGTTGTTGGCGGCTGGTGGCAGGCTCCGTGTCACCGATTTATCCCGCACCGAGGGAAGTTGTCCATGACCGGAAAACGGACTGTCTTCACTCTTGGCCTGCCTTCGCTTGCTCCCGCAGAAAGGCAAATGAGCGGCCCCATACTTCCGGCCGGAGTTCTGGGTGCGGTGCTCGTTCTCCTGCTGGCGGGTTCGCTGGTTTCTTGTGTCCCGCCAGCCGCGGAAGATGGGCATCCGACGAAGGCCCCGAGGGGATTCGAGGCAGCACCGACTGCAGAAGATCGAATTCGGACGGCGGCCCCCGAGGAATTCGAGGCGTGGGAGGCGGCCATCGCGGCGCATAAGGCGGCGAGGGACCGGCTTCGCGCCGCGGTACCGGCAGAGTTCGCGGCGTGGCGAGCGGCGGAAGGGGAGGCCGTTTCGGCGAACGTGGAGTTGGGGGTGGCGGACGCGGGATGGGCGGACCCCGAGGACGCGGTGGGACGCCGGGCGTGGGAGAAAGCGGCCGAACGAATCAAGATCACGGATGCGGCGTTGGAGGCGGCCGAGGAGTGGCTCCAGGAGTCGGCTCCCGTCGAGTTTGCGGCGTTCCAAGCGGCCGATGCAGAGATGCGCGCAGCAGCACTCCGCGCTACTGTGGAGGCACTTCGCGCGTCGGCTCCAGCGGAATTCGCAGCTCTGGAGGGGCTAGACGCGGCGCTGGAGGCCGCCGGGGAAATGGTGCGGGTGGCGATTGGGGCAGCGTTGAGGACGACGGGGGCGGAGCGGGACACGGTTGGGGAGGCGCGTGCGAAGCGGGACACGCTCTGGGAGGCGCGGAAGCGGGCGCTGGAAAGGCTACAGGCGGCGGCACCCGTGGAATTCGCGGCGTGGGACCCGGCGCGCCGAGCGGTGGAATGAGCGCACGCAGGAGATTGCGAAGTGTGTTTCGCCGGCCACTGGCCGCCGATGTCAAATCCTCGCGAACAACGCTAGCCGCATGGCTTGAGTCGAACCTGAATATTCTGCGCGTCGCCTTGGTGAAGCCAAGGATGGATCGTGACAGTGAGGAACATGCGAAGCAAGGCAAAGGAGGAGCAGCCATGGAGAAGCGTCATCTTGTTGACAAACTGCTGGAGATGAGGCGAGCGGGGGAGCCTGACGACCGCGTTTCGGCTATGACTCACCTGTTCGGGATCATTTTTGTCGAGGACATCCGAAAAAGCGGGACCACCCCACCCCAGATCGCAAAGGAGGCGGGGAACGAGAACTGGAGCGGGGGGATCAACGACGGTCAGAATCTGGCTGACTACGTTGAGGTGAAGCCGGAACGCCTAAAGCGCTGGCGACGTTAGGTGTGCCGTTCCGCGCGCTTCGGCATGTGCTGTCCACTGTTGTAGATCGCGTACAACAATCAAAACATTCAATGACTTACGATGTCACCGCAGCGGTCCTGCGGGCCGCGTGCCGGTCGGATCAGGCTGCCACGAAGCGCTCGACCGCGATCTCTCCGGCGCGGCCCCGGGCCTGCCACAGATCGTAGGCCATCTGCATCCCCAGCCAGGTCTCGGGTGTCGAACCAAAGGCTTTCGAAAGGCGGATCGCCATCTCCACCGAGATTCCCGTTCGCCCGTTCAGCAACTCCGAGAGCGCCTGCCGGGTGACGCCCAGACCCTCGGCGGCGCGGGTCACGGTCAGACCCAAGGGTTCGAGACACTGCCTCTTCACGATGCCGCCCGGATGCGGCGGATTGTGCATGGCCATGATCGTCTTCTCCTCAGTGATAGTCCACGTAGTCCACATCGACCGCCGCGCCGTCCTCGAATCGGAAGGTCACCCGCCAGTTGCCGGACACCGACACCGCGTGGTGTCCTTTCAGGGGTCCCTTGAGCGCGTGCAACCGGAACCCGGGCAGATTCATGCTCTCCAGCCCGCGACTACGATCGAGCGCCGCCAGGATGTCCCGTAGTTTGCGCACATGCTCCGGTCCGACCCGCCGCGCGGTCCTGCCCTCGTAGAGCGCCTGCAGGCCGCGGTGGCGGAACGATGCGATCAACGGCTGATTGTAGGCCGTCGCCTGTCAGGCGACAAGTGGCGACCCGATTCGCCGGATGCGCAACGCACGGGCGGAGTGGGCGAACCGGATCGTCCGCCCTCGGGGGACGATGTCGGCCATGGCTGTCGGACGCGCGACCGGGCCGGCCGAAGAATGCGGGTTAGAAGCGGAAGAGGCGAGTGAACTTGACGATGAAGGATTGGGTGTTCAACTCGGGATAGCCGGGCATCAACGTGTCGCGCAGCGAGTTGTAGACCATGTAGAAATCGCTTCCCGGTTCGTACTCCCAGCGGAAACGGACGTTCGTCGAAAGGCTGTTTGCGGTGGTGTTGTACTGGAGAAAGGCTGCAAGGAAGCTGCGGGGCGAGAGCGTGTAGGTGATCCGGGACGCGAGCAGGCTGGTGTCGTAGTCGCCCGTCGGAAGCGCGATCCGGTTCAGCGAGAGGATGGGCTCGAGGGAGAAACGCGTCGTCATCTCCACGCGTCCGCGCCAAGCGAACTCGCGACGGGTCCCGGAGAAGAATCCTCCCTGCTGGTAGGCGAAGTTACCCGAGACCGGACGCTGCGGCCCGCCCTGGTAGCTGACTCGGACGTGGTCGAAGTCGTACGGACCCACCCCCACGCCGATTCCTTCGTCCGCATCCAGCGTGAACGCTTCGCTCAGTACTTCGTGGTTCCGGGCGGCGTTCAGGTTCAGCCGGTCCCCGTTCTCGAGTTCGACCTCGGTGCGCAGCGAGAAGATCCGGGTTTCCAGGACCGATTCGTTATCGGTGGTGTAGTCGAGACTGCCGGTCCAGCCGATCTTGCGGAGCCAGGAGATCGAGTGCGGCCGGGGGCTGAAGCGCGCCTCGGCGTAGTTCCGCTGAAAGTCCCGGCGGCGCAGGAACCCGATTCCCGGATCGAATCCGTCCCCGACGACCAGCCGTTCGGTCTTGAGCCCGTAGCGGTCGCCGTTGTAATCGAGCTGGCCCAGATAGCTCATTCCGGTCTCGTCTTCGAGTTCGTTCTGCGTCCAGGCAGCGTAGGTCTGGATGTCGAGATGCTCGAAAAACCCGAACCGGGCGTCGATCCCCCAGGCAAAGTTCCGCCCCAGCCCGCTAGTGGTGTGGGAGCGATAGGTGCCCATGGCGCCCACCGTGCTGCGGTTCAGAATGTCGCGCTTCAGCCGCAGGGCCGAGAAGTCGGTCTCCGGAGCGCCCGCGGCGCTGTTCGCGCCGCTGCGGATCGCGAGCGCCCCGACGCCAAAGTCACCGAGCTTCCCGGTCACCCGTCCCCCGCCGAGGATCGGCACAACCTGACCGCCGGCGATCCCGATCTGGCGGCTGAAGAAGAGCACCGGAGTGCTGCTCGGCTGGCCAAAGCTGCGCGTGGACCCGGACGGAGGCGCCCGCGACGCCGTGCCGAAGCTGAAGATCCCCTGCCCTTCCAGAAAGAACTCCCGCTTTTCGGGAAAGAAGAGGCTGAACCGGGTGAGGTTGATCTGCTGGGCGTCCGCCTCCACCTGGGCGAAGTCGGTGTTCCAGGTGAGGTCGGCGGTGAGTGCGTTGGTGATCCCGACCTTGGCGTCCACCCCGAAATCATTGCCGTAGTCCCGCTCCAGCGTGCCGGCGGCCGAGCGGATCCCGGCGGCGTCGCCGATGAGGTACGGCTTCACCTCGACGGTGCGGGAGCTGGCCGGCGCCTCGAGGCCCACCAGGGTGCCCGCCGAGCTGATCTTGGTGATCGCGCGCGGCCCCAGGGCGGCGGGAAGCCGGGTCAGATAGGAATATTCGTTCTTCCAGCGCACGATGCGGCGGAAGTTGATCCCCCAGACCTGGGGACCACCGCCGGCGTAGCGCAGTGTCTTGAACGGGATCGCCATCTCCATGGTCCAGCCGTTTTCGAAACGGGCCGCCCGCGAGTCCCAGACCGCGGTCCAGTCGCGGTTCACGTTCCGCTCGTCCACGATGAGGCCATCGAAGAACCCGCCGATCGGGTTCAGGTAGAAGAAGAAGGCGTTTCGGCGGTCGTAGAAGGTGTCCAGGATGACGGCCAGGTTCTCGTTGTTGTGGATGCCGAAGTGGTCGCGCCGCATTTCCGTAGCCAGCATCCGGTCGGGCTGGCTGTCCCAGCAGCGGCCGGCGACGTAGAGGGTGTCGTCGTCGTAGAAGACCCAGACCTCAGTCGGCTCGGTGGCGGGTTCGCCCTCGAGCGGCAGCGCCTGGATGAACCCGCCCACCCCGGGCACGCGGTCGTAGATCGCGTCGTCGAGACGGCCGTCGAGTTCGAACGGCTCGTCGATGCGGGTGGCGCGCATCGTGGCCCCGCCGAGATCGTCCCGGCGCACCATCTCGGGCAGTTCGGGCGGCGCGGGGCCGCGCACCACGAATGCCGGTTCGGGCGCCGCCCCCTGGCCGTCCTGCCGTTCGCCGAGCTCTCCGGGCTGACCCCACCCGGCGGCCGGAACGATCAGCGCCAGGAGTGCGAACGGGAACGCGGAACGGGACAACGGAGAGGGCTCTGGGGTCGCCGGAACTCTACGCCGGAGCCCGGGTCAGAAGCGGCTTCAGAACCACTTCGACGGTTGGCTTCTTCGCCGCCGCGGGCCTACGGCCCGCTGTGCCAGTCTGAAGACTGGCGTTCCCGGCGGTCCCCGCGCTTCTTCTCTGTCGGCGATACGCGGTTTCGCGGCGCCGTCAGAACCGGAAGAGACGCGTGAACTTGACGATGAACGACTGGGTGTTCAGTTCGGGGTAGCCCGGCGCCAGGGTGTCCCGCAGCGAGTTGTAGACGACGTAGAGGTCGCTGCCCGGTTCGTACTCCCAACGGAAGCGGACGTTCGTCGAGAGGTTGTTCGCGGAGGTGTTGTACTGGAGGAACGCTGCGAGAAAGCTGCGCGGCGAGAGCGTGTAGTTGACCCGGGACGCGATCAGGTTGGTGTCGTACTCGCCGGTCGGGAGGTCGATCCAGTTCATCGAGAGGGTGGGCTCGAGGGAGAAGCGCGTCGTCACCTCGACCCGTCCGCGCCACACTGCCTCGCGGCGCGTCCCGGAGAAGAAGCCCCCCTGCTGGAAGGCGAAGTTTCCCGAGATGGGACGCTGCGGCCCCGCCTGGTAGGCGACCCTGAGGTGGTCGAAGTCGTAAGGACCCACCCCCACGCCGATCCCTTCGTCAGCGTCCAGGACGAACTCTTCGCTGAGAACCTCGTGGTTCCGGGCGGCGTCCACGTTCAGCCGGTCCCCGTTTTCGAGTTCGACCTCCGTCCGCAGTTGGAGGATCCGGGTCTCGAGGACCGCCTCGTTGTCGGTGGTGTGGTCGATGCTGCCGGTCCAGCCGATCTGGCGCAGCCAGGAGATCGAATGCGGCCGGGGGCTGAAGCGCGCCTCGGCGTAGTTGCGCTGGAAATCCCGGCGGCGCAGGAACCCGATGCCGGGATCGAAGCCGTCTCCGACCACGAGCCGTTCCGTCTTCAGCCCGTACCGGTCGCCGTTGTATTCGAGCTGGCCCAGGTAGCTCATCCCGGTCCCGTCCTCGAGTTCGTTCCGGGTCCAGGCGGCGTAGGACTGGATGGTGAGGTTTTCGAAGAACCCGAAGCGGGCGTCCATCCCATAGGCGAAGTTGTGTCCCCGCCCGCTGGCGGTGTGGGAGCGGTAGGTGCCCATGACGCCCACGGTGCTGCGGTTCAGGATGTCCCGCTTCAGCCGCAGGACCAAGAAGTCGGTCTCCGGGGCGCCCGCAGCGTTGTTCCCTCCGGTGCGGATGGCAAGCGCCCCGACCCCGAAGTCGCCGAGCTTGCCGGTCACCCGTCCGCCGCCGAGGATCGGCACGATCTGGCCGTCGGCGATCCCGATCTGGCGGCTGAAGAAGAGCACCGGGGTGCTGCTGGGCGGGCCGAAGCTACGCGTCGATCCCGCCGGAGGGCTGCGGCTCGAAGTGCCGAAGCTGAAGGTCCCCTGCCCTTCGAGGAAGAACTCCCGCTTCTCGGGAAAGAAGAGGCTGAAGCGGGTGAGGTTGATCTGTTGGGCGTCGGCCTCCACCTGGGCGAAGTCGGTATTCCAGGTGAGGTCGGCGATGAGGCCGCTGGTGATCCCGACCTTGGCGTCCACCCCGAAGTCGCCGCCGTAGTCCCGTTCCAGCCCGCCGGCGCCCGTGCGGATTCCGGCGGCGTCCCCGATGAGGTAGGGCTTCACCTCGACGGTCCGGGAACTGGTGGGCGCCTCCAGGCCCACGAGCGTTCCTGCCGAACTGATCTTGGTGATGGCGCGGGGTCCGAGGGCCGCGGGGACCCGGGTGAGGAAGGACAGCTCGTTCTTCCAGCGCACGATGCGGCGGAAGTTGATCCCCCAGACCTGGGGGCCTCCGCTCGCGTAGCGCAGCGTCTTGAACGGGATCCGCATCTCCATGGTCCAGCCGTCTTCGAACCGGGCCGCCCGGGAGTCCCAGACCGCGGTCCAGTCGCGGTTGGGGGGGTTCTCGTCCGCGATGAGGCCGTCGAAGAACCCGCCGATCGGGTTCATGTAGAAGAAGAAGGCGTTCCGGCGGTCGTAGAAGGTGTCCAGGATGACCGCGAGGTTCTCGTTGTTGAAGATGCCGAAGTTGTCCCGCCGCATCTCGCTCGCCACCATGCGGTGGGGCTGGCTGTCCCAGCACCTGCCGGCGATGTACACCGCTTCGTCGTCGTAGAAGACCCAGACGTCGGTCGGCTCGGTGGCCGGTTCGCCTTCGAGGGGCAGCGCCTGGATGAAACCGCCCACCCCGGGCACCCGGTCGTAGATGGCGTCGTCAAGGCGGCCGTCCAGTTCGAACGGCTCGGTGAGACGGGTGGCGCGCATGGTGGCCCCGCCGGCCTCGTCGCGGCGGACCATCTCGGGGAGGTCGGGGGGAGCGGGTCCGCGCACCGCGAAGGTGGGCGCCGGCGCCGAGCCCTGCCCGTCCTGGCGCTCCCCGGGGTCTCCGGATTGCCCCCACAGCAAGGCCGGAACGATCAGGGCGGCGCCGGCGAAAACGGCACGATGCGCAGGGCGGGACAAGGCGCGAAACCGGGATGCCGGAACTAGCTCGACCACATTGGTCTCATCGATCTTCTCCATCCGACTCTTTGAGTTCCGCCTCGATTTCATCAATGGTCGGCAGACTTCCCTTCAGATCGTCCGGAAGGATCTTGACCAGGCGGGTCTCCCAATCCGCGACGCCAAGAGGTTTGGCGAGATCGCGCAGGGCGTACTCCACGACCAACCGGTCCTTGCCCTTGCAGAGCAGCAGGCCAATGGTGGGCGCGTCGTCCGGGTGGCGCATCAGGTCGTCGACAGCGGAGAGGTACAGGTTCATCTGGCCAACGAAGGCGGGGCTGAACGGGGCTGCCTTGAGCTCGATCACGACGTACCGGCGCAGTTGCAGGTGGTAGAAGAGCAGGTCCACGCGAAAGTCGCTGTCGCCGACCTCCAGAAGCACCTGACGGCCCACAAAGGCGAATCCGGCCCCCATTTCCAGCAGGAAGCGCTGGATATGGTCCACGAGACCCTGCTCGAGCTCCCGTTCCGTGCGCGGCTTCGCGGTTCCGAGGAAGTCGAACAGGTACGGGTCCTTGAACGCCTGCGTGGCCAGATCGGACTCGTCAGGCGGCAGCGTCCGGGGGAAGTTGGTGACGGCGCTGCCCTGACGCTCGTGCAGTTGCGCGCCGATCTGCAACTCGAGTAGCTCCCGGCTCCAGCCCTGCTCAATGGCCTTGCGCGCGTACCAGATGCGCGTCTCCGGGGCGTCCAGTTTGTGCAGCAGCGCCAGATTGCTGCGCCAGGGGATTTGTGCAACGGTGCGTTGCACGATTTCACGTTCGGGCCAGGCAGCGGCGAAGGCGCGCATGTACCTCAGGTTACGGGGCGAGAATCCCAGCATGTCCGGAAACTCCTCGCGGAGATCGTGCGAAAGGCGGTCGATGATCCCGGCGCCCCAGCCTTCCCGCTTCTGGCGCGCGAGGATCGCCCTGCCGATATCCCAGTAGAGCAGCACCATCGCCTCGTTGGCGGCCAGCACGACGCGCACACGTTCCGCGCGGATGCGCTCCTTGAGTTCACCGAGCAGGGCGGCGTAGTCCGCAGGCAAGGATCCCCTGCCCGGCGGCGTAGGGATCGAAGCGTCCGCGCGGCGGCGTCCCATGGACTTTCGTTCAGTCACAGTTCCAGAGCCTCGAAGTTCCGCTTGATGGTCGCCGCGAGCCGGACGGACTCGGCGTTGAGTTCGTCGAGCTCCGAGTGGATGGCCCGCATTGTCTGCTTGAAGTCGAAGTCCTCGTCTTCCTCCTCCGGCGCAACGCCGACCAGTCAAGTTTCGCAACTTGCATCGCTTTGGTCCAGCCAGCCGGACGCGCCACCGCCGCGAACCGAACGTGACGAAGCCATCGCGGATCGGGCTCCGTCCTTGGCAGGTCAGTGCGACGTTCCCGGCATCCACGCCAAGCGGCTGGGCAGGTCTACGCGCTCTGCGGCCCTGCGGGCCGCGTGCCGGTGTAAACACCGGCGTTCCCGGGCATCCGCGCGCTCTACGCAGATCGGCTACGCGCGGGTTTCGCGGCCTGAGGTTCCCATCAGGAGGACTGGCCGGCGCTCCCAAGCGGGTCAGAAGCGGAAGAGACGCGTGAACTTGACGATGAACGCCTGCGTGTCGAGTTCGGGATAGCCGGGCATCAGGGTGTCGCGGACCGAGTTGTAGACGAGATAGATGTCGCTGCCCGGCTGATACTCCCAGCGGAACCTGATATTCGTCGAAAGGCTGTTCGCGGCGCTGTTGTACTGGAGGAACGCGGCAAGAAAGCTGCGGGGAGACAGGTTGTAGTTGATTCTCGAAGCGACCAGCCGGGTGTCGTACTCGCCGTCCGGAAGGGCGATCCAGTTCAGAGAGATGATGGGCTCGACGATGAGGTGGGGAACGACCTCGAGCCGGCCGCGCCAGGCGAGTTCGCGCCGGGTCCCCGAGAAGAACCCGCCCTGCTGATAGGCGAAGGTCCCCGAGATCGGCCGCTGGGGCCCGGCCCGGTAGCTGAGGCGGGCGTAGTCGAAGTCGTGGGCGCCGGCGGCCACCGCAAGGTCGCCGGCCAGCCCGAATTCCTCGTGAAGCACCTCCCGGTTCCGGGCCAACTGGAACTGGGCGCTGTCCCCGTTCTCCAACTCGACGTCGGACCGGAGCGCGAAGATCCGGGTTTCCAGATTCCCGTCGTTGTCCGTGGTGTAGTCGAGACTGCCGGTCCCACCGATCTTCCGCAGCCAGGAGATCGAGCGCGGCCGGGGACTGAAGCGCGCCTCCGCGTAGTTGCGCTGGAAGTCCCGGCGGCGCAGGAAGCCGAGCCCGGGATCGAAGCCCTCGCCGACCACCAGCCGCTCGAATTGGAGTCCGTAACGGTCGGCCTGGTAGTCGAGCTGGCCCCGGTAGCTCATGCCGGTCCGGTCGTCGTGTTCGTTCTGCGTCCAGGCCGCGTAGCTGCGGATGTCGAGGTTCTCGTAGAACCCGAAACGCGCGTCCATCCCGTAGGCGGCGTTGCTCCCCCGGCCGTCTCCGGTGCCCGAGCGGTAGGTGCCCATCACCCCGACGGTGCTGCGGCCCAGGATGTCCCGCTTCAGCCGGAATACCGAGAAGTCGGTTTCCGGGGCGCCCGCGGCGACGCTCTCGCCGCTACGGACCGCGAGCGCACCGACGCCGAAGTCGCCGAGTTTTCCCGTCACCCGGGCGCCGCCACGGATCGGCGCCACCTGGTTTCCGGCGATTCCGATCCGGCGGCTGAAGAAGAGGAGCGGGACGCTGCTCGGCGCCCCGAACCTGCGGCTCGAGGCGCGCGGGGTGCGCTCCGAGGTCCCGAAGGCGAAGAGCCCCTGCCCTTCGAGAAAGAACTCGCGCTTTTCGGGGAAGAACAGGCTGAAACGGGTCAGGTTGATCTGTTGGGCGTCCGCCTCGACCTGCGCGAAGTCGGTGTTCCAGGTCAGATCGGCAGTCAGCCCACTGGTGATCCCGACCTTGGCGTCCACCCCGAAATCGCCCCCGAAGTCCCGGTCGAGGGCGCCGCTCTCGACCTGGGCCCCGGCGGCGTCACCCGTGAGGTACGGCTTCACCTCTATGGTCCGGGAGCTGGGCGGCGCCTCGAGGCCGACCAGGGTCGCATAGGAACTCACCTTGGTGATCGACCAGATCCCGAGGGCGGCCGGGAGCCGGGTCAGGTAGGAGATTTCGTTCTTCCAGCGGACGACCCGGCGGAAGTTGATGCCCCAGACCTGTGGGCCCGCGGCGGGGTAGCGGAGGGTCTTGAACGGAAACCGCAGTTCGGTCGTCCAGCCGCCCTCGAAACGCGCGGTCCGGGAATCCCATACCGCGGTCCAGTCGCGGTTGAAGTTCCGTTCGTCCGTGATGAGGCCGTCGAAGAACCCGCCCAGGGGGTTCAGGTAAAAGATGAAGGCGTTCCGGCGGTCGTAGAAGGTGTCGAAGGTGACGGCCAGGTGCTGGTTGAGCCAGATGCTCCCGTGGTCGCGCCGGAGTTCGGTGGCCACGATCCGGTGGGGCTGGGTGTCCCAGCAGCGTCCGGCGATGTAGATCGCCTCGTCGTCGAAAAAGACCCAGACCTCGGTCTTTTCGGTGGCCGGTGCTCCTTCGAGCGGCTCGGTCTGGATGAAATCGCTGATTCCGGGAACCTGCTCGTAGATGGCTTCATCGAGGCGGCCGTCGAAGTCGAGCGGCTCTTGGAGGCGGACGGCCCGAATGGTGGCGCCACCCTGGTCGTCCCGCCGGATCATCGCCGGGGGATCCGGCGGCGCGGGACCGTGGATCACGGGGGCCGGCGGGGGCTGCCCCGGCGCCGGCATAGCGGCGGCCGGGACCCAGATCAGACAGGCGGCGAGCGCGCCGAAACACCACCCGTACGGCGGTGCGGAGCTCCGCGTCAGAATCGGAACAGGCGGGTGAACTTGACGACCAGCGCCCGATCGGTCAGCCCGCTGAGCCCGTCGTCCCCGTCACGGTTCGTGCTGAAGACGACGAACACGTCGCTGCCCGGCGAATATTCCCAGCGGAACCGCACGTTCGCGGAAACGAGCTGCGCCGCCGAGTTGTACTGGACGAGGGCGCCCACGAAGCTGCGCGGGGAGACGGTGTAGGTCGCCCGCAGGCGGCTGACCTGCGCCCGCACCTCGCCCTGGGGAACCGTGATCCAGTTGAGGCTGATGTTCGGCTCCATGGAGAAACGCTGGTTGACCTCGGCGCGGCCCCAGTAACTCACTTCCCGCCGGCTGCCTCCGAAGAAGTCGCCGAACTCGTAGCGCAAATATCCCGAAACCGCGCGGTGGGTTCCCAGCCAGAAACGGACGCCGGTACGGGAGAAGCGGTAATCGCCAGCCGGAACCGTGACCTCGCTGGAGAGGTTGAACCCGTCGAGCAGGCGCTCCTCGGTCCTGGAGTAGTCCATGACCAGACGGTCGCTGCTCTCGAGGATGGCCCTGCCTTCGAACCGGTACTCGCGAGTCTCCATCTCTCCGTCGAGACGATCGTAGTTGTCCACCTGCGCCTTGAACTCGAACTGCCGGATCGCCTTGATGCCGCGAGGGCGTGGTGAGAACTGGACGGAGGCACCGTCCTTCGTGAAATCCCGGCGGCGGACGAATCCCATCCCCGGGTTGAAATCCTCGCCCAGATAGAGGCGCTCGGCGGAGACGTCGAACAGGTCGGTGTCGTAGCGGAACTGGCCCATGTAGCTGGCGGCCTGGTGTCCGGTGTCAACCCCAGGCTCGGTCGTAGCCATGTAGAAGGTGTTGATGCGGAGGTGTTCCGTCGGGTTGAAGTTCCCGTCCACGCCGTAGAGGGAGTTGGCCCCGGAGCCGTCGGCGTTCAGGTTCCGGTGGGTGGCGATGACCCCGATGTTGGACCGCGAGAAGATGTCGCGCTTCAGCCGGAAGGCGCTGAAATTCGTGCTCTGCGCGTCGATGCCCGGCACGTCCCCGGTCTGGATGTTCATGAGCCCCATCGTGTAAGCGCCGCTTCGCCCGTGGAGGCGGGCGCCCCCGAGGATCGGTACCGCGCTGCCGCCGGAGATGCCGATGGACCGGCTGAAGAACGGGATGGGAACATCGGTCGGACCCCGAAACAGGTGGGTCTGGCGGCCGCCGAAGTCGAAGACCCCCTGCCCTTCGAGGAAGAACTCGCGCTTTTCCGGGAAGAAGAGGCTGAAGCGGCTCAGGTTGATCTGGGTCTCGTCGTCTTCCACCTGTGCGAAGTCGGTGTTCCAGGTGACGTCGGCGGTGAGCCCGTCGGTGACGCCGAACTTGAAGTCAGCCCCGACGTCGCCGGACCATTCGTTCAGGGTGTCGCGTAGAGGAGCGTGGTACTGCGAGCCGATCGCATACGGCTTCAACTCCATCCGCCGCGACCCGGGTGGCGCTTCGAGACCCACGAGCGTCGCCGCGTTGGACAAGCGGATGAGCGCCTCCCGGTTGTACGCCTGGGGCGTGGCGGTGAAGAACACTTTCTCGTTCTTGTGTTTGATGTTGCGCTGGAAGTTGATTCCCCAGAGCTGAGCTCCGCCGGCCGCGTAACGCAGGGAGCGGAACGGAATCCGGATCTCCATCGTCCACCCGTCTTCCACAATTCGGGTCTTCACCCACCAGACGGTGTTCCAGTCGCTGTTCGTGTTGCGCTCGTCGGTCACCTGGGCGTCGAAGAGGGCGCCCAGCGCATTCGTGTGGAACAAGAAGCCGTTCCGGCGGTCGTAGAAGGTGTCGAGGACGAACTGGAAGCTGTCGTTCCAGCCGATGCTCCGGTGGTCGCGGCGCATCTCGCTGGCCATCAGCCGCTCCGGGTGCTCTTCTTCCAGGTCGGCGGCGATGTAGAGGCTGTCCGCGTCGTAAAACACCCAGACGCGGGTTGACTCCGAGGCCGGAGCGCCCTCGTCGGGCTCCTGCTGGAGGAACCCGTCCGCCGCCGGCACCTGTTCGTACACCGGGTCGTCGAGCACTCCGTCCACGGTGATGGGTTCCGAGAGCCGGAAGGCCCGAAGCGTTACCCGGCCGTCAGCGTCGCGGCTGACAGCTTCCCCGGCCTCCGGGGCCGGCGGGCCGAGGATGCGGCTGGCCATCGCCGAGCTGACGGACGCCTGCTGGCCGGCGGCAAGCCGGCCCGCGCCCCGGCCCGGTATCGCGAAGCCGTCCTGATCGTCCTGGACTCGCCGGTCGGGCGGCGGGGGGCCGGGTCCGTCGAGGCCGGGCGGCCCCGTGGCGCCGGGAGCGGCGCCGGCCAGCAGGATGGAAAACCCGAGGGCGGAAACTCCCCAAACGCTGCGGGAAGTCGGGAAAAGGCGATACACGGCAGCCGGCGCTCGGCGCGAGGAGACTCGAAGACCAACGGCCAGTTTACCGGAATTTTGCCCCCCTTCCCAACGCGTTTCGGGGGGCGCCGGAACGGCGGACGCCGGGGGTCCGAAACTGCCTCGTTCCGCTTTCAGGGCTGGATAGCGGCGTGAGTTTCGCCCGCCTCCGGCGGTCGATGCCGGCCTGAAGTCCGGCGCTCCCGTTAGAACCGGAACAGGCGCGTGAACTTGACGACGAGCGCCCGGTCGCTGAGCCCGGAGAGCCCGTCATCCCCGTCGCGGTTCGTGCTGAAGACGACGAAGAGATCGCTGCCCGGTGAGTACTCCCAGCGGAAACGCACGTTCGCGGAAAACAGTTGCGCCGCCGAGTTGTACTGGACGAGCGCGCCAAGAAAGCTCCGCGGGGAGACGGTGTAGGTGGCGCGCAGCCGGCTGACCTGCGCCCGCACCTCACCCTCGGGCACCTCGATCCAGTTGAGGCTGATGTTCGGCTCGATGGAAAAGCGCTGGTTCATCTCGGCGCGTCCCCAATAACTGACCTGTTGCCGGGTGCCCCCGAAGAAGTCACCGAACTCGTAGCGGAACATGCCCGAGAAGGAGCGATGGGATCCCATCCGCACCCTTACCCCGGTCCGGGAGAACCGATAGTTGCCGGCGGGGATCCCGACATCACTCGAGAGGTTGAAACCCTCGAGGAGACGCTCTTCGGTCACGCTGTGATCGAACATGAGGCGATCGCTGCTCTCGAAGATGGCTCGCGCGTCGAACTGGTATTCGCGGGTCTCCATCTCGCCGTCGGGACGGTCGTAGTTCTTCGCTTGCACCTTGAACTCGAACTGGCGGATCGCCTCGATGCCGCGGGGGCGCGGCGAGAACTGGAGGCTTCCGGCGTTCTTGGTGAAATCCCGGCGGCGGACGAAGCCCATCCCCGGGTTGAAGTCCTCGCCGAGATAGAGGCGTTCGGCGGTGACATCGATCAGATCGGTGTTGTAGCGGAACTGGCCCATGTAGGTGGCGGCCTGGTGCCCGCTCTCGACTCCGGGCTCGGCCGTCGCCATGTAGAACGTGTTGATGCGGATGTTGTCGGTCGGGGCGAAGTTCCCGTCCACGCCGTAGAGCGAATTCGCCCCGGAGCCGTCGGCGCTCAGATTCCGGTGGGTGGCGATGACCCCGATGTTGGAGCGCGCGAAGATGTCGCGCTTCATCCGGAAGGCGCTGAAGTTCGTGCTGTCCACGTCGAGGCCCGCCACCTCGCCGGTCTGGATGTTCATGAGCCCCATCGTGTAAGCGCCAGCGCGGCCGTGGAGACGCGCCCCACCCAGGATCGGCACCGCGCTGCGTCCCGCAATGCCGATGGACCGGCTGAAGAACGGGATGGGAGCGTCGGAGGAGCCGCCTCCTCCGAAGGCGCGGGTCTGCCGGCCACCGAAGTCGAAAACTCCCTGCCCCTCGAGGAAGAACTCGCGCTTTTCCGGGTAGAACAGGCTGAAGCGGCTCAGGTTGACCTGGGTCTCGTCGTCTTCGACCTGCGCGAAGTCGGTGTTCCAGGTCACGTCCGCGGTGAGCCCGTCGGTGACGCCGAACTTGAAGTCGCCGCCGACGTCGCCCGACCACTCGTTGTGGATGTCGTTCAGGGGGACGTGGCTCTGCGAGCCGATCGCGTACGGCTTCAGTTCCATCCGCCTCGATCCGGCGGGCGCCTCGAGACCGACGAGCGTCGCGGCGTTGGAGAGCCGCAGCAGCCCGTTATGGCTGTAAGACTGGGGCGTCGGGCTGAAGAACACCCGTTCGTTCTTGTGCTTGATGAGGCGGCGGAAGTTGATCCCCCAGAGCTGGGGTCCGCCGGCCGCGTAGCGGAGCGAGCGGAACGGGATCCGGATCTCCACCGTCCACCCATCCTCCAGTTGACGAGTCTTCACCCACCACACGGTGTTCCAGTCGCTGTTCGTGTTCCGCTCGTCGGTCACCTGGCCGTCGAACAGGGCGCCGAGGGAGTTCGTGTGGAACAAGAAGCCGTTCCGGCGGTCGTAGAAGGTGTCGAGGATGACCGAGAAGCTGTCGTTCCAGCCGACGTTCCGGTGGTCCCGGCGCATCTCGCCGGCCGTCAGCCGCTCCGGGTGGTCCTCTTCCAGCTCGGCGGCGACGTAGAGGCTGTCCGCGTCGTAGAGCACCCAGACGCGCGTGGACTCCGACACCGGGGCGCCCTCGTCGGGCTCCTGCTGCAGGAATCCTTCCGCCGCCGGCACCTGGTCGTAGACCGGGTCATCGAGCACGCCGTCCACAGTGAGCGGTTCGGCCAGCCGGAAGGCGCGGAGGGTCACCCCGCCTTCGGCGTCGCGGCTGACGGCTTCCCCAGCCGCGGGCGCAGGCGGCCCGAGGATGCGGCCGGCCATCCCCGAGTTGACCGGCGCTTGCTGGTCAACGGCTAGCCGGCCCGCGCCGCGGGACGTTAGGGCGAGGTCATCCTGATCGTCCTGAGTGTCCTGAACCCGCCGGTCCGAGGAGGGCGGGGCGGGTTCCGCCGGTATGCGTTCAGCGGCCGCGGCAACGAGCGAACCGCCGGCCAGCAGGAAGAAAAACCCTGCGGCGGAACCTCGCCACGCCCTGCGGGAACTCGGGGAAAAGCGAATCACGGGAGCCGGCGATCAGACCGATGGGAATTCAAAAAACCAACGAACAGATTACCGGAAAGGTTCCGTCCCTTTCGAGCGTCTTCCGGGGGCTGGGCGGAGGTCTCGCGGTTGCCGCAAAACGGGTCCTTCGCATGAACGAAGCGCGCCGCGGAACCCGGCGAGAGACGCGGGGTCGGCGGAATCCGGGAGCTCGTCGGAGGGCTGCTAGAACCGGAACAGGCGGGTGAACTTGATGACGAGTGTCCGGTCGCTGAGCCCGGAGAGCCCGTCGTCCCCGTCGCGGTTCGTGCTGAAGACCACGAACAGGTCGCTGCCCGGCGAGTACTCCCAGCGGAAGCGAATGTTCGCGGACATCAGTTGCGCCGCCGAGTTGTACTGGACGAGCGCGCCCAGGAAGCTGCGGGGCGAGACGGTGTAGGTGGCGCGGAGCCGGCTGACCTGCGCCCGTACCTCGCCCTCCGGCACCTCGATCCAGTTGAAGCTGATGTTCGGCTCGAGGGAAAAGCGCTGGCTGACCTCGGCGCGTCCCATGTAACTCACTTCCTGCCGGGTGCCCTCGAAGAAATCGCCGAACTCGTAGCGCAGGAAGCCCGAGAGCCGGCGGTGGGATCCCATCCGCAACCGCACCCCGGTGCGGGCAAAACGGTAGTTGCCGGCGGGCACCCCGACCTCGCCTGAAAGGTCGAACCCCTCGAGCAGACGCTCCTCGGTCACGGTGTGATCGAGGAAGATGCGGTCGCTGCTCTCCAGGATGGCCCGCGCCTCGAACTTGTATTCCCGGGTCTCCATCTCGCCGTCGGGACGGTCGTAGTTGTTCGCGTCCACCTTGAACTCGAACTGGCGGATCGCTTTGATGCCGCGGGGGCGCGGCGAGAACTGGAGGCTTCCGCCGTTCTTGGTGAAATCCCGGCGGCGGACGAAACCCATCCCGGGGTTGAAGTCCTCACCGAGATAGAGCCGCTCGGCGGTGACATCGATCAGGTCGGTCTCGTAGCGGAACTGGCCCATGTAAGTGGCGGCCTGGTGCCCGGTCTCGACTCCGGGCTCGCTCGTTGCCATGTAGAAGGTGTTGATGCGGACGTTGTCGGTCGGGGCGAAGTTCCCGTCCATTCCGTAGAGCGAATTCGCCCCGGAGCCGTCGGCGCTCACATTCCGATGGGTGACGATGACTCCGATATTCGACCGGGAAAAGATGTCGCGCTTGATCCGGAAAGCGCTGAAGTTCGTGCTCTCCACGTCGAGCCCCCCCACCGCGCCGGTCTGGATGTTCATGAGGCCCATCTGGTAGGCGCCGGCGCGGCCGTGGAGCCGCGCACCACCCAGGATCGGTACCACGCTGCCGCCCGCAATGCCGATGGACCGGCTGAAGAACGGGATCGGAGCGTCGGAAGAGTCGCCTCCGAACGGGCGGACGCGGGTTTGCCGGCCGCCGAAGTCGAAGACCCCCTGTCCCTCGAGGAAAAACTCGCGCTTTTCCGGGTAGAACAGGCTGAAGCGGCTCAGGTTGACCTGGGTCTCGTCGTCTTCCACCTGCGCGAAATCGGTGTTCCAGGTCACGTCGGCGGTGAGCCCGTCGGTGACGCCGAACTTGAAGTCCGCGCCCACGTCGCCGGCCCACTCGTTGTTGATGTCCCGCAGGGGAACGTGGCTCTGGGAACCGATCGCGTAGGGCTTCAGTTCCATTCGTCTCGAGCCGGGGGGCGCCTCGACGCCGACGAGCGTCGCCGCGTTGGAGAGACGGGTCAATCCGTCGCGGCTGTACGACTGGGGCGTCGGGGTGAAGAACACCTGTTCGTTTCGGTGTTTGATGCGGCGGCGGAAGTTGATCCCCCAGATCTGGGGTCCGCCGGCGGTGTAACGGAGCGAGCGGAACGGGATCCGGATCTCCACGGTGTACCTGTCTTCGAGCAGATGGCTCTTCACCCACCAGACCGTGTTCCAGTCGCTGTTCGTGTTCCGTTCGTCGGTCACCTGCGCGTCGAACAGGGCGCCCAGCGCGTTCGTGTGGAACAAGAAGCCGTTCCGGCGGTCGTAGAAGGTGTCGATGATGACCGAGAAGCTGTCGCCCCAGTCGATGTTCCGCTGGTCGCGGCGCATCTCGTTGGCCATCAGGCGCTCCGGGTGCTCTTCTTCGAGTTCCGCGCTGATGTAGAGGCTGTCCGCGTCGTAGAGCACCCAGACACGGGTGCCCTCCGAGGCGGGCGCGCCTTCGCTGGGCTCCTGCTGGACAAACCCCTCGGCCGCCGGCACCTGTTCGTAGACCGGGTCGTCGAGAACCCCGTCCACGGTGATCGGTTCGGCGAGCCGGAAGGCGCGGAGCGTTACCCGGCCGTCGGCGTCGCGGCGGACGGCCTCCCCGGCCGCGGGGGCGGGCGGCCCGAGGATCCGGCCCCTTATGTCCGAACTGAGGTCTTGCTGGCTGTCGGCGAGCCTGCCGGCCCCGCGGTCCGCGAGTCCGAGGTCGTCGGAATCGTCCTGCGCCCGGCTATCCGCGAGAGGAGGGGCCGGTCCGTCGTGGATGGGGGGCTGACTGCCAGAGGCCAGGGAAACACCGACCAGCACGGCAAACCCCACCAGGGCGATCATCCGGAACGCTTTGCGGGATGTCAGGGGATGACGAGGCAAGGCGCTCGGCGGCCTAGTGTTCAGAAAGGAAGACCAACGGTCAGTGTACCGGGAGGGTTCCGCTCATTCCCAACGCATTCCGGGGGTGCGGATGGGGTTTGGACAGCCCGGTTTTTCGGTGTTGCGCGCCTTGAAGGATGTTCAGCAGCGCGCCGTTCGCGGCCCTGCGGGCCGCGGTGCCGGTCTGAAGACCGGCGTTCCCGTGCCCGGCCGCGCTCCTTCTCCATCGGCAGCGCGCGTGCCGACCGGAGGTCGGCGTTCCCTGGCCCGGCCGCGCTTTTTCTCGGTCGGCGATGTGCGGTTCGCGGCCCTGCGGGCCGCGGTGCCGACCGGAAGTCGGCGTTCCAAGCCGTTCCCGCGCTTCTTCTCGGTCGGCGATGTGCGTTAGGCCCGCCTGCGTACCGCCGAGCGCGAGAAAACAAATGGCGGCGAACCGGAGGTTCGGCGCCCGCCTGACCGGGGGGAAAGTGTGAAAGGGGGGGCTCGCCCCGGGGCGAGCCCCCCCTTTCACAAAAAGAAGGCACTGATGCATCGGAACTCGCCGTAGCGCGCCTCCGGCGCGCAAGGGAGTTTCGATGCCCGGCGCGAAGCGCCGGGCGGTCCGGAAAGGGGGCGCTCCGATCGAGCCTGTAGTAACCCCGCCACCCGGCCCGATCTGCGCGCCCCCTTTCCGGACCGCTCAGTGCGCGGTGCAGGATTTGAACCTGCGACCACCTGCGTGTAAGGCAGGCGCTCTCCCACTGAGCTAACCGCGCATTCGGACCCATTGTCGCAGCAATGGGGATGGAGGTCCATGCGGGTCGGGCCCCGGTTCCGGGCAGGTTCGGCGATGAAGAGTTTGGGGCGCGGCTGCGTAATTCCCTTGTGAGAGCCCGAAGTCCGGAACCACAGGCCCGGGTGATCCGTTAGGAGAAGCCATGAAGCGAACACTATTTGTCGTGCTGGCGGCAGCCGCGGTACTGGGCAGCGCGGCCGTCGTCGTCCCGCTACTGCTGTCCGGGACCGAAACGAGTGAGGCGAGCGAGATCGACGCGGGCGCTGAAGAAGCGGCCCCGACGCCGGTGAGCGTCACCGAAGCGCGGCTCGGGCCGGTCGCTCTTCACCTCACCACCACCTCCGCGGTGGAGGCCGAGCGCACGGCGCAGGTGTTGTCCGAAACGTCGGGCGTCCTCACCGAGATCCGGGTCCGGGAGGGCCATTCCGTCGCCGCCGGGGACGTGCTGGCCCGGGTGGACGCCCGCGAGCGCCGGCTTTCCTTCCAGCAGGCCGAACTCCGGCTGTCACGGGCCGATGCGGAGCTCTCCCGGCAGCAGCGAGCGTTCGAACAAGACCTGGTTTCCGAGTGGGACTACGAGAAAGCCCGCTTCGATCGGGACCTCGCCGCCTCCGAACTCGAAACGGCCCGGCTGGAGCTGGAGCGGACCGAGATCCGGGCTCCCTTCGCGGGCAAGGTCACCGAGGTCATGCTGGTCCAGGGCGGCCGGCTGGAGCCCGCGCAGCACCTGCTTACCCTCGCCGATTTCGACACGCTGGTGGCGCGGCTCTATGTCCCGGAGCGGGACGTGATCGGCCTCACACCGGGTCTGCCGGCGGTGGTCCGCCCGGAGTCGGATGCGAGCGGGAGCGGAATCACCGGACGCATCCGGGAGGTCAGTCCGGTGGTGGATCGCACGACGGGCACCGTGAAGGTGACCGTCGCGCTTCCGCGCCCGGCGGGGGCGGTCGTCCGTCCCGGCTCCTTCGCCCGCGTGGTCATCGAGACCGGCCGGCGTGAGAACGCGGTGCTGGTCCCGAAGCGGGCGATCATCCAGAGCGACGGAGGCGCCCACGTCTTCGTGGTCGAGGAAGGCAAGGCGGTACGTCGGGAGGTGACGGTCGGGGTGGAGATGGAGAGCCCCGAGGGGGCGCTCATCGAACTGCCGGACGGGCTCGAGCCGGGAGCGCGAGTGGTGGTTGCCGGCCACGGCGCGCTCACCCCGGGCGACCCGGTCGAGATCCTGAACGGCAACTGATCCACCCGGATTCCGGACTGCGAACCGCCCCGTGAAGTCCCTGATCGCCGCCTGCATTCGGCGGCCGGTGAGCGTCGCCATGTTCACCGTGGCCGCCTGCGTCTTCGGATTCGTGGCCCTCGGCCGGCTGCCGGTCAATCTGCTGCCGGAGATCTCCTATCCCACCCTGACGGTCGAGACCCGGATGACGGGCGCTGCGCCCATCGAGGTCGAAACGCTGGTCACCCGCCCCATCGAGGAGGCGGCCTCGGTCGTCCCCGGGCTCCGCCGGGTCACTTCCCGCTCCCGCGCCGGGGTGTCCGAAGTCACCCTGGAGTTTGTCTGGGACACGAACATGGACTTCGCCGGGCTCGACGTACGGGAAAAGCTCGACGGCGTCCTCCTTCCGGAAGACGCGGAGCGGCCCCGGCTATTGCGCTTCGACCCGGCTTCGGACGCCATCTTCCGAATCGGCGTCTCCGGGGAACTCCCGCTCTCCGGCGTCCGGCAATGGACCGAAGAGGACCTCAAGAAGGACCTCGACGCGGTGGACGGGGTCGCCGCGGTCCGGATCGAGGGCGGACTGGTCCGCGAGATCCAGGTGGATGTGGACGAGGGGCGGCTGGCCGCCTACGGCATCACCGTCGCGGAGGTCCGGACGGCGCTGGCGGAGAACAACGTGAACCTCGCCGGCGGCAGCGTGTACGAGGACGAGGCCCGCTATCTGGTCCGGACGCTGAACGAGCTGGACACGCTGGACCGCATCGGTGCGGTGATCGTGAAGGAGGCCAGCGGGCGGCTCGTGAGGCTCGGCGACGTGGCGGAAGTCCGCTCCGGGTTCAAGGATCAGGAAGTGATCCTGCGGCAGGGCGGCGCCGAGGGCGTCGAGGTGAGGATCTTCAAGGAGGGAGACGCGAACACGGTGCGGGTGGCCGAAGGCATCCGGGCGCAGCTCGAAGCGGTGGAGGACTCGGTTCCCGCCGGGGTGTCGCTGGCCGTCCTCTTCGATCAGTCGCAGTTCATCGAAGGCGCGATCTCGGAGGTCGTGCGGAACGCCTGGGAGGGGGGCCTGCTCGCCATCCTGGTGATCGCGCTGTTTCTCCGCGACCGGCGGGCGACGGCGGTGGTCGCGATGGCCATTCCCGTCTCGGTGATCGCCACCTTCTTCGTGATGCAGCAGATGGGGCTTTCCTTGAACATCATGTCGATCGGCGGGCTCGCGCTCGGGGTCGGCATGCTGCTCGACGACTCCATCGTGGTGCTGGAGGCGATCCACCGCCGGCGCCACGGGGGCGAGCCCGCGCGGGATGCGGCGGTCGCCGGAACGGTGGAGGTCGCGGGTCCGGTGATCGCCTCGACCCTGACCACCGTCGCCGTGTTCCTGCCCATCGTCTTCGTGGAGGGAGTCGCCGGACAGCTCTTCCGCGACCAGGCGCTCACGGTCTCCATCTCCATCCTTGCCTCGCTGGGCTTTTCGCTGGCGCTGATCCCGGTTCTCGCCAGCCGGGGCGGGGCCGTTTCCGGTTCCACCGGGGAGGCGAAGCCGACGATCACGGTCCGGGTGCTCCGTGCGGTCCGCACGGGTTTGCGCAAGGTCGGGCGCGTGCTCATCTTTCCGCTGCGGCCGGTGTTCTGGGCTTTCCGCGCGGCCGAGACCGCGGTGGCGGACGCCTACCCGCCGGTGCTGCGCGCCGCTCTCGGCCACCCGGTGATCGTCTTCGCGCTGGCGGCCGGGCTCTTCGCCGGATCGCTTGCTGTCGGCAGAGCCGCCATCGGCGTCGAACTCATCCCGGCGCTCTCCCAGGGCGAGTTCCACTTCGACGTCCACCTCCCGGAGGGGTCCGCGGTGACGGCGACCGACACGGTGGTGGACGGTGTGGGCACTGCCGCGCTCGACGATCCGGCGGTGCTCCGGGTGACCACCGAAGCGGGCACCGCCGCGGGGGGAGGCTTCGCGGGCGGCTCGGGCCGCGCCGAGCACCAGGGCCGGGTCCAGGTGGTGATGGCCGATCGCGGAGACAAGGAGGCCGAGGTGGCCGCGATCGAGAGGGTCCGGGCCGGCCTCGCGGAGCGGCCGGGGATCCGCTACGAGTTCGGCCGGCCGTCCTACTTCAGCGTGCGCCAGCCCGTCGAGGTCGAGGTCTTTTCCGAGGACCGCTCGCTGCTGGTGCCGAGCGCCCGCCGGGTGCAGGCGGCCGTCGCCGAGGTTCCCGGGCTGGCCGACGTGCGTTCGACCGCCGAAGCGGGGAGTCCGGAGATCCGGGTCCGATTCGCCGCCGACCGGCTGGCGAGCCTCGGCCTCACCGTGGACCAGGCGTCCGAAGGGCTTCGCTCCAAGCTCCGCGGCGAGGTCGCCACCCGGCTCGACGAGGGCGACCGGCGGATCGACATCGTGGTGCGGGGCAGCGAGAACCTCCGCTCCCGCACCGCCGCGGTGCCGGAACTGATCGTGCACTCCGAGGAGGCGCGCGCCGTGCCGCTCCGGGCGCTCGGGAACGCCGAGGTCAGCGAGGGACCGGCCGAACTCCGCCGGGTGGGCCAGCGTCCGGCGGTGGTGGTCTCGGGCAACCTCGACGGCGTGGATCTGGCCGGAGCCACCGAGGCCATCGGGACCCGCATCGCCGGGCTCGGACTCGCGCCGGGCGTCTCCACCCGCTTCGGGGGACAGCGCGAGGAGATGGAGCGTTCCTTCGCGAGCCTGGCGCTCGCCATCGGCCTCGCCATCTTCCTCGTCTATTTCGTGATGGCGAGCCAGTTCGAGTCGCTGCTCCACCCCTTCCTGATCCTGTTCACGATCCCGCTCGGGGCCATCGGGGTGGTGTGGGCGCTGCTGCTCTCGGGATCCACGATCAGCGTGATCGTGCTCATCGGGGTGGTCATGCTGGCCGGGATCGTGGTCAAGAACGCCATCGTGCTGGTGGACTGCATCAACCGGCTGCGCCGCGACGGCATGGCGAAGGCGGAGGCGATCGTCGCCGCCGGGCAGATCCGGCTGCGGCCGATCCTGATGACCACCCTGACGACCATCCTCGCTCTGACCCCGATGGCGCTCGGCCTCGGCGAGGGGGCCGAGATCCGGGGCCCGATGGCGATCACGGTCATCGGGGGACTGGCGGTCTCGACCCTGCTGACGCTGGTGGTCATCCCGACGGCGTACGCGGTGTTCGATCGAAAGAGGTTTGCGGCGTGAGGCGGGAAGGGAGGAACCACGGGGTGATATGGGTCATGCAGCTTTCGGGGGTCGGGGAGTTTCACCCGCCTCCGGCGGGCGATGCCGGTCTGGAGACCGGCGCTCCTTTGAGCGCAGCATGAGTCTTCCTCGCCTTGCGGTAAACAGGCCGGTCACCACCGCGATGGTGCTGCTGAGCCTGCTGGTGCTCGGCGGCATCTCGTTCACCCGGATCCCCCTCGCCTACCTGCCGGACGTGGACTTCCCGGGAGTCTTCGTCAACGTTCCCTATCCGAACGCGAGCCCCCGGCAGATCGAGCGGGAGATCGTCCAACCGCTCGAAGAGGCGCTCGCCACCATTCCCGGCGCTCGCCGGATCCACTCCACCGCGAACGCCGACAGCGCCGAGCTCCAGCTCGAGTTCACCTGGGGCGAAACGGTGGACGTCGCGCGGGCGAAGGTGTTCGAGGCCGTCGAGGACGCCCGCCGGGATCTTCCTTCCGACGTGAAGGAGATCTACGTCAACACCTTCTCGACGACGCAGATCCCCATCGTCGAGGCGCGGATTTCCGCCCCCGGGATGGATCTGTCCGCGAACTACGACCGTTTGGAGCGGCGGATCGCCGACCCGATCCGCCGGGTTCCGGGGGTCGCCCGCGTGGACCTCGACGGCGTCGAGCCGCGCGAGGTGCGGATCAACCTGCGCCTCGACCGGCTCGCGGCCCACCGGGTGGACCTCGGCGAGGTCACGGAGCGTGTTTCGGGCATGAACCGCAACGTGTCGCTCGGACGCATCCGGACGGATGGCGTGGTAACGCCGGTGCGCGGGTTCGGTGCGCTGTCCGCGATCGACGAGATCGGCAGCCTTCCCCTGAACGACCGGGGGCTCACTGTCGCGGACATCGCCGAGGTGACCTACCAGGAGCCCCCGATTCCGTTCGGACGGCATCTGGACGACGAAACGGCCATCGGGTTGACCGTCTACAAGAGCGCGGAAGCCAACACGGTCGAGGTGGCCACCGCGGTCACCGAGCTGATCGAGGCGGAGATCGCCGCCGATCCGGCGCTCAGCGGCATCAACCTCTTCGTCTGGGAGGACCAGGCGGAGGAGATCACCTCGGGGCTCTCGGGCATCCGCACCGAGGGACTGCTGGGCGCGCTCCTCGCGGTTTTGGTCCTGTTCTTGTTCCTCCGGCGGGTGGACACCACCTCGATCGTCAGCCTGACGATCCCGATGTCCATCATCGCAACCGCGATCGTCCTCTACTTCGCCGGCCGGTCGCTGAACGTGCTCTCGATGATGGGGATGATGCTCGGGATCGGGCTCCTCGTGGACGATGCCATCGTGGTCCTCGAGTCCGTGGTCCGGGAGCACGGCCGCGGCATCCCGGCGAAGGTTGCCGCCATCTCCGGCGCCCAGGCGGTCTCCGGCGCCGTGATCGCCTCCACGGTCACCACCGCGGTGGTGTTCCTGCCGGCTGTCCTGGGATCGAAGAACGAGATGTCCATCTGGCTCGGGGAGATCGGCCTCGCCATCTCGCTGACCATCTTCTGCTCGCTGTTCATCTCGCTGACCCTGATTCCGCTGGTGAGCTCGCGACTGCTCGCCAGAAAGCCGTCGGTGGCGCCGCAGTGGACGGAACGCCTCGGCGATCTCTACCAGGGCGTCCTGCGGTTCACCCTGCGCCGCCGCTGGGTCACCGCGGGAATCGCGGCCGCCTTCCTGGTCACCGCGATCCTGCCGTTCTTCCTCGGACTCTCCACCGCGATGTTCTCCGGGCTCAACCGCAACCGGATCTGGCTCGCCTACGAGTTCTCGGACTTCCACTACAAGGAGGACGCCCGGATCGCGGTGCTGGCCGTCGAACGCGAACTCGCCGGACTCCGGGAGGAGCTCGGGATCGAATCGGTGTACAGCTTCTTCGCGGAGAACGAGGCGCAGACCGTGATCTCGTTCGGGAAGGAGCACATCTCGGACGCCGAAGGGAAGAAAATGAAGGAACGGGTCAAGGAGGCCCTCCCGATCCTTCCCGGCACCCGGATCGTGTTCGGCGACGACGATCAGGCAACCGGCGGGGACAGCATGTTCTTCCGGGTCCGGTTCTACGGGGAGGACTCCGAAAGGCTCGCGGAGTTCGCGAAGAGCGCCGAGACGCGGATAGCGGGCGTCGGGGGCGTCGCGGACATCCGGAGCACCGAGGACACCCTGCGGAAGGAAGTCGTGGTGCGGCCGCGGGTCGAGGAGGCCGCCCGGCTCGGCATCAGCCCGCAGGACCTCGCCGAGATCTTCGGCTTCACGCTCGGGGGGCGCCCGCTCCGGCGCTTCCAGACCGAGGACCGCGAGGCCGAGGTGCTCCTCACCATGTCCCAAAAGGACGTTTCCCGGGTGGAAGACCTCGAGAACTTCACCCTGATGTCCGACGGCGGCGTCCCGATCCTGCTGGGCGATCTCGCCGACTTCGAGATCGTCGAAAGGAGCCGAGCAATCCGGCGGGTGGACCGGAAGGCGGTGGCGACGCTTCGCGCCGCCTACGAGGGCGAGGCGTGGGACGACGCCCGCACCGCGATCGAGGAGGAGCTCGACGCCATGGCCCTCCCCGCGGGCTATTCGTGGTCGTTCGGCGACCGGATCAGCCGGCAGGACACCGACCTCCAGAACATGGCCGTGAACTACCTGCTCGCGCTGCTCCTCATCTACATCGTGATGGCCGCCCAGTTCGAATCGCTGATCCACCCCCTCGCGATCCTGATCTCGATCCCCTACGCGCTCTGGGGTGCGAGCTGGACGCTGCTCTTCACGGACAGCCCCTTCAACCTGATGGCCCAGATCGGGATGCTCATCCTGATGGGGATCGTGGTCAAGAACGGGATCGTGCTGATCGACCACGTGAACAAATTGCGCCGGGGCGGGATGGACCGCTCCGAGGCGCTGCTTGTCGGCGGGCGCGACCGGCTGCGGCCGATCCTGATGACCGCGGGCGCCACCATGCTCGCCCTCCTCCCGATGGCGATCGGGCGGACCGGGCTCGACGGCCTCTACTACTTCCCGCTGGCGCGGGCGGTGATCGGCGGACTCGCCGCCTCCACCGTCCTCACCCTGGTCATCCTCCCCTTCTTCTACACGCTGCTGGACGACCTCGCCGTGCGGGCGCGCCGGGTCTGGCGCCTGAGCGGTGAGGCGGCGCCCGCGCCACCCACGACCGAACTAGTGACGGTCCCCTGACCCCGGGAAAGAGACCCAGCAAGGCAGCGCCGCCGTTCAGGGAACGCCGGTGTTCACACCGGCACCGCGGCCCGGAGGGCCGCGAAACCGCGTCCCCCCGATTGTGAAGAAGCGCGGGGACGGCTTGGAACGCCGGCCTCCGGCCGGCATCGCGCGCCGAAGGCGGGCGAAACCGCGAATCGCTACTGGAATGGATGGCGCATCAGCCGGGATCGGGGCGTATCGCGCCCACCCCGATGGCACCTAAATCTGAAACCGGCAAGAGTCGCAGGCCCGGCCAAAGCGGACCTGTCGTTTCGCGCTTTCGCAGTGGCTGCAGCCGTGTTTGCCGTAGAACCAGAGCGCCGGATCGAGCGCCGAGCAGGTCCCGGCGATGCGTTCTGGACCGCCGATCCGGGCATTGGCGACGGCGGCAGACCAAGCGTTCTGAATCTCCTTCTTGATCCTGTTGTTGAGTGCCGGGCCGCGGGTATCGGTCACGCCCAAGTTCTCGGTCACGCGGCGAACCTGCACATCCACCGCGACCGGAACGGTGTCCAGACGGCGAATGCGCGCTTTGCCCGGCTCCGCCATCATCCGAATCCACATCAGTCTGATCTTGTCGCCGCGAAGCTCCGGGAATCGCGTCTGGCCGTGTCGGTCGCGGCTCCGGACGTCCTTGAGCAATTCCGCGGCATCTCCATAGCCCGAATCCACCACCCGGCACACCGGACCGTTCCGTGCGGAGAGACTCGCGGCAATCGTCCGCCAAGCCCGGGCTTGCCGATCGGGGTACCGGGTCACGCGGCTGTTGGAGAGCAGTTTCCGCAGCGTCTCCAACGACATGGAGGACACGACCGCAGGGTCGAAGACTTCCGGGTTCGTCCGGAACAGATTGCCCGCCGCGCGCCACAGTTGCGTCGCATCCCGCATCTTGTCCACCGCCGCGACAAAGGTCAGGAACAAACGCACTGTCCGTCCGGTCACATGGTCATCGCGGAGCCCATCGGTGGCGACTGCCGCGTCCGTCGGCGGCATCCTGTCCGTCGCCTCGACTTCCGGCAGGTTCGACCAGTCATCGCTCCCGGGCTTCCTCGTGTTGAAGTCCAGGTTACCTCCGTAGAAGTCCTCGCTGATCAACTCCGCCAGCCGGGCCGCATCAGCCATCTCTCTTTCTCCCTCCGGCGCCGGATGCGTCTGACTGCACGCGGTACCAACGGAGTTGGACGCCGATTCCCACACCTGCCAGGGGTCGGCGGACGACGGCGCCCGCTTTCCGCAGCCCCTCCTCCAGCCCGTTTTCCAAATAGTCCTTGCCTGCGTGGCACTCCACCATCTTGCCAGTGAGCGTCGGGAACCGGGCGCGGAGTTCGTCGAGCACGTTCCGCGACCAGTCTCGGCGTTCTTCCCGCTTGAGGTGCTTCAGCGCCAGGTCATACGGTCCGATCCAGGCGTTCGGGGCCAACAGACCGTGTTTGGCGCTCAGGATGTACCAGGGCGCGCCGGAGCGTTCGGCGTATGCCCGTCGGCCGCGCCAGAGCGGCGACTCATCGTAAAGGTCCCGGGCGGCACATGACTGACTGCGCTTGCGTTTGACGCATCCCACCAGAATCAGGCTGGCCCGTTCAGCACCCACCACAGATGTTTTTCCCGTGGGGGTTTCGCGCAGTTCTCCCCGCTCCGGCCCGCGAACCGGACGTACCGGCCTTGATGTCCGCGAACAGATCCTCCACCGAATCGAACCGCTTCAGGCTGTGCGTAGGCTCGTTCAACGCCGCAATGGTTTCCGCATTCGGGAGCCGCACCGCGGACGGCTCCCGCCGCCGAAGGAGGACCTGGCGCAGCGCCATCCGGACGAAATCGGCGGCCCTCTGGCCAATCTCGATCAGCACACCGCGCATCGGTTTTCCTCCCTCAGTCGGTCTCAAATCCGTGATTCCGGAACTTCAGCGTTCCGCAGTTCTCCTCAACGACCCGCCGCACCGTCTCCGGCGCGCCGCCGGGCACCTCGGCCTGGATCTCCACCGCGACCGTCACCTTCGCCTTGGGCAGCGTGGTCAGATGGTCGAGCACCTCCTCGGCCACCTTTCCGAAGTCCCGCGCCGCCCGCGCGGCATCCAGTTCGACCGACCCGTAGAAGCGGCGATGGACCTTGGGGGTCTCCCGCGGCGGGACGGGTTCGGGCGAATCCGTTTCACCGGGATCGTCGGGCGCATCCGCACCGCCCGGCTCAACCGGACCCGGCGCCTCCTGCTTCTTCTGCGCGAACGCGGCCGGCGGCTGCAGCACCACACTCAGGCTGCCGATCTCGACGGCAGGCCCGGCTTGCCCGACCCGAAGCCCGAGATACTCCCCTTTCTCCTCGTCGAAGCCGTCCGCGTAAGCGAAGTTCGGGCAGGTCAACTCGGAGGCTCCCCGGGCGATCCCCTCGGCGAGCGTCTTCCGGTTCTTCAGACGCGGCAGGTAGAGATACGACGCGAGGTCCTCCAGGAGTTGTTTCGTGCCGAGGTGGTCCGCATCCCGCCAGAGCCGGCCGTCGTCCATCGCCATGCGAAGCCGGAGCGGCCCCACCGTCGAGATCAGCTTCTCCTCCCGCACCATCGCGTTTGACATGCGGACCGCGAGCGACGGCTCATCGCCGGATAGCCGGGTCACGGCCCATTCCACGGAAGCGCCGGGACCGGCCTCCGTCGGCTCCAGCGCCACGAGCCACGCCTGCGCGATCCGGCCATCCACGGCCTTCTCGAACTCTTCGCGCTTCGCTTCCGCCTGGCGTTGCTGCGCCGGTTCGAGTTCAAGGTCCGCGTCGTCGCAGATCGAGCGCCACGCCATCAGGAACCGCACCCCGTCGCGCACGACTTCCATGCGCCGGGAATCGGCGGCGAGGAAGAGCAGCGCGTTCCGGTGCATCCGCGGCCCGCTGCCGCGATTCTCTAGGAACTCCAGCGCCGCCGGGATCGCGCGGTCCGGCTCGCCCTTCGCCGCGTGGGGGAACGCCGGGCCGAGGACCACGAGCCCGGCATCGGTCTTGTCCGGGACGTCGGCGGGCGATTCCGGCGCGATGTGGACCCGCTCGAACTCGCCCCTCGCTGTCTGCTGGCGGAGGCGCTTCACCAGCTCGGCGTCCACCTCGGCGCGCTCGATGGCGGCGGCCCGGTCGTCGGCGAGGCGCGCGACGCTGGGCCTGGTGGCGAACCAGTGCCGAGAACCGTCCTGGTAGAGATAGGTCGCCCGGTCGGAAAGCCGCCGCAGCGCGTCCCCGTAGGCGGAGACCGACTCCCCCGGCTGCGCGCTGGCGAGCCGGATCTGGCGGTCGTCAATGCCGCGGTTCCGGCCGGTCGAAGCCGGCGCCGACCCCACGAAGACCGACCGCGCCACCCGGCGCGTGGCGAACAGCTTCCCGAACCGGGGGGATTCGCGGTCCACGTGGGCGGAGGTCGCGTGGCTGCCGTCCACATCCTTCCCGATGACCGCGCTCCAGTTCCCTTCGAGGTACTTCAGGATCTCCGCCTGCACGGCACCGTCGTCCACGGGCACGAACGACGGGAGGATGAGCAAACCCGGGTCGCCCTGCTCCCAGAGCGCCTGAATGACCGCCGCCATGAACCGCAGCACGCCGCGCGTCCGCTGGAACTTGTCGAGGCCGCCCCAGTCGTCGTACAGCCGGTCGAAGAGCTCCGGATGGATGGGGTAGGCGGCCTCCATGCGGCGGCGGTATTCGCCCTCGCCGCACCCCGCCGGAAACTCCCGCCCGCCCTTCGCATACATGGCTGAGAACGCCCGGATCACGGCATCGCGCGAGATGAAGTCCGACTTCGCCTGCAGGGGTTGGAAGAGCCGGCGGCGGACGATCTCGAACCCCTCCTCGGCGCTCGCGGGCAGCCACGGGGACTCCATCCGCCCGAAGGTGTTCCGGAGCCGGTCGAGCGCCTGGTGCCCCCCTTCTCCTCCGATCTCCACCTGTGAGGCCGGAAGGCTCGCCACCAGCATCGCGCCGGGGGCGGCGCGCACCGCTTCGGTGAGCGACTGCACGAACGTCAGGTTCGCATCGAAAGAACCCGCCGGCGGAGGCTCGGTCAGCCGGTACAACTGACGGATGAACGCGACCCACTCGTCAACGAGCACGATGCAGGGAGCGGTCTGCGAGAAGAGTTCCACCAGCCGTTCCGAGCCGGGGCTCAACCCCTGCTCATCGGATCGCGCGACCACGCGGTAGCCGTCCCGCCCGCCGAGCTGCCACGCCATCTCCCCCCAGAGCGTGCGGGTCCGCGTCCCGTCCTCCTTCTCGCGCGGCTCGCTGGGCGAGAAATGCGTTCCGACGAGCACTGCGCGTCGGCCTTTCGACAACTCCTCGACTCCGCACTCCTGCATCAACTCCTCGACGCCCGGCAGCCTGTTCGCGCGCACCGGCCCGAACAGGTGGTAGAGCGCAAGCATCGAGTGCGTCTTGCCGCCGCCGAAGTTCGTCTGCAGCTCGATCACCGGGTCCCCGCCCGTGCCGGAGAGCCGCAGCATCGCGCTCCGCAGCAGGGACCGGATTCCGGTGGTCAGGAAGGTGCGGCGGTAGAAGTCCTCGGGGTCGCCGTATTCGGATCGGGCCGTTCCCGCGTGCACCTGCGCGAGGTCGGCCGCGAACTGCGCCTGCTGGTAGTTCCCCGAGCGCACGTCCTCGTGCGGGACGATCACCTGCCGCCACGAGCGGAGCCCGGATTGCGGTTTCGGCTCCGCCGCCCCCCGCTGCTTGACCCGGTTCCGCGCGCTCTGATCGCTGATGATGCGCAGCAATTCTTGGCGAATGGAGTCAGCGGCAGCGGCCTCCGACGACGCACCGACCGAGGCGAGGAGGCGCTGCGCCGTATCGAGCGCCCGGTAGGTGTCCTCGGAACTGAACGGCTTCTCGTGCGCGAAGGCGTTCCGGACTTCGCGCAACTCGCTCACCCAGGACCGTTCGGCGTGACCCAGTGTCTCCCGAAAGACGCTCTGCCAGTTGTCCGCCATCGCCCGCAGCACGGCCTGGCTGTCCCATTGGACGTCTCCGCCGCGTCCGCGCCGCAGCGCGAAGGGCCAGTTGGCATCCAAACGCGCTGCCCAGTCCCGACCCAGCCGGCTCCGAAGGCTCCGCTCGACAAAGGGCGCGAGCCCCTCCCGCACCGCGTCCAGCGCCCGCTGCACCCGGTCGCGGTTCGTTACGGCCATTTCACGCCAGCGTACCCGCTCCCGGTACCCCGGCCAAGCCGGGCATGCTCGAGGGGGGAACGCCGGTCAACGAGGGTGACGGGACAGCCAAGAGACCGCCGACCTCCAGCTCGGCATCGCCAGCATCGCAAAGGGCGAAAACCGCGCCCAGGTCCGGACGCTGAATCCGCAAGTCAATCCATGTAGTCGAAATGGACGGGCTTGCCACCCCAAGGCGCATACCGTCTATGACCATCCCAGAACGTCCCAGCACTGCCTGGTGTCCTTCTTGCCCTCCGTATCTCGTTTCCACGAAGGTGCGAAAGCGGCAGCGCTGGACCCAAGTCAGGCACTTCGCGGCCTCGCTGTCCGTACCCGTCATGTTCGGTCGTCCGTGTCGGAAGTTCCAACAGCAGCGCGGAGGTACGCGTCGCCTTTAGTACTACGGCAAACGTGTTCATTGTCATACTGTAGCCACCTTGACTGTGAAGCACTTGCCGGTGGTCTGTCTGCGCTTTCTCGATAATCTTGGCGATATTTTTTTCGGACACGAGGGTCCTCTTGTCCTCCACGATGCCGTTATGGGCATCCCTGCACCACTGCTGAACATCATCCGACGTATGGAACGTCATCGGTACATTGTGTCGATTCGCGAATTTTCGTGCACTCACCGCATATTCGGATGTTGTAACGAACATGCTCCGGGGGGCACCTTCCGCCGTCATAGCTCCGTGTAGGGCCTGCACAGCATCAAGCCGTATTCGCCGATCAGTTCTGTACCGCTTGACCTGAACCAAAGTCAGAATATCCCCAACTGGATCCCTCTGAAGAAGCCTTATGTCTACGCCCCCATCGTTGCTCCCTGGGCCAAGTTCCACTTCGTACCCTTGAGACTCCAACAAGGCAGCAACGAGTTTCTCGAAGTCTCGCCAGTCCAACGCCTGTAGCCGATCAGGCGTCTTTCCGAAGTGATCGTATAGCTCCTCATTCAGCAAGTCGAAGTCGGGTTTTATCAGATTGCATATCCACTTCCAACGTAAGTGCTCTCTGAATTCCGCCTCTAGCGAGTTTCCGTTAGGGTAGATCCACATTTCTGTGTGATCGTATTGTTCATACCAAAAGCCGTGTCTTTGCAAGATTTGGTCAAACTCTTCCGGTAAGTCACGCTCTCCATCTGCGGCCCAGTAATCACGGGCAAAGATCACTCGGGCAAAGTCGCCTTCTGCAGCCAAAACCACCGCGTACGCGGTGTCGTCCCACCGAAGTGGATCTACTCGCTCCAGATAGTCGAAGAACCCACAGTCATGCCATAGGTCATTTGCGCGTGCCCACTTCTCTATTTCCTGACAGAGCGCTGCGACTCTGCGAGCGAAGAAACCGTCTCGTTTTTCTGTCGTGTTCACTGCGTGAGAGACCCTCATTGATCATTAGGCCATGGTCTGATGATTTAAGGACGTGGCGTTCAACGACCGCTCGCAGCAGCCATGGACGAAAAAAGCGATCTCAAGTCGCCCTTCGGCCGGACGGACTCCGCCGCGCCGCGGCGTCCGGAGGCCCACCAGAATGCCGGATCAGCGGGTGGTGGGTTCAAGAACCGGATCCTCATTTACTGCTGAGAAGGTCTTGGGGGCGCGGGGCGGTGGCGGTAGGGGCTAGTTCAGTGAGGCGGGGCCAGAGTTGGACGAGTTCGTTCCAGACGAGGGCTTCTTCGGCGAGTTTCTTCCGGTCGCAGATGCCGTAGAGGCGATAGGCGAGGGCGTGGGCGGCGGCGGCGCGGTCGCCGAGGCGGGCGACCAGCGCGGCGGCGGACATCTCGCCGCCGTCTTCGTGGCGGCGGGCGACGTGCTGTGCGCACTCCCAGACAGTGAGGCGGTCGTCGGTTTCGGGGGACCAGCCGGGATCGAGTTCGTCCCGGCGGAGTAGGCGGGCCTGGCCGGCGGTCGCCTTCAGGATGCCAGCGTGGACGACGCCTTCGACCGCCACGCCGCGGGCGGTGGCGAGGGTCTCAGCGTCACCGTAGGGGCCGGGGTCCATGCCCTTCGTCTCGAACCAGGTGACCGCGAAGCGGGTCCAGGGATCGTAGTCGGCGTCCTGAGCGGAGAGGATCTGGTCGAGTTCCGCATTGATGAGGGCGAGGGCCATGCGAACGGTCATCGGGGAGTCGTCGGCTTCGAGGACGCGCGAGTAGCGGGTGAAGATCGCCATGCCGGGGCCGATGGCGGCCTGCGCGAGATCTACCGGCGCGATGTTTTCGTCCTGGAGGCGAGTGATGGCTTCTGGAAGTTCCGTGTGGAGAGCAGCCAGGAAACTGCGCCGGGTAGTCGAGGGCGCATTGGGGAGTCGTCTTCGACACGCGAGAACGATGCTTGACGCGAGTGCGTTGAAAGCAACCTTTACGCCCGTCGGCCTTTCAGTACGCATTGGCCATGTTCCGGAGATCGCGAATCCGGATCGGATAACGGCGTCCAAGAACGTCTCCCAACCCGTGCTCACCGTTCTGGTTCCGGTTTTCGTTTCTGACTGTTTGAACGCGTAGTAGACGGTGATCGGAAATGCACCATGAGGTTGTTCTGAGAGTCGCCGGAGTGCCCGAGTCATTCCCCTAAGGAAGAATGTCTCTGCAGCTTGCTTGCTGGCGTGACGGTACGGGGTCGCCACTAGCTCGTCGGCTTTGGGCACTGACACCGTGGCGAATATGTCAGGGTAAGTCTGACGAAGAGTCCTCCGTTGCCACACATAGAAGAAATCTGACAGGTCCGCATAGGCAACGTTGTCGTAGTACGGCGGGTCCGTTGAGACGATCCGCAAGACCGATCTGACTTGTGTCTGCGCGTCTTCTTGCGCCGCAGTTCCAAAGCCTCTTGAGACGTAAGTGAGCACTTTACTTACCGAATCCGTAGTCATGGCGAAGTCACCCGCCGCTCGCGAGAAGGGACTCGCCTCGGGGAAATCCCAAGTCATTGGTATAGCCTGCCGGCTGAACAGATTCACGGTCTGTCCTCTACCCTTAGACCAAACTGTATGGGCATTGATGGTGTTGGTCGTCCGGCTGACAGACAAACCGAGATACACCCCAACCGCCTCGGCATAGGCGCAGGGGCCGGTGCCGCCTTCGGCCAGTGGTCGGTCGTCGGCGGGCAGATAAGATTGTGCCGCGTCCGCACGCGCTCGCTTCACCGCCTCACTGACAAGGTCAGACAAATTCGTCAGAGCGACGAGCTGCCGCGACGTAAAGAGGTCTCTGTAAACGTCGAAGCCATAGTTCGAGACGTTGACTCGACACTTGCCTTCCAAGCGAACGTCGGGATTCCAAGGTGTTTCGCTGACCGTCGTTTGTTGCACCACCGCGGGGGGCAGATAGATTCGACTTCGATCGCCTGCCGCGACGACTGCCATGAGTCGCTGTCCGATCCGCCCCTCCCGTCCCTCAACGCGAACGTGATTGAAGGTAATCGGCGAGCCGGACATCAGACATCGGAATCCACTGCGTTTTCCAGCGCTCGTACCTCTTTCCGAGGCTCCGAAATCCGGCGGCGTTCCCACCCGGACCTCGAACCGGAAAGAGTCGCCCTCCACCACCGGCTCCACGTACGCCTCCTTCCCCTTCTTCGTCGAGAGCATGAACGTCGAAACCAGCGGAACCTGGACGTGCGAAAACGCCGGGTTGGGGCTCGGCACCGTCCGCGCCCAGAGCCACGCGATCACGGTCAGGTCCCGACCCTTGTAGCGCTCCAGGTCCGGCCGGTCCGCCACCATCTCCGGCGTGATGCGCGCCTTCGGGTAGAGATGCCCGATCCGCCGTTCCGCCTCGTCCCGCATCCACTTCCCGTAGTAGCGCACGTCCTCGGCGAGCCCCGCCGCCCCGCGCCACTCCCGTCCGGCCACCGACTTCCGCGCCCGCGCCTCCGGGTTCACCGGCGGCCTTCCCGCGAACCGGGGCGGAATTTCGATCATCGCCTTGTTGATGAGCACCGCGACCGGGTTCAGGTCGCTCGCGTGCGCCTCCAGCCCGAGCCGCTGCGCCTCGAGCGGGATGGCGCCGCCCCCGGCAAACGGGTCATGGAACGCCGGCAGCTTCTCCGGGTCGAAGAGCTCCACCGCCCGCGGGTGGTCCGCGTTGTCGGCGCACGTCCGGCGCCACGACTCCCGGATCTCCGCCCGCGCCGCTTCGAGGACCTCCTCGTTCGTGGTGTTCTCCCAGAGCACCAGCTTCCGCAGGATCCCGAATAGCCGCTCGCGCTCGCGGTCCTGCTCCGCCTCGGTCGGGAAGAGTTCCGGCCGCCCCGACGGATCGTCCACCAGTTGCGCGAACAGCACCGCTCGCGCCGCCGCCAGGGGACGCCGCGCCCACCAGAGATGCAGCGTACTCGGGTGGCCGTGTCGGATGGACTTCTCCCGCGCCGCCGCCCGGTTGATGTCATCAAGCGGCAGCGCCACCTCGATGAGCTTCGGGACGGTCCGGAGCTCGGCTGTTGTCACCAGCGCGTCACACCTGACAGCTATTGGAGGCCATCGGCAGCCTGATATCCAGCGTGGGTCAATATGAACCGTTTTCCCTCTCCGGACTCATCGCGAATCAAGTTTGCTTCCAGCATCTCTTCAAACACTCGAGGGGAGAAGGACCGTCTGCCAACGAGGAATCGAGTATCAGCAAGACTTGCGAATTTGACTAAGGGTGCATCCGTACCAGCCATTGTCTGCAGCGCACTCCTGGCGTTCTCAGAGAGTTCCGAGAAGTCAGAAACTTCCCGCCATCCAGTGGCTTGTGGCGCTTGTTCGTCGAACGACTCCTCGTCGTCGTCCATCACGGCATCATTGAAGTCACCCGCGGTGTGCCAATCCGTACCAGCCAGATTCACCGGGCAACCTGCCGTCTCCAGCCTCGATGCGATGTTCTGGCGCGTCTGGCTGTCATTACGAAAGCGAACGACATGAAGTCCGCCAATATCGCTAAAGGGTCTCAAACTTCCAAACTGCACGAGAATCGTGCGTTCTGGCTTGAAGGCCATGGCCATCCCGGCTTCGAACAGCACATTGGGTCGTGCTTGCCCTGACGGTCGGCGCTCGCCGTCCGGGTCACCTTCCTTCCAGTATCGCTCTCTCAGCACCGCCTTGTCGTCTGGTGTCAACAGGACGACCACGGCTCGTGCCCGAGCAAACGCGGCTCTCAGAATCTCAGGGATTGATGGGGTCGGCCTGCCAGTACCCGTGATCGCCTCTGACCACTCAATCGGACGCAAATCAACGGCGCGAAGAAACTCGAACATCGCGTCGCGCACCTCGGTATTGCGCCCGTGAACCACGAATACTGCTCGGGCACTTCGGGCAATTCCGTTACTTGCCTTCATGCTCCGATCTCTCCATTCGCCCGATGGCTGGATGGACGCGGCAGGTCCACAACAGCCGCCACCGATCTCCGGACGGGAGGCGACTTCGCGCGCGAGTTCCGGCGCTTCGTCACCGTGCAGGCTCTGGCGGACCGAAGGCCGCGAGCGCGTGCTCGAGATCGTCCCCGACCGCCTCCCAATCCTGACGAATGGCCATCGCATCCGCCTGCTCAGGCGGCTCCTGGTAGATGGGTGGATCGAGGCTGCCGGTGAAATCGAAGATGCGCGAGACGCCTGAAAGGAATGACGGGAGGACGAAACGGTGCGCCGCCCGGAACGAAGGAGCCTTGAGTTCAGGCACGACGCTGTTTCGGGCCATCTCGGGGTACTTGAGATAAATCACGGTCAGGATACGACGAAATGTGCTCAGCCGGAGCCACTTCGCCGCGCTCTCCATGAACTGACGCGCCTCTGGGGAAAGCGTCCCCAGGACGCGCCCGCCCTCCACGCTGCCCTCCGAGGTCAGGGAATAGTCCGCATAACCGTTCTCGTGTCCCTGCGCAACGTTTCCGCGACGCTCCAGGTCCCCAAGTACTTCGTAGAGGCTCTTGTCGAACGGACCATAGTTGTAGGCTGCGAAGTCGAAATACGGTCCTTCCAACAAGTCCGATATCTCGACATCAATCAGGAACAGGAGTTTCTGAATGCGGAGACCGTCATAGGACACGCCCCGTCCCCCCGCAGCCATAGCCGCCAGGACGATTTCGGCGCGCGTCATGGATCTCCCTTCCGTCAGGGCTGAACTCAGGAGGGCCAAGTCCTCATCGGATCGGCAGTATATCTCCGGCAAAAGGCGCTCCCGGGCGGTTTTCGGGCGTGGATTGGGAGGTTCGGGCGTTCGATGCCTGTCACTCAGGTCGGTTGCTGCGAACGCGCCAACAGCCTCTTCAGGTTGTGGGTGACTGCTTCGGTGGTGTCGTCCACGCCGGCGCGGAACGGGTCGGTTACGTAGGCGGTGCGCCGGGCGTACCCCTGCTCGACGAGCACAATGGCGAGGATGTAGTCGTGGGACTGGTCGAGTGAGTTCAGGGCGACAGCGGTCTCGTTGCGGGTCACCGTGACCGTGGTCGCGTCGGCGCGCCTCCCCTTGACCTCGATGAAGCGCAGCCGCCCGGTCGCCGGGTCGCGGCTCTCGATGTCGTAGCCCCGGTTCTCGGCGCTCACGTCACGCGGCTCCCGCCGGAGCCCGCGTTCCGCCTCCATGACAGCCGCCATCCCGATCTGCTCCACGGCGGCCCGACCCTCGGGGCTCGCGACCTCGGAGGGCGCGGGACCCGAGAGCCGGCGGAGCAGACCACCCGGGACGACGAGCGAGGCTCCGATGACCTGCGGGGGCGCGGCTGCAATGTCTCCCTCCCGGTCCAGTTCCGCCATCCTCCGCTCCAGGCGGGCGTCGAGCTCCTCGGCGCGTCGAGCTGCTTGCGCTGCTGCGATGCGGCCCTGCTTCCCCGCGCGCTCCCGCGCCCGGAGCTGGTTGGCGCGGTTGTCCCAGTGGGTCCGTTCCCGGGAGAGACGCTCGAACACCTGTTGTTGCGTCTTTTCGATCTCGGCGACCCGGCGCATCCGGACTTCGCCGAGGTGTTCCGGCACGAGCGCACCGACCGCATGGTCCATGATCGCGTCGTCGCCGCCCAGCCACTCCGCGCTCAACCGGTCTCCGAGGAGAGCCCGCTCCTCGTCCCGGATCGGCCGGCAATCGAGGTGCGGCGCCGGGCCGCCGTTCCCCACCCGGCCACTCGCGTCCAGTTCGACGAAGGCGAGCCGCTCGGAGATGGTGCGCCGCGAGCCCGAGCGCGTCTTTCGGCCATCCGTGACGGCGGTTCGCACCGCAAATTCGGCGCGTATCTCCGGACGGTCGTCCGTTTCGTTCACCAGCACCGCGCCCTCGGCGAGGGCCGACCTCGATCGGTCGAGGATCGCACCGAGCGTCCGGTCGAGCAGCGGATGGCCGGGGCACACGAAGGCCGCGAACGGCGGACCGGCCGCGTCTTTCCGCTCGAAGCAGATCCGCTCGTAACGAGGCTGCACCGCCGGACGAAGGTTCCTGGGCAGCCGGTCGCGGATGTCGGTCGGGACGCGCGCGATCTCGAACCGCCCGCTCTCGCGCCTATGGACGCTGCCGCCAAGCGCCCGGAAGGCTTCCAGGAAGAACCGGCGGATGAAGTGCGGCTGCAGCCGCCGGGCACTCGCCCGAGCCATCTGGTCACGGATCTCGGCGACGGTCGCCGGGCTCAGGTGCTCGCGGACCAGCGCGCGTTCGGCGAGCAACTCTCCGATCCGCTCCGTGGCGGCGGCCTGATCCACCTTCTCGAAGAGACGGTTCCGGGCTTCCGGACTCTCCCCGTAGCGGATCGCGTCGAGGAGCAGGTCCCGCATGGCCTTGCCCTCGAACAGGCGGCCGAGAACGTCATACACCCGGCCGCCGAGCGCCTTTCGCGCCACATCGAGCTTCTCCAGCAGACGCCCATAGACCTCGCCTTCACGAGTGTCCTTCGCCACCAGATTCCAGAGGTGACAGACCTCGGTCTGGCCGATCCGGTGGATGCGCCCGAAACGCTGTTCCAGCCGATTCGGGTTCCAGGGCAAGTCGTAGTTCACCATCAGATGAGCGCGCTGCAGGTTCACGCCCTCGCCCGCCGCGTCGTTCGCCACCATGACGACCACCTCGGGGTCGTTCATGAACGCTTCCACCGCGTCGCGCCGGGCCTCGCGCGACACGCCGCCGTGGATCACCACCACCGCATCCTGCCTTCCGAGCCGGGTGCGAATCCGGTCGGCGAGGTATTCGAGAGTGTCCCGGGGTTCGGTGAAGACAATGAGCTTGCGCCGGTGGCCGTTCCCGGCGGTCATCAGCGGGTGGTCGAGGACGGTGTTCAACTCGCGCCACTTGGTGTCCGTGTTGCGGAGGCGCAGAGCCCGCGCCTGTTTCTCCAGGCGCCGGAGCGTCTCGATCTCCGTCTCCAGCTCCTCCATGGTGGCCGCGGCGGTCGCCTGGTCGAGCACGCGCTCCTCGGTTGTCTCGATCTCCTCTTCTGTCGCCTCCTCAAGGTCATCCGGATCGAGAGTGGGAGCGGGGGCCGGCGCCGGAACACCTTCCCGCATCGCCGTCAACCGATCCTCCATGCGCGCGAGCCGCCGCTTCAGGCTCTCGTGGATCGCGGCCGGCGAAGACGCGAGCCGGCGTTGCAGCACCGTCAGGGCGAAGCCCACGTTCACCCGGCGGCGGTCGTCGGTCGCGGCGAACCGCTCGGCGCGGTTCATCTCCTCACGGACGTACTGCGTGACCGCCTCGTAGAGCGTGGTCTCCGGCTCACTCAATTCGTACTGGGCGGTGTAGGCGCGGCGCTCGGGGAAGAGCGCGGTCCCGTCGAAGCGGCGGAGCTCTTCCTTGGTCAGCCGACGCAGCGTGTCGCTTGCATCCTTCGAGTGCACGCCGGGACGGAAACGGCCCTCGAAGCGATCCGGATCGAGGAGAGCGAGGAAAAGCTGGAAGTCCTCTTCCTTGCCGTTGTGCGGCGTTGCGGTCATCAACAGGAAGTGGCGCGCCCGGTCCCGGAGCAGACGCCCGAGCTGGTACCGCTTCGTGTACTTCGCCTCGGCGCCGAAGAAACTTGCCGACATCCGGTGCGCCTCGTCGCAGACCACGAGGTCCCATTCCTCGGCGCTTCGGATCAGGTCCTGCAGATCCTCGCCGCGGCTCAGCATGTCGAGCCGGGCAATCAGTCGGGGATGCTCGGAGAAGGGGTCGCCGCTCCGAGACGCGGCGAGCAGATCCCGACTGAGGATCGCAAAGTCGAGATCGAACTTCTCGCCGAGTTCGTCCTGCCACTGTTCGACGAGCGAACCCGGCGCGACGACCAGGCAGCGCTCCAGATCGCCCCGCAGCACGAGTTCCTTGATGAGAAGCCCGGCCATGATCGTCTTTCCTGCGCCGGGGTCGTCAGCGAGGAGGAAGCGCAGAGGGTGACGGTCGAGCATCGCGCCATAGACGGCAGTGATCTGATGGGGCAGGGGTTCGATCTTCGAGGTGTGGACGGCGAGGTACGGATCGAAGAGATGGGCAAGGCGAATCCGCTCGGCCTCCGCCGCGAGGAGGAACTGTTTCGGGTCGGCGGCGAAGGAACGGATCGGGCAGGGACCGGCGAGTTCGAGGCGTGATTCGTCGTCCCGGAAGAGCAGGACCTCGTGGAGGGCGCCGGCTTCGTCCTTATAGGTGAGGCTGAGAGCGGTGTCCCCACGCAGCTCGGCCTGGACGACCGTTACCACGCCGGGGGTGACTCCGCGCAAACGCGTGCCGAGGTGAAGGTCTTCGAATTTCAATGGAATGAGTGCCTCGCGAGGCGGACGGGATCGTAGTGGACCGCGAAGGGGTCACGGTCGCTTGCGCCGGGCAATCTGCGACGGTTAGGTACCCGCTACTCGTGCGTCCCTTGCCATCTCAGGTCGCACGTTACGAGGCCGGTGTGCATGCCGTCACTCCCTGCCTCCGGCCCGAGGTGCCGGGCCACTCCGACAAGCGCCAGCGCCGCACCCCGGTGGAGGTTTATAGCGATATTTGGAGGTTATCGAAATCTGACAAAACTTCTAAGATCGTTATAACTGAGTTCGGCGCCCGGCCGCATCGGCCGGGTGACATCCCAAGTCCTCGACAGGCCGGTCACCGCCCTCGGTCCGACCCGAAGCAAGCTGATCGCGCAGGGAATGGTCTGGAGTCCCAGCCACGGAGACACCGCCTTCACCGTCCCGCTCTTCGAGGACTTCATGACCCGGTTTATTCCCGACGCGGACTGGCGACCCTAGGTCCGGCGCTCCGTGCCGACGGGGCGCTATTCGATGCATGGAGCCCGTGCGTCTCGCCCGCCGGCGTGCGGCGGTCTCACGCCGAGTTTTCCACATCACGCGTGACAGGTGAGAAGAAACGAGCCGGAATTTCGTCTATGGGGATAGGGGAAGACATCGGGTCTTCCGCTGACCACATCTCCACGGAGGAGTTCCCCATGCCGCACGCTGCCCACACCGAGGCAGAGGCCGCGCGCAAGCCGCCCGACGTTGACCCGGAGGTCGGCGGTACCGTGCCGGCGCACCATCCCAGCAAGCAGCCGCACGCGGTGTCGCCCACCGCCGGCGGGCGATGAGTGTATCATTTATGATACGGTCGTTGGTCGATGGTCCCTCGAAACGAGTCCCGGCACGGTTCTACCGGTCCCCAAACGGGATCGAACCGGTTCGGGAATGGCTGCGAGGGCTGGACAAGCACGATCGCGTGGTCATCGGCACCGACATCAAGACCGTGGAGTACGGCTGGCCAATCGGAATGCCCGTCTGCAGACCGCTCGGCGACGGGCTCTTCGAAACGCGAAGCAGCCTGCGAAACCGGATCGCCCGAGTCCTGTTCTGCGTTCACGAGACCCAAATGATCCTTCTGCATGGCTTCTTCAAGAAAGCCGATCAAATACCCAAGCGCGATCTCGATCTCGCTCGGACTCGGAGGGCTGACATGGCGTAACGTTTACTCAGCTCTCAAGATACTGAACCTAATACTCCTCTACAAATGTCCAAGAACAACCCCCACATCGGCTCTTCACTCGATGGGCTCCTCGAAGAAGACGACACGCTCGCGGAAGCCCGGGCCACCGCAGTCAAGCGGGTCCTGGCGTTTCAGATGAGGCGGGCCATTGAGCAGAAGGGATTCACCAACTCCGAAATGGCAGCCCGAATGAGGACCAGCCGGGCGGCCCTCGACCGCCTCCTCAATCCGAAGAACCGCTCGGTCACCCTCCTCTCCATGAGCCGCGCGGCGGCGGTCCTCGACAAGGATCTCCGGATCGAATTGGTGGACCGCCCCGACGGCACCGACGGAGAACAGGCTCAAGTCTCCGCCTGAGTCAGCGCGAGCGAGACCCGGCGCGCGTTTCAGCCGGGCCGGCAGTGCGCCGTGCCCGGCCTTCGGCCGCGGTGCCGATCTGAAGTCGCCGTTCCAAGCCGTCCCCGCGGTGCTTGTCGATCGGCCGCACGCCGTTCGCGGCCTTCGGCCGCGGTGCCGACCGGAGGTCGGCGTTCCAAGCCGTCCCCGCGCTTCTTCCCGGTCGGCGTTCCAAGCCGTTCCCGCGCTTTTTGTAGGTCGGCGTTCCGTCCCTGGTACCGAAGTGTCGGAACAGGGTAGGCTGCGCGCCGTATAGGTAGGCGAACGAACGGGACACCGAATTGAACGGAAGCAGCAACGGAACCGCCGCCGCGTCGAACGGCTCCCTGGCCGTCTCCATGCGGGATGTCACCAAGGTGTACCAGATGGGCGAAGTCCAGGTGCACGCGCTCCGCGGCGTGAGCGTCGATCTGAAGGTCGGCGGTTTCACCGTCCTGCTCGGACCGTCGGGAAGCGGCAAGTCCACGCTCCTGAACATCCTCGGGGGACTCGATGTCCCCACCTCCGGGCAGGTGCTCTACCGGGGCCAGGATCTCACCCGGGCGGACGAAGGGGAGCTGACCCAGTACCGGCGGCGCCGGGTGGGGTTCGTGTTCCAGTTCTACAACCTGATCCCCTCGCTCACCGCACGCGAGAACGTGGACCTGGTGACCGAGATCTCGGACGACCCGCTCCCCGCGGCCGAAGCGCTCGACATCGTCGGGCTCTCGGACCGCAGCGGCCACTTTCCCTCGCAGATGTCCGGGGGCGAGCAGCAGCGGGTGGCGATCGCCCGCGCCATCGCGAAGCGGCCCGACATCCTGCTCTGCGACGAACCGACGGGGGCGCTCGACATCACCACCGGGATCCAGGTGCTCGAAGCGCTCGAGCGGGTGAACCGCGAGTATGGCGCCACTACTGCGATCATCACCCACAACGCCGCGATCGCAACGATCGCCGACCGGGTGATCTCGCTGGCTGACGGCCGGATCTCCCAAGTGAAGCGGAACGAGGTCCGGGCCGCCGCCTCCACGGTCCAGTGGTGAGGCCGATTTGAAGGACATCCGATGATCCGCGCGCTCGACCGCAAGCTGCTGCGCGACCTGTGGCGGGTCCGTTCGATGGCGCTCGCCATCTCGGTCGTCGTGGCGGCGGGCATCGCGCTCCTGGTGGCGTCGCTCACCTGCTTCGATTCGCTGGAATCCACCCGCGACCGCTATTACGCCCAGACGGAGTTCGCCGACGTGTTCGCGGGCACCAAGCGGGCTCCCCGGTGGCTCGCCGAGAGCTTCGAAGAGCTGCCGGGCGTGGAGAAGGTGTCCATTCGCGTGGTGGTAGGCGTCACGCTCGATGTGCCGGGGATGACCGAGCCGGTGAACGGCCGCCTGATCTCGGTGCCGGACACCGGCCGCCCGGTGCTGAACGATGTGGTCGTGCGGAGCGGCCGCTGGCCCGATCCGGGGCGCGCCGAGGAAGCGCTCGTGAACGAGCGGTTCGCCAGGGCGCACGGCCTCCAACTCGGTGACGAGGTCGCCGCGGTCATCAACGGGCGCCGTCAAACGCTGGAGATCGTGGGCACCGTTTTGTCGCCGGAGTACGTCTACGCCATTTCGGGCGGCGACCTGTTGCCGGACCCGAAGCGCTTCGGGCTGTTCTGGCTGACGCGGCGTCACCTCGCCACCGCCTTCGACATGGAAGGTGGTTTCAACGACATCTCGCTTTCCCTCGCGGAGGGCGCGCCCGCCGAACCCGCGATCGCCGAACTGGACCGCCTTCTCGAGACCTACGGCGGCCTGGGAGCGATCCCCCGCGCCCTGCAGACCTCCCACTGGTACCTCCAGAACGAGATGATGGGACTCCGCGGCATGGCGCTGCTGCTGCCCATGATCTTCCTGGGAATCGCCGCCTTCCTGCTGAACGTGGTGCTCCGGCGGATGATCGCGGTCCAGCGGGAACAGATCGCCGTGCTCAAGGCCCTCGGCTACTCCAACCTGCGCCTCGGGCTGCACTTCGTCCAGTGGGCGGTGCTTGTGTCGGTCATCGGAGGAGCGCTCGGGATCGGGCTGGGGGCGCTCATGAGCGACGCGATGCTGACGCTCTATCTCGAGTACTACACCTTTCCGGCGCTCGTGGCCCATTGGAACTGGTCGAACATCCTGGCGGCGCTCTTCGCCTGTGGGGCGGCAGCCGTGCTAGGCGCGGCTTCGGCGGTGCGGAGCGTGGTGCGCCTGCCGCCCGCGGAGGCGATGCGTCCCGCCGCACCCGAAAAGTTCCGGGTATCCCTGCTCGAGCGCCTGGGACTCCGGCGCTTCCTCTCCCAACCGCTCCGCATGGTCCTGCGTAACCTGTCGCGCCGGCCGTTCCGGGCGGCGATGTCGATCGTGGGGATCGCGTTTTCGGCCGCCATCATGGTGATGGCGAGCGCCTCCATGGACTCGTTCGCCGAGCTCATGGATCTCCAGTTCAACGTCGTCCAGCGTCAGGACGTCACGGTGACCTTCGTCGAACCGGAGGGACGCGCCGCGTTCTACGAACTCGCCGCGGTTCCCGGTGTCCTCGAAGTCGAACCGATGCGCGGAGCGGCGGTCCGCCTGCGAAACGGGGCCCGGCACCGCCAGGTTTCGATCCAGGCGTTGCAGGCCGACGCCCGTCTCCAGCGGGTGGTGGGCACCGACTACCAACCCCTGCAGCTCGACCGGGCCGGACTCATCCTGTCGCGGGTGCTCGCCAAGGCCCTCGACGTAGACCCCGGAGAGACGATCCGGGTGGAAGCCCTCCAGGGAACGCGCCCCGAGCGGGACATGGTGGTGAGCGGGTTGGTGGACGACCTGATGGGCGTGTCCGCCTACCTCGAGCCCGAGGCGCTCCAGCGCTTCCTCGGCGACTCGGCGAATCTGGGCGGGGCCGCGCTCGGCATCGATCCGCTGGAACGCGAGTCGGTTTACGAGACGCTCAAGGGGATGCCGGTGGTGGCCGGGGTGGCGCTCCGGCACGCGATGCTCGAGAGCTTCAACACCTTCGTGGCCGAAAACATGAACTCCACGATGGCGGTCAACCTCGTGTTCGCACTCATCATCGCGTTCGGCGTGATCTACAACACCGCGCGCATCTCCTTGTCGGAGAGCAGCCGCGAACTCGCCAGCATGCGGGTGATGGGTTTCACCCGCGCGGAGATCGGCGTCGTGCTGTTCGGGGAACTGGGGATCCTGACGCTGGTGGCGATCCCGGTCGGGTTGGGGCTCGGCTACTCGATGCTCGCCGGGATGCTGGCCTCCTTCGAAACGGAACTGTTCCGGCTCCCGATGGTCGCCGAGGCGAGCACCTTCGCGCTGGCGTCCGGCGCGGTGGTCGTCGCCATGGGGCTCTCCGCGCTCGTGGTTCGCCATAAATTGAACCGCCTCGATCTGGTGGAAGTACTGAAGACCCGGGAGTAAACGCATGAAGAAGAGACGCCGGCTCATCCTCTGGGGCATCGCCCTGGTGGCGGTGGCGGCGCTGATCGCCCTCGCCTCCCGCCCCCGCCCGGTGCCGGTGGACATGGCCTCGGTGGTGCGCGGGACGCTTTCGGTGACGCTCGACGAAGAGGGCGAAACCCGGGTCCGGGACCGGTTCGAGATTTCGGCGCCGGTGGCCGGGCGGGTTCTCCGCATCGAGCTCGAACCCGGCGATCCGGTGCTGGCCGCCGAGAGCGTGCTCGCCTCGTTCCTGCCGGCGTCCCCGGTGCCTCTCGACCCCCGCCAGCGGGCGGAAGCCCAGGCCGCGGTCGAAGCCGCGGAAGCCATGGTTGGCCAAGCCGAGGCGCTCCATGAGCAGGCCGTGCAGGAGCGCGCGTTCGCTGAATCCACGCTGAACCGCCTGCGCCGCCTCCAGGAAGAGGGCGTCACCTCGGAAGAACAGCTCGAGATCGCCCAACTCGAGCTCGACACCCGCCAGGAGGCGCTGGAGGCGGCCGAATTCGCGGTCCGCGATGCGCGCGGCAACCTCGCTGTCGCCCGGGCCCGGGTGCAGCGCTTCCGTTTCCGCCCCGGTGACGCCGGCACGGGAAATCCGGAAGCGATCCAGATCTTCTCGCCGGTGGACGGCGTGGTGCTGCGGCGGCTCCGGGAAAGCGAGGCGGTAGTGCCCGCCGGCGAGCCGCTGCTCGAAGTCGGGGACCCGCGCGAACTCGAAGTCGTGACCGACTACCTCTCGAACGACGCGGTGCGGATGCGCGCCGGACAGTCCGCACTCATCGACCGCTGGGGCGGCGACCGGCCCTTGCGAGGCCGCGTCCTGCGGGTGGAGCCTTCCGGGTTCACCAAGATCTCGGCTCTCGGGGTCGAGGAGCAGCGCGTCAACGTGGTCATGGAGCTCGAAGAGCCTTACCAGGCGCGGGCCAGCCTGGGCGACGCCTACCGGGTCGAGACCCGGGTGGTGGTCTGGGAGCAGGAGGAGCAGGTCAAGGTGCCCGTCGGGGCGCTCTTCCGCCGGGGGGAGAACTGGGCCGTCTTCGTCGTGCAAGACGAAATGGCCAGCGAGCGGGCGGTGGAGATCGGGGAGCGCAACCGGCAGGAGGCGCAGGTGCTCGGTGGGCTGGAGGTCGGCGAGCAGGTGATCGTGTACCCCGGGGACAGCGTGGACGACGGGGTCCGGGTGGCGCCGGCGGCGGCGAGCGCGGCGTCCGGCTGATGCGAGTGCCGCAGGCGGCATGACCGCAGCCGAGGCTCCTTCCGCCTTGGGGGACGCGTTCCGTCGGGTCCGGCGGCAGACCACGGAACTCGTGGCGCCACTCGCCATCGAGGACTACGTGGTGCAGTCCATGCCGGACGCGCGTCCGGCGAAGTGGCACCTTGGCCACACTTCGTGGTTCTTCGAGACCTTCGTGCTCGCGCGGGAGGGCGTGCTCACCCGGGAGGGCGTGCTGGAACGGGACGGGCTCGGGCATTCCCCGGCCCGCCCCGAGTATCAGGAGATCTTTGGCGTCTCCGCCGCCGGCGTCGAGGTCAGCCGCGACCGGGGCGTCTTGTCGCGGCCGACAGTGGCCGAGGTCTTCGACTACCGGCGCCGGGTGGATGAGGCGATGGAGGAACGCCTTGTCGGGGAGCTTCCCGAGGACGTCCGGGAAGTGGTGGTGCTCGGGCTGCACCACGAGCAGCAGCACCAGGAGCGGCTGCTCGCCGACCTGAAACACATGTTCTCGAGGAACCCGCTCTATCCCGCCTACCGCGACGCCCCCACCGGGGCGGGGGGAGGAGTTCCCCCGCCGCTCCGCTTCGTCGCCTTCGCCGGAGGAACGCTGCCCTTCGGCCACCGGGGAGCGGGGTTCGCCTTCGACGACGAGAGGCCCCGTCATGAGCGGCTCGTCGAGCCGTTCCAGCTCGCCTCGCGGTTGATCACGAACGGCGAGTACCTCGAGTTCATCGAGGAGGGCGGATACCGCGAGTCCTCGCTGTGGCTTTCGGACGGGTGGGACGCCAGGGTCGCCGGAGGCTGGGAAGCGCCGCTCCACTGGGTCCGGCAGGGCAACGGTCTTGCCGAGTTTTCCCTGGGCGGGCTGGCGCCGCTGGCGCCCGACGCCCCGGTCATCCACATCAGCTACTTCGAAGCCGACGCCTTCGCGCGCTGGCGGGAAGCCCGGCTGCCCACCGAGTTCGAGTGGGAGTCGGCGGCGGTGGACCGGCCGGTCAAGGGGAATTTCCTCGAAGACGGCGGCCTGTGGCCGTCACCCGCGCCGAAAGAGACACATCCCGGGGGATCCGGCCCGACCCAGCTCTTCGGGGACGCCTGGGAGTGGACGGCGAGCGCCTATCTCCCCTACCCGGGGTTCCGCCCGTCCGGGGTCTTCGGCCAATCCAGCGGCAGGTCCATGTCCGGCCGGATGGTGCTCCGCGGCGGGTCCTGCTTCACGCCGGCTTCCCACATGCGCGCTACCTACCGTCACGTCCTCCGACCCGACGCCCGCTGGCAGGCGACGGGGATCCGGATCGCCCGCGACGGGTAGCGGGGACATTCCGCATAGGCGCGGCCCTTCGGCGATGCCAGCCACCCGAATGGAGCCGCCCAGAAGGGAACGCCGGTCTTCAGACCGGCACCGCTGCGCGATGCGCAGCGAGATCGTGCATCGCCAACCGCGAAGAAGCGCGGGGACGGCTTGGAACGCCGACCTCCGGTCGGCATCGCGCAGGAGCGCGAAACCAAAACTAGTGACTCGGCACCGCTCTTCGTCCGGCTTTGTGTGTGCAGTCGTGACTGTCGCCACATCCTACGGCACGACCGGCATCGGACATCTGGTTTCCGCGGCGCCAACGATCTTGCCCTCCTTGTGAAGAAGTTCGCCGACCCGGCCCGCCGGCGCCCCTCCCGTAGCCCCGCACGAACTGTCCAGTTAGGTCAGACTAGACAGGCAACAACACGCCGTAACCTATGGAGGTCATCAAATGGTTGTCGTGCTCATACACTGGAAGATCAGGCCGGAACCAAGCATGGTCGATGACTTCCTCAACTTCTGGCGAACGAACGCGGTCATTGACGATCGGCGCGGTCTCATCTGCGAATTCCTGTCCGAGGCGTACTCGCCAGCAGAATACAGCTGGATAACATGGCAACTAACTGGATCCGAAGGAAAGTACCGGTCCTTCATTAATGTCGGCTATTGGGACGGTTCTGAGGAATTCCATGCACAGGTCGGTAAGTACTTTGAGACATCGTTGGATCAGCAGCCCTTCGAACGTTTTCCCCGTGTGCGAACACTCCTGAACCCAAAATGTTGGCGTATTGGAGACTCTAGGTTGCCAAAACACGACAGCGGTGGGGTGATGTGACTGGTGCTCAATCGACAGGACGACGTTGAATTTCCGTGAGATCTGGCAAGTAACGGGAATCACACGTTCACAGGCGTCGTCACAGTTTTCCGAACAAGCGAGCATCCGGAATACACCGCGTGACACACCATAAACTTTGCTGAGTTCTCTGGGAGAGTCGAAAATGTCCAGACGCACGAGGCTTCGCCGACCGTTGAGCAACTGGCCGACCCGTGCGTACGATGCTGCCATCACATGAGCAAAGAGACGAATCAGGATCACGGGGTACCGGAGATGCTGTACAAATATCGAGACTTGAGCATTCGCACGCTGAGTATGCTCGTATGCGATGAGCTCTACTTTGCTGATTCGGGTACGTTCAATGATCCGTTGGATACACGACCAGGTCTGGATTCAGATGTGGATGACACTGAGCTCGAACGGATCGTGAGAACACTGGTTGAACGGCGCGAACAATCGCATTTGGAAGCTGCCGCGAAGACCATGGGCCTCCGTGGATCGAGAGCAACGGAGTACATCGAACGACACAGTCATCGGCGGGCTGAGAAGCACATTGAGCACATCAACTACTATGCGACAGAGCCCGACTACGACACCGAAGAGCACAGGCGGTTCCTCCTCAATAAGTCGATCGAGTCAGAATTGCTCGGACGATATGAGAACGGGATCGTCTCATTTACAGAACGGGCCAATTGCCCACTGATGTGGAGCCACTATGGTGATCAACACCGCGGCATATGCGTTGGCTATTCTGTGCCGCCGGACGCCGTAGATGATGTTCACAAGGTCGAGTACGGCGGCAGCAGGCTCGTTCAAGCGAGCAAAGTTGCTGCCATGTTGGACGGCAGCGGTGACGCACGCACGCAAGTTGACGAGGCTGTTCTCTTGCGGAAGGCAGAGAGTTGGGGCTACGAGCAGGAGTGGCGGTTAGTCGGGCGTCGTGGATCGCACGGATCGCCATTGGAGATGGAAGAGGTGGTTTTTGGCTTGAAGTGCGATGCGATTGCGGAGTACATCGTGATGAAGGTGCTGCACAAAAGAGCAACGGAGGTTAGATTTTTCAAAATTCGTGAGACGCCCGGTACTTTCGAACTAACTAAGCACGCATTGGAGGATGCCGAAGAACTGTTCGCCACCTTTCCGCGGCGCCATCTGTCCGTGTTGGAAGCGTTTGAACCCGCGCCGTCGATTTCCTCAAGCAAGACAGAGTAGATCTCAGCCTATGGACTGCCACGAACCGCTGGAAATGGTCCAGGGGTCGCGCAACCTCCGATGACTAACTTCGCAGTCGCGCGGGCCGCCGCTCGCGCGGAGATCCGGTCCGGGCTGCTCGGCGACCCGCCCTCGATCTCCCCCAAGTTCTTCTACGACCGGGTGGGATCCGAACTCTTCGAGCGGATTACCCGGACACCCGAGTACTACCTGACCGCGACCGAGATCGGGATCCTGGAGAGCAACCTCGGGGAGATCGCGGCGGGAATCGGACCGCGGGCGGTACTCGCCGAGATCGCGAGCGGGAGCGCCCGTAAGGCGCGCATCGTGCTGGGCGGGCTGGAGGCTCCGGCTGCCTACGCGCCGGTGGATATCGCTGAGGAGATGCTCGCCGGTCAGGCGGCCGCCGTGCGGCGTGATTTCCCGGACTTGGGCGTGATTCCGGTGGCCGCGGATTTCTCGGGGGACTTCGCCTTTCCGGCGTTCGATTTCGAGCGCGACAGGATCGCGATCTTCTACGCCGGCTCCTCGCTCGGAAACTTCGAACCGGAGGAGGGCTCCGCATTTCTCGCGCGGCTCGCACGCGCCGCCGGTCCGGGATCGCGCCTCCTGCTCGGGGTGGACCGGAAGAAGGACAGGGCGACCCTCGACCGCGCCTACAACGATCCTGGCGGCCTCAACGCCGCGTTCAACCGGAACATCCTGAACAACGTGAACGCGCTGGCGGACGGGCACTTCGTCCCGGAGAAATGGATCCCCCGCGCCTTCTACGTCGAACGGCACGGCCGGATCGAACTGTGGCTAGAAAGCGCTGAGGACCAGACAGTTCGGGTCGCGGGCGAGACCCTGCGCTTTCAGGCGGGGGACCGGATCCACACCGAGAACTCCTACAAGTACGACGTCGAGGAAGTTCTCGCCCTCGCCGCCCCCGCCTGGCGCCCGCTTCATCACTGGAGCGATGCCGGGGAGCGCTTCAGCGTCTTCCTGTTCGGCCGGTAGGGCGGGCGGAGACGGAGAACCAGCAAAACCGTCGCGAGATCATGGCGGGAAGAGCGTGTTCTTGCTCAATCTGTACGCCATAATGGCGTCATGCCCTTGGCGAATCCAGCAGACAGGCCCGTACCCGAAACGGGCGGGGTGAAGCACGCCCGCGTCCACCTGAGGCTGGATGGGCGAAGCAAACGCACGCTGGAGCGAGCGGCGGCCTACGAGGAGATGACGGTGAGTCGCTTCGTCCTGTCCAGCGCGATCGCTGCTGCCGAGCGCGTAATCGAGTCAAAGGAGAGGATTGTCCTCCCTGCTACCGACTGGGAAGCCTTCCACGATGCCTTGCTCAACCCGCCGGAGCCGAACGCGACGTTGATGGCGGCAGCCCGCCGCTACCGCGAGCGCGGCGGTGAATGAGCCGAGGCTCATTTTCGAGCCCCTCGGCTCCCACCACGATCGCGAATCCTTCGCGTGCGGCGAGCCAGCCCTTGACGACTACCTCCGTCGCAGGGCGTCCCAAGACACGCGGCGCCGCGTGGCGCGGGTGTTCGTCGCCGTGGGCGACACGCCCGACGAGGTTGCCGGGTACTACACCCTCAGCGCGGCGAGCTTCGAAAAGGACGAATTGCCGGCCAACATCGCGAAACGGTTACCGCACTACCCCGTACCCGCGGTAGTGATCGGCCGCCTGGCGGTTTCTCGCGCCTTTCAAGGACGCGGGCTTGGCGAAACCTTGCTGCTCGACGCGATCCGCCGCGTCGTCCGCGCGGGCGCCACGATCGCCGCGTACGCTGTCGTCGTGGATGCGAAGAACGACGCGGCCCGCGCGTTCTACGAACGCTATGGCTTCCAACCCTTTCCTTCCGCGCCGCGCCGCCTCTTTCTGCCTCTGCAAACCTTCGAGAAACTCCACCTGTAACCCCTGCGGCTCGTGGCGCCGCTCGCCATCGAGGACTACGTGGTGCGGTCCACGCCGGACAGCGTGACGCCTGTGATGTTCGTGAACGCCTCCGCGACATTCTTGGTGCTGTCCCCGTTGGGATCATTCCGCAGCCAGCACAGCACGACGCAGAAACGATCTTCAGGAGGAGGTTGCCTGCTCCGCATCAGGTTGCCGAGTGCGAGCCTTGCTCATTGGGACGCCGGCAGAAACTGACTGAGGAAACCCTTCAACCACGCGATCAAGACGCCTGTAACTCCGATCACCAAGATGGGCCACTCGGTCCGGAAGCTCATTGACCTGGACCTGTCCTGCGGCGCTCACGGTCGTAGGGGTAGCCACCCTTCGACCGTATCGTCCTGACCCCTCATCCACTTACTGGATGCTCCACCCGGACCCGTCGCGATTTCAAGATAGCACTATCTTTGGTGTCGAATAGAGATTCTGCCAGTTCTGCGAGAAAGGAGCGCTATCGGAGTTCCGGCCGTGGCTCGATATGAACTCCACAGCACCCAATATCACTGCCGGAAGTAGCGGCGACCGCGGGTACGGCCGCCGGGCGCCGACCGCACCGGATCGCATGAGTTCCTTCAGCATCTGTCGGACCGCGGCAACGCTCTCCCCAAGGAGTGCCGCACCCTCGACCGTGGAGATGCTTCCGTGTCGATCCATCGCGTCCAGCACGGTCTGTCGCTGCCGGCGGTGCGATTCAATGCTCTGACTTCCCGCCCGGAGCGCGATTTCATCGGAGAGCTCATATCGGGAACCGCCTCTCTCTCCAAGGCGCACGAGCAGCCCCTTCGCGACGGCGCCGGCCAGTAGCGCCTTGACATGGCGGCGATCCGGGTTCGATGCGTTGCTCGCCACACCCGCCCGGCGTCCCCTCCACCACCGGTGTGACGGAGGCGAACGCTTCAGCGTCTTCCTGTCCGGCCAGTAGCCGCTTCAAGCGCTCCGCCGATCCGCGGCCGGTTCAGGACGACGAGGCAAGAGCGGCGATCCTGTCGTCGAGGACCGCCGCCCACTCCTCCCGCCTCACCTCCCGGTACGCCACCTCGCCAACGAATCCGCTGCTCATCACGAGGTCCGGACTGGTTTCCTTGAGCTTCGCCAGGCTCCGGGCCAGATCAGCCGCGCTGCCACCGGAATGGGGGAGCACCAAGGTGGACCACGTTCCGTCCCATTGGAAGATGGTGTCGCCACTGAAGAGATACGACTTGCCGTACGGCGACCTGTAGAAGAAGCAGATGCTGCCGTCCGTGTGTCCCGGTGTGTGGATGACGTCGACATCCTCGATCCGGTTGTCGCTCGCGTCGAACAGATGATCGGGTTCCCCGTGAACCCCGACGAACGGGGCTTCGATGGCGCTGCAGCCGAGCTTGCACCCGAAACGGTCGCTGATTCGCGCCTGGGACGGGCCAGCCTCGTCCCGGTGGGTCAGGAGCTGGTAGGCAATGCCGCCCCGTTCGGACATATGCCGCAAGTCGTCCTCGTTGCCGGTGTTGTAGAAGAGGATGTTGCCCGACGGGCGTTCGAGGAAATAGGCGTGGGTGTTCAGGATGCCGGCGCGGTGGATCGTGCTCTGCCACAGGTCTGGCTGAAACTGCTTCATGGGGGAATGATGGCTTCCGTCCCTGCACGCCGCTTCGCCCGCTGGAGGCATTGCCGCGATCCGAGCCATCTCGGCTCTTCACGTCACGCCTTCCGCCCGCCTGCGGCGAGCTGTGCCGACCAGAGGTCGGCTCGGAAGTGAAGATAAGCCTTTAATTTATATGCCTGTTACTCGTGATTCCAGAATCCAGGTATCACGTTGTGTATCACTCAGCCGTTGCGTTGGAACTGTTGAGCCACAGGGGAACCTGTCGGAACGCACCACCAAGCAAGTCGTGCCGGGCGACGGCTAGGTCGCCGAGGCAACTAGCGGCGGGTCTCGGTGGAGCAAGAAGCAACGGGCGCAGAAAACGCGGCCGGCAAGTCTTAGGCCGATAGGAGCCGGTATCTGCCGGGAGCAACTCGTTCGATGGCGCCCTCCTCAATCAGCCCGTGGAACGCGAAATCGATGCTCTTATTCACGGTGTCCTCCGCCCTTCGGGAGAGCAATTTCGCCCGATAGCGACGCCGAAACTCTTGTCGCGTGATCTCTCGACTCCCCGTTTCTTGGCGGTAATCCCGAATGCACGCCAACACATCATCCCTGAACCTATTCATGAGTCTTCCGCCCAAGGCGCTGTGAGCGAGGCACAGCCCGTTCTGAACGTCTGAGTCACCGAGTTCTCGATACGGCCTGCTGCGCAGTCTGGGCTGCTACGTAAGCCCCCCATGCCTCGGGAGCCGCAGCGATAAGGCGGCGGCGCGCAGCATCTTCAGATTCTGCTGCGGCCTCAAATGCCAGAACCGCCGCGGTGCCCGCTGCGTCGTACCTTGCTATTGCTTCGTTCACTGTTCGCTGCTCACGCCTAGCCGCCTCCTCACGTGTGGCTTCCGCGGCTTCTTCGCGGTTCTTTCGTAGCGTCGCGCTCCTCATCCGCGCCTCTCTTCGAACGTCTGTTCCCTTCGCCCGGGCCGCTTGTCGGGCGGCGTCTGCCCGACTCTTGGCCTCTCGTCGTGCGTCCGCTCCCTTCGCCCGAGCCGCTTGTCGGGCGGCGTCCGCCCGGCTCCGGGGTTCTCGCCGGGCTTCTTCCCACCTCGTCCGAATCGCCTGTCTGGCAGCGTCCGCCCGGCTTCGGGCTTCCAGCCGCGACGCATCCGCCTGCTCTTCCACCGCGTGGTAGCCGGCCCATGCCTTCCGATGCGCCTCAAGCACGGGTGCTGCCCACGCCATGCCTGGTCTCGCTGCCCACTCTCCCCAGTTTGGCTGCCAAGAAACCATTCCAGGCTTCCATTTCTCGAAACGCGAACCAAAATCGTGCGAAGCAACGTCGCGCAGCCAATAACCGAAAACAAAGATGTCGTGAGTCATCGCTTGCGGGTTGTTCCAATACGCCTCAATTGCCGACGCTACGGCCTCATCCACTGCTGCCCGCGCCATCGGAATGTGCCCGGGCTTCGCTGCGCGTTCGCGGCGGTTCGCCTCCATGATCGCCGCCATTTCCTCCTCATCGACTGTCTCGATTTCAGCTGCCTCTAGAGAGTTCAGTCGTCGAACTTCTTCCGCTTCTTGCCTGTGGGCTCTTTCCAACTCTGTCGTCTCCTGAGCGTTAGCCCGCTGGATTTGCGCCGCCGCCGCCTCCTCGATTCTTTCTGCTTGCGTTGTTTCCTGAGCGTTAGTCCGCCGAACCTCCTGCGCTTCGACAGCGCTTGTCCTCTCAACCTCTAGCGCAGCGCGAGAATCTGCCGCCCTGACCGTCGCGTCGTGCGTGGCCTGCGCTTCCGCGTAGCGATTCGTGGCCCATTCCAGCGCTGCTTTCCGCTCGGCCAACGCTTCCTGACCAGCGGCGCGGCGCGCTACTTCCATCGCGTCCACCGCAGTCCGCCACGCTTCGAATTCCGCCGGAGCGGCGGCTCTCAAGGCGTGGAGAGCCGCCTCCTCTGGGTCGGGTCCACAGCCAGCAAACAGGTACGAGTAGCAGATGACCCAAGAGAGGAACCTCATGGATCCATCGTACCAGCGGCGCCGAACGGAGTGTTACGGCATAGGGTTGAACTGAGCAATGGAGACGGTTCGATTGGTCTCCTCCGATCGCTCGATCCGGTACGTCAAGAATGCCGACCGGAGGTCGGCGTTCCAAGCCGTCCCCGCGCTTCTCCTTGGTCAGCAGTGCGCGTTTCGTTGCCCTGCGGCTAACGGTGCCGGCCTGAAGACCGGCGTTCCCTCCCTCCCTCCCCGATAATCCCCGCCATGATCCGACTCGGTGTCCTTGTGTTCCTCGCCGCCTTCGCGGCCGAATCCCCCGCCGAACCGGAAAACCAACCCGAAGGCGCGAAGGAACGCGTCGAGTGGCCCTCCTGGGGTGGCGACCCGGGCTCGATGCACTACTCCCCGCTCACGCAGGTGAATCGGGAGAACGTGGCCAACCTGAAGTTGGCCTGGGAGTGGGATACCGGCGAGGGACCGCTCAGCGGGCCCCGGCTTCCCGTGCCCGACAACCCGGTGCGGCCGGGCAGCTTCGAGAACACCCCCGTCGTCCAGCACGGGGTGATGTACGTGAGCACCTCCTACAACAAGGTCGTCGCCCTGAACCCGGACACCGGCGAAGTTGAGTGGACCTACGACCCCCGGATCACCGAGTGGGGACAGGTGCCCAACGGAACGGGTTTCGTGCACCGGGGAGTCGCGCTGTGGGAGGACGCTGATGGGAAGCGGCGGGTCTTCCTGAACAGCCGCTGGCGCCTCATCTCCATCGACACCGTGACCGGCGAACCCGATCCCTCCTTCGGGGACGGCGGAGAGATCGACCTCACCGCCCAACTTCTCTGGCCCATCAACCGCCTCCACTACACCCAGACCTCCCCCCCGGTCGTCTTCGAGGACCTGGTGATCCTCGGGAACGGCGTCTGGGACCGTTTCGTGTACGAGCGCGACCCGCCGGGCAACATCCAGGCCTTCAGCACCCGCACCGGCGAACTCGTCTGGTCCTTCAACCTGATCCCGCAGCCCGGCGAGTTCGGCAACGACACCTGGGAGGACGGCTCCTGGGACCGGGTCGGGCACACGAACGTCTGGGCGCCAATGTCGCTCGACGCGGAGCGCGGGCTGATCTACCTGCCGGTGGGCACGCCGAGCAACGACTACTACGGGGGTCTGCGCCTCGGCGACAACCTCTACGCCGAAGCCATCGTCTGCCTCGACGCCTCGACCGGCGAGCGGGTCTGGCACTTCCAGACGGTGCGTCACGGCCTTTGGGACTACGACCTGCCGGCGGCGCCCACCCTGCTCACCATCAACGTCGACGGCCGGGAGATCGACGCCGTGGCCGCTCCGGCCAAGACCGGGTTCCTCTACGTCTTCGACCGGGTGACCGGCGAGCCGGTCTGGCCCATCGAGGACCGCGCGGTCCCGGCGAGCGACGTTCCGGGCGAGCGGACGGCGGAAACCCAACCCTTCCCCACCCGTCCGGCGCCCTTCGCGAAGCAGGGCTTCACCGAGGACGACGTGATCGCGTTCACCCCCGAACTTCGGGAGGAGGCGCTCGAAATCGTCCGCAAGTACCGGATGGGAGGCCTCTACAACCCTCCGTCACTCGAAGGGACGATCGCGAATCCCGGGATCCTCGGCGGCGCGAACTGGGGCGGAGCGGCAGCCGACCCCGAGACCGGGGTGATCTACATCAAGGCCAACGAGTTCCCTTCCCTGCTCGCCATCACCGAAGCCAACCCGGACCAGACCGAAGGCCGCTACGGGCTGGACCGGGCACGCCGGTCGCTGAACCTCCCGAACGGGCTGCCGATCAACAAGCCGCCTTACGGCACGCTCACCGCGATCGATCTGAACACCGGGCAGCACCTCTTCCAGGTCCCCGCCGGCAACAACTCGCTCGTTCGCGATCACCAGGCGCTCGAAGGCGTGGAACTCGGGGACGCGCGGCTCGGGATCGTGGGCGCGCCGGGACCCATGGTCACCGGAGGCGGGCTCGTCTTCTTCACGGGAGGCGCCGACCACCTCTTCGCCATCGACAAGACCACCGGCGACGAGCTGTGGGCCCACCCGCTCGGAGCCAGTTCCTACGCGAACCCCATGACCTACGAATCCCCCGACGGCGTCCAGTTCGTGGTGGTCGCCGTGGGACGCGGCACGGGCAACAAACTGGTCGCGTTCGCGCTCGGGGAGCCGGCCGCCGCCGGCAACTGAGCGGACGGTATCCTTCCGGGTTGCGCCCACCCAGGAGATTTCCCCAGGAGATTCCACATGCCGCTTCCCCCTCTCTACGACCCCGACGCCGTTCGCCCCATGTGGGAGGAACTCTCCGACTGCCGGGTAACGCCGCTTCACGAGCCCGAAAAGGTGGACGAGCTGCTGGCGCAGCCGGGAACGGCCCTGGTGGTGGTCAACTCGGTCTGCGGCTGCGCCGCCGGCTCCGCGCGGCCGGGCGTCACCATGGCGCTCCAGCACAGCCGGATCCCGGACCATCTGGGAACGGTTTTCGCCGGAGTGGACCGCGACGCGACCGACCGCGCCCGCGGTTACATGACCGACGTGCCGCCGTCGTCACCGGCCATCGCGCTCTTCAAGGACGGACAGTTGATCCACATGCTGGAGCGGCGACACATCGAGCGTATGGCGCCCGACATGGTCGCCGGCAACCTGGCGGCGGCGTTCGATGCGCACTGCGAAGCCGAGGGGCCGTCGGTCCCGCGGGAAGTCTGGGAACGCTCGGCGCGCGAGCGGATGTGCGGCTCGAACGTCCCGATCTTCAACCCGACGTTCCGGTAGGGGCGCCTTCAGCCCCGTTTCGGGCTCTTCTTCGAATTTGTCGGGGAACACGGGGTCCGGGCTCCCGGATTCAGCGCTGTTCCTGACCGTCGAGGGGGTTGAGGGCGGCGGCAAGTCCACGTTGGCCCAGCGTCTCGGCGCGCGGCTGCGCCGCGAAGGGCGCCGGGTCACGCTGACCCGCGAACCGGGCGGCACCGCAGCCGGGAGGGTCATCCGGCAACTGCTGCTGCACACCGACGGACCGCTCGCCCCCGAAACCGAGCTCGCACTCTTTTTCGCGGCCCGGGCCCAGAACATCGCCGAGGTCATCCGCCCGGCACTTCTTCGGGGCGAGGTGGTGGTCTCCGATCGCTTCACCGATTCGACGATCGCTTACCAGGGCGGCGGCCGGGGTCTGCCGGTGGCACAGATCCTGGCGGTGGACCAGGCGGTCACCGGCGGTTTCCGCCCGCGCCTGACGCTGTTGCTGGATTTGCCGGTCGCCGCCGGTTTTGCGCGCCTCAAGGGGACCGACCGGATCGAGCAGGAGGCTGAACGCTTCCACCACCGCGTCCGCGAGGGTTTCCTCCGGATCGCACGCGAGGAGCCGGAGCGGGTGGTCGTGATCCCCGCCGACCAGAACCCCGACGCAGTGTTCGAGGCGGCCTGGGCCGCGGTCGCCGCCCGGCTCGGTTAGAGATGACCGTTTTCTCGATCGGCGCGCCGTTCCCGCGGCTCGCAGCGCTGGCGGCCAGCAGCCGACTTCCCCAGAGCCTGCTGTTGAGCGGACCTTCCGGCGCCCCGACGGTGGAGGCGGCGATCGCGCTCTCGGCCATCGTGAACAGCGCGGATCAGGATCCGGAGTCCGAGGCAACCCGCGTGCTCCACCAGCGCATCCTGCACACCGACTCGGCGTTCCGCGCGGGCGGAGGGGCCGGCGGCTGGACCGGTCCGGCGGCCGGGCCCTATCCCGACGTCCGGATCCTGCGGCCCGAGAGCGGCAAGCCGATCCGGGTGGACGAGATCCGCCAGGCCATCGCCGGGGTGCGGACCCATCCGTTCGAGGGGCGTCGTCGCGTGCTCGTGATCGAAGCCGCCGACACCATGAACCCGCCAGCGGCCAACGCGCTCCTCAAGACGCTCGAGGAACCGCACCCCTGGCTCGGGCTCATCCTCTGCGCGCGCACCGAGGCGGCGCTGTTGCCCACCATCGTCTCCCGCTGCCAGCGCTGGCGCTTCGCCGCGCCGACCACTCCGGAGGTCGCCGCCCGCCTGCGGGACGACCACGACTATGCGCCCGAAGAGGCGGCGGTCGCCGCGGCCGCCGCGCGCGGTGACCTCGCCGAGGCCCTCGCGCTTCCGCGCGACCGGCTCCTGCCGCTCGCCGAGGAGGCCGAGCGCATGGCAGCGCTCGTCGGTCGGGGGATCCCCCCGCCGGCCCGGACGGCGCTGACCGAGCGGTTCACGAAGGGGGGTCCCCGCCGCCGGAAGACGGGCCAGCTCGACGAACTGCAGACGGTTCTGGTGCTGCTCCGCGCCGTTCTCCGCGACCTGGCGGCCCTGCGGTCGGGAGGCGCGGTGCTCTCCGGCGATCGGGAACGCCTCCAGAAAATCGCCGAACTCGCGCCCGGCAGCGCCTTCGCCGAAGCGCTGCTGCTTGTCGAGGAGACCGACCGCAACATGTACCGCTCCTACGGCAACAAGCGGATGCAGCTCGACGCGCTTCTCCTCGCCTTCAACGAGATCGCCCGACCCATTGTGCTCGCCCGCCGCCGCGCCCAGCGGGCTTCGCGGGGCTAAGGCAGCGCCAACCCGGACGGCGCGCGACAGCGGGCCCCCACCGGGAGAACTGGGCCGGCCTCCGGCCGGCATCGCCCGCCGCAGGGCCGCGAAATCGCGAACCGCCGCTCAGAAAGAAGCGCGGGGACGGCTTGGAACGCCGACCTCTGGTCGGCACAGCGGTCCGACAGGGCCGCGAAACCGCGAATCGCCGCTCACGAAGAAGATCGGATCGCATGGTCCGCCGATGACATGATCCGGAACATCAACAAATTTCGGGCGTAATCCCCACAGATCCCCCAGGAGACCACCCCATGATGACCGTCCTCTCCCTGTGGCTGCCGATCCTGATCGCGGCCGTCGTCGTGTTCCTCGCCAGCTCGGTGATCCACATGATGCTGGGCTTCCACAACAAGGACGTGCGGGCGATTCCCGACGAGCGCCGGGTCGCCGACGCCCTCCGGCCGTTCGCGATCCCGCCCGGCGACTACGCGATGCCTCACGGCGACGCCAAGGAGATGGCGACCCCGGAATTCATCCAGAAGACCAAGGAGGGACCGGTGGCGATCCTGACCGTGCTTCCGAACGAGCCGATGGCCATGGGCAAGAGCCTCGTCATGTGGTTCGGCTATTCACTGGTGGTCGGAGGCGTCACCGCCTACGTGGCGGGGGTGACCCTCGGAATCGGAGCGGAGTACGGCGAGGTGTTCCGGGTGGTCGCCGCGGTCAGCTTCGCGGGGTATTCGCTCGCCGTTCTCCAGGCTTCCATCTGGTGGGGACGGAGCTGGGGTTACACCGTTCGCACCATGGCGGACGGACTGCTGTACGGACTGCTCACCGGGGGCGTCTTCGGCTGGCTCTGGCCGTAGCAAGCTCCCAATTCAGGAGTAGTCTCGGATGTCCCCCCGGCGAGATCGCGGCTGGTCCCTGGTGGTAGCCGGCCTTGTCTGCGCCATGACCGCCGGAAGCTGTTCCATCGCCCTGGTCCACGGTCCCCCGAGTTCGGGCGAAGCGGACTACGACCCTACTGGCCGTTACGAGGGTGGCGTGCCCTGTACGAGCAGCAGGGCCTGGCCGCTGGTTGACGCGGTGGTGGTCCTGGCCACCCTCGTCAAGGTGGCGAACTACGGCCCGGATCAGAGGGACGAGACGCTCAGCGGCCTCTTGGGCGCGGCGGCGTTCGGGATTTCGGCGTGGATCGGAAACCGGCGGACGAACGACTGCCGCGAAGCCCAGGCGGCAGTGGTCATCGCGCCTCCAGACCCGTCTCCATTTTGGTGACCGCCGTTTGCTTCGGCTGGCTCTGGCTGTAGCCGACGCGTCGCTCATGATCCGCTAGCAGGATGAGGAAGCACGCCTACGCGATCGTCACGACTCTGCTGACGTTGCTGGGTCTCGGGACCCTCTTTTCCCTCCGTTTCGTCGGTCTCTACAGCCACCAGGCGCTGGCGCTCGTGCTGCTGCTCGGCTGCGTCTGGGCGATCGCGAGCCGCGTCTGGCTGGTGCGAAAGGGGCGCCTTCATCCGGGGCTGCTGCGGGGACTTCGTGGGCGCGAGAATCGGCCGTACTTTCTCCAGGCGGCGGGGCGGGCGAGCTTCTGGGCGGCGGCCGCCGTCGCGTGCGCGGCGGTCTTCCCGCAGTCAGCGGAGTTGACAACCCTGCTCACCGTAGCGATCGGCGTCGGTCTGCTTCGGGTCGCGGCATCCTTTCTCGTCCCGCGCCGGACGAACGCCGGGCCCACCCTCGTCATGGTGGCGGGCGCTTTGGTCCTGGCCTTCGATCTCGGTCGCGCCTTTGTCGGGGGACCGGCCGCCGCCGAGCAGATCGCTCCACCGTTCGAGGGGGAGTGGCTCGTCCTGCAGGGCGGTCGGAGCCCCCTGCAGAGCCACCATCTCGCGGCCTACAACCAGCGCTTCGCTCTCGATCTCGTCCGGCTGGAAGGCGGCCGGATTTTCACCGGCGAGCCGGGCGATGCGAATGCGACTGTGAATAGCTGGGAGCAACCGCTGGTGTCGCCCGCGGACGGTGCGGTAGTCGTCGCCCGCGACGGAATGGAGGATTCGGACGGAACGAACTTCGTGACCGAGCTCGAGGACGCGGCGGGAAACGTCGTCGTCATCGGGCTCGACAGCGGTTTCTTCCTGGTGCTTGCGCACCTCCGGCACGGGACACTCCGGGTCAGCGAAGGCGACCGGGTTCGGAAGGGAGATCCGCTGGCGCTCGTCGGAAACTCGGGGAACACCACGATGCCGCACCTTCACCTCCAGGTGCAGACCCACCCTGACCTTTGGGACTCCGACAACCGCTCGGTGCCCTTTGCGTTCGTGCCCGACGGCCGGGTCCTGGCGCGCAACGACCGGGTCGGCGCGCCCAATTGAGCAAGGGCCGCTCGGGAGAGCGGCCCTTGAGCCGACAGCACGCTGCCGGCGGGTAGCTATGCGGAATGTAGCTCCCGTCAGAGTTGGACAGCCGACGTCAGTGGCGCCCGTCGCCGGCCGACGCCGATCCCGCCGGGATGATCGGCAGGATGGCCTTGGAGGGCCGCTCGGCGTCGTGGTAGATAGTGTTCTCCGCGATGATCACCGGCATGTCCTCGTCCATTTCCCGGCCGGTGTTGCCGTTGGGCAACCACTTCGGGAAGGCACTGCTGGATACCGTCATCCGGATCCGGTGGCCGGCCTTGAAGAGGTTCGAGATGGGATACATCTCGATCACGAACTTGTAGACCTCGCCGGGGCTCATCAGGACCGGCGCTTCGTCGCCTTCGCGGTACCGCGCGCGCAGGATGTTCTGACGGAGGGTCTGCGAGTAGCCGTTCGGGTGCACGTCGGTGATCGTCACCGTCCAGTCGGTGTCCACCGCACTGGATGAGGCCCAAAGTTCGACGGTGGGCATCCCGGTGACCTCGGTGTCCTCCTCGAGCACCGGCGTCGTGAAGGTCAGGCTGCGGACGTCGGCGGGCCGGTTGTCGCGCGCGCCCATGGGCTGGATGAACTGGTCGCCGCCGATCGACGCCACCGGATCGCGCGGGTCGTACTCGTAGGTGTCCGGGGCCTCGTCCCCGGGCGCCTCGGTCGAGAGCGTTCCGTCGTTGAGCGAGTCGACGGAGTCGGCCTTGTCAGCGCGGAAGTAGTAGTCCGTTCGTACCTCACGGGCGATGGGGTACTCGTGCTCCCGGCGCCAGGTGTTCGCGCCCATGATGAAGAGGCTCACCTTCGGCTCGTCCATGATGCCGTTGTCGATGCCCTTCAGGTGGTAGTCGAACCACCTCAGGCGCAGCCCGTTGTAGTCGATGGCCGCCTCGGGCCCGAAGTCGAGATCGCCGATCACCCGGGCGTTTATGAGGCCGGCCCCGTGGAGCCAGGGGCCGACGAACAGTCGCTGGCTATCCCTGGCGTTCGGCATGCCCTGGGCCTGGATGCCGTTGAAGTGCCCCACCTGCGAGTGCGGATACCGGTCGTACCAACTCGCGTAGTGCATGATCGGAGTGTCGATCTGGTCCCACTGCTCGTCGACCGCGTACTGCCGCCAGTAGTCGTTGTAGTACGGGTTCTCGACCATGTCGGTCATCATCCGGGTGAGCATGCTCTGGCCGATCGGCATTTCGGTTTCGAGACGCCGTTGATGCCACTGCAGCCAGGCCTGGTCAGCGCCGACGTAGCCGGTCCGCCGTCCGGGGTCGTCGAGCGGCACCGGCTGGACCATCTCGTTCTGCGACAGCAGCCAGGTCGGCATGATCATGTGGAGCGCGCCACCGGCCCAGTAGAGGTCCTTGTAGGCGTTCGACGCCGAGTGCGCGCAGAACATGGCGGCCAGGTGCGGCGGCCGGGTCGGCGCGGTCAGGTACTGGTTGAAGCAGGTGAACGAGAGCCCCTGCGTCCCGACCTTTCCGGTGGACCAGGGCTGCGTGCCCGCCCACTCGATCGTGTCGTAGCCGTCCTGGCGCTCGTGCCACGCCTGGTCGAGCAGCCAGTGGTAGACGCCCTCCGAGTTGTAGCGGCCGCGTTCGTCCTGAACGATCGCGACGTAGCCGCGCTGGGCGAAATAGGGCGCGTACCGGTGCTCGCAGCCGCCCTTGTTGTACGGCGTCCGCTCGAGGATGACGGGGAACGGACCGTCACCCTGGTTGTTCGGCATATAGACGTCGGCGGCCAGCCGGGTGCCGTCCCGCATCGGCACCATCACCTCTTCGCAGGTGTAGGGCTGGGCCACGGCGCTGCCGGCGCCAAGCAGGGCGAGCACCGCAACTCCAAACAGGATCGCGGTCGGGCGGCTAATCGAAACCATGGGTTACCTCCACTCCTTCGAGTCGGTTACTGCTTTCGCAGCCTACGGGCAGCCTTCCACCCTGTCAATCGGGGGTGGCGCGGGACCGCCGGTGTTCACACGGGCACCGTCGCCCGACAGGGCGACGAAACCGCGTACCGCCGTCCCGCGTAAAGCGCGCGCGCCAGCGAGAGGTGCTCGGCTGATCCCCAGGGTGGCACCGCCGGCTTGGAACGCCGACCTCTGGGCAGTTCTCCCGGTGGGGCCCGGCATCGCCCGCCAGAGGCGGGCGAAATGCGGAACACCACCCTCCCAGATGTCTACTGCTACTAGTAGCAGTCCGCAGATCCCGCCACTGCTACTAGTTCGGCTCGAAAATGCCGGCTATCGGCCCCAGTTCGAGCCGAAAACGCGGTTACTGCAACTAGTAGCAGTCCAGCAGACCCTTCTACAGCTACTAGTAGAGCGATTCCAAAATATCCTTACATTTGTCACGGAGCCCAAGGGTCCATCTTGTAGCTCCAACGATGGACGGTGGGTTCGGCGTTGAGCCGTTCCAAGTAAGCCTCGATCCGCTCTTTGAGGTCCTGTTTGGAATCGACGCGGATTCCCCGCAGGAGGGTGCGGGCCACTTTGCTGAAGAACGTCTCGATCAGGTTCAGCCAGGAGCCGTGGGTGGGGGTGAAGGTGAACTCGAACCGGTTGGGCATGGTGGCCAGAAAGGCGCGGGTTTCTCGGGAAGTATGCGCCGAGTGATTGTCCAGGATCACCACGATCCGGGTCGGTGGCGAGTAGGCGGCGTCCAACTGCTTCAGGAAGGCAATGAACTCGCGACTGCGATGACGGTCCACGACGGCGCGGTGAACGTGGCCGGTGCGCAGGTCGAGGCCCGCCATCAGGGTGAGCGTCCCGTGACGCCGGTATTCGTAGTCGCGGCTGATCGTAGGGTGATGTCCGGGCTCCGGCGGCAGATCGGGCGCCACGGAGCCGATCGCCTGGATGCCCGGCTTCTCATCGTAGGAGACGAAGGCGCACAGGCGGCCCGCCGACCCGTCGGCATGTTCGCGCAGAACCTCCACCAGTTTGTAGACGAACAACACCTCGGCCATCTTCTGCTCAAACTCCGGGTCCCGGCGTTCCAGGTAGTAGGTGATCTTGTGCGGTCGGAGCTTCGCCCGCGACAACACCTTGGAGACGGTACCGCGCGCCAGGCGTTGCAGACTCGGATGTCCCGCCGTGGCCGCGTGCTGGCGCGCGTGCCGGGCCAGCAGGCGGGTCGTCCACAGCTCCTCGGGGTAGCCCAGCTCGATGGGCTTGCGGCACGCCAGCGACATCAGCCAGGCGCGCGCCTCGGGGGTGATCGTTGGCGGGCGCCCCGCGCGTTGCAGATCGTCGAGCGCCGCCAGCGGTCCGAACTGCAGCGCCTTGTCGAGGCAGCGCTCCACTTTCGGCCGATTGGTCCGCAACGCTCGCGCGATGGCCGACACGGTTTCGCCCGACGCATACGCCAGCAGGATCCGCGCGCGTTCCACGCGATGCGCCGGCGCGGTCCGCGCACCCCGGATCGCCTCCAGTTTCGCCGTTACCTCCGGGCCCAGGTTCAGGGGCGCGCGGCGACTCGGGAACGGCATGGCGACCCTTCCCGGAAGGGTCACCCGCAGGATACGCCCTGCAATATTGCTATGTCAATATGGAATCGCTCTACTAGTAGCCATCCAGCCAACCTCGCTATTCCTACTAGTGTCCCGTCTCTCCCCGGCCGAGGTCGGCTCGACTGTATCTCCCAACGCCGGCTGCTCGGGGGGGCGAGGCGCCGCGCCATGGTCCCACGCCCGTTCGTCACTGTGAAGGCGCTGTCCTGTGGCGTCACGCACTCAGATCCAGCTCCTCGCTGAACCGCACCTCGACGATGAACGGGGTCTCGCCGTCCTGCTTCGCCGGACCCCACGGAAGCTCGCCGTCAACGGCGTGCGAGCCGTACCGTGGCCTGCACCGAGCCCGTCAGCCGGCGTCCGTCCAGTGTGCATATCGCGCCGCAGGCATCGCAGGCCCGGCCTCCCGGCAGGACGATGGTGATGTCCCCGGTCGAGGTCGGCTGGACCGTGATCTCCCAACGCAAGTTGCTGGGCATGCGCAGGTACCGCTGCGCCACGGTCACCCGCCCACGATGCTCAAACCCGACCCCGCAACCGCCGAATCCGATCCCGACGAAGGCAGGCAGGAACCGGACCCCGGTGGGCGGCCCGGCGAGGAGGAGCGCGATCCGGAATGCAGGCGGGAGACGCGACAAGTGTGGGTTCCCGATCGGCCGCCGGGAACAGGCGTCATCGGTCCTCGAGGCTCGACAGATAACGCCGAACCGTCTCCCATTCTGTCGGGGCTATTCGGCGCAGCTCCGAAGACGCGCCATCGGCCTCCCGGGAGCCGGCCGGATTCCTGGCGACAGCTTCCGCCCATGCCGTGAACTCCTCCCGCGCGGCGAGGGCCAGGTACGCCAGCGCGTGGGCGTGGGGCGACGGATACGCGAGGACGTAGCCCTCGGGAGCTGCGAGTCCGAGGCGGAACATCGCGCGTTCCTCCTGAGGCGAACCAGGTTGCGCAGCGAGCACGGCCAGGAACTCCATCGGGGCGTCGCGGAGCAGGACGGCGGCTCGTTCCCCGCGGGCGGTGCTCATGAAGACCATCACCTCGGCGAACTCGGTTGGCGCCGCGCGGGCCAGGCGGCGGAACGCCCTCCCCTTCGCCTCGCGGCTGCGGTTTGCCATCGCCGCCCGCCAGTGACGGAAAGCATCGGGCGCCGCTTCCTGCAGGGTCTCGATGGGAAGGGCCGGGCCCGCTGAATCCTGAGTCCCCGTCCCGGCGAGCGCCGCCGCGAGCATCAAAGCCAGCACTTCACGACATCCGGTCCGCCCGGAGCGCGACGCCGGGTTCGGCAGGTCGCGCAGCAGCCGCGAAACGAAAGCCATGCCGTCTGCCGCTCCACCCCCTTCCGGCAGTGGACCGGCAGCGTGAGGCCGGCACGGAATCTGTCATCTACCAATGGGAGTAGCGGCGCGTCACTCCGACGTAAACGCAGCGGGCGGCGGTTCGACACGAAACGGCTCCACTCCCTGACGGCGCACCGCTTTGCGCCGCTCGGTGGAGGCAGGCGGATTCTGAGGGCGCGGCCATGTGGAAACCGTGTCGATGGAGAATTGTACCTGCACGAAGCATGAAGAATCGAGCTATCTGCATGGTCTGATCATGAACTCCATATCGTTCTCGACCGGAACGCTGGTATTTTCGCGATATGAAGGCCATACAGGCACTCGTGATGAGGATCCGCTTGGCGCCCTGGACTCCGACAAGAGGGTGCGTCCCGAATGCGTAGCCTCTTCGACCTCCGCACCCTTCGCGGAGACCTTTACGGCGCCATCACGACCGTGGCGGTCATGCTTCCGGTGGCGCTGGCCTACGGCATCGCGCTCGGTCTCGGCCCGCTGTCGGGCGTCTATGCGGCGATCGCCGCCGGCGTCTTCAGCGTCGTGTTCGGGGCGGTGCGTTCGGGGGTCTCCGGCCCCGGCCCCTCGCTGGCCATCGTGATGGCGGTGGTGGTGACCCACCACGCGAGCAGCGCCGCCGAGGCGTTCACGGTGGTCATGCTGGCCGGTGTGATCCAGATCGCGCTCGGCGCGCTTCGAATCGGCAGCTTCGTCGCCTACACGCCGTATTCGGTGATCTCCGGCTTCATGTCCGGCATCGGCATCACCATCATCGTGATGCAGGCGCAACCGATTCTCGGCGGTGCGGTCGCACCGGAAGGAGTGCTCGACTCGATCCGGGGGTTGTCAGATGCGGTACGCGAGCTGAATCCGGACGCCTTCGTGGTGGCTGCCGGCGCTCTGGCGGTGTGCTTCTTCTGGCCCCGCAGAATCCGGAATCTGCTGCCGGCGCCGCTGGCCGCGCTCGTCCTCGGCACGCTGGCGGCGATCTTCTGGTTCGACGACGCTCCGGTGATCGGGGCGATGACCTCGGGCCTCCCGAGTCTCCAGCCGCCGTCGCTCTCCCCGGCGTTTTTGGCGAGCGCCCTCCAGCCGGCGTTCATTCTCGCGTTCGTCAGCTCCGCGAACAGCCTGCTGACGCTGATGGTGGCCGATTCCCTGACGCGGCGGCACCATGACCCGGACCGCGAGCTCGTGGGTCAGGGGATCGGCAATCTGGCCAACGGCCTCATCGGCGGCCTGCCCACCGGCAGTTCGACCCCGTTCACGGTGCTCAACATCCGGGCCGGGGCCCGCACCGCGCTGAGCGGCGCCCTGCGCGCGGCCCTCCTGCTGGCGCTGGCGCTGGGAGCGGGGATGCTCGTCGAGCCGATTCCCCAAGCCGTACTCGCGGCGATCCTGGTGAAGGTCGGCTGGGACATGATCGACAGGCGTTTTCTCGCCCGCATCTTCGATATCGGGCGCAGCTATGTGGTGGTGATGCTGCTCACGCTCGTTCTGACGGTGCTGGTGGACCTGATCACCGGGGTGACGATGGGCCTCATCGCCGCCGGAATCGCGCAGGCGCGCCATGCCGAGCGGCTTGAACTGGACAGCGTCGTCTCGACTCCGATTCTCGACCAGGCCCTGTTTGCGGACCACGCGAAGACCGCCGATCTCGACCCCTTCGCGGCGCGAGTCGGCATCGTGGCGCTGCGGGGCCCCTTGTCGGTCGCGTCCTCCAACGAGCTGGCGAAGATCGCGGCGGCCAATGTCAAGGAGCACCAGGTCGTGATCTTCGATTTCTCGGACACCACCCACATGGATGACAGCGCCGCGCTGGTCATGGAGCAGGTCATCGCCGTCGCCGGCGAAGAAGGAACGGACTGCATCGTGATGAACCTCTCCAGCACCGTCGGCAGCACCCTGCACTCGCTCGGGGCGCTGTCGCGGGTTCCCGAGGATCGCTTCGTCACAAACCTGGACGAGGCGCGAATCCTGGCGCGGCGCCTCCTCGGCGGCGGGGCTCACCCGAAAGAGACCGTCTCATCGGCGACGAAGAAGTAGCTCTTGCCGGCGGGAGGCTGGCTCGTGCGTCCCCGTTTCGAGTGGACGGCGCCGGGGCGGAAGATGATCCGACGCTCCGATCCGAGGGGACGCCGCAGGTCAGTGATTGGGTGTAAGGGTACTTTGGAACCGTTCCATCAAAAGAACCGGATCGAATAGCTGATGCGGAAACCCCGCCCGAGCTGGAAGAAGAATTCCTTGGTCGGCGAGGGGTGGTGGCGGTAGCGGCTGTTCGTCAGGTTGTACGCCTCGAGGGCGAAGTTGTGGGTCGTGTGATGGCCTACGACCAGGTACGACATCGAAAGGTCGAACACGACATACCCGTCCGTCGGGGTCTCGCCGGGGTAGAGGCGGTCCATGCCGGCGGCCCAGCGCGCTTCGGGAGCGATGCGGAGCAGGCCGATCGGGACATCGAGTCCCACTTTCCCCTGGAGCGGAGGGATCCTGGGGGCGTATTCCCCGGTGGGGGTCAGCTTCGCGTGAATCCATGAGACGGTGGCGGCCAGATTGGCGTGGCCGAGATGCACGTCCGTTTCGGCTTCGAATCCCTGGTAGCGGGCGTCGGACTGGAGGAAGACCCGCGCCATGCGCGAGCGGCGGAGCTTTCCGGCGGCGGCGCCGAAGATGAAATCGGAGATGCCGTAGCGAAACAGGTTGAGGCTTCCCGCAAAGTCTTCGGACTGCCGCCGCAGGCTCACTTCGAGCCCGAGCGACCGCTCCGGGTCGAGGTTCGGATCCTCGATGCTCGAACCGAAGTTGTAGAGCTCCTTGATCGCCGGAGGCCGATGCGAGAGGCTGGCAGTCGCGACCAGGACATCGGCATCGGTCAGCGAGAACCTGAACCCGGCGCTCCCGGCGAAGCCGAGGAAGTTCCGCCTCATCACCTCGCGGCTGTTTCCGGGCGTCGCTTCCCGGTGGTCTCGGGACCGCTCCCCTCCCGGTGCTCCACGTCCGGCGCTGAGAGGCCCGTAGGCGTTTCGCTCCAGCCGCCCGGCCAGCAGCAGACCCAGCCGTTCCGACGCGTGGATCTCGTTGTAGGCGAAGGCTGCGAAAGCGTTCTGCCGAACCCCGGGCGCGAGCGATTCCAGCACCGCGCTCTCGTACTCCCGCAAGTGCCCCCACACGCCGATCCGGCTGTGCGTGCGTCCGGTCGGCTTCTTGAGTTCGCCGCGGAAGATGACCGACCGGTCGTCGAACTGGATGTAGACCCTTTCGCGTCCGTCCGGGTAGGTCGCCACTTCGTCCACCTGGGCGTCGCTGTAGCGGACCGTGATTTCGGCTTCTTCGAAGATCGTCCCGAGTTCATGGACACCGAAGTCGGTCCTCAGTTGCCGGCGCCCGGCCGCTATATCCGTGAGTTGCCCTGGGAACGAGAACGGGATGCCGTACCGGGAGTCGTCGAACTTCAGACCGGTGGAAAACCAGGCGCGGTCGCCGAACAGACCGAACCCGGCTTCGCCCTGATCCATCCTTTCCCCCGAATTCTCCACGGCTCCGTCCGGCGAGCGGTAGTCGCCGCGACGGTGGGAATTGCCGCCTCCCCAGGCGAACCAGCCGTCGCCGGCGGCCATCGCGCGGGTTCCTCCCCGGACGCCTTCCTCGGCGCTTGACCAGGCGAGGCTGGCCCGCCCCCGGGCACCGGCGGGCGGGGCGTGGGACAGATGGGAACCCATCGAAATCACATTGACCGCTCCGCCGATCAGGTTCGACCCGTAGAGCAGCGTCGCCGGCCCCCGAACGACCTCGATTCGCTCCGCCTGGGACAGATCCACGGCGGTGCCGCCGTCCGCGAACTCGCCGCTCGTATCTCCGGTTTCGACGCCGTCCTCCATGACGAGCACCCGACTGCCGTCGAACCCGCGGAGGATGGGGCGCTCCGAGGCCGGACCCGCGCCCCGGGCCGCTACGCCCACGATACCCCCGAGCAGCGACGCGAACCCCACGCCTTCGTTGTGGAGGTCCAGCCCGCTGAATGAGGAGACCGAGCCGAACACATCGAACGAGGACCCTTCGCCGGTGGATGCGGTCACGATGACCCGTTCGTGGACGTGCGGGCGCGATTCGAGCCGGATCGGTTCCGGCAGCGCGAGAGTTCCCTCTTTCGGTGGTTTGATGGGGTAGCTCCGCGCCCCGACGAGTCCGCCGAGTTCGGCGTGCAGGGTGAGCCCATGGTGGTCCGCATGATGGTCATGGCCGCCGTGTCCCATCGGGATTTCGAAGAGGCCGTCGTGGTCGGTGTGCGCCACCTCGCCGGTTTCGACGACGGTCACCTCGGCGCCGTGCGCCGGCTCCCCCGTCGCGGCGATGACCACCGTTCCGGTGACCTTTCCCTGGGCGGAGGCGAGCGTCCCGACCAGCGCCCAGGCAGCGGCCAGCCCGGCCGGGACGCCGGCGGCGCGCAGCCGGCGGCCGCGCCCGGAAGCGCCAGGTTTTCCGCACCGCGGAGGCCGGACAAGCCGATCGTTTCGAGGGCGGCGCGGGAACCCCGCAGAGTATGGGGTCTTGTTCACGAAGATCCGAGTCGCGCCCGGTGGCAGCTCGCGCTCGACGGCGCGATCTTCCCCGCCTTCACCGCGCCCTGGCTGGCGGTCCCGTCGAGTAAACGACGCCTGACAGCCTGTGGAAAGTCGCATGTGACCGTTGGTGTCAGTCCGGGGTCGTACCAGGATTGGCGCCATGGCCATGGGACAGCGCCGGGTTGCGCGCCGAGAAGGCGCGTTGTGGATATCACCCGCGCAGCGTCCTCGGAGCGAGGGTGATCCGTTCTACGAGAGGCTGAACGAGGTATCGGAGAAGGCGGGATTCGACGCGTATGGGGAGGGCAGGTGCAAGGACTTCCATGCGCCACGGGTGGGGCGTCCCAGCCTCGCGCCGGAAAACTACTTTCGTTTGCTGCCGGTGGGGTATGCGGCGGCGCGCCGTCCGCCCTCCCCGGCCAGCGCTGGTCCGCATGCCCCGGCCGCGAGCACGGCGCCCGCCAGGAGCGCGAGTGCCACAGTGCCCGTGATCCGGCCGAGCCGGAGCGCAGCGCCGGCAATCAGGGACGCCGCGGCCACGGCGATCATCGCGATCTGCAGTCCGCTCATTCATTGCCCTCCCCCGCGCTCCTTGGCACGTCACGGCGAACCGCTTTGCGCCGCCCGGTGGAGGCAGGCGGATTCTGAGGGCGCGGCCATGTGGAAACCATGTCGATAGGAAACACTACCTGTAATTATCGTGAAGAGTTGAGTTATCGACATGGTCTTATCGTGAACTCCATATCATCCTCGACCGGAACGCTGGTAGGCCCGCTATATGAAGCCCATACAGGTCACTGTTGATGAGGATCTGCTCCGCGCTCTGGACGCCGACGAAAGGGTGCAACAGGTCGGCCGCTCGGCGCTGTTCCGGGAGTTGGCCCGCGACCACCTTCGTCGCGAACGCGAGCGATGCATCGACGAGCAGTACGCGCGCGCCTACGACGGCCAGAGCGACGCCGGTCCGCGGTGGGTGGAGTGGGAGGAGGAAGACGGAGGCCCGCCCGAGCCTCCCGAAGGAAAACCCCCCGAAGGAAACCTCTGATGGAACCGATCCAACGTGGGGATGTCCGCTCCTGCCGCACCGGGAGCGGCGGCCCGGCGCGGCTCATCGTGGTGCTGGCGAGGAATGGGGCGATCCCGTTCCTCCCCGCGATCATGGTGGCCCCGGTGACGACGACGATTCGCGGTCTTCCGTCCGAGGTGCGGGTGGAAACCGACTTGGGGCTCGGGGCGCCGGCCGCGGTCAACTTGGACGCCCTCACGACCGTACCGCACGCTCGGCTCGGCAAACTCACGGGACGCCTCGGCCCGGAGGAACTCCGGGAGGTGTGCGCCGCGTTGCACATCGCCGTGGGCTGCGAGTCCGGCCCGTCGGGAGGGGACTCGTGGTAGTCCTCCCGGCATTCGCCACCGGCTTCCGGGGGACGCCCCGGTCTCATGCTCCCGCCGAGGTTGAGAAGGGGCGGGTCGGACGCGGCCTGTCCCGCCGGAGTGCCGGGCGACGGAGGCGGATCGCCTGGATGGAGCCGAGCTCGATTGGGCTTGGGCGATGTCCCCCCGCGCAGGTGATGGGGCTGTTGCACCGCCTCCGGAAGGTCCGCGGCATCGTGCGGTTGCTGGAGGCGCAGAAGCGACGATGCCCGCACTCGCGCTAGCCCTGGCCCTGTTCGTCCCCCAACATCCGTGCGACGTCGGCGCCCGTCTGGGCGCGGAGGCCGCGGACCTGGAGGACGTCCGCCGGTGGGTGGCCTTGGGCCTCATCGCCCCGATCATCGGTCCGTTCCACGCCGCCGGCGCCAGGCCCGCGGTGAACCCCGTCCTCCTCCACGGCGTGGAGCGAGCGGGGATCCCGTGCTACGAGGACGCCTACCGGCTGCGGCTACGCGACCGCCGCACCCGGGCGGCGTGGTACGGAACCCTGGCGGCCGCGGCGGCCGTCGGTCATGGTCATCTTCACGAAGCGCTGACGTGCGAAAGAAACACTTGGGGCCCGGCCCTCTCTGTCGCGGCTGGCGCGTCCGGGAGCCCCTGGAACTTTGTACCTCCTTGATCTTGTTGACAGGGGCGCGCCAGCCGCACTCACGAGCCCCCAACGGAGGGCGCCAGCCATGAAATCCGTAGCCGAACAGATCGAAGCCGCGCTTCTCACCTACGCGGAGCGCGCGCCAGCCGAGGCCGCGCTCCTCGCGGAGCTGCGACGCCTGCGGAAGTTGGCTCGTCCCGGGGAGGAGGGCCCGCGCCGCGGGAAGGCAGGGAAGTCACCCATCTCATCCACCTCGTCGCGGTCCAGGCAGAGGCGACCGCCGCCCTCAACCGCCGACTCTCCCAAACGGAGGCGCTGGTCCGGGCAACGGCCCTGAAGCAGGGCATTGAGCCCGTCCGGGACCCACTTCCTGATGGGGAGGCGCCCTGAGTTGCGCGAGGTTGCTCCATGCTGCAGCAGACATACCAGAACGGCCTCGCTGGCTGCCGCCCAAGACCTGCTCGAAAAGCAAACGAAAAGAAATCCTGACGCGCCGATCCGTTCGAGCATGAATGACGGAAATGCCGTCGCGTGGGTGGTGGTCCTCCTCCACGTATTGCTGATCGGGCTCGCAATCCGAGAGCGGCGGCAGTGAGACAGAGACTGAGGGAGAGAGCCCATGTGGCCGAAGGTCAGAATCCGGAAGAACCGGCGCGGCATATGGGTCCAGTTGTCGTACCCGCCTACCGGGATCGGGACCCGCGCAAGAACCTACAGCACCCTCATCCAACCGAGGGAAGCGCTCCAACTCGCGGTGCGCCTGATATGGGCCGCAACGCCCGCCGGGAAGGAGGGGAAAGGCGACCCGGAATCCTGAAGATTTCCCGGCGCCTGCCAGGCGGCCCGGTGGCTTCCGTGCAGGTCGGAACTCTTGAGCCTCCGGTCTCGTGCTTCCCCTCAAGTGACAAGGGGATCATGCCCCGCCGCCCGGGCCGCACCCGGTCGCCGAAGCTACCCGTCCCCGGGCGCAACGGCGGGCGTCCCTTCCGGATCCGGATCACCCAGTCGGTACCCGACCCCGCGCTCCGTAAAGAGGTACCGCGGATTCGTCGCGTCGTCTCCCAGCTTGTGCCGCAGTTTCTTCATGAACGTGCGCAACACCTTCGCATTGGCGGAATCCCGGCCGCGCCAGACGCGACGGAGCAGGGCATCCTGCGTCACGATTCGCCCTCTGTTGAGCGAGAGCACCCGGAGCAGTTCGAATTCCGTGAGCGTTACCGGCACCGCACGTCCCCCCAGCGTCACCCGGCGCTGCTCGTAGGAGACAGCCAGGTCGCCCATCACAAAGGACTCGGGCTTGGCGCGCCTCCGCAACGCCGCCTGCACCCGCGCAACCAGTTCGGTCGCGGAGAACGGTTTCACGATGTAATCCGCCGCTCCGGCCTCGAGCGCCGCGGCGATCGTCTCGTCGCGGCCGTAGCCTGAGATGAAGATGACCGGAAGGTCCGCCAGTTCCGGGATCCGTCCGAGCAGCTCGATCCCGTCGGTCTCGGGAAGGAGCAGGTCCAGGAGGACGAGACACGGCTTCTTCGCCTGGAGAAGCTGCGGCACCTCACCCGGGTCGCCGGTGACGATCGGCGTGTAGCCGGCTCTCGCCAGCGCGTTCCGAACGTATCGCAGCGTCTCCGGGTCGTCGTCCACCACCAGTATGGGAGAGCGCTCCCGCTGTTCCGCGACGGGGCGGGTCCGAGCGGCCTCTTCGGGAACGATCCTGCGGGCCTCTTCCGCGACCGGAACGGTGAAGGTGAAACGCGCTCCCTGGCCTCGACCGCCGCTCTCCGCCCAGATCCGGCCCCCATGCGCCTCCACGAGCCCCTTGCAGATGGCAAGGCCCAGGCCGGCTCCGCCGGGACCCCGCTCCCGACCGCCGCCCGCAAGACCGGCGTGCTTCCGGAACACGTGGGGAAGCAGGTCCGGTAACACGCCTCGACCCTCGTCAGACACCGAGATGGTGACATGTACCCCGTTGCGCCGGGCGGCGATACGGATCGGGGACGAGTGGGGTGAGTTTCGCGCGGCGTTCGAGAGGAGGTTGGTCAGGACCTGAACGATGCGCTGCCGGTCCGCCGCAGCCAGCGGCAGGTTCGGGGGCAGGTCCAGGAGGATGGTGTGGCTGCCGCCGCCGCTCAGGAACGTGTTGCGCGCCTGGTCCACCATGCGGGCTACCTCCGCAGGCTCCGGAGAGACCGACAGCGTGCCGGTTTCGATGCGTCCCGCATCCAGCAGGTCGCCGATCAGCACCCGCATGTGGTCGGCCTGCTGCTCGATGATCCGGAAGAACTGGAGCATCTCCGCCGTCTCAGGCACCGGCGAGGCACTCAGCACCGTCGTGGCCGAGCCCTTGATGGACGTCAGGGGAACCCGCAGTTCGTGGCTCACCAAACCCAGAAACTCGGCGCGCACGCGCTCCAGCTCCTCCAGCGGCGCCAGGTCCTGCATGGTGACGACTACCGACTCCACCGCGCCGCCCGAGGAACGGATCGGCGTGGCGTTCACCAGCGTCGCAACACTGCGTCCGTCGGGGACCGAGAGCACGATTTCCTCGGCGCGCACCACCTCCGCCCCGCTCAGTTTCTGCGCCAACGGGAATTCGTCAAGCGCGATTTCCCGCCCGTCACCCCGCCGATACGTCACCACTTCCAGCAGTTCTTCCGGACGTCGGCCCGGTGCGCCCAGGCCCGCCACGATCCGTTTCGCCTCCCGGTTGAACGACACGGGACGGGCCGTTCTGGCGTCGAAGACCACCACGCCCACCGGAGAGGTTTCGATCAGCGCCGCCAGATCGGCCCGCGCCCTCTGTACCTCCCGGTGCGCGCGGGCGTTGGCGATCGCTGTCGCTGCCTGGGACCCGAACAGCATCAGGATGTCTTCGTCCTGATTCGTGAACTCCCTGCCGCCTTCCTTCTCGGCGAGAAAGAAATTGGCGATATGGGCGCCCCGGTGACGCATGGGAGCGCCCAGGAACGTGTTCGAACGGAGCAGTTCCGGGGAGTAGCCGAGCGCTCGCACGTAGCTCGGCAGGTTCCGCAGCCGCAGCACTCCGGGGAGATCGCGCAAGTGTTCGAATAGCCGCGGCCCGTCGGGCCAGTTCGCGAGGCTCTGGTGCTCGTCTGGAGTGAAGCCCGAGGTCACGAAATCGTGAAGTTCCCCGGAATCACCCACGGTTGTGATGACTCCGAAGCGGGCTCCGGTCAGGGTGCGGGCGCTGTCGACGACCTCCCGGAGGACAGTGTCCAAGTCGAGGCTCGAATTGATGCGCAGCAGGGTGGAGCTGAGAAGCGAGATGCGCTCGGGCTGCGCTTCTTTCTCTCCGTTCGGCTCGTCGGGACCCATGTTGGCCTGCGCCGCAGCACCCGTTGCGAAACCAGCCCGGCGACGGCGCCAAAGATAGCACCGGACGGATGGATTCGACGCACTCGAACTGTCCGGCAGACCCCCTGGCGTTACCCCATGCCCTCCGGTCGCCGTTCCACAAAGGCCAGCCAGTTGCGGGTTGGTGCAGACGACGCGCGTCGGGACGCCGTCGCGCTTCGCGCGCTCGGTGCAGCAATCGCGGAGCGCCTCCAGAGCAGGAGATCGGCCTCCGGAACCGGAGGACGGAACCCGGCGTTCTGGCCGGAACCCCGCTCTTCCGGGGCGGCCGGCGCCGGGATCGGCCGGAGCCCGTGGTCACCGGCACCGCCCAGGTACGGAACCTCGTGCCGGATGAAGAAGTCCCCCCGGATCGCGAAGACCTCCTTCGAGTTTCGAATTCCTGGAGCGGCGCATGGTCGAAGGCCTCGTACTGGTTGCAGGCAGCCGACATCGGCTGTCACGAACTGTAACGCTAAGCCTCCTTATATTCTTTGCCTTACGTCCGGGTCTCACATGTCCGCCCAACTTCACCTCTTCGAGAAACCCGAAGAGACACCGCCCGGACTCGATGCCATCCGCGCGTGGCTCCGGAAACCCCGACCACGTCTCCGCGGCCTGTGGATCTGGATTCGCTGGATCCTTTCCGGGATTCCCGCAGCCTGCCGCTACCTCAAGAAGCGGGCGCCGGCAGCGTGGGAGCGCGTTCGCCAGATCGCGTCCGAAGGCGAGAAGGTGGCGCGGGGAGCCGTCTGGCTCGGACACGCCGCACGCGACTTCGGCGGGGCCGTGGTCCGAACTACGCGCGCGTTTCGCGGACCTGACGGAAAGGTCAGCGGGGCCACCGCGAAGGTCCGGGAACTGGGCCGGGCGGTGCGGGGCTTCGGCGGCCGGCTGACCGAAGGCGGGGAGGAGTCCCGGCGGCCTTCTCCAGCCTGGGCCGACTGTTCCCAGCCGGAAGGGGCGAGAGCGCGAACGGGCTCGGCCTGTTGGACCCACCCGAAGAACCTGAGCCGGCTCTCCCCGAGCCTCCGCCGCGACCACTTCCGAAGCCGGCGGAGCCGAGCCACCCGGCCCAGCCGTCCGGGGACCAGCGCCCGAGCCCGGCACTTCCGCAAGCCCCCGCCGGGGAGACCCCGGAATCTTCGGCGGAGCGCCGGCAGTCGGAAGCGCCGAGCCAGCCGCCGGCAGCCGCGGCTCCCGAGGAGAACCGGCTGGGCCGCTTCGAGGGGCTCCCCAAGGTGTTCATCCCGATGGCGAATGCGGTCGGGGACCGGCCCCACCCGGAAGCCCTGCGCGCCCTGATCCTCGACATCTGCCGCCACCGCGACTGGACCACACCGAAGGAACTCGCGCGCTGGTTTGACATGCACCGGCGCAGCCTCGCGAACCGCTACCTCCGGCCGCTCCTGGAGGCCGGGGCGTCCGGGAGGATTCCACCGAGCAGTAGGTCACGGAACCAGTGCGGCGGCGCGGTGCCGGGGCGGAGCGTGATGGCGCCGACCCGGTTGTCGGCGACGAACGCCGCCTCGGACAGAAAGTCCGCCCGGCCGACGTCGGGAACGAGGAGTAGCGTCGCGTCGGGGCGTTTCCCGGCCCAGCGCAGCGCGTCCTGATAGGGGTGGGCGGATTCGGCCATTCCGCCCACGATCCCCTCGGAACTCGCGCGGTACTTCGCATCGAGGATCACGAACCCGGGGCGTTCCGCCGGCCCCTCCCGGCGTAGCGCGAGATCCGGCACGAACTGGGCGGAGACCGACCGCAGGTCCGCGCCGTCTCGCCGCGCCGTCTTCTGCACCAAGAGCCAGATCGCGGTTTCGCTGCCTCGCCGGAACCGCACCCACCGGCGGTCGCCGACTCCCTGCCCGCGTGACTCCCTCCAATCCGACTCCGGAAGTCATTCCCGGAGGCAACGCGCCAACTCCACGAAGCACCAGCGCTCGTAGATCTCCCACGTCGGGCTGAGCGGAAGCTCATCGGCCGCGTCGCGATGGACGCTGGGACGGAGCGCCTCCCATCCCACCCGCCAGAACTGCGCGTACACCGGATGCGCGGCGACCGCGTTCAGCCCTGCGGCGGTGATCTCGGGCTGCCGGGCGTCCCGGAAAGGCGACTTCCGCTCCGTGCGCTCGAAGTACCGGGACAACTTGGTCAGGACTTCCTCCCAGCGGGGCAGCCGTGCCCGGTACGCGGTCCGGGTCGCGGCCTTGCCTTCCTTCTCTGCTTCGACCCGCAACCGTTCCAGCACCCGTCCAGCCGGCCGCCGGAGCGCCCGTAGCATGAAGAGTGCGGCGCGGTTCGCGGGAGAGTCGAGGCTGCGCTCTGCGGCCGGAGTGTCGAGGAACGGCGGACTCGACCAGAACCCCGCGATTTCCACCGGGCGCGTCCGGGGAAGCGCAGCGAGCACCGCCGGTTCGAGGAGCGCGGTACGCAGCGTGCGAAGGTCGGCGCGGCGCACCCGGTGGAGCGGGACCCGTTCCCGCCGAGTACGCAGCACGCTGCGCGGCTCGCGGTGGATGGCGGCGATGGCACGGGCGAGCGCGCCTTCGCGGCGGCGGAGGCGCTCCAGTTCCACCAGCGGATGCTCGGTTTCGCCAAGCGCCCCAAGCCGGTGGCGCGCTGGTTCCGTCCCGAGGACGAGCTCGGGGTCGTGATCGAGGATGTCCCGCAGCATCCCGATGAAGAGTTCCGGCCCTACCTTGCTGGGGTCCGGGGTCACGTCGAGCCGCCAGCTCCCGAGCACGCCTCCGTTGGGGTCGAGTAGTTCGGCGCGCACCGGTCCCGCATAGAACCCGGGCTTCCAGACCCAGGTGCCTGAACTCCGCGAGTCGAGCGGCTCGTCGTCCACCAGCAGCCGACATCCCTCGGGCACCTCCCGGCCTTCGGGAATCCGGAGCTCCGCCTCGCGTAGCTCGGAGAACCTGACGTTCGGTCCGGCGGGATCGAGGGGGATCCAACGGTCCTCCCGCCGTACTTCAAGCGCGGCGCACCGCACCGTAGCCACCCATCTAGCGCCAGAAGCGGAAGCTTCCGGTCTCGTCGAGGTCCTCGATGAGCTCCGCGACCTTGCGCGCCGATGCGCTCACCCGCTCGTCATCCAGTACCTTCCGGCACGTTTCGAGCGCCGTCCGGAACCGCTGGGAATCGTCGCCACGCAGCTTCGGAAGGACCTTGGCGTAGGTGACCTGGTCCAGTGCAGCATCGAACGCGATTCGGGCGGAGTCCGCGGCCCGTTGTTCGAGGAAGGCGACGAACTCCGCGATTACCCGCCAGCCGAAGTGGAGCCGCGCCGGGCGGAGCGCCGCCATCAGCGCGTTCAGCAGTTTCTGAACCCTCTCCCGTTCGTCGTCGGCCAGCGTGCACGCCTCCCAGCGCGGCCACTGGTCCACGTTGATGTCCCAGAACTCGAGCGTGAACGCCCGGTCGAGCACCTTGTCGGAGATGCCCATCGTGGTCTCGTCCATGTTCACCGTGCCGATAAGGACGAGGTTGCGCGGGTAGTGGATGCGTTTCGGGACGCCGAGGGCCATCTCATCCTCGTCATGGAACTCCACCATGCCGCCCTCCCGCTCCATTGCGCTGAGGATCGGCGCCAGATACTGCTCGGGATGGGAGAGGTTCATCTCGTCGAGCACGCAGACGTGCACCTCGCCCGGGTTCCCGGCCGCGCTCAACAGAAAGCGCTGGAAATCCGTGCCGGCCCAGGTGCCGTCAGGCGCGAGCGGGTTCACGTAGCCGAGGAGCGCGGTCGGATCGTGCCATCCGGGCGCGACGGACACCACGCAGAGCCGGATGGCGGACTCGTCCACCGACTCGGCGAGGGCGTTGCGGCGGGCGTATCCAAACTACTTTCTCGATGTCAGCGCATTCGCTGAGTCGCTGAACCTTTTCCTCGGCATTCCATCGGAGCGGGCTTCGGGGCAACGACGACCTTCCTGAGCAGCCCGCTTCATGACCCGACAGGAATTCCTCGAGGCGGTTGAGAATCTCAACGTCTGGAAGCGGGGAGGTCGCCGCGCCCCGCACAAACCCCTTCTCCTGCTGCTGGCGCTCGGCCGGATCTCCGAGGGCCAGGAGCGACTCGTCCGGTATGCGGAACTCGAAACCGACCTGCAACGGCTCCTGAAACGGTTCGGACCGCCGCACGGCATGAACCAGCCGGAATTCCCTTTCTGGCACCTGCAGTCGGACGGCCTGTGGGAGATCCCGGGCGGGAAAACCCTTCCGAAGAAGAAGGGCGGAAGCTCGGTTCCCGCTCCCGCGCTGCGGAAGCTCGATGTTCGCGGTGGGCTTCCGGCCGGAGTGGACAGCTTGCTTCGGGGAGATCGGGAACTCATCGAAGCCGCCGTCGTGGCGTTGCTGAACGGCCATTTTCCCGACTCGTTCCACACCCCGATCCGGGACGCTGTTGGACTTCTGGAACCGATGGCGATGGACCACCATCGTCGTACGGGTCGGCATCCGTACGAAAGCGCGACCCTAGATTCCGACGCGCCGTCCTCACCGCCTACGAGCGTCGCTGCGCGATCTGCGACTTCGATGTCCGGCTCGGCGACGATCTGCTGGGGCTCGACGCCGCCCACATCAAGTGGCACGCCGCCGGCGGGCCGGACCGGGTCCCGAACGGACTTGCCCTCTGCAAGCTCCACCATCACGCGCTCGACCGGGGAGCCGTCGGGCTCAACCCAGCCGCCGACCTCGGATTCACGCTGCTCGTTTCGCAGGAGCTCAGTGGGACCAGCGAGGACTTCCAGCGGCTCGTGGACGCCCGCGGGCGACCGCTACGCCAACCGCAGGACGACTCGCAGCTACCCAACCCCGCCTTCGTGGCCTGGCATCGCCGGGAGGTGTTCCGGGGTGAACCCCGGAGCAGTTGACTCAGGACCTCACAAGCGGCCAGCGTCGCGCTGACAAAGTCAGTCGGTGAGATCGCGGTTCATCGTGTTCCGCGGGCCTCCGTCCGGCGCCGGCGCGCCGCCCCAGTCCTGATTTGCGCCGACCGAGACGGCGGGTCAGCGATGGCGATCGAGGTAGGCGTGCAGCCGCGCCGCCTCGTCGGCCGCTGCGGGATCGCCTTCCACTTGGTACAGGCGCGTACGAACCACGAACAGGTCCATGTCCTCCTCGCTCGGCGGAGTGTCCTTCTCGACAATCTCCTGCACCTTCCTCGGGAAGAAGCTGCCCCAATCCGGCCGGCGGTCGTCCACGTCGGTGAAGCCGTACTCCTTCGCCAGCCCCCAGCTCGAGAACAGGCCGCCGCTTCTGGACCGGACGTCCGGGTCGGCAGCCAGCGCCACCACCGCCCGACCTACGTAGCACGGCGTCTCGGACTCGGCGAAGTACGGATCCTTCTCGATGACGTCCCGCCAGTTCGCCTCGGTGACCCCGTACTGGTCGAGCACCGCCTCGGACCGCATCAGCCCCGGCGTGAGCGCCACCGCCGTTACCCGATGCGCGTGCAGGTCGGCCGCCATCGCGTAGGCCCGCCGAATGACCGCGTTCTTAGCCAGATCGTAGAAGAAATTGCCGCGATACCCGAGGGTATCGCCGTCAGTAACCTCGACGACGAGCCCCGCGTTACGCTCGACCATCAAGGGGACGCCGTGCCGGCTCGTGACGACGTGACCGTGCACGGCGCGCTCCAGCAATTCGAGCCCCTGAGCGGTGGAGAGTTCCCAGAAGGGCGCTCCCCACTCGGTCAACGCGTCGCCGCCCCAGATGTCGTTGACCAGCACGTCGAGCCGGCCCTGTTCCGTGCGGATGCGCGTAAACAGTCGCTCGACCTCGGCCTCAACGGTATGGTCGGTGCGGACGGCGATGCCGCGGCCTCCCGCCGCGGTCACCATCTTCGCGGTCTCTTCGATCGTCTCAGACCGCCCGGCAGTGGCGGGGCGCCCACTCACGCTACGACCGGTGCAATAGACGGTGGCGCCCGCCGCCCCCAGCATAAGAGCGATACCCCGGCCGGCGCCGCGGGTGGCGCCGGCGACGACGGACACTTGGTTCAGGAGAGGCTGGTCGGGCATGAGGCTGCTGGGCTGTCGGCGTGCGGTCTTTGAACCGGGGTCCGGATCGCGGTCCGTCCCGGACTACGTTTGTTGCGTCGCTGGAACTCGGTCGGCGCCTCAGGGGGCGACTGCCCTACGCCGTCCCGCGCCGCTCTCTGCCTCGCGCGCCCTGGGACACGGCAAGGCAGTTTCCGGCGGCATCCTGAGAGCCAGTTTGCGGGAGCAGAATCAGAAGGTCCTCCCCTCCTGAACCGGAGAGACTGGATGCGCTCGGGATTCTGGTGCATGGTTTTCCGGCTAACGAATTCCGGGGAAGTACTGCATCGCGCCGACCGTGTTCCCCTCCGTGTCCTTGAACATCACGAGAATCCCCACGTGTTCGATCTCGAACAGCTGTTTGGTGAGCTGGCCGCCGTGGGTCTCGATGGCCGCGGCGGTTGCCGCCACGTCTTCCACCGCGATCGTGCACTCGAACGCCGTAATCCCGTCCCCGTCAGGGGTCCGCGGCGCTTTTGCAGCGCGCCGTGGATCCCTCCCGGACTCGTGTGGACGCGCCAGAAGTCCGGCGGCCCCCACGGCTCGAACGTCCAGCCGAACACCTCTTCGTAGGACCTCTTGGCGCGTTGGTAATCGTCGGCGTGGATCGCGAAATGGGCGATGTCGTTGGGCATCGGAAAGGGCCGTATCGTCCTGGACTCTTATTTTAGTGTATACTTATATAAGTTCATTCTTGAATTTGGGGAGAACACCATGGTTTTCGATGTCGAAGGACACCTCGGCGCGGTCGAGCGCTCGGTGGTATCGCTGGAGCGCGACGGGCGATCCGCTCGTGCGGTCACTCTTTCCCGCAGCTACCCGACGACGGTCGAGGACCTGTGGGACGCAGTGACGAACGGCGAGCGCATTCCCCGCTGGTTCCTGCCGATCCGCGGGGAACTCGAACCGGGGGGCCGCTTCCAGTTCGAAGGGAATGCCGGGGGCGAGATCACCGCGTGTGAACCGCCCGCCCGTCTCGCGCTCACCTGGGAGTGGGGCGGGGACGTCAGTTGGGTCGAGGTGCGTATCTCGGACGACGGCGCCGGCGGCGCGCGGCTGGTCCTCACCCACACCGCGCTCCTTTCGGACCATTGGCGTGAGTTCGGGCCCGGGGCGACCGGCGTCGGCTGGGAGGGTGGGCTCCTGTGGCTCGCGATGCATCTCGCTCAGCCGGCCGCGCCGCAGCCGGACGAAGCCGCGTTCACCGCTTCCCGCGATGGCAAGGCCTTCTACACCGGCAGCAGCGCGGCGTGGGGGGAAGCGGGTGTCGCGGCCGAAACGGACCCCGACGCGGCGCGCGCGGCGGCGCGTCGCACCGCTGCGTTCTTCACTGGGGAACCAGCCGAGCCCGCCTGATGCACGCGTTCGAGGTGCTGCGCGACCCGGTCCGGCGGCGCATCCTCGAGCTCCTCGCCGACGGAGACCACGCCGCCGGCGCCATCGCGGAGGTCATCCGGCGCGAGTTCGGCATCACGCAGGCGGCGGTGTCGCAGCACCTCAAGGTAATGCGTGACAGCGGCTTCGCGACGGTGCGCAACGACGGCGCCCGGCGCCTGTACGCCGTGGACGCGGATCCGCTAAAGGACGTCGCCGCGTGGCTGGAGCGGTTCCGCCGGCTGTGGGAGCCGGCGCTCGATGCGCTGGCGACCGAGGTCGCGAGAGGCAAGCGAAGACGGACGTAGCCGGCGCGGGTGTGCGGCGCGTCCGTCTTCGCGGGGCGCGGCTACGCGAAGCACGCGCCCATCCACTCTTTCCCGGCGGCCTCGCCACGGGCGGCCACTGGCCCGTCGTCGCCGTAGAAGTAGATGCTGATCACGACGGTCGCCCGCTCCGCGATCTTGTACGCGCACGCCTCCGCGATTCCCGGCGCCGGCCGGTCGAGCCGGAACAGGACGTAGGGCTGACGCCCGCCGGGCCGGTTCTCCGCGAGAACGCCCGCGGGTTTCGCGCTGCCCGAGCCAACATCAGTTCTCCGGCTCGCCCTCCCGCACCGTCGGGTACTCGATCCCCAGCTGCTCCAGATAGGAGTCGTACCGCTCTGGGTCGTAGTAGAACGGCCGCATCGCCTCCCGGAAGGAGTCCATCTTCTCCTTGTTGAGGTAAATCGCCGGGGGGTCGTCCGGACCGAGCAGTGGGGTGTATTGGTGCTCCGCCGTCTGCTCGGCGAAGTACTCCTTCGCTGCCGGGACGATCTCGGGATTCAGGAACAGATCCATGAGCGTCATCGCGATCACCCGCGCTGCGGCGGCCACCCCCTTGTGGGCGATGGGCGTGGCCATCGCCACCGCGTTCGCCCAGTGGTGACCCGGACCGCCGGGGATGTTCGACGGGTAGCGCAGCGTCACCGTCGGAACCGTCCACGAAATGTCTCCCAGATCATCGGAAAAGCCCCCGAGGTGGGGTTCGGGCGCGGGACCGCCCATCTGTCCGAGTTCCATCGCGAGGCCCTGCTCTTCGACCCCGAGTTCCCGCTGGAGTCCCTTGGCGAGTGCATGGTCCGCCTCGCTCCACTCCGGAAGCCCCACCCGTTCGATGTTCGCCCACACCGCCTCCGCCACCGGCTTGCTGAAGTGCCGCGGATACGCGTGCCCCAGGATGCGCCAGGAGGCCTCGGTCGACGTCATCGCCGCCGCCGCCGTCGCCATGGTGTTCCCGAGCTCGAAGAGCTCCTTCATGTGCGGCTGGTCGATCTCCCGGAAGTAGTACCACACCGAGGCCAACTGGGGCACGACGTTCGGCTGGTCGCCTCCGTTCGTAATGACGTAGTGCGAGCGGTGCGGCAGGCGCAGGTGCTCACGCTTGACGTTCCAGGCGGCGTTCATGATCTCCACCGCGTCGAGCGCGCTCCGGCCCCTCCAGGGCGCTCCCGCCGAGTGCGCTGATTCGCCGTGGAAGGTGTATTCCACCGACACCAGGCCGCTGCCCCTTCCCTGCCCCCAGCTCACTCCGAAGTCGGACGCCACGTGGGTGAAGATGTTGACGTCCACGTCGTCGAAGTAACCGGCCCGGACGAACCACGCCTTCGTGGCCAATAGCTCTTCAGCCACACCCGGCCAGATGACGATCGTCCCGGGAATCCCCTCGCGTTCCATGACTTCCTTGGCGGCGAGTGCCCCCACGACGATGACGGCCTGTCCGGAGTTGTGCCCCTCACCGTGGCCCGGGGCACCCTCGACCAGCGGGTCGTGGTAGGCGACACCCGGCTTCTGGGACGCCTTGGGGATCCCGTCGATGTCGCTGCCGAGGGCAATCACCGGCGAACCCGAGCCCCAGCGCGCCATCCAGGCCGTGGGGATTCCGGCGATGCCTTCCTCAATCTCGAAGCCGTTGTCCCGCAGGACGCCGGTGAGGTAGCGGGAGGTCTCGACCTCCTGGAAGCCGAGTTCGCCGAAGCTGAAGATGGAGTCCACCATCACCTGGGCCAGCTTGGCGCGTTCGGCGGCGCCCTGGTCGGCGACCGGGCGGAGGGTATCGAGGTCCTGTGCGGGGGCGGCCGTGGCGAGGAGTGCCAGCAGGAGGCCCATCAGGGCGGTGGTTTTGGTGGGTGAGCGCATGGGGGACCTCCCGTCGGGGGCGCGGGGCGCCTCGCGGGCGATTCTACGGGGGACGCGCCATGCGGACACGGGGCGTCAGAACAGTTTCGCTCCCCTGCGGGGAGCGGTGCCGGCCCCCACCGGGAGAACTGGCCGGAGGTCGGCGTTCCCGGCCGTCTGCGCGCTCTCGCGGCCGGGCGGCCGTCAGCCGCCGCTGCGGGCCTCGGCGATGAGTTGCCTGAGCCGCGCGCCGTCCACCGCGCCCGGCACCAGCGTGTTCCCGATCACGAAGGCCGGGGTCCCCGTGATGCCCAGTTCGCGGGCAAGACGCTGCGTCTCGCCCAGATAGGCCGCGATCTCGGGATCGGCCATGTCCTGCTGCAGGCGCTCGATGTCGAGTCCGACCCGCTCCGCGATCACCATCACCGAGTCCTCGCTGAGACGATCCCGCGCGCCCATGACCGCCTCGTGGAACGCCTGATACTTGTCCTGCTTGTGCGCCGCCATGGACGCGAGCGCGGCGAAGCTCGAGACCGGCCCGAGTATCGGAAAATCCTTCCACACGATCCGCAGCCCCGGATCGCTCTTCAGCAGATCCATGACCGGCGCGAGCGAGCGCTTGCAGTGGCCGCACTGGTAGTCGAAGAACTCGACGAGCGTCACGTCGCCCTCGGGGTTGCCGGAAACCGGCGACATCGGATGGCCGACCAGCGCCGCTTGGTTCTTCATCAGCGCGTCCCGCGCCCTCGCCGCCTTTGCGGCCTGGCGCTTCGCGTTGAGCGCGAGGATCGCCTCTTCGATGACCTCCGGGTGCTCGAGCAGGTACTCCCGGACGATCTCCCGCACGGCCTCCTTGTCCGGGGGCGGCTGCGGCTCGGGCTGCGCCCAGCCGTTGCTGGCCAGCGCCGCGCACGCCAGCGCCGCCGAGAGCGCGAGCGACATCGTGGATCTCATGCGGAGTCTCCCTTGGACAGGCCGGGCGTCGGCGTGGCGCCGCGTTCTACGGACCTGACATCCCCCGATTCGGGGCAACGGGGGGAATTGTAGTTGCGCCTCCCGGTGTCCGTGCGGCGCGCCACGCCCGGCCTGGAGACTGTCTCGCTCCCCTGCGGGGAGCGGTGCCGACCGGAGGTCGGCGTTCCAAGCCGTCTGTGCGCTTTTTCTCCGTAGCGATGCGCGGTTTCGCTGCGCTTCGCGCAGCGGTGCCGGTCTGATCTGAAGGCCCCCACCGGGAGGACTGGCCCGCGTTCCCGGCCGTCCCCGCGCTCTTTCTCCGAACTGCTCGATGTTCAGTGGGACACGCCTTCGAGTTCCTCCAGATACCCGACCCCCGGGAGCTCGATGTCCTTTCCCAGCAGATAGAAGTCGAAGAACGCCTTCATGTCGGCGAGCATCTCCATCCTGTTCTCGAAGCCTCTGACGTAGAAGTTCTCGCCTGCGTAGGCCTTGTAGCGGGCGGGCTTGTAGAGGCGCTGCAGCTCCCGGAAGAATTCGGTCATCTGCGGTGAGCCCGGATAGCGTCCCTCGCCGTGGAGCACGAAGACGGGTACCCGGGCATCGGCGAGGTGATAGTAGGGGGAGTTCGCGAGGTAGCGATCCCTGTGCTCCTCGAGCCGCCCCATCTCCTTGCGCAGCTGCTGCAGGTGGCGGAATTCGCCGTCCTCGAAGAAGGTGACCCGGTCGCAGTAGCCGGACGCCGCGATCACGGCCTGGAAGGTCTCGCCGCCGAAGCTCACCGCCGCGCACGACATGAACCCTCCGTAGCTGGTTCCGGTGGTTCCAATGCGCACCGGGTCGACGTACGGGAGGGTTCGGAGGTACTCCGCGGCCGCCACCGCATCCGCGAAGTCGCACTTGCCCCAGCAGCCGTCGTTGGCCTCCTCGAACGCGCGGCCATACCCGGAGCTTCCGCGCACGTTGGGCAGCAGTACCACGTAGCCACGCTGAACGAAGAACTGGATCGCGGATTCGAAGCTGTCCTCCCATTGCGACGTGGGTCCGCCGTGGGTCCAGACGATCGCCGGATAGCGGCGATCTTCGTCGCCCCGCCCGGCGCCGGGCCGGTAGAGATAGGAGGGGATCGCCAGGCCGTCCCCGCTCGAGAACGCCAACTTCGCGGGCATGACCAGGCGATTCTCGATCGCCTCCATCGGCATCGAATCGGTCAGCCTGGACGACTTCCCCGATGCGAGGGCATGGACAACCAGATCCCCGGGGCGAGTCGGCGTCTCGAGGGTGTAGGAGATGCGGCTGCCGTCCGGAGACCACTGAGGCGCACCGATGATTCCGGACTCGGGAGCCGCTATGACGCGCGGCTCTCCGCCACCTGCCGGCGCGATTCGGAGCTGGTAGGTGCCCCCGTGGTTCTCGACGTACGCGAACCCTCCGCCGCCTGGGGACCAGGCACCTTCCGTCTGGTCGGCCTCGGCCGCCACCAGCGGCCTGGGTTCTCCTCCCGACCGGGGCACGCCCCAGTAGTTGATCCAACCCGAGCGGTAGGACGGAAACACCACCGTGGAGCCGTCCGGGGAGACCAGGGGATAGCCGAACGTGCCGCCCTCCCCGTAGTCGAAGAAGTCCTCGTCGCGCACGATGACCCGCTCTTCACCGCCGTCGGCCGGGACTTCCACAACCTCATGGTCCATCCATTCGCCATCGAGTCGGACGAACAGGACAGACGCGGAATCGGGGCTCCAGGCGGGATAGACCTCCAGTTCGGGTCCGTCGGTAAGCCGGTGAGCCTCCCCGGACGGGACCTCCACCGTCCACACGTCGTATTGCCCGTGACGATTGCCGGAGAACGCGATCCGGCGCCCGTCCGGCGACCAGGAGTAGCCCTTGATCAGCCGGCCGCCGTTCCCGGTGATGCGGAACGCCTCGCCTCCCGCAACGGACCAGAGCCAGACCTCCGGTGTGCCGCTCCTGTCCGAGACATAGGAGATCCATTGTCCGTCCGGCGACCACTGCGGCTCGGCCGACGCCAGAAAATGACCGCTGCCTCCCGTAGCCACCGGCAGTTCGCTGATCGCGCCACCTTCGGCACGGATGAGCCGCAGGTTCGAGCCACCCAGGAGGATCCGGTCGCCTTCCGGGGCCCAGCGCGGCGTCTCGCCGCCCACGGCAGAGGAGAGCGACAGGAGCGTCTCCACGGGAAGCGGTTCGGCTGCGCTCCGGCCGGCGACCGGGCGGCGGGTTTCGGGATCCTGGGCGGCGGTGGGGGCGGCGAGGAGTGCGAGCGAGAGGGCTGAGAGGGCGCTGATTCTGGTGACTGAGGGCATGGGGAACCTCCCGTTGCCTCCCGATATAGGTCCGGTGGCCGGGGACCGATTCTACGGGGATGCGCCGGTCCGAGGCTGAACGGGCGGCCGGGCCTCGCGGCTGGCTCAGCGCCCTTTGCGCAGGTTGCGAATCCTCGCCCGGACCGACGCAGCCTCCGACCCGGCGGCCCGGGCAAGCAGGCCGTCCACCGCCTCCCGGGTTTGCGGAAAACGCAGCGCCAATTCGTTGTACCCGCTGTAGGCCCACGCCCTGACGAACTTCTTGTCGCTCCTGACACACGCATCCAGAAACTGCTCGAGACCAACGCGGTCTTCGTCGGGAATGCTCAGATGGGGAAGGCACTGGAGGAGGTGCAGCCTGCTTTCCCAGTCCTGCTGGACGGAGAGACTGCCCAGGATGGAACGGCACTCGCGAGCGGAGAGGGGATTTCCGAGTTCCAGGTGTCGTTTCAACAGCCAGGTGGCCGCCCGTTGGAGGTTTGCATCCGGAAAACGAGCCAGGATCGTCGCGACGAAGTCCTCGTCAGCGCCATGCCGCTCGTAGATCGACTGCAATGGGGCCGCGGACTTGCCGTCCCAGGCGCCGAGTTCCTCGGTCAGGTCCGTCACGTTGGGTTCGTTTGGTTCGCTCCTGTCCGGAGGGTACCGGGTGGAGATCACCGGCCGGGGCGGTGGAGTGATTCGGCGGATCAGCGATTCACCGCGTGCGGCCCTGCGGGGAGCGATGCCGGCCGGAGTGGAGTTGCCCCGGTAGATCGACCCACTCATAGTGCCAGTGGCACGGAGGAGGTCTGAGTTGGCCAAGAACGGACGTCGGTATACGGCGGAGTATCGGAAGCGGATCGTGGCGCTGGTGCGGTCGGGCCGGAGCGCGGAGGAAGTCGCCCTGGAATATGAGGCGAGTCCGCGAGCGATCCGGCGCTGGGTGATGCAGGCGGATGCGGCGGAGGGTCGCGCGGCGGACGGCTGGACGAAGGAGGAGCGGGAGGAGTTGCAGCGGCTGGAGCGTGAGAACCGGCGGTTGAAGCGGGAGAACGCCTCTTAAAAAAGCGGCGGCCTGGTTCGCTCGGGAGACGTCGTCGGGAGGTATCGACTGATGGCTGCGAGCCAGGCCGAGATGAGCGTGCGGGCGATGGCGGGGTTGCTGGGCGTCTCCCGGAGTGGGTATTACGGGTGGTGCGACCGCGGCGCCAGCCGGCGGGCACGGGCGGACGAGCGCCTGAAGGTGGAGATCGCGGTGCCACACGCGTTTCGGGCGAGCTTCCGGGATTGGGCGGCAGAGTGCACGGACGCGCCGCGCGAGATCTGCGAGCTGGCACTGGGCCATGCGAACACGAACAGCATCGAGGCGGCCTACCGGCGCACCTTCGTGGTCGCCGCCCGCGTCACGTTGCAGACGCACGAGATTTCGGGCGCGTGTCCGAGCGGACGGCATTCCAAGATCATCCGGAGGGGTCGGGCGGCGAGGTCCTTGGCGAGGCCACACTGGGCGGCGAAGTCCGGCATCCCGAGGGCGTGACCGTAGGACGCCAGCACCGGAGTCGCGCCCGTTGTTCACCGTTCCTCTCCGAGTCGCGCGCCAAAGACACTACGTGACGCGAGGTGGTTCGCAACCCGGGACCGTCGGCAATGCCGACATTCCCGTCGGTGGTAGCCGACGCTAGGGTGTGGAGTCCGGATTCGGCAACACCATCATTCGGCCGCCGGTGGCCCGGAAGAAGTACTCGGCGACCGCTGCCGAGACGCCCCGCGCCCGCTGGAGCAGGTCCGGCCGGGGCGTTATGCCGTCGTGCAGCAGGTAGACCCCCAGCCGGAACTCCTTGCGGGACTCATCCGCCGCGGGCGCGCGCGGCCCCATCGCCGCGATCACGTCCTCGATGCGGACGGGCACCTTCGTCGCCCTGACCGTTCCCTCAGGCCGCGCTCCCTCGGCAACGCGCAGTATGAATGTATCGGGTACCTCTTCCGGCGGAATCATCCCCATCGCGTAGAGATCGAGTGCTGAAAGGCCACGCGCCAACGCTCTCCCGTCGTCCTGCCGGGTGAAGGTTCCGTCGCCGTTGTCCCTCCAGACGCCTCCACCATTGACCGACCTCTCGACGTAGCGTTCACCCGAAAAACCCGGCCACACCGGATATACCGCAGGTGAGTGGAGGAACCTACTCCAATGACTACCGTCATCTCGCAAGCTCTCGATCTGTCCGGAGAGGGGATTCCGGAACAGTATGCGCGCGACCCATCGGTGAGTGGCTTCGTGCGCGGTCCACCAGATTCCCTCCGCAAAGTTGCGGAACGGGTGGCCGTTCTCGCCCAGGCCGGTTTCCCTCCAGAGGTTCTCTCCCCCGATGAACTGCGGCGCCATGCTGACCAGCAGGCTCTGCGAGCCGTAGTCTTCGCCCGAGCGGGGATCGGCGTTGGAAGCGCCGATCCCTTGAACCGCCACATTGAGCGGTCCCGTGCTCGGTCCGTGGCCGTACAGGTCGTCGATGCGGAAGTCCGTGAACAGCACGGCGATTTCATCGTTTGCCGGTACCTGTTCGTAGATGTATGACGTAACGTGGTCTATGGACTTCGGAACCACCGGGTAGTGGAACACCTCGAACACGTTTCCGTTCACCGTCCCCGCTAGCGCGCCGAGGTCGAGGTCCGTCCGATCCATCCGCGCCGTGCCGACTTCGTCTATGTGATCGAATTGCTCCCGTGCCCGCCACACCACGTCGGCGTCCCATGCAAAGCGGTCCGCACCGTGGAAGAGCGTCTTGGAAACAAAGAACTCGACGGTCGATCCGCGCACCCGATGGCCGAAGCTATGCGGAGCCGGCCGACAGCGCCAGACCGGTTCCCGTCCGTTCGCGTTTACTGCGAGTCTAGCCACACAGTCGTACTCGCCGAAACGAAAGAAGATCAGATAGGCGATCTCGCCGTCGTCCACCTGTTCCGGGACATCCGCGGCCAGCGTCATCCTGAAGAGCAGGGTGCTGCCGGTGTCCACCAGCTCCAGGTCGGTGATGTCCACCACCGGCTCCTCGACGTCCCCGGCCGCCTCAGCGGGCGCGTCCAGAATGCGGCCGCGTCCGCTCAGGGTGCGGAACAGACCCACGAAGCCGTCCCGTTCCGCCACCGCGCGGTAGGCGAGTTCAATCCTTCCGGACGGGTAAAGCCGCGCCTGGAACACGTTGGGGCCGAGTGGCGCGTGAAACGCATAGGCAGGCATCGGACGGGTCGCCGCCCAACTGAACACCGCCCGGGCGGGAGTGGAATCGACGGAAAGCGTCATGTCCCCGTAGATGGCCCACAGCGCTGCGATCTTGGCTTCCAGTCCGGCGGCCGAGCGGGAGTCAATGGCCGCTGCCACGGAACGCATCGTTCCGTCCGGCCAGGGGTCGCGCTGCAGCCAGTTCTCCCGCTCCGGGCGCTGGAAGGAGATGTGGCCGTTCGCGTTGGCGTAGACGCGGTTCCAGGTTGCCCCGGCGAAGGAAAAGGAAAACGGCAGATCGACCACCCTAAACGGACGACGGGTGCCGTCCAGCTGGTATGTGGAGGCGGCTGGCCCCGGCTGTTCCCAGCTCGGACCGTCCACCGCGACTGCGTAACCGTCGCCGTCCGGAGTGAAGGTCACGGTCTTCCCTTCGAGATCGAAGAAGTTGGCGGCTTTGTAAACCAGGCGGTCGGCAGGCAACGCGATCACGGCTCCGTCGGGGAGGGTGTAGTAGAGCAGCGAGAAATCAGCGCTCAGTTCCAGGTCGCCGCTTTCCGGCCGGTTGACGAGCACCGGGGCAGCCGAGAGATACCCGGACGGGGGCGTGACCTCGATGGAGTAGCGATCCCCCTGCAGCCCCTCGATGGCGTAGGAGCCGTCCATGTCCGTGGTGGCTTCACCGTCCACCGCCCCGGTGTCGAGATTCCTGGCCTGCACCACCGCGCCCGCCACGACGGAAGCCGGCCCGCCACTCGCCCGCACGGTCCCGGTCACGGTCATTGGAGGCGCTGGCGGGGGCGGCGGCGCTGGTGCCGGCGGGGGCGCCGGTGCGGTCGGGGGCGCGGCGGGTGCGCCGTCCGTGCCGCCGCCGCAGCCGGCCGCGGCGATCAGGAGGGCGACGACAGGCCAAGACACCCTGACCACTAGCTTCGCCATTTGGTGGGGAATGGGCCAGTTCTATCACACGCCACAGACATCGCGGGTGAGGCAGGACGGCGCTGCCAACGGATCTGGGCGGCGCACGAGTCGAGAACCGCACTTGGTGCGCACCTCCAAGCTGAGCAGCGATCCGCAGTTCCCGAAGTGTGTGACGCTCGCCTCTCCGGCCGCTCCCGTGTTTTCGCGGCAACGTTCGAGGCGTCAGCGAAGGCACCCGACATGACCACTAAGCCACGAGAGCGAGAGCCAGCCTACCCAGTGTGTACACACTGGAGCTGGCGAGGGCGATGCCCTTGGCGATGCCCCCCTTCTGAACCCCCGGCCTCTCGCGCCGCTGCGGTAGCCACGGACGGACGGGGGCGCGCCCCCGGACCCCGCACCGGTGCGCTCCTGGCGTAGCGGCGCACCGTTGTGGTCGCCGCCCGCGTCCCGCGGGCGGAACAGGCCGCCTGCGCCCCGGCGGAGGCCCTCCGGCTCCCCAACGTCGGGGAGCGGGCCAACGAGGTCCAGAGCGGCCTCGGGGAGCGGTGGCTCGGTGCCTTCGTCCGCATCGAGGACCCCGTGGCGGCGGAGACGTCGCCGGCCGCCCACCCGCCGCCCAGGCGGGTTCGAAGCCTTCCCGCAGGGATGGATCGCGCCGCAGGCGCGGGCTGGGAGCGACCCTGACAGGTAGCAAAAGGGCTTGCACAAGTCCGGATTGCGGGGCTGTAGATCGGACGTTCGGAGGGGGGTCGCTCCCAGCCCCACTCTCCGCCCAAACGGAGAGTCCGGTTCGGGAGCCTGCGAGCGAACCGCAGCGCTGCCAACGGGTTTCGAGACGCACGGTGGCGAGAACGGGGTAGCGGAAGTAGTAGCGGAAGGGGGTGTTGACTTCCGCTATTCCGAAAGCGGCCCCGAGCGTGACCCCGCGGAGGGTGCATCACTCGGGGAAGCCCGGCCCGTTTCGCGCCTGCCCCAGGACTCCCGGACGCCCGGCAATGCTTTAGGCCGGCGCTCCGCTTCCCGGTCGAATGACACACGGTGATCGTCGTGGATGGCCAGCACGTCCCCTTCACGGCGTTGATCATCCCGATGCACGCGCGCCCGGCAGGCGTTCGAAGGTGCGATATGTTCCTGCCGCTGCTCCGCTAGCTGCGGCTTGCGGTCCCAGACCCCGCCAGCCGGTGGGCTCGACGGCGCCCAAGCTTCCTGCCGCTACCCCCTTCGGCCCGGGGTTTCCGGCCAATTGAGGATGTGCCGCCTGATGTGATGTCCACTTCTTGGGGATCACGTATAACATCGAGAACATTCATTGACTTACGCGACACTCAACGTGGCCCTACGGGCCGCGTGCCGGTCTGAAGACCGGCGCTCCCAGCCGTCTGCGCGCTCTTTCTCCGTAGCGATGCGCGGTTCCGCCCGCTGCGCGGGCGGGTGCCGGTCTGAAGACCGGCGCTCCCTGCGTCCTTAGCCCAGGGCTTCGCGGACTTCGCGGTCGGCTTCGCGCTTGCGGATGGTTTCGCGGCGGTCGCGGGTGCTCTTGCCCTTGGCGAGCGCTACCTGCACCTTGATCCAGCCGTTCCGGAGATGGATGCGGAGCGGCACCAGCGTGAGGCCCGCGGTGGTCAGCTTCCCGGCGATCCGCTGCATCTCGTCCTCGTGGAGCAGCAGCTTCCGGTTCCGTTCCGGATTCCCCTGCTCCGGGGGGGCGTTCACGTAGGGCGCGATATGGCAGTTCACGAGGAAGAGTTCGCCGTTCCGCTCGCGGCCGTAGGCGTCCTTCAGGTTCGCCCCGCCTGCCCGGCAGGACTTCACCTCGGCTCCGGTGAGCGCGACTCCCGCCTCGAACTGCTCGAGGATCACGAAGTTCCGCCGCGCCCTCCGGTTCTCGGAAAGCACCTGCTCGTTGCGAAAGCCTCCCGAACGGGCTCCAGCCGAACGTAGCCGGCGTTTCGTCCTGGCAGTCTTCTTTCGACTCATGAAGCGAGTCTAGCGGTCAGGTGCCGAAAAAAGCACGGCACCACCTCCCCCGTTTACCATCACCAAGGCCTGCCCCATGCCCGAATTCCTCTGCCAGGTCGGTGAACCCGCGGGCGACCTGCGGCGGCTCCGGCTGACCGCCCGGGACGCCGACGCCGCCCGCCAGGAACTCCAGAGCCAGGGGCTTCACGTCTTCGCGATCCGGCGCATCTCGTTGTTCGCCGGGCTGGGCCGCCTCTCCGAGGGAGGAACCGCCCTCTTCCGCGGCCGGCGCCCGGTCCGCAGCCGCGAGGTGCTCCTCTTCAACCAGGAACTCGCCGCGCTGCTGAACGCCGGGCTGCCGCTCGCAGAATCGCTCGGGATCATGGTGGAGCGCATGGAGAACCGGACCTTTCGGGATGCGGTCCTGACGATCCTCTCCGAGATTCGGTCCGGGGTGCCGATGAGCACCGCGGCGAGCCGCTATCCGTTCTTCCCGTCCGTCTATCCCGCCTGCCTCCAGGCGGGAGAGACCAGCGGCGACCTCGCGGGGATGCTCGGGCGATTCACGGATGCCATGCGGGTCGCGGTGAAGGCCCGATCGACCCTGACCGCCGCCCTGGTGTACCCCGCCTTCCTGCTGGCTGCGCTCCTCGGCACTGCCGCCTACCTTCTCCTCGGGGTGGTCCCGAACTTCATCCCCTTCTTCGCCGGCTTCGGGCAGGAGCTGCCTCCCCTCACCAAGGCGCTCCTGAGCGGCGCGCAGTTCGTCCGGGAGCACCTCGTCTGGGTGGTCGGCGGCCTGCTCGGCGCGCTCCTGCTCTTCACCGCCTGGTCGCGCACAGAGCGGGCGAAGCGTCTCCGGGACCGCTTTGTCCTGCGCCTCCCGGCCGTGGGACAGGTCCTGAGGCTCTACGCCGTCTCCCAGTTCTCGCGGGCGCTCGGCACCCTGCTCGCCGGGGGGATGCCGCTCGCGAACGCAATCCCGGTCGCCGCCGGGGCGGTGGGCAACCGCCACCTCAGGAGCGTTCTGGAACCCACCGCGGAACTGGTCCGCGAGGGCCGCTCCTTCGTGGAAACGCTCGCCGAGAGCGGTGAGATCCCGGGGTTCGCGCTTCAGATGGTCCGGGTGGGAGAGGGCACCGGCGACCTCGCCCGGATGGTTTCCTCGGTCGCCGACTTCAACGACGAGGTGATCGAGAACCGGGTGACGGTGCTGCTCAGCCTGCTGACCCCGGTCGTGCTAGTCATCCTGGGCGGTTTCGTCGCCCTGGTGCTCCTCGCGATCTACCTCCCGCTCTTCAGCCTCGCCTCGGTGCCCCAGTTCTGATGCCGCGTCATCTCGAAACCGGAATCCGCCGGCCGGCCGGCCAGCGCGGTTTCACGCTCATCGAGCTGGTAGTGGCGGCCGGCATCCTCGCGGTGCTGGCGATGGGGATCATCCCGGTGGCCAAGGTCGCATCCGTGCGGGCCGACGAGATCGAACTACGCAGGAACCTCCGCACCGTCCGGATGGCGATCGACGCCTACCGGGAGGCCGCCGAGGCCGGCGAGATCGATCCCGACTTCATCGAGCCCGACCACGAGAACTACCCGCCCGATCTGGAGGCGCTCGTGGAGGGAGTCCCCGGCCCCCGCGGGCCGGACGGGAGGACGCCGGTCATCCGCTTCCTCCGCCGCCTGCCGGCGGATCCGATCACCGGGCGCGCCGACTGGCTGCTGCGCTCCTATCAGGACGACCCGGGCAGACTCTCCTGGGGCGGCCAGAACGTCTACGACCTCCGCTCCGCCTCCCCCCGCCTCGCCCTCGACGGCACGCCGTATCGATCATGGTGACAAAGACCGCCCGCGCGCGCCACGCCGGCCGCCCCGCGCAGCGGCAAGACCGCTCCGCGCAGCGGCAAGAAAAGACCGCCGGGTTCAGCTTCATCGAGATGGTGCTGGTGCTGCTCGTCCTGGGGATCCTGTTCGCCATCGCGGTGCCCCGCTACCAGGCGCAGATCCTCAAGGCGAAGGAGGCGGTCCTCGAACACAACCTCGCGACGCTCCGGGAGCGGCTCGACCAGTACCGGGCCGACCACGACGAGTTCCCCGCGAACCTCGCCGATCTCGTCGTCTCCGGCTATCTCCGGCAAATCCCCGGAGACCCCATGACCCAGTCCATCCTTTGGGAGGAGGTGCGCGACGGCTACGACCCCATGTTCCCCGAGGCGCCGGCCGGGGTCTCCGACGTGCGCAGCCGCTCGGAGGAGGTCGGCAGCGACGGACGCCCGTATCGTGAGTGGTAGGAACTCGCCCCGGGACTCTGCCGGCTACGTGCTCTTCGGGGTGCTCGTCGGCATCACGCTGCTGGGCGTCGGACTGTCGGCGGCGGTGACCCTGTGGAGCCAGGTCGTCCAGCGCGAGCGGGAAGCGGAACTGCTGTTCCGGGGCGAGGCGATCGTGCGTGGCCTCGAGCGCTTCCAGCAGGACCGCCCCGGCACGCTGCCGGAGACCCTCGATGAGCTGGTGGAGGGCAAATACCTGCGCCGCGCCTGGGTGGACCCCATGACCGGGCGTAGTTTCCGCATCCTGCGGGCCGAAAACGCGCTCGCGTCCGGCGCTTCGGGGCCCGGACTTGAGAGAGGAGGTCGCCCGGGCAGCGGTCCGGCGCCCACCAACCCGGCCGGAGAGGAGGAGCCCCGCCGGGCAGGCGGCGTCGCGGGACGTCAGGAACCGGGCGAAGCCGGGGCCGCCGCCGAAACCGCCACCGGGATCACCGGGGTGGTGAGCACCAGCGACCTGCTCAGCTTCCGGACCTACGAAGGCGCCCGCCGCTACAGCGAGTGGCGGTTCGAGGTCCAGGTGGGAACCGCGGCCGGCGGGTCGTCGAACGTGGCGAGACCCGGCCGGGCGGGCGAAGAAGAACGCTGAACCGGGCGTTCCGCCCCGCCGGGCCGGCCGGCGGGGACCGGCGGTGGGCTATCCGCGCCGGGCGAACGCCTCCAGCCCCGCCCGCGGGCAGGTATTCCGCTCGACGTAGGCGAGCAGGTTTGCCGCCAGCTTGCGGGTCCGGCCCTCGACAGCCGCGTCGAGGCAATTCCCTTCGGCGTCGAAGACCTTGTGCACCCCTGCGATCGACACCGGGCCGGGAAGGACCATCGTCCCGACGTGGGACAGGACGCTCCGCAGGTGTTCGAGCGCCTTGACCGCCCCGATCGCACCGGAAGCCACGCCGATGAGCGCTGCCGGTTTGCCGGCGAGCACCGACGGAAAGCCGAGATTCTCAATCACCAACTTCAGCGTTGCCGCGAAACTTCCGTGGTATTCGGGCGTGGCGAACAGCACCGCGTCGGCATCGCGGACGGCCGCCTGCAGACGATCGCGGTCGGGGAACTCGCCGGGTCGGCCCGGAAACGGCAGGTCCATCTCCGCCGGATCGAGCCAGGTCACGAGGACTTCGGGGTTCTTCGCCAGCTCGTCCACGGCGAGGGCGAGCGCCTTCGAGGTGAGGTTGCCGGGACGGCTGGTCCCCAGGATGGCCGCAACGCGGACGCTGTCGGGTGTCATGAATGGTTTCTTCTCCAGTTTCTTCGGGGTACGCGGGCGGTGCGCCGCAGGGTTTCGCACAACCGTGGGCGAATCGGGGAGCCTACGTCTCCCGGCGGCTCCCACTCCGCGAGAGACGCCGAGTCACTGCGCGCCAGTCGGCGATGTAGTCGTCGACCGGACGCCGGCGCGCGAGGTCGGTGTCCGCGGCGCGGAGGCAGCGTCGCATAGTGCGCGCGGCGTACACGCCACCGAGGACATTGGCGAGCGAGACCGCGGCGAAGAGGCCCGTGGCGCCGAAGAGCGCGCCGAGCGAGGCGAGCGGCGCCGTGAAGGCGAACGTCTTCACCATGAGGATGCGAAGGGACTCTCCCGGTATCTGCACTCCGTTGAAGATGGACGAGGTCACCGCAAGGAGCCCCGCCGGGGCGTAAGAGATTGCGACTATCCGGAAGTACAGGGTCACGTAGTGCTGGACCGTTTCGTCGCCGCTGAACATCCGGGCCACGGGCCCGGCGCCGAGGAGGAGCGCCACGAACAACAGGCCGCCCCAGTAGAACGACGCCTTCCCCGCGAAGACGATCGCTTCGTCCACGCGGGCGCGGTTCCTGGCGCCGAAGTTCTGCGCGACAAAAGGAACGAGTGCGACGCTCACGCTCGATATCCCCACGAGTCCCAGTAGTTCGATCCGCGTCGCGATCCCCAGCGCCGCAACGACCTCGGCCCCGGACTTCGCGGCCAGGAAAATGACGAACGCGGCGGTCAGCGGGGTGAGCACCTGGGTAGCGACCGTGGGCGCGGAGAGCCGCAGAATTGGGGGCAGGACGGCGCTTCGGGGTGAGCCGCCCTCCACCCGCTGCCGCCGGAGCAGGTGCGCCCGTACGAGCAGCACACCCGTCGAGACGGCCACGAACCCCCATGAGATGACGGTGGCGAGCGCCGCGCCCTGGATCTCGAGGCGCGGGAACGGACCGGCGCCGAAGATCAACAGGTAGTCGAGGACGAGGTTGATCACCCCCGCGGCACCCATCAGGACCTCGGGAGCCCGTACCCGACCCGTCGCCCGGACTGCGGCGTTTCCGACGAGCGCGACGGCGAGGAGCGGCATGCCGAGGTAGAGGACCCCCATGTACTCGGCGATGAGCGGGAGGGTGGCGGCGTCCGCGCCGAGCAGGCCGAAGACCGGCCCGATGGTGAGCAGGCCGATCAGCGAGAGGAGAGCGGCGAGCCCGCCGGCGAGGAGCACGGACGTCCGCGCGAAGCGCGCCGCGCGGGGCGCGTCCCCCTCGCCGAGCGCGCGGGCGACGAGCGACGACGCGCCGACCGACAGCCCGATGAACAGCCCGACCAGCAGGAAGAAGAGCGCCGAGGAGAAGCTGAGGGCGGCGAGCTCAGCCGTGCCGAGCCTGCCGACGAACCAGGTGTCCACCACCTGGAACAGGAAGGTCGAGAGCATGCCCAGACTGATGGGCGCCGACATCGCGAACAGGGCGCGATGCACCGGGGCGACCGCCAGACGGCGGCCGGGATCGGTGGCGCTTTGCTCGGGATCCGGGGTTGTCAACGGCCGGAACAACGGGGTCTCCAACCGGAAGGTTCCGCACCGAAGCCCGGAGGGCGTTCCGGGCCGATGCGAGTCGAGGCCGGCCGGAGGCGGCCGCCGTCAGACCTCCGCCTCGGGACCCCCGCCGTCGGCCAGGTACTGCGCGATGTATTCCGCCGGGTGGATCGCGTAGCGCTTAGTCGCATCGAGCACCTGGTGCCGGCAGGAGGTGCCGGCCGCCACCAGCGCGTCCTCGGTCGCCAGGTTCCGCACCGCCGGGAAGAGCCGGCGCTCTCCGATCGCGAGCGACAACTCGTAGTGGTCGGAGGTGTAGCCGAAGCTGCCGGCCATGCCGCAGCAACCCGAATCGGCCACCGTGACCCGGGCGCCGGTGGTGGCGAGGAGACCGGCCAGCGGTCCGGTCCCACAGAAGGTCTTCTGGTGGCAGTGGCCGTGGGCGAGAACGTGGGAGCCTTCGGCCCGGCCGCCGGTGAGGCGGGAAAGTTCTTCCCGGTGATCGCCCAGGAACTCGTCGAAGAGAACCGCGCGCTTGGCGATCCCTTCGGCGGCGGGACGATCGTCCTCCGGAACCAGATCGGGGATCTCGTCGCGGAAGCTGAACAGACACGAGGGCTCGAGCCCGACGATGGCGGTGCCCTCGCCGGCGATGCCGCCGAGCGCCCGAACGCTCTCGCGCGCCAGCCGGCGGGCCCGGTCGAGAAGCCCCCGGGAGATGGCCGGCCGGCCGCAACAGACCGCCGGCGCCAGCACGATCCGGTAGCCGAGCGCCCAGAGCACCCGGCAGGCGGCGATCCCGATCCGCGGCTCGAAGTAGTTCGTGAAGGTGTCGGGAAAGAGGGCCACTTCCCCGCGCGGCGAATGCGGTTGGGAGGCAGCTTCGACCCCGCGGAACCAGCGGGTGAAGGGTTGGCGCGCCAGCTTCGGGAGACTCCGCCGCCGGTCGAAGCCGATGGCCCGGGACAGCAGCGAGGCGGCCCAACCGCGTCGCTCGGCCCAGCGGGTCAGCGGCCCGAACCGGCTGCCCCAGCGGGCCAGGACATCCGGAGCGCCGAACAGCCGGTCGGCGAGCGGCCGCTTCCGGTCCCGGTAGTAGCGGTGCAGGAAATCCGACTTGAGCCGGGCCATGTCCACCCCGGAGGGGCACTCGGCCTTGCAGGCCTTGCAGGCGAGGCAGAGGTCAAGCGCCCCGAGGACGCGGTCCTCCGATTCCCGCTCCGGCGGCAGCCGCCCGTCGAGCAGCGCCCGCAGCAGGTTCGCCCGGCCCCGGGTGGAATGCTCCTCTTCCTTGGTCGCCATGAACGAGGGGCACATCGTCCCCACCAGTTCCTTGCGGCAGACCCCGGCTCCGTTACAGAGCTCGACCGCGCCGGCGAAGCCCCCGTGGCGTTTGTACGGATAGACCACCGGGAGTTCCTCCGCCCGGTAGCCCTCGCCGTAGCGGAGGTTGTCGGTCATCGCCGGCGCGTTCACCACCTTCCCGGGATTCATGATGCCGGCCGGGTCGAACGCCGCTTTCAGACGCCGGAACGCCTGGTACACCCGCGGCCCGAAGACCTTCTCGTTGAAGTGGCTGCGCGCGAGGCCGTCCCCGTGCTCGCCGCTCATGGCGCCCCCGAAGTCGAGCACCAGGTCGCAGATTTCCTGGGCCAGGGTGTCCATCTTCCGGATCTCGGCGGGGTCTTTCAGATTGATGAGCGGCCGGATGTGGAGGCATCCGGCGCCGGCGTGCGCGTAGAAGCTCCCCTCGGTGTTCCGGCCGGCCAGGATTTCCTCGAACCCGCGAATGAACTCCGGCAGCCGGGAGGGTTCGACGGCGGTGTCCTCGACGAACGCGATGGGTTTCTTGTCGCCGGGAAGGCTCAGGAGGAGGGGCAGCGCCGCTTTCCGTAGCGCCCAGACGTTTTGCTGATCCGCCGGATCCAGCATGCGCAGGTGGGGACGCCCCTGCCGGCCGAGACGGCGTTCGAGGTCGGCCAGCTTCGAGGCCACTTCGGCGCGGCTCGATCCCGCGAACTCGACCAGGATGAGTGCCCCGGGTTCGCCCTCGACGAAGTGGAGGCGCCGCGAATACTCGAGCGACTCGCGGGCAAGATCCATGACCATCCGGTCCACGAGTTCGACGCAGGTCGGACGCAGGTCAAGCGCCACCACCCCCGCCTCGAGCGCCGGGAGCATCCCGTCGAAATGCAGGACAGCGAGTCCCACCGCGGGCGGCAACCGGTGGAGCTTCACCCGGGCCTCGACCACGGTGCCGAGCGTTCCCTCGGACCCGACCACCAGGTGCGCCAGGTTCACTCCGCCCGGATCGAGCAGCGTGTCGAGGTTGTACCCGGACACCCGCCGCGGGATGCGCGGGAACCGCGCCCGGATGTCTTCCGAGTACTCGTCCTTGAGCGCGAGCAGCTCGCGGAGCACCGGGGCCAGCGACCCGTTCCCCCGCGCCCGGCGCCGGATGTCCTCCCAGCTCAGCCACGAAAGCCGCTCGCAACTGCCGTCGGGCAGCACCACGGTGGCGTCGATCACGTTTTCCACTGTCTTGCCGTAGACGAGCGAGCGGGCGCCGGCCGAGTTGTTGCCGATCATGCCGCCCAGATTCGCGCGGTTCGAGGTCGAGGTCTCGGGCCCGAAGCGGAAGCCGTGCGGCGCGAGCGCCGCGCTGAAGGCGTCCTGCACCACCCCCGGCTGCACCCGGGCCCATTGCTCTTCGCGGTTGATCTCCAGGACGCTCCGGAAGTGCACCGACAGGTCGAGCACCACGGCTTCGCCAACCGCCTGCCCGGCGAGCGAGGTGCCGCCCCCGCGCGGGAGCACCGGGGCGTCCGCCTCTGCCGCCACCCGGACCGCCTCCGCCACGTCCGCGGTATGGCGCGGGATCACCACCCCGAGGGGCTCCACCTGGTAGATGCTGGCGTCGTTCGAGTAGAGGATCCGGCTCGCGCGGTCGAAGCGCACATCCCCCTCGATGCGCGACGCGAGTTCGCGCGCCAGTTCTCCCATGGGGGATGGAGGGTACATGGGAGCGCCGGTCTTCAGACCGGCATCGCTAGCTGACGCTCGGCCTCGGGAGCCTGCGGCCTTCGGCCTTACCTCCCGGCGCCGGGGCCCCCTGCGACCCGTCCCGAATGCGACGCCGAGTAGTGCTCGGCGAGGAGATCCCTGCCGAAGTCTCCGCTCAGATCGCGCCAGACCGAGTGGATGTGGTTGGCGTCGTTCTGCGTGTTGTCGTACTCGATGAGGAACGTCGGGCCGTGGATCCGGTAGTAGTGCGGGTCGCCCGGTTCGGCGCTGCCGGCCCACGCGAAATGAATGTTCTCGAGGCCGGCCGCCTCGACCTTGGCGAACTCGTCCCTGGCCAGTTCGAGCCGCAGCCGGCCGGTATAGACGTGCACGAGCTCGATGACCTTGTCGGCCTGCTCCCTGGTCATGTCACGGGTCGCGACCCCGAGCGGTTCCCCGGGTTCGGCGATCCGGTCCGTGCCCGTCAGGATGTCGGGCGGCGCCTCGGGATCGAAGATGACCTTGTCGCGCGCCGGACCGTCGAAGAGCGCGAGCAGCTCCCTCGCTACCGTCTGCTCCGCCGCGAGCACCTCGAGACCCGCGTGCTTGCCTTCCTCGGCGATCGCCGGATTGCTGCCCATGAAGGCCGGTGAGGTCGCGGCGACCTCGCCGTCGTTGAGCGTGACGTTGAGCGACAGGTGATGCCCCTCGACGCGCCAGCCCCAGGCGCCCGAGTCCGACGGCTCGTCGAACACCGTGAAGTAATAGCGGTCCGAATCACGAATGTCGCGGCCTTCGCGCTCGTAGAGGATCTGTTCGAGGTACATGATGCCGAGCGCCTTGCTGATGCCGTCGTGGCTGAGCGCGGTGCCGAGCAGGAGATCAGCGAGCCGTCGCTGCGGCGGCGTGAACTCCCCGTAGGGCAGTCCTTCCCGGTCCCGCGGAATGAAGTGCCAGTTGAACCGCTCCTCGTCGTCGAACGCGAACGTCGCCCGGGACTTTTGCTCGGGATCGAGCGAGGCAAGGAAATGCCGCGCCCGGTCGATCATCTCTCCGGCAATGTCGTGATTTGCGGCCGCCCAGCCGATCGACACGGCCAGCGCCGGGCATGCGAACAACAGGATCCTGATCTTCATCGTCGTTCCCCCTCTCCGTTGCCGATTTTACGCTTGAGAACGGATGGCGCCAGTGCCATACCGTGTTCTGCCGTGGTAAGGGAACGCCGGCCTTCAGGCCGGCACAGCCCCGCGCAGCGGGGCGGACCACGTATCGCCACCAGTGAAAAAGCGCGGGGACAGCTGGGAACGCCGGTCTTCAGACCGGCACCGCGGCCGAAGGCTGGGAACGCCGGTGTTCACACCGGCACCGCGGCCCGCGGGGCCGCGAGCCGCGTATCGCCACCAGTGAAAAACGCGGGGACGGCTTGGGCCCCCACCGGGAGAACTGGGCCGGCCTCCGGCCGGCACCGCGGCCCGGCGGGCCGCGAAGGGGTTGCTCCCCGCGGGGTTGACGGGGAAGGGCTACTAATCCGTCAACGCGTTCAGAGTCATTGTCGCTATCGCGAGATCCTGAACGCCCATGCCGGTCAGATCCACCACCGAAATACCGTCCTGCGCCATCCTCGGATCCGGGGTAGCGAGCGACAGCATTTTGCCAAAGGAGCAGTCGCCGTCCTCCGCGACCGCGCCGGCTCTCACTGCCTCGCCGAAGTCGCTGTGATGCAGGCACTCCCGATGATCGTCGGTGACGATGATGTGAGCCCTTCCCAGAATGCGCGGATCCAGCTCCGTCTTCCCCGGCGTGTCCGCTCCGACGGCGACGATGTGGAGCGTTTCGGGAACGTCCTCCAGATGAACGACCGGTTTCGTCGCGGGGGTAGTGGTGACCAGGATGGCGCTGGAATGACAGGCGTCGCGGACCGTCTCCATCGGAGTTGCCGCCAGTCCTCCGGCCTGTAGCTTCTCGCAGAGCGTGGCCGCCTTGGCGGCGGAACGTCCCCAGAGCGACACCGACCCAAGCCCCAGGTGGGAGCAGATCATGGTGGCCTGCATCTCGGCCTGGGTCCCGGTGCCGATCACGCCCAGCGTCGCGTCGTTCGACACCGGTTTCAGGCCGGCGGCGAGGGCCCCGGCGGCAGCGGTGCGGACATTGGTGAGCCAGCACTCGTCGTGGAGAATGGCCTCCGGAAGGCCGGTGTCGGTAGCGATCATGATGATCATGCCGCCGGCGCCCGGCAGGCCGCGCGCCGCATTCCGGTACGACCCCGATGCGATCTTGACCGCGGCGTACGGACGGCCGCTCCAAATGGCGGATTTGACGTGACATTCGCCATGTTGTTCCTGCTGGTCGTCGCGGAACACGATCTGGACGGGCTCGGGACAGTGCACCTGGCCCCTCGCATGGGCGATGAATCCGGCCTTGACGGCCTCGATGGCGGCTTTCGCGGTGATAGCCGACTGAATATCGGCAAGGGGAACGATGCGCATCGGGTGTGTCCTTTTCGTGAGGGAACGCAGGATGTGAGGGGCTCAAGGAAACCAGGTCTTGAGTTTCTCCTCGGCCTTTTGTTTGTGCTCCGGTTTGATGTGAAGCGCTACGGTGGCCAGCGCGAGAGCCAGCACGCCCAGATCGTCGGAGAACCCGGCCACCGGAACGACATCGGGGATGGCGTCCAAAGGGAAGATGAAGTAGCCAAGCGCGCCAATGATGCGCGTACGGGCCCATTTCGGGGTGTTGGGGTCGCGGAGGCAGCGGTACAGGACCAGCGCCCCCCGAATCACCTCTTTGCCCGCCGCTGGGGCAAACGCGGTGACCTTCTTCCGAAACGAGTCCTTGCTGTATGCCTCGTCATAGTTGGGTTCGGCAGACGGATTCGCCGCGTCGCCCCGCGCGGCGTCAGTCAGACGACGTCCCTCCGGACCAGACCAGGACCGCGGGTCTCGGATCCGGCTCCTTCCCGTGGTCGACCCGGCCCGTCCCCCGTCAGGCCTGGCGGCGGGCCATCACCCCGAGCACGGCAGCGATCAGGATCAGCGCCAATGGAACCAGGGCCGTGACGAGGCCGAGGCCTATGCCCAGCACCGGAAGCCGAAGCAGGATCACCACCGTGTTCACCAGGCCGGCCGCCAGCAGGAGGCGGAACAGCCGGCCCCTCCGGCGATACGGGCCCCACGCGATCCCGAACAGCAAGATCCCGTAGGAGAGGCCGAACGCGGCGGCCGTGCCCCGCCGAGCGGAAAGCGCCGCGGCGAGTTCCGGGTCCCCGTCAGCGAGCTGCTCCGGGGTGAACCGGCCGCCGATCAGGTCGGCATCCGGGTTCAGGTAGGCGGCGCTGAGGGAGGTCAGAGAAACCAGCACGGTGATGGCTCCCAGCAGGGCAAAGATCACCCAACTGATGGTGTGGGCATGTTTCATCGCGGCTAGCGCTTACTGGCTCCCGACCCAGCCGGCGCTCAGGCCGGCCCGGTCCACTTCCTCGCCCCCGAGGTACACGGACACAATGCGCCGGGTATTCGTGATGTCCTCAACCGGGTTCGCCTCGAGGACCACGAAGTCGGCGCTCTTACCGGCCGCGATCGTGCCCGTGTCGTCCATCATCAGGTACTCGGCGGCGGCCCCGGTGGAGGCGACGATCACCTCGTGCGGGCTCATCCCGGACTCCACCATGTCCAGCATCTCGATGTGGGGCCGCCAGCCGGCGTTCCCGTCGGTGCCCATGGCGATCTTCATCCCGGCCTCGTTCAGCCGCGCGAGGTTGCGCGCCTGGATGCCGAAGGATTCGTGGGCCTCCGGACGGTCCATGTGCGCGGCCTGGGCCTGCTCGAGCGCTTCGGCGGTCAGGGTCCCGGAGAGCCAGCTCACGTCATCATGGACGCCGCGGCCGCCAAGGTTCGGAATCAGGACGACGTTCGGCCGCTCCTGGACCATCGCCACGAACTCGTCGTCCACGTCCATGTCCCGGACGCTATGGGCGAACGAGTCCACCCCGGCCTCCAGCAGTCCCTTGGCATCTTCGAGCGAGAAGATATGGGCGGTCACCCGCAAGCCGTGCTGGTGCGCTTCGTCGATGACGGCGCCGTAGAGCTCCGGGGTCAGCTTGTCGAACTGGCCGCCGCGGTCGTCCACCCAGATCTTCACGAAGTCCACGTTTGCGCCAGCGAGTTCCTGGACCGCCGCCCGCGCCTCCTCGGGAGTGTTGATCCAGTAGGGGACTTCCGAGCGTCCCGGCTCGTGCCGGGTGATCCCCTGGCCGGCGGTCATCGCGCGAGCCGCTCCCGCGACGGGGGCGTCCCGGACCGCGGCCGTCGCGTCGCCGTCGTCGTGCCCGAGGCTCACCGCGGCCCCGACGCCGTAGTAGGCGCGCCGCTGCAGATCGTCAATCAGGGCGTCGCGCGGCACGGAGAGGTGCACATGCGTATCGATGAGCGCCGGAATGACGGTCCGGCCACTGAGATCCACATGAGCGGCGCCCTCCGGCGCCATGACCTCGTCCGCCCCGCCCGCAGCGACGAAGCGGCCGTCCTCCACGACGAAGGTGGCGTTTTCGATCGGGTCACTGCCGTCGCCCACGATCACCGTCGCCCCGTGGAACACGGTGGCGTTCGACTGCGGCGCCTCCTCGGTAGGAGCGCACGCGCCAAGAAGCAAAAGGGCGGCTAAGAGAATGGCGCAAAGCGCGCCGGTCCTGTTTCGGAACATGGTGTCTCCTCCTGGTCTTGCGGCAGGGCGGACGGCCCTCCCGCAGATACGCTGGATGAAGGGGAGAGACTACCCGCTCGGAGGCCGTCCCCGCATCAGCGTCAGAAGCCCGCCGGGGTCCGCATCAGGACGCCCCTCCAGACGGCGTCCACCAGTCCCGGGTTGAAGGACCACGTGCTCCTACCCCGCATTTCTCATACTCACGGCCCGGAGCGCACGCCAAGGCATCGCAACCTGCTGACGGGGATGCCGGTTACGCGTAACGCGCCGGCGCTGATCGACGTGACGGGGTGTGGATAGGGGACACCGACCTCCCACCGGTTGCCGTGAATAGCAGGCGCGACCGGACGCCGACAGCGCGGATGGACCCGAGAGCGCGTAGAGCTGATGGCGCCATGGCGGGGACGGCTTGGAACGCCGGCCTCCGGCCGGCACAGCGGCCCGCAGGACCGCGGCGGCGAAGACCTCAATCGCCGGGATGGCTCCCGTCTCGGCACGTACCCCCCAACAGATGAGATGGCGTATGGCCAACGGCGCAACGGCAGGAACGGCTTGGAAAGCCGGCCTCCGGCCGGCACGCGCGGGAGCGCGAAACCAGCACGGATGACGCGGCACCAAGCCAGCGTGAGTGCCGCGGCATTTCTTGCCCGGCTTGGTGTGCAGACGGACCGATCATGCGCGTTTCTCCCGGTGGGACCCAACACAGCGACCCCCAGGGTCACGGGCGGTTCCTTGCCGTCCGCCTTCACGGAACGCAGGCACGTGGCCCGCACTGCGACAAACGGCGTCTGCCACTCCGTTGTACGGATCCCGCCGAACGCTGAGATTCCCGCCGTCAAGGGACCACCCCGGAACGGGGAGTCCTTCCCGCCGCCCGCCTTCGGCGGGCTGTGCCGGCCGGAGGCCGGCGTTCCAAGCCGTCCCCGCCGTCGTGCTGCGGCGAGTCGAGCCCTTCCTGCGACGGTGAGTATGAGAAATGCGGGCTAACAGCCGGTGGAAAAAGTCACACGGCATTCGAACGGCGATGCATCCCGGCTGAAACGGCTCCCCACCGGGAGGACTGGCCGTTCTCGGTGCTCACGTCACTTTCTCCACAGGCTGTTGACCCCTCGTGGCGCGGAATCCGCGTCGCGCATCCAGTAGTCTCCGTCCTGTGTTCCGGCCGCCGGGGTCGCGGCCGGATCGAGAAGGAGCCGGGGTCATGAGACAGCACCGTTTTTCCGTCATCGCGGCCGGATTCGCGTTCGCCGGGGGGCTCGCGTGTTCGCCGGAGGAAAGCGGCCCGCCGCCCGGGGCCGCCGACGTGGCTGCCGGCCCGATCGGCGCCGCCGCACTGATGGACCTTCGAGCCGCGGTCGGGGGAAGTCTTTCCCCGCAATGGGCGCCGGACGGATCCCTGATCACATTCGTGTCGGCCGCGGGCGACCTCGCCGGCGTGGACCCCGAGGACAGGTCGTTCCGGATTCTCACCCGGGACCTGACGCTCAGCGGGGTGGGATCGCTGGGGGCCCCGCAGCCGGTCTGGTCGCCCGACGGGCGCTTCGTCGCCTACACCTCCGACCGCGACGGCGCGCCCGACATCTGGCTGTGGTCGGCCGAGGAGGGCACGGACCGGCGGCTCACCCGGCTCTCGGCGCGGGCGAACGGGCTCTCCTGGTCTCCGGACGGGGCATGGATCGCGTTCGCCGGCGACCGGTTCGGCAACATGGACATCTGGAAGGTGTCGGTCGCCGGGGGAGAGGTGCACCGGCTGACCAGCGACCCGCTCTACGAGGGGTATCCGAGCTGGGCCCCGGATTCCGGGGCGCTCTTCTACGTGCGCATGGACGACCGCTGGGTGGATCACGACGTGATCGAGATCACCCCTGACGGCCGGAATCCGCGCACCGTGGTGACGGACCGCGGCTTTTTCGACTACCGCGCGGGCCGGGCGTTCGGCGCCGTCCAACCGTCGCCCGACGGTGAGCACCTGCTCTTCCGCTCCCAGCGCAGCGGCTGGCTGAACTTCTGGATCGCGCCGCGCACGGGGGGCGAGCCCCGGCCCCTGGCGGCTTCGGACCATGACCAGAGCGACGCCCGCTGGTCGCCCGACGGCGCCTGGGTCAGCTACACCGAGAACCAGGGCGGCGTGCATTCCCTGCGGCTGGCGGCGGCGGACGGGTCCGGGGGCCGGACTCTCGTGGAGCGGGAGGCCGGAGCGGCGCTCCGTCCCGAGTGGTCGCCCGAGGGGAACCGGATCAGCTACACCTTCGAGACCCCGGTGCGTCCCGCGGAGCTTTTCGTGCTCGACGTCGCTTCGGGAGAGAGCGCGCTGGTGCACAGCGAAATCGGCCTGGACGCCAACCCCCGAATCCGGCTCCCCGAAAAAATCCGCTACCCGAGCACCGACGGCCTCACCATCGAGGCCTACCTGCACCGGCCGCCGGACGCAGCTCCCGCCGAACGCTTCCCCGGCCTGCTCTGGATCCACGGCGGACCCACGTCCCAGTTCGACAACCAGTTCCGGCGGCATCAGCAGGTCCACTTCTTCGCCCAGCGCGGTTACGTCGTGCTCATGCCGAACATTCGCGGCAGTTCCGGCTACGGCCTCGCCTTCGAGGACCTCAACAACGGTTGCTGGGGACACTGCGACCTCGAGGACGTCCTCGCGGGGGTGGATTACCTCAAGAGCCGTTCCGACGTGGACCGCGACCGGATCGGGATCACCGGAACCAGCTACGGCGGGATCATGACCATGGCGGCGGTCGCCTTCGCCCCCGGGGTCTTCCAGGCGGCCATCTCGCTGTCGGGCTACGGCGACATGACCGAGTTCCACACCACGGTCCAGGAGCTCCAGCACATCAAGCTGCTCGAGTACGAACTCGGCCCGTATCCCGAAAACCGCGAGACGTACCGGAACAGCTCCGCCATCCTGAAGGCGCACCAGGTCACGACGCCGACCTTCGTGATCCAGGGTGAAGGAGTGGCGGCCGGCTGGCGGATTCGCGAAGGCCAACCGCAGGCCGCGCTGAACTTCGCGCGCAAACTCGACCAGTACTACAAGATCGTGCGATACAAGGCGTATCCGGATGAGGGGTATTACGTGTACGGGAGGGAGAACACGATCCGGAAACTCAGCGACATGCTGAATTTCTTCGAGGAGTTCCTGACCACCGACATCCGCTACCCCACCGGGGAGTGATCCCTGGAGTTAGCAACCTGTGGCGGCTCCTGCAACGCGGAGGGCCTGCATGGCGCGCCGGTCAAGGAACGCCGGCTTCAGCCAGCATCCGCTGCGCAACGCGCAGCGGAACCGCGCTTGGCTGATCAGCGTGGAGGACGCGTAGACCGGGGCCCCCACCGGGAGAACTGGCCACCGGCTTCAGCCGGCACCCGCCGCGAGAACTGGGCCTCGCCCGTCTCGGCGCTCCCGCGGGTTTCACTACAACTGTGAACCCGGCCGCACCCGATGCGGCTTACGACGCATCCGCCCCCCGCCGGCTCCGAACGCGAATCCAGCCAGAGTCCTGATCAGGTATCGGTCGGGGAAGGCCGCAGGAGCCGGAATCCCAGCAGTCCCATGAGCAGATCCCACAGGACGTGGAACACGATACCGGGCCAGACGGAACCGGTTTCGATCACCATGAATCCCCACGCCAAGGCGCCCCCCGCGGCCCCGACGACGCCGCGCCATCCCTGGGAGGCGTGAGCGGCCCCGAAGAAGAGGGCCGGTAATCCGACCGCGAGCGCAGCTCCCTCCCATCCGGGGCCCAGCCAGGCGCGGAGGACAGCGATCATGAAGCCCCGGTAGGCAATCTCCTCGCCAATCCCGGCGCTCACGGCCAGGACTGCGTAGCTCCGGAACTCGGCCCCCGAGACCGGAATGTAGGGGTTTTGGATCCGCCATCGTTTCCGGGTGCCGGAGATCCGCGAAGGGGCTGTCTGCCTCGCGGTATCCGCGGCCAGCCAGACGATGAGGGCGAGGGCGGCGCCGGCCGCCGGCCAGGTCCAGCGAGGCGCCGCCAAGCCCAGCGAGGCCAGATCCCGCCCCGCGAGGAGCCACCAGACCAGTGTCCCCGCCGCGAGCATCCACAGCATCGCGCTTCCGCGCCGATAAATGGAGCGCTTTTCGGCCGCCGTCAGTTCGGCCGGTGGCGTCCCTCGGGCATCACGAACGGCGAGGGCGCCCGACCAGGCCGACACGCCCGAAACCAGGATCAGGACGCCCAGCCAAATGACGTCCACCAGTCCCGGTTCGATGCGCTCCAGCTTTCTGCACCCCTCGTTGCGGCGCGGAGTATAGGGAGCCGCGGGCCGTGGGCGGGGCTTGGCGGCCGGGGCGACACGGGTCCGGCGGCCGGACGACCGCGATCTCGCGTGCTTGGCGGTAGAGGTCGCCGCGCAGTTCGCCGGAGATGTCCACGACGCGCAAGCCGCCGTGGCAGTATCCGATGTAGAGAATGTCGTCCTCGGCTCACGAGCGATATAGTAAACATCTGCATAAAGTATCGAATACTGATATATTGTTCCGATGAAATCGGAGACACGGCCACGCCGGGCCAACAGCCTGGTTGCCGATCTTGCGGCTGACGGCCGATATCACTTCACGGCGACGGAGATGCGCAGGTTGCTCGGCGTCTCGCCGGCAGCGGCCAGACTCGCTCTGAGCCGGCTGGCGAACAAAGGGCTGATCGCGAGTCCCGCGCGCGGGTTCTACGTGGTCGTGCCCCCCGAGTACCGGCGCCTCGGCTGCCTGCCGGCCGAGCAGTTCGTCCCCGCGTTAATGGCCCATCTCGATCGGCGCTACTACGCCGCGCTCCTGTCGGCAGCCCAGTACCACGGCGCCGCGCACCACCGCCCGCAAACCTTCCAGGTAGCGCTGGCCGGGTATCGCCGGCCGATGTCCTGCAGCAAAGTCGCAGTCTCCTTCATCACCCGCTCGCACCTCGCCGAGGTTCCCGTCCAGAACTTCAACACGCCGCGGGGGGCGATCCGGGTATCGAGCCTCGAAGCAACCGCGGTTGATCTGGTCGGCTACGAGAAACGCATCGGGGGACTGGCTCAGGCGGCGACCATCATTGCGGAACTCGCCGAGCACATCCATCCGGATCGGCTCGCCGCGGCAGCCCAGACGGCCCCGGTCTCCTGGGCGCAGCGCCTCGGACACCTGCTCGAACTTGTTGGCGCCGCCGACAAGGCATCGTCCCTCCAGCGCGACGTGCGCCGCCGCGCGCACGACACCGTGCTGCTCGTGCCGGGCAGCCCGAGCGAAGGCCGACCGCCGCGTGACCGGCGGTGGCGACTGCGCATCAACGCCGAAGTCGAGGTAGAGACGTGATCCCGCGCGACTACGTCACCGAGTGGCGAGCGCGGGCGCCCTGGGTCCAGGATGCTCAGGTCGAGCAGGACCTGGTCGTCGCCCGGGCACTGGTCGAACTCTTCTCCCAAGAGGCGGTGGCCAGCGAGCTGGCGTTTCGTGGCGGTACTGCGCTCTACAAGCTCTATCTGACGCCGCCCGCGCGGTACTCGGAGGACATTGATCTGGTGCAGACCGCCCCCGGACCCATCGGTCCGGTCATGGACGGCGTGCGGGAGGCTCTGGATCCCTGGCTCGGCAAACCGAAATGGAAGCAGACCGAGGCCCGCGTCACCTTCATCTACCGCTTCACTTCCGAGGATACGCCCCCTTTGCGGCTACGCCTGAAGGTCGAGATCAGCTCGCGCGAGCATTACTCCGTGTTTGGGCTCGTGAGAATCCCGTTCACCGTAACCTCGCGCTGGTTCAGCGGAATCGCCGATGTCGTGACCTACGAACTTGACGAACTGCTCGCCACCAAGTTGCGGGCGCTCTACCAGCGCAAAAAGGGCCGCGACCTGTTCGATCTCGCCACCGCTCTCGACAGAGCCGCCGTCAATCCCGCCCGCGTCGCAGAGGCGTTCGCCGAACACATGGCGCGCACCGATGGTCCCGTAGGGCGCGCGACGTTTGAACGAAACCTCACCGCCAAGGTTCGCGACCCGCAGTTCGGCAGCGACATCACCCCCCTGCTCGCGCACGGGTACTCGTGGGATTTGGAAGCGGCGGCGCGAAAAGTCAGAGCCCGGCTCATTTCGCTGCTGCCGGGCGCTCCCGGGAGGCGCGAGGAGTAACCGCGCGGGCGGGCGGGAGACTGACGTTCCCTCGCTACTGCGGTTCGCCCAGGTTCACCGGCTCCGGATCCACCAGCTTCACCGCCCACAGACCCGAATGGTGGTCGGCGACGAAGATGTGACCCTTGTAGGGCTGCGGTCCCCAGACCATCGGCGCGTTCGGGATGAAGCTCTCCGGATCCTGCGGCCAGAAGACCGCGATCTCGCGGCCCTGGCGGTAGAGGTCGCCGCGGAGTTCGCCGGAGATGTCCACCACCCGCAGGCCGCCGTTGTAGTAACCGATGTAGAGGATGTCGTCCTCGACCCACAGGTTGTGGGTTCCGGCCTCGGGCACCTGGTAGCGCGCCACCTCGCGGGCCTCTTCCCATTCGTCCCACTCGAAGATGTGAATCCAGCCGGCGGCCCGATCAGGGGTGTTGGCCTCTCCGATGGTCTGGTAGGGGAACGCCTCGTCGCCCCCGATCATCAGGAACTTGCCGGTGGACTGGCTCTTATAGGGATAGGCGGCGTGGTTCCAGCCGCTCGGATGCGGGGCGCTCCCCAGCAGCACCGGGTTGTTCGGCGCGCCGCCCATGCCGCCGCCGCCCACATCCACCGCGACAATTCCGTCATCCCAGTTCGACGAATACGCGATCCCGTCCACCACCCACACGTCGTGGATGGAGTGGCCCGGCGTATCCAGCTCAAAGCGCCCGACCCGGTAGGGGTTTTCCGGATCCTCGGCGTTCAGGATGTCGAAACGCCGGCCCGCGGAGAGTGCGTAGATGTGCTCCTCCGCGATGAACACGTTGTGGACCCCGCCGGTGAGCTGATCGTCGTAGCGGGCGATGACCTGGACGCCGCTCTGCGGATCGCTGACGTCGAGGATCACGAGCCCGTTCTTCCGGTTCGAAGCGCCCTCCCGGCTGATCACGCAGAACTTTCCGTCTTCGGAGACCTTGACGTCGTTGACGGTCCGGGCGTCCACCCGCACCGTGTCGATGAGCGACATCGCGGAGGGATCGGTAACGTCCCAGAAGTAAGCGTGGCCGTCGGCGCCCCAGGTCCCGGTCACCGCGTAGTCCCGGCCGTCGATGCCCTCCCAGACCCAGAGGTCCGAGGTGTACCGGTCGCGGACCGGGCCCTGCCCCACGATCTCCACGTCTTTCCGCACCTTGCGCGCCACTACGGCGACCGTGGCGCTCGTCGAGGTCGTGAACCCGTCGGCGATCACCGTGTGGGTGCCCGAACGCTCCGCCACGAACGCGCCGGACTCGTCCACCTGGCCGATGGCCCCCGGCGCCACGATGCCGTCCGCCGGGATCCCGAGAGTCGCGAACTGGACCGGGTAGTCCGGCACCGCGTTTCCGGAGGCGTCGGTGACCTTCGCCTCGAAGAACACGACGTCACCCGTGCGCACGGCCTCCGCCGGGGTCCCGGTCAGGGTGATCGAGGCGACCGGGTTCGGAAGCACCTCGATCCCGACGTCGGTCGAAGCCTCTTCGGCGGAGAGGGTGAGGGTCGTGCGACCGGCCCCCGTCAGGCTGAGCATCCCGAGTGCGTCCACCCCCGCCACCGACGGATCGGCGGTGCTCCAGCGAACCCCCACGTCGTTCCGGGTGGCGCCCGAGGTGTCCGTAACCAGTGGACGGAGCCCGACCTCGGTCCCTGCGTAGACGTGGCCAGGCAGATTCGCGACCTCGACGGTGGCGACCGGCGGGTTCGGGATGGTAACCGGAATCTCGACCATGACCGCCGGCTCCGCGCGCCGGTCGGTGTGCTCCGGATTCCTCGGCACCATGGCGATCAGGGTGTGCTCGCCGGGCCGAAAGGCCTCCACGATCCCGGCGGGGTTCACCCCGACCGAGCGGCGGCTCCGCGAGAAGAACACCACCGTGCGCTCCATCGCGTTGCCGTCGGCGTCGCGCACCTCAGCCTCGAGGGTGGCGTTCGCTCCCACCTCCAGCGTCAGTTCGCTCGGGGTGACGACGAGTTCGGTGGGCTCGGGACCGGTGGTCTCCTCGGCCTCCTCCTGCGCGAACGCGGGAAGGGCGAGGAGGAGCAGGGCGACGGCCGCAACGGGGATGAGGTGGAGGCGGAGGGTTCGGGTCATGGTGCAGCGAGGGCCGGAATGCGGTCCCCCATGACCGGGGAATATACGCGCCTCGCGAGCGCGACACCGCACGTGTACGGTGGAGGTGCAAGCAGGTTTCGTCGGTGGTGGCGCTGGTTCAGCCAATGACCCAGAATGCAGCCATGAGAACGGACCTGGCCAACTTCGCCAGCAAACAGGACCTGGCCGATCTGCGGCTGGAGATGGCTGAGCGCGACGTGCGGATCTACAGGTGGTTGGTGTATGGAGCGCTGTTCGTTAACGCAGCACTCATCGCCATTTTCGTGAAGTTGTTGTCCCGAAGGGCGCGGATCGGGCTCCGAGCACGGGGCACACGCCCGCCTCAGGCGCGCGATGCCGACCTGGATGTCGGCCCCAGTCTCCCGCTGGGGACCCTTGCCGGTGGTGCCATCCAGCCCGACAACGGGCCGCGGTGCCGGTCTGACGGTAGTTCCAGCGGTTTTCTGATCTAACTTCGTGACTCATGGTCGTTTATGGGATTTTCGGATGCAATGTTGTAGCCATGTAATAGAACATGTGGAGTGATGTTTACTATTGACTGTCAGTATTGTGTGTCTTATTATCGTGCCCATGTATATTGAGTTCGTCCCCAACCGCAGCTCCCCCCCCGCCGTCCTCCTCCGAGAGTCCGTCCGCGACGGCCGCAAGGTCCTCAAACGCACCCTCGCAAACCTCACCAAACTCCACCGACGAAACCCCGCCGCCGTCGAATCGCTCCGACGCATCCTCAAAGGCGCAACCCTCGCCGACATCCCCATCCGGGAGGCAATCGACATCGTCCGCTCCCTCCCCCACGGACACGTCGCCGCCATCCTCGGAACCCTCCACAGACTCGGCCTCCCTTCCCTCCTCGACCGAAAACCCTCCCGAAACCGCGACCTCGTCACCGCCATGATCGCAAACCGCGTCCTCAAACCCTGCTCCAAGCTCGCCACCAGCCGCGCCCTCAACCCCGAAACCAAACACTCTTCCCTCGGCCAAGTCCTCCAACTCGGGCCTGTCCATGAAAACGAGCTCTACGCCGCGCTCGACTGGCTCGGCACTCACCAACACGCCATCGAGAAAAAACTCGCCCGACGACACCTCGCCGACAACACCCTCGTCCTCTACGACATCACCTCCTCCTACTTCGAGGGCAAGCACTGCCCCCTCGCCAAGCGCGGCTACAGCCGCGACAAGAAGCAAGGCAAGCTCCAGATCGTCATCGGGCTGCTCACCGATCCCGAAGGCCGCCCGGTCGCCGTCGAGGTCTTCCCCGGGAACACCACCGATCCCCAGACCGTCGCCGGCCAGCTCCAAAAGCTCAAGACCTCCTTCGGCATCGAACGGTTGGTGATGGTCGGCGACCGGGGCATGCTCACCGCCGCCCGCATCCGCGAAGACCTCCAGGGCGTCGAGGGGCTGCGCTGGATCTCCTCCCTCCGCAAGCCCATGATCCGCAAGCTCCTCAACGCCGAACGGCCGCCCCCCTCCCTGTTCGAGGAGCGCGACCTCTTCGAAATCACCTCCGACGAATACCCCGGCGAGCGGCTCATCGTCTGCCGCAATCCCAAGCTGGCCGGGGAGCAGCGCCGAAAGCGCGAGGACCTGCTGCAGGCCACCGAAAAACTCCTCCGGCGCATCGTGGTCGCCACCCAGCGGGAGAGGGCGCCCCTGCGGGGCGAGGACAAGATCGGCACCCGCTTCGGAAAGGTCATCGACCGCTACAAGGTGGGCAAGTTCTTCACCCACCAGATCACCGATTCCTCCTTCTCCTTCCAGCGCAACCAGGACCAGATCCGAAAGGCAGTCGCCCTCGAAGGCATCTACGTCGTCCGCTCCAATGTCGAACCCGAACGCTTCGACGCGCAGCAAACGGTCCGCGCCTACAAGGATCTCGCCCGCGTCGAGCGCGCCTTCCGCTGCCTCAAAACCATCGAACTCCTCCGGCCCATCCACCACTGGCGCAGTGACCGGGTGCGCGCCCACGTTCTCCTCTGCACGCTCGCCTACTACATCGAGTGGCACATGCGCCGCGCCCTCGCCCCCATCCTCTTCGAAGACCACCAAAAGGACGCCGCCGAGAGCCGACGCCGATCCATCGTCGCCCCCGCCCAACGCTCCCCCGCCGCCGAGAAAAAGGCCGCCAAGAAGCGCACCGAGGACGACCTCTCCGTCCAGGCCTTCCGGGATCTGCTCGAAAACCTCGGCACCATCGCCCTCAACACCGTGAAGATCAAGGACCGCGACGAAACCTTCCCCCTCCAGACGCTGCCCTCCCCACTCCAGCAGCGATGCTTCGACCTCCTCGGCGTCCAGCCCAAAATGTAGCCAGGACCGAACAACCCGACGCAACCATAACTACACGACTATCATCGAGTTAGGTCTTGGCAACGCTTGGAACTATCGCTCTGAAGGCCCCCACCGGGAGAACTGGCCGGCGTTCCCTTGCCTGCGCGCCACCCGAACTGTCGGCGTCCCCGCGCGACTGCTGAGTCTCTCCTTTATTGGGGTTCGCCCATGTTCACTGGCTCGGCGTCCACGAGCTTGACCGCCCAGAGCCCCGAAGTGTTGTCGGCGATGAAGATGTGGCCCTTGTAGGGCTGCGGTCCCCAGACGAACGGTGCGTTCGGCTTTACGGTTTCGGGGTCGAACGGGCGGAACATCGCGATCTCGCGGCCCTGCCGGTAGAGGTCACCCCGCATTTCGCCGGAAATATCCACCACCCGCAGGCCGCCGTTGTAGTAGGCGATGTAGAGGATGTCGTCCTCCACCCACAGGTTGTGGGTTCCCGCCTCCGGCACCTGGTAGCGGGCCACCTCGCGGGGGCTCTCCCACTCGTCCCACTCGAAGATGTGGATCCAGCCGGCCGCCCGGCGCGGGGCCCGCGCGCCCTCCATCAGTTGGTACGGGAACGCCTCGTCGCCCCCGATCATCAGGAATTTGCCGGTGGACTTGCTCCGGTAGGGATAGGCGGCGTGGTTCCAACCGCTCGGGTAGGGAGTCTTGCCGAGCATCACCGGGTTGTTCGGCGCCCCGCCCTTGCCACCGCCGCCTACGTCAACCGCAACGACCCCGTCGTTCCAGTTGGACGAATAGGCGATGCCCTCGTGGACCCACACGTCGTGGATGGAATGGCCGGGAGTGTCCATCTCGAACCGACCTACCCGATACGGGTTCGTCGGATCCTCGGCGTTCAGGATGTCGTAGCGGCGCCCCGCCGAAAGCGCGTAGATGTGGTCTTCCGCGATGAAGACGTTGTGGACCCCGCCGGTGAGCTGGTCGTCGTAGCGGGCGATCACCTCGATGCCGTTTTGCAGGTCGCTGACGTCGAGGATCACCAGACCGTTCTTCCGGTTCGAGGCGCCTTCCCGGCTGATCACGCAGAACTTCGCGTCCGCCGAAACCTTCACGTCGTTCACCGTCCGGGCATCCACCCGAACCGTGTCGATGAGCGAGATCGCCGAGGGATCGGTGACGTCCCAGAAATAGGCGTGCCCGTCGGCGCTGTGGGTCCCGGTGACCGCATAGTCCCGGCCGTCGGTGCCCTCCCAGACCCAGAGGTCCGAGGTGCGCCGGTCGCGGACCGGGCCCCGTCCCACGACCTCGACATCTTTCCGCACGTTCCTGGACACGACTGCGACCGTCGCGCTCGCGGAGTCGGTGAACCCGTCCACGATCACCGTATGGGTTCCCGACCGCTCCGCCACGAAGGCGCCCTCCTCATCGATCTGGCCGATGGCCCCGGGCGCCACGATCCCATCCGCCGGAATCCCGAAGGTGGCGAACTGCACCGGGTAGTCCGGCACCTCGTTCCCCGAGGCGTCCGTGACCTTGGCTTCGAAGAACACCACGTCCCCGGTCCGCGCCGGCTCGTCCGGCGCCCCGCTCAGCGTGATCGAGGCGACCGGGTTCGCGAGCACTTCGATGGTCGCGTCGCTCGAAGCCTCCTCGGCGGAGACCGTCAGGGTCGTCCGCCCGGCGCCCAGCAGGGTGAGCACCCCGAGGGCGTCCACGCTCGCCACCGACGAATCGACCGTAGTCCAGCCCACTTCCACGTCGTTCCGGACGGCGCCCGAGATGTCGGTGACCAGGGGGCGGAGGCCGATCTCGGTTCCCGCATAGAGGTGGCCGGGAAGATTCGCGACCTCCACCGAAGCCACCGGCGGGTTGGGGATCGTCACCGGGATCTCCACCGTGACCGCGGGCTCGGCGCGGCGATCGATGTCCTCCGGATCCTTGGGCACCATGGCGATCAGGGTGTGCTCGCCGGGCCGGTAGGCCTCGACCATTCCCGCCGGGTTGACGCCGACCGAACGGCGCCGGCGGGAGTAAAACACCACCGTGCGGTCCATCGGGTTGCCCTCGCCGTCCCGGACTTCTGCCTGGAGCGTCAGCGAGTCGCCGACCTCGAGTTCGAGCTCGGTCGGGGTGATGATGAGTTCGGCCGGTTGCGGGCCCGTTTCCACTTCCTCCTCCTGGGCGAACGCGGGGAGAGCGAGGAGGAGAAGCGCGACGGCTGCAACGGGAATGAGGTGGAGGCGGAGTGTTCGGGTCATGGTGCGCGGTCCCTCTGTGCACGGGAATATACGATGATGATGTGGCCGTGATCCTCAAGGTGTCCCGAGAGGCTCCGGACCGCGGCCACCTGCGCACCTTGGCGGCAGCCGGAGACGCTAACCGGGTGCTCCTTACTTGCTTCCGTGCTGGCGGGGGCAGGATCGCAGTCGCGACCCGGACAAGATGACGACCGCATGGAGGGGAACCGGACCCCTTGCGTGGCAGTGTTTCCTCCGCCGCTGGCGCCACCGGTGGCCCGCTCCAGGCAGAACCCGGTCGGCGGCACCTACCCGGCGGTGAGACTGTGCGAATCCTCTACCACGTATTCCGCTCCCTGTGGAAATCGGCGCTCGCGCGGGTCATCGGTGGCGCCTTCGCGGTCGTTTCCATCGTGACCGCCATTCTGAATCCGCCGAGTCCGGACATGATCAGGCCGGACGGGCTGTCCGTACGCGCCCGCGCCTGCGGAAGCGTGCTCCGCGACCACCTGGAGGAGGACGTGGCGAGGTTTCGGGCAGAAGGGATGCCGGAAGAGGCGATTCGGAGTCTTCAACAAGACACCCTCGCGGAGATCCGCAAGATCGAGAAGCTCGTGACCGAAACGCGCTCGACGGACGCTTGCGCGGAGTTCGATCGTTCATGGAGGCGGACTGAGGAATGAGCCCCTCAGCCCGCACTTTCATCCGCCTCCGAACGGAAGCCGTCGCCACCAACGGACGCGCCGCCTCCAGACCGGACGCCGCGCCTCCACGCTGAGCGGCGCTCTGCGTTTCGCCCGCCTGCGGCGGGCGATCCCGGCCTGAGTTCTTCCCCTACTCGGGCTCTCCCATGTTCACCGGTTCGGCGTCCACGAGCTTCACGGCCCAAATCCTCGAGTTCATGTCGCTGACGTCGATGTGGCCCTTGTAGGGCTGCGGTCCCCAGACCATCGGGGCGTTCGGGACCCGGCTCTCGGGGTCGAACGGACGGGACATCGCGATCTCGCGACCCTGCCGGTAGAGGTCCCCCCGCGGGTCGCCGGAGATGTCCACCACCCGCAGGCCGCCGTTGTAGTAGGCGATGTAGAGGATGTCGTCCTCGACCCACAGGTTGTGGGTTCCGGCCTCGGGCACCTGGTAGCGGGCCACTTCGCGGGCGCTGTCCCACTCGTCCCACTCGAAGATGTGGATCCAGCCGGCGGCCCGGCCCGGAGTGCGCTTCCCCCCGCATCGTCTGGTACGGGAACGCCTCATCCCCGCCGATCATCGGGAACTTCCCGGTGGAGGGGCCCCCGCAGGGGTAGCCGGCATGGCTCCAGCGGCGCCGCCAGGCGATCTTCGCAGCGAGTTTTCCACATCGCCTGCCGAAGGTGGGACAAAACGGGCCGGAATTTCGTCTGTCCATGATGAGAGACCGTGCGCCAGAGCCCGCTGCACCGGCATAGACTTCAGGGAGGGAAGCGTCCATGAGCATCACCCAGGCGGATCCGACACCCGCAACCCCGGAGGGAATCTGGAAGATTCTGGACCGAGTGGCGAAGCGCCAGGCGGAGACGGATCGGCTGATGGATCGGCTGACAAAGGAAAACGAGCAGCGGATGAAGGAAACCGACCGGCAGATGAAGGAAACCGACCGGCGGTTGCGGCGCGCGGAAGATCTGTTCACCAGCCAGTGGGGGCGGCTGGTGGAATCGCTCGTCGAGGGGGACCTGCTGAGGCTGCTGCGGGAACGCGGGGTGGAGGTGGAAGCCGTCTCCTCACGCCTCCGGCTGGAGTGCGGCCGAAACGAACGCGAGGTTGATCTCCTCGCGACGAACGGGGAAGAAGCGGTGGCGGTCGAGGTCAAGACCACGCTGCGACCGCCCGATGTGGACAGATTCCTCGGCCTGCTGGCGCACCCGCCCCTGCTGCGGCATGTCCGGGGCAGGCGACTGTACGGCGCGGTCGCGTACCTTCGGGCTCACGAGGGAACAGCCCGCTACGCTGAGCGAAAGGGACTGTTCGTGATCCGGGCGACGGGCAGCAGCGCCAGCATCGTCAACCCGCCGGAGTTCCGGCCGCGCGACTTCCGCCTGCCGTCCGGTTGAGGCGCCGCCGGGATGGCGCCCGGAAATTGTGCCGGGCGGCCCGACCGTGCCTCCCGCCTTCGCCGATCGTCTCGTAGGAGAACGGCCCGGGTTTCGCCCGCCTCACGGCGGCCGATTGCGGGTGATCTGAGTCTTTCCGGCTACTCGGGCTCTCCCATGTTCACCGGTTCGGCGTCCACGAGCTTGACGGCCCAGAGCCCCGAGTTCATGTCGGTCAGGTAGATGTGGCCCTTGTAGGGCTGCGGTCCCCAGACCATCGGCGCGTTCGGAACCCGGCTTTCGGGGTCGAACGGACGGAACATCGCGATCTCGCGGCCCTGCCGGTAGAGATCGCCCCGGAGCTCGCCGGAGATGTCCACGACCCGCAGGCCGCCGTTGTAGTAGGCGATGTAGAGAATGTCGTCCTCGACCCAGAGGTTATGGGTCCCGGCCTCGGGCACCTGGTAGCGCGCCACCTCGCGGGCGCTCTCCCACTCGTCCCATTCGAAGATGTGGATCCAGCCGGCGGCCCGCCCCGGGGTGCGCTCCTCACGCATCGTCTGGTAGGGGAACGCCTCGTCCCCGCCGATCATCAGGAACTTCCCGGTGGACTGGCTCTTGTAGGGATAGGCGGCGTGGTTCCAGCCGCTCGGATAGGGGGTGTTCCCCAGCAGCACCGGGTTGTTCGGTGAGCCGCCCTTGCCGCCGCCGCCAACGTCCACCGCCACGACTCCGTCGTTCCAGTTGGACGAATAGGCGATCCCCTCGTGGACCCACACGTCGTGGATCGAGTGGCCCGGGGTGTCCATCTCGAAACGGCCCACCCGGTAGGGATTCGTCGGATCCTCGGCGTTCAGGATGTCGTAGCGCCGTCCCGCCGAGAGCGCGTAGATGTGGTCCTCGGCGACGAAGACGTTGTGGACCCCGCCGGTGAGTTGGTCGTCGTAGCGGGCGATCACCTCGATCCCGTTCTGCGGGTCGCTCACGTCGAGGATCACGAGCCCGTTCTTCCGGTTCGAAGCGCCCTCGCGGCTGATCACGCAGAACTTTCCGTCCTCGGAGACCTTCACGTCGTTCACCGTCCGGGCGTCCACCCGCACCGTGTCGATGAGGCTGATCGCCGAGGGATCGGTGACGTCCCAGAAGTAGGCGTGTCCGTCGGCGCTGTGGGTGCCGGTCACCGCATAGTCCCGGCCGTCGGTGCCCTCCCAGACCCAAAGGTCCGAGGTGCGCCGGTCGCGGACGGGGCCCTGCCCCACGATCTCGACATCCTTCCGCACCTTCCGCGCGACCACCGCCACCGTCGCGCTCGCCGACTTCGTGAATCCATCGGCGATCACGGTGTGGGTACCCGAACGCTCCGCCACGAAGGCGCCCGCCTCGTCCACCTGGCCGATGGCGCCCGGCGCCACGATGCCGTCCGTCGGGACCCCGAGAGTCGCGAACTGCACCGGATAGTCGGGCACCTCGTTCCCGGAAGCGTCCGTCACCTGCGCCTCGAAGAACACCACGTCCCCGGTCCGGACCGAGTCATCCGGCGCCCCGGCCAGGGTGATCGAGGTCACCGGGTTGGCGAGCACCTCGATCGCGGCGTCGCTCGACGCCTCCTCGGCGGAGACGGTGAGGGTCGTCCGGCCGGCGCCCACCAGGGTGAGCACCCCGAGGGAATCCACGTTCGCCACCGACGAATCGGCGGTCGTCCAGCCGACTTCCACGTCGTTCCGGACGGCGCCCGAGATGTCGGTGACCACCGGGCGGAGCCCGATCTCGGTCCCCGCGTAGAGATGGCCCGGCACGTTCGCTACCTCGACCGTAGCCACCGGAGGGTTGGGGATCGTCACCGGGATCTCCAACATCACCGCGGGCTCGGCGCGCCGGTTGGTGTCTTCCGGATCCTTCGGCACCATGGCGATCAGGGTGTGCTCGCCGGGCCGGTAGGCCTCCACGATGCCCGCCGGGTTCACGCCCACCGCCCGGCGGCGGCGCGAATAGAACACCACGGTGCGGTCCATCGGGTTGCCTTCGGCGTCCCGGACCTCGGACTGAAGCGTCAGCGAGTCGCCGACCTCGAGTTCGACCTCGGACGGCGTGATGATGAGTTCCGTCGGTTGCGGGCCGGTTTCGGCTTCCTCTTCTTCCTGGGCGAGCGCGAATCCGGGCGCCACCAGAGCACAAAGAAGGACGGCGGCAAGCCGCCGCCATGGGTTCGAATTCCTGAGAGTCATCGTTTCCTCTCCTCCTCAGCGAGACCTTACGGCTCGCCCTTCCAGTAGATGATGCCGCCGGCCTGCTTGCCGACGTCGATCCGGGAGACGCGCTGGGCGGCTCCGATGTCATAGACCTCCACGGTCCCCGGTTCGCCCCCGACCCCTTCCAGGGTCACGATGGCGTAGCGGTCGTCGTCGGACACCACCACCCCGTGGGGAACCCGCCGCGAGGTCTCGGGCGCGGCGATCAGCTCGCCGCGCTCGAGATCCCAGAAGCCGACCTTCTTGCCGGATTTGTAGGTGGCGATCAGTACCGAGCCGTCCGAGGTGATCTCGAGGTTGTAGGGGTTCTGGCCGGGCCCGGCGTCGAACCGGCGAGACACCTTCCAGTCGTTGATATCCACCTCGTAGATGGCGCTGTCGCCGTTCCCCGCCACGTACACCTTCCCGGCGGGCGAAGGGCTGGTGGCCCAGGTCGGCTTGACCACCGGCATCCGCATGCCTTCCATGTCGCCGTCGTTCATGCCAGCGTGTCCGGCATGCGGGTCGGTCCCGAGCGGCAGCCGCCGGGCGATTTCGAAGCGCATGGTGTCCACTTCGACGAGCTCGTCGTCCATCATGTTGACGGAGTAGAGGCGGGTGCCGGCGTCGTTCATCCGCGCTCCGTGCGGCATGACTCCGGTGTCGATGGTGGCCACCTCGATCATGGTCCCCGTCTCCACCACCGAGATGGTGCTCGGGACCATGTCGCCGTGGAGGTTGAAGTTGACGATGTAGAGCAGCCCGGTGCTCGGCGAGACGTCCATGGTCGCCGGGAACATTCCGAGCGTGGCGTCCCCGACCCATTCGTTGGTTCCGGTCTCGTACTTGTGCACCGCACCGAAGGGCATGCCGTGGGCGATGGACAGGAACCAGTGGCGCCCGTCGGGCGAGATGTTGATCCCGTGCGGACCCTCGGTTTCCGTCGGGAAGCTGCCGACCGCAATCTCGTCGAGTTCCTCGAACCCGCCGGGCCCATAGCGGAGCATGTGGACCGTGTCGTCCGACTCCGCGCAAACGTAGACGAAGTAGTTGCGCTTCGGCGGCTCCGGATCCTCGGCGGCGACCGCCAGCGGAAGCAGAACGAGCCCGAGGAGGAGAAGGAACGCCGGGAAGCGCCGGAAGCGTCGGGAAGACATCAGTTGGGTTCTCCCATGTTGCGCGGCGTTTCGGGATCGACGAGCTTGACCGCCCAAAGCCCCGAGTTGAAGTCGGTGAAGAAGATGGTGTCCTTGAAGGGCTGGGGACCCCAGACGAAGGGAGCGTTCCGCTTGTAGCCGTCGGGATCGGCCGGCTCGAAGAAAGCGATCTCCCGGCCCTGCTGATAGAGGTCGCCGCGCAGGTCGCCCGAAATGTCCACCACCCGGAGGCCGCCGTTGTAGTAACCGACGTAGAGGATGTCGTCCTCTACCCAGAGGTTGTGGCTGCCGGCCTCGGGCACCTGGTAGCGGGCCACTTCCCGGCCTTCCCCACCGTCCTCGTCCCACTCGGCGATGTGAATCCAGCCGGCGGCCCGGTCGGGAAGCTTCCCGTCGGGGTCGAAGCTCCAGGGGAAGCTTTCGTCCCCGGCGAACACCATCAACTTGCCGGTGGACTGGCTCCGGTAGGGGAAGCCCGCGTGGTTCCAGCCATTCGGGTACTTGAAGCTCCCCATCATCTTCGGGTCGTTCGGGGCGCCGCCGAGGTCTCCCCCGCCGATGTCCACCGCAACCACACCGTCGGTCCAGTTCGAGGACCAGGCGATGCCGTCCTGCACCCAGACGTCGTGGATGCCGTGACCCGGGGTGTCCAGCTCGAAGCGTCCGACCCGGTAGGGGTTCGTCGGATCCTCGGCGTTCAGGATGTCGTAGCGGCGCCCGGCGGACAGGGCCAGGATGTGGCTCTCGGCCACGAACACGTTGTGGACGCCGCCGCTCATCTGGTCGTCGTAGCGCGCGATGATCTTCACCCCGTCCGTGGGGTTCTCGACATTGAGCACGACCAGGCCGTTCTTCCGGTTCGAGGCTCCCTCGCGGCTGATGACCGCGAACTTCCCGTCCGGCGAGACCTTGACGTCGTTGACCGTGCGGGCGTCCACCCGGACGGTGTCCACCAGGTGGATGCTCGACGGATCGCTCACGTCCCAGAAGTAGGCGTGCCCGTCGGCGCCCCAGGTCCCGGTGATCGCGTAGTCACGTCCGTCGACGCCTTCCCAGACCCACAGATCCGAGGTGTGCCGGTCGCGGACGGGCCCGCGGCCCACGACCTCCCAGTCCTTCTTCACGTTGCGGGGAGTAGCGCGGATCGTCTCCCGCGCGGTGAGGGATCCCGCGGAGACCACCACCGTGTGGAGCCCCGGACGCTCGGCCACGAAGGCGCCGTCCGGCTCCACGAAGGCGGCCGCACCGGGCGCCACCAGGGTGTCGGGCGTGCGGGTGGAGACCGCGTACTGCAGGGGATAGTCCGGGACTTCGTTGCCGCTCGCGTCGAGGGCGCGGGCGCTGAACCAGACCACGTCGCCGGTCCGCACCTCGTCTTCGCCCGCGGAGACGTCGAGGCGGACCGCCGGGTTGGCGCTCACCGAGATCGCCGCCTCGCCGCTCACCGATTCGGCGCTCGCCGAGATCGTCGCGGAGCCTTCGCCGTGCAGCATGAGCACTCCGTGCTCGCTGACGGTCGCCACCGAAGAGTCGCTCGAGGACCACTCGAAGCCGGGCTTGCGCTCAGCGCCGGAAGTATCCTGGGCGAGAGCGCTGACCCGGAACGAAGTGCCGGCGTAGAGGTTTGCCGGGAGCGCCGCGATCTCGACGCTCGCGAGGGGCGGCCACGGAACCCGCACCGGGATCTCGACCATGAGCGCCGGCTCGGCGCGCCGGTCCATGGCGCCGGGTTCTCTCGGCACCATCGCGATCAGGGTCTGGTCCCCCGGCCGATGGGCTTCCACCATCCCCGCGGGGTTCACCCCGACGTAGCGTCGGGCGCGGGAGAAGAAGACCACGCCGCGCTCGAGCGTGTTTCCGTCGCCGTCCTTGACGGTCGCGGTGAGCTGGGCGGTCTTCCCGACCTCAAGCGTCAGTTCCGGCGGATCCACCACGAGTTCCGCGGGTTCCTGCGCCGCGGCGGACGCGGCGAGCACAGTCCCGGCGCACACCAGCGCACCAAGGAACAAGGGCCGGTCAGAAAGCCTGCCGGAGGAGAAACGAATCATCTTTACCATGGCCGTGGAGAACCCTCCTGCTACTACCTCGATGGGTAACAGGCGATTTTAGTCGGGGAGCGCCGGAGTTCACACCTGCATCGCGGCCCGCAGGTGCGGGAAACGCGCGCTGCCAACGGAGCGAAAGCGCGGGGACGGCCTGGAGCGCCGGTCTTCCGGCCGGCACCGCGGCCCGCAGGTTGGGAACGCCGGCCAGTTCTCCCGGTGGGGGCCTTCAGATCGGCACCGCTGGCCGGAGGCCAGCGAAAGCCAGCTCGTCCACCCGCGTGGCGCCCGCCGCCCCATCCCAGCGTGTGACGCCGAACTCTTCCAGGCCTCCCCGCTACCAGATGTCCCCGACCGTAAACCCCTCCGGGAACGGATCCGACGGATCCACGGAGTACTGGGCGATCCCCGTGATCCAGGCGGTCCCGCTGATCGTCGGAACGACCGCCGGCACTCCGCCCACCGTCGTGGTCCGGATCAGGCGCCCCACGAACTCGGTCCCCACCGGGCCGAAGTGATGGAAGTCCTCGCCGATCCCAAGCAGGCCGCGCGCATGGAGCGTCGCCATCCGGGCGGAAGTCCCTGTCCCGCAGGGGGAGCGGTCGAGCGCTCCGGTCCAGGTCTCGGGACGATTCCAGTCGAGGTCGCCCACGGCAACCGCCACCGCGTTCGCGGCGGTCCGGGTCTCCCGATCGAAGGGCCCGGTGAGCTGCCCGATGCTGGCCTGACGGATCTCGGGGTTTTCCGGATGGACGGCTTCGAGCTGTTCGCGCGCCGCTTGCTTGACCATCGTCCCGACCCTGGCCAGTTCGCGCCCGTGTTCAGGAGCGATGCGGAGTCCGAAGCGCGCAGCGTCGGCGATCGCGTAGAACATGCCACCCCAACAAACGTCCACTTCGAACTCGCCCAGCGTCGGCGCCTCGACCTTCGCTCCGAGGTGGACGGGGAAGGCGGGAACATTCTCGAAGGTCACCCGGGTCACCTTCCCCCCCTCGACGCTTGCCTGCACCTGGATGAGTCCCGCCGGGGTCTCCAGCGTGAGTTCGGTCACCGGCTCGACCGCGGGCACCATGCCGGTCTCGATGAGCGCGGTGACGGTGCAGATGGTGTTCGTCCCCGACATCGGCGGGTACTCGGTCTGCTCCATGATCACGAAACCGGCGTCCGCATCGGGATGCGTCGGAGGCAACACCAGGTTGCAGTTGGCCGCCGGATAGCCCCGGGGCTCCCGGAGCATGAGTTTGCGGAGGCCGTCGGCATGGCGCTCCAGGTACTGCATCTTCTGGAACATGGTCTCGCCGGGCACGTCGAGGACACCTCCGACGATCACCCGGCCGGGCTCGCCGGCGGCGTGCAGATCCACCGCCTGAATGAGTCGCCCTGAGCGCATCGTTTTCTCCCTTGGCTAGTCGCCCGGCGGGGGGGTCTCCTCCACGACGCGGAACACGCCCGCCCCGTCTACCGGAACCACCTGTTCGACTCCCGTCGGCCAGCGCACCCTAACCGAGTCGGGCACTCCGGGGGCAAGACCGATCCACACCTCGCGCGCGCCGGACGACAGGTAACTCGACCCGGCGGTGACCACGGCGCGCTGCGGCTTACCGGCCCGCTCCACCACCACCTCGGCGCCGACGCCGTCGCGGTTGGACGTCCGTCCCACCAGTCGAAGGACGGCCCGCGGAGCCGGGTCCCCGCCGTTTCTGAGCAGCGCAGCAGGCCCACCCGAGCGAGAGACCGCGAGGTCGAGCAGGCCATCCCCGTCGAAGTCGGCCGCCACCAGGCCCCGGCCGACGGCCGGCGGCATCTCCAGCAGCACCGGTTCGAACGAGCCGCCCAGATTTCGGAAGCAGACGTCCCGCTGGCGGTAGTCCGTTCCGGGATAGAGAAGCGGCGCATTGTCGAGCACGTGCCCGTTCGTGACGCAGAGGTCCGGCGCGGCGTCGTTGTCGAGGTCCGCGAACACGGCGCCGAAGCCCAGCCAGTCGAGGGACGGCCGCCCCACTCCGGAAAGAAAGGAAACGTCCCGAAACACACCGTGCCGGTCGGAAACGTAGAGGTTGTTCGCTTCGCCCTGGAAGTTCGTGACAAACAGGTCGAGGTCCCCATCGGATTCGATATCCGCCGCCGCGATCCCCATCCCGGCCAACGCGTTCCCGTCTCCGTCGTAGGCGAGGCCGGCCAGCAGGCCCCGTTCCCGGAAACGGAGTCCACCCAGGTTTTCGAAGAGGAAGTTGGGGACCGTGTCGTTCGCGACGTAGAGGTCGGGAAGCGGATCCCCGATCAGGTCGGCGGCGAGGACGCCGAGTCCCTTGCCGGTCAGGAGCGCCACTCCGGCGGCCTCGGAAACGTCGCGGAACGAGCCGTCGCCGCGGTTTTCGTAGAGCAGATCCGGCACCCCGGAGAAGGCGTCGGGGAGGCAATAGGACCGGACCTGCTCGCCGGAAATCGTTCGCGCACACACGGGGTTGTGCGCCGGGGACCAGTCGAGGTAGTGCGTCACGAAGAGATCAAGGTCGCCGTCCCCGTCGAGGTCGGAAAAAGCGGCGCTGGCGCTCCAGCCCGCCGCCACGAGTCCGGCGTCCCGGAGCCCGAAGGTCCCGTCTCCCCGATTCTCGTAGAGAAGGTCCGTTCCCGCGCGCGTCACCAGCAGGTCGGCGTCCCCGTCGTTGTCGTAATCGGCGGCCACCGCACCCATGCCGAATCCCTCGGCGGGGGCCAGTTTTCCAAACCCCGCGGAGTTGCTTACGTCCCGAAAACGTCCCTCGCCTTCGTTGCGGTACAGGGCGCCGGCCGGTCCCGGCGGCTGGCCCGTTCCCGGCACTTCCCCGCCCTGCACGAAAAAGAGGTCGGGCGTCCCGTCACCGTCGTAGTCGAGTACCGCCACCCCGGACCCCATGGTCTCGACCGGATGCCAGTCGCCCCGGGCCCCCCGCTGGTGCTGGAAGGAGAGACCGGCCTCCATTGCCACGTCCCGAAGCACTATCTGAGCGGATACGGATGCGGACGCGGTCGCGAAAAACGCCAACAGCAGCACCCCAGCGCCAGCCCGGGGCGGTAGCTGTGAAAGAGACGTCAACCGTCGGGACAGCGGGCCGGCAAGGGAGCCCCCACCGGGAGAAACCTCCATGATCGGGTCCGCCTGCACACCCCGTCGGGCATGAAAGTGCAGCTCCGGGATGGTGCAAATCTCGGCACCCAAGCCACCAGGCGGAGTGACGTGCACGCACGGGAACGCCGACCTCCGGTCGGCACAGCCCGCCGAAGGCGGGCGGCGGGAAGGACCCCCCGTTCCGAGGTGGCCCCTTCTCGCCGAGAATCCCAGCGTTCGGCGTGATCCATCCATTGGAGTGGCAGACACCGTTCGCAGCGCTGCGGGGCCCGTGCCCGCGCCCCGCAAGGGCGGACGGCAAGGAACCGCCCGCGGCCCTGCGGGCCGCTGTGCCGACCGGAGGTCGGCGTTCCCTTGCCCATACGCCATCCCAATTGGTGGCGTACCCGTGGGACCTCCGTTTTCACAGCAACTGGGCCGACCTCTGGTCGGCATCGCGCGGGAGAGCGAAACCCGCGCCGATGACTCCGCGCCATACCAACGTGAGCGCCACGCTCTGAACCAACCCCGCATGGCGCGAGCGCTCACCGCTCCTGGTGCCCGGAGCCGCGCCTTTCTCATGACGAGGGGAGAGCGCAAGCCGGCCCGATCACGAAGGTTTCTCCCGGTCGGGGCAGTTCAGCCGGAGCCCCAACGGGAGAACCGAGCGGAGAAAGCGGGGAATCAGGCCGTGAAGGCCGTCGTTTCATATCTCACGGCCAGCCGCGGCTCGGAAGGAAGACCGAGGCGCGTTCGTCGTGATCAAGATGAAGCTTCAGAGCGTCTCTGAGGTTCCTGAGCGTTTCGTCCAGCGTCTTGCCCTGCGTGACGACGGCAACCTCCAGGCACTCCGCGACGAACAAAGTGTCGCCGTCCAGGATCACGGCGTTGATCACCGGGATATTCGTCCCGTTACGGGTCATCACAGCCAGCAGTTTTCCACGTGCCAGCCGGACGTTGCAAGCAGCGCCACCGTCCCGGCTAACCCGGGACCCCCGAATCCGCACACTCCGCCGAACAAAACGTCCGGCCGTCCCGAACCACCGCCCGCTCCTCGGGAACGTGGAGATCGCATCGATCACATCCCACCACGCGCCCCCGCTGCTCGGCCGTCCCGGTCCCCGCCGGGGGAACCGGTTTTTGAGGCTTGCTGAAGAGCGCCCGGACGAGCCTCCACACCACCCGGGCTGCAACCAGGGCGAGAAGGATCTGCAGGAAACGCATCACGACCGCAACCTGATCTTAGTCAGCCGCGCACCCCGCAAGGCAGCCGCCGCCCGGGTTAAGGAGGCTCCCTACGGATGCGCGGACCGCAGCGACTCGATCTGGGCCCGCAGCGCCGCGGCTTCGGGTGAATCCGGTTGCGCGGCGATCGCCCGCTCCCAGAGCTCGATGCCGGCTTCCAGATCCTGTTCGGCAAAGAGGCGCACCTGGCCGAGGGCGACCAGGCTCTCGAAGTGTTCCGGGTCTTCTTCCAGCACGCGCTCGTAGGCCGCGACGGCCGCGGCCACGTTCCCGACCCCGAGCTGGGCAAACGCCACGCGGCTGCGGATGTCGAGATCCGACGGATCGAGGTTTCGCGCCTGCTGGAGCCAGTACACCGCTTCACTGAAATCCCGCGCGTCCAGGTACAGCTCTCCGACCGCGGCGCGCGCCGCCGGATCCTCGGGCCGGGCTTCAACGGCGTCGAGGAGAGCCTCCAGGGCATCCGGGTTCACGGGTCGCGCCTCGGGAGCTGAGGCCACTTCCGGCGCCGGCTCCGGCGCCGGAGGCGGCGCCCGAGGCGGCTGCGGCCCGGAAGACCCGGAAACCAGGAATCCGACCAGGACCCCGAACACCAGCCCGGCCCCGAAGAAAAGGGCGCGCTCGGACAGGGCGTTCATCCGGTCACCGAAATTTTGCCGGGGTCGGAACGGCGCGACTCGAGGAGCGAGCGCCCTCCAACATAGAGGTAGCCCGCCGCAAACAACAGGAGGAAGGGCACCGAGGCCGCCACTCCTTCGACGACGGCGTAGAGGGTGGCGCCCGCCATCACGAGTCCCAGACCGAACTCCAGCGCCGGGATGGCGCCGGCGGGCATCCGGTAGGACTTGCCGCGCCAGCTGTCACCCGTCTGGGCAATGCCGTACTTCGGCGTCCGGACGAACGGGGTCCGCCGGCCGAGCACGCCGGACAGCACGGCGGAGCCGTTGCTGAACGAAATGCCGATCCCCACCGCGAGGGCTACGGGAATGCCCCGAATCCGGCGCCAGAGACCGTGGCGTTCACCCGCCGGCTGGAGCCGGAGCAGCCGGCTTTGGGAGAAGGCATAGAAGGACACCACCGAGAGAGTGGCGGCGGCGAAGATCGGAATATCGAGGAGCGCCATTTCCCGAAGCCCGGTGCTCACCCGGGCGAAGAGCACCGGCGCCATGAGCAGGCTCAGCACCGCCATCAGCGGATAGGCAAGGTTACTCGTGAGGTGGAAGAACGCCTCCGCCCGGACGCGGAACGGCAGGGGGGAGGCCAGGATCTGCGGCAACAGTTTCCGGGCGGTCTGGAGCGATCCCTGGGCCCAGCGGCGTTGCTGCGACTTGAAGGCGTTCATGGAAACCGGAAGCTCGGCCGGGGCCGCGATCTCGGGCACGAACACGAAGCGCCATCCCCGGAGCTGGGCGCGGTAGGAGAGGTCGAGATCCTCGGTCAGCGTGTCGCCCTCCCAGCCTCCGGCGTCCTCGATCGCCGCCCGCCGCCAGATTCCCGCGGTTCCGTTGAAGTTGAAAAAGCACCCCGAGACGTGGCGGCCACCGTGTTCGGCCATAAAGTGGCCATCCAGAAGGATGGCCTGGACATCGGTCAGGAGCGAGTAGTCGCGGTTCAGATGGTCCCAGCGAGCCTGGACGAGACCGGTCCGGTCGTCGGCGAGGAGATACGGGAGCGCCTCCTGCAGGAAGCTGGGCTTGGGCACGAAATCGGCGTCGAAGATGGCGACGAAGGGCGCGTCCGACGCGTCGAGACCACCCTGGAGGGCCCCGGCCTTGAAACCCCGGCGGTCGGTCCGGTGGATGCGGCGAATGTCCAACCCGGCGGCCGCGCATTCCTCCACGACCCGGTCGGCGATCGTCCCGGTGTCGTCCGTTGAGTCATCGAGCACCTGCACGCTGAGGCGCGACCGCGGATAGTCGAGGGCCGCCACCGCGCGGATCAGCCGCTCGACGACGTAGCGCTCGTTGAAGACCGGGAGCTGGATGAGCACCGGCGGCGGATCGCGTTCGAGGAGCGGAGCACCGCGAACCCGCATCCGTTCGGCGGCCGCCGCGGCCCGGGACGCATAGCGGGACAACCGATACACCAGCACGTAGCGATGGGAGCCGTAGATCGAGAGCAGCAGCAGGACGACGAAATAGGCCGTCAGGACGGCGTCGGCGAGGGACAACGATGTGCATTGTGACTCCCGAGAACGGTTCCGGAGCGCGTTCGTCGGACTTGGCCGCTCCGGCAGTGACCAAGTCGCTCGAAGGCGTGGCGAGTTGGTCACTGACCAAGTGACCAAGTCGTCGCCTCAGCCGGTGAGCGAGGAACCGGTGCGGCATCCCCCAGACTTCGCGCTGACCGATACGCAAGGACGCAATGTGGACGCCAACGAGACGCCCGCCGACCATTGGGAGAAACACCCATGATTGTGTCCGGCTGCACGCCCCGCCCAGCATGAAAAAGGGCGCGGGGGAGTCCGGACAGGGGAGCGGTGATCGGCAGGGGCATCCCGGATTGAGAGAGGCTGCGGGACTCACGTTGGCAGGGTGCCGCATCATCGGGGCTGGTTTCGCGCTCCCGCGCGATGCCGGTCGGAGACCAGTGTTCCCTGGCCGGCGCGCCATTCGGACTGTCGGCGTCCCGGCCGACTGCGTTCTCACAGCCACTGGTCGGCGTTCCATACTCCCCGCCGCGTGAACTGGCGATGGCTCGCCGCGCTCGGCGGTATCCATGTCCTTCTGGCGGGCGCCCTTTCCAGCGTGCTCGAAAGCGCGGCGGGGTTCTGGTGGCACTTCGGGATCCACGCCCTGCTCTTCGTACCGCTGCTGCTGGTGGTTGTAGCGGCGCTCCGCGGGGCAATTCCTCCCGGACGGCGATACCTCCTGATCGTTCTGGTGGCGGCGGCGCTGAGCCGGGCGCTCCTGCTGCCGACGACTCCTTCGCTCGCGGACGACGTGTACCGCATGGCGTGGGAGGGTCAGGTGGTGCTCGACGGGAAGGACCCCTGGGCGCAGCCGCCGGACGATCCGGCGCTCGCAGAACTTGCGGCCGCCCACCCGGAGCTTCGGGAGCGGGTCGGCTACTGGAAGCTGCCCGCCATCTACCCGCCTTTCGCCCAGCTCTTCGGGGCCGGGGTGGGTTGGATCTCGCCCAGCGTGACGATCCTGAAAGCGGCGCTCCTCCTCGCGGAGGCAGTCCTGATCGCCGCCCTGATCGCGCTCCTCCGAAGCCGGGGCCGGAACCCGCTGCTGGTGGCCGCCTATGCCTGGAATCCGCTTCCCCTCACCGAGATCGCGGGTAGCGGGCACGGCGACGTCCTTGCCGTGGCGCTGCTCCTCCTGGCGCTGCTGGCTCTTGAACACAGCCGCGCGGCGGGCGCCGCCGCCCTCGCCGCGCTGTCCGGGATGACCAAGTTCGCAGGCTTCGTGCTTCTCCCCTTCCTGCTCCGCCGAGTCCAGCACCGCCACCGGCAACTGACTGCGTTGGGCACCACCGGCTTGGTCGTCGCCGTCACCCTGTTGCCCTTCCTCACTCCGGACCGGCTGGCCGGTGGATTCGTCGCCCGGTTTCAGGAGTTCGGGTTCAGCCTCTGGCACTACGCGCGTCACTGGCGCTTCAACGACAGCCTGTTCTCTCCGCTGGAAGCGCTTCTGGGAGACGCCGCACGCCCCGGCGGGTTCGCGATCCTGCTGCTGCTCGGCGCGGCCCTGGTCATCCGGCGCTGCCCTCCGGGGCTCGCGATCGGGAGTCTGGCGGGCGCCGCGTTCCTGTTGTCGCCGGTGGCGCACCCCTGGTATCTCCTCTGGACGCTCCCCTTCCTGGTCCTGAATCCCGAGCGGCGCGGCCTGCTGGCCGCGGGCCTGACGATGACGCTGACCGTGGCGTTCAGCTACCACGCCTTCTGGAACGTCCCGGCGGGACTCGACTGGACTCTGCCAGCCTGGGTCCGGATCGCGGAATACCTCCCGGTTCCGGTGGCCGCCTTCTTCTTCGAGAGACCCGGCCGGTCCGATCCGAACTAACCCGTATTTCTCATACTCACGGCCCGCAGCGCACCCCCAGGAATCGCAACCTGTGGACGGGGATGCCGGTTACGCGTGAAGCGGGGGCGCTGAGTGACGTGACGGGGTGTCGGATAGGGGACACCGACCTCCCGCCGGTTGCCATGAGAGAGCAGGTTTCACGGGTACGCCAACCATCGTGATGGCGCCGCCCGCCAGGGAACGCCGACCTCCGGCCACCACGACGGCGGGGACGGCTTGGAGCCCCCACCGGGAGAACTGGGCCGGCCTCCGGCCGGCACAGCCCGCCAGGGAACGCCGACCTCCCGCCACCACGACGGCGGGGACGGCTTGGAACGCCGGCCTCCGGCCGGCACAGCCCGCCGGAGGCGGGCGACGGGAAGGACCCCCGGTTCCGAGGTGGTTCCTTCTCGTCGCGAATCCCGGCGTTCGGCGTGATCCGTACCTGGGAGTGGCAGAACCGTTCGCAGCGCTGCGAGCCCCGCACCGACAGCCAATAGAGGCGGACGGCAAGGAACCGCCGTGCCGGCTCCCACCCGGAGAAACGTCCATGATCGGGTCCTCCGCACACCCCGCCGGGCACGAAAATGGCGCGGCACTCACGTTGGCTTGACGACGCGTCATCCTCCCTGGTTTCGCGCTCCCGCGCGATGCCGGCCGGAGGCCGGCGTTCCAAGCCGTCCCTGCCATTGCGCCATCAGCTATACGCGCTCTCACGCCCATCCGTCACCACGTTGCGGCGAATCTGGCCCTTCCTGCGACGGTGAGTATGAGAAATTCGGGCTAACCCTCCGACTCCAGACGCCGGAAATGCGCCACCGCCAACGCCGCGGCGTAGCCGCCGCCGAAACCGTTATCGATGTTGACCACGGTAACCCCCGGGGCGCAACTGTTGAGCAGGGAGAGCAGCGCGGTGAGGCCGCCCCACGAGGCGCCGTATCCCGTTGAAGTCGGGACCGCGACGATCGGGCACGGCGCCAGGCCCGCGACCACCGGAGCCAGGGCCGCTTCCATGCCCGCGACCACCACTAGCGCATGAAGCGAGCGGAACCCGGAGGCCTCGGCGAGGAGACGCTGGATGCCGGCGACGCCGATATCAAAGGTCCGCCGGACCTCGGCGCCCATGAGTTCCGCGGTCAAGGCGGCCTCCTCGGCCACCGGGATATCGGAGGTCCCGGCCGACACCACCCCGATGCGGGCGCCCGTCGCTGCGGGAGACGTCCGAGAGACCACCACCGCCCTCGCTTCGGCGTGCCAGACCGCTCCCGACACCTCCTTCAGGATGGCCCGCGCGGTGTCGGGCACCGCACGGGTAACGAGCGTCTGCCCCGCGGTGTCCGCCAGCGCCCGGACGATCGCCACGACCTGCGCCGCGCTCTTCCCCTCGGCCAGCACCACTTCGGGGAAACCCCGGCGGAGTTCGCGATGGTGGTCGAGGCGCGCGAAGGGCGTCTTGCCGTCTTCGCCAACGACTTCAAAAGGAAAGCGCAGCCGCCGCTCCGCTTCTTCCGGGGTGACCGCGCCGGAGGCGATGCCGTTCAGCAGGCGGCGCAGGGTTTCGTCATTCATCCGCCGGAGAGTGTGGCACGGGCGCCCGCGCGGCAGATACGGTTCGTCGGGTTCGGGAATCCTCCAGCGCTATAATTTGCTTCATGAAAACGACAATTGATATTCCCACAGACGAGCTGGAGGATGCTCTGCGGTTCACTCGCGCGAAGACCAAACGTGAAGCCGTCGTAACGGCGCTGGCCGATTTCAATCGGCGCCGCCGCATGGCCGAACTCATCCAGTACGCCGGCACCTGTCCCGACATGATGACCGTCGAGGAGTTGCGAGCCCAGCGCTGGCGCCGAGAGAAGTCCCTTGCTGAGTCCCTTGGTGAGTCCCTTGATCCTGATTGACACATCATCCTGGGTTCACTTCGTGCGGCCTCACGGCGATCCGGGCGCACGCCGGCGAGTTGAAGCGGCGTTGCGGAACGGGGAAGCGTGCTGGTGTCCGCCCGTACAACTGGAACTGTGGAACGGCGCCCGCGGACCTCGCGAAGCGAAGATGTTGCGTCACCTCGAGAGTGTGCTCGTCTCGCTGCCGATGGATGAGGAGGTCTGGGTCAGGGCCTGGAGTCTCGCGCGTCGCGCCCGTTCCCGAGGCGTCACCGTCCCCGCCGCCGACATCGCGATTGCGGCATGCGCCCACCGCCACGGCGCGGCGATCGAATCCGTGGACGGGGACTTCGAACGGCTGGCGGTCCTTGGCCCAGCCGATGGTGCGTGACCCTGGCGCACGCAGGATTCGGCTGAACCCATGACCGAGCGGGAGGCATTCCGGGAGCAGGTTCGGGAATCGAACGACATCGTCGAAATTGTCGGCGAGGCGGTTGCGCTTCGTCCCGCGGGCCCCGGGCGCTACACCGGGCTCTGTCCGTTCCACAACGAGACCGCTCCTTCCTTCCACGTCAATGCGGAGCGCGGGTTCTTCCACTGTTTCGGCTGCAAGGAAAGCGGAGATGTCTTCGGTTTCCTGATGAAACGCGAGGGCCTCTCGTTTCCCGAAGCCCTCCACCAACTGGCGCGGCGGGCCGGCATCCCGATTCCCGAGGTTGATCCGCGGAAGTTCTCCCGCGACGAAAAGCTACGGGCCGCCAACCGGAAGGCTCTCGACTACTACCAGCGCACCCTGCGCGGCGAAGCCGGTTACCGGGCGCGCGCCTATCTCAAGAAACGCGGCCTCGCCGAGAGCACGATCACCGAGTACGGCCTGGGGTTTGCCCCGGACCGCTGGGACGACCTCACGACCACCCTCGAAAAGTCCGGAATCACCCGAGCGGCCCTCATCGAAGCGGGCCTTACGCGCGAGGCCTCCCGCGGCGGCCATCGGGACTTCTTCCGGAACCGCCTCATCGTCCCCATTTTCGACAGCCAGGGACGCGCCGCCGGCTTCGCGGGCCGGAGCCTCGACGGATCGGAGCCGAAGTACATCAACAGCCCCGATACTCCGGTCTATCGGAAGCGCTCGTTGCTCTACGGCCTGCACCGGGCGCGGAGCGCCATCCGGCGCGAACGCACCGCCATCCTGTTCGAGGGGTACTTCGATTGCCTTTCGGCCTGGCAGGCGGGGATCGCCGGCGCGGTGGCCGTGTGCGGCACCGCCCTCACCCCGGACCACGCGAAGCTCCTCTCGGCGCAGACCCGCGACATCGTGCTCGCCTTCGACGCCGATGCCGGGGGGAGGCGCGCGACCCTCGCGAGCCTCCCGATCCTGCTCGAGGCCCAGCTCCGGGTGCGGGTGGCTCCGCTTTCCGGGGGGCGCGACCCCGACGACGTGATTCGCGAGGAAGGCGCCGCCAATTTCCGCGAAGCCATCCGAAAGGCGCCGGCGTTCGTGGAATTCCTCGTCCAGGAGGCGGTGCAGCGGGCTCGCTCCGGGGGCAGCCGCGCGGCCGCGGCCCGGGAGGTCCTCGAGATCATCGCCCGAGCCCCGAGTCCGCTCGACCGCGAGGAATGGCTCGGCGAAGCAGCCGGGCCGCTCGGCTTCTCGCTGGAAAGCGCCCGGGAAGAGATGGCGCGGCTCCGGGGTCGGTCCCCCGGCGGGAGACCCCGGACCGAAGGCGCCAGATCACCCGCCGGTCCGGCTCCGGCCCCGGATCGAAGGTCACCCACGCCGGCCGAACGGGACCTGATCCGCTGGGCGGACGCCAAACCGGACGAGGTGGCGGGCCTCCTCCGGGAGGCGGAATCGGGGGACCTCGAAGGCTTTGCGAGTTCATCGATCCTGCTGGATCTGAAGCAGGCGGCGGACGGGGGCGGCTCCCGGGTCGCCGCCTGGCTCAAGGAACTGAAAGCCGAAGATTCCGACCGGCAACGCCTCCTGATCGAAATCCTGATGGAGCCGGTGGGCCTCAACACGGAGAAGCAAAACCCCGGCGAGTGCCTCAACGCACTAAGGGTCAAGAAGCTGCGTCAGAGGCAGGCGCGTCTCCGGGGCGTAGCCCGCGCCGGGGGTGAGGAAGAGCTCAAAGCGCTCGCCGAACTACAGCGGATCAGCGAGGAAATCGACCGGCTGCAGGAAGACTTGCCGCCGGAAAGCAACCAGGGCTGACCGCCCGCGCAGTTCGGTCCCGGCAGGCTAACAGCCTGTGGTGGAACCCAGGCGGCCCAGTTCTCCCGGTGGGGGCTCGAGCGGCGATGCATCCCGGCTGACCGCGTCGCTGCGCGCCGCTCATCGTTGCGTTTCGGTCGAAATACACTCGGGCCAGTTCTCCCGGTGGGGGCTCCTCCCTCACGCGCCTCGTCAGCCGGGCGTCTCACCGGCCTCGGCGCTCACGCGGGTTCCACCACCGGCTGAACCGCCCCGCTTCGCGCCGCTCATCGTTGCGTTTCGGTCGAAATACACCCGGTATTCCTCCCTCGCGCGCCTTGTCAGCCGGGCGCCTCGCCCGTCTCGGCGCTCACGTGGGTTTCACCACAGGCTGTTACGGCTTTGTACATGCTAGAGTGCCGGGTTGCTGTTTGGCGTGGCCCGGCCGGCAGTTGCGCGGGCTGGACGCCGGACCGATTCGACCTTGCGCGCGCCTGCTGTCCGTTCCCGCCAGGAATCCCCTGTTCAGAGAGTTGGCGGGATCTCTCCGTCCGATAGCGCGACAGGTCCGATGCGAAAGCCGGCGAATCCTGATTCGCCGGCCTCACTCGACCTTGCCGCTGCGGAACCGGGACTTCCGGAACCGACTCCCTTCGTCTCTCGAGCATTGGCCGCGAAGCCGGAAACGGGGACAGTCTGAGAATCGGTTCAGGGGACTCGCCCGGAGGATTAACCATGGAACACGCGGAAACCCCCGGGTACGACCTGGCGTTGCTCCGTGATTTCGGAGTCGAAGCCCAGACCGACGAAGTCAAGGCGCTCATCGCGCTCGGAAAAGACCGCGGCTATCTGCTGACCGAAGAAGTTCAGGAGGCCTGGGGCGACGACCCGCCCGAGGAGTTCCTGGAGAGCCTGACCGAATGGGGCATCCCCATCTACGAGTCCGAGGAGGAATACGAAAAGTCCCGGGACTCCGAGGGCACCACCCTCGACCTGACGCCGAGCGCCATCGAGCGCACGAACGACCCGGTGCGGATGTACCTCCGCGAGATGGGCGTCGTTCCCCTGCTCGACCGGGAGGGGGAAGTCCGGATCTCCAAACGTATCGAGCGCGGAAAGAACCGCTCGAAGCGCGCGATAACCAGACGCCTCTACATCATCAATCAGTTGCTCGTCGACTTCCGGCCGCAGATCGAAGCCGACACCATGCAGCTTCGGGAGAACTTCGAGGTTGCCGAGGGCGGGACCACAATTCGGCACGACCAGCACCGCGAGCGCATTCTCGGCGCGCTGACCCGGCTCGAAGCGGTGTACAAGCTGTATCGGAGGCGGGTGTCCCTCCTGCGGGGTGTGGCCCGCCGCACCCGCGCCTATCGCCGCCGGGCGCATGTGACCGCGCGAACGCGGATCGAGATGAGCCACGTCATCTGGACAATGCGTCCGACCGACGGGCTGCTCAGCCGCTGGATGGAGGAACTGAAGGGCCTTTCCATAGAGGCGCGCCGGGCTACCGGCGAATGGGAGATCTGCGCCGCTCTCCGGAAGGAGATCGACGCCGCTCAGGAGACGACCCCCGAGGCCAAGACGGCGCTCCGCCGAGAGGTCATGGGGCGCCAGCGCGAGGCTCAGGAAACGCTCGACCGAGCCGGCCACGTCATGCCCGAGTTCGGCACGACGAAGAAGATCAGGTCGGCGCGCCTCGAAGTGGAGCCCGAGCTGGGGGCCGCGGTCGCCAACATCGGCCTCGGGGAAGAACGCGCCCAGCTCGCCAAGCAGGATCTCGTGCAGGCCAACCTGCGCCTCGTGGTTTCGATCGCCAAGAAGTACACAAACCGGGGGCTCCAGTTCCTGGATCTCATCCAGGAGGGCAACATCGGCCTCATGAAGGCCGTGGACAAGTTCGAGTACCGCCGCGGCTACAAGTTCTCGACCTACGCCACCTGGTGGATCCGCCAGGCCATCACCCGCGCGATCGCGGACCAGGCCCGAACGATCCGAATCCCGGTGCACATGCACGAGACCATCAACAAGCTGCACCGGACCCAGCGGAGCCTGGTGCAGGAACTCGGTCGCGAACCGCGCCAGGAAGAGATCGCGAACCGGATGGGCATGACCCCGTCCAAGGTGCGTAAGGTCATGAAGATCGCCCAGGAACCGATCTCCCTCGAGACCCCGATCGGCGAGGACGACGACGGCCATCTCGGCGACTTCATCAAGGACCCGAACGCCCCCTCGCCACAGGACCTCGTCATCAACAAGCGGCTACAGGAAACCATCGAAGCCGTGTTGAAGACCCTGACCCCGCGCGAAGAAGCCGTCCTCGAAAGCCGGTTCGGCCTCGGAGGACTCCAGGAAAAGACTCTCGAAGAGGTCGGGAAGCAGTTCGAGGTAACCCGCGAGCGCATTCGGCAGATCGAGACGAAGTCCATCCGCAAACTGCGTCACCCGGCACGCGCCCGCAAGCTGCGGCAGTTCTCGGAATGAACCCGAGCAGCCGGTGGACAAAGTCACGTGGCGTTCGGCGCGCGATCCATCCCGGCGGAACCGCACTGCTTCGCACCGCTCAGCGTTGCGCTTCGGTCGAAATACGCCCGGGCCAGTTCTCCCGGTGGGGGCTCCTCCCTCGCGCGCCTTGTCCGCCGGGCGCCTCCCTCGCCTCGGCGCTCAGGCGACTTTATCCACCGCCTACTCAGCGGCCCCTTCGATCGGCCGGGCCCATAGCTCAGTGGTCAGAGCGGCCGGCTCATAACCGGTTGGTCCCAGGTTCAAGTCCTGGTGGGCCCACCGGCCGCAGTTTCGCTGGTGTTCCCGGGTCGTCCCTCCGCCCGATCCGAGTCGCCCGCAGCGCGCCTCCCGAGAAGGGTTGACGCCGTGCTTCCCGAGCTGGCGACGCTCCGGGAGGTACAGGGCTTCGATATACGGCTCGCGGCCTACGATCGGGAACTCGCGCGGGTGCCGGGCACGCTGGAGGGGATTGACGGCGAGATCGAGACCGCGAGATCGCAGGTGAGCGCGGCGGAGGAGGAACTCAAGGAGACGGCGGCGGAACGTCGCCGGTCCGAAACCGAACTCGAAGAGGCGGAGACGAGCCTGGAGAAGTACGGCGACCAATTGCTCGGGGCTCGCAGCAACGACGAATACAAGGGACTGCAGCAGCAGATCGCCAACACCAAGACGAGAGTCGGAACGATCGAGGATCAGATCCTCGCTCTCATGGAAAAGACCGACGAGCTGGAAAAGACGCTCGCCGGCCGCAAGCAGACATTTCGCGACCGCAGCACCGTGCTGAAAGTGCAGAAGACCGAAGTCCGGTCCCGGGCCCGGGAGCAGGAAGGCAAGCGGGATCAGCTTCGCAAGCGGCGCGCCGAGACCTTTGCCGGTCTTTGTGAAGAAATCGCATCCCGCTACGAGCGAATCCGCGGGGCACGGCGCGGTATTGCGGTGGCGCCCGTACGGGATGAGCGCTGCACCGCTTGCAACGTGCGCCTCCGGCCCCAGCTCCTCGAGGAAATGCACGTGGGACACTCGATCCTGGCCTGCGAGACCTGCGCCCGCATCCTGTTCCTGGAACCGGACGACTAGGAGCCTATGAACAGGGTCATGCCGCCCCGCCGGGACGCCGAAAGCCCGGACGGCGCACCGGCCAGGGACCGCCGGCCAGTTCTCCCGGTGGGGGCCTTCAGACCGGCACCACGAATCGCCGACAGCGAAGAAGCGCGGGGACGGCTTGGAACGCCGGCCTCCGGCCGGCATCGCGCGGGAGCGCGAAACCAGCGCCGATGACGCTGCACCATGCCAACGTAAGCTCCGCACCCTGTCCCAGTCCCGGATGCCGTGACCGCTCCCCGCTCCCCCTGCCCGCGGCTCCGCCCTTTTCATACCCGGGAAATGCAGGCGGACCAAATATGAGCGTTTCTCCCAGTGGGCGCTCGGCCGGCGATCCGCCCCGGCCGAACTGCCGTCCCACCGGGAGAATTGGCGGCTTCGGCGCTCACGTCACCCTGTCCATAGGCCCCTGCGCATGAGCCGGCTCCTCAGAGAGCGGGCCGAGAGAAGGCGCGCTCGGGAAACCTGGCTCGAAGACTCGGACGCCGGCCTGCCGGTTCCGCCCGCGAGCGTTGCGCCCCGGGGACTCCGGGTCGCCGTCGGCTACCCGAACCGCTACGCACTCGGAATGTCCAACGTGGGCTTCCAGGCCGTCCACCGCTTCTTTCATCTCTTGCCGGACACGGCGAGCGAACGGTTCTTCCTTCCGGACCGGGCCGAAATGGACGAATATCGCAGGACCGGGCTCCCTCTTCGTACGCTCGAGAGCGGAAGTCCGGTGCGGGGTTTCGATGTGGTGGCGTTCTCCATCACCTTCGAACCCGACGTGGTCCACCTCGTCGAGATGCTGCAACTCGCGGGGATCCCCCCGCTGGCGGAAGATCGCAGCGCCCGCGATCCATTGGTCATCGCCGGAGGCCCGGTCACGTTCCTGAACCCCGAGCCCCTCGCCCCGTTCGTGGACGCCTTCGGGGTCGGAGAAGCCGAGGCGCTCCTCCCGGCCCTCACCGGGATCCTGCAGGCGGAGACCCGGGAACAGCGCCTCCGAGGTCTTGCCGAGGAGTCCGGGTTCTACGTACCGGCCACCCATGAGGTCGAGTACGCGCCGGAAGGACGAGTGCTCCGCCGCCGGGTCCGGGGCGCGTCACGGGTGGTGCGGGCCCGCATGGGCAAGGATGCCCGGTTCCCGCCTCCGGCCACCTACATCCTCACCCGGGACACCGAGATGTCGGACAAGTTCCTGGTCGAAGTGTCGCGAGGCTGCCCCACCCTGTGTCGCTTCTGCTGGGCGGGATACAACTATCTGCCCAAGCGCTCCTTCGAGGTGGAGCGTCTGCTGGCGCTGGCCCGTATGGCCCGCCCTCACACCGACCGGATCGGACTGGTTTCCACCGCGGTGGGCGCCCATCGCGAGATCGTTCCGCTGGTTTCGGATCTCCGGGATCAGGGATTTCGAGTCAGCGTTTCGTCCATTCGCTTCGAAGACGTCCGGGACGAGTTTGTCCGGCCGCTCGCCGAGAGCGGGGAACGGACCGTCGCCATCGCTCCGGAGGTTGGCACCGACCGGCTGCGGAAGGCAATCCACAAGCGGGTCACGAACGACGAGATCCTGGACAAGACAAAGACCTTGCTCGAGGCGGGGGTCGAGAACCTGAAGCTCTACCTGATGGTGGGGCTGCCGGGAGAGACCGACGCGGACGTGGAGGCCATCGTGCCGCTGGTGCGGCGGATCCGGGACCTCGTGCGGGCGAAACGGCGCGGAGGCCGCACCATCGCGAGCGTCAACCCCTTCATCCCGAAACCGGGCACTCCCTTCCAGTGGCGTCCCATGGCGCCGCTCCCGCTGCTGACGGCGCGGATCCGGTATCTGCAGCGCGAGCTGGGATCTCTCGCCGGGGTGGAAGCGCACTGCAAATCCCCCCGGATGGAACGCCTCCAGGCGCTCCTCGCCCTCGGCGACCGCCGCCTCGCGCCGGTGATCCTTGCCCTCGCCGAGGGCCGGGGTCTGAACCGGAGCCTCAAGGACGCTGGACTCTCGCTGGACGCCTACCTCTACCGGCAGCGGGGACTCGACGAGGAACTCCCCTGGAGTTTCCTCGACACCGGGATGAAGGACAGCCTGCTAAAGGACCAACTCGCCAAGGCCGACCGCCTGGTCGCGTAGGGACGGGACCGCCGGTGTTTACACCGGCAGCGCGGCGGGACAGCGCAGCGAAACCACGCGGCTCCGCGTCGCCAAAGGCGCGGCGACGCCGGACGCAACTTCCGCGCTCATGGCGAGCCGAGCTTCCCGAAGGTTGATGCTTGTCGTACATATGTGTACGATTACGCAGATCCCCGCACCCTTCATCCACGGGCGGATTCGGGGCGACGCAACGATGCAGACAGAACGAACCAAAACTCCATGTCGGACAAGGAACTGATTCGCAAGATCCACCGGCTCGAGAAAAAGCGTGGCATCGAGACTCGATATGAGCCGCGTCCAGGCAAGGGAAGCCACGGCCGCCTCTACTACGGAGAGAAATGGACCATGGCTACCCGTCGCGGCAAACAGCTTCTGCGCGGCGAACTGCGGGGGAGGCTCGATCAGTTGGGTCTCACCATCAAGGACCTCCACAGCGTCTGACTCCGCCCTGACTCCTCCATGGCCAAAAGGTCCGATCCTCCAGAACAGACCAACGTCATCTTGAAATCTGACTACAAATTGATATTACTGAGGTTATTGACGTGTCCAGCCTTCTTCGTTTCGCATATCCGGTAACTCTTGCATCCACCGACGAGGGCGTACTCGTCTCCTTTCCCGACATTCCGGAGGCGTTGACTTCCGGAGCGGACCGGGAGGAAGCGCTCGCCGAAGCGGCGGATTGTCTCCTTGCGGCTCTTGGCGGCTACATCCTCGAGCGCCGCCCGCTACCCATCGCGTCCCGGGCTCGCGGACGCCCCCTGATCCCGGTGCCGGCGCTCGTCGCCGCCAAACTCGCGCTCTATCAGACGATGCTGGAGCAACGCGTTACGAATGTGGAACTGGCGCGGCGACTCGGTACGGTCGAAGGCACGATCCGGCGGCTGCTGGATGTGGACCACCGCTCCCACATCGGTCAGGTCGAAGCTGCACTCGGGAAACTGGAACGGAGTTTGGTCGTCGAAGCCCGACCGTCGAAGCCCGATCGCGCATTCCGGCAGGCGACCGGGATTCAGGCCACTCCCTGACTGTCGAGTTCGGCCTCCCCGAGCCACAACCGGCGGTTTCCAGGCGCCTGAATCCTTCGGATCATCGTTACTCCACCTTCAGGTCCCCAGAGATCCCGGCCAGACGTTCGTTCACGTCGGCGCGTACTCCGGCGTCCGCGTCCCCATCCAATTCCGCCCGAACCCGATATCGCAACCCGTAGCCGGCCGCCAGGCTCGCCAGTTCCGGCGCCAGGTCGGCAAGGTCCTGAAGTTCGCCCAATTCCAGCACCGCCCCGCCGGGAACGGGCGGCGCCGACGGTGGTTCGGGCGTTTCCGCGGGACGTTCGAGGAGCAACTGCCCGGCCTGGTCGAACGCGCAATCCACCGCGCCGCCGACAAGCGTCAGCCAGCGGGTGTTCACCGCCGCCCGGATGCTCTCGCGAACAAGCCCCCACGGCGCCGTTTCGCCGCGCGCCTGCGAGAGCGCCTGGTTCAGGCGGACTCCGTTCGTTGCGCCATCCGTCCATGCGCCCGGCAGCGACTCCGGCAGGAGGTCGGACGGCGAGACCAGCTCCGGAGGCCGCAGCAGCACGGCGCTCCCGTCAAGAGTCGCCCGGGGCGGCGGCTCCTTCCAGAGCGAGGTGGGCCCGTTGACCAGCCAGACCACGCCCCCCTCGACCGCGCGCGCCACCGCATCGCGCACAACGTCGGGATCGCACCGAGGCACGGTCACCCGATCCAATCCACTCTCGCCCACCACGACGGTCCGGGAACCGTCGAAGTACCCGAGCACGTCGGAAAACGGCAACGCCTCACCGGACCAGAGTTCCGGCAGGCAAGGCTTTCCGGGGCCTAGCATCCCCGGATCCAGGCTGGCGAGGTCAGCCTTCTCCGGCAGGATCGCCTCGAGTCCGGGATCCCGAGCCGATTCCGGATCCACCGGCCCGCGCCAGAAGGTCCGCGCCGTCCCGTCGGGACGCGCCACGCGGGCGACGAACAGTCCTTCCTCGACGCCGCGCAGCACCGTGTCCCGCACCACCTCGGACTTCAGCAGCTTGGGCAGCCGCGGATAGCGGGCGAACGAGTCCGCCAGTTCCGTCACCCGCCGCGACGGCTCGTCGTCCTTCCAGAGTTCGTACGGCCCTCCCGGGAGCAGCGCCGCCGGTTCCACCGCGGTCTCCTGGATGCGCGACCGCGCATCCAGCTTGATCTGGGCGAAGAGCGGCCCGCCCGCGGCGCTCAGCCGGAACGCCTGCGCCCGGTTCCCGGTGTCCGTGGTGACCACGATCCCGTACGCGTGCCGCACGGCCTCCGGAAGCCGGACGCCGGCGTCCCGGAGCCTCGCCTTCAGCCGCTGCTGCTGCGTCAGGTCCACGGCGTGTCCGCCCTCGTTGAGTTGCGCCTGGACCTCCTCCCAACCGAGCCGGTTCCGCGCGGCGGTTCGCGCCGCGTCCAGCCCGTCCCGCGAAGGAACTCCCAACACCACCGTGTTCCGGTGGACGCGGGGCCGGTCCGCTCCCGTGGTCTCGTCGAGGAAACGCCTCGCCGCCGCACTCGGTTTGCCCGACTCGGAGGCCGCGTCCGGCCCGAGCACCGCGAACCGGAACCGGGAGTCGTCGGGCAGGTCGGCGGGCTGCTGGGGAAGCAGATGGACCTGCGCTCCGGCGGCGGTCGCTCCCTCGGTGAGGCTCTTCGCCTTGCGGATGGCGGCCACCAGGCGCTCTTCCACGGCATCGGCGCTCACCCGCTGGCGCACCGCCTCGTCGTGCATCTGCCGCAGGTTGGGCCGGTTGCCGAGCCGCCACGACTTCGGCAGTTCGCGGCGGCCGTCCGGACGCGTCCCCCCGGTGTCCTCGTCGTCGAGGAACCAGGAGAGATCCCGCCAGCGCTGGAGGCCCTTGTCGAGTTCAATTCCGTCCGGCGACCCCGTTCCGACGAGCCGCACGAGTTCCGGAGTGTGCGCCTTGTGGCCGAGGGGCTGGGAGTTCAGGAAGACCGCGACCACCGCTTGCTCGACCTCCCGCTTCGGCGCGAGCGCAGAAAGTTCGTCCTGCGCCTGCAGGGCGAGCGCCAACTCCCGTTCCAGCAACTGCTTCCACTCGGTGCGCTTCCCTTCGACCTGCTCGGTGGTCGCCACGCCGGCCAGCTCCGAAAGCGCCGCCGAAGCGCTCTCCGCCCCCGGCGCTCCGAGCAGCACCGCCGGCCCGATAACCGGGCACGGATCCCACGCCGCGGCTTCGCGCAGCCCGATCGCCAGCGTACGGAGGATCCCGCGCGTGCGCTGGAAGCCGTCAAGTTGCGTCCAGCGGCTGTAGAAGGTTTCGGTCAGGTCGGGGTGGAATGGGTAGCTGGCGTGGAACCGCTCCTCTTCCGCCTTCGCGTTCTTCCGGGTGTGCTCGTCGAGGCGGCCGAGGTCGCGGACGGCGGCGATCACGTGATGGCGGTAGCTGTCGGGATTCGCGAGGTCCTTGGGAACGAAGAAGCGGCGGCGCAGCACCTCGGCCACGTCCTCTTTCGCCACCGGCTGCACGCCCTCCTCCTTCTGCCGCCGGAACACGTTGGAGAGGTCCCCCATCAGCAGTTTCCCTTCCGCATCGCTCTGCTTCGCCGGATCCGTGGCGAGCAGCGACGCCACCAGCGCCGCGCGATCCACGCGCGAGACCGCCTGCACGAGATACTGGAAGAAGTCCTGGATGCGGCTCCGCCAGGTGGCGCTCATCCCCGCTTTCTGGCGGGCGTACATGAGGACTTCGTCCACGAGGATCAGCGTCGCGTTCCCCTCCCGCTGCGGACGCGCGATGAGCTTCGCCAGCAGCGGTTCGGCGGGCGGCGTCTCGCGCTCCTCCGCCTTCTCCTCGCCGTGGAGGTCGCGCAGTCCGTCGTCACCCGCAAGCTGGAACGCCAGGACGCTCCACGGATGACGGAGCGTCCGCCGCTCGTTCCCCGGACCGCGCACGTCCTCGATCCCCCGTTCCACGTCAATCTTGTCGAAGCAGAGCGACGCGACGAAGGCGCGCGGGAGTTCCCGTCCGACCGCCTCCCGGAACTCCCGCACCGCCGCCAGATCGGGAAGCGACGCTGGATCGCGGAAGAGGTGATGCAGCGTGATCAGCGTGTGGGTCTTTCCCCCGCCGTAGGTGAGTTCGAGCTGCCGCACCGCCTTGTCGCTCTGCCCGTCGAGCCGGTGCGCCACGTCCTTCACCAGCTCCCGGAGCGCGTGCGTCGGGAACGTCAGCGCGAAGAACTTCGCCGGGTTCTCGTACACCGGCCGCTTCCCCGCCCCCTGCGCCACCTCGTGCAGGTCGGCCGCGAACTGCGCCAGGGAGAGTTCCCCCGTTTTCAACTCCTCCTTGAGCCGCACCACCTCGCGCCAAGGCGTCGCCCGCTTCGCTTTCGTCAAGGTTCCCTCCCCGGGGAGTACAAGTTCTGGGGAAGCGTACCCGCCCCCGCCCCGGAACCCCGGTTGTCGCATCTGTCGCGCGACCCCGGGAGGTTCCGCGTTATCGACGGGTGCTCCACCAGCAGATCCACGCTATCGACAGGAGCTCCACCGGCAGACCTCCGTTATCGACGGGAACTCCACCGGCAGACCCCCGTTATCGACGGGAGCTCCCCCGGGATCACGACCCGGGAGTGCGAGGGGCTGCTGATGTTCCATTCGAGGCGGGCGACGAGAGGACGGGATCCCTCCCTGGCGTCTCAGATCGTGCCGGCATAGCGGGGGGCCGCCGCGCCGCCGCGGGCACTGAGGTGGTTCTGGATCGACTCCAGGAGCGAGCGTTCCTCGGAGCCCCGTTCGGCGAGGTCGAGGACGGCCTGCGCGACCTGCCGGAAGAGTTCCTGGTTCCAGAGGCCGCGCGCCTCGAGGTAGGCGTCCACCCGGCTCTGCTCGCCGGTCTTCCAGAGCTGCATCAGCCGGTGGAGGCAGTCAATCAGCGCCGGAGACGCACCGCTTTGCGAAGGTTCCCCGAGGCTCCGGGACTTGCGCCGGTCCCAGGGCTTCAGCTTCGCCTCGCCGCCGGAGGCGCCCGCCGGTTCCCCGTCTTCGTCCCCGCCGCCGGCACTCCCACGGGCGATGAGATCACAGCGGCCGGCAAGGTCGCTGTCCGAGAGGTCGCAGGAGAGGGCGTAGAGGATGACCGCCCCGGCGGGGGCCGCCCCGAGGCCGAAGTCGCGGCGGTGGAGGAGGTAGTAGGTGGTGAGGTTGTCGAGCTCGCCGCGTTGACCGCCGTCGTCGTCCGGGAGCACCCGGCCCACCACGAAGCCGACCACCATCCGCCGGACGTGGCGGAGGAACTCGGTGACGCTGAGGGTCTCGCCGGGAGCGTCCTGCCTGCGGACCGCCGGATAGCGGCTGAACGCTTCGAGCGCCGGGCCGGTGGCCGCCCAGACGAAGTCGGGGCCGCGGATGCCCGCGTCCCAGAAGTCGTGGAGGCGCTTCGTGATGTTCGCCTCCATGTCGGCGAGCACGCCGGAGTCCCAACCGGCGCGGGTCTCCGAGCGCTTGCGGCAGACCAGCCAAATGGATGAGGAGAGGGCGGCGGAGGAAAGCGAACGCTGGCGGTTCTGCATTTCCGTCTGGATGGGCCACGAGGCGTCCACCACGAAACCGGATTCGATCAGGGCGGCCACCAGCGTCTCCCAGGCGTCCGGCTGCTTGTTGGCGAAGACGATCACCAGTCGGCCGTCCTCGTTCAGCGCTTCGCGGAAGCGCGAGAAGGACCGAGCCATTCCGTCCTCATAGTTCTGCTTGGATGCCTCGCGATTCCCGCCAAAGCGGGCCGCGTCATCAATCAGTTCTCCATCGCCGTTGTCGGCGTCCCATTTGGGGCCGAGCGGTGCGGCGAAGACAGCGTCGGTTTCCGAAGACAGGCCGTAGAGGACGCGGCGCAACCAGACGTGGAAGAAGTCCATCAGGTCCGAATAGGGGATCGCGTCGTAATACGGCGGGTCAGTGCAGATGACATCCAACCCCTCGGGAAGCACGGCGGTCGCGGAGGCCCGGTTCGTAGTAGGGCGCGGCACAGTCGCCGCCGCCTTCTGCGTGTGTTCGACAACGCGAGCGATCCACTCAACTGCCTGTACGAACCCCCCGGTCGTATCGGCCAACGGACAGGACTCGGCGAAATCCCAAACGATCGGAAGGGCGAATCGAGCGAAGGTGCTTCGGATGGTGTCTCGATCGTTCGTCCACGTCGCAAGCGAACTGCCGCGATCCGCCAACCGGCTCACGGTGAGCGACAAGTAGGCGATCAATGCCTCGCGCCACGGCTCCGGGTAGTCCCGAAGCTCTTCCGCAACCCCACGAATCTCCCCGACGAACGTCCCGAGCGTCAACAGTTGCCGATCTGTGAAGAGCGTGCGCCAGCGGTCGAATCCGTATCGGGGAATCCGCATTCCGAGCGCACCCTCGCCCGGAGTGGGTTCCTCGGGAATCCCGAAGGGAATCTCTGCATAGAGCGAATCCAGTTCCTCCGCGCCGATCCGAGCCGCGTCCAGTTCGAGTTCCGTCGGCAGTCGGTATTCCTTCCCCCGCTGCCCGTCCACCACCACCGCCGTCATACGCTCGCCGAGCCGCCCCGCCTTCCCCTGCGCCCGCAGGTCGCCCATCGTCGCCACCGCCCCGCAGCACGGACAGGCGGCCCCGCTCCGGCTCATCGTCCCCGCGCCGAGCGCCTTGTCGTGCTCCCGCCGCGCCGCCGGACCGCCCGCGCCTTCCGGAACGCCGCCTTCCACCCCAAACGTCACCCCGCGCCCGTCTTCCCGCGCCTCCATCGTGAGCCGAACCCGTTTCCCCGCCTTCTTGCACAGCCACCGCGTCTTCAGCAGCGGAATCTCGGCCCGGCAGTTCCCGCACGCCGCGGTCCGCGCCCAGAGGTACGCAACGGTCGGCTTCGCCACCCAGCGCGGATTCGCCTCGTCGTCCAGATAGAAGGAATCGAACTCCGTGTTCAACGAATCGGTCGAAACTCGCCCTTCGGCGTCCGGCGCGAGCAGTCGCCGTTCGCGGGGCGCGAAGGGCCGCTCGGTTCGTGACCGTCCTTTCTTCCCCTTCCGCCGCACCGGCTCGAACTCCGCGTACGTCGGATACCGCGCCACCAGCTTCTTCCGCGCCCGATCCAGCACCCGCTTCCCCCACGCCCGCAGATGCCACGCGAACTCCGCTTCGATCGCTCGCCCCGACGCGAAGAGCGACCTGCCGCCACGGCGGACGCCCTGGGCCTTCCCCAGCGCGTCCAGGAACTCCGCATCCTCCCTCACGAACGCCGGCAGCGCCCACTTTTCCGTACCCACCAGCCGCGGGTAGTGCAGCGTGCAGCGCAGGATGAACCAGGCAACCGGATTGATGTCGGAGGCCGTCACCTCGCACCCGAGCCGCATCGCCTCAAGCGGAATCGCCCCACCCCCCGCGAACGGGTCCAGCACCCGCGGCGCCCGGCCCCCGAACGCCTCGCGAATCTCCTCCCGTAGCGCGGCGACCTCGGGCAATCCTTCCCGGCCCCAGTGCAGGATCCCCCCGACCGTCTCCTCCTTCATCCGCCCGTCCGCCCCCGCTTTCTCCTCGATCAGCCCGCCGATCCGCCGCCTCAACTCCCGACGCCCGTCGTCAGTCCCCGGATCCGGCAGCAGCGTCGCCAGCAACGCCGCCCGACAAGCCGCCAGCGGCCTCCGAGCCGGCCAGATGTGCAACGTCGAGATATGCCCATGCCGCACGTTCTTCTCATGCACAGAATCCAGCGACGCCTCCCTAAGCGGAAACGCCGCCTCAATCAACCGCCTAGTCATCGCTCTTCACAATCCCGTCCACCAACACTCTCAGTCTCGAACACTCCTCGTCTTCATTTGCTTCCGTTTTCCTCTGCATGTTCCGCAGTATGACGACCGCACGGCAGTAGCACGCACGGTCCTCCGTCGCCTTCTACCACGATGACGGAACGGTTCCTCTCGCGGCCTATGCTCCAACTCGCTTGTCCATTCCTCCTATATTCGACGCGGGTCCCGGCCGCGGACACTGAAATCCAGCTTCTGTCCGTCCGCAGAGAATTGCTACGGCCGATCAAATCCGTAGCCAGCCACCGACACCGCGCGCCACACCCAACATCACTCCGCGCCCGGTCGGATCGGGACATCCGACGGAATCTCGCCATGAATGGGCGTCCAGGCTCCGACCGCTATGCCGTGAAACAAAAATCGTGTTCTCGAATTTGCGACACCTTCTTCCCACGAAACGCGTTCGCTTGTGTTTTGCCAACTTCGGCCGTGACCCCATCATCGAGAAGCCGCACCTCACGTTTCAGACCTTCCGTCAGCGACCTCAACAAACCCGATCTCAACTCGGCCTTCTGAAGGCGACGTCCTCCAATCCGGATTACTATCCTCACTCGATCAGCCAGCAGCGGAGACAATCCCTTGACAGAGTCTTGTATGAATTCCCAGTAACTGTCCTTTGAGTAATGACGATCGTCCCGCCGCCCCCGCGGCACCAGGGGCTCCCCGCCGAGGAACCAGAGCCTTAGCCACTGGTCTTCACGGTAGTTCGTCGTGTCGAGATAAGGCGGCGATGTGATTACATCGGTCACCTGTCCAGCAAGCTCTGGCAATTGAGCTGCTGCAGACCGAGCATCTGTTTCGGCAACTAGTGCGGATCCCTCCGGTGGGGGACTTCGAAAGCGATAGTCCAGCATTCGATCCAGGATATGGAACGCATCCCGCCGTGGCGGCGCGTAACCGCGACTAGTCCACCATCGGACCGAATAATCAGGCTTCGTGCTGATCGTTCGCGGCATGCGGTTGCTGAAGTAGTTCGGAGACCGGTGTGACTCACCGTGCAACGCGCCCAGACAAAGCGCGGCGATGAACCGGTCTTCCTTGCAGTTCCGCCAGTCCAGAGCGGACCGCAAATACCGCACCTGCACCAGCGTTGCGCGGTCGAAGCAAAGTTCAAAGAAATCTCCCAGGTCGCCCTCCCAGACGCCATCGCTCGGCTCTGCGAATCCACGTCGAAGCTCGTCCAGTCGTGCCCTCACATCCGACAACATCGGGGCGTTTCCCTTCGCTCCCGAAATGCAAACGGCTACGGGATTCAGGTCGCAGCCACCTGCGGCGCGTCCCTGCAACAGGGACTGGAACAACGTGGTACCCCGTCCACAGTAAGGATCGAAAACGACACCGTCGTACGGACTCGCCGCAAGGTGTTTCTCCACGAAGGTCTCGGGGAACATCGCGAAGTACGGGCAAATCGAGTGAAAGCGATGCCTCATGCCGCTGCCCCCGTACGTTGGCGGTACCCGTCGATCCAGTGTGGGATCTCCTTCAACATGTGGTACCCCTCAATCCTCACGCCAGCGTCAACGAGTCGACCTGCTTCCGCCACACGGCGGGGCACTCGAAGCCGGTGCAGAACATTCCCTAGCACTCGGACGTCATCGACGAACTCATCCTCAGTCCTTGCGAAGGGCATGATCATGTAGATCATCCAATCGGTCACAGGTTGTGTTCTGAACCATCGGCCCTTGAACGCACTGATGTGTCCCCTCAGCGACTTCTGCTTCGCGTCCCGGCCGGTAGCAACCTGCGCCACCGCGAGCGGGATTCCAGGAAGGCCATCACAGTGCAGCCGAGCAGCGAAGACATCTATCTGATCGTCCTTGGGCTGCTGCGGCGCACCGACTTGAACCTCGACGAATCCATCGCCCAGCTGTTTCCAGATCTCCTTCAGCTTCTCAATAAACCCTGTCCGGTCCGGTCGAGGAAATCCAAACGACCAAGCCTCGCCATGCACCTCCGCTGCCAAAGCCGCCGTCGCGACATACTGAAAGTACTGGCGAATCTTGCGCTCCTCGCCGGGCTCCGGGTGAAGATCTGAAACGTCGAGCACGGGCGATACGGATCGCAGGTTCGACAACACTAGGCTCAACAGGTATGCCATCTGGCCGAACGACCCTTCTTGTGGCTCATACTTCAGCATGTCGCCTTCATCGTCGATCAGAAATGGATATGTGGATCCAAGGACCGTCTCACGCTGCTGAATCCGCGCTAGGGCGCTCGAGACGACTTCCTCCTGGCCGTTCTCCATTTCACTGTGCAGATTCGCATGATCCTCTGCGGCACCCAGAGCCAGCGGGTTCGTGAGGTCCGACATCCGGGCCGTCCGATAGTCCGCCAAGAAGGCAGTCAACTCCAGGAAATCTGCGACCAAATCAACGTCGATAGCCGGAGGGGTTACTGCGTCTATCGGAAGATATGGCGCCATCAGCCTGCACTTGCATCGCGGTGCTTCTTCATCATACTCAAGTACACGCTGCTGGCAGTTTCCTTGACATCCTCAGCTATGTCGAGAAGCGACTTGTCACGGCCATCGTAGGCTCGCAGGGACCCGGCGGCGTCTCGGATAGCGCCACGCGCTCGTAGAAGGGATGCAGTGAAGTGTCGGTCCACTGGTTCCGTGCTGGCATGCGCCTCTTTGAGGTTCCCGGTTTCCTCGAGAACATGGCGACCCTCTGCATTGGCGAGAACCTCTCCCAAGAGCTTGATGTCGGGGTTTTGTGTTTGTACGACTGGCGGTTTGGCATCTTTCTTCGATCCATACACCCACGTGAGAACCTTCCGAAGCTCATTCAGTTTCTCGCCGGGGATCTGCTCTGGTGTCGGGTCGTGTCGCGACCAGGCCGCACTGAGGCCTAGGTACGTCATGTACTGGGAACGAGAGAGCGCCGTATAGAGATGAGAGAAGTTGAATTTTCTTGTGTAACAGTCTTCGACATCGAAAAGCTGCTCTGCGCGCGCCTGATCCAACACATAGATGGCTGACACCATTCGCTTGATCGTATCGTGTCGATCTCCGATAGCGTTTGCGATCTGTTGGAGATCTGTGCCGTCTTTTTTCGTTGCCTTATACCAAGCCGCTGCGAACCGCGCTTTGGCGTAAGCGTCCCATTTCGCCGGACCGTTGATGTGTTTGAAGCCGATAAATGCGCGGGCATCCTCGCGGCTGGCAACGAGGTGAACTGAGACCTTCTGAAGCGTTGGCCTCAGGGAGTCGTCAACCTCCGGGACGGAAATCCGGAGATTCTGTGAGGAGTTGATCCTTCCGACCAGATTCGCGTCCTGGAGCAGACGCAGCGTTGCGAGCCGCCGGTTCCCTTCAAGTACCGTGAGCACCCCGTTGTTGGGCTCACGCACACCCACCAATGGCTCAATGTCCAGATACCCGTTGGTCGATACGGACTGGAGGAGTTCGTCGAGTTCCGCTGAGCGATAGAGGCGCGCGATGATCGACTCCTCCGATGCATCGTCGTCTTGGCCTACCAGCCGCGGATTGTGGCGATCCAGTCGGAGGCGCCGAACCGGTGTTTTTTGGGTGGTTCCGACTTGCATCCTTGGCACCTCCTTAGTCCTGTTCCGACGACCGAACAGGGGTCAACTGCTGCCTCTCAAGCGGACCGGCAGCCCGGCCGTGGTTTGTCCACGGTCCGACGGTGGACTGAAGCAGAGTCGCCCCTAAGTAGCCGTAGAATCAAGAGATTAGCAGCAATGATCCATCGCCAGAAGCGACCACACCAAGTGTGAAACGGTATCACCGGTCAAGCCCACTTACAACGGTTCGGCCGGCATCGAAGCCGGTCACGGCGGCGAGCTACGGAGTTACGCGGAGTAGCTAGTCTTCGAATGGTCAAACGCGAAGCCCCGGCATCTCCCACACGGCCCGGACAAAGGCGAACCGGGCAACGTCAAGGGCTTCGTCGGCATCTGCCTGAAGCCCCAGAAACGCGAGGCTCCCGGCGAACAGCACCCGGTCGCGGCGCGGCTGAAGGCCAAGGTCCCGGAGATGCGCCCGAAATCCGTCGACCACATGGCGGTCTTCCGCACGATCACCGGCGTGGAGAACGACCTCCAGCGCCTTTTTCCCCGGCTCCGTCCACCGCGCGCGGACACGTTCGTCCGGTACCGGTAGGGCGACGCGCGCAACCGCGTCCCACAGTTCGCCACGCCTCCGACTGGGACGCCAACCAGCCATTTCCTCCAATAGCTGGCGGAACGATGATCGGCTGGCGGCAACAAACCACTCGGCAGCACACTCTGGAGACCCGGGCCGCATTGGCCTCGGCGAACGACTGCCAACCACCCGAATCGGCGCGATGCGGCTCATCGCCCGCAGCAGATCTGCCCGGCGCCGCCCCTCGCGGCGGAACCAAAAGGACACGACGACCTCGTCGTTCGGACACACGGACGGTGGAAGCGCATCCAGCCCTCGAACGGTTTCCCGGAGCATGGAGACCCCGCGGCTCTGCGCTGCCGTCAAGTCACCCGGCCCCGAATTCTCCGTGGCGCCACAAGACCTGCCGCCGCCGGTTCCGCACCCGCGGCTGGACATCTATTGCCTCACTCCAACAGGACTTGTCGGCGCCACCAACTCCATCTCGGCGACGAACCGGGACGGGCTTTTCTCCCAGCCGAAGTACGACCGGGCATAGGTGAGCGTCAACGTCTGGCTGGCCCGGGTGATCGCGACGAAGCAGTTTCGCCGCTCCTCCTCGATCTGCGGCCCATGCTCGCCCCCGTTCTTGGCGTAGTGGGACGGAAGCTGGTCTTCGGCGAGACCCACGAGATAGACATGCTCGAACTCCTTCCCCTTCGCCTGATGGATCGTCATGCAGCGCACCTGTTCCGGCCCGGGTTCTTCGGTGATTGACCTCAGATCCAACTCCTGAAGCATCTGGGGGAGTGGCAGGTCGCTTCCGCTGGCTCCCGAAATCTCCGCGTCCAGTTCGCGCCAGCGATCGGCCTCCCGGAGTGTCGCTGTCCTCACCTCCTCCGACCACGCCAAGTCGGACGAGTCCGACTCGAACAGCGAGAACGCGCCGTCCACGAACCCCCGGTAGTCCAGCCGCTCGACCAGTTGTTCCCGGATTCTGGCGCAGAGGGCATGCACCGCCGGCCGCGCCGACGCCCCATCGGCCGCGGCCGCCACGAAGCCCCGGAGCAGGGATCCGCCCTGCAAGTCCGCGACGGTGGCGGCATCCTCCACCGACACGCCGACGCCGGTCGCGTCAAAGAATGCCTTGCAGAGCCGCCGGAGCTTCTCCAGGTCACCCGGAGATGCCGCCAACCGGAGCGCCGCCGCCACGAGCCGGACCCCGGGGGACTCGTAGTCGGACTTCCGCTCGACCCGGAATGCCGAGATTCCGAGCGCTTCGAACGCCTTGTGCACCTGACCGACGAGGCGTCCACTTCTCGCAAGAACGGCGCACTCCGCGGCGCGGATTCCGCGGCGCCGGAAGTCGTGAGCGACCCAGGCACCTTCCTCGGTTTCGTCGCGGCAGGCGCGCAGCCGCACAACATCAGCGCCCCCGGCCGATTCCCCCTGGAGCGGCGTCTTCCCGGGCAATCGCGCCCGGTTCCGCGATATGAGCCGGTTCGCTAGCGCCAGCACCTCCTGCGGGCAGCGGAAACTCTCCGGCAGTTCGACGACCTGCATTTGGTAGTCGGAGCGCATAGCGGCCAGACGCTCCGGGCTCGCGCCGTTCCACTCGTAGATGATCTGATCGTCGTCGGCCACGATGAAGAGGTTGCCGCCAGGTGGTGGGCAGAGCAGCCGCAGCAGGCGATCCTGTACCTCGTTCGTGTCCTGGTATTCGTCCACGCAGACATAGGGATAGGTCATGCGGACCAGTTCGGCTACCGCCGGACGCTTCCGTAACAGGCGCAGACAGCACACCAGGAGCGCGTCGAAGTCCAGAACATTCTCTGCGATGAGAAAGTCCACATAGGCCGAAACCCACTGGCCGCGCTGGAAGCCTGAGGGCGCATCCGCGACCTCCATCGCCTGGACCACGGCGAGTTGGTCCGATCGCATCAGGCGACCGAGTACGTGAGACTGCTTTTCGGTCGTGAGCCCGGAGTGGGAGAGGACGCTGTTCTTCCTCTCCAGCTCCCGCAGCACGGCGATGCGGTCGGCATCTTGAATCAGAAGCTCGAAGTCGGTGCGGAGGCCGATGTGGCTCCCATGCTGGCGCAAAAGGCCGAGGCAGAAGGAATGGAAGGTGGCGACTTCGACGCGCTGTCCCTCGCTTCCGAGACGGTTCCCCACCCGGTCCCTCATTTCGGCGGCGGCCTTGTTGGTGAAAGTGAGCGCCAGGACGTTGAAATCGTCGTTCGGGCTTTCCTCGATCAGGCGAATGACGCGCTCGGTCAGAACGAAGGTCTTGCCCCCACCTGGACCGGCGAGAACCAGAACAGGTCCCTTGTCCCAGCGGATCGCTTCCTGCTGGTTCGCGTTCGGCCTTTTTTCGGGTGCGCTCATTCCGTCCTAGCGAGCGCGATCGCCTTGTCGACGATTTCAGCCAGTGCGTCCGGCACGTGATTGGGGTCGGCAGTCATTTCCTCGACGGCCTCCGCAACGACTTCCGGCTTGCTGTACTTCCCAAGCGCCTTGATGACCTCCCGCCAGTACTCGGTTGTCCCGCGGAGGCTCGTCGGGGCCGCCTTCTGGGAGGAGATTCTCTTTTCGTACAAATGTCCGAATCCATGCTCGCAGAGGAACAACTCAGGACTCTCGTAGGGCCGAACGACCCGATCGGATGCGGTGGCGCCATCCAGATACGTCTGGACTTTGCCGCTGAATTTCTGTCCCGCCGCATCATCGTCGAAGATGGCGAACCACTCGATTCCGAGTTGTTTCGCCGCACCGCATAGTACTTCCGGGTCCGGCGGGCCGCACTCGACGCACTGGACCCCAACCCTTTCGAGTTGCATCCCCAAGGCTTCCGCAATCCCCTCGAACAGGACAACCTCGGTCTCCCCCTCCACGATGAGCCAGCAACGGGAGAACAGCAGGCGGCCGTGGCTGCGCCGGATGTGGCTGTCGAACTGACGCTCCTTCCCGGAGAGGGAGCCAGGTTCGATTCGCCCCGCCTGGATTTCACTCTCACGGTGCGCCAGCCGTCGCACGCTCGTGGCCGGAACCGTCGCCAGGAAATCGCCGCTGTGCGTGGACAGGATCTTTTGCCCGGGCAGGCGGTCCACCTGATCCTGCAGCGTGCGCACGGCGCCCGGATGCAGATGCGCCTCGGGCTCTTCGATGAGAGTGAGCGGTTGAGACAGCTTCGCCGCCTTGTCCATCCGCGACCTGAGATGCGCATCGAACAGGAGGAGGACGGCGAGACTCTGGGTCCCCTCGCCCTGGCGGCGCAGGGGAATCTTCGCCCCGCTGCGCGACGCCATGCTGACTTCGGCCCGAGAGAGCGCCGAAAAGGCGCGGGTGGGGAGGGCGTCCACACTCACGGCGGATTGGCCTCCGAAATCAATGACCTCTCCGGCGCGCTCCAAGTGGCTGCGCACTGCGGAGAGCGGTTCGTGGGCGTCAACGAGGGCTTGATTCAGCGCCTCGGATCCTTCTTCGAACTTCGCCCGATCCTCCTCCGAAAGGGAGCCGACCGACAGAAAGCCCCGCCAGTACTCGCCGCGACTGGAGAACTCCTGCCGCACGCTGCGCAGCGCGGCCACGGATTCCACCGGGAAGGCCTCGCGGAGCGCGTTTGTCTGGCTCGGGTTCGCCGGGCCTCCGCCCATCAGACCGCCGTCCGCATCCAGGAACTCGAATACCGCGTAACCTGGTTCGTCATCTCCCGAATACGCCGAGGTCACACGCAACGTGATTCGCCGGAGACCCGCGTCGTCGACAGAGACGATCTTGCTTCGATTCAACCGCTGCGCAACGGCTGGAGGCCAGCGCCGGTCCTCCCGCTCCTCGAACCGGAATTCGATCTCGATGGGATCGGAGGTCTCAGGAGATGCCTTCCCGTGGGGAAGGCGATAGTCGTATTCGTCGAACACGCGGGCGCCGGGCCCGCGAGGTCGGGACAATCCGAGTTCGATGGCTTTGAGTACGGCCGTCTTGCCCGAGTTGTTCTCCCCGATGAGAACTGTAGTCTCGTCGAGGTCGAGCGTCAGGTCCCGGATGCAGCGGAAGTTCCGGATCCGCACGCTGGTGAGTCGGAGGCCTGTTTCCGGGACGGCGGGGACGTCGTAATTCAAAGAATCGCCCGCGTTACGGCGCGATTCGTCAGACGCTGACAATTCCTAAGTACCTCCTGGCGAAATGCTGCCGAGAGAATGCGGGGCATCTCTGCCCCGGGAGCGTCCCGAGAGCCGAGCAGTCCAGAACGATCCGTGATCCGGTTCGGGTGGTTCGCCCGCCTCCGGCGGGCGGTGCCGGTGTGAACACCGGCGTTCCCTGTCTGGCGGTGACGTTGGGATTTCTTGGCATCGGATTCGTCAACTGAATCACGCCGCTGCGTCCGGCTCGGCGGCCTGGCGGAGCGCGGCGGCGGAAATCGAGAAGGCCGCACTGGAGCGGCGGGACGCGATGAGGTGGCGCACGGGGTCTTGGATACGTAGCAGGATCGGGTTCGGGGTGGCGCAGTCGAGGACTACGTACAGCCAGTAGTTCTCGCGTAATTGGAACGCCTGCTTCCACTCGTTCGCCTCCATCTGAATCGCCCCCTGCCCCGCACGTCCCTTGACCTCGATGCTGCGCCGCACGCCGTCCTCGCGGATCGAGAAGAGGTCGAAGCCGGGCCAGTCGGAGAGACCGGCCGCACGGGCCTTCGCGGGCTTCGAGACGTCCTGCAGGTGCCCGCCGTGATCGCGCTCCCATTCGGAGGCGATGCGAACCGCCATCTCCTCCACGCCCTCGTCGTAACGTTCGACATCGGCGGAGTCCGGCGCGGGGATGACCAGCGCGTGGGCGAGAAGCCGAGCGGCGCCGGGGTGGATGCGCTCAGGGGCCTCGGCTAGTTGGCGAAGGGCGCGCGTCCGCTCGTTTCCGAGCGCCGCCTGCTCCCGGCGGAGAGCGTCCAGCTCCGCGGGGTCGGGCTCCGCCTTCTCGCGGAGTGTGCGACGGCGGCGGGCCAACTCCGCGGCGCGGAGGTCGAAGCCGATGGCCAGGGAGCGTCGGCGTTCGGCGGCACCGCGGCGCGCGTGTTCGCGGCGTCGTTCCGACAGCCGTTCCGCCAGCACCTCTGCCTGCCGGGCGGCTTCGACCCGCATCGCGATGGAGCGGCTCGCCAGCGGAATCGCTCCCGGCGCGGCGCCCCGCGCTCCGTGGAGGAGGAGCATCCGCTCGACCGGCTCCTCGACGAGGGTCCCGTCCTCCTCCTGCCGGAGTCCGACCAGCCTCCGCTCCCGCAGGCGGCGCTTCGCGGAGCGCTCGGGGAAGAGGCCGATGGCGCCGTCCCCGTTCCCCCCGGACGGCGGAACCTCCTCTTCGACGGAGACGAGACCCAGGTGAAAGAAGTACGGGCGCTCAGCTCGCGGATCGGTGAAGATCGCGCCTCGCGCCGCATCCCTGCCGAACCGCTCCCGGACTGCTTCGGCCAGCGCGTCAAAGACGGGCTCGCCGGGATGGAGCCAGACGCCCGGAGCGCCATCGCCGGGCCGCCGTACCGACAGGCGCTCGCGGTCCTCGGCGGGTAGGGAGTCGAGCGCAGACAGGAGTGGGTCAAGCGCGCCCGGCCGCCGGGGGGCGAGCGAGAAGAAGCCGTCGAGGTCGCCGCGCGCTTCGAGTCCGAGGAGGGGGGCGCTCTTCTCCACGAAGCGGCGGACGTGGGCGGGCAGGAGGTGGAGATACCGCTCGCGCTCCACCTCGGAGTTCATGGCGGGGAGGCGCGCCGCCACCTCTCCAGGGGCGCCGTAGGCGGCGGTCTCCTTCGCGCGGACCTGACGAACGCGATCGACGCTTGCCCGCTCCGTGACCGCCGCGACCGCGTCCCGCTCGTCGTCCCCCGTCAGCAGTGAACCCATGTAGTCCCGGAGCGAGCGGTTCTCGAACAACCGGCCAATGACATCAAACACCTTGTCGGAGGCCAACTCCTCGCGGATGGCGTCGAGCTTCTCCAGCAGCACGCCGAGCACTCGGCCCTCGCGGGTGTCCTTCGAGATCACGTTGACGATCCGGACTTCGCGGAGCTGGCCGTAGCGGTGGATGCGGCCCATCCGCTGTTCCAACCGCGCCGGATTCCAGGGGATGTCGTAGTTCACCATCAGGTGGCAGAACTGGAGGTTGATCCCCTCGCCGGCCGCGTCGGTGGCGATCAGGAAGCGGACGCCCTCCTCGTCGCGGAATCTGGCGATCTGCTCCTCCCGCTCCGGCCAGTCCATGCCGCCGTGGATCTGGGCCACCCGCCCGGAGTAGCCAAGCCCCTCCAGCCGCCGGATCAGATAGTTCACGGTGTCCCGGTGCTCGCTGAAGACGATCCACTTCTCCCCGGCGTGTGTCGGGTCGTCGAGAACCTGCCGGAGTTGAGCGAACTTGGACTCATCGCCGGCGTCATGAAGCCGCCGGGCGCGGTCCCGCAGATCTTCCAGGACGCAGATTTCACCCTCGAGATCCTCCTTGGCGACCACGGCGAGGGCGCCCAGGACCTCGTCCTCATAAGCCTCGTTCTCTTCCCGACCGTTTGCGCCCGTCTCCTCGTCGGCCCCGTGGACATCGAAGAAGTCCTGTCGCTTCCCCCGGGACTGCTGCCGCTGGAGCGCCACCAGGTCGGTTTCCCCGCTCTCGATGTCGCGGACGATCTGCTGCAGCTTCTCGATGCGCCGTTCGAACGACCGCAGCAGCGCCCACGTCGAGCTGGCGAGCCGGCGCTGGAACACGCTCAGCGCCAGCTCCACGGCGGGCCGGTTGGAAAGCGCCCTTCCGTAGAACTCCCGGAGGTACGCGGTCGTCCGCTCGTATAGATCACGCTCGCCGTGCGGCCCGGCGCTCAGGTCGTAGCTGAGTGTGTCGCAGTGGCGCGGCAGGTAGAGGGGTTCCCCGTCGTAGGCGACCATCTCCTCCTTGGTCCGGCGGAGGAAATGGCGGGCGCGCGCCGACTCCGGCAGCCGCCGGACTGCCTCCCCCGTCGAGAACGCCTGCGGATCGAGGAGCCGCCAGAGGTAGTGGTAGGGCAGGTCCCGGCCCATGTGCGGCGTGGCGGTCAGGAGCAGAAGATGACGGGCCGACCAACCGAGGCCGCCGAACCGGCTTCCCGGGTCGCGGCGGCCGGCAAGCGCCTCCGCGAGCCGGTAGCGCTTCGTCTTTTCCACGCCGTCCTTGTCCTGATGGACGCTCAGCTTGTGCGCCTCGTCGAAGACGACGAGGTCGTAGGGCGGGACCTCCGGGTCGCAGAGCGCCGCGAAGGCGCCGTCGCCGCGCAGGGTGTCCACGGAGACGATGAGCCGGTCGCCGCCCTCCCCGATGAAGGGATTGGCGGCACTGTCGCGCCGTCGGTCGTAAATGCCGAAGCGGAGCCGGAACAGGGTGCGGAGTTCCCGCTCCCAGTTCCCCACGAGGCCGGCGGGCGGGACGATCAGCACCCGCCGGATCCGCTGCCGGAAGAGAAGTTCCCGGACGAGCAGGCCCGTCATGATCGTCTTGCCGGCGCCGGCGTCGTCGGCGAGGAGGAACCGCAGCGGGTCCTCGGCGAGCATCCGCTCGTACACTGCGATCCGCTGGTGGGGCAGCGGGTCAATCCGCGCCGTCTCGATGGCGAAGGCCGGATTGAACTCGTGGCCGTGGGCGAGACAGAGCGCCTCGGTGAACGCCGAGATCGCCGCGGGGTCGCCGGCGAAATCGAGCGGCGGCGGGCCGAGGTCCACGGACCGCGGCGGGGTCGTCGCCGCCGTCGCGACGCGTTCCTCCAGTTCGGCCAGCCGCCGCAGCGAGGCCCGGTGGGGGGCTGCTTTCCCGGTTTCCCAGCGGTGGACGGTGAGCAGCGTCACGCCGAGTACATCGGCGAGCCGGCCCTGGCTGAACCCGAGCGCCTTCCGGACCTCACGCACCCGCCGCGGGAATTCGGAGGCGGCGGCAGAAGAGGAGCGGGGCATCAGCCCCTAAGGGTAACGGGTCGCATGACACCGCGCCAGTACTATTTATCTTTTGTTGAAATCGATACTCTCAACGGAGATCAAACGGCCATTCCCCGCCACCCTGAGATTACGAGAAACGCTTGGTCGTGCTGGACGAAAACCCTCAACCGCCCACCCGCGCGACCACCACGGACCAGTTGCGACCCACCCCGGGACCTTCGCGGCGGTAGGAGTGAAACGCCGGCTGGCAGCGGGTGCAGAGCCCGGCATCCTCAATCGCGTCCTCCTCGAGTCCCACCTCGAGCAGCTGCAGGCGGTTCGCAAGCGCTAAATCAAGGTGGGGGCGTTCGGCGGCATCCGGCCGGATCGCAAACCGGTCCACGTCGTGCCTGTTTTCGGTGAACGCGGAAACGACTTCGGGTCCGACTTCGAAGCAACACACGCGGATCGCCGGGCCGATGACGGCCGCCAGTCGCGAGGGGCGGGCGCCGGCCTCCGCGGCCAGCGCCCGAGCGGCCTTCTCGACAACCCGTACGAGCGTGCCGCGCCAGCCGGCGTGAGCTCCGGCCACCGCGCCGGAAACGGGGTCCGCGAGTAGCACCGGGACGCAGTCGGCGGCCTTGATAGCGACTCCGGTTCCGAGGACCCGGGTCACCAGGACGTCACCGGTAGGCGGATGACCAACTCGCGGAGACTCGTTCACCACGCGCACGTCGTTGCCGTGCACCTGCCGCAGGGAGTGCAGGACGTGCGCGCCGGTGGCGCGTTCGAGGAGATCCAGATCGGTGTCGGCCTGATCCCGGATTCCGAAGGACAGGGCGTCCCGCTGGCGGTTCCGGAGCCGGCAGGTGAAGCCGTGGAGGGCCGGGAACTGCTCGGATACGAGCACGTCGATTGGCCATGCGGAAGCGGGCGCGTTCGCGCGGTCGGACCCGAACTCCTGCCAGCGGTAACCGTCCGGAGCGTCAGGAAAGACGACCGGAATCGGGTGGCGGTCAGCTGGCACTTCTCAGGTCCGCGCGTACCGGCTCAACTTGGCAGAGCGCAGCGTCATCGGCGCTGGTTTCGCGCTCCCGCGCGATGCCGACCGGAGGTCGGCGTTCCAAGCCGTCCCCGCGCTTTTTCTCCGTCGGCGATACGTGCTCTCGCTGCGCTTTGCGCAGCGGTGCCGGTCTGAAGACCGGCGTTCCCTTGCCAGCGCGCCACGGTGCCGGCCAGTGGCGCGCGATCCTCCCGCTGTCGCGCGTCGCCCAACCAACCTACCGGCGGCGGTGGAGGTAGGGAGGGGTCTCGAGGTCGCCCCACCGGTCGTCTCCTAGATCGTCGGGAAGGGCCATGGGCTCGCCGGCTGCGTGCCGCTTACCGGAGGCGCCGGGAGCACTGACCGAACCGCTCTCCTGGCCCGCCCCGGCGTCGCTCCCCGTTGCTTCCACGCGGTCCGCCCCCGAATCGGCGACAGTAGGGAAGGTATCCAGTTTCGGGATGGTTCGACCGACCCTCCCGGAGGAGGTCCGACCCGCCTGCGCCCCCGGCCCGGGCCGCCCGGACGTCGGAGTCGCGCCCCGGGATCCAAAGGTTCCGGTCGCGCGGTGGGTGTAGTTGGCGAAGTCGTTGGGAGTCGCATTCGCGCGGCTTCGGTCAGGAAACCCGGTGGCAACCACCGTCACCTTGATTTCGCCCGTCTTGTCCATCGCCGGGTCGAGAGCGGTACCGATCAGGATGCTGTCTCCCGCTTCGGCGTCCGAGGATCCGTAGATTCCCGTCTCCTCAGGGGCCACCGCGTCCCGGACGACCTCGACGGCGCGCTGTACCTCGTTCAGCGTGAGACTCTCGCCTCCCGTGACGTTGACGATGATGCTCGTCGCGCCCTGGATCGAGGTGTCCTCGAGCAGAGGCGAAGAGATCGCCGATTCGGTGGCCTCTTCGACGCGGTTGTCGCCCGTAGCCTGCCCGATGCCCATCACGGCGTCACCACGCAGCCGCATGGCGGAGCGAACGTCGGCAAAGTCGAGGTTGATCTCCCCCGGGACCTGGATCAGGTCCGAGATCCCCTGAACGGCCTGGCGCACCACATCGTCGGCGGACCGGAAGGCCTCGCGGATCTTGAGGTTCCCGTAGACCTCGACAACCCGGTCATTCGGAACGCAGATGAGGGTGTCCACGAACTCCCGGAGTTCCCGGATCCCGTCGTTGGCGGTCGTCCTCCGGTGCTTGCCCTCGACGGTCATCGGCTTGGTCGCCACCGCGATGCAGAGGGCCTTGATCTCCTGGGCCACGCAGGCGATCACCGGCGCCGCGCCGGTGCCGGTGCCCCCTCCCTCACCCACGGTGATGAAGACCATGTCGGCGCCGGCCAGTACGTCGATGAGACGGTTGATGTCGTCGCGCGCCGCCAGCCGCCCCACTTCCGGATCGCCGCCGCAGCCGAGCCCGCCGGTCCGCTCGCTGCCCAACTGGATCCTGACCGGGGCCTTTGACAACTCGAGCACCTGGGCGTCGGTGTTCGCGGCAATGAAATCGACTCCGCTTACCCCGGCCTCGATCATCCGGTTGACCGCGTTGCCACCGCCGCCGCCGACGCCGATGACCTTGATGACGGCCCGCTTTTCCTGCACCTCGTCAGGCGCCACGGACGGCGGCTCCGGTGTCGTGATCGCTGGAGCGTCGGTCCTGGCCACGGCTTTTTTGGCCTTGGCCGGCGGGTCCGCAGCAGCGGCGGCCGGTTCCTCCGCCGTTGCCGGCGGCTCGTCGGCCCGGGCGGCGGTGGGTTCCGGCTTCGCCGCCGCCTCCTGATCTTCGGACTCATCCTTGGGGACGGCGTCCGCGCTGGCAAAGAGCGCCGGCTGCGAGGCGGGCGGGGACTCCGCTGCCGTTTCCGGCGGTGAGTCCTTGGGCGCCGCGGACTTCTCCGTTTCCGTGGGACCGGCTTCGGGATCGCCGGCCTTGGGCGTTGTTTCTTCGGCGAAGAAGATCATGGGTTCGCTCCTTGTCCTGGTGGCGGCTGCGGGACGCGCAGCGCCGGGAAAGTGTTCATTGGGCCTTCTTGAGGTGTCCGGCGACCCGCCGGAGGCCGTCGCCGATGGCGCGGCCCATTTCAGAGAGGGGGGATCGGGAACCGGCCGAGGGTGTTCGCTGGCGATGGACGAGGCCGTAGCGGCAAAGACCCGTGGCGCAGGCGAAGTGCGGACGCGTCGCGAGATCGCGCCGCCCGGTCAGCCCGCGGGGGCCCCGGATTTCGGCATCGGCGCCGAACACCAGCCGGGCCACCTCGCTCAACCCGGCGAGATTGGCTCCGCCTCCGGTGAGCACCATCGTGCCCGGAAGCTCCCGCGGCACCCGCTGCAACTGCTCGCGTATCTTGGTGAGGTCGCTCACCGCCCGCTGCTGCAGAACATCGGCGAGCAGACGGCGGCGCCACTGCTTCGGGTAGCCGCCGCCGGAAACCGGAACTTCGAAATAGTCATCCGCAGGGACCTTTTCCATGAGCGCCACCCCGTAGCGGCGTTTGGCGCGCTCGGCATGAGCGTGGGAGGTCTTCAGTCCGTAGGCGAGATCCCGGGTATAGGCGCGTCCACCGCTCGGCATCAAATCCGAATCCCACAACGCACCCCGCCTGAACACCGCGATGTCCGTGGTCATCGCGCCGATGTCCAGAACGATTACGCCTGCCTGCTGTTCCTCGGGATCAAGGACCCCGTAGCCGGTCGCCAGGGGAGCCGCCACCAGCCGCTCGATCCGGATGCCGGCGCCATTCACCGCCTCTTCGATCCGCTGCAGGGTGGCGCGCGGACAACTCACCAGATGCACGCGGGTCTCGATCTTTTCTCCGGTCCATCCGGTCGGGTCGTCGGTGGCGTCGAGATCATCCACCCAGAACTCCTGGGGCAGCGCGTGCAGGAGTTCGTACGGGGGCCGGAGCCACGCGGTACCTCCGTAGCGGGGAACGGCAGCCATCACGGCCCGCTGGACATCGGGCTCCGCAATGCGCCGCCGCGGTTCCAAAACGGTGATGGTGCCCGAGGAGTTGATGCTCCGCCGGGTCCTGCTTCCCACCGAGACGAACGCCGACCCGACCTCCACCCCGGCGGTCTGCTCGACTTCCTCAACCGCCTGGCGAACCGCCTCGGTAACCCCGCTCGGACGGACGACCTCTCCGTACTGGACGGAGTTCCGTGACTCCGCCTGCCCGACCGCGAGCACCTCGAGCTGCGTAGCCTCCTCCGGCTCGGAGGGGGCCTCGGGCACGCGGGCGAGCACCGTACGCACCTGATCGGATCCGATGTCAATGCCGCAGAGCAGATCCGTCGGCCTCGTCATTGCGTCTGTCCTCCCACCGGATGAGCCGGCGGTTCGGGCGGGGCGGCCGCCGGCCCGGTGCGGACGAGAAACCGGTCCGGGACCCGGGCGTCAACCCGCGAGAGTCCCGGCCAGCGCCCGACCAGATCCGGCAGGAGCCCGGCTACGCGCTCCAAGCCTTCCAAAAAGCCCTGTTCCGTCAACAGAACGGGCAGCGCCGGTGATCTGAAGACCACCGCCAACCGGTAGGGACCGCCGCTCACGTCCACTTCCGAAACGAGCCGGTCCAGTTCGGGCCGGCGCGTCAGCGCCGCCGCCAGCCGGCCGGCCAGCGAGGCGCGTTCGGCGAAATGGGCATCGGCCCGGTCTGCGCCGCGGATGAGCACCAGATCGGCCGCATCCGCCCAGGCGAAATCGGCAACCGTCGCCCGCCCGAGGACCGTCCCGTCTTCGGCAAGGGCTGCGGGCGGGTCCCAGTCGAGGAGAGCTACGGCCCGTTTCTCCTCGACATGCACCAGGACACCTCCCGGCAGCACCCGCTCCACGGACACGTGTTTCAAAACGCCGGTTGCGAGAAGACGCTTCCGAATCGCCGCGGCGTCGGCGAGCAGACCGCCAGGTCCGAAAATCTCGGCGCCCGAAAAAGCGTTCAGGTGACCCGCCCCGCTGATCCGCAGTTCAGCCGGGGCGCTCTCGGACACCGGGCTGGCTGCTTCGACGGCCGTCAGCCGTCCGACGACGACGCCGACAGCGAGGCTGAGCCCGATGGACCCGACGGCAATCCGAACGACGAGCCGCGGCAGCGGGGTTCGCGGGGCCGGCGGAGCCACGAGACGCGGTTCCCGGTCCGCCGGGCGGGGCGGGGCGCCCGCTTCGGTCCGCGGAGGAAGTTCGACGGGCATGGGATCCGGCCGGCCCACCTTTGGCCGATCACGCCACCCGTTCACGAAGCACCTCCTGCAACATGTCCGGAAGCTGGGTGATGGTTCCCGCCCCGAGAGTCATGACGACGTCGCCGGCGCGGAGATCGGGAGCCAACCGCCCCGCCACCTCATCGAGCCGGCCGATGAAGCGCGCGTCGGGATGCCCCGTGCCGCGGATTCCCTCGGCGAGCCCCGCGCCGTCCACGCCGGGAATCGCCGTCTCGCCCGCCGGGTAGATGTCGGTGACCACCACGATGTCCGCGGCGCCGAATGCCCGGCAGAAATCCTGGTGCAGGTCGCGCACCCGGCTGTAGCGGTGCGGCTGAAAGACCGCCACCGTCCGGGCGGAAAACGCCGCCCGGGCAGCGTCGAGCGTCTCTCGAATCTCGGTCGGGTGGTGGGCATAGTCGTCCACGATGCGGACACCACCCACCGTGCCGCGCCGTTGGAAGCGGCGTTCGACTCCGGCGAAGGCCTCCAGGCCGCTCCGGATGGCGGAAGTTCCCAGCCCGAACTCGAGTCCGACCGCGGCCGCGGCCAGACTGTTGAGGACCGCGGTCCGGCCCGGCTGCCGGAGATGGACCGCGCCGGCAAGGCCGCCGTGGATCCGTAGTGCGTACCGGGTGCCGTCCTCGGAGATGGAGATCCCCTCAGCCGATATCTCGGCCTCCGGAGACAGCCCGTAGGTGATGACCCGCCGGCGAACGCGCGGCAGCAGCGACCGCACGTTCTCGCAGTCGATGCAGACGATCGCACCACCGTAGAACGGGGTCATGTTGATGAAACGCAGGAAGGACTCCACGAGATCGTCCATCCCTTCGTAAGCGTCGAGATGCTCGCGGTCGATCCCCGTGACCACCGCCAGTACCGGGAGCAGCCTCAGGAAGGTGCGGTCCGATTCGTCGGCCTCCGCCACCAGGATTTCCGACTTCCCGACACGAGCGCCGCCGCCGATGGTCGCTACCCGGCCCCCGATCACGGTCGTCGGGTCGAGGCCGGCGTGATCGAGCAGGACCGAGGTCATCGAGGTCGTCGTGGTCTTGCCGTGCGACCCCGCGACGGCCACCGCGAACTTCATCCGCATCAGCTCAGCCAGCATTTCGGCGCGCGGAATGATGGGAAGCTGCCGCTCCCGCGCCGCCGTCACCTCGGGGTTGCCCGGGGGAACGGCCGAGGAGATGACCACCACGTCGGTGTTTTCGACCTGTTCCGCCGCGTGTCCCTCGAACACGATGGCGCCGAGTTCAGCCAGCCGCCGGACGCTCGCGCCCAGCCGGAGGTCGGAACCGCTCACCCGGTACCCGAGGTTCAACAGCACTTCGGCGATGCCGCTCATCCCGACCCCGCCGATGCCGACGAAGTGCACCCGGGTCCGTTTCGAGAACAGCAACCCGCTCCCCGTCCCGGAGGTGGAAGGCCCCGGTAGGCGACCGTTCACCTGGAGCCTCCCGCGAGGTCGTGGAGACGCGCGGCGAGCCGCTCCGCCGGGCGGTCGTGCACGAGCTGGCGCGCGGCGCTCGACATGTTCGCCCGCCGGGACGGATCGTCCAGCAGGGAGCAAAGTGCGCTTGCGAACTCCGCTCCCGAAGCGCTCTCGTCCATCGTGAGCGCCGCCCCCGCCTCCGCGAGCGCCGCCGCGTTCTGCCGCTGGTGGCCGCCCGCAACCGGCGCCGGCACCAGGATTCCGGGCCGCCCGGCGGCTAGGAGTTCGGCGCAGGTGATAGCCCCCGCCCGGCCGACCACCAGATCCGCCCCCTCCATCGCCTGGGGCATGTCGTCGAGATAGGCCACTACCTGCGCCCCCAGTCCGGCGTCGCGATAGGCGTCGCGAACCCGTGCTTCCTCCGCGGGACCCGTCTGATGGGTGATCCGCAGGCCGCCGCCCCGCTCCCGGAGCACGGGCAGGGAATCCATCACCAGCCGATTCAGCCGGGAGGCTCCCTGGCTCCCGCCGGTAACGAGCACCGAGACGGTCCCGTTGTTGCCGGGTGGCGGCGCCATCCCGAAGAACTCCGAGCGGACAGGGATGCCGGCAACCACCGCCTCTCGCCGGAAGTAGCGGCGCGTTCCTTCCCAGGCAACGGCGATCTCGCTCGCGAACGGCGCGCTCCAGCGGGTCGCGAAACCGGGCTCGGCGTTGGGTTCCAGAATGAGCGACGGGATCCGCAGCAGCCGGGCCGCGAACACCGCGACCCCGGACACCGACCCGCCGGTCCCGAACACCGCGTCCGGACGGAACTCCTTCAGCAGTCGGCGCATCGCGCCGAGCGAACGGAGGAGCCGGACCGAGGTCCGGGGCAGAACGAGGGGCGAGCGGCCGCGGATGGGAGGCACCTCCACGAGCTCGAGGGGGAACCCGTGCCGCGGAACGAGGCGTCGCTCGAGCCCCTGCGCGGTGCCCACAAAGCGGACCTCGGTGGACCCTTGCTCGGCAAAGGCGCGGGCTACCGCGAGCCCCGGATAGATGTGTCCGCCGCTGCCGGCGGCCGCGACCAGAAGACGCCGGGTCATGCAGTCGGTCATGGAACCCTCTGGGAAACCGACAGCACCAGACCCGCCGCCAGCAAGGTGGTGACGAGCGAGGAACCCCCGGCGGAAACGAACGGGAGCGGCAGTCCGGTGGTGGGAAGGATCGCGGTCGCCACGCTGAAGTTCAAAAACGCCTGCAAGGCGATGGTCAACGTGGCGCCCACGCCGAGCAGCATGCCGAAGCGGTCCGGAGCCCGGCAGGAAACGACCAGACCGCGGACGGTGAACAGGAGGAAGAAGACCACCACGAGCCCGGCTCCGATGAAGCCCAATTCCTCTCCCACGACGGAGAAAACGAAGTCGGAGTGGGGCTCGGGAAGGTAGAGAAGCTTCTGGCGGCTGGCAGCGAAACCCACTCCGGTAACGCCTCCGCTGCCGAGAGCGATGAGTGATTGGCTCAACTGGAACCCGTCGCCGAGCGGATCGGCAAAGGGATCGAGGAAGGTGAGGATCCGGGCGATGCGGTAGTCGGCGGCCAGCACCCCGGCCGCAAACAGGGGAATCCCCACCGCGGCCAGGCCGGCCAGGTGCTTCAGACGCGCGCCGCCGACGAAGATCACCGCCACCCCGACCAGCACCAGCAGGGTGGCGGTTCCGAGATCGGGTTGGAGATAGATCAGAATGGCGAGAAAACCCGTACCGGCAAGCGGCAACAACAAGGTGCGGAAGGAGCCGGCGCCCCGCGCCGCGAGCAGGTGGGCGAGCGCTACCACCAACCCGAGCCTCGCCAGTTCGGAGGGTTGCAGGGTGAACCCTGCGAACTGCACCCAGCGGTGCACCCCGTTGATCGCCGGCGAGAGCAGCGCGGCGAAGAGGGACACGATGACCACCCCGTACACCGCCCACACCACGGCCGGACGGTTCAGGAGCCGGTAGTCCGAACGGGCGACCGCGATCATCGCCAGGCAGCCGAGTGCGGCCCACACCAACTGGCGGCCCAGGAAATAGGAGGGGCTGCGGTCGCTGGCGTCCGCCAGGATGGCCGAGGCGCTGTAGAGCATGACCAGCCCGAAGACGAGAAGCCCGAGCGTCAGGAGAAAGAGCGGCAGGTCGGGAGCCATCCGCCGTCCCTTCATCGCCGGCCCCCTTCGGCGCCTGCAAGGCGGAGAACCACAGCGCGGAATCGAGTGCCCCGGTCAGCGTAGTTTTCGAACAGATCGAAGCTGGAGCAGCCGGGCGAGAGCAGAACGATCCCGCCGGGACGGGAACGCGCGAAGGCGGTCTCCACGGCCCCGTCGAGGGTGCCCTGGAGCTCCACCGGGACACTCTCGATTTCGGCGGCGATCCGGGTCTTGGTCCGCCCGATCGCCTGGATCCCTTCCACCCGGTCCAGCGAGCCCTCCAGATCGGAAAACCGGCCACCCTTGAGGATCCCTCCCAAAATGAGCTGGATCCCGCCGCCGGCCACCCCGGAAAGCGCGTCGAGGGCCGCCCGGGTCGCCTGGAGGTTCGTCGCCCGGGAGTCGTTGACAAACCGGACGCCCCCCACCGAGCCGGCCTCCTCGAGGGCGTGGGGGAGACCCGAGAAGCCGGCCGCCGCCGCTTCCATGGCGTCTGGTCGGACACCAAGCAGGCTGGCGGCGGCCGCCGCCGCGGCCAGGTTCTTCGCCTGGTGGCGGCCCGGGAGCCGGAGCGCGGAGAGATGAGCGAGGACCCGGGTCGTCGTTCCGTCGCGCCTGAGGATGCATTCGGAGTCCAGGAGGACTTCCGGATCGTGGCTCCCGGAAGGTCCGGCGAACGGAAGCAGGCGCGCTCCGCTCGCCCGGGCGCCGCTCGTCGCAAGGTCGATAGCCACCGCATCATCTCCGTCGAAGACGACCCAGTCGGAAGCCGTCTGATTCTCGAAGAGACGGGCCTTGGACCGGCGGTAGTCCGCGAGGTCCGGATGCCAGTCGAGATGGTCCTGCCCCACCTCCAGCATTACCGCGATTCGCGCCCGGAAGCGGGCGATGGTCGCCAACTGGAAACTCGACGTCTCGACCACCGCGACCTCGTCGGGGCCGAACGACCCGGCGAGCGCGGTCAGCGGTTCGCCCAGGTTCCCGCAGGCCCTGGCCGCGGCGCCCTGGGCGCGGAGCGCTTCCGCCAGCAGCGTCACCACGCTGGACTTCCCCTTGGTCCCGGTCACCGCCACCAGCCGGTCCGCGGGTTCCCCGAGCGCCCGGTATCCCAGCTCGAGTTCGCCCCAGACCGGAACCCGCTCCTGCCGGGCGGCCCTCAGGATGTCCGCCGCGGGCGGCACTCCGGGACTCGTCACCACGAGCGCCGCTCCGGCCAGCAGGGACGGGGGATGGCCCCCGAAGTGAACGCGCGCGCCGAGGGACCGGAGCGCGGAGGCGGCCGGGATCGCCGGCTCCGGACGCGAGTCCGCGACCAGCACCCGCCGTCCGATCCGGCAGAGATAGCGCGCCGCCGCCTGGCCGCTCGCACCGGCGCCGAGCACCAGTACGTCCGGCCCCGGGACTGACTCTGGAAGCTCGGTCATCGGTCATCGCAGCTTCAGGGTGGTGAGGGTGGCGAGCGCGCAGAGAACGGCCAGAATCCAGAACCGGACGCTCACCTGCGTTTCCTGCCAGCCGGCGAGTTCGAAGTGATGGTGGAGCGGCGCCATCTTGAAGAGCCGCCGTCCGGTGAGCTTGAAGCTCGCCACCTGCAGAATCACCGAAGCGGTTTCCAGGACGAAAACGCCCCCGACGAGCACGAGAAGCATCTCCTGCCGGATCAGAATCGCCTGCATGCCGATGCCGGCGCCGAGGGCGAGCGATCCCACATCGCCCATGAAGACGCGCGCGGGATGCGCGTTGAACCAGAGGAAACCCAGGGCGGCCCCGGTGATCGCGGCTCCGAAGATGGTCACCTCGGAGGCGCCCGGGACGTGCAGGATGTCGAGATAAGCCGAGAACTCGGCGTGCCCGCCGAGGTAGGTGAGGGCGGTGTAAACGGCGGCCGCCACCAGCACGCAGCCCGCGGCGAGGCCGTCGAGGCCATCCGTCAGGTTCACCGCGTTCGAGGAGGCGACCAACACCAGCATGACCGCGGGCACGAACAGCAGAGCAAGCTCCGGTTGGAGCTCCTTCCAGAAGGGGAAGACGACGCGGGTGGTGAATTCGCCGGTGCCGGAGTACCAGAGCAGGAAGCTGCCGACCGCGAGCCCGAGGAGGAGCTGGACGCCGAACTTGATCCGGGCGCTCAGCCCGATTCCGTCCCCGCGACGCAGTTTCTTCCAGTCGTCGAGGAAGCCGAGCGTCCCATAGCCCGCCATGGCCAGGACCGCCACCCATACGAGCACGTTCCCCAGATCGGCCCAGAGCAGCGTCGAAAGGATCACACAACCCACGATCAGGACTCCGCCCATCGTCGGGGTCCCTGCCTTGTGGTGGTGCGCCGGGCCGTCGGCGCGGATCCGCTCACCCACCCGGAGGCGGGACAGACGCGAGATCACGAAGGGCCCCAGACCGAGCGAGAGGATGATGGCGGTTGCGGCCGCCGCCGCGGTGCGCACCGACACGTAGCGGAACACGTTGAAGGCGCTGATCTCGTCCGCGAGGGAGAAGAGGAATTCGCCGAGCATCAGGCGTCTCCCCCGCTCCGGGCGTCTCCCCCGCTCCGGGCGTCTCGCCCGCTCGGCACCCCTCCCCCGCCGGGGGCTTGGAGCCGGCGGAGCGAGGCATCGAGTCCCACCGCCCGGGAGGCCTTGAACAGCACCAGATCGTCAGGGCGGAGCGCTCCCTCCAGCAGCGCCGCCGCCTCGTCCGGATCTTCCGCGACGAGGGTGTTCGATCCGAGGGCGGCGGCCGCTTCGGCGAGCGTCCGTCCCAGCGGGCCCACCCCGACAACCAGATCAAGCTGCAGCTCGCCCGCGAGTCGTCCGCAGGCGCGATGCAGCGGCTCCGCGTCTTCGCCGAGTTCCAGCATGTCGCCCACCACCAGGATGCGCCGCGCGGCGGGCAAGGCCGCGAACTCGTGCAACACGGCGCGCAGCGCGCGGGGGCTGGAGTTGTACGTCTCGTCGAGCGCGACCGCGCCTCCACGAAGCCGCACCTTCGTTCCCCGGCCCGGGAGCGGCATAAGCCCTGCGACTCCCCGGGCCGCGCGCTCGAGCGGCACGTCGAGAACGGTCGCCGCGGCCAGCCCGGCGAGCACGTTGCCCGCGTTGTGACGGCCGGCGAGACCGCACGACACCGACACCGCGGGACCGCCGAAAGCGCTGACCTCGAAAACGAGGCCGGAAGGACGCGCCGCGTAGCCCGTGCCCCGGACATCCACTCCCTCGGAAAAGCCGTAGGTCACGTGCCGCCCGGAAAAGCGGCCGGCCTGGGCCCGAACGAGTTCGTCATCGGCGTTCACGATCGCGGTCGCCCCGGGGGGCAAGGCCTCGAAGAGTTCCCCCTTCGCCGCGGCGATGGCGCTGAGAGACCCGAAGTACTCCAGGTGCGCCTCCGCGATGGTGGTCAGGACGCCGCAGTCGGGCACCGCGATCTCGGTAAGGGTCCGGATTTCGCCCGGGGCCGACATCCCAAGCTCCACCACCCCCACTTCTTCGTCCTCGCGGGCGAGCAGCGAGAGGGGCAGTCCCCACTGGTTGTTCAGGTTCCCGCGCGAACGAAAAACGGACCAGCCGGCCCCAATGGCGGCTGCCGCGGCTTCCTTGGTGGTTGTCTTCCCGAGACTTCCGGTGATCGCAACGATCCGGACGCCGCTCTTCAACCGCTCTTCGCGAGCGAGCGCCCCGAGCGCCTCGGTCGGATCGGACACCCGGATCAGGAAACGGCCCGTTGTCGTTTCCGGCAGGGCTTCCGGCAGGTCCCCGTATCCGCTCTCGACAACCGCTCCCGGCGCGCCTCGGTGGAACGCAGCGGAGACGAAGGCGTGACCGTCGTGACGGGGCCCCCGGATCGCGAAGAACAGATCGCCCGCAGCGAGCGTGCGGGAGTCGATCGAGACCCCGGTAAGCACCCCGGCCGAGCCCTCGAGAGCGCCCCCCATCGTCCGGGCAGCCTCTTCGCCGTGGAGTCTCACGAGAGGGAGAGCTCCAGTGCGCTCGCGACGACCTGCCGGTCATCGAAAGGAATCCGGGCGTCCCCGAGTACCTGGTGGGTCTCGTGGCCCTTGCCGGCGACGAGGACGAGGTCGCGCGGTCCGGCCACCGACACGGCGTTTTCGATGGCGCGCCGCCGATCCGGTTCCAGGAACACCTCGGCGCCAAGGGCGGGGTTCTCGGCGCCGACCCGGATCTCCGCGATGATCGCGGCGGGCTCCTCCCCGCGGGGGTTGTCCGAGGTGAGGATCACCCGGTCGGCGAGCCGGGCCGCGGCGTCTCCCATGAGCGGCCGATTGCCCCGGTCGCGTTCGCCGCCGCAGCCGAAAACCACGAGCAGCCGGCCCTCGCCCACCAGGCAGCGGGCGGCAGCCAGGGCCCGGGCCAGCGCGTCCGGGGTGTGCGCGTAGTCCACCAGGACCGCCGGCTCCCGCCCCCGCCGGCGCCCCTCACCGGGTGCGCCGATCCGCTCCATGCGAGCGGGAGGAGGGGGGATGGCCGAAAGGACCTCGGCGGCGCGGGCTCCGTCGAACCCCATGGCAGTGAGCGCTCCCCACGCCGCCGCCAGGTTCAGGCCGCTGAAGTGCCCGAGCATCGGGCTCGCGAGTTCGTGAGACCCCGCCGGACTGTCCACCGCCACCCGGGTGCCGTCGAGACCGGAGCGAATCGCCCCGAGGCGGATCGCGGCCCCGGGAGCGGTCCCGAAGCCCACGACGCTCGCGTCGGGACGAAGAGCCCGGAGTTCGTCGGCGAGCCGGACCCCATAGGGATCATCCCAGCCGATAACCGCCGTCCCGCCGGGACGCAGCAGATCCGTGAACAGCTCCCGCTTGGCGTGGAAGTAGGAGTCGAACCCGCCGTGAAAATCGAGATGGTCGCGGGTGAGGTTCGTGAACACCGCCACCTCGAAGACCGTTCCAGCGAGCCGTCCCTGCCGGAGACCGTGCGAGGAACACTCGACCGCTCCGGCGCGGCAGCCGGCCGCGAGCGCGGTAGCGAGCAGGGCCTGGAGTTCGGGAGCCTCACGGGTGGTAAGGCCGGAAGCGGCGGGTTCGAGGAGGCGGCCGCCGACGCGCGCCCGGTGCTCCACCGTCCCGCAGTAGAGACTTCCGGCCGTTTCCCGCTGGAAGAATTCGTCGAGCAGCCAGGCTACGGTGGTCTTTCCATTGGTCCCGGTCACTCCGACGAGCCGCATCTGCTCCGAGGGGCGGCCGTGGAAAGCGGCCGCGACCGGTCCGGCGGCGCGGCGGGAATCGCGCACCCGGGCGAAGGGAATCTCCGCGTTGTGCGGCGGCGCTTCCACGAGCGCCGCGGCGGCCCCGGCTTCGGCGGCCGCCGGCACGAAGTCATGGCCGTCGAAACGCTCTCCCCGCGTGGCGATGAAAAGGCTCCCCGATTCGACGCGCCGTGAATCGCAGGTGACGCCCCGAATCTCCTGATCACCGGCGCCGGCCGTCAGTTCCGCTTCCAGACCTTCGACAAGCTCTCCAAGCGGGCGGGAGCGGGCGCCCGTCCTCGCCCTCCCGGACTCGTCAGGAACTCCGGGATTCGATGGACGCCCCGGTGCTCCCTCCGCGTTCATTCCGGGTGTCTCCCGTGGTTTCCCGCGGACGGTTCTTCGAGGGATGGGGCTCCGGCCGCCGGATCGGCCTCGGCCGGACCGTTTTCCGACCCTGCCGGGGCGGCTTCCGATGCGGCCGCGCCGTCCGGGGATTCGGTCGCGCCATCCCGGGATTCGGTCGCGCCGGACGGGAGCGAGGCCGGAATCACGGCCCCGGCTGGCCGCCCGGGCGATGGGAGGTGGTCCACCACGGCCCGCGGGCGCTTCCCGGCCGGTGGGCGCTCCGCGGCTCCCGCGATCAGGGCGCCTTCCGGCGTCTGGGGCCCGGCGGCGTCCGCGTTCCGCACCCGCATCGCGACGAGGTCCCGCGCCGCCAGATCCTGTCCCGCCGGCGCTTCGTACCCCGGGGAAGCCGGCGCCATCCGGCCGGGCCGTTTCCTGCCGAGGTGTTTGCTCCCGATTTGGCGGACGCCCCGGCCGGAACTAACCAGACGCTCCGTCCCCCATCCGGTCCTCCGGTAGCGCCAGAGCACGCGGTCGGCGATTCTCCCGAATACGCGCGCCGCGCCCGCCCCGCTGTGGTTGGGCTTTTGGACGTCGAGGATCACCACCCCGGTGAACAGGGGATTGCGGGCGGGCGCAAAGCCGGCGAACGAGGCCGTGTAGTCGGTGGCCGAGTAGCCTCCCGGCTCCGCTTTCTGGCCAGTCCCGGTCTTCCCGGCGATGGAGAATCCGTCCACTGCCGCGTTGCCGCCGGTTCCCTCCTGGACGACCCCGGCCAGAAGTTGGCCCACCCGGGCGGCGGTCATCGGGCTCACGACCCGTTGGCCGTCTTTGAGCGGTTGCGCCTCCCCTCCGATCCCGCGAATCAGGCGGAGCGGCAGGCGGACCCCGCCCGTTGCGATGGCGTTCACACCCTGGACGAGCTGGACTGGCGTTACGGCGATCCCCTGCCCGAAGGAGACCGTCGCGAGCCGAATCGGTCGCCAGACACCCTTACCCGGCACGATTCCGCGACTCTCCGCGCCGAGCGGCAGCCCGGTCGGTTCTCCGAATCCGAAGACATCCAGATAGCCGCGTAGGGTCTCGGGGCCGAGGCGGGCAGCGACCTGCAGGGTGCCGATGTTGGAGGACTGCTGGATGACGCCGGCGAAGGTGAGAAGCCCGAGCGGCTTCCAGTCCCGGACGACCCGCGCGCCGATGCGGTAGCTGCCCTCGAAGGTGTCGAATTCCTCTTCCTCGTCGGTCACTCCCTCCTCGAGAGCGGCCGCCGCGGTGAAGATCTTGAAGACCGACCCGGGTTCGTAGGGATCCGTGATCGTCCGGTTGGCGAGCGTCGCCAGCGGAACCTCTCGCGCCCGGTTCGGGTCGAAGGAGGGTGCGCCGGCCATCGCCAGCACCTCGCCGGTCAGGGGCTCAACCAGGATGACGGCCCCCGAAGTTGCCGAATACTCCGCGACGGCGCGCTCGAGTTCCTGTTCGGCAACTGCCTGCAGGTACGAATCGATCGTCAGTTCGATGTCGGCTCCCGGCCGCGACTCCCGCACCACGCGGCTTCCCCGGCCGGTCCGCCGGCCGTCGGTCCAGACGGTACGGCGTCCCGGCTCCCCCCGGAGCACCTGATCGAGAGCGAACTCGATGCCGCCCAGGCCGTCGTTGTCTGCCCCCACGAAGCCCAGGACGTGGGCGGCGAGCTCGGCGCCGGGGTAGAAGCGGCCGTATTCCTCAATGGTCCCTACCGGAAAGCCCGTTCCCTGGGCGCACGCGACCTGTTCCACGGTGGCCTTTCGCTTCAGCCAGGAAAAACGCGAGGCCCGCCGCAGCCGGCGCTCGACCAGCGCCTTCGGCACTGCGAGACACGCGGAAAGACGGTCTGCCGCTTCCGGAATCGCTGCCTCGGAATAGTCGGGCGGAACCACGTACACCGAATCCACAACGACGGTCAGCGCCAGCGGTCTCCCGTTGCGGTCGTAGATCCTCCCCCGGAACGGCGGGATGGTGAGCTCGTGATGGTGCTGGCTGTCTGCGCGCCGCACCATGGTCTCGTGGTCAAGGACCTGGATCTGGACCAGTTGACCGAGGATCAGAGCCGCCCATACCCCGATCAGGACCGCTCCCACCACCGCCCGCCGCCGCAGTCCGGCCCTCCCCCCGTTGTCCGAAGATCCACCGCCAGTGCCCGTGGACGGCGGCGGGGATTCCGGAACCACGGCGGGCGCGGGGTTGCGCCGGCGCTTCGGTTTGCGGGACGCCTCCCGGGCCGCCGATTTGAGGAGCGGCGCCGGAAGATCGGGGAAGAGGCTGTTCGGGGGGCGCTTCCAGCCGCCCGAGCCCGAATTCCTTCGCTGGGGGCTCATCGCGCTTCCGAACTCCCCGGATCCAGCAGGACCCCCGGCGGGGCGTCAGGGGTTTCGAGAACCACCCGCTCCCCGGCGGGTTCCAATCCGTAGGTTTCCCGGGCGAGCCGCTCGACGGAGCGCGGGTCGGTGAGTTCGCTCAACTCGAGCCGGTACCGCTCGATGTCCTTTTCGAGTTGGTCCCGCTCCAGACGCAGTTCTTCAACCCCGTAGCCGAGCCGGATTGCCTCGAGGTGAGGCCAGGTGGCGGCAACCGCCGCCGCCAGCGCAAAGATGCCGATCGCGAGATAGAGGAGAAGCTGCGCATACCGGGTGCGGTCGAGCTTCCGCTGCAACCACTGGTTGTCCGGGCGGTAGGTCACCTCGAAACGCTCCGGAGTCATCGTCGATCTCCCTGAGGGCGAGCGGCCTCCGGCTGGCTCTCTTCGACTCGGCGCAGAATCCGCAGGCAGGCGCTCCGCGACCGGCGGTTCGCGCTGCACTCGTCTTCGTCCGGACGAATGGGCCGCCGCGTTCCCAACGCGAACTCGGACTGGCTGGCGAGCCGCCGGAAAGTGTGCTTGACGGGGCGGTCTTCCCCGGAGTGGTAGGAGATCACGGCCAGGACGCCTTCCTTCCGAAGCCGCGCGGGAGCCTGGTGCAGCGCCGCCGAGAGAACCTGAGGCTCGCGATTCACCGCGGAGCGGACCGCGAGGAAAGTCCGGGTGGCGGGATCGATGCGCCCCCGCCGGGGACCGACGGCGGCGATCACGGCAGCGCGCAGATCCCCGGTCGTCGAGAGCGGCCGGCGGGCAGCAATGCGTCGCGCGATGGCGCGGGACCGGCGCTCCCCGATTCCGAACAGCAGATCGGCGATTTCCCGCTCGTCGAGCCGGTCGAGCAGCTCGGCCGCCGTCTCCCCGGAGCCCGGGTCGAACCGCATGTCCAGGGGGCCGTCGTGCCGAAGCGCAAAACCGCGTTCCGATGCTTCGAGCTGCGGGCTGGAAAGGCCGAGGTCGAGGAGGATTCCGTCCACCCGGTCCCAGCCGACGCGGTCCAGGGCCGAACCAAGCTCCGAGAAGTCGGCTGCCAGGAAGCGGAAGTGGGGCTCCCGGGCGGCCAGCGCCGCCGCGGCCGGCGCGGCCTCCGGATCCTTGTCGATACCGAGCACCTCGGCACCGGGGGCGGCCTTCAGGATGGCCGTGGTGTGTCCGCCGCGTCCGAACGTGCCGTCGAGATACCGCCCGCCGGAGCGGGGGGCCAGCCAGCGCACGACGGTGTCCGTGAGTACGGGCATGTGCGCCGGCGGATCCGGTGTCGTCGGCGCGCTCATTTCAGGCCAAGCCCGAAAGGAGAGACCGCCGCACAGGGCCGGGAGCGGGAACCGAACCGGCGCCGGACGGGGAGCGAAGGGGAGCTGAGCAAGCATGCCGGCCGGAATCCAGAATCAGATTCCCTCCTGGGGCATGAACTGCAAGTCGTCCTCCGTGAGCGGCTCGTCCGTGATCCGGGAGAACAGCGTTTCGTGATTCCAGACTTCGAGGTGGCGATCCATCCCCAGCACGTCCACCTTCCCGACGATGTTCGCCAATGTTCGGAGGTTCTGGGGGAGCAGAACCCGCTGCTGCGCATCGAGTTCGGCCTGTTGTCCGTAGAAGTTCGTGATCCGCTGGAACCTCCTCCGCGACGGATGGAACTCGCCGAGCGCGCGCACCTGGGACACGATCTCCTTCCAGACCTTCATGGGGTAGATGAACGCGCTCTTGCCGTCGAAGCTGGTCACGAAGACCTGGGCACCGAACTGCGTCAGGGTCTCGACGAAGGCCGCCGGTACCTTCAGCCTCCCCTTGGCGTCCACGGTGGCGGGGTGATTACCGTGCGGAAACACGAGGTCTGCGGGGGTTTTTGGGGGGCGTGGTGTCCTCCCCGCCCACTCCAAGACCCGAGTCTGGATTTGATTGCTGAATGAGAAGGAAGGTTTCCCTATCTTTTACCACTTCCAGCCACAAATTTCTACCGCGCAAACGAAAAGAGGCAACTGGGCGGAACCCGACGCCCCGACGAACAGAAAACGCGGGGACGGCTTGGAACGCCGACCTCCGGTCGGCACCGCGGCCCGGAGGGCCGCGGGCGACCCATGGCCGTCCGCTTTGACGACGCGTCGGTACGGGAACGCCGGCCAGTTCTCCCGGTGGGGGCCTTCAGACCGGCACCGCGGCGCGACAGCGCAGCGAAAGGGGAGGACGCCGACCGCGCAAAAGCGCGGGACGGCTTGGAACGCCGACCTCCGGTCGGCATCGCGGCCCGGAGGGCCGCGAAACCACCCACTGCCAACCCGCGTGAAGCGCGGTGCCGTGGGAACGGAGCGAGCGTTACTCCTGCGACTGGTCCCCGCCGGACTCGCCAAAAGGCCCCGGCGGGGTTATTCGTGAGTTGTGTCCCCGCCGGAGAGCGAGGATGAGCACAACCTCGACGGCAGCCGACGCACTTCCGCCAGTGCTACCTGGCCGCGCTCCACCTCGCCGCGCCGGGGGCAGTAAAGTAGTTGAGACTCGTGGAAGACAGTGCCAAAAGGCGTGGAACTCAGACCACCCGCCCGGCGCGGGAACGAAGCACCAGAGGTGATCGGTGACACGCCTGGCTGGTAGCCCGAAGCTGGGCGACAGCGCGACCGGCGACACCTGGATTGACGCCTCGGTCCCTGAACCTTTTCGCGAACTCGGCGACCCGTCGCGCGATCTGCCGCGGATCGCCAAGGATGCCCGGGCGATGGCCGCAATCGAATCAGCCGTGGCGCAGATTCCCACCCGGCACCACCTCCTCCTGGGCGATGCTCGAAGCGCTGAGCTCCCCGCCGAGTCTGTGCACCTGGCTCTCACCTCTCCGCCGTACTGGACTCTGAAGGAGTACCGCCGCTCAGAAGGGCAGTTGGGCTGGATAGAGGACTACGAGGTCTTCCTGGATCAACTGGACGAAGTGTGGCGGATGTGCCACACCGCCTTGGTCCCGGGTGGACGGCTGATCTGCGTGGTGGGCGATGTATGCCTCTCCCGGCGCAGGAACCAGGGGCGGCATACCGTCGTACCGCTCCACGCGTCAATTCAGGAACGGTGTCGCGATCTCGGATTCGACAACCTCGCCCCGATCCTCTGGCACAAGATCGCGAACGCGGCGCACGAGGTGAATCGAGGCTCGGGTGGTTTCCTGGGGAAGCCGTACGAGCCGAACGCCGTGATCAAGAACGACATCGAGTTCATCCTCATGCAGCGGAAGGCCGGCGGTTATCGGAAGCCGAGTCTCTCCGCGAGGACACTCAGCGTTCTCGGCGAAGCGCGCTTCCGTCAGTCCTTCCGGCAGGTGTGGGCCGACATCGCGGGCGCCTCGACCCGGGACCATCCCGCGCCCTATCCGGTCGCGCTCGCGGAGCGCCTGATCAGGATGTTCAGTTTCGTCGGCGACACCGTGTTCGATCCCTTTACCGGCACGGCTTCAACACAGATCGCCGCCTCCCGATGCGGTCGCAATTCGGTCGGGATCGAGGTGGACTCGGTGTACTTCGAAAGAGCGCTCTTCCGCCTGCGGAACGAAACGAATCGCCTCCTGAGTACGGCCGAGGTCACTCGTGGCGAGCTCAGCGCCGACAACAGCCATCTTCGCGAGAGTTAGCAGCCTGTGGCGAAACCCACGCGGCGTTCGGCCGGCGATGCATCCCGGCTGAAACACTCCGCTTCGCTCCGTTCTGCGTTGCGTTTCGGTCGAAATACACCAGGTATTCCTCCCTCACGCGCCTTGTCAGCCGGGCGCCTCCCCGGCCTCGGCGCTCACGTGGGTTCCACCACAGGCTGCTAGAGGCTTCGTGATTCCCTGGCGGGACGCCGTGGGCGACCTGTATGGCGTCGCCGTGACAGAAGGCAAACCGACGTCCACCATGCGCCTCGATTCGCTGGCCGATTTCTGCGTTCAGGAACTGAGCCGCCGTGGCCTGCGTGACGTCCAGAAAGAGATCGAAGTCCCCGGAGCCGGGAGAAAGAAGAAATGGGACGTGGCGTGGGAATACGACGGGAAACACCGGTTGGGAATCTCGCTCAAGTCCCTGCTGAAGAATCTCAGCGGCACGGTTCCGAACCGGATTGACGACTTGATCGGGGAAGTCGCCAATGCGCAGTTGTACTCGCCTGAGATCGTGATCGGCTATGTGATGATCTTCAACGCCGCCGCCGATCAGTTTTCTCCGAAGCATGGCTCGACGTGGTTCGAACTCCTCCAGAGTCGTCTGAACTCGCTATCTGGCCGACGATCTCCGTCGTGGACTACGGGAACAGTGGAGGATTTCGTTCTGGTCAAGGTGGATTTCAGTCAGGGCGCTTCCATTCTGTCCACCTCGAAATCGTTCGATGCGTTCTTCGACACCCTGACGGAGCAGGTTGTAGCCAGGAATCCGAACGCCTTACAGCAACTCTGAATTCCGGCTGGACGAGCGGAAGCACCGGCCTGTCGGCCAACCGAGGGCGAGGCGTGGCGTTCCACGCGGCACTTCCCGGCGCCGTCAGGAGTTGACCCCTCAGCCCACGTGGAACCGGATCACCAGCACATCTCCGTCCTGTACCGGGTAGTCCTTCCCCTCCAGCCGCAGCACCCCTTGTTTCCGCGCGGCGTCCCACGACCCGCACTCCACCAGCCTGTCGTAGGAGACCACTTCCGCCCGGATGAATCCCCGCTCCATGTCGGAGTGGATCGCTCCTGCCAGCTCCTGGGCACGTGTATTCCTGCGGATGAGCCACGCCCGCGCTTCGTTATCTGCAGCGGTATAGAAGGTGGCGCGGTCCATCAACTCGAAGATGGCCCGGACGATCCGCTCGGCGGCGCCCGCCTCCACCCCGATGTCCCGCCGGAACTCGGCGGCGTCTTCCTCGGGAAGCTCCGCGATTTCCGCCTCGATCCGGGCCGATACCGCCGCGAGCCGGGTCTCCGGACGCCGGGCGATTTCTTCGAGTCCCGGCCAGCTCGCGGGGTCCCGCGCCGCCTCGGCGTCATCGGCGTTCACGACCAGCAACTGTGGCTTCGCGCTCATCAATCCGTAGCCGACGAGGCGCTTCCGGTCGGCCGCGCTCAGTGCCTCACGCAAGGGGATTTCCCGCTCCACCTCTTGGCGCGCACGGTCGAGCAGGTCACGCTCTCCCCGCACGGCCTCGGGCTTGCCCCGAGCCCGATCCGCGTCGAGCCGCTTAATCCGCTTCTCGAGGACCGCGAGATCGGTCAGCAGCAGTTCGAGTTCCAGATTCGCCGCATCTCGGCCGGGGTCCACCGAATCGAAAGGCGAGGGAACGATCGGATCCTCGAAGGCGCGCACGACGTGGACGATCGCGTCCACCTCCCGGAGGGCAGCGAGGTTCTCCGTCTGCCCCGAGGCTCCCCGGCGTAACGCAGGGATGAGCACGACCTCGACCGTCGCGGGAGTCGTCTTCTTCGACTTGTGGAGGTGGGCCAGGATTTCGAGCCGCTCATCGGGAACGGCCAGCACACCCCGCTTGGCGCCGGCCGCAAACCCGGCCTGGGCCACCTGGGTCAGGAGCGAAAAGAGGGTCTTCTTGCCGGAAGCGGCAAAGCCGACAATACCGGCGCGCACGGGACGGTGATGGTAGCCGCGCGGACGCGGGACGTCAGTCTGTGACCCCTCCGGGGAACAATCGGCATGAGCCTTGCTCGCACGTCGGGCACTGAGCGATCTCGGTAGCCGTCACTGCTCCGGGGCCTCGAAGGCGCGCCAAGCACGAAACCGTGACGGACGGTCTCAGGCATCACCCGGCCGTGGGACGCACTCGCTGGAGGCAAAAAGATGATCCGACTCTTCATGATTCTGGGAGTCCTGCTTGTGTGCCTGGCTTGCGGCGACGACTCGGCGGCGCCAACGAGCCCACAGCCGGTTCCGACTCCGCCCCCTGCCCCCGCTCCGGAGCCGGATCCCGGTCCGGTTCCCCCGGAGATCACGGCGTGGGTCGAGGCCAACGCTCATCCGTTCCTTGGGACCGACCCGTCGCTGCCGCATGGCGATATCGAGTTCCTGAGGGAAATGGTGGGCGACGCCCGCATCGTAGCCTTGGGCGAAAACACCCATGGCACCCGTGATTTCTTCGAGATGAAGTTCCGGATCCTCCGCTTCCTCGTCGAAGAGATGGGCTTCAACACCTTCGCCATGGAATCGAGCTGGCCCGAAGCGCGCCTCGTGGACCGCTACGTCCGCACGGGCGAAAGCGACTCGGCGCAGGCCCTCGTCTGGCTCGGCTTTCTGGTCTGGCACACGGAAACGGTGCTCGCGATGCTCGAGTGGATGCGGGAACACAACGAGCGTGGTGGTGAGATCGGTTTCCACGGGTTCGACATGCAAAACCCATTCATGGCAGTCCGCAACGTCGTCCAATACCTGGCGGAAGTGGACCCCCCGCGCGCTTCGGAGGTCAGGGTCTTGCTGGAGTGTGTCCTGAACCAGTATCGGGAGCAGACCGACGCGTATCGGGCGGAGTGCGGCGAATCCCTCGAAGAAGCTCGCGAACTGCTCCTTGCGGACCGGCAGAAGTACGAGGCGGCGACTGGCGAAGACGAATTCGAGGTGGCCCTTCAGAGTTTGCGGATCGCCATGCAGTTCCATCTTCACGTTAGCGGCGAGCAGTACCGCGACAAGTCCATGGCCGAAAACACGGAGTGGATCAGCCGGCGGATCGGGCCTGAGGGACGGATGGTCCTCTGGGCCCACAACTACCACGTCTCGACCATGCCCGAAACCCAGGGCGGTTATCTGCGAGAGACGTTCGGCGACGACATGATCGTGCTCGGCTTTACGCATGAACGCGGCAGCCTCACTGCGTTCGATTCCCGAGGGAATCAGTTCGTCTACGATCTCGATCCCCCCGTGGCAGAGTCGGTCGAGCACTACTTGTCAGCCGCTTCCGCTCCGCAGTTCGTTCTGGACCTGCGCACGGTGGACGAGAACACGGAGGGGGGTTCGTGGCTGACGGAACCCCGCCTCACCCGGTTCATCGGCTTCCGTTACGACCCGGACCGACCGGAACAGAACTGGTTTTCCTGGCCTGTCGCCGAGCTCTACGACCTGCTGGCCCACTTCGAATCCACCCGTCCAACCACCGTCCTTCCGCGTCGCACCCGAGTCGGCTCCGAGTCATTCCGTCCGTAGCGACGGGGTCGGCCGACAGACCCGGCGCGCCGGAAGTCGGCGCGGTCCAACCCGTCCCCGCACTTTCTCCGGCAGCGGCGCGCGGTGCCGGGCCCCACCCGGAGAAACGCTCATGGTCGGTCCGCCTGCGCACCCCGCCGGGCATGAAAACGACGCGGCACTCATGTTGGCCTGGCGCCGCATCATCAGCCCTGGTTTCGCGCTCCCGCGCGATGCCGGCCGGAGGCCGGCGTTCCAAGCCGTCCCCGCGATTCTTCTCGGTCGGCGATACGCCGTTTCGCTGCGCTGTCGCGCAGCGGTGCCGACCGCAGGTCGGCGTTCCAAGCCGTCCCCGCGCTTCTTCTCGGTTGGCGATGTGCGGTGCCCTACAGATCCAGGGCCGCCGGGTCGGGGGCGCCGTCCCGGATCAGGAGGCGGCGCTCGGCGGGGTCCTTGCCCATCAGCTTCACGACAAAGGTGTCCGCGGTTTTCCGATCGGGGATTTCCACCCGCAGCAAGCTGCGCGTTTCCGGGTTCAGGGTGGTATCCCAGAGGACCTTCGGCTGCATCTCCCCGAGACCCTTGAAGCGGGTGATCGTCGGGTTCTTGGCGCCCGCGTTCCGGAGGATGGCTTCCTTGTCCGCTTCGTCCCGCGCCCAGCGGGTCGTGCTCCCGATATCAACCCGGTAGAGGGGCGGCTGGGCGACGAAGACCCGTCGCGCTTCCAGCAGCTTCCACATGAACTTGACGAAATAGGCGAGCAGCAGGGTCGTGATGTGATGGCCGTCCGCATCGGCGTCGGCCAACAAAACGACGCGCCGGTAGCGGAGTTTTTCCGGGTCGCAGTCCTCGCCGGTGCCACAACCCAGCGCCAGCGCGATGTCCCTTAGCTCGGCGTTTTCCGCAACCTTCGCCCGGGTAGCCTGCGCGGCGTTCAGGATCTTGCCCCGGAGAGGGAGCACGGCCTGGCGCATGCGGTCCCGCCCCTGCTTCGCGGACCCACCTGCGGAGTCTCCCTCGACGATGAAAATTTCGGTCTCGTGGGCGTTCCTCAGGGCGCAGTCGCTCAGCTTGCCCGGGAGGACACTGCGCGTCCTGGTCTCGGTCTTTCGGGAGACCGCCGCCGATGCCGCGCGCGACGCTTCGCGGGCGCGGGCGGCAAGGACTACCCGGTTCGCGATCCGCTCTGCTGCGGTCGGCGATTGGTTGAGCCAGCGCTCGAGTTCGAGGCGCACGGCCGAGTCCACCGGCGCCCGCACCTCGGGATTATTGAGCCGATCTTTCGTCTGACCCTGGAACTGCGGGTTCGCGAGGAACACGCTGAGGATCGCGAGCACCCCCTCCCGCACGTCCTCGGCCGCGATGGTGAGCCCCTTCGGAATCAGGGAGTGAGTCTCCAGATAGTTCCGGACCGCCTTCGCAAGTCCGTCGCGAAGACCCGTCTCGTGGGATCCACCGGACCCCGTCGGGATCCCGTTGACGTAGCTGCGGAATTCCTCGCGCGGAGCCTCTGTCCAGCCCAGCACCATTTCGAGGCGGCCGTCGCCGTTGAGCGGGTCGCGCGCGAGTTCGAAGGCCGCCTCGTGGGCCAACGTCAGCTCCCGGTCCCGGACCACCGAGTCGAAGTAGTCGGGCAGGCCGCGGTTCTGCTTCCAGTCGTGCTTTTCCCCGGACGCTTCGTCCGCAAACGTCAACTGAAGACCCCGGTGGAGGTAGCTGGTCTCGAGCATCCGGGCGGCGATCCGTTTCGCGTCGAGCTTCGGGTCCGGAAAGATCTCGGAATCGGGGAGGAAGGTGATCTCCGTACCGGTTCCCTTCCCCGACCCGGTTTCCTTCAGCTTGCCAAGAGGCTTTCCGCGCCGGAAGCGCATTTCCCACTGCCGGCGGTGGCGCCGGACCTTCGCCGTCAGCGAGGAACTCAGCGCGTTCACCACCGACGCCCCCACACCGTGCAGACCGCCAGAAGCGTGGTACGCCCCCCGATCGAACTTCCCGCCCGCGTGGAGCGTCGTGAGGATCACTTCGATGGCAGGCTTTCCGGAGGGTTTGTGGACATCCACCGGGATCCCGCGGCCGTTGTCCCTGACGGAGAGCTCGCCGCTCTTCTTGAGGATTACGTCGATCCGCGACGCATGCCCGTTCATGGCCTCGTCCACGCTGTTGTCGAGGATTTCCCACACCAGGTGGTGAAGTCCCTCGACGTCCGTTCCCCCGATGTACATGGCCGGACGCTTCCGGACCGGCGCGAGCCCCTCGAGGACGGTGATGTCGCGGGCGGTGTAGCCGTTCCGGGGGCTCACGGGGATCCCTTTAGCGGCTCGGGCAGCCGGATGTCGGACCTCACGTTTTGGAAGCCCGCCTTGTTGACGAGTTGACCCCGGCGGCCGCGGGCGCCGACCCGGAATTTGTCCCCGGCGGCAATCAGGCGCGTCCCTCCCCCACGCGTTTCCACCGCGAGGGGCTCCTTGCGGCGCGCCAGCCGGAAGCCGATCACCTGATCTCCCGGGCCCAGATTGATGGCCCTCACACCAAGCCCGGCACCGGAGAGTACGTTGATTTCCTCCACGTCGCACAGCAGCGCCCGACCGTCGCGGGTGGCCAGAATGAGGGTTTCCTCACCGGTGGTGAGCACGGCTCGCAGCACTTCGTCGCCTTCTTTCAGCCGCGCGAAGCGCCGGCCGTTCCGGTTCGAGGGCTGCTGAAAGCCGTCCAGACTGAAGCGCAGGGCGTAGCCGCTCCGCGTCAGCGCAATCGCGTGGAGTTCAGGTAGACCGCCATCCGGCGCGGAGATCTTTCCCCCGAAGCCGCGGGAGTCCAGGCAGAGCAGGCTCACGATCCGCTCCCCGTCCCGGAGCGCAAACATCTTCTGAACCGGGTCCCCGTACCCGGTGGTCGCCGGCGCGTCGGCGATCCGGGCGGTGAACGCCGTCCCCAGCGACGAGAAGAGGATGAACGGGGCGCGCGTGCTGGCGGCTTCGAGTGCGAGCACCTCGTCGCCTTCGCGGAGGCGGAGCTTGTCCAGTTCCCGGACCTCCCGCTGGCGCTTGATCCAGCCGTCGCGGGTCAGGACGAGAGTGGTGTCCTCGGCGAGGATGAAGTCCTCCTCCGCGAAATCGACCGCCTCGGTCGACTCCGGAAAGTCCGTGCGGCGCTTCTGCTCCGGCCACGGACGGTCCCGGATTTCGACCAACTCCTCCCGGATCAGCGCCGTAATCGCCTCCTCGCTCAAAAGGCGCCGCTTCACTTCGCCGAGCCGCTTCTTCCGCCGCTTCATCTCTTCCAGGATCACCTGGATCTCGAGGCGCGCAAGGCGGTAGATCTTGAGTTCGAGCACCGCATCCGTCTGCTCCCGGTCAAGCGGCAGCTCGGCCATGATTTTTTCGGCGGCATCGGCTTTTCCGTCGGAAGCGCGCACGATCCTCAGGATCCGGTCCAAAACGTCGAAGACCCTGGCGAACCCCTCGAGTATGTGGAGCCTGCCGAGGAGCTTCCGGCGCTCGTCCTCGAGGCGCCGGCGCACCACTTCGCGGCGGAAGTCGAGAAAATCCTGAAGAAGAGTGCGAAGGCCGACTCTTTCGGGCGCCCCGCCCTCGGAACGCTCGAAACGCAGGCACGTCAGGTCCACCGGCACCGAGGACTGGAGCGACGTGCGCTTGTAGAGGAAGGCGAGGACCTTGTCCTTGTCGACGTCCTTCCTGACCTCCAGCCGGATCTGGACGTCGTCGGTCGAGAGATCGCTGACGTCCAGCAGCGCCGGAAGCGATCGGTCGGCCACGATCTCGCCGAGGCGCTGAACCAATTGAGCCTTGTTCACCCCGTAAGGGATCGAGGTGATGAAGAGCGTCCGGATGTGGCGCCGCGTTCCGCCGTCGGTGACCGTGCCGCGAACCCGGATGGACCCCCGCCCCTCTTCGTAGATCTGGGCGAGCCGCTCGGGGGGATCCAGGATTTCCCCTCCCGTCGGAAAATCCGGTCCCCGAACCGTCTCGGCCAGATCGCGGGAGCCGAGCGACGGGTCATCCAACAGCCGAATGAGCGCCCGGACCACCTCGCCGAGGTTGTGCGGTGGAATGCTGGTCGCAACTCCCACTGCGATTCCGGTGGACCCATTGACGAGCAGCAGCGGCAGCCGGGTGGGAAGGACGACCGGCTCGGTGCGGGTCCCGTCGTAGGTCGGACGGTGGGGAACCGTGTCCAGGCCGATTTCCCCAAGCACATCCCCGGCAGCCTCGGCGAGCCGGCACTCCGTGTAGCGCATCGCTGCCGCCGGATCGCCGTCGAGCGAACCGAAGTTGCCCGCGCCCTCGATCAGCGGCAACCGGGACGCAAAGGGCTGCGCCATCCGTACGAGAGCCTCGTAAATGGCGGCGTCGCCGTGCGGGTGGTAGCCGCCCATCACGTCACCTACCACTTTGGCGCACTTCCGGAAGCGACCCTCGGCGCGGAGCCCCTGACGCCACATGGTGGTGAGGATCCGCCGCTGCACCGGTTTGAGGCCGTCGCGCACGTCGGGCAGTGCCCGGCTGCCGATGACCGAAAGTGCGTACGTCCGGTATCGATCCTGAACGACCTCCCCCAGCGGAGCCGAGACCCCGTTCGCGCCGTTATCCGTCCCGAGCGGCAGGGAGCGCTGTTTCGATCGCGCCACGAACTACCGGCCTGATTGGCGGGCCGCCGGGCAGCAGCGGGTTTTGGCAGCCTGTGGCGAAACCCACGCGGCCCAGTTCTCCCGGTGGGGGCTCGAGCGGCGATGCATCCCGCCTGAACCACCCCCCCACCGGGAGAACTGGCGCTTCGCGCCGCTCTTCGTTGCGTTTCGGTCGAAATACACCAGGTATTCCTCCCTCACGCGCCTTGTCAGCCGGGCGCCCACCGGGAGAACTGGGCCTCGCCGCTCTCGGCGCTCACGCGGGTTCCACCACAGGCTGCTAGAACGGAGAAAATGAACCCCGTGCGTAGCAGCCGGCATCAGGGAATTGCGCTCCTCGCGCTGTTGGCGATCAGCCTGGGCGTCTCCATCCTGCTCCGCGATCTGGCCCCCGAGGTCACCCTCTGCGGCGTCAAGGCGCTCTCGGGCCTGCCCTGCCCGTTCTGCGGCGGTGTCCGCGCCACCGCGGCACTCGGGCGCGGTGCTCCCGCAGAGGCATTCGCCTGGAATCCCGCGGTCACCCTGCTGCACGCCGGGATGCTCGCGAGCGGGGCCGCGCTGGCCCTGGGCGTAACGCCGCCGTGGCTCACGCCGGGACGCCAGAAGCTCGTGTTCCGCGCTGCCGTCGTCATCCTGCTGGCGAACTGGCTGTATCTGGTGGCAGTGGGCCGCTGAAGGGTTGGGAGCGGGTCAGGCGCGGCTCCAGACCTCTCGGAGTCAATCGACGTCTTCGACATACACCCGTACCTTGAGGCGAGTGGCTCCTCGCGAGTCGTTGGACCGGATGGTGAGCCAGCGCTCCAGCACGCCCCGATAGCGCCGGGTCTCGAGGGTCACCCTGAGCGTCGCCGCCTCTCCCGGCGGAATCACCGTGCGGTCGGTCACCGCCGCTGCACAAGCGCACGCCGAGGCGATGCGCCCGATCTCCAGGTCCCGGCGTCCGGTGTTCTTCAGCGCGAACTCGTGAACGAGCACTTCCCCCGGGGGCGCGCGCCCGAAATCCCACTCGCCGGGCTCGATCTCGAGTCGCGGCCCCCTTTGGTACCCACCCCCGCCAGCAACCGACAGCCCCGCCGGAATCACCGCGGCGAGAAGAAGTACCAGAGGGAGACGAAGTCGCAACCGATCAGTCCTCCTGGTCAGAGGTTTCGACCATCCTGAGAAACGCCGCCAGCCGCTCGTTCTCGTAGCGGACGACGTTCAGGAACAGGCTTTCTATCAGGTAGCTGCGGCGCTCGCCGGCGTCCATCTCATCCACGAGGTGGCTGATCTCGCGGGTCATGGCCTCATACGTGTTGCGGAACTCGCTCCGCACCGAGACTTCCCGGTAGAGCGCCTCGAGAATTGCGAGCAGATCGCCGTCGAGCTCGATTTCCCGATCGCCCTGCATTCGAATGGACCGCATCACCCGTTCCCCCCGGAGCTTCCCACAAGGGCGCGAACCGCCTCCCCGGTCGATCCGTAGATCGGAATGAACTCGTGGGCCCCCGTCATTCTGAGCATTCTCTCCACCCGCTCCATGACCCCCGAGAGGGCGATCCGCCCCCGCTTCGCCGAGGCGCGCCGGTAGAGGTCCATGAGGCACCCGATGGCCGCCGAATCCAGATAGTTCACCGGGGAGAGATCGAAAACCACCGCAGGCCGATCGGTCTCGAGGTAGGCGCCGACCTGGTCCACGAAGGAATCGAGGGTCGCATAGACAAGGCGGGCGACTTCAACGCGAACCACTACGGCGCCGGCGTCGGTGCGAGTGCTGACTTTCATGAGGTGAATCTCCGTTGGTCCGTAGAACCAGGTGGCCGGTTGGGCGCGCTTCTGGCGGCGACGAGAAGACGCTTCAACTCGGCGCGCCCCCGGTGGATGCGGCTCTTGACGGTTCCCTCGGGGACGCCGAGGCGATCGCAGATCTCGTCATAGGGCATCTCCTGGAAGAACCGGAGTTGCACCACTTCCCGCAGCTTGGGGGAAAGGCCGTCGAGCGCCGCAAGCAGGCCGGCGCGCGCCTCGCGCGCTTCCAACATGCGGTCCGGGCCGAGTTGCGCGTTGCCCGGTGTCCGTTCCAGGGGCGGCTCCTCGGGGATGAGCCGCCGCCGCTCGCGGACCTTCATCCGGTAGTGGTCGATGCAGTAGTTGCGGGCGACCGAGTTGAGCCACACGGCGAAGTGCGCCCGCGGGTCGAAGCGGTCCAGTTGGCGGTAGACCCGGACGATGATCTCCTGCGTCAGCTCTTCGGCCTCCTGGTACCGGCCGGTAAAGCGGTAGGCGAGCGAGAAGAGGCGCCGGCGATGCCGCCCGATGAGGTCAGTCCAGGCGGTATCGGGATCCAACTCTCCGGCCCGCAAGGCTCGGATGGTTGCAATGTCCTGTGAATTACGAATGTCATCCGTTTCGGATCCGTCACGGGGACCGGCGGGAATTGCTGTCGGGTTGAGGGTCGTTAGCTCGGTCAGGATTCGGGAACCTAGCAGCCTGTGGTGGAACCCGGGTGAGCGCCGAGGCCGATGAGGCGCCCGGCTGACAAGGCGCGTGAGGGAGGAATACCAAGCGTATTTCGACCGAAACGCAACGATGAGCGGCGCAAAGCGACGCGTTTCAGCCGGGATGCATCGCCGGCCGAGCCCCCACCGGGAGAACTGGGCCGCCTGGGTTTCGCCACAGGCTGCTAGGTCTCGGGGACTTCAGGGCGGCCCGCTTCGACCCAGGCGGTGTACCAGAGACTCGCGGTGTCACGCGCCGCATCGGTCATCAGCGCTCCGACCAGCCCGCCGAGTGCGTTCCACATGCCGTCCATGTAGTACCGGTCGTAGCCGGCGACCCCGCGGCGCGACATCGCATCGATGAAGGCGATGTTGTCCACCCAGATGTACGCCTTGAGCGGCAGCGACCGGATGAACTCATGCGGCCGATCCAGATAAACGCCAGCCGAGTTCCGCACCCGCAGCTTGTCGGCAAAGATCTCGATGAGCTGGGTGTCGAAGCGACGGGCAAGACCATCCTGCTGGGTGGCCTGCCCGTCGCCGGCGGCGGAAGTGTTCGGCGGAACGCCGACCTCGCCGACGAGCCAGGCCACATCGCAGGCTCGTTCCAGCACGAGATCCCAGTCCGCTTCTTCGAAGACCTGCACCAGGTCGTCGTAAGCCTCCAGAAGACGCCAGAGCGCGTCACCGTTTTCGGCAATCTGCTCCTCGGAAAAACGCCTGAGCGCCAACTCGCGCGTCGCCGGCACGTCGTAGAAGGGGAACTCGTCGTAGCGCTCGAGGAAGAAATGGGCGGCTTCCTGGCTCTGCGCGGCATCGTCCAGCAACTCGTAGAGCGTGTCCTCGCGATCCTCGAAGAAGTCCTTCAGCGGATCCCGGAGCGACTCGATCGCCTTCTCTCCGATCTCCCGGTGGCCTTCCGGTCCCCAGGACATGGCGGGGGCGGCCCATACGGCCAGGCACGTGAAGGCCGTGAGCGCGCGCATCCGGCGCCGCGTGGTTCCCATAAGCAGTGAAAGCGACAGTCCCGTGGACGGCCAGCCGCATTCTAGCCAGAGGCGGAAATCGGCGGAGCGGGCGGCGGTGCGTCTCGTTCCGGAGCCACGCAAATCGCTGCGGGAGCAAGAGCGCGGGGACGGCTTGGAACGCCGGCCTCCGGCCGGCACGGCGGCCCGACAGGGCCGCGAAACCCCACAAGAACCGGCGGCCTCGACGCCAACCCGGGTTCCTCCACAGGCCGCTAACAGTCTGTGGCAAAACCCACGTGAGCGCCGAGACGGGCGAGGCGCCCGGCTGACAAGGCGTGCGAGGGAGGAATACCGGGTGTATTTCGACCGAAGCGCAACTGAGAGCCCCGCGGAGCGGGGCGGTTCAGACGGGATGCATCGCCCGTCGAACGCCGCGTGGGTTTTGCCACAGGCTGTTAAACGGGGCCCATGCCCCGAGCCACAGTCAGGACATCCACCGGCCCGGCGCCGGCTCGGATCAGGGTCCGAACGGCCGTCTCCACGGTGCTTCCCGTCGTGAATACATCGTCAACCAGAAGGAGGGGCCGGCCAACGAGTCCTTCAGGCAGCCGTGCTGCCCGGAAAGCTCCCCGAACATTGCGGCGACGGGCGCTCGGGCTGACCTCGGTCTGCGGAGGTCGCGCTCGCCGGCGCAACACACCGCGAACCAGCGGGATCCCGAGCGCCCGGGCTACCGGCCGGGCCAGCAGCTCCGACTGGTTGAACCCGCGGCGTCGGCTCCGCCAGAACGGCAATGGAATCGGGACTGCCGCGACGGGAAGCATCCCCGCGGTGCCGGCGCCCGGGTCCCTGGGGGCACGGCGGAAGGCGCAGGTGGCAGGCCCCGCCAGGAGATCGGCCAGAACCTCCCGGCGCCGGAACTTGAGTTCGAGCAGGGCCCTCTGAAACACGCCCTCGTAAGGCGCCGCCGCCACTGCCATCCGGAACGGCCGCCGGCGCACTCGGCATTCGCCGCAGAGCCCGGGCGCCGCCGTAGGAGCGAAGAACAGGCCGCATTTCGGGCAGGTGGGGACCACCAGGGGACGGAGTCGATCGATGCACCCCGGGCAGACCGGGCTGAGCAGAGGGTCCTCGAGAAATCCCTCGCAAAGGCAGCAGCCCCGGGGGAAGAGGAGTTGTCCGAAGGCGCGCCTCCACCGGACGGGCAAGACCGCTCGCGCGGAGTTCGGCGAACGGCGCCGGGGGGTCGTGGAACTCAAAGCCCTGCGGGAGCGGGGTCAGGTACCGAGGGCAACCGGACTCCGCCTCACTTTGCCGACAGGCTGCTAGACGATCCGATAGTCCGTCAGGACACCGGCAGCGCACAGCCTGACGTAGAGGTCGGTAACCATCACCCACACGAGACTCGCCCACGCGAAGTGCAGGTGGCGCAGGTTCAGCCAACTCGTGCAGTCATAGGCGCACCGGCGCACCGGCCGGCCCGAGAGCCGGTTCAGGAATCCGCCCGCCAGATGGCGCAACGAATGACATCCCAAGGTGTATCCCGCGAGCAGCACGGCGTTCACCGCCATCACCACGGTTCCAACTCCGACACCGAAGGACACCTCCCCGCTGGCTGGATCGGCGAACCGGGTCGCTCCCCAGGTGTAGTAGAGGTGGAATCCGATGAAAACCACCGCGATGTAGAGGAAGTAGCGGTGAACGTTTTGCAGGATGAGCGGGAAGCTGTTTTCGCCGCGGTAGGTGTTCCACGGTTTGCCCACCGTGCAGGAGGCCGGGCTGGCCCAGAAGGCCTTGTAATACGAGCCGCGGTAGTAGTAGCAGGTAAGTCGCAGCCCCGCCGGCGCCCAGAACAGGAAAACCCCGGGCGCCCAGGGCAGGAAAGCCGGCCAGGACACGGGTTTCGGTCCGAACCAGGCATGGGCAGTGTCGCCGAAGAGCACCGGCACATGGATCGGCGATACGTAGTTGCCGAACTCCGCGCCGTGATGGGCGAAGACCGCCCACGTCGAATACACGACGAAGGCGCCAAGGCCAACAAAAGTGGCCGTCGGCGTGATCCACCAGGGATCGCGGCGCCTGGTGGCCCCGAAACTCTGCGGAGCGGGCAGAACACCGCTGAGTTGAGGGAGCGATCGAGCCACGCAGGGAGGAATTCTAGCGGCCTGTGGACAGACTGGCGTGAGCGCCGAGAGCGGTGAGGCGCCCAGCCGACAAGGCGCGCGAGGGAGGAATACCGGGTGTATTTCGACCGAAGCGCAACGATGACCGACGCGAAGCGGCGTGGTGCAGCCGGGATGGATCAACGGCCGAGCCCCCACCGGGAGAACTGGGCCGCGTGACTTTGCCCACAGGCTGCCAGGCCGGGAGCGCCGGCCAGTTCTCCCGGTGGGGTAAGTGCCGAGACGGGAACCACACCGCCACTTACCGATGCGCCGTGCGCTGGCCGGAGGCCAGCGCGTGCCGACCAGAGGTCGGCGTTCCAAGCCGTCCCCGCGCTTCCTCGCGGTTGGCGTTACGCCCTCTCGCCCCGCTGCGCGGGGCGGTGCCGGTGTGAACACCGGCGTTCCCGGGCCAGCGTGCCATCCGGACTGTCCGCGTCCCGGCGCGACTGCATTTTCACAGCAAACCGCACAACGCAGTCACTCTCATCGCCTGGACCCAACCGGGACGCCGCAATCCCTCCCCGCTCAGACCGGTGGCGGCGTCGATCCCTCCCCGCCGACGGGCACCGGGCGCCCCTCCTGGACATCGAGATGCACTCCTCCGTACGTCCCGCACGCGGGGCAACTGTCGCTCCAGACCGGGCTGCGGCTTCCGCAGGCGGAACAGGAGTACTCGGCTGACAGTGATGGCGCGGCGGAGATCACCTCGCGGGCGCGGATCACGGCTTCCGCGAGATCACCGCGGCCCTCGAGGATGCGGGAGAGACGGGCTCCCAGCGCCGGAGCGGCCGTCGAGGGAAGGTTGGCGAACGTCTTGAGGGCATCGTCCAGCATGTAAAGGCGGTCGTAGAGCTTTCCCAGCAGGTACTGGCTCTCGGCAGGGTTTTCGGCAGCGCCGATCGCCCGCTTCCAGACCGAGATCGCATCCTCCGGACAGGTCCGGTCCAGGTAGTAGTCCTGAAGCGCCGAAAGCGGTGCAGTGGCCCCGGTCAGGTCGAACGCCTTTTGCCAGGTCTCGACGGCTGCCCTTTCGTTGCCCCCGGCCAGGTACGCCTCCCCGAGGCGCACCGAGGCCGGCACAGCGCCGGGATCTTCCTCGAGGATGGCCCGGAACACCCGCGCCGCCTCGGCCGGCTCGCCCTCATCGAGGAGTTCCTTGCCGTACCCGTGCCGGAGCGACAGCGTCCGCTGCTCTTCCGCAGCGCGGGCGGAGGGAGGAACGTGAGAGACCAGTTGTTGCTGGACCGACAGGGCGGCCCGGTTCTCACCCAACTCGACGAGGATGTCCCGCAACCGGGCGAGGGCCGTGATCGGAGCCTCGGGATCCTCGGAGATCGTTTTTTCGAGGAGGGCGCGCGCCTGCTCCCGCTCTCCCATCGCTTCCCGGGCCTCGGCCAGCGCGTACGACACCTCGCGGTTCCCGCGATCCTCGGCCGACGCCTGCTCCAGCGCTTCAGCCGCTTCGCCCGGCCGGCCGAGCCGCATCAGGCACTCGGCCTTGCGGCGGAGGGTTTTCGGGTCGGCGCCCGCGTACTCCTGCGCCGCCTCGAAACTGAGGAGAGCCTCCGACCACCGTCCGGACGCCATCTCGTCAAGTCCGTCGAGGTACTGCCGCTCGCCCTCCTCGAGATCCTGGCGCCCGCGGCGGAGACGCCGCTCCCGCACCAACCGCCGAACCCGACCCGCGAGATCGAAAGCCAGGGCAATGGCGGCCCCGAGTCCCACGCCGGCGAACATGACTTTCCAGAGTTCCACCTGAATCGGAAGGAACAGCGGCAGGGTGACAGTCACGAACTGCGCGTTGGAAGCCACGACCACCAGAAGCAGGCCCGCCGTGAGAAGAACCGCGACTACAAACAGCAGGGTGCGAATGCCCATGGGATTTACTCAGCAGGCGGTGGACAAAGTGACGTGAGCACCGAGGCCCCCACCGGGAGAACTGGCGGGGAGGCGCCCGGCTGACAAGGCGCGTGAGGGAGGAATACCGAGTGTATTTCGACCGAAACGCAACTGAGAGCGACGCGAAGCGGCGCGGTCAGCCGGGATGTATCGCCGGTCGAATGCCGCGTGACTTTGTTCACCGCCTGCTCGATCCGGATTCTAAGGGGTGTCCGGGGTATCGGCGGGGGTCCCATCCGCGGCTGGCGGCTCCGGATGCCAACGCCCGGCATCGCCCCAGAGCCGTTCCAACTGATACAGCTCGCGGCTCTCCGGCGAGAAGACATGGACGACGAAGTCCACATAGTCGGCCAACAGCCAGCCTGCTGCCGGATACCCCTCGACATGGATTGGCTTTCGGCCGGCGCGCTCCCGGAGCCGACGTCCGACGGCGTCCACGACCGTGGTGCGGCGGCGCTCGCTGCCGGCGGTCGCAATCACGAAGAAATCGGTGAAGCCGGCGAGGCCGCGGAGGTCGAGCACCACCACATCTTCGGCTTTCTCAAGCTGCGCGACCTCGGCGGAGAAGCGGGCGCAGGACTCCGCGGAGGCGTTCGGAACGGACTCGCTCAACGGTAAAGACCCCGTTCGGCGATGCGGGAAGCAACGCGGGAAGGCAGGAGGTCGGAGACACAAACCTGCGCACGAAGGAGTTCCCGAATCCGCTGGGACTCGGGGTCGGGAAGGGAAATGTCCATCGTGAAGACCCGCGGCGGCGTCAGGGGTTCGGACAGATCATCGGTCACCCGGGCCCGGAAGCGAGCCGGCAGAACGGCAACGGCCGCTCCGATGGAGCAGCCGGACCGGCGATGCACGAGGACCGGATGCCGCTCCAGCAACTGCTCGTACCGGCTCCAGGTACGAATCTCCCGAAACGCGTCCGTGCCGACCACAAACAGCAACGAGGGCGCCCCGCCAGTTGCCGGGGGTCGCCCCGCCGCCAGGGCATCGAGCGTGTCGATCGTGAAAGACGGGCCCTCGCGCTCGAGTTCTATGGGACTCGCCAACAGGCGATCGCGGCCGAAGACCGCTTCTTCCACGAGTTGAAGCCGCTCGCGTGCCGAAAGACGCGGCGGTTCCGGCCGGTGGGGGGGAATCCGCGCCGGCACCAGCCAGACCGCTCCGACCCCCATTCGGTCGCGAACGGCTTCGGCCGCGCGAACGTGGCCCCAGTGCGGGGGGTCGAACGTCCCGCCGAACACCGCGATCACCCCGGGCCGCCGGACCGTGGAGTCCTTCACGCGTCGCTCCGGTCCGCGGTCCCGGCCACCCGGACGCCAAGTTCGGCTACCAGGGCAGCGCAGCCCTCCCCCGTCGCCGCCGAGATTGCGAAGAAGGGCAGGCCGCCCGCCGCCGCCACTCCCGAGAGCGCTTCGAGGCGGCCGTCGTCAGCCAGGATGTCGGTCTTGTTGCCCACGACCAGGGCCGGTTTCCCCGGCAGGTTTCCCCCGTAGAGGGTGACCTCCTGCTGCAGCACGCCGAGATCGACCGCCGGCGTGCGCCCCGACGACTCCGAGAGGTCCACGAAATAGACCAGAAACGCCGTTCGCGACAGGTGTTTCAGGAACCTGGTGCCCAACCCGGCGCCCTGGCTCGCGCCGGGAATGAGACCGGGGAGGTCGGCGACCACGAATTCGGCATCGTCACCGAGCCGTACGAGTCCCAGGTTCGGGGTGAGGGTCGTGAACGGGTAGTCCGCGATACGGGGCCTGGCAGCGCTCACCCGGGCGATGAAGGACGACTTCCCGGCATTCGGGAAACCAACCAGGCCCACATCTGCGAGCAGCCGCAGCTCAAGCCGGACCGTGCGGGCGATCCCCGCCTCCCCGGGCTCGGTACGCCGGGGCGCCTGGTTGGTCGGCGTCCGGAACACCGCGTTCCCTCGTCCGCCGCGACCGCCCGGCGCCACGGTAAGGGAGCTGCCGTCCTCCACGAGGTCCCCGAGCAGCACGCCCGTGTCTTCGTCGAAGGCCGCCGTGCCCGCGGGCACCCGCAGGAGAAGATCCTGCCCCGAGCGGCCCTGCCGATTGTTCCCCGACCCGTGCCCGCCGGCTTCCGCCCGGTAGCTGGGCCGGTAGCGATATGCCGCCAGCGTGTGGCGCCCGCGATCCGCGACCAGCACCACGCTTCCCCCGCGACCCCCATTGCCGCCGTCGGGTCCGCCCCGGGGGACGAACTTTTCCCGGCGAAAGCTGAGGGACCCGTTCCCGCCGCGCCCTCCGGAGAGCTTCAGGACGACCTCGTCAACCATCAGCCGTCATCCCGAGGGAGAAGCACCCCGCGCTGTTCCCTGGACGAGAGTCGCGCCGCAGGTGTCGGTCTCTTGCGGGGCGCTTCCCCCTCGGGGTGATGTCGCGAATCGCTTCGCGATCCGCGACATCGTTCTTCTTGGGGAGGGGACACCCTTCCCCAAACCCCACCCCCGCGGCGCCCCCCCACCGGGAGAACTGGCGCGCCGCGAATGGACCCAAGCAGACTTTCGCCACAGCCAGCCAATCGAACGGCCGACCAGCGTTTGCCGGCCCCGGGACGGATTTGTCGCCCCTGGTGAAATCAGTCCGCGGCGATCGAGATGAACCGCCCGAGCCGGCCGCGGTTCCAGAACTGAACGACCCCGCCGATCTTGGCGAAGAGGGTGTCGTCATTCCCGCGCCCAACGTTGGCGCCCGGCTTGAAGCGGGTGCCGCGCTGCCGCACCAGGATGGTGCCGCCCAATACCCGTTCTCCGGCGAAGCGCTTGACGCCGAGCCGCTTCGAGTGGCTGTCGCGCCCGTTCCTGGAGCTTCCCTGTCCCTTCTTGTGCGCCACGGTGACCTCCCGAGTGTCTCAGCCGCTTCTTCCGTCGTGACTCTTTCCTGGCGTACGCCCGACCCGCAGCGAACCGATTTACTCCGCTGCGGAGGATCCGTCGCCGCCTGCCGCGTCCGGCGTTCCCTCGTGGATGGCCTCCACCCGGACCTGAACGCGAGCCTGCCGATGTCCCTGCTTCTTCCGGTAACCCTTGCGCCGCTTGCGCTTGAACACCAAGACCTTGGGGTCCCGGTAGTGCGCGAGGACGGTTGCCGAAACCGTCGTATCCGACAGGTAGGGACTGCCGATGCGGCACTCGCCGCCTTCCGGATCCCGCACCATGAGGACGCGGTCAAACGAAACGGTGTCGCCATTCGCGGCGGCGAGCTTTTCCAGCGCAAGGCGCTGGCCGGGCTCGGCGCGGTGCTGTTTGCCGCCGCTTTCGATGATTGCGTACATGAGGTATCTGCCCGGAGGAACGCGGGATTCTAACAGTCGAGAGCGTATTGCAGGCCGCTCCGAAGTACGGACATCAGGAGACCCGGATCGACGACAGCATGTCGGCGTTGTTCTTCGTTCGTTCCATCCGGCCGAGCAGCAGGGACATGGCCTCCATCGGCTTCAGGCCAGCGAGCGCGCGGCGAAGCAGGTGGGTCTTCGGCAGTTCTTCGGACGAAAGGAGGAGTTCTTCACGCCGGGTCCCTGACTGGTGAATGTCAATCGCCGGGAAGATCCTCGACTCCGCCAGCTTCCGGTCCAGAACCAGCTCCATGTTGCCGGTGCCCTTGAACTCCTGGAAGATGACCTCGTCCATCTGGCTTCCGGTGTCCACCAGCGCCGTTCCGAGGATGGTCAGGGTTCCGCCGTCTTCGATCTTGCGCGCCGCGCCGAAGAACTGGCGCGGGAACTCGAGTGCCCGGGAATCGATGCCGCCGCTCATGGTGCGGCCCTTTCCGCGCATTTCGCGGTTCGCTGCCCGGCCCAGCCGGGTAATCGAGTCGAGCAGAATGACCACGTCTTCCTTCATCTCAACGAGCCGGCGCGCCTGCTCCAGCACGATCCGGGCGACCCGCACGTGGTCCGCACTGCCGCTGTCCGCAGTCGAGGCAACGACCTCGGCCTTCGGGACCGAACGCCGCATGTGCGTCACCTCTTCGGGGCGCTCGTCGATGAGCAGGATGATGAGGTGGATTCCCGGATAGTGCTGGGAGATGGAAGACCCGATCTGTTCGAGCAGGATCGTCTTGCCCGTCTTGGGGGCGGCGACGATGAGGCCGCGCTGACCTCGTCCGACGGGAGCGATCAGATCGACTACCCGTAGAGACAGCGAAGCGGGCTCGGTGCGCGCGAGCTCGATGCGGGGAGCCGGATGTTCGCTGATCAGATCGGCGTAGTTCCGCCGGGGAGGCAATGCCTCGACCGGATAACCGTTGACCTCGAGGACAGTGTGGAGTTCCGCGCGCGGCGGCCCGCCGCGCCGACGGCCCCGTCTCGGCGGGCCGTGGTAGCCGAGGATCATGTGCCCCTCGCGCAGCTTGTAACGATCGATCAGACCGAACGGAACGCGGACATCCGTAGCTCGCGGCAAGAAGTTGTTGGCGTGGAGCCGCAGGTGACCGCTGTCGCGAGGCCCGATGTCCAGCAGGCCGGTGATTTCGACGCGAGGGACTTCAGGTTCCTTGGCTTGTGGTTCCGGATCCTTCTCGCCAGCCTGGGAGATCGGTTCCGTCACCGCGAACTCCTCGTTCGCGGCGGAGACGGGCAAGTCGGGCATGGGCGTTTCCTGAGGGGTGTGGGGCGTCTTCGCTAACAGCCTGTGGTGGAACTGGCGTGAGCACCGAGGCCCCCACCGGGAGAACTGGGCCCGCTGGGCCTCGCTGACAAGGCGCGCGAGGAAGGAATACCTGGTGTATTTCGACCGAAGCGCAACGATGAGCGAGCTGAAGGCGAGCGGTTCAGCGGGGATTCAGCGGGCGTCGAATGCCGCGTGAGTTTCACCACAGGCTGTTTAGGAGGAGATTTTTCGATTGGCTGGAATCTGGGTGGAAGGGACCGCCAGGTGCGGAACCGGGATAGACAGCGATCGATGATTCGACGGCTCCGGAAAGCGGACGGCACCGGCACTGGCGAGGGCCGCCGGGCGGCAAGCCTCGAGGGCGAAATCGGGTCAGCGCACCTGACGGCGCACGGAACCGGGTCCGCCGATCCGCAGATCGGAGTCCCCGGAAACGCCGGTCCTTATTGGCGGAGCAAAACCGCCGTCGATTGAGACCGGGTCACTCTGGGTGGGGACCGCACTGCCAGTGGAGCCGCGTCATCCCCCAACGAATCCGGGAAGCAAGTTTAGCACGCAGCCGGCGATTCGCCGGGGAGCGCGCCTCTTCCCGGCACCACTACCGGGCCGCGATGGAGTGGACGGTCACCGTGGTCTTGTCCTCGCTGAGGACACCCGTAACGGTGACGTCCGTTCCGGCGAACTCTTCGACCTTCTGCTGGTCGTCCACGGCGTACACCGCATCGTCCGCCGGCACGTAGAGCTGGAGCGCCGCCCCCATCTCCACACAGGCGATCGCGCATTCCGGATGGGTCATCCCATCCATCATGTGTTCCTTGCCGCACATCTCGTCGGTGACGTGGGCCTCCCACGTCTGCTCCTCCATGGCGCCTGCGAAAACGAAGGCGGACGCCGCGAGGACGAGGGCCAGGGAAATGGAAATGGATGCCAGGGTTCGAATCGGGCGCATGATGCCCTCCCGCCGGCAATTGTGCCGACTCTCATCCGGGATTGTGGCGCAGGCTGGCAGTCTGTGGATAACGTGACGTGAGCGCCGAGAGCGGCCAGTCCTCCCGGTGGGGGCGAGGCGCCCGGCTGACAAGGCGCGCGAGGGAGGAGCCCCCACCGGGAGAACTGGCCCGAGCGTATTTCGACCGAAGCGCAACGCCGAGCGACGCGCGGAGTGTTCAGCCGGGATGCATCGCCGCTCGAGCCCCCACCGGGAGAACTGGGCCGCGTGACGTTATCTACAGGCTGTTCGGACCGGCCGACCACCCGCTTGGGTCAGTATGCTCCGCGCCGTCCATGGGGAAAGTGCCAACCAAGCCGGTCAGCGGAATGCGGGACCACCTTCCCGCTCAAGCCCTGAAGCGCCGCGAGGCGTTTCGCCGGGTCGAGAGCGCCTTCGCGGCGCATGGATTCGTCCCCCTCGAGACGCCGGCGATGGAGCGCCTCTCCACCCTCCTCGGAAAGTACGGCGACGAGGGCGATCAGCTCATCTACCGGGTGCTCCACCGGGGCGAAAGGCTGTCCCGCGCTCTCGGCCGGCAGCCGGTGGAACCCGGAGACTTGTCCGAACTCGGCCTGCGCTACGACCTCACCGTGCCGCTCGCCCGGGTCACCGCGGAGTACCGCGCCGAGCTGCCGGCGGTGTTCCGTCGCTACCAGATCCAATCGGTGTGGCGCGCGGATCGCGCCCAACGCGGGCGGTTCCGCGAGTTCACCCAGTGTGACGCCGACATCGTGGGGAGCAGTTCCCTGGTCGCCGATGCGGAGGCGCTGGTGGTCCTGCACGCGACGCTATCCGCCCTCGGTTTTTCGGATTTCACGATCCTGTTGAACCACCGGGAGTTACTCCGGGCGCTGATCGCGGCCAGCGGAATCCCCGCCCACTCCGAGCAGGAGACGCTCGTGGTGCTCGATAAGGTCGGCAAGATCGGCCGCCAGGCGGTAGAGAACGAACTCGGAGGTCTCGCGGAAGTGGGACCGGACCGGGCCCGGCGGCTCCTGGATCTCGTGCCGGGCGATGCCGAAGGCCGGGAGGGCGACCTCGATAGCCTCCGCCACCTCGCGCAGGCGCTACCCGATGGGCTCGGGCGAGGCGCCGCCTCGGATCTCGTCGCGCTGCTCGATGCGCTCGACGGAGCCCTGGGAGAAGCCGCTCCGGTCCGGTTCTCACCGAGCCTGGCCCGCGGCCTGAGCTACTACACGGGGCCCATCTTCGAGGTGGTCGCGGCGGGCGGCGCGGGTTCGCTCGCGGGGGGCGGCCGCTACGACGGACTCGTGGGGATGTTCAGCGGAAGGGAGACCCCGGCGGTGGGGTTCTCGTTGGGCATGGAGCGAATCCTGATGCTGCTCGAGGACGGCGGCGCCTTCTCGGCCGAAAACGCGGCGCCGCAGGCCATGCTCTGCCCACTCTCGGGAATTGCCGCCCGCGACACCCTCCGGGTAGCTCGAACGCTGCGCGCTACCGGAGTGCGGCTCGACGTTCAGGTGGATGCGCTGAAACTCGGGAAACAGCTCGGGCGCGCGGTGGCTGCCGGCGTTCCCTTCGCGCTGATCCTCGGCCCGGACGAACTCGCGGACGGCCGCTGCACGGTCCGGAACCTCGGTTCCGGCGAGCAACGCACGGTACCGCTCGCGGAAGTCGCCAAGAGTCTGGCGGACTAACAGGCTGCGGAGAAGGCTTCGCTCCGCGGCTATCCCGGTTAGGGCGCGGCATCGTGCGCCGCAGGCGGGCCAAATTGCGTACCGCCGATCGAGAAGAAGCGCGGGGACGGCTTGGAACGCCGACCTCTGGTCGGCATCGCTCCGCGGAGCGGAGCGAAACTCCGGTCACTACTCCCCGCATGACCTGCCGCGGCTCGTCCCGAACCCCGGGGTCAGGGCACCGGCGTCAGCAACACCCGGCTGCGGTCGCGTATCCGGGGGTTCAGCGAATCGGCTCTCACCTCTTTCGGGTCCGCGAGCCGTTCGACGCGAAACCGCTTGCCGGCGGCGAAGTACTCCGGCTCCTTCATCGGGGCAAGCGGCCGCGAAGGATCCCGGACAAAGAGACCCTCGTCCGTCTCGCGCATCGCTCCCACGAACAGGATTTCCCGCCACTTCCGGACCGGAAGGCTGAAGGCCCCCTGATCTCCGACCGGTCTCAGGTCGTGGAAGGGGCCAGGGTCAGGCATCGGGGTCAAACGGACGAGTCGTGGGCTCGGCTTCTAGGATAGGCAGCTTCCCATGGCGCAGGTACATGTCGTTCTCGTCCGGCCCCGCCGGCCGGAGAACATCGGTGCGGTCGCCCGGGTAGTCGCGAATACCGGACTGGCCGGGTTGCGTCTGGTCGAGCCCGGAGACTGGCGCACCGTCGAAGCGTTCCGAATGGCGTGGCAGTCGGAAGAAGTGCTCGAAGACGCGACGGTATTCCCGACGCTGGCCGAAGCCGTCGGCGGTTGCCGTCTGGTAGCCGGACTCAGCGGCCGCGGCCGGGACGCGATTCAGCATCTGACCCCGCGGGAACTCGCCAGCGAGATCGGCGCGATCGAGGCCGACGGTGAGGTGGCGGTGGTGTTCGGGAACGAATCCAGCGGCCTCACGCTCGAAGAACGAAAGCTCTGCCAGCGGCAGGTTCGGATTCCCGCTTCACCCCGCCAACCCTCGCTGAACCTCGCCCAGGCGGTGATGATCGCCGCCTACGAGATCCTCCTGGCGAACGGCCCTCCGGCCGAGGACCCCATCCGCAGGGCCACGGCGGAAGAGACCGAGCGCGCCCTGCTCACGCTGCGCGACGCCATGCTTTCGGTCGGATTCCTCCCCCCCGAGAAACCGGAATCCCGCTTCGCCGAGTGGCGGGAGCTCTTTGGCCGCGCCGGACTCACCGAACGCGAGACGCGCATCCTGATGGCCTTCACCCGGCGGGTGAAGGACGCCGGGACCAGGGCAGGAAAGCCACCGGCCCGGAGCGGCTAACCTTTCTCATACTCACGGCCCAAAGTACAAAGGAGATCGCGACAACCTGTTGACGATGCCAGCGGTTACACGTGAGGTGCCGACCGCGACCGTGCTGACGGCGTGCCGGGACGGGAGCGCTGGTGTTCACACCGGTACGGCTGCGCGACGCGTAGCGAGATCGCGCATCGTCAAGTGCGAGGACACGCGGGGGTTCCAAGCCGTCTCCGCGCTTCTTCGCGGTTAGCGGTGGGAGTTTCGCGGCCTTTGGCCGCGGTGCCGATCGGAGGTCGGCGTTCCAAGCCGTCCCCGCGCTTCTTCTCGGTTAGCGATGGGTGTCTTGCGGCCTTCGGCCGCGGTGCCGACCGGCGGCCTGGCGATCCACTCGAGCCGTGAGTATGAGAAATCCGGGCTAGGAACGGCGGCTATCGGGCCGGAATCGTCAGAGGCTTTCCCGGAACAGGCGGATCACGCGGTCCCACGCATCCGCGGACGCCTCCGCGTCGTATGACGGGCGGCGGTCGTTGAAGAACGCGTGGTCCGTTCCCGGATACGTGTGGAACTCGTGCGTGACGCCAGCCGCCTGGAGCGACCCGTCCAGCTTGGTGACCGCCTCGGCGTTGACGAAGCCATCGTTCTCGGCGAAGAGCCCCAGCACCGGACAGCGGATCGCTTCGTAGTCGGGGTGGACGTTCGGGTGGACGCCGTAGAAGTCCACGCACGCCCCGATGTGCGGCGATTTGCTGGCGGCGTAGAGCGCGAGTTGACCGCCCATGCAGAAGCCGACCACTCCGACCGAATCTTCGGAAGCGACGGTCGCCAGGTGGTCGGCGGCGCCGCGCAGGTCCTGCTCGGCCCGGTCCACTTCGAGCGCCATGAGCAGTTTGCCGGCCTCGTCCGGCGAGGTCGTCTGCTCACCGTGGAAGAGGTCAGGAGCCAGCGCGGTGAATCCGGCCGCCGCGAAGCGGTCGGCTACTTCCTTGATGTGGCCCACCAGGCCCCACCATTCCTGGATCACCAGGACCCCAGGACCCGGCTGATCGGGCACCGCCAGATAGCCGTCCGCAGAACCGCCGTTCGCGGCGAAGGAAACCATTTCGCTGCGCATCGTGATCCTCCTTCGGGGGGCCGCGATGCTAACAGTCCCGGCCGCTCCGACCACGAAATTCCTTCCGGAAAACGCATCGCATTTGTTATCGTCGGCCGGCTGCTCCGGGCGGAGCGAAAGGAAGGAAGCCGATGAGCCCTTTGTTCGCGACGCTCGTGTGCTTCGGGCTCTACATCGTCGGCTACCGCTACTACGGGCGGCGCATCGGACGGCGCGCCTTTGCGCTGGACGATTCCCGCCCCACCCCGGCGCACGAGTTCGAGGACGGGCACGACTACGTCCCGACCCGCAAGGCGGTCCTGTTCGGCCACCACTACGCTTCGATCGCCGGCTTGGCTCCCATGCTGGGGCCGGCGATCGCAGTGATCTGGGGCTGGGTCCCGGCGATGATCTGGGTGGTGCTCGGCACCCTGCTGGTCGGCGCGGTGCACGACTTTTCGGCGCTCTGCATCAGCATCCGGGCCAAAGGGAAATCCATCGGCCGGATCGCCGAGGACATCATCGGCCGCCGCGCCAAGTACCTCTTCCACATACTCATCGTCTTCCTCATCGGACTGGCGATGGGCGTCTTCGTCCAGGTCGTCGCGCAGCTCTTCTCGAGCATCTTCTATCCCGAGGCGGTCACCCCGAGCGCCGCAGTGATGGTGCTCGCGATCGCCATCGGGTATCTCTCCTACCGGAAGGGCGTGCCGCTCAGGTACCTCGTGCCGGCGGGCGCCGCGCTCCTGTTCGGAAGCATCTGGCTCGGCATGGTGCTTCCGGCCCCGGATCTGTCGACGACCACCTGGAGCTTCGTGCTGCTGGCCTACGCCTTCTGCGCCTCGGTGCTTCCGGTGTGGCTGCTGCTCCAGCCCCGGGACTTCCTGAACTCCATCCTCCTCTATCTCGGGCTCATCGGGATCTTCGTTTCCTTCGTCATCCTCAACCCCGAGTTCGCGGCCCCCGCCTACAACCCCGCACCCGCCGGCGCGCCGCCGATCTACCCGTTCGTGTTCATCGTCATCGCCTGCGGCGCGGTCTCGGGATTCCACGCCCTGGTGTCCTCGGGCACGACCGCCAAGCAGCTCGATAAGGAGAGCGACGCTCCGTTCATCGGCTACGGCGGCATGATCGGCGAGAGCCTGCTCGGGCTCTCCGCGGTGCTCGCGACCACCGCCGGCTTCGCGAGCAGCGAGGCGTGGCACCAGCACTTCTCGAACTGGAACAGCGCGAACGGCCTCGCGGAGAAACTGGACGCCTACATCACCGGCGCGGCCAACTTCCTGACCACCCTCGGGATTCCGGTGGAGGCCGGGAAAGCCTTCATGGCGCTGGTGGCCGTTTCCTTCGCTCTCACCACGCTCGACTCGGCGACCCGCATCCTCCGCTACAACATCGAGGAGATCTCGGACAGCATCAAGGTGCCGTTCCTCGGGAACCGCCACGTGGCCTCCCTGCTCGCCGTCACGATCATCGGTTTCTTCGCGCTGATGAAGGTTCCGGGCGGGCCCGACGGAACCATGATCCCCGCCGGTACGGCGCTCTGGGCGCTCTTCGGCACCACCAACCAGATCATGGCGGGGCTCACCCTCCTGTCGGTGACCCTCTATCTCTACTTCCGCAAGAAGCCGTTCGCCTTCGCGCTCATCCCCATGGTGTTCATGGTGGTGACCACGATCGCGGCCATGATCTACAACATTCGAGAGTATGCCCAGTCGGGGAATGTCCTGCTGTTGGTGGTGGGCGGGGCGATTATGGCCCTCGCGATCGGACTCGTGGTCGAGGGCATCCTCCGGGTCACGAAAGGCCGGGAAGCCGCGATCGAGGGAATCCGCCGCGCCTTTGGCGATTGACCGTAAAAGGGGCATGACCGCTCCGGTTCGATCGGAAAAATCCGCCGCGGCGTTCGCGACGGCGCTGATCGTCACCCTGTCGCTGGCGGCGGCCGCCACGGCGCAGACCAGGCTCGCCCTGGTCGGTGGCATGCTCCTCGACGGCTACGACGTGCCGCCGCTGCACCACGCGGCGGTGATCGTCGAGGGGGACCGGATCGTCGCCGTCGGCCGCGCCGCGGACCTGGAGATCCCCGCGGGAACCGAAGTCGTGGACACCCGCGGGAGGGTGATGATCCCCGGGCTCATGGATCTCCACGCTCACCTCGCGGTCCTCGGTCACGGCGAATATGGCCGCTGGTTCTCCTGGATCGACGAGGAGGGGGTGGACATCGAGGACGTGATGGAAATCTCGGCGAGGCAACTCCTGCTCGCCGGGGTCACCACCGCGGTGGACCTCGGAGCGCCGCTCGATGCCAGCCTCGCGGTGCGCGACCGCATCGGCAGCGGCGAAGTTCCCGGCGCCCGGCTCCTGATGGCGGGGCCCTGGATCACCCGCCGGGTGAGCTTCTGGCCCGAGGACTACCAGATCGGCGTCAGCTCCCCCGAGGAAGCGTCGGCGGCGGTCGAGCGTCTCGCAGAGGCGGGGGTCGACGTCATCAAGGCCTGGGTGGGGCTCACCCGCGACGACTATCAGGCGATCGCCGATACCGCGCACCGCCACGGGCTGCGCGTTCACGCCCATGTATACGCACCGGACGACGTCCGGAACGCCCTCGAAGCCGGCATCGATGTCCTCACCCACGCGGGTTCGGCGGGAACGCCTCCCTACGAGCCGGAGCTGGTGCAGGACATCGTGGTCGCGGGACGTCCGGTGGTGATTACCGGCGCCCATCGGGTGTGGGTGTTCCCAGCCACCGTGCAGTTTCCCGAGCGCCTGCAGGACCCGCGGCTCCGGAACGACCTGCCGGAAGCCATGTATGCGGAACTCCAGCGGAGCTTCGAGAACTGGCACACGCTTCCCTACTTCCAGACGACCGCCCGCCAGATGTTCTTTGGCGACCGTTCGCTCGGACAGTGGATCGAGGCGGGAGCGGTCATGGGGATGGGCACCGATTCCGGGACACCCATGAACTTCCACACCGAGGCCCTCTGGCGGGAAATCAAGTCCCACGTGGACCTCGGCATGTCACCGATGGCCGCCATCGTGGCGGCTACCCGGGTGAACGCCCGGATCCTCGGCCTGGGCAACGACCTCGGCACGATCGAGGCCGGCAAGATCGCGGACATTGTGGTCCTCAAGGGGGACCCGCGTTTCAGCATCACGGCCCTGTCAGAGCCCGAGCTGGTGGTCAAGGACGGCAAGGTGTACCGGCGCGACTAGCCGCCCGTGGTGAAAGCACCCCGCACCGTCCGCGGGACGGCACGCGCGCCCAATCTGGCAATTTGTGCATGCGGGGCGCTTTCCCCACGGGGGATGGCGCGCATCGCTCCGCGATCCGCGCCATCGTCTTTCGTGGGGAGGGGAAACCCCTCCCCCGCAGCGCTGCGCGCCGCGAATGGATCGCACTGGATTTCACCGCAGGCTGCCAACAAACTCGGCGTGGTCCGAAGGAGATGATCATGAACATTCTCGGTTTCCGATCCGGGATCACGCCCGGTCGAAAGATTGCGCCCACGCTGGCCGTGGTTGTGGGCCTCGCGGCGCCTTCGTTCGCACAGGAGAGCGCCCATCCGATCCAGGTGGGCGAGCTACGGAGTCAGAACCGTCCTGAAATTCCCGGGGTCCACGGCGTCGTGACCGCGGGGCATCCGCTTGCGTCCATGGCAGGTGTCCAAACGCTCATGAAGGGCGGAAACGCAATCGACGCTTCCGTTGCAGTGCTCGCCGTGCTCAACGTCGTCCGGCCCCAGATGTCGGGCGCGGCGGGGAACGGCTTCCTGACGTATTTCGACAAGGCCTCGGGAACCGTCCACTCGCTGAGCGCCACCGGAGCGGCTCCGAAGGCGCTCCGCGCCCAGGAGCTGACCCCGGACCAGTTGAACAAGGGCATCAACGCCGGGGTAGTCCCGGGCCTTTTCGGCGCCTGGATCTCGATGCTCGACCGCCACGGAACGATGAGCCTCGAAGAGGTGCTCGGACCTGCCATCGACTACGCGAAGAACGGACACCCCATCGAGGACTCGGTGTCGCGGGCGATCCAGGCCTCACGGGAGGTGTTCGAGCGCTTCCCGACGAGCGTCCGGATGTTCATGCCCGAGGGCCGTCCGCCCGCGACCGGCGAGCTCTACAAGATGCCCGACCTCGCCCGGACGCTCGAAAAGCTGGTCGAGGCGGAACAGGCCGCCCGACGCGCGGGGAAGAGCCGTTCGGAGGCGCTTGACGCCGCTTTCGACCGCTTCTATCGCGGAGACATCGCGGAGGAGATGGCCCGTTTCTACGAGGAAAACGACGGGCCGTTCACGCTCGAGGACTTTGCGGCCTACGAGCCCATGTGGAAAGAGCCCCTCCACACCAACTATCGGGGCTATGACGTGCACTCCAGCCCACCCACCTCGCGCGGCGGGCTCGAGGTCCTGATGCAGCTCAACCTCATCGAGGGTTTCGAACTCGCGGAACTGGGCCAGAACTCGCCGGAAGCGATGCATCTGGTGATCGAGTCGATCAAGGTGGCCAAGTCGGACGTCTACCGCTACGTGGCGGATCAGGCGAAGTTCAAGGTTCCGCTGGAAGGGCTCCTGTCGAAGGACTACGCCGAAGAGCGCCGGGCGCTGATGAACAAGCGCACCGCCATCGCCTACCCCACCGGCGGCGTCCCACCGGGCGCGACGGCAACCGACGCCCCGCCGGGCGTTCTCTCCTCGGCCGATCCCGCCGGCAGCCGGTCCTACGCCGGCAGCACTACGAGCTTCTCGGTGGTTGACGGCGCCGGCAACGCGGTGGCTTGCACGCCGACGCACGGCGGCATGTTCGGCACCGCGGTGGTGGTCGGCAACACCGGCCTGACCTTCAACAACGGAACCCGCATCGGCTCGACGGCCCCGCATCCGGATCATCCGAACTACGCGCGCGGCAGTCAGATCCCGATCCTGAACAACTCGCCGATCATCGTCCTGAAGGACGGCGAGTTCCTGCTCGCACTGGGGACCCCCGGGGGCGAGACCATCGGACAGACGCAGTTCCAGGTCCTGTTGAACGTCCTCGACTTCGGGATGGGCATTCAGGAGGCGGTCGCGGCTCCGCGCCTCAGCCTCTTCGCGGACCCGAACTTCTACACGCCGGGCTCGGACATCCTGGTGCGGGTGGAGAACCGGGTCATGCCGGGAGTGGTCGAAGCGCTCGTGGGGATGGGCCACCGTGCCGAACTCACCGGCGGCTTCGCACTCGGCAGCAACAACGGCATCCTCATGGATCTCGCAGCAGGCACCATGACCGCGGGCGCCGACCCCCGCCGCGCCGCCTACGCCATCGGCTACTGATGACGGCCAAGCGGCAACACACCCAGTCCGCCCTTCCCGGATGGCACCGCCAGGGAGGGAACGCCGGTCTTCAGACCGGCACCGCTGCGCGCAGCGCGGCGAAACCGCACATCGCCAACAGTGAAGAATCGCGGGGACGGCTTGGAACGCCGACCTCCGGTCGGCACCGCCGCGCGGAGCGCGGCGAAACCGCACAAACTCAATACCGAACATGACCAGAACCACGCGTAACCCCTACCTCCCCGCGGCATTCGCTGCCCTTCTCGCGATCTCCCTCACCACCGCCGCGTACGCCCAGGATGTCCCCATGCCAGAAATGGTCGAAATCAAGGGCGGCATCTTCTTCATGGGCTCGCAAACCGGACCGCCCCAGGAAAAGCCGATCCACGCCGTCCAGGTCTCCAACTTCTGGATCTCCAAATACGAGGTCACCCACGCCCAGTTCGCGGCCTTCGTCGAGGACACCGGCTACGTCACCGAAGCGGAAGAGTTCGGCACCGGCCGGATCCTCCGGGACGGCAGCTTCGGCTACTACCCCGGCTTCACCTGGAAGGAACCCCACGGCCCCGGCTCGACGGTCGAAGAGGCCGACAAGTACCCCGTCGTCCAGGTGAGCTGGAACGACGGTGTTGCCTACACCCGCTGGCTGAGCCAGAAGACCGGACAGGCCTACCGGCTACCGACCGAGGCTGAGTGGGAGTACGCCTGCCGCGGCGGCACCCAGACAACCTATTGGTGGGGCGACGACTTCGATCCCACGATGCTGAACAGCTCGGCGACCTGGCGGCAGGGAGATGCCCCTTGGCCCCGGGACGAGCACACCCTGATCACTCGCATCGACGAATACCCGGCGAACCCCTTCGGCCTCCACGACATCCTCGGCAACAACTGGGAGTGGGTCCAGGACTACTCCTCCGCGGACTACTACGCCGCGCAGGTGCGGCGCCCGGAATCACCGGTGGTGGACCCCCAGGGACCCGCCTCCGGCCACGAGCGCGTCCTCCGGGGCGGCGGCTGGAACGGAACTGCGGCTCGCACGACCTGCTCCTTCCGCTTCCTCGCCGATCCGCCGGTGTACCGCAGCGATCACGTCAGCCTCCGGGTGGTCCGGAACCCCTGACCAAGAGCGTCGTCGAGGAGTCGCCAGCTATCGGCCGGCACCTTCAACCGCCGACGCCTCGATTCCTCAACGGTCGACCGTCCCAAATCTCGCTACCGCGCCGAGCCAACATCACAAGTCCCTATCCAGCCTTCCCGCGCGCCCCGTCTCGTACTTCTTCCATCCCTCAAGGCTAAGGCGGATGTTTGTGAACGCCTGATCCGCCTTCCGCGTCACCGGATCAACTCGCACTGCTGTCCCAATCCCGTCTGTCACAACGAGCCCGCGATTCTGCAACTCGTCAACGAGTCGATTGACGCCTCGCCAGTTCATTGCTCCGATAGCGGCATGAATATGCTCTGGCAGTTGACTTAGCGGCTCACCGCAGTTCCTCTCATGGACACCCAGAAACCGAATCAGATTCAATGCCTGTTGTCTCGGCAGAGGCAGCGACACCCTTGTGCGCACGACCGTAAGGCTCTCTTCCGTGAGCACGGGTGTTCCCATCGTATTTTTGCCAAGTCTGTTTGACCGCGTGCGTACAAGGTGAGACAGCATCCGTCTCTGGGTCGCCTCTAGTTCGAGTACTCCGCCCATTCCATCCGGTGTACCACTGTACAGAGTCTTGATCAGGAGTTCCGCGCTGACTGTGTATTCCCCACAAACGGCACATCGGATGAGGCGCTCTTTCGATATCTCACACCGACCACCATCCGCATCGATGCATACTGGACAGACAATTGCGGTGTTCATCACACTGCACTTACCCAAGAACGAAAGCTTTCCCCATGTTGCACTACGCACACTGCATACGAGAGGTATATCCACAGGCGTTGCATCAGAATACGGTCTTGATTATCTTAGACACGTCTTCGATCAAGTCCTCGACATCGTCCTTCGTAGGATCCGACTTGAACTTGTGATCGCACTTGTTGCGCAAATCACCCAACAGCGTGATCTGGCGCCACTTCGGCGTATCAATGACTCCGGCCTTCTTTAGTAGCTCGTTCAGAGTCGAAATGGAGTGTTTCCTGCCGACAGAAAGACTGTGATGTGCGCAGACGGAAAGAAGGTGGCTCTCCAATACGACGCCTGCCATCGCGCCTGCACCGCGGTAGAATCCGCCTTTCCAAAGCGCCGTAGCAGCATCGAGTTCAGAATCGAACAGATCCGCCTGTAGCACATCGCGAATGTTGGCTAGGTGGCTTCGGAGACATTGTCCCGCAGCCTTGAGTATTGCCCTCTGGTTTTTCAATCTGCTCATAAGTAGAGCATCGTGGTCAAACGGGTCCTCGGGGTTCGTAAGATAATCCAACAACGCATAAGAAGACGTGGCCTTGTATTGGGATTTAAAGTCATCTTCTCGTTCGGGAAGGATTGTTGCAATTACTCTAAGCGCTTCGGAGTACCACGATTCATAGTCAATACTGAAATCCAGCAAGGCGTCTTGTCCCTTTGTCGGATCTGCGAGTGATTCTTCCGTCGATATGCCTAGTTCGATCTCGAGAGCCGCCTGCAGTCTCATACCCCGGTGAAGAAGTTCTGAGAGTTGACGGTCAAACTTATCGAACTGCGAACTAGTTGATGATGCCATGGTGCTGGGTCTCTGCAGATAGAGAAAGAGCGACGCGTTGTCCCTACTGGTGCTAAGGGCTACCGCGCGCAGGTGAGGTGGCGTCCTCCGTCCACCGGGATCGTCACCCCGGTGCAGAAGCCCGCGTCGTCCGATAGCAGGAAGAGCGCGAGGTCGGCCACCTCCTCCGGAGTACCGATCCGGCCGATGGGGTGGGTGGTCTTGCTGTGCTCCACGAAGGCTGCGTAGCGGTCGGCGTCGAGCCCCCCGGCGGTGTGGAGTTCCGTACGGGTGACTCCGGGGTTCACCGAGTTGATGCGCACTCCCTTGGCGGCGAGTTCGAGCGCCGAGCAGCGCGTCAACTGGTCGAGAGCTGACTTGCTCGAGTTGTAGGCCAGGACTCCCGGGAACGAGCGGATCCCGTTGACGCTGGAAACGTTCACGATGCTGCCCTGCCGTTCGAGCAGATGAGGAACCGAAAGCCGCATCAGATCGAAGACCGCCTCCACGTTGAGGGCGAACATCCGCTGCCAGGCGTCGAGTCCGGTGTTTTCGATGGTGCCGAAGGCGATCACCCCGGCAGAGTTCACGAGATGGTCCAGTGCGCCGAAGCGCTCTACCGTTTCCTCGACCACCCGGGACCGGAAATCCGGGTCCGTGACGTCCCCGGCCAGGGGCAGCGCCGCCCCGCCCGCCAACTCGATTTCACGGCTCACGGCTCCAAGACGTTCGGGACGGCGGGCGGTGACGGTGACCTTCGCGCCCTCACCTCCGAGCGCCAGGGCGGTGGCCCGCCCGATCCCGCTGGAAGCTCCGGTCACGATGGCGACCTTGTTCTGAAACCGTTTCTGCGCGCGATTCGGCACCGTTGTTCTCCTTCGATGAGGCGCGGCGGTCTACCGCCGCCCGTTGGACATCCCCAAACCCCGGGCGGGAGACTATCGCCGGTCCCCGAGAATCCCGTGCCCGAATATCCCGATGTCGAGCTGTACCGCTACGCGGTCGCGGCTCGGATCGTTGGCGCCCGGCTGTCCGGCTTCCGGATCGCCTCTCCGCATCTCCTCGCTTCGGTCGAGCCGGCGACCGAGGCACTGATCGGGCGCTTCGCCACCGGCGTGCAGCGGATCGGCAAGCAGCTCGTGATGGAGTTCGAAGAGGACCTGTTCTGCGCGGTCCATCTGGCGGTGGCGGGGCGGTTCCACTGGACCGCGAGTTCCGGCTCCGGGAAGCCGGTGCGTGTGTCTCCCCGCGGCAATCTGGCCGTGTGGAGCTTCGAATCGGGTCCGGGTGGTGGCGGACACCTCCGGCTCATTGAACGAAGCCCCAAGAAGCGCGCCTCCATCCGAATCGGCCGAGGTGAGGAGCAGCTTCGGGCTCTCGACCGCGGCGGGCTCGAAATCCCGGGATCAACGCACCAGGAGTTCGCAGCCCGGCTCGCCGGGCTGACGAACACCATCAAGCGCGCCCTTACCGAGCCCGCACGGTTCGCGGGAGTCGGTAACGCCTATTCCGACGAGATCCTCTGGCGCGCCCGCCTGTCGCCCACAAAACGGGCCGGCTCGCTGACAACCGACGAGATCGAGCGGCTTCATTCAGCGGCGGAAACCGCCCTGACCGAGTGGGCGGCCAGGCTGAAGGCCGAGTGCGGGAGCGCGTTTCCCACGGGGGTCACCGCCTTCCGCGAGGGGATGGCGGTCCACGGCCGGTTCGGCCAACCATGCCCGGAGTGTGGATCCCCGGTTCAGCGGGTGCGGCGCGCCGAGAACGAGTTCAACTACTGCGCTACCTGTCAGACCGGGGGGAAACTGCTGGCGGATCGGGCGATGTCCCGGCTGCTGCGGAAGAAGTGGCCGCGGACGCTCAAGGCGGCCGAGGAGCGGCGGCGGCGGCTGAGGGGTACAACTGCTGAGCCATCATCCGAGCAGGAGCCCGAATCAGCTTGAGCAAGGCGGAACCCCCGGGAGCTCAGGTCCTGGGAATGGTTGACACTTGCACATTCGGCATGAACACACTAGTCTTCTGTCTAGTCAGATCTGGAGAACACCATGAGCAACCGATGGCAGGTTCAGACCGCCAAGGCCCGATTCAGCGAGTTTCTGGAAAGAAGCCTGGACGAAGGACCCCAGATCGTTACCCGGCGCGGAGTCGAGACCGCGGTACTCGTGCCTATTGAGCAATGGCGTCGCCTCGAGCGCATGACCAAACCCGATTTGAAGCAACTACTTCTCTCACCGGACGCTCGCACCGACTCCCTGACACCACCTCGACGTCGGTTCTCCCGGCGCCCCCCTCCAGATCTCGACTAGCCCCGTGTATCTCCTCGACACGAATGTCGTCTCGGAACTCCGTCGCCAAAGACCTCATCCCGCGGTCGAGGAATGGATTCGACCAATACCCGCGGAAAAACTCCTCCTCTCGGCCGTGACGGTCGGCGAAATCCAGGCCGGAATCGAGATCACCCGGGAACAGGACCGCTCCAAAGCCAAGGAACTCGAGGTGTGGCTTGACCAGGTGATCGCCAGCTACCCGATTCTGGTCCTTGATGCCCCGGTGATGCGGGAGTGGGGTCGCCTCATGCACTGGACATCGGACACGCTGATTCAGGATGCTTTGATTGCCGCGACCGCCACAGTCCACCGACTGACCGTGGTAACCCGGAACGTCCGGGATTTCGAACAGTTCGGCGTCACGACACTCAATCCGTTTCGTCATCAGGCATAGCTGTCGCCCCCGCGAAGGTCAGCGGCCGCGGTTTCGCGGCCCTCCGGGGCGCGAAACCGGCACCGCAGGTCGGCGCTCCCCTCACGGGCCGCGCCTCACGCGGATCAGGAGTGCGCGCTCTCGCCGCGCTTCGCGCAGCGGTGCCGACCGGAGGTCGGCGTTCCAAGCCGTCCCCACGATCCTTCTCTGTCGGCGATACGCAGTTTCGCTGTGCTTCGCGCAGCGGTGCCGACCGGAGGTCGGCGTTCCAAGCCGTCCCCGCGCTTCTCCTCTGTCGGCGATACGCAGTTTCGCTGCGCTGCGCGCAGCGGTGCCGACCGGAGGTCGGCGTTCCAAGCCGTCCCCGCGCTTCTCCTCTGTCGGCGATACGCAGTTTCGCTGCGCTGCGCGCAGCGGTGCCGGTGTGAACACCGGCGTTCCCTGCCCCGGCCGCGCTTCACGCGGATCAGCACTATGCGCTCTCGCTGCGCTTCGCGCAGCGGTGCCGGTGTGAACGCCCCCACCGGAAGAACTGGCCGGCGTTCCCTCGCCAGCCCCGCTCTTTGTTGAGGGGACCCGACCTCAGGCGACTCCCGATTCGACCCGGATGCCCATCAGGCGGCCGGTGTGGCCCACCGCCGCTCCAGCGGCGGTGATCCCCCAGAAGTAGCCCGGGATGGCGCCGATCAGGCAGAGGAGGACGGTGGCGTCCGAAATGATCGCGAAGAGGATCAGGGTCAGCAGCATCACGATGTAGGTGCCGAGGTTGCCGCGAATCCACGCGATGTTCTCGTTCAACCGGAAGGCGGCGCTGAAACGGCCCGTGGCCGCCAGTTGCATGATGCCGGCGGGTATCAGCGCCTTGGCGATCAGTGCCGCAAACACGAGGAAGAAAATGGAGGTGATGCTGCCCAGTACCGAAGTCACTACCACCGCGGGAGAACCCATGGACTGCCCGATCACCGCCCAGAGGATCCCGATCCCCACGAGAACCGCGCCCATCGCGAAAGCCGCGAGCGAATACCCCAGCACAACCCCCAGCGCCTTGAGTCCGTCCACCAGCACGCCGCCGAAATCATCCCAATCGGGCATCGGATGCTCGTCGCCGCGGAGAGTTCCCCGGGCCGTCCGCACCCCGAAACCGAGTAGCGCGAACAGACCCAGACCGAGCAACGGGATAAGAAGGACCATGAGGCTGCCGATCAGGAACTTCGACACCGCCTTCGGGTCCCGGAAGGCAAAGCCGAACAGATGGCCGATGTCGAATCGCTCGGGCGCCGGAGGGCTGGGCGGTGGAGGTGGCGGCGGCGCTTGCTGCTCGTCGGTAGCCGGAACAGGTTGGTCTTCGGTCATTGTTTTCCTTGCGGGGGCGCCGGGTTCGTTTCCCTTCCCCGGAACAAGCTAACGAAGACCGTTCGGGAAAGTTCTTGCCTCAAGGGTTAGCAGCCTGTGGTGGAACTCGCGTGAGCGCCGAGAGCGGCCAGTCCTCCCGGTGGGGGCGAGGCGCCCGGCTGACAAGGCGGGTGAGGGAGGAATACCGAGTGTATTTCGACCGAAACGCAACGCAGAGCGCCGCAAAGCGGCGCGGTTCAGCCGGGATGCAATCGCCGCTCGAACGCCGCGTGAGTTGCACCACAGGCTGCTAGATCTTTACCGCTCGGGCCATGCGCCCGAGAGCCACTCCAGCGGCAGCGTAGCCCCAGAAAATGCCCGGAATGAGCCCAATCCCGCAGAGCGCGGAACTGGCGGTCGCCAGCACCTTGATCAGGATCACGATCAGGAGGAAAACAACGTAGGTGCCGAGATGGGCCTGGATCAGACGGAGGTTTTCCTGGACGCCGAACGCGGACCGGATCTCGCCGCTCGCGACCATCCTGGCCACGGCAACCGGCAAGAGCACGTAGGCGAGCAGACTCAGAAGAAGAGTCAACGGACCGAGTACCGCATTCGCGAGCGCTCCCAGCACCGGGATGAAGCCGAGGATGCCGATGACGACCGTCAAGGCGAGCACCGGCAGGAGATAGCCGAGAATCACGCCGAGCACGCGAAGCCCGTCACCCAGTATCTCGCCGAGATCTCCCCACTCCGGCATCGGGTGCTCCTCGCCATTCCGGGCGCGCTGCGCCGTTTGGAACAAGAAGCCGAGCAGAGCAAGCAGACCAAGTCCGAAGAACAAAATGCCGATCACCGCGAGGCACCCGCCGAGGAACTTCGGCAAGGCGCGTGGATCCCGGAAGGAGCCTCCGAGAATGTCGCCGAGATCCAAGGTTCCGGACGCGGCGGCGCTGCCGTTCGAGGTGGGCTGTTCTTCGGTCATGGTGTTCTCCTCAACAGCCTGTGGACGGAGTGTCGTGAGCGCCGAGAGCGGGGAGGCGCCCGGCTGACAAGGCGCGCGAGGAAGGAATACCGAGTGTATTTCGACCGAAGCGCAACGATGAGCGAAGTGAAGCGGAGCGGTTCAGCCGGGATGCATCGCCGCTCGAACGCCGCGAGACTCTGTTCACAGGCTGTTCACCCGTAACGACTCTTAGTCGGCGGCGGTTTCCGAGGCCTCCATCTCGATCCCCATGATGCGGCCTGCCTGGCCGATCGCGGCGCCGGAAGCCGTGAAGGCCCAGAAGAGACCGGGCACCAGACCCACCAGGAAGAGCGACAGGCTGGCGTTGGCGAGGATCCCGAACAGAACGAGGATCAGCAGAAGCAGGATGTACTGCCCCGGGTGGACGCGTATCCGCCGCAGGTTTCGGACCCAGCCCAGCGCCGGCCGGATCCGGCCGGTGGCGGCCAGTTGCATCAACCCCGCAGGGAGGAGCGCCTTGGCGAAGCCGGCCAGCAGCACCACGAACCAGCCGGTGACCACCAGACCGAACACGGCGGACGCCCCGATGAGGCCGGCTCCCGCGACCGGGACCGCAACCAGCTCGGGAAGGATTTCGCCAAAGACATCGGGGCCGACCCCGATCTCCGTCACGGCGCCGACGACCCCGGCCAAGACTCCGCCGGCAATCCCGACCGCGATCATCCCGATCAGGAAGCTCACCAGGAAGAGCGCACCACCCACTACCGTCACTGCGGCGCCATAGACCAAAACGACGACCAGCGCCCGAAGACCGTCGGCGAGCTGGCTGGCCCACGCATTCCAACCCGGCATCGGGTGTTCCTCGCCGCGCAACGCGCCGCGCGCCGTCTGGACGGCGAACCCGAGTAGCAGCAGCAGCCCGAGCCCCAAGAACGGGATCAGCAGAACCGCCAGACAGCCGATCCCCCACTTGCGGAACGCCCTCGGATCCCGGAAGGCGAAACCGAACAGGAAACCGAGGTCAATTCGTGCCCGTGGCGTGTCCGCAGCGATGGTCGCGTCGTCGTTCATGGTGGCCCCCGGAGGGGCCGCTCGCCGTTATCCTTACCGCCCCTCACACTGGCCGATGTTACATAACTCCTTCGGATCCCTGGAAAAACACCGCACCCCAAGCGGGGACGTGCACGTCTTCGCTCTCGAGGCAGTGGAACGGGAGGGCCTCGGCGCCATCTCCCGGCTTCCGTTCTCGATACGGGTGCTGCTCGAGTCGTTGCTCCGGGGCGTTGACGGACGAACGGTTCGCGAAGAGGACGTAGCCGCCCTCGCCGCCTGGGACGGCGCCGCGCCGGCCAGGCGCGAAGTGCCGTTCCGGCCGGCCCGGGTGATCCTGCAGGATTTCACCGGGGTTCCGGCGCTCGTGGACCTGGCCGCCATGCGGTCCGCACTCGCCCGGATCGGGGGCGACCCCTCGCGTATCAACCCGAAGGCCCCGGTGGACCTCGTCATCGATCACTCCGTCGTGGTGGACTCCTTCGGAACTCCCATGGCGGCCCGCCAAAACGCGGCGATCGAGTTCGAACGGAACCAGGAGCGCTACCGCTTCCTGCGCTGGGGGCAGAAGGCCTTCTCGCGCTTCCGGGTCGTCCCCCCGGCCACCGGCATCGTCCACCAGGTGAACCTCGAACTGCTCGCCAAGGTGGTGATGGAAGACGGCGAGGGCGACGAGCGCGTGCTGCTGCCCGACACTCTGGTCGGAACGGATTCCCACACGACCATGATCAACGGCCTCGGAGTCCTCGGTTGGGGAGTCGGCGGCATCGAAGCCGAAGCGGCAATGCTTGGCCAGCCCTGCTACCTGATCACCCCGAAGGTTGTCGGCTTCCGCCTGAGCGGCAGTCTGCGCGAAGGAGTCACCGCGACCGACCTCGTGCTCACGATCACCGAGCGCCTGCGCGCCCACGGGGTGGTGGAGAGCTTCGTGGAGTTCTTCGGCGAAGGGCTCTCGCAAATCTCGCTTTCGGACCGCGCCACGGTGGCGAACATGGCGCCCGAGTACGGCGCCACGATGGGCTTCTTCCCGGTGGACGCGGAGACTCTTGCCTATCTCCGCCGTACCGGCCGGACGGATGAGGAAGTGGACCGGGTGGAGGCCTACACCAAGTGCCAGGGACTCTTCCGCACCGACGAGACTCCCGATCCCGAATACACCGACGTGCTCGAGCTGGATCTCGAAACGGTGGTGCCAAGCCTCGCAGGTCCCAAGCGCCCGCAGGACCGGGTGGCGCTCTCCGACATGCAGCGCGCCTTCCGCACGTCGCTGACGGCGCCGGTGGCAGACCGGGGATTCGCCCTCGAACCCCATCAGCTCGCCCGCACCGCGAACGCCGGAAACGGCCGGAACCTGGGTCATGGCGCAGTGGTGATCGCTGCGATCACTTCCTGCACGAACACGTCGAATCCGGGCGTCATGCTGGCCGCCGGCCTGCTGGCGCAGCGCGCGGTGGCGCGCGGCCTGACGACGCCCGACCACGTCAAGACTTCCCTCGCGCCGGGTTCGAAGGCGGTCACCGAGTATCTGCAGGACGCGGGGCTCCTGGGCCCGCTCGCGGACCTCGGGTTCCATCTGGTGGGCTACGGGTGCACTACCTGCATCGGGAACAGCGGGCCGCTGCCGGAGGCCGTGGACCGCGCCATCGAGAGCGCCGACCTCGTCGCGGCGTCGGTCCTTTCCGGCAACCGCAACTTCGAGGGCCGCGTACACCCGAGCGTGCGGGCCAACTACCTCGCCTCCCCACCACTGGTCGTCGCCTACGCGCTCGCCGGCACGGTGGATATCGATCTGGACGAGGAACCGCTCGGAACCGGAGCCGACGGGAACCCGGTGTTCCTGCGCGATATCTGGCCGAGTAGCGAGCAGGTCCGAGAGGCCCTCGACCGGGCGCTCCGACCGGAGACCTTCCGCCGGATGTACGGCAACGTCTGGGACGGAAACCCGACGTGGAACGAGATCCCGGTGGACGCCTCGGAGATCTACCCGTGGGACGAGGCGTCCACCTACATCCGGGAGCCGCCGTTCTTCTCCGAGATGACCGCCGAGCCGGCCCCGCTCGCCGATATCCACGGGGCGCGGGTCCTCGTCCGGTGCGGCGATTCGGTCACCACCGACCACATTTCACCCGCCGGAACCATCGCCTTCGATTCGCCGGCGGGGAGTTGGCTGCGCGAGCGCGGGATCGAGCGGAGGGATTTCAACTCCTACGGTTCCCGGCGCGGCAACGACCGGATCATGCTCCGGGGCACCTTCGCCAACATCCGTTTCCGGAACCAGCTCGCCGGCGGCGCCGAGGGCGGACTCACCGTGCACCATCCGTCCGGCGAGCAGACCACCATCTTCGATGCCGCGCGGCGCTATCGCGAGGAGGGCACTCCGCTGGTGATCCTGGCCGGCAAGGAGTACGGAACCGGTTCGTCCCGCGACTGGGCCGCCAAGGGCACCCTGCTATTGGGCGTCAAAGCCGTAATCGCCGAGAGCTTCGAGCGGATTCACCGCAGCAACCTGGTCGGCATGGGGGTTCTCCCGCTGGAGTTCCCTCCGGGAGAGAGCGCGGAATCGCTTGGGCTGGTCGGCGACGAATTGCTGAACATCGAGGGCGTCAGTAACGGCCTCGGGCCCGGCACCCGGGTCAGGGTGACCGCGACCCGAAACGGGGAATCACGCTCGTTCGAGGCGCGCTGCCGGCTCGACTCGGTGGTCGAGGTGGACTACTACCGGAACGGCGGCATCCTCCAGACGGTCATGCGCGACCTGGCGCGTACAGCGGCACCGAACGCGGCCTGAGGGCGCGCCGGGCCGGCGGGCCCCAGCACTCCCGACCCGCGGGGGCGGCGATCCGCTTAACAGCCTGTGGTGGAACCCGGGTGAGCGCCGAGACCGGTGAGGCGCCCGGCTGACAAGGCGCGTGAGGGAGGAATACCGGGTGTATTTCGACCGAAACGCAACGCAGAGCCCCGCGAAGCGGGGTGGTTCAGGCGGGATGCATCGCCCGTCGAACGCCGCCTGGGTTTTGCCACAGGCTGTTAGCAGCCTGTGGTGGAACCCGGGTGAGCGCCGAGACGGGCGAGGCGCCCGGCTGACAAGGCGCGTGAGGGAGGAATACCGAGTGTATTTCGACCGAAACGCAACGCAGAACGGAGCGAAGCGGAGTGGTTCAGGCGGGATGCATCGCCCGTCGAACGCCGCCTGGGTTTTGCCACAGGCTGTTAAGGACTCAGGAAAGGATCCACCACCCGGACCCCGCCATAGTCTTGGCCGTGGTTCAGGTCCTCGGTGAAGAGGGTGCGGGCGCCGAGGGATTGGGCTGCAGCCACGATAGCGCCGTCCCAAGAGCTGATCCGGTACCGCTCGCTGATCTCCGCACCGAGTTGTACGGTATCGGCGCCGACTGGGTGGCAGGGGAACATCGCGAACTGTTCGACCCATTCGAGCGCTGCCGCCGGCGCGAGCGGCACGGCGATCTTCCGGACCACAGTGACATAGAACTCCTGGAGCACCTGCCCCGAGATGCCGAAGTCGGCGGTGTCGATCAGATCGAGCGCCCGCGCCGCTTTCGCCGCCTCGCGAGGATCGCCGGAAACGGCATAGACCAGGACGTTGGTGTCGAGGAACGAATCAGCGCGCATGGAGATCGTCGCGCGTCCAACTCCGGGATCCGACCCGGGCGGTGGACTGCTCGCCTAGTTCCCGGATTCGCTCCCGTGCCCGCCGTGCCCGTCCCTCGCGACCGGCGATTCCGGTGAGGAACTCGCGAACCAACCGGTTCACCGAGGATCCCCGTTGTGCGGCGTAAACCCGCACGGTGTGCAGAACGGCATCGTCCACGCTCAGGGTGATGTTCTTCATGGACACAGTATATGTGTTCCCGTGTTCGGGAGACGGTCGTGTTCGCCCGCTACCGGGAGGTGCCGACCCCGGCGACCCACGACGCGAGGATGGCAGCGACGCTCGCAGGGAATCAGCGGGCCGAAGTCGGAGTCTCGCCGGCGAGGATGCGCCGGAAGACGCCCATTTCGATATTCCCGCCGGATACGACGCAGACGATCCGGCGCTTTCGGCCTTCTTCGCCCGGACGGAGCGGCACCCGGCCGGCGAGCGCCACCGCCACCGGGCTGGCGCCGGCGCCCTCGGCGACGATGCGGCTCCGCCCCGCCAGAATGCGAACCGCGTCTGCGATCTCGTCGGGGGAGGCGAGCAGCGGTTCGTCGAGAAGCTCCTGGACCAGCGGCCACATCGGCTCCAATACGGTGTTCCCGCCGATCCCGTCCACGAAGCTGGGCTCGGTGTCGATCCACTGGGGCGCCCCATGGCGGACCGCGGCCACCACCTTGGCCGAGGTGGTGACTTCGACGGGATGCACGCGCGCCGGCGAGCCCTGCTGCCGGAGGGCGCTCGAGATGCCGCAACTCAGCCCCCCGCCCCCGAAGGGCACCAGCACGGCGTCCACGTCCGGCAGATCTTCGAGGATCTCCAGTCCGGCGGTGCCGTTGCCGGCCATCACCGGGTCCCCTTCCACCGGGTGGACGAAGCGGGCGTCGGACCCCGGGTGGGTGTGGGTGACGATCGCCTTCCACCACTCGGCAAACGGCTCTACCACGACCTCCGCCCCGAGGGCGACGATGGCCTGACGCTTGTTCTCCGGGGACGTCTCGGGCACAACCACGGTGCAGGGGACTCCCCGCTCCCGCGCCATGAAGGCAGCCGCCTGAGCCCAGTTCCCGGCGCTCGCCGTCACCACCCCGCGCGAGAGTTCCGCGTCGTCAAAGGACGCGAAGAGGTTGGCGGCAGCGCGGATCTTGAAACAGGCGAAGGGCTGGAGGTTTTCCAGCTTCAGCCAGATCTCGTCCGGGCCGTCCACCGGCAGCCGGACCAGCGGCGTCCGGACCGCGTAGGGGGCGATTCGCGAACGGGCCGCCTCGATTTGTTCCAGGGGGATCATGGGCGCGGGAGTCTAAGCGCGGACGCAGGTTGCGGCCCGGAGGCCGATTGCCCTCGCGAGTGATCGTGGTGCGCGCTAGTCCGAAGCCTGTCGGGAGTACACGATCCGGATCCCCTCCAGCGTAAGGCGTTCGTTCACAAGGTCCACCACCCCGGTCCAGTCAGCCACCTGCTGGGCGAGCCCACCGGTGGCGATCACGGTGTAGTTGCCGCCGAGTTCCTCCTTCAGCAGCCGGACCATCTCGCGCACCATTCCGGTCCAGCCGAGGACGAGCCCGGACTGCATTGCCGCGACGGTGTGCGTCCCGACGACGCGCTTCGGCGGCCTGAGTTCCACCCGCGGCAGCCGGGCGGTCCGCCGGACCAGCGCTTCGGCGGAAACCCCGAGCCCGGGCGCGATGGCCCCGCCCCGGTATTCCCCCTCCTCGGACACCACATCGAAGGTGAGCGCCGTTCCGGCATCCAGAACGATGGCGGCGACTCCGTAGAGGTGGTGGACCGCCACGGTATTGGCGATCCGGTCGGGCCCGGTTTCCTCCGGGGTGTCCACGGCGAGCCGTATCCCGCGGGCGGTCTTGTGGTTCAGCACGAAGAGCCGGATGCCGAAATGGCGCTCGGCGAGGTTTCGCAAAATCTCGGTGGCCGAGGGCACCACGCTGGCCGCGGCCAGCCCGTGAATGTCCTCCCGCGAAACCCCTGCCCCGGCGAGGAGGCTGTCGAGCAGCGCCGCGGTTTCGTCGGCCAGCCGTTCCGCCTGGGTGGAAATCCGCCAGTCGCAGACCCAGCGCTCGCCGTCGTGGAGGCCGATGGCGGTCTTGGTGTTGCCGACGTCGAAGACGAGGAGCATGGTCAGTTGCTGAATCCTACGGGAATGGTCACCCCTTCTCCGGGTCGCCGGGTGTGTGGCGCGCGGCGGTCGCGCGCCAGATCCCCGCCAGGACACTGCCGATCAACGAGTGGAAGAGGCTCGAAATGGCGCTCGGAACCGCGACCAGCGGGCTCGTGAAGTTCTGTCCGGCGAGGACCACCCCGAGGCCGGAGTTCTGCATGCCGACCTCGATCGAGACCGTGCGCGCCGTGGAAACGCGGCGCGAGATGAGCCGGGTGAGCGCATAGCCGAAGAAGAAACCCCCCGCGTGGAGCGCAAAGACCGCCACGATCAGCAGGTCGCCCGACTCGAGGATGATCGCCCGGCTGGAGCCGATGATCGAAGCCACGATCAGCGTGATCAGCACCACGGACGTGAAGGGACCAAAGGGAAGGACCACCCGGGTGAGACCCTGGGCGTAACGCCTCAGGACGAGGCCGGACACGATGGGCAGGATGACCACCTGAACCGTGCTGAGGAGCAGCCCGGCCGCGGGAACGTCAATGCGGCTGCTCGCCAGCATCGAGGTGAGCGCCGGGGTCATGAGCACCGAAAGCGACGTCGAGACCGCCGTCATGGACACCGAGAGCGGCACGTCGGCGAGAGCCAGGTAGGAGATGACGTTCGAGGCCACCCCCCCGGGACAGCAGGACACGAGGATCAGCCCGACCGCGAACTCCCGCGGGAGATCCAGCGCCCAGGCCACCGTCCATCCCATCAGGGGCATCACGACGTACTGGAGCACCACCCCAAGCCCGATGGGCGCCGGCCGCCGCAGAACGCGCCGGAAGTCGTCCACTTCCAGCGTGAGTCCCATCCCCAGCATGATCAGACCCAACCCGTAGGTGATCAGGTCGCCGCTGAACCAGGTGAAGATCCCGGGCCGCCACAGCGCCAGCAGACTGGCGACCAGCACCCAAACCGGGAAGGCGAAGGTCCCGACCCGGAGGGCTTGGTGAAGCATCGCGGGAGCTTAGTGGTCGCCCAGGGATGCCGACCGCCCGGATAGCGCGCTGGCCAGGGAACGCCGGTGTTCACACCGGCACCGCGCCGCGCAGCGGGGCGAGAAGGCGTAACGCCAACCGCGAAGAAGCGCGGGGACGCTTACCCCGCAACCGGGCTGGTGTTCCCTCCCGGCTCCGCCTACTGCCGTCTGGCGGTGAGGGTCAGCGACGGGCGGTCGCCGCCGAAATGGAGGAAGTCCAGAACCAGCCGGCCTTCCGCATCCCGGTGGGGCAGCGCGGGTTGGTCCAGGGAGGTGAGGTTCCAACCGGGTGGCAGCACGATGCGGGTCCGGGGACGCGCCAGGAAGCGCAGCAGCCGGAGTTCGCCGTCCGGAAGCAGTTCGTAGCCGGGATTGATCGCGGTCTGGTAGAGGCGAACGCGCGCGTTCCCGCCCTCGGGAACGGAATAGCCGAGATCCGCCACCAGCACCTTCGCATCGTCCGGCAGCGGGGTGGGGGCGTACGGAATCAAGGCGGCCTCCTCGGCAGAGACGATCCGTGTCGGGAGTTCCACCCCGCGGTCCACATCCAGCGTCACCGGTTCGAGGATCTGGTCGGTCGGGAGCAGCACGGAGAAAGCGTGAGCCTGGCCCGGAGTGTCCAGCAGGAGTTCGAGAGCGAGGCGGATCCGGTGTTCGGCAGGCTCTTCGAGCCAGTAGACGATGTTCCGCCCGTCCTCGGCCCGGAAATCCCCCTCAATCGGGCGGACCGCGCCCGGGTCGCCGGGTTCGATTTCGAGCCGGACCGGGAGCGGCTCCGGCCCCGGATGGAGGATTCCCAGCTTGAGGCGGCCATCCTCCACCGCGGTCTGCACCGGAACCGCCGAACTCCGGAGGACCGTGCCCGCGGGCAGCACCACCGTGATCCGCCCGGGCGGTGCGGCGTGCTCGAAGATCAGCCCGGCGGCGTGGGGCCGCACGTAGTGGGACCGGTCGGCGGTCTCCTCGATGCGGAGACGCCGTTCGGCCCGCTCTCCGAGCGTCATCCCGAGCGCAATCCGGAGGGCCTCCCCCGTCGCCGTGGACGAAAGAACGGCGCCGGCGGCTCGGTCCGTAACCACCGCTCGTTCGGGGACGCTCCCGTGCGACAGGAGGAACACATGCTCGTCGACCCCGGCGCCTTCCACGATGCGCTCCGAGACGATCCGCATCTCGCTTCCGGGGCCGATCTCGTAACGAGTCGCCAGCGCCAGGGTGCGGAAAGGGTCATCGGCGGCGGCCGCAGATGCGATCGGAATCGACACCAGCAGCGCGGTCAGGGCTCTTCTCATGACGCAGCCGGCCTCCGGAACCAGCCTCGGGTAGTGTTGTGTCTCTTGTCCGCACCCTGCAAATCCACCTCCCGCGGGCGGGGCGTCCGCCAGTGAGGGAGCCATGAACGGCGGGGCCGCGAACGACAACGAAAGGGAAGGCCGCCTCGCCGCGTGGCGCGCCCACATCCTGCGGGCTGGCGAAGTTCCGGGTACCGAACTGGACGAACTGGAGCGAGCGCTCTCGGAGGAATTCGGCTCACTCCGGGAAGCCGGGCTCGACGCTGACGAGGCGTTCCTCGTCGCCCTGAAGCGGCTGGGCGAACGGCATGCCCCAACCCGCGAGTTCGCCCTCCCGTACGCCCGGAATCTCCTGGACCGGCCCGCGGAGACGGCAGATTCCGGCCGGCGCTCCCGGACCGAACCGATGGTGGTCTTCGGGCTGGCCGCGCTGGCCGCCATCGCGATCAGGCTCCCGGAGCTCTTCGGCTTTCCGCTCACGGAGGGCGGCGGGGTCTATGTGCGGAACATGAGCCTCTTCGTCTTTCCGTGTCTCGCGGGCTATTTCGGGTGGAAGCGCCGGCTCGAACAGCCGAGCGCAATCAGGGTGGGCCTAGCCTTCGTCGGAGCCGCCGTCCTGGTCAACGCCTTTCCGTTTACCCCGGAAGGAGCGACCGAGTCGCTCGCCGCGCTGCATCTCCCGATCGCCCTCTGGTTGGCGGTCGGTGCGGCCTACACCGGCGGGCGCTGGAACAGCACCTCGCACCGCTTGAAGTTCGTGAGGTTTTCCGGCGAACTGTTCATCCATTGCGTGCTGATCGCGCTCGGCGGCGTGGTCCTCGTCGGGCTGACCATGATCACCTTTCGCGCCATCGGGGTGGACGCCGAGTGGCTGGTGGAGGAGTGGGTGATTCCCTCGGGAGCCCTCGGGGCCATCGTCGTCTCCGGTTGGCTCGCCGACACGAAAGCGAACGTGGCCGGGAACATGGCGCCGGTGCTCACCCGGGTGTTCACGCCGCTCTTCGCTGCGGCTCTGCTGGCGTTCCTCTTCACCACGGCCTGGACGGGGACCGGACTCCGGATGGAGCGCGAGGTGCTCATCGGCTTCGATCTGCTCCTCGTCGTGGTGGTCGGGCTGGTTCTCTACGCGGTGGCGGCGCGGAACCCCGCTGCCCCGCCCGGCGTCTTCGATGGCCTCCAGCTCGTCCTGGTGATCTCCGCGCTCGCCGCGGATGTGCTGGCGCTCGGAGCGATGGGCGCCCGGATCTCGGAGTTCGGCTTCAGCGCCAACCGGACCGCGGCCCTCGGCGTAAACCTCATCCTGTTCGCCAACCTTGCCGGATCGGCCTGGTTCTACCTCCAGCTTCTCCGGCAGCGCGGTCCGTTTGCGGCGCTCGAGCGCTGGCAGATGGCCTTTCTGCCGGTCTACGCCGGCTGGGCCGCGGTGGTGGTCGCCCTGTTTCCACCGCTGTTCGGCTATCGCTAGACCGCAGTAGCACGGGATCAGGTTTTGGTCGTTCGTGTGCTCTAATCGGCATCGGTTCATGCCGCCGTTGATACGGTCCAGAATGCTCCCCTCAGGGAGGCATCGCCCTGTATTCGGGGCTCTTCGTTGGACGGTACCGGTGGCGGCGCTCCGCTGGGTGATGTTCCTAGACAGCGCGCCCAGCTCGGGGTACCGGTTCTACCGTTCGTTCGACGAGGATTCCCTCATACCGCGCAGCGATACGGCGAGGCATTGGCGGGAGACCGTATGGGGACCGGGAGATACCCTGGTCTGGCACGTACTGGACGGTCCGCTTTGGCTGGCCCATTTCTCGGGTCCGGAGGAAACGCTTCCGCTTGTTGAGGAATCGCTGGACACGTGGGCGCGAATTCCGGGCGCCGACGTGCGCTGGCGTGTTGACGGGATCGTCTCGGGAGAGCAAGTCCGGGGCGATGGCCGCAACACCGTGTCGGTGGAGGAAACAGAGGACTTTGCCGGGCAGGCACGACGGTGGAGTAGAAGGCGGCGAGGCGGACCTTGGCAAATGGAGGAGTGTGATGTCGTGCTCAGTGCCGCCTATCTTGAGAGGTTGGCGAGTACGGACGACTATCGCCTCAGCACCCTCCTCCATGAGTTCGGGCATTGCCTTGGCCTGAGACACGCAGCGACGACCCCGACGATCCGGTGGGACTGGCGTTGGACGGATTCGTCCGTCTGGCAGAAGGATCCGCAGATGTCCTATGGCCGGGACATTGACAGCACCCTGGCCGAGGATGACGTGATCGGCGCCTCGCTGTTGCGTCCGGTGCGCGGATGGCAGCGAACCACTGGAGCCATCTCGGGACGGGTTCTGTCCGACGGTGGTCCGGCAGCCTTCGTCTCGGTCCATGTCCTGCGCAACGACGGCGGACGCGCGCGGCCCAGCGTCCAGGTTTTCACCGACGAGGATGGAGCGTTCCTCGCCGAGGGTCTCGCGCCCGGAGAGTACGTGGTGTGGATCCATCCAATGTTCCGACACGATGCCCACGCAGGGCTACTGAGCGCCGGCGCCGTGATGAATACGCGGGACCTGCTGCTGGCCCGGCGGCACCGCGTCCGCGTCCAGCAGGAAACCCCCGCCGGCGAATTCACGCTCGTCCGGGGCCGGGATCAGCGATGAAGCTCATCGGCAGGCTGGTCGGAACCATCGGGGTTCTGGCCGGTGCCGCCTGCGGCGGCGGCGGAACCGCCCCGACCGTCACCACCCCGGAACCGCCCGCCGTGGTCGCGACTTTCGCCTCGGACGCGGTCAACCTCAAAGAGGGGGAAACGGTGGAAATCACGGTGCGATACCGGATCAACAACCTCTCCAGTCCGCTCTCGCTGGCGATTTCCCCCCTCGGCCAAGGGGCGGCGCCGGAAGACTACGAGCTGTCCGCGACCACCTTCGACATCCCCGCCGGACAAGGCGTCACCGGGACCGCCGCGATCTCGCTTACCGCGCTTGAAGACAACCAAATCGCGGAGGGCGAAGAGGTCGTCGCGCTGCGCCTGATCCCCCCGGGAGGAATCCGGGCGGAACTCGACCACAACCTCAAGGTAATGATTGGCGATGTCGGGGCGTCCCCCTGCGGGGGTGTTCGGGTGATGGCGACACCCATCGAGCCAATCGAAACCTCTCGGAACTACCGCCGGACGACGCTTGAGCTCACTCAGGGAACGGAGGCTGGAGGGGTGTGGTTCGACTGGGAGGGACCATATCTCCACGGCGAGTACTGCGACGACGATGAGTGTCGGATGGCGTGGGAAAACCGCTTCCCGATCCTTGAGGTGAATCTCGTCGAATGGCGGATGGAGTCTTCCCTCCGTGGAACGGAGGACATCCTCCAAATCGAATGGAACGATTCCAACACGCTCCGCTTCGGGTTCGGCTCCTCTGACGGGGCTTGCGCCGGAGAACCAACGGTCGCCTGCACACCGGCGGGCTGCGAACTGCGCCGGTAGCCGGTTCCGGGCGCTCCGTTGTGCCCCTTGGCATCAAGATGAGGACATAACTTGATGCTGTGATGCTCCAATGCGGACGACACTGACGATCGAGCCGGATGTCGCGATCGAAATCGAGAAGAGGCGGAAGGCTCCCGGCGGCTCGCTGAAGCGGGTCATCAATGGCCTGCTGCGAAAGGGACTGAGGGCCGAGGCGGGAGCTCCAACGCCGTCGCCCTATCGGTCGGAGACCTTCGATCTGCAGTTCCGCCCCGGAATAGATCCACTGAAACTGAACCAGCTCGTGGATGAGCTGGAAGTGGAGTCGTTTGTGGAACGGGAAGCACCGGATCGTCCGTGATCGTTCCGGACGTCAACCTGCTGATCTACGCGATCAACCGCAACAGCCCGTTCCACGATCAGGCCCGCGAGTGGTGGGACGCCGCGGTTTCCGCGGGGACCGTCGCGCTTTGTTGGCCGGCCGTGGTCGGATTCCTGCGCCTCGCGACGAATCGCCGCGTCGTGGTCAATCCCCTGTCGGTGGAGAAGGCGACGGGCATCGTGGACACCTGGCTCCGACGGCCCGACGTCCATCTGTTGGTCCCGACTTCCGCGCACTGGGGCATCCTGGCCAGACTGCTGCGAGCCACCCAGGTCGGCGGGAATCTGGCCACGGACGCCCACATCGCGGCCTACGCCATCGAGCACGGCTGCACCCTCTGCTCGAACGACGCCGACTTCGGACGTTTCCCGGGGCTACGCTGGCGGAACCCGATCACGACTTCCCGAGGTCGCTGACCCGGTGGTGGGGCTCAGATCGGAATGCGCCGGCCGCAGGTTCGCTCAGAAGCGGAGCTTCAGGAAGACGTTGAGGGCCGCGTAGGAGACGCTCTCCTCGGTCCGGATCCGGAAGGTCACCGGCTCGCTGCCGTCGAGCCGCAGTTGCGACGCGTGGCTGCGCAGCCGTTCCCAGTCGGTTTCGTCCTCGAAGGGGCCGGAACGGACATAGCGCGCCTGGAGCCCGACCGAGGCCGCGTCGGAGATCTCCCAGTTCGCTCCGGCGAGAGCCTGGAACGCGGAAAGGCGGTCGCCCAGTTCTCCCTGCTTGCTGGTGGTGGTGGCGGCCAGGTTCCGGCGGACCTCCTCCTCGTTCGGGAGTCCCGCCGCAGTGGCAATCTTCTCGGGGTCGGAGTTGCGCACCCACAGGTCGCCGTAGTCGAGCTCTGTCCAGGAGAGCCCGAGCCCCAACCCGGCGAAGGGCGTCACCGTGCCCTCCACCGGCAGGTCGACGACCAGGTTCACGAAGAGGTTCCGGGACGACACGCTGCCGATCCGGTCTTCAGCGCGCACGATCTCGCCCTCCAACTTCCCGGCGGTGTCTCCGGTGGCGCTCGCTACCGGAGAGGTCTGGTCGTATTCCGATTCGCGGTGGAACGTCTCCACCTCCATGCGGAGCCAGTCCGAGAAGCGATGGCCCACCGCGAGGCCGGCGAGGACCCCGCGGGCTGAATCGAAAGCGGTCTGCCAGCCCGCCGCGGAGCCCCGGTCGGGATCGGTGCAGCCGGGGATTTCGGCGTAGCGCGGGTTGATGAACTCGTCGCACCGGCTCGCCCGGTCGTTGCTCTTCCCGTGCAACGTGACGGAGGTGGCCTGGTTCGCCCCGAGGTCCGCGCGCAGGTAGAACCCGGAGCGCTCCTCGTCGGCCATGGCGCCCGGCGCCGCCAGGAAGCAGCCCGCGACGACCAGGGAAGCCAGCCCTGCCAGGGATCGCTGGCGCGGGACGGGAGCGAAGCGCGATTTCATCGGATCAGTTCGAAATCGGGGGCCTCCGGCACCACCCCCGCGCGTTCGGCCATCGAGAAGAGAACCCTGAGGGCAGCCTCCCCCGAGTCTCCCATGTCGCGGGTGAGCGCCGAGACATACATCTTCACGAATTGGCGGCCGAGTTCGCGTTCGAGGCCGCGGCCGAAGAGGAGCGCGTAGTCGAGCGCCTCGTCCTCGTTCGCGTAGGCCCAGTCGATGCTCGCCCGCATGGCGCGGTTCACTTCGATCGCCAGATCCCGGCCCAGGTCGCGCCGTACGACATCGAGCCCGAGCGGCAACGGCAGCCCGTGCTCCTCCTCGAATCGGACCCCGAAATCCGAGAGCAGGTGGAATCCGCGCGACGCGTAGGTCAGTTGCCCCTCGTGGATGACGACCCCCGCCTCGGCGCGGCCCTCTTCCACCGTCTCGAAAACCTGGTCAAAGGGAACCATGACCGGCTCGAACTCCCCGATATAGCACCGGGCGAGGAGCGCCGCGGTGGTCCGCGGACCGGGGATGGCTACCCGGCGCCCCTGCAGGTCTTCGAGTTTCCCGGCCTTCCGGCTCACCACCACCGGGCCGTACCCCTCTCCCATGCTGGCCCCGGTCGCCATGATCCAGTAGCGATCCGCCACCGAGAGGTAGGCGTGCGCCGAGATCGCGGTAATCGGAAGCTCTCCGGCGAGGGCCCGGTCGTTCAGGCTCTCGATGTCCTCGAGGACATGTTCCACCCGGTAGTCACGGATGCGTACCGCGCCCTTCGCAAGGGCGCAGAACATGAAGGCGTCGTCGGGGTCGGGGCTGTGCCCGACGCGCAGGATGGGAGGAGGGGTCACGGTTTCGTTCCTTTCTCTTGGAATGCCGGGGGAGGGGCGGAAGTATCGCCTTCAACAGCCGGTGGCAAAACCCACGCGGCGTTCGACGGGCGATGCATCCCGGCTGAACCGCCCCGCTTCGCGGTGCTCTCAGTTGCGTTTCGATCGAAATACACCCGGGCCAGTTCTCCCGGTGGGGGCTCCTCTCTCACGCGCCTTGTCAGCCGGGCGCCTCGCCCCCACCGGGAGAACTGGCCGTCTCGGCGCTCACGTGAGTTTCACCACAGGCTGTTAGGCAAACCGCGGCGCGGTCGACGGAGTCCTCGCCCCAGTCCATCGAGAAAATGAGGTCGGCGATTTGCGCCGCGCCAGCGAGGTAGCGCCGCTGCGCCGGGATCACCATGGTCTCGAACCGGTCCCGGACTTCAGCCGCCGAATAGGAGCGCTCCGCGCCATCTCTCCGGATGCGCCGGCGGAGCAGTTCATCGAGATCCCCCTCGAGCAGAATCCGGAGTTCCGCTCCCTCCCTGACCCGCGAATCCCAGAGGGCGAAGACCCCCTCCGCGACCACCAGCCGGGTCGGGCCGAGCGAGCCGGACAACCGGCGCGCTCCGGTGCCGAAGTCGTAGGCCAGCCGGGGGACGGACCCACCGGAGCGGAGTGTTTCCAGATGTGCGGCGAATAGATCGAGGTCATAGGACTCCGGCTCGTCGTAGTTGACGCCGGTGCGATCGCTTCGGGACAGGTGGGAGGTATTCCGGTAGTAGTCGTCCTGGGACAGCACCACCGGCCGCCGGTCAGGGAATCGTTCCGCCAGCGCGCGGGCGAAGCGGGTCTTGCCGGTACAGGTCCAGCCCGCGACTGCCACGACTCGGACGTTCGCCACCGGGGGGAGTCAGGATCCGGCGGGGTCGGCGTGGAGCGCCCTTTCGAGCGCGGCCCGGGCCTCGCGGGCATCCGCCTTCCCGCGGAGTTCGCGCATCAACTGGCCGACGAAGAAGCCGATCACCTTTTTCTTGCCGGCGCGGTAGGCGTCCCGATCCGCCGGGTGTTCGGCGACCAGTCGGGTGGCGATCTCGTCGAGCCGGGATCCGCCGGCCAGGTCGGCGAACCCCAGGTCCGTCATGAGTTCGCGGGCGGAGCGTCCGCTGTCGCACATCGCGGCGAAGACCTCGCGGGCGGCGTTTCGCGGCAGTTCCTTCGCCGCAAGCAGGTGCACGAGTTCGCCGAGCCGCTCCGGGGGCGCCGCCAGCCTTCCGTCCTGCTTTTCGCGGGAAGCGACCTCGGTGGTGATCCAGCCCGCCGCCACCGGGGCCGCATCTCCGACGGGCGACCCGGCGGAGGTCGCCGCGGCCAGCGTCGCCTCGTAGTAGTCCGCCAATTCGCGGCGGGCGGCGATCCGCTCGGCCTGATCGGGGGCGATGCCGTGATCGCTCCGGTAACGCGCCGCCCGAGCGCCCGGGAACTCGGGAACCTGGCGGCGTGCCGCCTCGAGCAGCCCCTCCGGGAGCCGGAGCGGGGGAAGGTCGGGATCCGGGAAATACCGGTAGTCCTCCGCTTCCTCCTTGCTGCGCATGGGCTCGGTGACTCCGCGCACCTCGTCGTAGAGGCGGGTTTCCTGGACAACCGCCCGCCCGGCGGACAGGAGTTCGCGGTGCCGCTGCTCTTCGTATTGGAGGGCCCGGTGGAGGAACCGGAACGAGTTCAGGTTCTTGAGTTCCACCTTGACCCCATACCGGGGCTCTCCCCGCCGCCGCACCGAGATGTTGCCGTCCATGCGAAGGTTGCCCTTCTCCATATCGGCGTCGGACACCCCGCAATAGACGATCCGGCTCCGCACCTCCCGGGCGTAGGCGACGGCCTCGTCGGCCGAGCGCATGTCCGGGTCGCTGACGATCTCGATGAGCGGCACGCCGGCCCGGTTGAAATCCACTCCGCTTCGCCGGTCCGAACCCGTGAAGCCCTCGTGGACCAGCTTGCCCGCGTCCTCTTCGATTTGAATCCGGTTGATCCCGACCGAGCGGTCTACCGGCGAGGAGCCCGCCCCGCCTTCCAGCCGGATGCGGACGGCGCCCGCCTTCGCCACTGGGTGCTCGTACTGGGTGATCTGGTAGCCCTTGGGGAGATCGGGATAGAAATAGTGCTTCCGTTCGAATACCGACTCTTCGTTGACTTCGCAGTCCAGGGCGAGCCCCGCGAGCACCGCGAGCTCCACCGCCCTGCGATTGGGCACCGGCAACGCGCCCGGGAGGCCGTAGCACACCGGGCAGAGGTGGGTGTTCGGCGGCGAACCGAACACGTTCCGGCAACCACAGAAGAGTTTCGTCCGGGTATCGAGCTGGACGTGGACCTCCAGCCCGATGACGGTTTCAAACGGATCGCTCACCGGGCCCGACTCGCGAAACGCAACGGAAACCGACCGGCACGGCTATTTTCGGCACCCAACAGCGTGTGGCGAAGGTCGGCCAGCGTCAACTTGCGGCGCGTAGCGCCGCAGGGGTGGGGTGTGAGGAGGGGTGTCCCCTCCCCACGAAAGACGGTGGGGTGAATCGCGCAGCACCAGTTCTCCCGGTGGGGGGTCGCGCCACCAACCCGTGGGGAAAGCGCCCCGCATCCCAAGAACACCCGGGAATTCGTGTGCGTCCCGCCGTGGGTGCGATGCGGGGTGCTTTTCCCACGGGCTGCTAGTTGGCGTACAGCGCTTCGATCAGGTCGGCGTACCGCTCCGCCACCACCCGACGCTTCACCTTCATGGTGGGCGTCAGTTCCCCACTCTCGATGGAGAAGGCCGCGGTCACCACGGCGATCTTCTTGACTTGCTCGAAGGACGCGAGCCCTTCGCTCAGCCGGCCGATCTCGGACATCAGATGAGCCTGGACCCGCTCATCGCGGGCCATCGCCTCCGGACTGTCGGCCGGGATTCCCTCAGCCTCGCACCACCTCCCGAGTTGCTCGAAGTCGGGCGCCACCAGCGCCGAGAGGTACGGCTTGCCGTCCCCGACCATCACCAGTTCCGCGATGTACACACTCGACTTGAGTGTTCCCTCGATCGGCTGCGGCGCGACGTTCTTGCCACCCGCCGTGACGAGCAGATCCTTCTTGCGATCGGTGATGCGCAAGAAGCCGTCTTCGTCAAACGCTCCGACGTCTCCGGTGTGGAACCAGCCATCCACGATCGCCTCGCTGGTGGCGGCGGCGTTGCCGAAATATCCCTTCATCACATTGTGGCCACGACAGAGGATCTCGCCGTCGGCGGCAATCTTGACGTCCACCCCGCGAATAGGGACCCCGACCGAGCCGAACCGGAAGCGGTCGCGGCGGTTCACGGTAATGACCGGCGAAGTCTCGGTGAGCCCGTAGCCCTCGACGACGACCCAGCCCGCCGCGAGGAAGAACTCCGCGACATCGCGGGGAAGCGCGGCGCCCCCCGATACGAAGAGCTGCATCCGCCCCCCCATCCGCGCGTGCAGTTTGCTGAAGACCAGCTTCGTTGCCACCGCGGACTTCAGTTTCAACCCGACGGGAGGCGTGGTCCCCTCCTGGCGGTGCCTTCCCACCTCGTATCCGACCGAAAACGCCCAATTGAAGATTTTCTGCTTCAGGGCGCTCCCCGCGGCAGCCGACTCGAGGACCTTGTCCCGCATCTTCTCGTAGAAGCGGGGCACACAGGCCATCACCGTAGGGTGCACCTCGCCGATGTTCTGGACCAGGGTGTCCATGCTTTCGGCGATGGCGATCGTGACCCCGGCGTGCGGATAGAGGTAGTGGGCGACCATCCGGGCGAACACGTGGCTGTAGGGCAGCACCGAGATCGCTCGGTCCTCCGGAGAAAGCGTCAGCGCTTCGTGGGAGGCCAGGGTGTTGTGGAGGAGATTCTGCTGACTGAGCATCACCCCCTTCGGGTTTCCCGTCGTTCCGGAGGTGTAGATGATGGTGGCGGTGTCATCCCCGGAAACTTTCGCCGCGAGCCGCTCCGCGGCTCCGGAATCCACCGCGCGGGAACTCTTCCCGACGTCCGCCACGACCGACCAGGACTGCGCTCCCGAACCCGCCACCGGCGCGTCGAGAGTGAACACCATCTCGACGTCCGTCAGTGAGTCCCGAACCTCGGCGATCTTCGCCTGCTGTTCGGCCGAAGAGGCGATCACCACCCTCGCCCCCGAGTCCCGAATGATGTAGGCGGCCTGCTGCGCGGTCAGCGTGGGGTAGATCGGAACCGTGACCGCACCCAGGATCTGGAGCCCCGCCTCGATGGTGAACCACTCGAGCCGATTCTCGGATAGCAGCACCACCCGGTCCCCTTTCCGCACGCCACGCACCGAGAGGCCCACCGCGGCATCCCGCGCGGCGCCGAGCCAAGCCGCGGACGAGAGCTTCTTCCACTCCCCTCCCACCTTGTGGAGGATGGCGTCGTCCTTGTTGTGCCGGGCACAGGCGGCGGCAAAAAGCTGGTTGAGAGTCTGCGCTTCCATGGGACCCCTCCCGGCGCCCATCTTAGTCAACCGACCTCGCCCGCGCAGCCCAACCCGGCCGCGTACCGCCGTCCGCCCGGGTCGCGCCGCCGGGAAGGGAACGCCGGTCTTCAGACCGGCACCGCGGCCGCAGGGCCGCGAAACCGCACATCGCCGACGGAGAAGAGGCGCGAGAACGGCTTGGAACGCCGGCCTCTGGCCGGCACAGCGCGCCGAAGGCGGGCGGAGTCGCGTATAGCCCATCCAAGGAATGGCGCCCGAACACCCGGACCGGACCCGAAGTAAGCAAAGATTTCCGCGAGACCCGATCCCGCTCATGTTCGAACTCATCTTGCCCGTGGCGCTGTTCGCCGTTTCCATGGGCATCACCCCCGGACCCAACAACGTCATGGTGACCGCTTCGGGGGCGAACTTCGGATACCGGCGGACCATCCCCCATCTGCTGGGAATCGGTCTCGGATTCCCGGCAATGGTTGCCGGGGTCGGTTTCGGCCTCGGCGGTGTATTCGACGCCCTCCCCGAGGTGCACGTCGTCCTCAAGTACGTAGGCTCTGCCTACATCCTCTGGATGGCCTGGAAGATCGGCACCGCCAGCGGGACCAGCCAGGCGAAGGAACGACCCGGGCGCCCGCTCACCTTCCTCCAAGCCGCGGCGTTCCAATGGGTCAACCCCAAGGGCTGGGTGGTGGCGGTCGGAGCGATCAGTGCCTACACCACCCTCCAGGGAGACCTCCTTTTCGAAGTCGGAGCAATCACGCTGATCTTCGTGTGCGTGAACTATCCCTGTGCCTCGCTCTGGACCCTCTTCGGAGTCGGGATCGGGCGGTTGCTCAAGCGCGGCAGATGGCTCCGGATCTTCAACGTGGCGATGGGACTGCTGCTGGTCACCTCTATCGTGCCCCTCTTCGCCCGCTGACGTCCGGGGTAAAGCGCTCCACAGGAAGCAAGTCATGGCGGCCGGACGGCTCTTCTCCAGGGCGGTTTTGGCTCGGGCGGCGGATCGCCGCGTCTGCTAGGATGCCTCGCTCACATGCCTGACAGCCGCGGGCCTATCGGCGCCGCCGGAGACAACCGCCCGGGACCCCAGGTGCCTCAGGGCCTGTTCGTCCGCTGCGAAGGGTGTTCGGAGATCGTCTACGGACGGGCGCTCCGCGAGAACCTCGAGGTCTGTCCCCGCTGTGACTTCCACCTGCGGCTCGGTGCGCGCGAGCGCATCGAGATGCTGGTGGACGAGGGGGTGTATCGGGAGATCTCCGGCGGCATCCGATCCAACGATCCGCTCCGCTTCCGGGACCGGGTGGAGTACCGCGACCGGCTCCGCAAGGGCGCGGAGAAGACAGGGCTCGACGACGCCATCATCGTGGTGCGCGCCGAGATCGAGCGGACTCCGGTGGTCCTCGCGGTCATGGAATACGCCTTCATCGGCGGCAGCATGGGCGTCGTGGTCGGTGAGCAGATCACCCGGGCGGTGGAAACCGCTTGCGACGCGCGCATTCCGCTGATCGTGGTCTCCTGTTCGGGCGGCGCCCGGATGCAGGAAGGCGCGCTTTCGCTGATGCAGATGGCGAAGATTGCGTCGGCGCTCGCCGTGCTTGACGATGAGAGACTGCCTTACATCTCGGTGCTCACCCATCCCACCACCGGAGGAGTTACGGCCAGCTACGCGATGCTCGGCGACATGAACCTTGCTGAGCCGGGAGCCCTGATCGGATTCGCCGGCCCCCGAGTGATCCAGCAGACGATCCGCGGCGAATTGCCGCCGGGCTTCCAGCGTTCCGAATTCCTGCTCCGCCACGGGATGCTCGACCGGGTAGTCCACCGCCGTGAGCTTCGCGGCGTGTTGGGCGGTTTCTTGCGCTTCATGTACGAGCCCGCCGGAGCCACGGCTTCAGCGGAGGAGGACGCCGCCGCCACGGTGCAGACCGCATCCGAACCGGCGCTGGTCCGCGCCGTCCGGTAGAGCGGGCGCTCCATCCCGCTCCTAACAGCCGGTGGACAAAGTCGCGTGGCGTTCGGCCGGCGATCCATCCCGGCTGAACCACGCCGCTTCGCGTCGTTCATCGTTCCGCTGCGGTCGAAATACTCCCGGTATTCCTCCCTCGGGCGCCTTGTCAGCCGGGCGCCTCACCAGCCTCGGCGCTCACGCCACTTTGCCCACCGGCTGTTAGAACTCGGACCAGTTACATGCAGTACGAGGACGCGCTCGCGTTCCTGCGGGAACGGGAACAGTTCCACGTCAAGGTAGGAACCCGGAACATCCGGCTGCTCGCCGAGGCGCTCGGCCACCCTGAACACCGGTTCCCCTCCGTGGTGGTCGCGGGGACGAACGGGAAGGGGTCCACCGTCGCCATTGTGGACTCGATCCTGCGCGCCCACGGACTCCGGGTGGGACGTTTCACCTCCCCGCATCTCGTATCCATCAACGAGCGCATCCTGGTGAACGGCCGCCAGCTTCCGAATGAGGAGTTCGCCGACCTGGTGGGGGCGATCGCGTCAGCAGCTCGCGGCCTCCTTCCGGACCAGCAGCCGTCTTTTTTCGAAACGATCACTGGGGCGGCTTTCCTGGCGTTCGCCCGGCACGGGCTCGACGCCGCGGTCTTCGAGGTGGGCATGGGGGGACGCTGGGACGCCACCACCGCGACCGACGCTCCACTCGGCCTGGTGACCCGCATTGCGCTCGATCACGAGCGCTATCTCGGTCGCACCGTCGCCGAGATCGCCGGCGAAAAAGGCGCAGTCGCGCGACCGGGCGGCGAGTTGCTGATCGCCCGGCAGGAGGCGGAGGCCGCCACGGTACTCCACGAATGCGCGCGGACGCGCGGTGCCCGCTCCCGCGACCTGGCCGTCGAAACCGAGACCGATTTCACCATTCTCCGTGCCGGAGCGACAGGTCGGCTCGTCACCCCCGAGGCGACCTACGAGGATCTCTGGCTCCCGCTGCCGGGGCGCCACCAACTCGACAATCTGGCGCTCGCGGTCCGGGGTGCGGAACGGTTCTTCGCACGCGAGGAACTCGGGACCCTTGATCCCGTTCGGGTCCGTCAGGGCGTGTCCGCGGTCCGCTGGCCGGGCCGGCTCGAGTGGCTGCCGGCCAATGGCTCTTGTCCCCCCGTGCTCCTCGATGCCGCCCACAATCCGAGCGGCGCCGAGCGGTTGGCGGAATACCTTGGCTCTTTGGGAGCGAACGGACGGCGGGTGCTTGTCTTCGGAGCAAGTCGCGACAAGCGCGTCGAGGAAATGCTGGCGCCGCTCGCGCCGCACTTTCAGCGGGTGCTGCTGACCGCCGCGGCGACCCGCCGCGCGCTCCCCATCTGCGATCTGAGCGGCGCGGCGGAGCGCGCTTTTGCCGGAAACGGCACCCGGGCGGAAACCGTGGAGAAGGTGCCGGATGCGCTGAACACGGCTTTTGGGCTCGCCGGCCGGAATGGAGAGGTCGTTGTCGCCGGCTCCATCTTTCTTCTCGGAGATGCACTCAAGGTGCTGCGCTCGGAGAGCGGCGACGACCTCGCGGACAGCGTGATCGAGATGCCGGTCGTCCCGAGAGAAACGGTCCGTCAGGCGGGAACCGAGCGGCGGACCTCCGCCGCCTGACCTCCGCCGCCTGAACGCGGCCCGGTCGTCGGTACACTCCCCGCCGCTTACCCCCGATGCGACTTTCCCACCACTTCGGCGTCACGCTGCGCGAGGCGCCCGCCGGAATTGAAGCCGAGAGCCACCGGTTCTTGCTCCGGGCCGGCTTCATCCGGCAGCTCGGCCAGGGTCTCTACTCCTACCTGCCGCTGGCCCACCGGTCGATCACTCGGATCGAAGACATCCTGCGGCAGGAAATGAACCGGATCGGCGGGCAGGAAATGACCATGCCGGTCGTCCACCCGGCTGAAATCTGGCGCCGGTCGGGCCGCTACGACGCCGTGGGCCCCGAAATGGCGCGCTTCAAGGACCGGAAGAACAGTGACCTGGTCCTCGCCATGACCCACGAGGAGGTGGTGGCCGACCTCTGCCGGACCGAGATCCGCTCGCACCGGCAGCTCCCGCAACTCGTCTACCACATCCAGACCAAGTTTCGGGACGACCCCCGCCCCCGGGCCGGACTCATCCGCGTGCGCGAGTTCACGATGAAGGACTCCTACACCCTCGACCACGACGCCGAAGGCCTGGCGCGGCAGTACGGGGCCCACTACGAGGCCTATTTCCGCATCTTCGGCCGCTGCGGATTGCCCACGATCGCGGTCGGTTCGGATGTCGGGATGATGGGTGGAAGCCAGGCGCACGAGTTCATGTACCTCACCCCAGTGGGTGAAGACACCCTGGTGCTCTGCGACGGTTGCGGCTACGCGGCCAATCGCCAGATCGCCCGGTTCGCGAAGGCGCCGGCCGAACCCGAAAGCCCACTCCCCCTCGAACGGGTTCCGACGCCGGGAGCCCAGACCATCCGCGAGCTGGCTCAATTCCTCGCAGTCCCCGAAGCGCGAACCGCAAAGGCGGTCTTCCTCACCGCCGGGCTCGACGGCGGCGCCCGCGAGGAACTGGTGGTCGCCATCATCCGCGGCGACATGGACGTCAACGAGACCAAGCTCGCGAACGCGATCGGGGCTTCCTGGCTCCGTCCGGCGGAGGACGAGGCGATCCGGGACGCCGGCGCAACTCCGGGGTACGCGTCTCCGATCGGGCTCACCTCGGGCACCGTGGTGGTGGACGACTCGATTCCCGCCTCGCCGAACCTGGTCGCCGGCGCGAACGAACAGGACGTGCACTTCCGGAACGTGAACGCGGGACGGGACTACGACCCGGGCCTCGTGACCGACATCGCGGTCGCTGACGACGGCCACGCGTGCGTCGAATGCGGAGCGCCGCTCCGCACCTCGCGGGGGGTCGAGGTCGGAAACATCTTCCAGCTCGGCACCCGCTACGGCGACGCGGCGGGGGCCCGCTTCCTCGACGATTCGGGAGTCGAACGCCCCATCTGGATGGGCTCTTACGGAATCGGCTCGGGACGCCTCCTGGCCTGCGTCGCGGAAGAGCACCATGACGAAAACGGCCTCTGCTGGCCGATGAGCGTCTCCCCCTATGACGTTCACCTCATTCCGCTCGTGGGGCGATCGGGCGCGGACGACGAGGCCGGACAGGAGTCGGAACGTCTGCACGACAGCCTTGAGGAAGCGGGTCTCGAAGTGCTGCTCGATGACCGGGACGAGCGCGCGGGGGTGAAGTTCGCCGACGCCGATCTGATCGGGATCCCCCTGCGGGTGGTGATCTCCCGCCGTTCGCTGGGCCGGGGCGGCGTTGAAGTTCGGATACGGGGAGAGGGATCCGCGGAAATCGTTCCGCTGGAGCACCTCGCGAAAACGCTCGCGTCACACCGGGCGGAACTCCTGGGCCGCATCGAGGCAGCGGTCCGGATCCCGGAATTCGACTGACGCGCGGAGGGCAAACAGCCTGTGGCAAAACCCACGCGGCCCAGTTCTCCCGGTGGGGGCTCGCCCGGCGATGCATCCCGGCTGAACCTCTCCGCTTCGCCCCCCCACCGGGAGAACTGGTGTTGTGTGTTGCGTTTCGGTCGAAATACACCCGGGCCAGTTCTCCCGGTGGGGGCTCCTCCCTCACGCGCCTTGTCAGCCGGGCGCCTCGCCCCCACCGGGAGAACTGGCGGGCTCGGCGCTCACGTGGGTTTCACCACAGGCTGTTAGCAGCCAGTGCTCCAACCCGTTTCCGTCCCGCTGATCGCCCTGGTACTGCTTTCGGCGGGATGCCTCTACGGACTGATCGTTCGCCCCCTCTGGCAGCGGCGCCGGGAGCGGCGCAACACCCACGCGTTCCACGAGGCGCAGGGCCGGCTGGCCATCCAGCCTTCGGCGTTCCAGCTCCTGAAACCAACGAGCACCGCGGACCTGCTGATGGTGGACCCGCTGGTTCAGGAAGCAATCCTCAAGGAGACCGAGCGGAGCGATACCGACCAGTGCGACGCCCTGGTGCAGGCACGGGAATACGCCCGGGAAATCGTTCCCTCGCTGAGCGCCGGCTTCTACTTCCGCCTCATCCACGGACCTATCAAGCGGTGGATGCTCCGGCTCTTCCGGGTCCGGGTGCGGTACCTGGACGAGGATGCGATCGTGCGGGCGGCCAAGACCTCAACGCCGGTTTTCGTTCTCAATCACCGCAGCAATCTCGACTACCTGATCGCCGCCACCTCGCTCGCCGATCGGGCCATCCTCTCGTTCGCGGTGGGCGAATGGGCCCGCTATTGGCCCCTCGAAGGGCTGCTCCGCGCCCTGGGCGGCTTCTTCGTCCGACGGGGATCGGGCAATCCGCTCTACCGGGCCGTCCTCGCCGCCCACGTCAAGACCGCGACCCGGGCCGGAGTCCCGCAGGCGTTTTTCATCGAGGGCCGCTTTTCGGATGACGGGAGGTTGGGGAGTCCCCGCCTCGGCCTTCTGGACTACGTGGTCCGGGCCTTCGATCCGGAGACGCGCCGCGATGTGGCGTTCGTCCCGGTGGCGGTGAACTACGACCGGGTCATCGAGGACAAGAACCTCCAGATCATGAAGGCCCAGGGGAAACGCGCCACCCGAACCGGGTCGTGGCGAGCTACCGCCGCCTTTCTCGGCCACCAGTTCTGGCTGCGCCTCAACCGCCGCTGGCGGCCCTTCGGCTACGCCACCCTCAGCGTGGGCGCACCGGTATCCCTCAGGGATTGGCTCACGAGCCGGGACTTCGATCCCCGGAAGGTTGACCGGGAAGAACGTTTCGCCGAGGTGGGCCTGCTCGCGGACGAACTCATGCGGCGCATCGCGGACATCATGCCGGTGCTGCCGGTCCCGCTCATGGCGGCGGTCATCCGGGACGGGGGAGCGGAGGGAATCACGCGAGAAGACGCGCGCACCGCCGCCTTCCAAATCCTCGAGACTCTCGCGGCGCGCCCCGGCGAGCCGGACATCCCTCCCGAGGACTGGGAGCCGGCGGTCGAACTCGGCGTGCAACTCCTGTTGCAGCGCCGGATGGTGAAAGCCGAGCGGGAAAGGCTCACCATCCTCGAGTCGCGCCGCCATTTCGTGGACTACTACGCGAACTCGATCGGCCACCTCGTGCCCGACCGGCCCGGGTCGCGCTAGGGATCCCGCCGGCTTTGGGGCGGCTTCAGGGAAGCGTCATCCTCGGCAGTCGCCAGTAGGTGAGCGCCCGCCACAACCACTCGAGCGGCCCGTAGGAGAAGCGCCGAAGCCAGATCGGCGACAGCCACAACTGGAGCGCCCACACCGCGAAGACGATCAGGAGTTGTTGATACCTCGCGACGCTCCCGAAGAGGCCCAGCCCGTGACCGTAGAAGATCGCGGTGCAGAGCACTGTCTGGAGCAGATAGTTGGTGAACGCCATTCGGCCGACGGCGGCCAAACGCGTCTGCAAGCCCGGAAGGAATCCCCGGCGGACGGCGAGCATCACCAGGCCCAGATACCCGAGCGCCATCGGGACACATCCCCAGGTGTTGAACAGGCCGCCGAAGAACATCGAGCGCTGCCAGCTCCAGTCGCCGGCAAAGTTCCACCAGATCCCGAAAGCGACGATCGGCGCGCCGGCGAGCAGTCCAACCACGGCGAGTCTTCGGTAGAAGCGGTCGTCCTTCGCCGCGCTCAGGACGCCCCATTTGTAAAGAGCCATGCCGATCAGCATCAGGCCGCCGCAGAACCAGAGGACGAAGAACGGGAGGGTGCCGAGGTGCATGCCGAGCGCCTGCTCCATTCGCAGCGGCTGCTGCTCACTCCAACCGCCGCGGTAGGCGGCGATCTCGGCCTCGAGTGCGGAGGGATCCGGCGTCCACTCGTTCTCGATCTCCTGGGTTACCTCCTCCGGGAGGCCGGGGATCAGGAGGGCGGCCCCGATGAGCAGGAACACCAGGCTCGTCACCGAGAAGACAGCCAACCCGGCAACCAGCAGCGTCCGCGGCCGCCAGCGCCGCGCCAGATACACAAGACAGCCGCAGACCGCGTAGGGCACCAGGATGTCGCCGACCCAGAGGAGGTAGGCGTGGGCCAGGCCGAACGCCAGCAGCCAACCCATGCGGCGGTAGTGCCACACCGCGGGCCGTCCGCCCCGGGCCTCGATCCGGTCGGCGAAGAGGCAGATTCCGGCGCCGAACAGGAGGGAAAAGAGGGTGAGGAACTTCTGGCTGGCGAGCAGGTCACTCAGGGTCCAGATGCCGAGGTTGATCCCCGAGAGGTCGCCCCAGGCCGTCGGGTTGCTGTACGCCGCGATCGGCATCGCGAAGAGCTGGATATTCATCACCAGGATGCCGAGCAGCGCGAAGCCGCGCAGCACGTCCAGACTCGCGATCCGGGATCCGGTTTCAACCGGCTTCGCCGGAAGGTCGTTCACATCAGGTTTGTGAGGAGTCCGCCCGCTGGCTGTCGCGATAGAGCCAGGCGGCAAACGGAGTCGCGATGGCCGCCCCGAGGATCTCCATCAGGACGAATGCCGGGGCGTCGAGCGGACGGATCCCGCAGAAGGTGTCGGTGAAGCTCCGCGCCAGGGTCACTGCCGGATTCGCGAAGGAAGTGGAGGCGGTGAACCAGCAGGCCGCGAAGATGTAGATCCCTACCGCCGCCGCCACCGCCTGCGGCCGGACCTTGATGCAACCGAGGATGGTCAGGATCAGACCGAAGGTGGCTACGACTTCCGAGACCCACTGGCCGGGTCCGGTCCGGACCTGGGTCGCGACCTGCACGAGCGGCAGGTCGAACATGAGGTGGGTTACGAGCATCCCGACAAGACCGCCGGCGGCCTGCGTGACGACATAGAGCCCGGCGTCCCGACCGGAGATCTCCCGCCGGAGCAGGAAGGCCAGAGTCACCGCGGGATTGATATGGCAACCGGACACCGGCGCGAACAGCCAGATGAGGACCACGAGTCCGGCGCCGATGGCGGCGGTGCAGCCGATGAGCGCGACGCCGTCGTTTCCGCCCGACAGGTTGTCGGCCATGATGCCGGAGCCGATGATCACGGCGAGGAGTCCGGCGGTGCCGAGGAACTCGGCGGCGAGGCGCCGGAAGAGTGTCGGACTCACGCGGGGGCTCCCAAAGTTCCGTTCCCCGGCGCGTCCGCGGGACGAATCAGCCGAGGAGGCTCAGGTCGGCGCGGCCGTCCCGGATCGGCGGACACCAGAAATACGCGCCGGTCACCGGCCTCGTGAACCGGAACAGGTGATCCACGATGCGATCGGAGGCCCCGACCATCCGGGAGAGGTGGTATTCGAAAGCGTCCAGGTTGCTTCCGAACGCCACGAACAGGAGGCCGGCCCGCTGCGCGTCCGTCCAGGGCATGGAGCGGCGGAGCACAAAGACGGGCGGATCGGGGGCTTCCTGTTCGGTGCGTTTCACGTGGGCCGCGTCCGGCCCGTCCTTCAGTTCCACATTGTCGCTCTTTCGGCGCCCGATGATGTGGTCTTGTGTCTGGGAGGAAAAGGTTTCGAAGCGGTCGAGGTCGTGGACCCACTGCTGGACCGCCACGAAAGAGGATCCGTCCAGTCCGGGGCCGTGGCCGGAAACGATCGCGGCGTCGGCAGCGTCATCTCCCTTCGGGTTCTCGGTTCCGTCCTCGTATCCGGTGAGATCGAGGCCGGTCCGGTAACGGAACGCGTCCACCACCGAATCCAGGACGAAAGCGCCGGAGAGCACCTTTTCCATCCGGCGCGTCTCGTGGACGAGTTCGCCCCGTTCCTCGGCCCGGAGCCAGACCCAAAGCTCGGCCGGGGTCGAAGGAACGCTGAATCCGGGTCCGCTGGAGGCCGGGAAGTCCCGAAGTCCGGGGACTTCGGCCCCCAACTCGCGCACCAGCGATTCGCCGAGGCCGAACACCAGCGGCAACCCGGGATGAGGATCGGCGAGCCGCTCGAGCGCCTCGCGCGGGCTGGGCGCCGACGCACGGCGGCGGAAGGTGAGATAGCGGGCGTGGGAGGGGATTTCCGCCAACACGCCGGGCTGGGGAAGGGACAACTGTGATCCGGATTGCGATGCCTTGTTCATTCTCTTTTTCAAAGAAAGGCTAGCGTGGCCCTGCGATCCTCCCTGCGGCGGCCAGGCCCGGGAACGCCGGTGTTCACACCGGCACCGCCCCGCGCAGCGGGGCGAGAGGGCGTAACGCCAACCGCGAAGAAGCGGGGGGCCGGGCCGGCGGACCCAAGCTGGGGGCGATAACCGGCCGGCGGGTCCAAGCTGGGGGCGATAACCGGATGCGCTGGATCCATCCCGATCAGGTGGCCAGGCGCGTTTCGCTGCCCTGCGGGCAGCGGTGCCGGTCTGAAGACCGGCGTTCCCAGCCCACCGGGCCGCGATGCTGGCCAGTTCTCCCGGTGGGGCCTGGAGGCCGGCGGTCCTGGGCTGGCGCGCCGTCTTCCCTGATTGACGTTCCCGGGCTGCGCCCTTCGGTAGAGTCTGCGAACGCCATGCTCTTCCGACTCTTTCTCGTTCCGCTCCTGCTTGTGCTTGCCCCAGCGGCGGGCGCTCAGGACGCCCCCATCTTTACCGAGGACTTTCCGGCCGCGGAGTTTCAGGCACGCCGGAGGGCCGTCATGGACGCTATCGGACCCGGGGCGATTGCGCTCCTGCAGGGGGCGCCGTCCCCCCCCGGGTACGTCCGCTTTCGGCAGACCAATTCCTTCTACTACCTGAGCGGAGTGGAGACGCCCCACGCCTACCTGGTGCTGAACGGCACGACGGGCCGCTCGTCGCTCTACCTGCCGCCGCAGGACGTTCGCCGGGAATCCTCGGAGGGACGCCTCCTGACTTCGGACGACGCGGACCTCGCCCGGGAGAGGACCGGGGTGGCCGAGGTGCACCCGAGCTGGAAGCTGAGCGACCACCTCGCCCGCCTCGCGTGGAGTCCGAATCCGCCCGTGGTCCATACCCCGCTCGCCCCCGCGGAACTCGCGGCGATGAGCCGGGACCTGGCCACCCGCGGCAACTCCGACATCGCGAATGACCCCTGGGACGCGCGCTCCTCGCGCGAAGCGACCTTCGTGTCCCGGCTCGAGGGACGGTTCCCCCGTCTGGAGATTCGCGATCTGACCCCGGTGCTCGACCGGGCGCGGCTCCTGAAGAGCGAACACGAAATCTCACTCATCACCAAAGCCACCCGCCTTTCCGGGTTGGCGCTCATGGAGGCCATGCGCTCCACCACCCCCGGGATCTACGAACGGGAACTCGACGCCGTCGGGAAGTTCCTCTTCTTCCGGGACGGCGCCCAGTCGGATGCCTACTACTCGCTGGTGGCCACCGGAACGAACGCCTGGTACCCGCACTATCACCGGGGGGCGAGCCAGCTTCAGGACGGCGACCTGATCCTGATGGACTACGCCCCGGACGTGGGTTACTACACCAGCGACGTGACCCGCATGTGGCCGGTGAACGGCGTCTTCAATGAGTGGCAGCGCGATCTTTACGGCTTCTATCTCGCCTGCTACCAGGCGATCCTGGACGCGATCCGGCCCGGCGACGCGGCGACGGTGATGGGGGAGGCGGCCACCCGCATGGAGGAGATCGTGCGGGACTGGCCGTTCACGAAACCCCACTACCGGCCGGCCGCGGAAGCCTTCGTGGCTGCCTACCGTCAACGCGCCGCCGGCCGTCCGAACGGCATCGGTCACGGCGTGGGGATGGCGGTCCACGATGTCGGCAACGCGGACGGGACGCTCACCCCGGGCATGGTGTTCACCATCGAGCCCCAATTCCGGGTGCCCGAGGATCGGATCTACATCCGCCTGGAAGACGTCATCCTCATCACCGAGGATGGCGCCGAGATCCTCTCGGAGTTCGTTCCCATGGACATTGAAGGCATCGAGGCCCTCATGGCGGAACCGGGTCTCCTGGATCTCTACCCGAGCCCGCTTGGCGCCTTCCCGGATCCCGGCGGACCGCGATGAATCTGCCAGTCCATCTATGTTGCATTTCATTCTATAAGCTGGAATGAAATGCAATTATGTTGTCCAAACCCAGGAGTGACTGACCGCAAGATCTGACTATTCATATTGCGTTATATTCCGCTCTGTGGAAGGAAACGCAATAATGTTGTCCAAGACCGCCACCGGACAGGGGATCAGTGCCCGCAATCGGCAGCGGCTCGCCGGGCTGCTCCGGGGGGTCGAGGGGCCGTTCACGGTCGGGGACGCGTCCGAAGTCCTGGACGTCGACGCGGCCCGCACCCGGCGGTTCCTCGCATACCTGGCCGCGCAGGGCTGGCTTGTCCGGATCCGGTCCGGCATCTACGACCGGGCGCCACTCGAAGCCGCCGGTCCCGTCGGTCGGGAGCGAATGTGGGCCAAGGCATACCGGATCTTCGCCCCCTGCTACCTCGGGGGCTTCACCGCCGCGTCCTACTGGGGTCTGACGGAACAGTTCTTCCGCAATGTGATGGTGCTCAGCACCCGGTGGACCCGGAATCGCCGACCCACAATCCAGGGCGTGCAGTACGAGGTCAAGGTAATCGCCCCGAAGCGGCTGTTCGGGACCCGATTGGGCTGGGACGAGGATCTGAGGGTCGAGTTCTCGGACCCGGCCCGCACCATCGTGGACACCCTGGACGATCCTGCGATTGGCGGCGGCATACGACAAGTGGCGGACACGGTCCAGAACTTCTTTTGGTTCGCGGAACTGCGAAACGACGAACGCCTGCTCGAGTACATCGAGCGGTTCGGCAACCGGTCGCTTTACAAGCGGCTCGGCTACCTGATCGAGAAACTGGAGATCGATGCGCCCGACGTGCTGGAGACCTGCGCGCGGCGTATGAGTCAGGGAGTCGTCCGCCTCTATCCTGGCGGTCCCGACATCGGGCGGCCGGTGAAGCGTTGGCGGCTGATCGTGAACTCCACCATCGCCCCCCACGACTCATGATTTCCAGGGCGCGCCTCCGACTCGGCGTGCAGGAGTGGGGTGTCGGGGATGTTGTCGTGGAGAACGACTATGTCCTCGGCTGGCTGCTGTGGGGAATCGGCTCCGACCGGGCGCTCCGGGAGCAGTGGGTGTTCAAGGGCGGGACCTGCCTCAAGAAGTGCTACATCAGCGACCATCGGTTTTCCCAGGATCTCGACTTCACCGTCCGGAAGGGTGGTCCTCTCGCGCCTGAAGCGGTGCTCCCGATTCTGCGGCCGCTGCTGCAGCGAGTGAGTGATGCTTCCGGACTCGACTTCGCCGTCGCCGAACCCCGGTTGGACCTCCACCGGGGAAGGAACTTCGCCCGGGGCCGCATCTACTACAGCGGTCCGCGCCGCGCCCGCATGCCGACCCGGCTGATTCTGGATCTCAGCGGCGAGGAACTCCTCGTCCTGGAGCCGGAATGGAGAACTGTGCTCCATGACTACGGAGAGAAGCTTCCCCCGCCGGCGACGGTGCTGTGCTACCCGCTGGTTGAAGTATTCGCGGAGAAGATCCGCGCAATGGGAGAGCGGGGGCGCCCGCGGGACCTCTACGACCTCGTCAGCGTGTTCCTCAGACCGGAGGTTCGGCCCGACCCAGCGGAGGTCCGACCGGTGCTGGCGCGGAAGTGCGCGCACAAGGGGGTTCCGGTTCCGAACCTCGAATCCGTCCGCGCTGCGGAGACGCTGGGCGAACTCAAGTCCGAGTGGAGGCACATGCTGGACCGACAGATGGCCGTGGTCCCCTCGCTCGACGACACCTGGGGCGAACTCCCGGCCTTCTTCCGCTGGCTTAACAGCCTGTGATGAAACCCACGCGGCCCAGTTCTCCCGGTGGGGGCTCCTCCCTCACGCGCCTTGTCAGCCGGGCGCCTCGCCCCCACCGGGAGGACTGGCCAGCCTCGGCGCTCACGCGGGTTCCACCACAGGCTGTTAAGTCGGAGAAGTGTTGACACCCGCCCGGCAGCGGCGCCGGGCTCGCGAAGGGGGCCGCTCCGACCTCAGCCGGCCGGGTCCGCCCAATCCGCGGCGATAGAGATCGGGTGTTCCGCATGTAGACGGCGGAGGAAGTCGGTCGCCGGCGGCAAAGGGCGCCGGCGATCAGTAAACGGCGCGTTCCGCGATAGTCGGCCCACGCGCGAAGGCGCTCGGCCACCAGTCCTTCCAACGCGCGGCGCCCTCAATCTCGCTGGGACGGTCAAGCGCACCCGGACGTGACGGCGTTCAGCATCCATTCCGCCACTTTGACGATCAAAATGGCATGTCGAATGCCGAAAAACCCTTCTCACGCCTCATTGGCGCGAGGACCGAGGCCCTCCACGCACTACTGACCGTTCCTGGCCAGATACGCCCGCGACGCCTCCGCATCCTGCAGCGGTACGACCTTGTCGGGGTCCACCCGGACCATGAGATAGGTGATGTGGTCGTCAATCCGGGTGAACTGGTGTCCAGTCCCGGCGGGAACAATCATCATGTCGCCGGCGGTGAGTTCGTAGGTCACTCCGTCCCGCACCGCGGCGGCGTTATTTCCCGGCCCGTTCAGGAATTGGACCGCCCGGTTGTCGGCGGATCGCCGGCGCTTGTCCACGAGGTCCGGCCCGGTGAGGTTCGTTCCCGAACCGCTGAGCACGTAATACACCTCGGTCACCAGATCGTGTTCCGCGACCGAGTGCGGCCGCGGGGCCTCGAGGGCGCCCCGCCGCACCAGCGCGATCTGCACGTTCGCCTTCCCGATGTCCACTGACCGGACCTGCAGGTCGGTCAGACCGGTCGCTTCGGCTACGCGTTCGTATGCCTCGAGCTCTTCGGCGGGGACGAAGTCCACATCACACATGTCGCAACTCGGCGCGGGACCGGGATCCTGGGCGCCCCGGGAAACCCGCCCCGCCACGAACGCCAGCAGGACCGCGGCGGCACATCCCGCGATGGCTTTCTTGTTCATGACCCGCTCCTTTCCCGAACCCGCTTCGGGAGCGTCGCCACCATAGCAGTCTGTAAAGGAGACGCCGACCGGTCGCGCCATCGCGCCCTGAAGCTACTTGGGGATGGGCCATTCCGCCGATTGGCGTCCTTCCCGCCGCCCGCCTTCGGCGGGCTGTGCCGGCCGGAGGCCGGCGTTCCAAGCCGTCCCCGCGCTCCTGCGCCAGCAGCTATACGCGACTCCGTGGGCCTGCGGCCCGCTGTGCCGGTCTGAAGGCCCCCACCGGGAGGACTGGCCGGCGTTCCCGGCCATGCGGGGAACGGCCCAGCGTGACGCGCGTTCTGACTTGGGCGACAATCCGCGCGGTACACGAAGGGCAGACCGGCCAGGATGCTTCATGAATTCGCCGAGGCGCTGAAGAGCCTCTCCAAGCGGCCGGGGTTCGCCCTGCTCGTGATCGTCCCCCTCGCCCTGGGCATCGGGGCGACCTCGACCGTCTTCTCGGCGGTCTACGGCGTCCTGCTCAGGGCCCCGGCGTACCACGAACCCGAGCGTCTGATGCAGGTCTGGGAGCGGCGTCCGCGGCTCCCGATGCCGGACGAAGTGGCGGCCTTTTCGACCGACCACTTCCGCGAGTGGCGGGACGCCAACACCGTCTTCGAGGGGATGGCGATGTACAGCGACCGCCCGGTCGCCTACCGCGGACTCGCCGAAGCGCCCGGTGAGCCGCGACCCCTGTTCGCCGAGCAGGTTTCGCCGGAACTCTTCGAAATCGTCGGCGTTTCGCCGCAACTTGGGCGCGCCTTCCGTCCCGAAGAGGCGACGCCGGGACGCGACGCGGTGGTGATCCTCGGTCACGCCTTCTGGACGCGGGAGTTCGGCGGCGACCCAGCGGTCGTCGGTAAGACGCTGCGCCTGGACGACCGTAGTGTCGAGATCATCGGGATAGCGCCGCGCGACTTCGGATTCCCGATTCCGACCACCGAGATCTACCTCCCCTACCCGACCCGGCCGCCAGCCAATCTCCAGCCGGGGCAGGTCCGGCTCGAACTCGTGCAGGTGATCGGCCGGCTTCGAGGCGGCGTCAGCATCGAACAGGCGGAGGCCGAAGCAGCGGCCCTGATCGCCCGGCTGAGCGAAGAGAGCGAAATCCAGCGCATGCTGAACGAGGGGGTGACGGTGCACCTGAGCTCGTTCACCGAGCGATCCACCCGGCGCATCCGCCAACCGCTCATCGCGCTCTTCGGGGTCACCGTGCTCGTTCTGCTCATCGTGTGCGGCAACGTGGCCAACCTCCTGCTCACCCGGGCCGCCTGGCGCCAGCGCGAACTCGCGGTGCGGAGCGCCCTCGGCGCCGGCCGCTCGCGGCTGCTCAAGCGGCTATTCGCGGAAAGCGTGCTGCTCGCCGGCGCGGCGGGGACCCTGGGGGTGCTGCTGGCCGTGGGTGGCGCCGGCATCGTCCGTTCGCTCACCGTGCTCGGCCTGCCGCAACTGGCGGCCGCCGGCGTGGACGCCCGCGTCATCGCCTTCAGCTTCGGGATGGCCGGCCTGGCGGCCCTGGTGTTCGGAACGCTGCCGGCGCTCCGCGCCTCTTCCCGGGATCCCTCGGCGGCCCTCGACGCTTCGGCCCGCGGTGAGGCCACTGCCCTGGGCGGCAGCGCGCGCGGCGTGGGGCGCCGCGGACTGTTCGCCGCCCTCCAACTGGCCCTGGCGCTGCCGCTGCTGATCGGAGCGGGGCTGCTGACCCGAAGCTTCCTGGCTCTCGTCAGCGCCCCACCCGGCTACGAGCCAACGAACACCGCGGCCTTCGAAATACAGCTCGCGGCCAGCCGGTATCCGGATGCGGAAGCGCAGACGGCAGTGCTCGACCGCATCCGCGAGTCGCTGGCCGCGATCCCCGGTGTCACCCAGGCCGGCATCGTGGACACCCTGCCGCTGAGCGGCGAACGCGCGGTGATCGGCTTCCAGCGGATCGGCGAGGATCCCATCACCGATCCCAACCAGGTGCCCCGAGCCCTGCTCCGCCGCGTCTCGCCCGGGTATTTCCGCGCCATGGGCATTCCCCTGCGCGAGGGCCGGGTGTTCGAGGAGACGGACCGCGCCAACCCGGTCGGCGTATCCGTCGTGAACCAGAGCCTCGTCGAGCGCTACCTCTCCGATCCGCCGGTGGGTCTGGAACTGCGCGGTATGGGGCAGATCGTCGGGGTGGTCGGGGACGTCTACGAAGAGGGAGTGGACTCCCCCCCCGAACCCATCCTCTACCGCCTGCTTGGCGATGCCCGAATGCCGGGCGGTGGCGATGTAGTGAACCGGAGTGTGGTCCTCCGCCATGCGGCCGGCGCCTCGGTGATGCAGGCGGCGGCGGCGCGACTCAAGGAAGTGGATCCCGAACTCGCCGCCCTGAACCCACGTACTCTCGGGGACCGCATTCGCGAATCGGTCGCCCAGCCCCGGCTCTACGCGCTCCTCCTCGGCGCCTTCGCCATCGCCGCGGCCCTCCTGGCCGCCTGGGGTGTCTTCGGGGTGGTCGGTTTTCAAGCGAACGCCCGCATTCCGGCGCACGGCGTGCGGATGGCGTTCGGCGCCACTCCCACGGACATCCGCCGCCTGGTTCTCGGGGACGCGCTGCGTATCGCCGCGTTAGGGCTCCTGCCGGGGCTTGTCCTGGTCTTCTTCCTGGTGCGCGTCGCCCAAAGCGAGCTGAGCCCGCTCCTCTTCCAGATCACCCCGCTGGACCCCGCGGTGTACGTCGTAGTCCCGCTTCTGCTCCTGGTGGCGGTAGTCGCGGCCGCCCTCCCGCCGGCCGCCACTGCCGCCCGCCTCGACGTGGTCCAGGCGCTCAGGTCCGAACATCCGCGGCCCGTGAAAAGCTGGTTCGCCTGAGGGCATTTGCGCCGCCGGTGCGACCTCTCCCGGGGAACACTTGGGGGGAACACTCGTAGTAACAGCCGGATGGAGAACAGGTTAGGATTGATCTAATTGCCGAAATTCCCACGCCGTTGGCGTCTCCTGGCCGGACTGGGAATTGCAGGTGTCCTGACCCTCTACCGGGTTGGGTCCGACACCCCGGAAGAGCCGGACCAGGAAGGAGCGGAGCCGGAGAGCATCGTCTCCCCCTGTCCTCCCGGCGAAGGGGTGGAAGATGGGCTCTGCGGAACGCTCGAGGTTCCGGAGGACCGGGCGAACCCCGAGGGAAGGAAGATCGCGCTGAACATCCTCGTGGTGCCGGCCGCCGAGCAGGGCGGTGAGCCGGACCCGGTGTTCTTCCTGGCCGGGGGGCCGGGACAGGCGGCCACGGAACTCGCCCCTCTCCTCCGGCGAGCGGTTCCGGATCTGTTCCTCCGCCGGGACTTCGTGTTCGTGGACCAACGGGGGACCGGAAACTCCAATCCGCTGACCTGCGACTTCCTCGAGGAGCGGGTCACCTACTTCGACAGCGTTCCCGAAGAGTTGTCGGAAGCTGACTGGCGCGAGTGTCTGGACTCGCTGGATGCCGACCCGGAGCACTACACGACGCCGGTCGCCATGGACGACCTCGAAGAAATCCGGGTCGCCCTCGGCTACGGACCGATCAATGTCTGGGGCGGCTCCTACGGCACCCGCGCGGCCACGGTCTTCCTCCGGCGGCACCCGGCGAGCGTCCGCACGGTGATCCTCGACGGCGTGGCCCCGGTGGACATGCGGATCCCGCTGCACTTCGCGGAAGACGGCCAGCGGGCCCTGACCCTGCTCATCGAATCCTGCGCCGCGGACGCCGCGTGCGAAGCCCGCTTTCCGGACCTCGAGAATTCCATCGAGACGCTGCTGGCGAGCCTCGATCAGGATCCGCCCCCGCGCTACCGCGTCCGTCATCCCCGGACCGGCGATTGGCAGGAGATCTCGATCGGACGCGAACTGGTGGCCGGGGTGCTGCGGGCCGTGCTCTACAGCCCAACGAGTACCTCGGTCATCCCGCTGATGATCGAGAGTGCGCTCGACGGCGACTTCGGCCCCATCCTGGTGTTCGCCGATCCGGTCGCGGGGCCCCAACTCGCTATCGGCATGTTCTTGTCGGTGCTGTGCGCCGAGGACATCCCCTTCCTGACTACGGACGAGGCGGCGCAGGCTGCCGAGGAGAGTTTCCTTGACACGCTCATGGCCGAGCAGATGCAGGAGGCATGCGCGGTATGGCCGCGCGGCGAAATCCCGCCCGGCTACCGGGAGCCCGTCGAGTCCGAAGCGCCCGTGCTGATCATGTCCGGCGAACTGGATCCGGTGACCCCACCGCGCTGGGGGGACCATGCCGCCGCCACGCTCCCGAATTCCCGGCACCTCATCGTCCCGGGTACGGGGCACGGCACCATGATGGCCGGCTGCGCTCGCGAACTGATCGGGGAGTTCCTCGATTCCGCCGATCCCGCCGCCCTCGAAGCCGATTGCCTGTCCGGTATCTCCCGGCCTCCTTTCTGGAAGTCGGCAACCGGCCCCGGCGCTCCGAAATCGGATTCCCAGCCGTGATCGAGGCCTCCGGTCTCAAGAAGACCTTCGGCAGCGTCGTGGCCGTGGAGGACGTGAGTTTTCGCGCCGAAGACGGACAGATCACCGGGCTCCTCGGTCCCAATGGGGCCGGCAAGTCCACCACCCTGCGGATGCTCTACGGCCTGATGGCGCCGGAGGCGGGCGACGTCGCCGTGGATGGGGTGGACGTCCAACGGGAAACGATGGCTGCGCAGGAGCGAATCGGGGCCCTTCCGGACACCCACGCCCTCTACCCACGGCTGACCGGCCGCGAGAACATCCGCTACTTCGCGCAGCTTCGCCGTATTCCGCGAGACGAAGCCGACGCCCGGATCGCGGAGTTCGTCCGGCTTCTGGAGATGGACGACTTCGTGGACCGCCGGGCAAAGGGCTATTCCCACGGAGAGCGCTCGCGGGTGCTGCTCGCCCGAGCGCTCATCCACGAGCCGCGGAACGTCCTCCTCGACGAGCCCACGAACGGGCTGGACGTGATGAGCACCCGGCGCATGCGGGACCTGATCCGCGAACTTCGGGCGGGGGGCTGCGCGGTGCTCTTTTCGAGCCACATCATGCAGGAGGTTTCCCTCCTCTGCGACCGGATCGTGCTCATCGCGGCCGGCCGGGTGGTCGCTTCGGGGTCCCCCGACGCGATCCGCCAGGCGGCGGGTTGCGAGGATCTCGAAGATGCCTTCGTCAGCCTCACCGGTCCCCAGGAAGCGAGGGCGTAGCAGCCTGTGGTGAAACCCAGGCGGCCCAGTTCTCCCGGTGGGGGCTCCTCCCTCACGCGCCTTGTCAGCCGGACCCCCACCGGGAGAACTGGGCCTCCCCGCTCTCGGCGCTCACCCGAGTTCCACCACAGGCTGCTAGTGCGAAGCGCAGTCACCGTCTTCCGGAAGGAGCTCCTCGACGGGATCCGCGACCGGCGGGCCTTCATCGCGGTCCTGGTCTCGATCAGCATCTTCCCGCTGATGATGCTGCTCATCGGCCGCTTCAGCGAGGAAATCCGCGACGAGGTCCGGAACATGGAGGTGCCGGTGGAAGGACAGGAAAACGCTCCCGACCTCGTCGCCTGGCTCGAAAGACAGCCGGGTCTGGAACTGACCCCGGCTCCCGAGGACCCGGAGTCCGCGGTGCAGGAACGGGAGGTGGACCTGGTGCTTCGGATCCCGGCGGACTACGAGGAGCGGTTCGCAGAGGGACGGCCGGCGGAGCTGGAATTGATCGCCGACAGCTCCCGGGCGGCTGCGAGGGCGAAGGCGGGCCGCGTCACGAGGCTTCTCGAGGGTTACGGGAACGAGGTCGCCGCGCTGCGCCTCATCAGCCGGGGGGTGAGCCCGCTGCTCATCCGCCCGCTTTCCATCGAGCGCTCGGAGGTCTTCAGTTCCCGGCGGCGGACGGCCTTCTCCGCTCTCGGCTTCATCCCCATGTTCTTGCTGATGAACGCCTTCTTCGGCGGCATGCAGATCGCCTCGGACGCCATCGCCGGCGAACGGGAGCGGGGGTCCATCGAGGCGCTGTTGCTGAATGCGGTTCCGGCGCGCTTCCTGATTCTGGGCAAGTGGGCGGCGGCCTCGACCTTTGCCGTTTTCCTGACGCTGCTCGGGATCGGAACCTGTGTGCTGGTGCTCCGGTTCATGCCCGGAGCGCTGAACATTTCCCCGACCGTCGGCGACTGGGGGCTGGTGGCGGTCGCCGCCCTCCCGCTCGCGCTCTTCTGCTCGGCGCTCCAGGTGGTGGTCTCGACCTACGCGAAGTCCTACAAGGAGGCGCAGACCTATTTCGGCTACGTGGCCTTCCTTCCGATGATCCCCTTCTTCGCGGTCACCTTCAATCTGGTGGAGGAGGGGACCTGGACGGCCTTCATCCCGATTCTCGGCCAGCATCTGATGATCCTGAACGTGATGGCCGGCGAAACGCTCGCGACCTGGGAACTGGCGCTGGCCGGATTCATCGCCCTCGCCGCCGTCTGGGCGCTCCTGCGGTTCGCCTCAGCCCTGTTCGTCCGCGAGAGCGTCGTCTTCGTGCGCTGAGCGGACGGTCATCACGGCCTGGATCCGGCGGCCTTCCTGCCGGTACTTCCGTTCGAAGTTGGACCCCACCAGCTCCCCCTCGCGCGCGGAAGCGGGCGGTTCGTAGGGACGGCGGTCGAGCTTTTTCCGGGACACCAGCGCCCGCTCGATCTCGGCGAAGTACTCCGGGGCATCAGTGACCACGCGCAACGAAGCCCCAGGCGCCAGTACCCGCTCGCAGGCCGCGAGGAACACCGGCTGGATCAGCAGGCGGCGATGCGCGTGCCGCCGCTTCGGCCAGGGATCCGGGAAATACGCGTGCAGGCCGGCAACCGAACCCGCCGGCAGCGCCTCCAGAGTTTCGCGGGCATCTCCCCGGACGATCCGGGCGTTCGATCGTTCCCGCCGGCGGAGCCGGTCCGCGGCATACAGCCAGTAGCGCCGGGCCCGTTCCACTCCGAGAAAGAGGGCTTCGGGCCGGATCCCGGACTCGGCGATCAGGAAGGAGCCCTTGCCCGAGCCGATCTCGACCTCGAACGGAGCGTCTGGCCGCCCTCCTTCAAACAGTCGAAGCGGGTCTAGCGGCCGCTCCAGCTCTTCCAGAGTGAACCCGTAGCCGGCCGGATCGGCGTCCCGGCGGGTGCGAACGTGGCTGCGGCCCATCCCGGAAAACGGCTCTCCGAAACGCGCGCCTCGATGTCCCTAACGGGCGCTCCCGTTCCGGCGCTGGCTGAAGAGCCAGTCGTAGAGGCCCTCCTCGCGATAGGCCGGGATCCAGGAGTTGTGCCCGACGCCGGGGTATTCGGTGTAACGAGGCTGCGCTCCCGCTGCTTCGAGCGCCGCGACCATCCGCCGGGACTCTTCGGTCGGTACCCGCCGGTCCTCTCCGCCATGGAACACCCATACCGGAATGTCCGCGACCACCCGCGCCGTTTCGGCCCAGGGGTCTTCCGGGTGCATGGCCGCTGGATGCCAGTCGGGCACGGCCATCCGGGTCCGCGAGGTGGTTATCCCGCCGCAGACCGGAACCAGGGCCGCGAAGCGCTCCGGGTAGCGATAGGCGAGGGCCCACGTCCCGTAGCCGCCCAGCGAGAGTCCGGTGAGGTAGGTCCGCTCGGGATCGCCGCCGAACTCGGCAACCGCCGCATCGAGCGCGGCGAGGACCATCCGTTCGATCTCGGGAGTCCCCCACCAGGCGCCCCGCGGCGACTGGGGCATCACCACCAGCGCGGGGAAATCGGACCGTTCCCGAAGTACCGCAGGCAGTCCGATCTCGGTCTGCCGCACGCCATCGGAACCCAGTTGCCCGGCGCCGTGGAGGAAGAGGATGACCGGGGGATTCGTTTCGGCCCCGGACAGCACGGCGGCGGGTACAAAGACCTGCCACCCGTACGTCTGGCCGTCCAATTCGGTGGTCCGGGGCAGAACCTGCCCGTACTCGGCGGAAGCCGCGGGGGCCGGCAACAGGCTCAGAGCAAGACCGAGGAAGACGAAGCGCATCGGGCGGGATGCTACTCCGGAACCGGGCCGGAGTCGCCCCGGCAACAGCCTGCTGCGAGGATCGGGGGCCGATGTCGCCGGGCGGGAAACTCCCATGGTATATACCGCGATATACTGCATAGTCCGGGGGAGCTTCCCGGGAGGGTTCCATGTCGCAGGAAGTTGCCTATCGAGGCATCGCCAAGATCTTCTGGAATGGTCGCAGCCAGGCGGTGCGGCTGCCCGCGCCGTGTCGTTTTGAGGCGAGTGAGGTGGAGGTCCTGAAGCGTGGGCGGGAAGTCATTCTTCGGCCCCGCGGCAAGGACTGGGACGCCTTCTTCGACTCGATCACACCCGGATCGTGGCCCGCGCGCGAACAGCCGCCACTCGACGACGTACCCGACTTTGACGTTCTTCCTTGACACCGACATCTGCGTTCATCTCCTCAGGGGCGACGAAGCACCGCGGGAGCACTTCCGACGACATGCGCCGGAGACTCGCTTGTCGGCCATCGCGTATGCCGAACTCCGCTTCGGCCTTGCACGTTCGACCCGGCGCGCCGAGAACCAAGAGCGGCTGGAAGCGCTTTGCCGCGGACTGGACATCGTGCCCTTCGACGAGGACGCGGCGGTCCACTACGGCGAGATCCGGCAGGAACTCAGCCGGCGGGGCGAGTTGATCGGCGCGAACGACCTCCTGATCGCGGCGCACGCCCGAAGTCGCGGCGCCACGCTGGTGACGAACAACGAACGCGAGTTCCGGCGGGTGCCGGACCTGCGGATCGAGAACTGGCTGCGGCCCGAATGAGGCGGCCCGACCGCTCCAGATTCACCACGAGAGGAGTTTCCCCATGAACATCGCCGGGGGCTTCGCCGCCGAATTCCAGGTCGAGGCCGCCGCCACCCGGAAGTTCCTCGAGCGTTTCGAGGACCGCCATGCCGACTGGCAGCCTCACGAGAAATCCATGACGCTCTCCCGGCTGGCGACGCACGTCGTGGAATGCCCCGGCTGGGCCTTCAGCATCCTGGACAGCGACCACTTCGACTTCGGCGCGACCGACTACCAGTCGCCGCACTGGAAGACCCGCGCCGAACTGCTCGCCAACCACGAGCGGATAGGAGCCGGATTCCTGGAGCGTCTCGAGGGGCGGTCCGACGAGTTCATGCGCGCTCCCTGGCGCCTGCTCCAGAATGGTCAGGTGCTCCAGGAGACGGTCCGGGACGCAGCGGTGCGCGGGTTCATCCTGAGCCACCTGATCCACCACCGCGGCCAGCTCAGCGTGTACTACCGGCTCCTCGCGATCGCGGTGCCGGGGCCCTACGGCCCCTCCGCGGACGACCACAACGGCTAGCCGTCCAGACACAAAGCGACGTGGGGGCCGGCACCGCGGCGCGCAGGCCAGGGAACGCCGACCTCTGGCCAGTTGCTGTGAAAATGCAGTCGCGCCGGGACGCCGATAGCCGGGATGGCGCGCCGGCCAGGGAACGCCGGTGTTCACACCGGCACCGCCCCGCGCAGCGGGGTGAGACAGCGTACTTCCCAGTTCCGGGACAGCGCACGTCTCGGCACCTACCCCACCCGGCAGAGCGGCGCGCAGGCCAGGGAACGCCGGTCTTCAGACCGGCACCGCCCCGCAAAGCGGGGCGAGCGGCGCAATGCCGATTGCGCAGAAGCGCGGCCAGGCACGGGAACGCCATCGGATCGTTGGTGTGCCCGATGGTGCCGAACGTTCCACTCTCTCAGTTTGTAGCGAACCGGCGCCGTGGCAGCTGACCGGACCGCCCTTGTCCTGGGCGCGGGCGGCATCGGCCTGTCGTGCGCGTATTTCCTGTGCCGCACGGGCTGGGAGGTCACCCTCGTTGACCGCGGGGAACCCGGACACGGCTGTACCTGGGGTACGGCCGGATTGCTATGCCCCGCCCATTCCCAACCGCTGCCCGGCCCGGGCGTCCTCGGGAAGGCGCTCCGCTGGATGCTTCGCGAGGACAGTCCCTTTCACATCCGTTTCCGCCTCGATCCGTCCCTGCCCGGATGGCTCGTCGGTTTCGCCCGCGCGTGCACCCTGGCTCGTTCCCGCGAGGGTTTCAAGGCCATCTGCGCACTGTCCAGCCTGAGCCTCCGCTTGTTCGAAGAGGTTCTCGAGCGAGGCGACGGCGACTTCTACTTCGAACGGCGGGGGGGCTATTGGGCCTTCCTGACCGAGGCGGGCGTGGCCCACGCTCAGGTCGAGGCCGAGCAACTGCGACAAAACGGTTTTCCAGTCGATTTTCTCGTCGGGGGCGCCGCTCGGGAACGTGAGCCAGCCCTCTCCGACGCGGTCCGGGCGGCGATCTTCCTGCACGGGGACGCCCACGGGTCGAGCCTCGGCTTCGCGGAATCGCTGACCGCCACCCTGAGGCGCCAAGGGGTCCGGGTGGAAACCGGCGTTCGGGCGCTGCGGCTCCTTCGCGAAGGCAGCCGCGTCTCGGGCGCCGAGATCGTGACCGGCGACGGCGTCCGTGAGGAGCGCATCGCCGACGAGACCGTCCTGGCGCTCGGCGCCTTCTCTCCCGAACTTGCCCGGACCGCGGGCGTGAGGCTTCCCATCCAGCCGGCCAAGGGTTACAGCGCCACCGTCCGGACCTTCGAGGGGGTACCCGCGATTCCGGTCACGGTGGCGGAACGCAAGGTCATCATCACGCCGCTCCAGGACCACGTGCGCTTTGCGGGGACGCTGGAACTCACGGGTTTCGACGCGAGCCTCAACCAGCGGCGCTACCAGGCGGTCATCGCCGGCGGTCAGGCCGGACTCGCGACTCCCATCCCGCTCGCTGACGAAGTCGCCTGGTCCGGCTTCCGGCCGCTCACCCCAAGCAGCATTCCGCTCATCGGGCGGCCCCGCGGACGGGAGGGCCTGCTGATCGCCGCCGGCCACGGGATGCTCGGCTTCACCCAATCGCTCGGCACCGGGCGGCTGGTCCAGCAACTCGCCGACGGCGAGTCCCCAAGCGTGGACCCGGCCCCGTTCGGGCTGTAGGAGCTACCCCGGTCCGCGCGCCGCCATGCTGGCCTGGGTATTCAACAGTCGCCCAAGCGCCACCACGGTCACCGCGCCGTAGAGAGCGCCGAAGAGCCCGGCGAACAGCGCGCCTCCACCCTCGACCCCCGAGGTTGGAGCGCCGCATCCGTCGGTAACGGAGTCAATGACACTTGACATTCGGCGGTACGTGGCGTACGGTGACTGAGTAAAGTTTCTTTTATTTTTTGTCAAGGAGAGAAGACTCATGGAACAGGCAAGAAGATCCTGGTTCTGGGGCCATTGCGGCACGGACCGCGATCGCATGAACCAGCGCCGGATGGTCATCAGCGGGATGGCCTGGATGGGAACCTGGCTCGCTCTGATCTACGTCATTGGCCGCGACTGGTTGTCGGCATTCGCGGCCACGGCGGCGTCGGTGGTGCCGCTGGCTCTTGGGGTGGGGATGATCATCGCGTACCGGCGCTATCTGGGCGAGACCGACGAGTTGCGACGCAAGATCGAAGTCGATGCCCTCGCGTTGGCGTTCGGTGTCGGGCTCGTCGGAGCGTTCAGCTACGTGTTGCTGGAACGCGCCGGTACGGTGGCGAGGGCCGATCCGATGCAACTCGTCATGCTCATGGTGGCCACCTACGTGATCGGCGTGGTGCTGGGGCATCGGCGGTACGGCTGATGAGGAACCGGCTCAAGGTGCTGCGCGCCGAACGCGACTGGACACAGGCGCAACTCGCCGGAGAGCTCGATGTCTCGCGGCAGACGGTGAATGCCATCGAGACCGGCAAATTCGATCCGAGCTTGCCGCTGGCGTTCAAGATCGCCCGGCTGTTCAGGATGTCGATCGAGCAGGTCTTCGAACCGGAGGCGGCGCAACCGGCCACGGCAACTGGCAAGACCCCCAAGGCAGCACGCAAGTCCATCCCCTGACCGCACGTTTATTTTCCGCTTGCGGCGGAGGGGCTGGAAAAGATGACCGCCCTCATCGGCCCGTCCGTTGGAGACGACCGGGAGTGGACGATCGCCGCCTCAACCGGCCCTACAGTCTCCGCAGATAGGCGGAGACGACCGGGTCCACCAACGTCCAGCGCCCGTCGTCCTCCTGTCGGATCAGGTCTTCCCGTTCCAACACCTCCCTGGCCTGGTTCCCGGTGGACGTCGGCAGGCGAAGGGCGGACAGGAAGCGGTGCGAACCGGGATGCTCCACCCCGCCGTCCATGTGCGCAATCGCCCGCAGGACGGCGCGCTGGCTGGGTGAGAGGCGGATCACTCGGCCGGCGGCGATGCGTCCTTCCTCTTCGACAATCCGGGACCATTGCGCGTCCACCGACTCGGGCGTGGGGGGACGCCGCGCCCCCCAAAGCCGGGCACAGAGCGCGTTGACGTAGTAAGGGTGCCGGGCGGTGAGTTTGAGGACCCTGGCAATCGCATCGTCGGTCGCGGCCCGCCGCCAGCGCGTTTCGCTGGCATGACGTATGAAGGCTTGGTAGTCGGCCTCGCCGATGCGGTCGAGAGTCATCTTCCGGCAAAGGCGGTACAGCGGTCGTTCCTCCTCCTCGAACATCGCCGCCAGCAGGTGTTTCTGGCTACCGGAGAACAGGTAGGTGACATTTGCGGATCGCTCCACGGCGTGCCGGATCGCGCCTTCCAGACTGCGTGGCGCCGTCCGCGGAGAAAGCTGCGCGAGTTGCTGGAACTCATCGAGCACCATCACCACCCGCCGCTGAACCGCCCCCGCCGCCCGGTCGAACCCGAGCAGCATCTCCGTGATCCCGCGTGCCGGGGGAGCCGGCGGCGAGAGCTTGAGCTTCAGACCCATCGCGCCAAAGGAGAACTCGGGCGCAAGCGCCCGAAAGGCATCGCCAAGCTTTTCGCTCGCCTTCCGGCCCTTGGGCGCAATCCGGGCACTGACCTCTTCAACGGCGGCCCGCAGTCGCCCTTCAAGATCCTCGGCGTCATGCGCGACGAGAAGGTCAATCGTCGCCGAAGCGATCGCCCCGCCGGCAAGATCCTGAAGCACCTGTTCGACAAGACTGGTCTTGCCCATCCGGCGGCGGCCCCAGAGCCAGGTGTGCGCTCCGGCGCTGATGTTGTGCCTGAGTTCGGCGCGCTCCTCGGTGCGGTTGCAGTGGGCGTCCCCGGTGGCGATTCCAAGCGGGAAAAGGTTGGGGCCGGCGGGCATGGATCCGATTCTACTCCAATACTTCATGAAACGTTATTCAGCGTTCCGTAGTATTACGTGCCACTTTATTACGGACGCCATCGGGGCGGTGTCCCACGCGGCACGGGCGTTCCGCCTTCCGTCCGGTACGCCATCGGCTGGGCGTGTCGCAGACCGGATGCTTCTTGCGACACTTCTTGTGCGAGGGCACGGACCGCCGACGAACAAACCGATGGGCGGATCGTCCCGTTCCCGACTGGCTACGATTGCCGCCCCATGCCGCAGGTCGAGGAGACACCGGATGCCGGGGCGCTTCAGGATCATCGCGGCGGGGGTGCGACACGGAGGAACTTCATGCGGCTGATTGCGATCACGGTCGTTTCCTGTTTGCTGCTGGTAACGAGAATTGCGGAAGCGGAACTGGTTCGCTTGCGGGTGGAACGCCGCGAAACCGTAGCGAACGGCATGTCGTTCGGGCTGGCCGGACCCTACGAAAAGTTGGTGGGCATGGCTGACTTCGCCCTCGATCCGGACGGGCCGCAGAATGGAATCATCGTGGACCTGGCCCGCGCACCGAGGAACGAGAATGGCCATGTCGAGTTCAGCGCGGAGTTCTTCCTGCTGAAACCGGTGGATCCGACGCACGGCAACGGGCGGCTCCTCTACGAAGCGGGAAACCGGGGCTCGAAACGGATCCTCGTGACGTTCCAGAAGGCGCCGCGGGCATCCGATCCGATGACTGCGGAAGAGTTTGGTGATGGGGCGCTGATGCGTGACGGTTTCTCGCTGCTCTGGATGGGTTGGCAGTGGGACACGCCCGAGGGACGGATGCGCATGACCATGCCGATCGCGACCGAGGGCGGCGATCCGATTACCGGGCCCGTGCGCGGCAACTTCATCGTTGCCGCCCGGGACCAGCCCGGGCTGCTCGCCGATCGCGGTCATGCGGCCTATTCGGTCGTCGGCCCCGAGAACGATGAGCACGCCATGACGGTGCGGGACCTTCCGACCGATCCGCCGGAGACGGTGCCTCGGGACGCATGGCGATTCACCGAGCCCGGCGCCCTCGAGCTCGATGGCGGCTTCGAGCCGGGCCGCATCTACGACGTGGTCTATCTCAGCCGGGATCCGAAGGTGGTCGGCGTCGGGCTCGCGGGTACGCGCGACATCGTCAGTTTCTTCAAGTACGACACCAGCGAGGCGAACCCGCTACCCGGCATCCGGTACGCGATCGGCTGGGGCGTGTCGCAGACCGGACGCTTCCTGCGGCACTTCCTGTATGAGGGCTTCAATGAGGACGAGCAGGGTCGCCAGGTCTTTGATGGGGTCTTCGATCAGGTGGGCGGCGCCGGACGGGGCTCCTTCAATCATCGGTTCGGGCAGGCGTCACGCGACGCCGAGCAGCACCTGAACTTCCTTTTCCCGGTGGACATGTTTCCGTTCACCGATGCGACGACGACGGACCCGGTAACCGGCGAAACCGACGGTCTGCTGGAACGGACGAAGGCCACCGGGACGACACCGAAGCTGTTTCACGTGTTGACCAACTCGGAGTACTTCAACCGCGCCGGATCGCTCGTTCACACCGACGTGACCGGCTCACGGGATATCGAACCACCCGCGACCAGCCGCATCTATTTCATCTCGTCGGCGCCGCATGTCCTCGGTCGCTTTCCGCCGCAGCCCAACCCGAACGAATCGTTTCGCGGGCAGGCGCCGATGAATACCCTGGCCTACGCGCCGGTGATACGCGCCCTGTTCCAGGCGCTCGACGCCTGGGTCGCCACCGGAGACGAGCCGCCTCCGAGCCTCTATCCGCGCATCGACAACGGGACGCTCGCGCCGCCGGCGGACGCCGGCTGGCCGAACGTGCCCGGGTTCCGCCTTCCGCAGCACCCGCTGACGGCGCTGCGTCTCGATTTCGGACCCGATTGGGAACGGGGCATCGTGACCAGGGAGCCACCCGGAATCGGCGCCCCCTTCATCCAGCTCGTGCCAGCGGTGGACGCCGACGGGAACGACCGCGCCGGGATTCGGATGCCCGAGCTGGCGGTGCCGCTCGCGACCCACACCGGATGGAACTACCGGCACCCGAGCATCGGCGCTCCGGATCGTCTGTCCGGAGAGATTGGCTCCTACTTCGCCTTTCCGCGCACCCGTGCGGAAGCTGAGGAGTCCGGCGATCCGCGACGATCCATCGAGGAGCGGTACCGCGACCGGAACGACTACCTGGGAAGAGTGACCCAGGCCGCGCTCAAACTGGTGGACCGGGGCTATCTGCTGATCGCCGACCTCCCGGAAATTCTCACTGGGGCAGGCAGGCACTATGACTGGGCAGTATCGGAACACGAACCGAGCGGCGACCACCGTGAGGTCGGATTTCTCATACCTGGGAGCGCTCACCGTGTCCCAGAGGGCGCCGCGCGGACGCTGAACGTGGCGCATGGCGCCCATGCCACCAGGCGGAGTGACGCACAGGCAAGGGAACGCCGACCTCTGGTCGGCACAGCCCGCCGAAGGCGGGCGGCGGGAAGGACCCCCAGTTCCGAGATGGTCCCTTCTCGGCGGGAATCCCAGCGTTCGCCGTGATCCGTACACTGGAGTGGCAGACACCGTTCGCAGCGCTGCGAGCCCCGTGTCTGCCCCCGTGAAGGCGGACGGCAAGGAACCGCCCGCGGCCCTGCGGGCCGCTGTGCCGACCAGAGGTCGGCGTTCCCTGACCGGCGGCACCATCTGGATGGTGGCGTACCTGTGAGACCTGCTCTTTCACAGCATCGAGCTGGAAATCCATGTTCCCTATTCCACACCCCGTCACGCCGGTCAGCGTCCGCGCTTCACGCGTAACCGTGGCCCCGCTCAACAGGTTGCGGTTCCTTGGGGTGCGCTTCGGGCCGTGAGTATGAGAAATACGGGCGAGCGCACCGATAGCACCCACTTCTCGTCCTGATCGTCCCGCGGCGCCGTCCGGCGGGGTGGGAAGCCGCCGGGACTACGCCGGGCTTCGGGACAGACGCCCCAGCGCCACCACCGTAACCGCCCCGTATACAGCTCCGAACAACGCCCCGAACAACGGACTCTCCCCCTCGAACCCGATGGCCGCGCCCACCGCTACGGTGACGACTGCGGCCAGGACGAAACCGCCGGCGCTGGCGGCGGCCAACAGGCCGGCTCCCGGGGCGCACCGCCGAAGGACGAGCCAGTGCGCGAGGACGAAGGCGGTGAGCCCCACGACGGCGGGGACCGCCGGCGGCTCGGGGTAACCGGCCAGGCCCAGGGCCTCGTTGGCGGCGAAGCCGGTGGCGGCGGCGGCCGCCCCGGCGGCGGCAAGGGCCGCGGGCCAGCGGGCCGCCCACGAGACCCGCCGGCGCAACAGCAGCCACTGCGCGAGCGCGATCCCGCCGAGGACTCCGCCCCCCGCAACGGCCCCGACGACGGCTTCCCCGACCACGCCGCCGAAGGCCTCGTGCGCCGCGCCTCCCACCAGGTAGGAAAGCGGCCGCGCCACCGCCCCGGCCACCGCCATCCCGGCGGCGCTGGCGACCACCCAGCGAAGCCGGAAGCCGCGGCCGGTCAGCGCACTTCCGAAATCCTGCATGCCGTCTCCTTCCGACGCGTGACCACACTACGCCGAACGGCGGCAGTCTACCGGGATACCCGGCCGGTGGTCAGAACACTGCCGTCAACGACAGCACCCCGATCACAGTTCCCTCGAGGCCAAAGCGCCCTCCAATACCCGCCGCGCCACCAGCCGGTCGAGGTGGGTATGGGCGAACTGGTTGCGGTAGCTCCGGAGACATCCGTAACAGCTCCGGTCGCAACCGCAGCCTCCCGCGACGCGATCCCGTGAGCGCTCCAAGACGCGGCGGAAGCTGGCCTCGTTGGTCAGTTGGGCCACGAGGCCCGCACCGCCGGGGACATCGTCGTAGAGCACGATCGCCTCTGGGGCGAGAGTCACGTTCAGATCACGCTCAGGCACCGCCACGGCATCGGCGGCTCCCAAGAGCAGCGCATAGCCCACGGAGTAGAGGTCCCACTGACTCAATGACCCCGGGAAACGGGCCTTGACGACGTCCGTCGTCAGTTCGTGACCGAGGGAGAATCGGCGAAAAATGCCCGTGCATTTCGGGCCCTCGGGAGCCCTATGTTCCCGCGGAGGTTGTTTTTCGTGGACGCCGCACACATCGCACAGGAGGAAACCTTCCCGCCTTCGCCCTTCGCATAACACCACCAGTTCACCCGGTACGGCCTCGGTCACCCGAACTCCACAGAGTTCCACTTCGGCCGGAGTTACGCCCGGATCCTTGAATCCCCGAAAGAAGGGACGCGTCGAGAACAATCGTTTGCTGCGCCTCTCGGGCGCCTTGGGCTTGTCCCAAAACGGGGTGACGAAACCGAACTCGGGCACGAGGTACTTGCGTCGATGGCGCGCGAGCGGGTTCCCGTCCTGCGCGTCGGGCGCGGACCAAAAACCAGCGGCATCGTCGTAGTCGTAAAGGCGCACGGGCGGCTGTCGGCCGACTACGGTTCGGATGCCGCAGGACTTCCACTCCAGCTTGTTCGCTACGACGCTGCTTCCGGGTGCGTACTCGGCGATCGCCAACGAAAGGTCTCGGGCAAGCTCGACCGACTCACCTTCCTTTGTCGTTCCCGTGTGCAACTCGACGACATCCACCGGAAATCCGTACTTCGGAATCACCGCCCGTCTGGCGAGAAAGGACACGGCTTTCTCAGCCGAGATCGTGCGCATCCGGTCCCGTACGCGTCCCGCTCTCCAATACTCCTCTTTCTCTACACAGCGATCCCTGAGCCGCTTCATGGCCAGGTACTCATCGCACACCTCGGCGGTCGCCTTGGCAACTCGGCTCTCGGACCCGGCGATCTGACCTACCCAGGTTCCGTTTGCGAGACCCACGGTCTCATGAAGGCCGGCGGGGACCATCCTGAGAAGCGTGTCGGCAAGCCGACGGCTCCCCTCGCAGTAGCGGTTCAGGGATTCGGCCGTTGACGGGCTGTCCCAATCGCCTCCCACAAGGTCTTCGACCGAACCGGATCGCGAGGTCCCCCCCGGATCCCTGAAGAACTCGGACAGGGCTACGGCGGTCATATGGCGCGTCACGATTTTCGGGTTCGTGATGACGAGGCGCGGTGGAACAACGGTTCCGGCGATCAGGTTCTGGGGGTTGGAGAAGTAATGGAGGTCGTGGGGACTTCTCCGGCAGTAGGTCAGCGCCAGACCCGGGCGGGACCGACGTCCAGCTCGACCGACGCGCTGCGCATAGTTGAAGGGTTCCGGCGGAACATTGCGAAGGAAGGTCACTTCCAGGTCGCCCAGGTCCACACCGACCTCAAAGGTCGTAGATGAGCTCAGGAGGTGGACGCCCCCGTTCTTGAATTCAGTTTGCCGTTTTCGTGCCTCGTCGTCGGCAAGTTGCGCTGTGTGCTCCGCCGCTGTCAGGGAAGGCGGAAGATCGGCCATTTCGTAGAGGGAGCGGTAGTGGTTTCCTCGCAGCCGCTCCGCGTCCGCCGGAACGAGCGTGCCAGGACACCGGTTCCGGATGCAAAGTCCCCGGATGTTGAATGCCGTCACCCGGGCGCAGACTCGGCATTCCCGGAGCTCTGACGGTTCGACAGTCCGAATCCGCAACCACTCCCCCTTGAGCCGGAACGCGCCGCCACGTCCTGCCCGCTCAAGAAGGCGCTTTTCCTCCGGCGAGTGTTCGTAGTGCTCCATCAGTGCGGTCCAGACCGCCTTCATCAACGACCGCGCCTCCTGTTTCGAGTTCTCGCCCCACACCGGCGCCGAATCCCCAAGCAGCCGAGGGAGGAAGTGCTTCACCACCGCACTCTGGGGCCCGCCCCATTCGCGCACGTTTCGCCATTCGCGCACGTTCCGTCTGCCGCGAAGAGCGCCGCGCGCGAATCCCTGCTGGGGGCGGCGACTCACGTCCTTCCAGTTCGGAAACTCCGGGCGACCGGGAACACCAATCGCATTGCTGCCACGGAAGAGAGACAACAGGTACTGAAATAGATCTGCTGCCTCGGCGTGCGTGAGATTCCAGGGCGGGCCAAGCATCGCGCTCGGCGGCGTCAGTCCCTCCGGCAATTCGACGCACCAGTGGACGAGCCCGACACCGGAGAGGGACAGCCGGGCATCCTCGCTGAGAGCCTCTGCCAAGATCGCCCGGTAGGCACGGCGAATCTGGGTTTCCGCGGTATCCGAGGCGGGATCCACCCGGCACTCCTGCCTTACGCGCACCAACCGGTGCCCAAGGTCCTCGACGGAACGACGGCTTCCGGGCACGGAATGCGGGGCCGAATTCATCCGGAGCGCTCGCAGCGTCAGGTTTCGATCTCGAACCGTGGTGTACGAGTCCTCCGCATACCAGGCGAAGAACGCCGCGTCCTGGCGACTGTCGGCGAACGCCAGGATCTTTCGAGCCTCCGGAGCCAGCAGGCCGTGGACGGCAGTGGCGAGCACCGCGCCCGGTCCATCGGCGCCGTGAACGATTTCCTGTACTGGATCGCCGACCCCACCGCGCGTATAGCCGCAGTGGACGCATTCCTTGAGCTGGTCGCGGTGCTCGGGCCGGTTTTCACACCGTTGTACGGGTATCGCTGCGTCACAACTGCAGGAGAGAGTTCCACGGGCGACGGCGCCACAGCGCCGGCACAGCACCTCACGAGCGTTTTCGGCGGATTCGGCGGGAGAGGGGAGGTAGTAATCCACTCCGAAATCGGACCGGCTGGGATCCCGTACCGCCTCCACAAGTCGGCCTCCGGCCTCCTTGCCAACGTAGTAGTGCTGACCGCATTCCCTGCAGAGAGCGATTTCCAGCGGGACGGCTAGCGGCTCGTCCCCGGTGTTGTCCGAAACGCGGTTCAGGACAACCCGGTCCCGTCCCTGATCGTGAAGAAGAAAGGCACCCTCAAGCGCGCGGACGAAGACATGGTACCGCCGCACGTCAGCCCCACGTTCTGCGTCCGACCCGGACTCCGCGTACCGACCGAAGACGACGCCGGAGTCGTTGTACGGCTCCCCGAAAAGGGCCTCTGCGAAGTCGGCAACGGCCCGTTGATCGTCCTGCGTCTGTCCGGACGCGATGGTCGCGCTGGTGGCGATACAGCGAAAGGGATCCCGGCGCCCGCCGTCGCGCACCCGTTCCTTAAGGCGACGGAGCAGCATCGCCATCTCGATGCCCTTCGCCCCCCGGTAGATGTGCGCCTCGTCCAGAATCAAAAAGTGCCAGTGCTCCCCACGCCCTTGATCAAACAGTAGACTGTCCTGGGGCCGGATCAAGAGGTACTCCAGCATGGAGTAATTCGTGAACAGGATGTGCGGAGGCGTTTGCCGCATCTCATCCCGAAAGACCATCTCTCCGGACAATCGGTTGCGGCCACGCTCCGCGCCATTGCGGTACTTGTCACTAGCGTTGTACGGGGTCTGTCCGATGTACTGCCCGAACCGTAATCCGAAGTTGGAGTCGCTATCTTCGAGCTGCCGGCAGAGAGCGCCAAGGCGTTCACGCTGGTCGTTGACGAGGGCGTTCATCGGGTAGAGCACCATGGCACGGACGCCAGGACGGTCGAGCGTGCCCGCCAGGTGTTCCTGGAAGAGCGAGAAGAGGACCGGATAGAGGAAGCACTCCGTCTTGCCGCTCGCGGTGCCGCTCGCGACCACGGTGTTCTCTTCCTCGAAATGGGCTGCACGAATGGCCTGCTCCTGATGGGCGTGCAGAGGTCCGTCAAGGAGCATCGGCAACAACCCCTCAGCCACTCCGGGAAAGGCTTCTTGCGCGAGATCCCTGGCGTGAACTCCGGGCGGGAAGCGCCGCCCAGGCTCCGGGAAATGCCCCTTCAGCGGTTCCTCCCCACCGAGGGCTTGCCGGAAGGACTGCCGAAGGTCCGGGTCACGGAAATAGAACGATGTCGTCAGGTAACTGATGTAGCGCGACCGGAGGGTCTCGACCCAGGATTGGATTTCCTTGCTATCGGGCATAGTGTCTCGCGCTGACTCGGAACCGCCAGACGTCACCCAACGGCGGATTCATCCTTGAGCGAACGCCTATACCGGTTGTTGATGAGCTCAATCCGGATTGCGCTGCCGTTGCCATGCACCCAGAAGCGCGGCAACCCTCTCACCGAAACCTCCAACCTGACTCGCGTAACGAATGGTCTCGTCCGGGTGGTCGTGGTGGCTCATCGTCGCTGGCCTTGAGTGAGAGCGCACGTGCGCGTGCGCGCTTCGTCTTCGAGCCGAGTGAGGCCATCGAAGGTGGCCTTGATCAAACTCAACGGATCATTGGTGCCGAACGTAGTTACGCGCGCGTCCCTCACGCCGGAGAATTCCAGAATCGCCTTGACGGGGTGAGGAGCCAAGAGGCCGGTACCCGTGGCGGCTGGATGCAAGACGACCTTCGTCTTGTAGAAGATGCCCACAACTCTCTGCGGAATCGTGTGACCCGTACGCGGCACCGGGAGAAGATCCTGTATCACTCTCTTGCGCCTCTTCTTGCCCCGAACGATCCTCACGAAGCCGTCCATGTTCGCCTCGAGGACGACGCCGCCAAAGACCTTTCGCCTTACGATGACTCCTCGAAAGACCCTGGGGCCCGAGTCGGAGGAGCTGATTGGCTCCACCGGAACCGGCGGATCCACGAGACCCGGAAGTACTTCCACAGCGGTTGCCGAGCCTTCGGGTAGGTGGATGCTCAGGGCAAGGTTTTTCCCCCGCTGTTCACCCAGCGCCTTGTGGTCCGCGAAGAAGTCCCCGAGTGTGATTTCCGCTTGCTTCTTGGTGCGAACGTCCTTCGCGTAGGAAACCGGAAGAAGATCCTTCCCTTCGAACCCCACCATGAGGGACTTGATGCAGGGAGGCACCAACACTGTCAGCTTCTCGCGTGATGTCCGGAACTTTGTACGGGAAACCTGGATCGGTCGGTCGGTCCAAGGTCCCGTCGCGCCAAACCGCCACCAGATCCGCGGAAGATGGACGACGACGTTCATTTCGTCCTCGCCGTCGCGAAGGAGTAACTGAAGGCCGTCCGCCTCGGGCGTCGGATGCACCCGGACGGAATCCCGATCGATCCGATAGTGCTCTCTTGGGCTTAGGACCTCCGGAACGAGCGGGCCATCCCGTCCAAGGAGGCGGACCACGGCGTCCCCGTGACCGCCCCTCGGGGGTATGAGCACGAGCTCCTGGAGGAATTTCTCGCCGTTCACCTGGATTTCCTTGAGGTCAGGCCAATAGCGGAACGCGATGCTGTCGGCGAGGCGGATTTCCCCGGGCGGATAAGTTCGAAGGAAGAACCGGCCGCGGCGTCCTGCGAGCAAATCGGCGAGCGGCTCGTCGTTCGCGAGGAAGTTCTGACCTTTCCAGCCTCCGGAGCGCTCCTCGCCGACGCGCGCCCATTTCAAACCCTCGCTCGACCTCAGTTGTGGCGGATCTCCGACAAACAGTTCCCCGTCATCTGACATGTCGAACAGGGAATTCCCCTCCAGCAACGCGCTTCGGCTGGTCCCCGGCCGCCAAGGTCCGAAGGAACCGAGGCTGTCCGGCGAGTCTGTGCTCTCGGCGGTTAGGAAGTGCGCCCGAAAACCCCGATCCGAACAGGGGTCCCACTCCCGGAACTCACCGCTCGTCCGGCGCCAACCCTTCGGAGCGATCACGAGGAAACGTCCGGTCGTGATGTTCCGACACTGCCGTCCGCGCAGCGAATCTTCGCGTCCAGACAAGCGGAAGAGCAGCGGCGCCTTCTCATCGAACAGCGGGATTTCCCCAGACTCTCCATCGCCCCATTCGAGCGACAGCGCCCCCCGGTACAAGGCGACGCGGACCTCACCGTCCTTTTGGGCCAGATCTTCGCCGCCATGACGGATGGCCGTGACACCCATGTCGGGGTCCACAACGAGGGCAACCTCCCATTGGGCGTCCCTCCTTCGGCAGACGAGTTCGGGTAGGGAATAGCGAATTGTCCGCAAGCGACTCGGTGAACTCCCTGACGGCCCCCGCTTCGCACCGGTCCTGCGGGGTTCCCCCCGCTCTCGCGGCTGTTTCATCGACGGTTCCGGCTCCGGCCAGGGTCCCGGCTCAGGTTCCGGTCCCGGCTCAGGTTCCGGTCCCGGCTCAGGTTCCGGTCCCGGCTCACGTTTCGGCTCCGGCTCGGGTTCCGGTCCCGGCTCAGGTTCCGGCTCCGGCTCGGGTTCCGGTTCCGGCTCCGGCTCCGTTCCCGGCTCGGGCTCCGGCTGAGGTTCCGGCTCGGGCTCCGGCTGAGGTTCCGGTCCCGACTCGGGCACTGGTTCCGGGCTGAGTTCCAGAGCGCGCCGACGATGCCGCTGTACTGTTCTCCACCAATTCTGGATCCTGCTCCAGAGAGTCCGAAACGCTGCGGTCAAGAACTCGCCACCCATGGACCACGGGCGAATACCAGAAGGTGTTTCGCCACGTGAAGATCCGATCGAATCACGGTGATCAACGCCCTTTCTCCGTCGCTACAACTGCGACTTCGGTGAGCGAGGCGGCCACAGAGGAAATAGTTCAGATTAGGAATTATCCGGCCCAGTGGCGACAGAACACGCCACCCCTCCCATCACACGAGACTCACAGATTCCGCCTCACGACGCATCCACCGGGGAGGGTCCGCGCGCCTCAACGGACCTTCTCGGAGTAGTTGACGCCCACGTAGATGCGGACGGCGGCGCCTTCGTCGCTCACTTGGAAGCGGACGAGTTCCCCGTGGGCGCCAAAGCCGTCGCTCTCCAGCCGGAACACGTGGGGTTCGTCGGTGGAGCGCAGAACGCCCTTCGACCGGTCCGGGTTTTCGGAGAGCGGTGAGAAGATCACCAGTTCATCCTCGAGGCGTAGAACACTCGTGTCGCCCCAGCGATTTCGGTAGGTGCCGATGTAGATGTCCCAGGCCGCGTCGTAGGTGACGGTTTCCTCCTCCTCCTCCAGACGCGGCGCGACCCACTCGAACGCCTTTTCGACGAACCGGCCGGGGTTGCCGTCGCCCGCATTCGTGAACACCACCACGCCGACCTTCTCCTCAGGACTCAGTTGCGTCTGGGTGCGGTAACCGGGGTAGGAGCCACCGTGGCCGATGAGGTCGCGGTCCTCGGTATGGCGTACCGAAAAACCAAGCCCCCAGCCGCTGTCCCAGGAGGGCTGGACCCAGTGGACCCGCTGCATCTCGAGGAGGGTGTTCGTGGCCAGCACCTTGTCGCTCTTGCGGTCGCGGACCCGCATCTGCCACTGGAGGAACTTCAGCATGTCCGGGACGGAGGAGGAGACCCCGGTCGCCGGATCGAAGGCCCGGGCGTCCACGAAGGGCATGCTCATCCGGCTGCCGTCCGCCATCCGCCGGCCGTATCCGGTAGCCAGGCGGCCTTGGTGGTCGGCCGGAATCGGACCCACGCTCGTCGAGTCCATCCCGAGCGGCTCCAGGATCCCCTGGTTCACGAGTTCGGCGAACGGCTTTCCGGACGCGGCCCCCGCCACCATCCCGGCGAGGGTGAAGCCCAGGTTCGAGTACTTCCATTTGGTCTCGGTGGCGTAGGTGGTTTCCTGATCGGAGATGGTGTCGCGCACCGCCTCCGCCTCGGGGAACTCGAAATCGGTCCACGCCGGGTGGATGGACTCCCGCGGCAGACCGGCGGTGTGGGTGAGGAGGTGCCGGACGGTCACCGGACGGGCCTTGGGGTGGCGGTTTTCGATGTCGAACCACGGAAGATGGGTCGCGACCTCATCATCCAGGCGAAGCGCACCGGTATCCCGGGCGCGGAGCACGCTGATCGCGGTGAAGAGTTTCGAGTGGGAAGCGATGCGGAAGATCGAGTCCTCCTGCATCGGCGCCTCGGGGTCGAGGGAGGAATACCCGTACGCCTTGAGCAGGACGACGTCCTGATCGTGGACGATCCCGATCACGAGTCCGACTCCCGAGTACTCGACTTGTGAGCGAATCCACTCGTCGAGCATGGTGATCCCGGCCTGGACCTTCGGGTCGGGATGCTCCGCCGCACGGGCGGGCGGGCCAAGGAGGAGGGCGGCGAGGACAGCGCTCGCCAGGACGATTTGTCGAAACATGTTGCTAAGGGCCGCTAACGGCGGAAGACGACGGCGCCGTCGACCAGGACCACCGCGGTCTTGGCGTAGGTGCCAATCGGATGCGAATCCCAGATGACGACGTCGGCGTCGAGGCCGGGGACGAGGCTCCCGATGCGGTCATCCACGCCGAGGATCACTGCCGCGTCCGCGGTGACCGCGGTGAGCGCCGCTGCCCGCGGCAGCCCGTGCGCCCAGGCGACGATCGCTTCCATCGCGACCGAGCGGCCCCGGGAGCCGAAGGTGGAGAGCGCGATCTTCACGCCGGCGGCATGGAGGATTCCGGCCGTGGCCGGCGTGTGGCCCTTGAGTTCCATCGGGCCTCCGTCTCCGATCCCGATGACCGAAGGGCCGACCACCACCGGGACTCCGGCCTCGGCGAGCCGGGATGCCACGGTCGAGGCGCCAGCAGCCTGATCCAGCACGAGGCGCACTTCGAACTCCGCGGCGACCCGGAGCGCCGTCTCGATGTCGTCGGGCTTGTTGGCGAGCATCCGGAGCGGCAGTTCTCCCGCAAGCAGGCGGCCCAATGTCCGGCCGGCCTCACCTTCGATGGCGTCCTCTCCCGCGCGGATCAGCGTGTTCCGGAGGTCGTAGATCATCCCCTGCCGGGTGGTGCGTCCACCGGGCGCCTCGCGGCCCGGGGGGGTGTCCCCGACCGCCGATTCGCCGAACGAGGCCGCCACTGCCACCTCCTCGGCCAGAAGGGCGGTCTCCGCGGGCCCGGAGAGCTTCACGACCGCTCCCGTGCCGCCGATCAGAAGCCGCGGATCGGGGGCCAGATAGACCGCCGTGACTCCGGATTGGAGCCACAGCGGAGCCGGGTTCTCGGCGAAGCGATCCGCGGCGCGCACCTGAGGGACGATCGCTGCATCGGGATCGCCGCTCAGGCTGACGAGCCCCCCGCCCTCTCCCGGAGAGGTGCCGAGGAACGTCTGGGCGTCAATGAATCCGGGAGTGACGACCATCCCCTCGGCCGAGATCACCTCGGCCCCCTCGGGAAGCTCGACTCCCGGGCCAACGGCGGTGATCTTCCCGTCCTCGATGACAACCGTGGCTCCTTCCAGGACTTCCCCGTTGCCGATGTGCACTTCGCCACCGACAATGGCCAACGGCTGGGCGAGGGCAAGCGCCGGACAGCCCAGTAGCGCCGCCAGGAAGATCAGCCGGAAGCGGAAACGCTGCATCACCAGCCCTCCGGCACCACGTTGCCGAAGACGTTGTAGCCGGTCTCGCGGTTGAAGACCTCCACCCCGTCCACGAAGACCGCCATCACCAGGCTCTCGTAGGCGAGCGGGTCCTCGCCGCCGAGAATGGCGATGTCGGCGTCCTTGCCGGCTTCGAGGCTGCCGACCCGGTCGTCGATGTGGAAGATACGGGCGCCGTTCAGAGTGAGCGCGGCAAGCGCCTCCCCCGGCGGCATGCCCTGTCGCACGAACATCGCGCCGGTGTGGCGTAGCCAGTAGGGATGGCCGTCCGGAGGATCCTGATGGAACGCCACCAGTCCGCCGAGTTCCACGAGCCGCACCGGACCGAGGAGATCCTCGCTCTCGCGGCTGTCACCCGGCAACACCGGGCCGAAACTCACGGGCATGCCAAGTTGGTGGAGTTCCTCCGCGAGCGCCAGCGTCGCCCCTCCGTGATGGATGTAGGCATCGAGGTCGAACCGGCGCTTGATTTCCATGGCGTGGCGCATCTGCTGTTCGCTGCTCGAGTGGATGCCGAGGACCCACTCGCGGGTCAGCAGCCGGCCGAGCGCCTCCCGCGTGAGGTTCCGGGGCGGTCTGGCTTGCTCGGGATCCACCTCGTGCGCGGCGATGGCGTCGAGGTACTCCTGGGCGGCCTCCAGTTCGCCGCTCAGCAGGTCGAAGACCTCCTGCTCGTTCTCGGGAAAGTTCGGATACGGCGTCGTGGCGCGGATGGCGAACTTGATCCCGCCGGGAGCCAAGTACATGTCCTCGACGGTTCCGCCCCGCATCTTGACGAGGGCCGACTGGCCGCTGTTGGGGCTCCGGCTGCCCGTGGTGATGTTCTGGGTGGTGATGCCCGAGGCGACCGCCAGGGCGAGAGCGGGGTCCTTGGAGTCCAGCCCGTCAATCGCCCGGACATGAGCGTTGATCGGGACCGAGAGTTCGTTGTTGTTCGAGCCGGTCGCCGGCAGGTTGAGCACCTTGAACCCGGTGTGGGAATGCGTCTCGATGATCCCCGGGATGACGCTCATTCCCGTCGCGTCGATCACCTCGGCTCCGGCAGGAATCGAAACGTCGGCGCCCACCGTCTCGATCTTGCCGTCCCGGATCACCACGGTGCCCCCGGGAATCGGCTCGGAACTCACGGGGTACACGACCCCGCCGGTGATGGCGATCAGCCCTGATTCCGGCTCACCCGGCCCACAGGCGGACGCGGCAAGCGCCATCGCCAGCGCAAGAGTGAGAACCGTTCTGCCTTCCATGATTCCGGCACGCCACTGTATCAGGGTGCGCTCGGCGATTCCTGTGTGGGGAGCGGCTGTGGGAACGCCGGCGTTCACGCCGGCACCGCGGCGCGCAGCGCCGCGCACGCGTACCGCAGCCCGAGCCCAAGCGCGGGGACGGCTTGGAACGCCGGCCTCCGGCCGGGCATCGCGCGCCGGAGCCGGGCGAAACTCGCGGCGTACCCGTTCAGGACTTCCGTGTCCGGATCGGCACGCGATTGCCGACTACGGGGTCAGATGTCGGGCCGGGGAGACGGTTCGGGACGGATCCGAGCACGGTTCCGCAACGGTAGAATGCCGCGAATGGACGAGCTGGGAGTGCCGCAGACGGCGGTCGTGGGGTATCCGCGGCGGGCCGGCACGCCGCAGCGCAAGAGGCGCTGGACGCCGGTGTCCGCACTGGAGTTCGTGGGCTGCGACTCCTGCCGGATGACGCTCGCGGAATACGAGGAGTACCCCGAGGACGGGCGGAAGATCGAGTTCTTCGACTCGGAGGTCGGGCTCGCCTGGATGATGCGGGAGGGGCCGACCTTCCCCCACGAAGAGCCGGGACGGATGCTGGTGGGGCTCGTGCGGGAGATCGCCATGACGCGGGGGGCGCCGATCAAGTGCAGCGGCGCGGCCTCGCTGCGGCTCCTGGACGCGGACTTCCAACAGGTGCGGGCCATCCATCCGGACGAGATGGTGTTCCTGCATCCCGAGCGCGCCGACCCGGCGAACCCATCGTTCCTGGCGGTGGGGGAGGACGCCTACCCGGAGGTGGTGCTGGAGGTGGACCACACCCGCGACACCCGGCGGGACAAGCTGAAGCTGTACGAGGAGTGGGGGTTTCCGGAGTTGTGGGTGGAGGTCCCGGACGCGTATTCGGCGAGCCGTCCGCGGGGGCTGAAGCCCGAGCTGAGGATCTACCTGCTGGAGGGGGAGCGGTACGTGCTTTCGGAGGAGAGCCGGGCGTTTCCGGGTTGGCGGGCGGAGGAAATCCACCGAGCGCTCAATGAGGCCGTCATCTCGACGGACACTTCGGCGGTGCTGGAACGGGTGGGTCGCGCGCTCGGGGAGCGGGAGGGGACGGGCCCGGACGACGACCCGTTGCTCGGGCCGTACGGCCGCCGAAGACACGTCGAGGGTCGGGCCGAGGGCCGTGCCGAAGGACGCGCCGCCGGAGTCGCCGCGACGGCGCGAGCGCTCCTGCGCCAGCGCGGGATGGAGGTTTCCGCGGCGTTTCCATCGGACCTGTCCGCGAAGGACCGGGAGACACTGCGCCGCGCCTCACCCGAGGCGGTGATGACCGCCGCCTCCAATGCGGAAACCCTGGCAGACTTCCTCTCCCGCCTCGCATAGCCCGCAAGGTCACCGACGCCCCTGTCAGCAACCGCCGACCTGGCTTCAGGTCGGTAGCGCGGTCCCGCTCCGGTTTGCGGAGCGGGGTGCGTCTCCCGGAGGTCAGCCGTAGGACCTCCCCTCCCCCGTCCCTCCTGTTCAGGAATTGCAGATCAGGCGCTGAATTCATTGCAAGTACGTGCTGAAACCGTTGCAAAACCTCTGTTGATCTCAAAAAGCGGGACTTCTTCAAGGCCGCTTGACGCTCTCCCCTGCAGGGCGCCGTAGGTCAGGGAACGCCGACCCCCGGCCGGCATAGTCCGCCGGATGCACATCGAACCGCTGCGCCCGTTCCGCAATGGTTCCGTTATGCCGCATGGCGGCAATCGCTACCTTCGCCTTGAATCCCGGCGCGTGGTTCCGCCGAGGTTGTCTGGGCATTCCCGCCTCCTGAGAGAGTCCTCATGGCCCGAAATTGTCGTTATCCGGACCAGAGAATCTGTCCAAACGATGGGGTCCACTTCAGTCTCCCCCCGGGGACGAATCACCAGGCTGGGTCGGAGTTGCGCGTTTCGTCGGCCTGACGGGCAACGATGCCGACCTGGAGGTCGGTGTTCCCTGGCCGGCGGCCCCATCCGGCTGGGTGGGACGGCGTTGCCGGTAGAGTGGCGCCGGCATGACGGACGCGTGGGCCAATGTGGATGGCTGGATAGGACCGGCGCACGAGGCGCGGGTGAGCCCAGTGGACGCGGGGTTCCTCTACGGGGAGGCCGTATACGAAAACCTGCGAACCTATGGACACGTGCCGTTCCTCTTCGCCCGGCACCTGACGCGGCTCCGGCACTCGGCGCGGTTCCTCGGGATTCCGCTCGCCATCTCCGATGCGGAGATCACCGCCCGCCTCCGGGCGACCCAGAAAGCCACCGGCATCGGGGGCGAACACTCGCTCCGGGTGATCCTGACGGCCGGACCCCAAGGCGGCGAACCTTCGCTCATCATCCTGGTGCGCCCGCTCCCGCCGCTACCGGTGGACCCGGAACGGGACGGGGTCGGGGTCCTGCTGTCGAACTGGATACGCGCCGCTCCGGGAGGATTTCCGGCCGACGTGAAGACCCACAACCTGCTGGGCGCCCGGCTCGCCGTGCGCGAGGCGGAAGGAGCCGGGGCCCACGAGGCGGTGATTCGGGGAAGCGCGGGAGATCTCACCGAGGGTGCTACTTCGAACCTCTTCCTCGTGGAGGACGGGGTGGTCCGCACTCCGCCGCTCGAGGACGGCCTCCTCCCCGGGATCACTCGGGGACTCGTGCTCGAGGTTTTGCAGGAACTGGACATCCCGTTCGAGGAGACGCCGCTGGCGCCCGACCGGATCACCGTCGCCGGCGAAGCGTTCCTTACGAGTTCATCCCGAGAGGTGCTGCCCGTGACCTGGACGTTGACCCCCGGAGCGGCGCGAAGGAACATCGGAAGCGGGAAGCCCGGTCCTCTCACCCTGCGCACGCTTGCCGGCTATCGGCGGGCGGTCAGGCGGCTGCTGAGCGAATCGCACCCCGCCTGAAATCAGCGACCCGACACCAGAGCGGCGGTGGTACATTCGCGAGCGGACATGTTCGCGGCCCTACTCCGCGGAAGGGCCGCAGTCCGGCTCCTGGTTTCGGGAATCTGCGCGGCCCTTTTGCCGTTCCTGACGTTCGGGACGGCGTTTTCCCAGGAGCGGGTGGACTTCGAGACCGTTCGGTTTGACCGCCGTCTGCCGGCGGTGCGGGCGACCCAGCCGATCAAGATCGACGGTGTCCTCGACGAGGACGAGTGGGAAGGCGCTCCTCTGGCTTCGGGGTTCACGCAGGGAAACCCGAACGAAGGAATGCCCGCAACCTTCGAGACGGAAGTGCGCGTCCTCTACGACGACGAGTTCCTCTACGTCGGCGCCTTCGCCCACGACGACGCGCCCGACGAGATCATCGTGAACGACCTGTCGCGCGATTTCTCGACCCGTGCCGGCGACATCTTCGGGGTGCTGCTGGACACCTTCCACGATCGCCGGAACGGCTACATGTTCGAGACGAATCCCGCCGGCGCCAAGTTCGACGGACAGATATTCAACGAGGGCCGCGAATTCAACCGCGACTGGGACGGCGTCTGGCAGGTTCGCACCCTGCGCACGGATGGCGGCTGGCAGGTGGAAATGGCGATCCCGTTCAAGACGCTGCGGTTTCGCGAAAACCCCGAGCAGACCTGGGGAATCAACTTCCTGCGGCGGGTCCGGCGGCTGAACGAGGACGCCTTCTGGGCGCCGATCCCGCGGTTCTTCAACTTCGCCCGCATCTCCTACTCGGGAACCATCGAGGGCATTGCCGGACTCCGGTCCGCCGGCCGGTTCAAGGTCACGCCCTACGTGGGGGCCGAGACGAGCCAGGGCGCGCCCGACTCCGACGAGGCAACCATGAACTCGGCGGACCTCGGGGTGGACGCCAAGGTGCTGGTCGGGACCGGATTGAACCTGGATTTGACCGTGAACACGGATTTCTCCCAGGTCGAGGCGGACATCCAGCAGGTCAACCTGACCCGCTACAGCCTCTTCTTTCCGGAAAAGCGCGACTTCTTCATCGAGAACTCGGGAATCTTCCGTTTCGGGGTCCCGACCGATTCGAGGCTCACCCAGTTCCGGGCCGATTTCGGACAGGCGTTCAACCCGTCGGTGCTCCGCGCCAGCCAAAGCCGGGGCGACGACCTCCATCTCTTCTTCAGCCGGCGGATCGGCCTCTCCTCCACCGGCACTCCGATTCCGGTGCTGGGCGGAGGGCGGCTCACCGGAAGGGCCGGCGCCTACGAGTTGGGGGTGATGAGCATCCAGACCGGGGAACACGACGACGCCGCTTTCTCGGAGAACTTCTCGGCGGTTCGAGTGCGCCGCAACGTCGGCGGCAACTCGGACGTGGGCGCGATCTTCCTGAACCGGCAGACAGGCTCCGGCAGCGACCACTACAACCGCTCGATGGGCGCCGACGCCAACATCCGGCTCACTCCGGAACTGGAGGTGAACTCCTACTGGGCGAGAACCTCTACTGCCGGTCTCGCCGGCGATGATCAGGCGGCGCGGGTCGCGGCGAACTATGACGGCCGCCTCTGGCAGTTCCGCGGCGCCTGGTCACACCTGGGGGACGACTTCAACCCGGAAATGGGGTTCGCGCCCCGGGTAGGCATCCGCCGCCTTCTTGGATATGTCGGCTACCACTACCGCCCTGAGTGGTGGAGTGACTTCCTGCGGGAGTTCAACCCTCACTTCGAGTTCAACGATTACGTGAACTCCGACGGGGACCTGGTGAGCCGCTACGTGAACTATCACTTCTCGTTCCGGCACCAGAACGGCGCTGTATTCGAGTTCGGTTACAACGACAGCATCGAGAACACCTTTTCCCCGTTCAATCTGCACCCGACAACCGTCGTTCAACCCGGCGAACACCACTACGACGAGGGGTTCGTCATGTTCTTCTCGGACCCGAGTCGGCCGGTCTCCCTGAACGTCCGCTACGACCGGGGCGGCTTCTATTCCGGGGACCGCAAAGCGCTGAACCTGAGCACGGTGGTTCGCGTCGGCGGAAAGCTGACCGCCTACGTGGGTTGGAGCCGGAACGACATCGCACTCCCCGAGGGCGCGTTCGTCGCCGACCTGCTTACGGCGCGGGTGACCTACACCTTCACCACGAGCATGTTCCTGAACGCGCTCATCCAGTACAACAGCGTCACCGAGGACTGGAGCTCCAACATCCGCTTCAACCTGATCCACCGGCCGCTGTCCGACTTTTTCATCGTGCTGAACGACCGGCGCGACCCGATGGGCAACCGCCTCGACCGCGCCCTGATCGCCAAGTACACGATCCTGATGGATTTCTAAACCAGCATCCCACTCAAACCGGGAGGACCAAACCATGAAAACCGTGCTCGCCCAACACAAGGACACCGCGTATGCGCTCATGCGCATCATGACCGGCTTCCTGTTCTTCTGCCACGGCGCCCAGAAGCTCTTCGGAGTGATGGGCGGGACACAGCGAGAACTGATGTCCCTGCTCGGACTCGCCGGCGTAATCGAAACCGTCGGAGGCCTCGCGATCATGGCCGGCGTCATGACCGGCATCGCCGCCTTTATTTCCAGCGGCCAGATGGCGGTCGCCTACTTCATGTCGCATCAGTTCCGCACCGATGAGGCCGGAATGATGCTCGGCTGGTTCCCCATCGAAAACATGGGCGAACGGGCCGTGCTCTTCTGCTTCGTGTTCCTGTTCATCGCAATGACCGGCGCGGGGAAATGGAGCGTGGATAACCGCTGAGGGGTCAGACGCGGATTCGGTTCCCGGCCTGACAGCCTGCAGACAAAGTCACGCGGCGCGGTTCAGCCGGGATGCATCGCCGGCCGAGCCCCCACCGGGAGAACTGGGCCGCGTGGGTTCCACCACCGGCTGTTGAGCCGGGATGGATCGCCGGCCGAGCCCCCGCCGGGAGAAACCCTCATGATCGGGTCCTCCCCTACACCCCGCCGGGCATGAAAAAGGCACGGCCCCGGGTCGGGGGAGCGGTGAGCGGTCGCGGCATCCGGGATTGGAAGGGGGTGCGGAACTCAAGTTGGCATTGCGCCGCGCCATCGGCGCTGGTTTCGCGCTCCCGCGCGATGCCGGCCGGAGGCCGGCGTTCCAAGCCGTCCCCGCGCCTCTTCTCCCTCGGCGATGTGCGATTTCGCGCGCCTCTCGGCGCGCGGTGCGGACCGGAGGTCGGCGTTCCCTGGCCGGCGTGCCGCTCTGCCGGGTGGGGTACGTGCCGAGACGTGCGCCATCCCGGAACTGGGAAGTACGCCGTCTCGCCCCGCTGCGCGGGGCGGTGCCGGTGTGAACACCGGCGTTCCCAGGTCGGCGCACCATCCCGGCTATCGGCGTCTCGGCGCGACTGCATTTTCACAGCAACTGGCCGCGTGGGCTCCACCAGAGACTGTTAACCAGGAGCGGGACGTCCCTGTTCGTCTCCGACGGCGAGGTGGGGCTTCCGGCAGACCCGCCGCCACGCGGTGCCGCGCAGGCCCTCGAACTGCTCGAGGGAAAGGATCACGCCGACGGCGTTACCGCCCCGGATCAGAAAAACTGGGGCGCGCCGAATGGCGCCAACTAGCTGCCGAAACCGTCTATTCAGATGTTTTACACGTATTTCTCTCATCAACCCCATGCTAGCCCCCACAGAAAGATTCTGCGGAGAATCCCACGGGCTACATGCGTAATCCCGCGGATTTCGGGGAACGCGCGTGTGCGCGGTCGACCGGGATCAGCGTCTTCGGCGGCGGCGGCGCTGCACGACCTTCAACTGGTCCGGTTCGGTGACGCCGATGAAAAGCTGATCGTTCTCCTGCATGACCTCGCCGGTGATTTGCAGGTCCCGTCCCTGGTAGCGCTTCAGCGGATCCACTTCCTTCCACAGGTGCACGTGGGTTTCGGGGATGAGGGCCAGGAAACCCGACATGAAGGAGATCTGAACTCCGGAGCCGCGGACCAACCGGACATCGAGGGCTCGGCCCCCGACGGTGATCTCCTCGCCGACATGATCGGCGCTCACGTCTCGGACCCCCACCACCTCCATCTCTTCCTCGGCCGGGGGATCCTGCGCCGACGCCGCGGGGGCGATCAGGAGCACGAACGCGGCCGCAGCCGCGAGTTTGTTGCGGAATCTCATGGCAGCCTCCTCGGTCGGCCCCTGCGTGGCGACGGACGGGAGAACCGCGGGAGCCAGCCGGGGCCAGCACCGTCCCTTTGTAACGAGACGCGGGCTCCCGAGTCAAGCGATCTCCAACCGCCTGTGGTGCTCACGGCAACGCTCGGACCGGGACGGCGCCGGCCGCGCCGGTCGCCCGAATCAGGTTCGGGCGGGGTCAGCGCCTCCGGCGGCGGCGTGTCCTGGGAATGATCTCGATCTGACTGCGGTCAGTGACCTTGATGAACGGCAACTCGCTCTGTTCCTCGACCTCACCGGTGATCTTGAGGATCCGCCCCCTGGAGTAGACCTTTACGGGGTCGGTTCCCTCCCAATCGCCCAGGTTCTGCCGGGGAATGAATACCCGGAAGGGGTACTCAATGTGGGTCCGGTCGAAGTGGATGGTGACGCCCTGGACGGGGTTGCTCTCCGTTCTAGCGATACGTCCCCGGACCACCAGCTCCTCTCCGACCTGCTCGAGAGTGATCTCGTGCGGCGCCACGAACTCCTCTTCTTCGGCGGGGGGATCCTGCGCGAACGCCGCTGGCGCGATCAGGCAAGCGAGCCCGAACGCCACAGCGGCCGGGAAAGTCAAACGTGGTCTCATAGCAGCCTCCTCTGGCGACCCCTTCGTGGCGCGACGGACGAGACAACCGTATCAGCCAGCCGGGGCCAGCGCTGTGTTGTTGTAACAAGATGGCAGCCCCTGAGTCAAAGGGCGACCCGGAACCCTGGTGTTCCGATCGCCCGGGGAGCCGGTCGCCGTCGCCCCGACCGGTCCATGCGACCCTCCCGGAGAGCCACCAGGCTGTCAGTGCAGCGTCTCGGAGCGGCGGCGCTGATCCTCGTAGTAACGATCGAACCGGGCTCGCTGCCGCCGCCGCTGGAGGTCGCGCCAGAGGATGCCCAGGCGGGAAGGTCGCCGCGGAATCAGGCCGTCGCGCCGCAACAGGACGTATCCCACCACCAGCCCTCCGAGGTGAGCGATGTGGGACACCCCGTCGGACGTCGCCGCAAGGGAGCCCGCCAGCGAAATGAAGCCGAAGAGGATCACCATGTGGCGCGCGCTCATGGGCAGGATTCCAAGCAGGTAGACCTGAGCCGACGGGAACAAGAGCCCGAAGGCCAGCAGCAGTCCGTACACGGCCCCGGAAGCGCCGATATGGAGCGCATCGAAGAACGCCGGCAGCGGCAGCAGGGCGAAGAGTCCGGCCCCGACGCCGCAGAGCAGGTAGTAGCGGACAAAGCGGCGCCGCCCCCAGACCTGCTCGAGCTGCGACCCGAACATGTACAGCACGAACATGTTCATCAGCAGGTGGAACAACCCCCCGTGCAGGAACATGTAGGTGAAGAGGCGCCAGACCTGCAGCGAGAGGACCGCGGGCGGGTAGAGCCCGAAGAGCACGGTGACTGCCGGAACGAGGAGTTGGACCAGATACACCCCGCCGGTGATCAGGATGAGCTGCTTGACGCCGGGTGGCATGACCCCGCTCCCGAAACCCACGCCGGTCCCGTAGCTGCGGTGCATGCCGGTTAACAGCCTGTGGTGGAACCCGGGTGAGTGCCGAGCCCGCCAGTTCTCCCGGTGGGGGCGAGGCGCCCGGCTGACAAGGCGCGTGAGGGAGGAGCCCCCACCGGGAGAACTGGCCCGAGTGTATTTCGACCGAAACGCAACGATGAGCGGCGCGCAGCGACGCGGTTCAGCCGGGATGGATCGCCGGGCGAGCCCCCACCGGGAGAACTGGGCCGCCTGGGTTTCATCACAGGCTGTTAAGACGCGCGGCGGGCCGCCGGCGCCGGTCCCAGAATCTCGCGCAGGTAGCGTCCGGTCCAGGACTCGGTGTTCCGGGCCGCTGCCTCCGGCGTTCCGCAAACCACCAGCTCGCCGCCGCGACCCCCGCCGTCCGGGCCGAGATCCACCAGGTAGTCGGCGGTCTTGATCACCTCCAGGTTGTGTTCGATGACCACCACGGTGTTGCCGGCTTCGACCAGGCGGTCGAGCACCCGAAGCAGCTTCGCGATGTCATCGAAATGGAGCCCGGTGGTGGGCTCGTCGAGGATGTAGAGGGTGTCTCCCGTGGACCGCTTCGCCAGTTCGCGCGAGAGCTTGACCCGCTGGGCCTCCCCTCCGGAGAGCGTCGGGGAAGGTTGTCCCAACCGGATGTAGCCGAGTCCCACATCCTGGAGCGTCTCGAGAATGTGCCGGATGCCGGGCTGCGACCGGAACACGGTGATGGCTTCGCTCACCGTGAGGTCGAGCACGTCCGCGATGGACCGGCCCTGGTATCGCACCGTGAGCGTCTGGTCATTGAAACGCCGTCCGCCGCACACCTGGCAGGACACGAAGACGTCGGCCAGGAAGTGCATCTCCACCCGGATCACTCCGTCTCCATGGCAGTGCTCGCACCGCCCGCCGGGCACGTTGAAGGAGAAGCGCCCCGGCCGATACCCCTGAGCGCGGGCTGCCGGCAGCGCGGCGAAGAGCGAACGGATGCCGTCGAAGACCTTGGTGTAAGTGGCCGGGTTGGAACGCGGGGTGCGGCCGATGGGAGACTGGTCAATGTCCACCACTCTTCCGACCCGTTCGATCCCTTCGATACGGGCGTGCCGGCCCACCGGACGCTCCGAACGGTGGAGCGCGCGGGCGAGCGCCCGGTAGAGGACTTCGTACACCAGCGTGCTCTTCCCGGCGCCGGAGACTCCGGTCACACAGGTGAAGACTCCGAGTGGGATCCGCACATCCACTTCCTTCAGGTTGTTGGCGCGGGCCCCGACGATCCGGATGGAGTGCGGCGCGGAGCGCCGGCGGTGCGGGACGGGGATCTCGAGGTCTCCGCGGAGATAGCGTCCGGTCAGGGATTTCGGATCGTTCCGGACCGCTTCCGGAGACCCCTGCGCCACCACTTCCCCGCCGTAAACCCCCGCCCCCGGGCCGAAGTCCAGCACGTGGTCCGCGGACTCGATGGTCTCCCGGTCATGCTCCACGACCACCACGGTGTTCCCGATGTCCCGAAGCCGGTGCAGCGCTTCCAGCAGCTTTCCGTTGTCGCGCGGATGGAGGCCGATGGACGGCTCGTCGAGGATGTAGATGACCCCGGTGAGCTCCGAGCCGATCTGGCTGGCCAGCCGGATGCGCTGTGATTCCCCCCCGGACAGGCTGGGCGCCAGCCGGTCGAGCGAGAGGTAGCCGAGCCCCACGTCGGCGAGAAACCGGAGCCGGTTCCGGATCTCCTTGAGGAGTTCGGCGCCGATGACCAGCGCCGCGCCCTCGAGTTCGAGACTCCCCGCGAGTTCGAGAGCCTCCTCAATGGCCAGCGAGGAGATACCCGCGATGGTCCGGCCGCTCACAGTGACGGCGAGCGCCTCGGGCCGCAAGCGGGTGCCGCCGCAAGCGCGACAGGCGCGGCTCGAGAAAAAGCGCGCGTAGTAGCGCCGCGCCCGGTCGGAGGAGGTTTCCCGCATCCGGCGGGTGAGCACGTTGAGGACACCCTCCCACTGGACCGCTCGGGAGCTCCGCTGGTACTTGACGGGAATCCGCTCGCGGCCGGCGCCGGACAGCAGGATTTGCCGCTTGCTGGCGGCGAGGCGCGCCCAGGGACGGTCGAGATCCACCGCGAACTTCTTCGCCACGCCCCGGACCACCGTAGCCTCCCAGCCGTCCCGCTCGGCGAACCGGCCCCAAAACGCCACCGCGCCCTCGTTGATGCTCAGGCGAGGATCGGGAACCACCAGCTCCTCGTCCACTTCGCTCCGGGCGCCGAGGCCGTTGCACTCCTTGCACATGCCCTGGGGGCTGTTGAAGGAAAAGAGCTGCGGAGAAAGCTCGGGGAATCCGATGCCGCAGCTCGGACAGCCGTTCTTTTCGGAGAAGACCCGGTCCCGGGACTCCCCCTCGACCGCCGCGATCACGATGCCGTCCCCCTCGCGGAGCGCGGTTTCGACCGAATCGGTAACGCGCCCCCGCCACTCTTCGCCGGCCGGCTCCTTCCGGGTCAGCCGGTCCACCACGATCTCGACGTTGTGCTTCTTTCGCTTCTCGAGGGCCTCGACTTCCTCGATGAGCTGGACCTCCCCGTCAATCCGCGCCCGGGAAAAACCGCGGCGCAGGATGGTCTCCAGGGTGGAGCGGAACTCGCCCCGCCGGTTTTCGAGCACCGGCGCGAGCAGCAGGAACCGGGAGCCGGCCGGGAGATTCGCGAGTTCCTCGACGATCTCCTGGGCAGTCTGCGGGCTCACCGCCCGCCCGCAGCGAGGACAGTGGGCGACCCCGACCCGGGCGAAGAGCACCCGCAGGTAGTCGGAAATCTCCGTGATGGTCCCGACCGTGGAGCGGGGGTTGTGGCTGGCCGACTTCTGATCGACCGAGATTGTCGGAGAGAGCCCCTGGATCGTGTCGTAGAGGGGCTTGTCCATCTGCCCGAGGAACTGGCGGGCGTAGCTGGACAGCGATTCGACGTAGCGACGCTGCCCTTCGGCGTAGAGAGTGTCGAGCGCCAGCGATGACTTTCCCGACCCCGAGACCCCGCTCAGAACGACGAGGCGCTTCTTCGGAATGCGAACGGTGATGTTCTTGAGATTGTGCTGCCGGGCGCCCCGCACCACGATGCTGTCGGGCTCCATGGACTGTTCCGGGAGTCTAAAGGAGGAGGGGGCCGGGGGCGCCCCGGCGGCTCAGTCGGCGAGCCGGGCGAGGAAGTCGGCTTCGCTGCCGGCGGTGAGGGCCGCCTCGACGACCGCATCCGCGGAACCATCCGCAATCGCGTTCGCCACCCGGGCCGGCGAGACCTCGACCCCGCGCCGGCGGAGAATCGAGACCACCGTCTCAACCATGCCGCGCGCATGGCCCGCCGCCACTCCGCGGGCGCGGCCGCGGAGTTCCATGCGGCGCATCAGGGCGTCGTCCTCCGGGACGGTCCCCTCACGCTCTCCGAGCGCCCGTCCCACCCGCCACAGGTCCGCCTCGGTTTCCCCGGAAATCGCGGGCTCGTTCAACGCCCGGTGGATTTCCCCGGCGCGCCAGCCCGGAAACGCCCGGCTGGCCGCCGACTCCGCGTACCGGTCCGCCTCCAGCAGGTGAATCCTGAGCCCTGGACGAAGACTCCGGCGCCGACTCGGCGCCCCCCGCTCGGGTGTCTCCACCCACACCTCGGGAAAGCCCCATTCCTCGTAGGCAACCAGCTTCCCCCGCCGAACATCCGTCGTGTTGTCCACTTCCAGCACCACGTCGGGATAGTCGTCCTCCCCCACGATCAGGTGCGCGACCCCGGGCAGTCTCGCTCTCCCGGGGTGCAGATACACGGTCTGGTCCGCCTGCATGATGTCGCCCAGCGCGCCGTCATCTTCCCGGAACCGCAGGTCCATTCCGCCAAAGTACTCCGCTCCCGAGCCCCGCGCCATACAGATCTGCCGCACCAGCGCCACGAGCCGCGCGGCGGGCCCCTCGTGGTAGGGACTTACCGGCGCCTCGACCATCCAGGCCGTTTCCGTCTCCCGGTGCCAGTACTCGAGCCGGCGCCCCTCCCACTCGGATCCTTCGATCTCCGTCTCCGACACCCGAACCGGAGTGCAGCCCACGAACTCGAGCCCGGAAACCGGCGTCCGCCGTCTCCGCTCCCGAACCGCCACCGCCCGCATGGACGGCATTCTAGCGGTGGCCCGTGGCCGCGGAAGGCGCTAGCAGCCTGTGGCAAAACCCACGCGGCCCAGTTCTCCCGGTGGGGGCTCCTCCCTCACGCGCCTTGTCAGCCGGGCGCCTCACCGGCCCAGTTCTCCCGGTGGGGGCCTCGGCGCTCACGCGGGTTTCACCACAGGCTGCCAAGCGGCGCCCCGCTCGCGGGCCGCCCGGGCCGGGGCCCATAGACTTGCGGACCCGAAAGGTTCCTCGCCCACCAATGGACAACTCCGCCGCCATCGGCTACGACCAGCCGCTCTTCATCCAGCCCTTCGACCACCGGGGCAGCTTCACGAAGTCCTACTTCGGCTTCCGCGGCGCGCCGGAAATCTCTCCCGGCAGTGACGGATTCGCGCCGGTGGCGGCGGCGAAGAGCCTGATCTATCGCGGCCTCCTCCAGGCGATCGAGGCCGGGGTTCCGAAGGAGCAGGTGGGAATCCTGGTGGACGCCCAGTTCGGCAGCCAGATCCTCGCCGACGCGGCAGTGCGCGGGATTCCGCGGGCGGTTTGCATCGAGAAGAGCGGCCAGGCGGTCTTCGACTTCGAGTACGGCGCCGGGTGGGTAAACCACATTCGTTTTCACCGGCCGGACATCGTGAAGGTGCTGGTCCGCCTCCATCCCGACGACCCCTCGCCCGATACCGCGCAGCAGCTCACCCGGCTCAAGCTGGCTTCGGACTATCTGCACGGCCCGGAGCGGCGCCTGTTCATGTTCGAGCTGCTGGTGCCGGCCACTACGGAGGAGGACAAGGAAGCGGGCGCGGCGTACGACCGCGATCTGCGGCCCGGCCACATGGTGCGCGCCATCCACCTGATCCAGGACTTCGGCATCGAGCCCGACATCTGGAAGATCGAGGGCGTGGACCGCACGGAGGACGCCGAACGGGTCGCGGCGGCGGTCCGCAGCGGACCGGGACGGGAGCGGGTCGGCTCCATCGTCCTGGGACGCGGATCCGACGCGGCGCAGGTCCACGAGTGGCTACGGGTGGCGTCGCCCGTGGACGGGTTCATCGGCTTCGCCGTCGGCCGGACCAACTTCCGCGAACCCCTGGGCGCCCACCTCGCCGGCGAACTCGGCGAGGCGGACGCCATCGCGCAGATCGCCGCTAACTACCGGTCCTGCGTGGACACCTGGAGGGCCGCCCGTGGCTGATCCGGGATCGTCGAGAGGGAACTGTGGGAAGCAGCCCGAGCTCCTGGGTCGCTCCAACTGCGGGAGTTCCGACCCCGGTTTCCTCCACCGGGGCGGACCCGAATCCTCTCGGCGATTGCTGACTCCGGTACGGAGGATCGTCGGCCGGTCCCGTCAATCTGTTCACGGCGCTCAGGAGCCCTCACGACGAGTCTTGGTTGCTACCAGGCGGTAAATGATGTCAACCGTGTCGAATGCTCGTACTCGGGGTATGGATGGCATCGTAGGCATACTGGGGAAAGATGCGGCGCTGCTGGATCATCGGTGCCTGGGGATCCCGGCGTCGAGCCTGCACTTGCCGGGGCCGGACTTCATCGAGCGTTGCGTCGCACTGTCGGACCGGCCGGCACGGGTCCTGACCAGCCTGCAGGCGCTGTTCGGTCACGGGCGACTCGCCGGTACGGGGTACGTGTCGATTCTGCCGGTCGATCAGGGGATCGAACACTCTGCCGGCGCTTCGTTCGCTCCCAACCCGGAATACTTTGACCCGGAGAGGCTGTTGAAGCTCGCCATCGAGGGGGGCTGCAACGCGGTCGCGTCAACGCTTGGCGTGCTGGGCGCTTGTGCGCGTCGCTACGCGCACCGGATTCCGTTCATCCTGAAGCTGAACCACAACGAGTTCTTGTCATACCCCAACTCGTACGACCAAATCCGTTTCGCAAATGTCAAGCAGGCCTTCGACATGGGTGCGATGGGCGTGGGCGCAACGATCTACTTCGGGTCGAACGAGTCGGACCGGCAGATTCAGGAAGTGAGCGGGTGGTTCCACCGGGCGCACGAGCTGGGAATGTTCACCGTGCTCTGGTGCTACCTCCGCAACGCGGCGCTCAGTGTGGACGGGACGGACTATCACACGGCGGCCGACCTGACGAGCCAAGCGAACCATCTGGGCGTAACGATCGGCGCGGACATCATCAAACAAAAGCTGCCGGAAACGAATGGCGGCTATCCGGCGCTCAAGTTCGGCAAGACGCACCCCAAGGTGTACGACACTCTGACAAGCGACCACCCGATTGATCGGACCCGCTACCAGGTGGCGAACTGCTATCTGGGTCGCGCCGGCCTGATCAACTCGGGTGGCGCGTCGGCGGGTGAGAGCGATCTGAAGGAGGCAGTGAAAACCGCCGTCATCAACAAGCGGGCGGGCGGCATGGGCCTCATCTCAGGCCGCAAGGCTTTCCAGCGGCCCATGGCGGAAGGCGTCGCGCTATTGAACGCGATCCAGGACGTCTACTTGGCGCCGGAAATCACGATCGCCTGAATCCTGCCGACCCGCTGCACCGGAAGGCCCTCCTGACTCGAGCCGTCCGGAGGTGGACGGGGTGCGGCCCTCGCGTTGGCAAAGCGTGGCGTTACCGGTGCGGGTTTCGCGCTCCCGCGCGATGCCGACCGGAGGTCTGGCGTTCCAAGCCGTCCCCGCGATTCTGCTCAATCAGCGAACCGCCGATGGCCGGAGGTCGGCGTTCCGTGGTCGGGCCGCCATCCGGGGTCGGGAGACGGTGCGGCAGACACGTTGGTGTTGATCGGGCACCGAGGATTTTGGTAGGTTCGTCGGTCCGCGTCCCGCGGGGACGGCGGGCCTCGGGAGGCCTCGGTCTCCGGCATCAGTGCGCATACGACGCACTTTGTCCCTTCAGTGAGGAACCGAGCCACCAAAGAAGTGGCCAATGCCGCCCGTCGTCCCCTCGGGGCGACGCCGGGTCAGTCGGCGCTGTAGCCAGACCGCGCCGCTTCAACCAACTTCGCCACCCGCTCCACGGTTTCCTCAAGGGTGAGGTCGCTGGTGTCCAGCAGGTGCGCATCTTTCGCGCGGCGCAGCGGAGCCACCGCGCGCCCGGAATCCGTGTCGTCGCGGCGATGGAGTTCCGACTGGACCGCCCCTACGTCGCGGTCCCCCTCGTCCCACGAGCGGCGCTTGGCCCGGACCTCCGGTCTCGCGTCCAGAAAGACCTTCACCGGCGCTTCGGGGAAGACCACGGTTCCGATATCCCGGCCTTCGACGACGCCCCCGGCCGCCGCCGCCTGCCGCCAGCGCTCGACCAGAACTTCGCGCAGCTCGGGATGCACGGCCACCCGGGAGGCGCCGGCGGACACCTCCGGCTCGCGAACCGCGAGGGACACGTCTTCCCCGTCGAGGAACACGCGGCCCTCCGGATCGAGGATCACGCGGTAGGCGAGAGTCCGCAGCGAAGGACCGTCGTCCAGATCCATCGAGAGCCGCATCGCCGCTAGCGCCACCGCCCGCACCGACGCGCCGGTGTTGAAGTAGCCGAATTCGAAACGCTCGGCCACCGCTCGGGCCACCGACGTCTTCCCGGAGCCCGCCGGCCCGTCGATTGCCACGACGAAAGCCGCCGCGGCGGGCGGAGTGGGGGGAGCCGGCGATTCCGAGTCCGGCGACTTGCGGGAAGTCGCCGCTTCCCCTGAACACCGCTGGATCAGCTCCTTGAGTTCCTCCACCTCCTCCGCACTCAGCTTGCGCCAGCTCCCCGGGGTGAGCCCGGTGTCGGCAAGACAGCCGATGCGCGTGCGGTGCAACTCGAGGACCGGATGGCCCAGGACACTCAGCACCCGCCGGATCTCCCGGTTCCGCCCGCCGCCGAGGGTCACCCGGAGCCGGGCGCGGCGCTTCGATTCCGCGCGATGGGGGAAGCGGGCGATGACCTCGACGTGGTCGAGCCGCAACCCCTCGCCGTCCACCCGGATGCCGCGCCGCGCCCGCTCGAGTACGTCTTCTTCGGGAAGCCCGCGGACGGTGGCGTAGTAGGTCTTTGGCAGCCGGTAACGGGGATGGGTGACCCGCTGGGCCAGCTCCCCATCGTCGGTGAGCAGCACGAGGCCCGAACTGTTGCCGTCCAGCCGGCCGACCGGAACCAGCGAGCGGAAGGAATGGGGAAGGAGATCCATCACCGTGGGCCGGCGCCCGGGATCCGAGCGGGTGGTGAGATGGCCAAGGGGTTTGTTGAGAACCAGGTAGCGCCGAGGCTTGCCCAGCTTGCGGAGGCGCGCCCCGTCCACCCGGATGTCCTGGAGAGCCGGATCAGCTCGCACCCCCGGAACCCGGACCACCTCGCCGTCCACCGTGACCCGGCCCTCGGCGATCATCCGCTCGGCACTGCGGCGCGAAGCGATCCCCGCGGCCGCAATCAGTTTCTGGAGCCGCTCGGCGGTCATTCGGAGGCGTCTCCGCTGGTGGGACTGCCGCCGGGGTCGGCGGCGGTCTCCGGCTCTTCGGCATTGCCCCCCGCCGGGACCGGAACGGCCGCCGCCAGCGCGTCCTCGAACTCCCGGAGCTTCGGCAGATCCTCCAGGCGATCGAGTTCGAAGCGCTCCAGAAACTCCTTGCTGGTTCCGTAGAGGAGCGGGCGTCCCACAACCTGTTTGCGTCCCCGGGAGCGGATCAGGCGATGCTTCATCAGCGTCGTCACCACGCTTTGGGAGTTCACGCCGCGAATCTCGTTCAGTTCGGGCACGGTGATCGGCTGCCGGTAGGCGATAACCGACAGCGCCTCGAGCGCCGGCTCCGTGAGAGCCTGCTCCCGCTTCGGCGCCATGAGGCGCTCGATGGCCTCCCGCCATTCCACCCGGGTGGTGAGCTGAAAGCCCCCGGCGATCCGGGCAAGCCGTAATCCGGATCCCGGGCGTGAATACCTCAACTCCAATTCGTCGAGTGCGACGTGCACTGCCTCTCGGTCGGTGTCGAGCGCCTCCGCCAGCCGCTCGGCCGTCGCCGGGGCACCGTGGGAGAAGAGCAGCGCCTCCACCGCGGCCTCGAACCGGGCACAGTCTTCGCTCGATCCCGGATCCCCTTCGGCAACGTCGTCGGACTTCAGCGGTGTGTCGGACAAGGGGTTCAGGCGGACACCAACCCGGCGATGCGGATGGGTCCGAAGTTCTCGTCCTGGCCCACCGAGATCCGCCGGCGGCGGGCCAGTTCCAGGACCGCGAGGAATGCGGCTACCAGGGTCGCGCGGTCCACGTTGCCCTCAATCACCTCGAAGAGCAGCTCCTCGAAATCCTGTTCAAACCCGGGCGGCAGGGCCGTCTCGATGCGGCGGATCAGGACCGCCATGGAAATCCGGCGCTCGGGCAGCGGTACCCGGGGACGCGACCTTGCCCGAACGACCACTCGCCGAAATGCCTCAACCACCGCGAAGAGGTCCACCTGCAGCAGGTCTTGCGTTTCGGCGCCTGCCGGCTCGCCGCTCGCGGCGTCGTCCTCGAAAAGCCCGAGCGTGGGTTGTCTGACCCAAACCGATCGGCGGGCATCGAGGCTCTCACGGAGCCGGCGGGCCGCGTCCCGGTAACGGGCGTAGTCCCGGAGGCGGTCCTCCAGTTCAGCCAGTGGGTCCGCTTCCGCCCCCGTGGTAGCCGGGACGGGCCGGGGGAGCAGGCGCCGCGCCTTGATCCGGAGTAGCGCGGTCGCCATCTTGAGGAACTCGGACCCCACCCGGAGGTCCAGCATCTCGAGGAGTTCAAGGGTCTCGAGGTACTGCCGGGTGATGGAAGCGATCTCGATCCGGAGGGGATCTGCCTGCCCCTCCCGCACCATGCGGAGGAGCAGTTCCAGCGGGCCGTCGAATCCCGCCTCCGCGGGCGAATCCTCACCACCGTCGAAGCGGAGGTGAAACCCCTGGCCGGGGGTCCCGAGTTCGGTCTCGGGCTGGTAGAGGACCGCTTTCATTGGCAGTCCGTGGACAAGGTGGGGCGAGCACCGAGAGCGCCAGTTCTCCCGGTGGGGGCGAGGCGCCCGGCTGACAAGGCGCGCAAGGGAGGAATACCAGTGGTCTTTCGACCGAAGCGCAACGATGAGCGACGCGAAGCGCCAGTTCTCCCGGTGGGGGGGTGGTTCAGCCGGGATGCACCGCCGGTCGAATGCCGGCTCACCTTGTTCACGGGCTGCTCGCCACGGGCAAGCGAACCGCGGCGCGCACCCGCTCCATGGTGGCCCCAGCCGCCTCCGACGCTTCTCGCCGGCCGGCAGCCAGCACGTCCTGCACGTCGTCGGGCCGCTTTTGGTATTCCCGCCGCCGCTCGCCGATGGGTGCGATCTCGGCGACCAGGTGGTCGGCCAGCGCGTTCTTGCACTGGATGCAACCGATCCCGGCCGAACGACAGCCCTCAGCCGCCCAACCCTGCGTCTTCTCGTCGGAGAAGATGCGGTGGAGATCGAACACCGGACACTTCGCAGGATCTCCCGGGTCCCGGAGCCGCTTCCTCGCCGGATCGGTCATCATCGTCCGCAGCTTCCCGCGGACGGAGGCCTCGTCCTCGGCGATCCCGATCACGTTCCCGTAGCTCTTGGACATCTTCCGCCCATCGGTACCCGGCAAGCGCGGGGAGGGGGTCAGACGCACATCCGGCTCGGTGACCACCTGTCCGTAGAAGGAGTTGAACCGGCGCGCGATTTCGCGGGTCAGCTCGACGTGGGGTTTCTGGTCCTCGCCGACCGGCACCACCGCGGCGTCGTACATGAGGATGTCGGCCGCCTGCAGGACGGGATAGCCCAGGAAGCCGTAGGTGCGGAGGTCCTTCCCCTTCAGCTCCTTGATCAGTTCCTTGTAGGTCGGAACGCGCTCCAGCCAGCCGAGCGGGACGACCATCGAGAGGAGCAGATGGAGTTCGGCGTGCTCGGGGACCTGGGACTGGACGAACAGGGTGCACCGCTTCGGATCGAGTCCCACCGCCAGCCAGTCCGTCGCGATCTCGAGGGTGCTGCTGCGGAGGTCGCTGGTATCCCGGTAGTCGGTGGTGAGCGCATGCCAATCCACGATGCAGTAGAAGGCGTCGAACTCATCTTGCATCGCCACCCAGTTGCGGTAGGCCCCCACCAGATGCCCGAGGTGGGAGGATCCCGTGGGCCGCATCCCGGAGAGGAGGCGCGGACGCCCGCTACGTGGTTTCGTATCCGTTTCTGCCATGAACCGTCGGGATTCTACGGGCCGTCGGCCACATCCACGGGGTGAAGACGGGCGTGGAGACGGGCCGCGAGCGCGGGGCCGACCGTTTCGGCGAGTTCCGTCTCGGAGGCTTCCTTGACCCGGCGAAGGCTGCCGAAGCGACTCAGCAGCAGCTGGCGCCGGCGCGGGCCGATGCCGGGCACTCCGTCCAGGGCGGACCGCAGCGTGTCCGCCCGGCGGCTCTTGCGGTGGAAGGTGATCGCGAACCGGTGGGCCTCGTCCCGAGCCCTCTCCAGGAGATGGAGCGCCGGGGAATTCCGGGGAAGCCGCAGCGGCTCGGGAGCGCCGGGCAGGAAAATCTCCTCCTCCCGCTTGGCGAGCCCCGCGTGCGGAATGTGGGTGAGACCGAGGTCGTGGAGTGCAGCGGCCGCCGAACTGAGCTGGCCGCGCCCTCCGTCCACCAGGATCAGATCCGGAAGCTCCTGCCCCTCGGTGAGCACCCGCCGGTAGCGGCGGAGCACCACCTCGCGCATGGAGGCGTAGTCGTCCGGCTTTCCCTGCACGGTGCGAATGCGGAACTTCCGGTAAGCCGAGGGAAGCGGCTCACCGCGCTCGAAGACCACCATGGAGGCCACCACTTGGCGTCCGCCCAAATTGGAGATGTCGAATGCTTCGATGCGGCGGGGCTCGACGGAGAGCTGTAGCGCTTCCTGCAGGGCGCGGACCCGGGCGGCGGCCTTCCGTCCGGCCTCCCGGAAGTCGAGATCGAAGGCCAGACGCGCGTTCCGGCAGACCAGGTCCACCATTCGCCGGCGCGAGCCCTTCACGGGAACGTGGATCTCAACCCGTCCGCCGCGCTTCTCCCCGAGCCACTCGGCGACCAGTTCGCGTTCCGGGAAATCGAGCGGCGACTCGATCCGCGGCGGCGGCATGCGCCCCATCTCGTAGAACTGCTTCATTGACGCTTCCACGAGGCCGGCGTCGTCCACCGGCGGCAGGTCGGACAGCGAGAACGTATCCCGGTCCACCACCTTGCCGCTCCGGACCAGGAACACCTGCAACTGGGCGCGGTCGCCCTCCCGATAGAGGCCAAACACGTCGCGCGCCGTCCCTTCCGCCGCCGCCATTTTCTGGCGGTCGTTCAACTCGGCCAGCAGGCGCAGGCTGTCGCGCAGACGGGCGGCCTCCTCGAAGCGCTCCGCTTCGGCTTCCTCCCGCATCCGGCGGGTGAGCGAAGTCGAGAGTTCGGTCGTCCGTCCGAGCAGGAAGAGGCGGGCGGACTCCGACGCCTCGCGGTACTTGTCGACCGAGCAGATGGAGTCCACGCAGGGCGCGATACAGCGGCGGATCTGGTACTGGAGACAGGGCCGCGGACGCTTGCCGTTGAGCTGCTCGCGGCAGTTCCGGATGCCGAAGAGCCGGTGCACGAGACTCATGCTCCGGCGGGCGAGGCTCGCCGGGAAATACGGGCCCGCGTAGGCGGCCCCGTCGGTGCCGGCGCGGCGGACAATGTGGACCCGCGGGTAGGTCTCGTTCATGGTGAGCCGAACGAGCGGCGGGTTCTTGTCGTCCCGCAGCAGGATGTTGTAGCGGGGCCGGCGGGTCTTGATGAGGTTGTTCTCGAGATGCAGGGCCTCGCGCGCGGAGTCGGTGAGCACCACCTCCACATCGGCGATCTGGGAGAGAAGGTTCCCCTTGCGCGCATCGGGCGGCGGAGTGCGGAGGTGCGACAGCACCCTCGCTCGCACCGAAGCGGCCTTGCCCACATAGAGCGTCTTCCCCTCGGCGGAGCGGAAGAGATAGACCCCCGCGCTCTCCGGGAGGAGGGCGATCTTGTTCTCAAGACCGGCAGGAAAACCGGCCGTCATTTGCGGAATTGTAGGATGCCCCGCCCCGAGAGGATCTGTCATGCCCCGAGCCATCCGCATTGAGAAGCCCGGCGGTCCCGAGGTGATGACCCTCGGGTCCGCCCCCGAGTCCGCTCCCGGTCCCGACGACGCCCTTGTCCGGGTCGAAGCCGCCGGGGTGAACTTCATCGACACCTACCACCGCACCGGGCTCTACCCGGTCCCCACCCCGTTCACCCCCGGAGTGGAGGGCGCCGGGGTCGTGGAAGCCGTGGGGTCTGCCGTTTCGGACCTGGCTCCCGGGGACCGGGTCGGCTGGGTGATGCAGCTGGGCAGCTACGCCGAAGCGGCAGTGCGCCCCGCGGCGAAACTCGTCCGGTTGCCGGAGGGAGTCACGACCACCCAGGCCGCCGCCGCCCTCCTGCAGGGTATGACGGCGCACTATCTCGTCCGCTCTACCTTCCGGGTGCAGTCGGGGATGCCGGTGCTGGTCCACGCCGCCGCCGGCGGGATGGGTCTGCTGCTCTGCCAGATGTGCCGCGCCCTCGGAGCGCGGGTCTTCGGCACGGTCTCCACGGAAGCGAAGGCGCAGGCGGCGCACGCCGCCGGCGCCGACCATGTGATCCGCTACACGGAGCAGGATTTCGCCGAAGTGATCCGGGAAGAACTCGGCGACAAAAAGCTCGCGGTCGCCTACGACTCGGTCGGGGAAACGACCTGGCGAAAGAGCCTCGGCCTCCTCCGTCCCCGCGGGATGCTCGTCCTCTACGGCCAGTCGTCCGGACCGGTCCCGCCGATCGACCCGCTGCTGCTGTCCCAAAACGGATCCCTATTCATCACCCGGCCCACCCTCGGGGACTACGCCGCAACCCCGGACGAACTCCAGTGGCGCGCCGGGGAAGTCCTCGACAGCGTCTCAAGCGGCAAACTCAAACTCACCATCGACCGCGAGCTCCCACTGGCCCAGGCCGCCGAAGCCCACCGCCTCCTCGAGTCCCGCGCCACCACCGGCAAACTGATCCTGCGTCCGTAGGCGACGCAAGGGAAGACCCAGTCAAAGTCGGCAACGCACCGACAAGGGAACGCCGGTCTTCAGACCGGCACAGCGGCCCGGAGGGCCGCGAAAACCGCGGATCGCCGCGCGAGACAAAGCGCGGGGACGGCTTGGGCCCCCACCGGGAGAACTGGCCGCCGATCTCCGGCCGGCATTGCGCGGGAGCGCGAGACCAGCGCCGATGGCGCCGCGCCACACCGAGGTGAGGGGCAGAAGGTACCCAGTCAGACCCGCGGGAAGTTACGCAACTGAGCAAACTTGCTCAATGGAGTAATCGCCGATCCGTCGCGACGGAATGCCAGAGGGATCCACGCGGGCTCGCTCTGGGAGGAGTACGGTCTCTTGATCACTGTCCTGTACAAATACAGATCCCATTGAATTTCTGTCTGTATTGACGCTTTCAGACGCCAAAAACTGGGCGAACGGGACGGCTATGATTACGATACTGTTCAAATCTGTACAGCGTGGTAATCAGTCATCTGGCCCCTTTCGAACGCGCCCAGGTCGCAACCCTACTCGGCCGCCTCCGCGAGGAGCCCCGCAGGATCATCGCGCTGTCCGGGCCGCGTCAATCCGGCAAGACCACCATCGTCCAGCAAGCACTCACGCGGCTCCGCGAGGAGGACCGGGTCCGGGGGCTCTATTTCGCCGCCGATGCACCCGCGCCGGAGTTCGGCGGCTGGCAAACCGTCTTCGCCGGCCGATCCGTGCCGTTCGGAAGGCCGGGTCCGCTGCCAGCTTCTCCCAGCGAACGGCTCGACTCCCGGTGGATCGTCCGCCGCTGGGAAACGGCGCGGGCCGAAGCCGTCCCGGCTGGTAGGGCGGTGCTGGTTCTCGACGAAATCCAGCGGGTTCCACAGTGGTCCACGCCCGTAAAGGGCCTCTGGGACCGGGACCGTCTGGACGGATGTCCGCTCCATGTGGTCGTGCTCGGATCTGCACCGCTTCTCATGCAGTCGGGACTGAGCGAAAGCCTCGTCGGGCGTGTCGAACGTCTGTCCGTCCCGCATTGGTCCCTCGGGGAGATGAACACGGCCTTCGGATTCGGACTCGACGAGTTCCTCTTCTTTGGCGGTTACCCGGGAACGGCCGACCTGATCCACGACCTCGCGCGCTGGCGAGAGACCGTGGCGGACTTCATCACCAGAACCGTCGAGCGGGACGTAGCGTCGATGAGTCGAGTGGACCGCCCGGCGCTGCTCCGCAACCTTTTTGACGCCGCGGCAGCGTACTCGGCGCAACCGGTCACGCTGCGCACGCTGCTTGGCGAACTCGACACTCGCGAGAACGCGGGCACCGTCGCGCGTTACCTGGAGTTGCTCGAAGCCGCGGACCTCATCGCCGGGCTTCGGAAGCACCGGGGCGAACCGGTCATCCGGCGGTCCCCTCCGAAACTCCTCGTCCTCAACACCGCGCTCATGACCGCGCCAACCCAGCGCGCTCCGGCGGCGGCGCGCGCCGAGCGCAGCTATTGGGGGCGGATCGTCGAATCCGCGGTCGGGGCGCACCTTCACCAGACACTCGCCCCCGGCACGCATCTCGGGTATTGGCGCGACGACCGCCGGGAAGTGGACTTCGTGCTTCGGGGCGAGGAAGGGGTGCTGGGAATCGAGGTGAAGTCCGGAAGGCCACGTGGCGGCTACGGCGGCCTCGAAGCCTTCCGCACCCGGTTTCCGAGGGCGCGCACGCTTCTGGTAGGCGAGGGAGGCGTGCCGATCCCCGATTTCCTTTCGGAGCCCGCCGCGCACTGGTTGGAACACGATGACCGTTGACCTGGACCGCACGGTCAGCCGACTGGGCCGGAACGGTGACTGGAGCGGTCCGGCACCCCTGAGTACCTACCGCTACGCGCCGGCATACGTGCTGCTTGGCGACCCGGGCGCTGGCAAGAGCACCGCCTTGGAGCGCGAACAGAGCGCAACTCCCCGTGCCGAACTCGTGACAGCGCGGGATTTCCGGACGATCTACGGAGATGCGCTGTCGCCCCAGACGGAAACCCTGTTCATTGACGGTCTCGACGAGGCGCGCGCCGGCGGCGACGACCCGCGGGGGCCGTTCGACGAGATCCGCATTCGGCTAAAGCAACTGACTCCAAAGCGTGTCCGCATCTCCTGCCGGGAGCTGGACTGGCTCGGCGAGAGCGATCGGGTGAATCTGAGCAAGGTGGTCCCGGGCGGGGAGGTCATCGGTCTGCGCCTCGAACCCCTGAATGCGGACGAACAGCGCCTGATCATCGGGGCTGATCCGAGGATCGCGGACCCCACCACCTTCCTCATCGAGGCCACGGACCGGGGAGTCGAGAGCCTGCTCACGAACGCCCAGACCCTCTCGCTCCTCGTCCGCGTGGTCGCCGAAAACGGGGCCTTCCCGCAGGGGCGTACCGAGACCTTCGACGAAGCGTGTCTGCTGCTCGCCCAGGAGCCGAACGACGAACACCGGATCGCCGCACCGCTACCCGAGCCCGAGGCGCTCGTTGAGGCCGCGGGCCACATGTGCGCGGTCAGCCTTCTTGCCGGGTCCGTCGGTTTCTCGCTGCCGAACGCGCGAGAGACGGATGGGTTCGTGCCTACTTCGCGCTTTGGAGCCAGCGCAGCCACCGCCGAACGCGCTGCTCACACGCGTCTCTTCACGAGCATCGGGAGAGGCCGGTTCCTCCCGGTGCATGCCAATATCGCCGCCTTCCTCGCGGCCCAGCACCTTGCGCGGCTGGCCGATGGTTCGGTGCCGGCTGGCCGCATTCTCGCGCTGCTCAGCGGAAACGACGGATTTCCCCCGACTCCGCTGCGGTCGCTCGTCGCCTGGCTCGCAGCGCTGTCGTCCGTCCTACGCAACACACTGATCGAACGCGATCCGGTCGCAGTGCTGATGTACGGCGATGTCCGAGAGTTCACTCCCAACGAGAAAACTCTCATCCTTGATCAAATTGGGCGTAACCCCGACGGCCTGTACGAGGGCTGGTGGTCCGCCTCCGCGGTCGCCGGACTGGCGACCAAAGACATGGAATCTTCGCTGCGAAGAGTTCTGGGGGACCCGGACCGCACGGAGTCGAAGCAGAAGGTTGTGGAAGTCACGGTAACGGCGCTGCGGCACGCCGAAGTTCGGGCGGGCCTCTCCGATGAGCTGCTCGGAGCCTGCCGTGACGAGACCCTCTGGTTCCCCGTACGACTCGCTGCGCTGGATGCATGGATTGAGAGCCTTCGGCACGAGCGGGACCGGGCGCACCGTCTCCGAGCGCTCCTTGACGAAACTCTTCACGGCCACACCGCTGATCCTGAGAAGGAACTGTTGGGCACGCTTCTTGAAGCCTTGTATCCCGGAGACCTTGAGCCCTCCGAAGTCTGGCATTTCCTTGCTCCGCAGTCGCATCTGGTCATCAACCGATTCCATCGGTTCTGGAGCCAGCTCCCCGAAACCTGTTCGCCGGCGCATTTGGCGAGCCACTTGGATCACTTGGCAGGTGAGATCCCGTCGCTCCGTGGCCAACTCCATGACTTGTTCCTGGATGATCTTCCAGTTCAGTTGCTGGCCCGAGGATTAGAGGTCCACGGCGAACAGCTCGATGCACCGCGGCTCTACAAATGGCTCCAGGTCGGGTTGAACGAGTGGGGGCAGGCCCAGTTGGAACGCGGAGACCCAGCCAGCATGTGCCGCGTGCGCGATTGGCTGGAGGAGCGCCCTGCATTGCAGAAAGCCGTCATTCGAGCGGCTCTGCGCACAGACGAGTTTCGCAAGCTGGATTTGGTGGAACCCGAGCTGAACCAACGCCTCTACGGTTCGACGCTTCCCGATGACATCGGCACCTGGCATTTCAATGAGGCGGTGGCCGCCGCAGACGCCAATCTGGAACGTAAACACCTGGACGGATTCGTCAGGGCGTTGGGCAGCCGACCCGTCGCAGTGGACGCCACGCTGGAGGCGGCGCGCCGCCGACTCACGGATCGGCCGGAGGCACTCCGGTACCTGGAATCCTTGCTGTACTGGCACCTTCCCTCCGGCCACCTGGAGAGGATCAGACGTTGGGAAGACCTGCCCAAGAGTTCAGGACAGCCGGACCAGGGTCTCTTGGCGGCAGCTCAACCCGAACGAGAGAAGTTACTGGCGAACCGTGCCCCGCCGGGACTCTTGCACTCGCTCGCTCAGAAGTACTACGAGGAACGCATGGTCCTGAGGCCATCAATGGGGCGACAACATCTTCTGGAGGCGCTCGGCGGAGACGAAAGTCTGACCAATGCCGCCCAGACCGCCATTTGCCGCACCATCGAACGCGAGGATCTTCCGTCCGCCGAGGACTTGGTTCAACTCCGCAAACGGGATCGAATGAGCTTCTTCATATGGCCGATATTGATCGGCCTCGAAGACAGGCCAATGGACGAAATCATGGCCCTCGGCGAAACTCGATTGCGGGTGGCCCTCGCGTGCCGACTCCTCCAGCTGGGCCTAGCCCAGGAGGCGGCTTGGTACCGGCAGTGCGTGAGGGACCGCCCGGACTTGGTTGCCGAGGTCTTGATCCTCGTCGGCCGAACTCTGTTGGCGGCTCGCGAGACGTCGTTCCCAGACCTCTATCAACTGGACCACGACGAACAGCTCGCACCCGTTGCCCGGCGGGCCCTGCTTCCGCTCCTTTCAGCGTTCCCAGCAAGGGCCAGAAGCGCACAACTTCCTCTCTTGGACGCGTTGCTGCGCGGCGCGCTGCATCAGTTCCGGACGGAACAGGAGGTGGCATCCCTGCGGGCCACAATCGAACGCAAAGCAGGACAGCCAAGTACGACGCGACTCGTCCGTGTGCGCTGGCTCGCGGCTGGTTTGATCTTGGACCCGGATCAATTTCTGCCGCGATTGGATCGCGAGCTATCCGGTTCAAGTCTTCGGAGGCGCAGCTTCGGGCAGTTTTTTGAAGGCTTCGCGCCGAGGCCTCCCGAGTGGCTGACGAACAGATTGACCTCTGCTTCTCTTGAGTTCCTTGTGCGCACACTAGGAAAGGACCACAACCCAATAGGCCCTGAGCCCCGTTTCGGCGTAGAGATCGCCCTGCTCCTTCCTAGCCTCATCACACAACTCTCGAGACTCACGGACAGGCACGCTTCAGAGTCCCTAGATCGCCTGGTAGAGCAAGAAGGGCTCTCAAGGTGGCGCCCGATGCTCGACTACTCCCGCGATCAACAACGTGTCTTGAGGCGTGACTCGCAGCACAAGCCGCCATTGCCGACTGAAGTCATCGCCACGCTCCACGACGGACCGCCGGCGAGCGCCGCCGACCTACGGGAACTCGTGCTCGACCGTTTGCGCCGAATCGCCAGAGAGGTCCGCTCCACGAATGCTGACCTCTGGCAGTTCTTCTGGAATCAGGACTCCCACGGCAAGCTGACAGAACCCAAGCCTGAGAATCCTTGTCGCGACGCATTGCTGGAGATCCTGAGCCGGCGCTTGCCCGACGGATACGACGTGCAACGCGAAGGCCAGTACGCCGCGAACCGTCGGGCCGACCTCCGGATCGCGTCCGGCAAGTGGAACATTCCGGTCGAGATCAAGAAGAACACCCACTCGGACTTGTGGGGCGCGGTGCGCAACCAATTGTTGCCGCTGTACACGAACGATCCAGCGACGGAAGGACTCGGGATCTACCTTGTTCTCTGGTTCGGTCTGCAGCGCACCGCTCCAGTCTCCGAACGCCCACGTCCAGGGACAGCAGGCGAACTCAAGGACCGACTGCTTGCAAGCCTGGACCCCGAGGAACGCCGCCGGGCCGCCGTCGTCGTGATGGATGTGACGCGGCCCCCAGCGGGGTAACGCCGCTCCCCATCTGTCAACGCTTCGCTTCGCTTGGCAACGTCTTCCACAACCGCACCGTGAAGCGGTGTTCCTCCTCGATCAGGTCCGGCTCGGTCCCGTTGTGGGCGCGCATCTCGGGGATCATCTCTTGCGCACACCTATCCCCCGGACCTCGACGTACCCGTAGTCCCGCATCACGTTGACCAAGGTCTGATTCCGGGCGTACCGCAAACCGGGCTTCATCTCCTATGGAAGCCACGCCTTGGGCCTCCTGCCGAACTCCGTAAAGCACAGCGACCAACAAGAGTTCTCATACTGAGGAAGTTCTGTGCCAACGGGTGTTTAGCCGGTCCGACCGGTTGTACGGGTGTCAGAATTGAGCGTCGACGAAACTCAGTCCCCATCGTATTCGAGTGGATCCGTGACTATCGCCGTGGCATTCCGGTCCTTGTAGTCGGCAAAGACGAAATACGTCATCTGATCGCCTCGAACGGCTCGACCGGGCCTGCCGAAGAGGTCCTCGCCAAATCGTTCGATCGGGTCGTACCCCTCGTCAAGGGCAATGGAGGCCACACGGTTCTGCCCGAACTTGGCGGGATACCACAGTGGTCCGCCTCCGAGCATGATTGAGGCACCCGGCAACTGCCAACGGTCGGCCCTGTAGAACGCCGTGTCCCAACCTCTTGGAAGCAGCACAAGGACCTGCCCCATCTTCACGGCCCAACACGGTAACTGTCTCCGGTTCATCAACATTCCGTCCCGCTTTTTCCACTCAGTGGGGGCGCGAACAGCGAAAGCACCGATGATTTCCTTCTCGGGCTTCATGATCTGCTCACGCACTTGGTCGACAGCCTTGCCTTCGGCGTACCGATAGCCGTGCACTCCAAGTAGCGAGAACACGGATAGATAAGCCGCCTTCAACCATGGGACGCTAACAAAGTGCAGGGGGGGTCTCGTGACTCCCATGCGGAAGGACTTCCCAGAACGCAACGCCCTGTCGAATGCTGTCTCAGGAACACGAAGCTTCGGCATCCGGATATCGATCCGCGCACCCTCGCTCACCGAGAGATATGCGGTGTGCGACGGAATCCCCGGGATATCGATTCGCACTTTGGGCGCTCGCGCCGCCTCGGCTGCTGCCTTTTCAGAACGACTCGCGCTGTTGTTGCAGTCCGCACACGTGAGACACATTGCGAATCCACCAGTGTTGAAGGACTTCGGTGGAACGTGTTCGAGCGTTACGACTTCGCCCTTCTTGACGTCCAGCTCCGTGAAGCGAGTCAGACAGATTGGGCATCTGTCATTACCTAAAGCGAACAGCCGGAGTCGTTGAGACACGCGTGAAGTGCGGCTCATCTCGGCCTCCCCGGGTCGAGGGCAAACTCAAACGGCACGGCTTTCCCGACTCACCCGACCTCTAGGGCGATCAACAAGTCTTGACTAGACACTGAATACCTTCATCACCTCGTCGCCGAGGTGGTTGATGACCTTGACCGCAATACGGCCGGAGGCGGGCTTCGGGAAGGGCCGGGAGACATCGCGGCGGAGGCTTTCCCACGCCTCCTGGTCAATCTCGGCCTTGAGGGTGGTCTTGAGGGCCTTGTAGGGATCGCTGCTGGCGCCGGGGAAATAGGCGTGGCGGACAAAGAAGCTCTCACCGTCGTACTCGGTGTCAATGAACCAGCACGGGACGTCGTCCGCGCTGTCACTCCTGACTTCGCCAGTCTGCGGGTGGAACACGTCCACACCGTGGAGCCGTACCTGGATGCGGTCGTCCCCGGCGGATTCGATCTCGATGTCAGGCTCTCCGAAGACTACGAAGAGGTTTCCCTTCCCCGTGGTCTTCAGTTCCTCGCCCATGTGGAGATCGGCGTTCATCCTGGCCTTCAGGATCGGGATCCTCCCGAGCTTCCCGAGTTCCGACGCCCGGGCGTCGTAGGCAAAGGCGCAGGACACCACGACATCGAATCCGGCGTCGGCGGCCTCTCGGGCGGCGCCAACCAGATCTTGCCGCGACACCGTACCGAACTCGGGGCCGATGAGGACGCCGGCGCGGCGCTCGCGCTCGCCCTCGGGATAGCGGCCCTCGGCGGCGATGTACTCGCCGGGCCACGGGGAGAGGGAGGAGAACTCGATCCGGTCCTGGCGGTGGGCCTGCTGGACGCCGGCGGCGCGGAGGTTGTCGAAGATGATCGAGGTGAAATCGCCGTACTGGCCGGAGCCGTACGGCGCGCGGGGTTCGGCGGCCTGCGGAATCAACTCGTCGTGCTCGTCCACCGCCAGCGTCCGGTGTGGGGCGGAACTCTCGACGGTGAAGGGGCCGGCAACCCGGACCTTCGATTTGTCCTCGACCGGCTTGTCGTAGAGGTGCTCGAAGTCAGCCTTGCGGGCGATGGAGGCGTCTATCTCCTGCTGGCGTGTGATGCGGGCTTCCCAGAAGGCGGCGACCGCCGAGTGCGCTCGCGACGGCCAGTCGTCCGGGGCGTCGCGCGGGACCTCCCATTCGAGCAGGCCGTTCGCGGGCGCCGGGTCGCCGTTCGGAAATTCGATGGTCTCGGTGGGCGCCGTGAAGTCCACGGTCTGTCGTTTCCGGGCGCCGCGGCTGACGGGGAACGGCGTCGGGTGTCCCCGGAGCGCTTCGTTCAACGCGGCGAGGGCGGCTTCGACGGCGGGTCGGCGCTGCTCCCAGATCGTGTCTATTTCGCTGTTGGTGGCAATGGCCTTGAGGGTGATGTGGGGAACGCGCTGGTACACGAAGCCCTGTCGGATGTCGCCATGCGTCGTATGGCTCTTCGGCTCCCTCCCAACGATTTTCGCTTCTTCCCGTAGCCCGTCGGCGCTGTCAGCAAGAGTGTAGTAGGGATACCGAGCGCCCATGACCCGCGATCGCGCCAGCGCGAGAGCGACGCGAGAGGTGTCGATCGTGATCCACCGGCGACCCCACTGTTCTGCGACAAACGGTGTGGTTCCGGAGCCGCAGGTTGGATCGAGGACCAGATCCCCGGGATCGGTCGTCATGAGAATGCATCGCTCAACAACTCGGGTATTCGTTTGGACGATGTAGGCCTTTTGGGAGCCGAAGGCCACGAACACAGTATCTGTCCAAATGTTCGTCATTTGAATCATCGGATTGTCATCGTCGCACTGAACGTATGCGACGGATCGACCGCGGGCCATCAGTCGTGCGGCTCGTCCAACCCTGCGTAATCCTTCTTCCGTGGTACTCCAATGACGGCTCTTGGGCGGGATGAATTCCTCCCGCTCAAAACGAAACACGAATTGCCCCGCGTCTCCACCCCCCTGACTCTGAGTCTGCCCAGGGCGAAACCGTTGCCATCCCTGTGGGATTGCCCCTGGATTCGTCCGTTCATGAGCCGTAAGCGGCCGGTCTTCCCCATACCGTGAACGCAAGTGGTTATATGCCGTGTCGAGCTGGCTCTGGCTACGCCGTTTCCGTAGTTTTCTGATCTTGGCCGTCTCTTGGTCCTTCGCGTACCACAACAGCACATCGTAGACAGCATCAAGTCCGTCGGAAACACGGCCGCTGGAGGTTTGAAAGACAATTTGATCAACAAAATTGTGACTCCCGAACACGTCATCCAGCACCGCACGCACGCGATGCGCGTTCTCATCCCCGATCTGGACAAAGATGCTCCCGCTGTCGGTCAGAAGGTCGCGCGCCACCGTCAAACGGTCACGCAAATACGTCAGGTACGAGTGAATCCCGTCCCGCCAGGTGTCCCGAAACGCCTTCACCTGCTCCGGCTCGCGGCTGATGTGCTCCTGCTTGCCGTCCTTCACATCGCGGCTCGTCGTGGACCACTGGAAGTTGGAGTTGAACTTGATGCCGTAGGGCGGGTCGAAGTAGATGCACTGCACTTTGCCGCGCAGGCCCTCCCGTTCGGCGAGGCTCGCCATTACCCGTAGCGAATCCCCCAGGATCATCCGGTTCGACCAGTTGCCCCGGTGTTGGTAGAACTCGGTCCGCTCGGCGCCCTCGGGCAAACCATTGAAGTCGGCGAAAAGCGTCGGCTGGGGCGGGTTCTCCTCGTCGCGCCGTGTCTTCGTCTCGCGCAGGAGATCGTCCACCAGCGCCTTCGGCTCGACCTTCTCCTGGATGTAGAGCGGCGGCGCGGGGACGACGAGGTCGGACCAGTCCTGCTCGTCCTTGCCGCGCCAGACGAGTTGGGGGTCGAGGTCAGTGTTCCTCGGGTAGCGCACCGGCCGCGGCTGCCGGTCGTCGTCCGGGACGAGCGACTCGTCTTCGGCGGTCGGAATGTTCAGCCGCTTCGCGGAGGCGTGGGTGGTCGCCTCAACGGCAACCGGCTTCCTGGTCCTTCGTTTTCTCGGCACCGAGTCCCCTTTAGGCGGCCTCGCTCTTCGCGAGGAGCGAGTTGACGCATGCGCGGAAGTCCGCCGCCATTGTGTTGATGTCCCGCAGTTCGAGGAACTCCCAGCGGCCAAATTCCCCGAGATTGTTCACGCCGGGGATCCATTGACCCCGCATCGTCTCTGACTTCGCCTTCGACTGCTCGTCCGGCTGTCCCTTGATCTCGACGACAAGGTGGACCGGCTCGCCCACACCGTCCCGGACGAGGACGATGAAGTCTGGCAGATATCTGTGCAACTCCCCGCCGAACCGGTAGGGGACCTCAAACCCGAGCCCGGCGTTCTTCACGTACGCCTCGACCCGCGGTTCTGCTTCGACTACCCGGCAGAACTCCATCTCCCAGGAGAGGTCACAGACCGCCCAGTTCACATGGCACTTCTGCTCGTCGGTGCGCCAGAGCGTGGTCTTCGCGGTCCGAAAGTTGACGTCGGCGGTCGAACCCTCGACGTTGTAGGGGTCCGTGACTGCGAGCACCCGCCGCTCGCCCCCGAGCCGCGCCGAAATCGCGTTGTAGATCCGCTCGCAGGCCTTCTCGGCGATCACCTCGTAGAGCACCTGCCCCCGGTGGGTCCCACGCTGGCAGACGAGGTACCCACCTTCCAGCCACTGTGTGACGATCCCCTTCACCGGGCCGAACAGTTGCAGTTTGGGCTCCTCGTTCCGGTCCCGGAGATGGCGCCGCAGCAGGTCCCACGCGAGATGGAAGGCAAGCGTGGCCGTCCGGATGTCCCGGTTCCGGTCGGGGCGCAGATCCTCGGGGAGCCCGACGATCCCCTGGTTCCTAGTCTTGGCGGGCCCCACGTTCTCCGGCGTCAGGGTCACGGTGGAGTCCGGGCTGAAGATCGCGGTCAGACGCTCGTCCGGGAGTTCCAGCCGGTAGCCGCCGACGCGGGGAAAGCGGATCTCAAGCGCGTCGCGCTCGGGGCGCACGGCGTGGACGTGTGTCACCTTTCGCGGCTTCACCGGTGGCACCACCGTGGGTTTGGCGGTGAAATCGAACGGAACGCCCAAGACGTCGGCGTACTCGGGATCGAAACGGCTGTCCGGGTTCAGGTCGTAGGACTGGCGGCGGAGCGCCCGGCCCACCACCTGCTCGCAGAGAAGCTGCGTCCCGAAAGCCCGGACGCCCAGAATGTGGGTCACGGTGCTGGCGTCCCAGCCCTCGGTGAGCATGGCGACCGAGACCACGCAGCGGATGTCCTCGCCCAGCTTCCCCGCCTTGCCGACGGTGTTCATGGCCTCGCGCAGCAGGTCTGAGTCGGTGATCGCCTCCGCTTCCTGCCGGGTGCCGCCTCGGTCCACGATGTCCCGGCGAAAACGCTCGATCTGGTCCTTCGCGGCCTCCCGGAAGGTCTTGTCGAGGGCGTCGCCGGACTCGATCTGCTCGCTATCGATCAATAGCGTCCGTGGCCGTGGGCGGCGGGTTCCCGTTTCGTCGTAGTTGCGGAAGAGACCGAGCCCTCCGCGCCAGGGTCCCGGCGACCCATCCACGCCCGGCCGCCGATACCCCGAGAGGTAGTCGTAGAGCAGCTTCGACGTCGCCGTGTTGTTGCAGACGACGATGAAGACTGGCGGCGTCTCGATGCCCACGTCCCGCCACTGGGCAAAGGTCTTCCCGTAGTGGGAGTAGAGCGCATCCACCGCGGTTTCGAGCAGCGGCGGCAGGAACTCCGGGTCCAGGGCGCCGGCGCGCCGCCGGCCCTTCTTCGGCATGTCCTTCCCGATGTGCTCCCAGAGGTTTCGGAGCCGCGGCATGACGGAGGGAAGCACGTTGTCGGACACCGGTACCCGCGGCAGCTTCACGATGCCGGACTCGATGGCGTCCATCAGGGAGAAGTCGCTGACCGTCCAGGGGAAGAGCGTCCCCTCGGCATAGCCCGAGCCGCGCAGAAAGAACGGGGTCGCCGAGAGGTCGAAGACCACCGGGACGGCGATCGTCTTCTTCACCGTCTCGATGCCGGAGATCCAGACGCGGGCCGCCTCGGTGTTCTTCTTCGCTTCGTCGGAATCGTCGCCCTTGAGGTCCGCTTCCTCGCTCACCCCGACCTTCTCGCGGTAGCAGTGGTGTCCCTCGTCGTTGAGGACGAGGATGCTCTTCAGGCCCATCAGCGGCGCCATCATGCGGCGCAACATCTCCCCCTCCGTCTCCACGGTGCTGGGCGCCTCGCCGCGACCCCGGAGCAGCGCCCGCGTTCCCTTCGCCAGCTTCAGCCGTTCGCGCCGCTGGAACGCGTGGTAGTTCGTGATGACCACTTGGGCGCGGTTCACGTCCGGCAACATGTCGCGCGGAACGAGTTCGCGGCTGCCGTAGTAGCTGTCGGGGTCTTCCGGCAGCAGCACCCGGAGGCGATCCCGGATCGTGATTCCCGGCGTCACGACCAGGACACCGCGCGTGAAGTTCCGGCGGCCGGGACGGCGGACCGCGTTCACCGTCTGCCAGGCGATCAGCATCGCCATCACCGTGGTCTTGCCGGCGCCGGTCGCCATCTTCAGGGCCAGGCGGAGGAGTTCGGGGTTCGCGCTGGCGTTCGCGTCGTGAAGGTGGTTCCAGATGCCGCGCCAGCGTGACGGCAGGTTCACCCCCGAATCCCGGAGCGCTCCGGCGACCTCCACCAGCCAGATCGCCGTCTCGGCCGCTTCGATCTGGCAGAAGAACGGGCGGAGGTTCGAGAACGGGTGGCTGCGCCAGTGGCGGAGGAGCCGCGCGGTCTCGGGAGTCACCTTCCACTGGCGCTCCGGCAGCGCCCGCCAGCGGTCCACCTCCTGCCGGATCTTGTTGATGACCGGGTAGGGGTTGTACTGCTGTTCGGAGGTGGAAAGCTCCTTCTCCCCGAGCGCCAGCCGGAGCTGCGTCGGCTTGCCCGTCTGCGCCTTCGGGGCCGGCACGGGGGAGATGAACTCGGCGGTGCGGCGGGACTCGACGATCTCATCGGTCGGCAACCCGTCCCGGTCGAGCCTCCAGTGCCGGTCGGGGTACTCGTAGGGGGAGTTGAGGATCGGGCGCTCGAAGAAGGATTGGCTCATCGCGACGGCGCGCGATTGTAAGTGGGTGTCACGTCCGGGCTCACGAAAATTGCCGGCGTTTATGACGATGACTCCAGGGGCATGGACCACGGCGCTGTTTCTGGGCTCGAAGTCCTATGACGTTCATGAAGCGCACTTGTCGTGGTTCGATGACAACGCCTAGAATATCGTGGAACGATGACATATCGCTGTATGTCATCGTTCAATGACATTGGTCGGGAGGTTCTTGCATGTTCGTGCGTTCCGCCCGCACTCTGGGAATGCTGCTGCGCGAGCAGCGACAGCGACAGGGGCTGAGCCAGGCGCGGCTTGCCCGCCGGGCCGGGGTGAGCCGCCAGTGGTTGAGCGGACTCGAACGGGGCCGGGAAGGGGCTGAACTCGGCCGCGTCCTCCGGACGCTGGCAAGCGCGGGAATCGTCCTGAGGTTCGAGGAACGTCCGTCGCGCGAGGTGGACCTGAGCGCCGTCATCGAAGCGCATCGATCCGGAACGGAATGAGCGAACTCGCGGTGGTTGCGAACCGGCGCCGGCTGGGGACCGTGACCCGGCTCCGGGGTGGAGACCTTTCCTTCGTCTATGACGCCGGATGGCGGCAGGAGCCGGATGCCTTCCCTCTCTCGCTCTCCATGCCCCTCCGAACCAATCCGTACCCGAGAGCGATCGTCGAACCCTGGTTGGCCAACCTCCTCCCCGATGACGAGGACGTCCTGCGCGCCTGGGCGCTCCGTTTTCAGGTCTCGCGCCGCAACGTCTTCGGCCTGCTCGGCGAAGTGGGCGAGGACTGTGCGGGCGCCGTGCAGTTCGTGCGGCCCGAGCGGCTCGACGAGTTCATCGGTGCGACTCCACCGCGGGTCGAGTGGCTGACGGAGGAAGAGGTCGGGCGTCGCCTCGCGGAACTGCGCTCTGACCCGGCGCTCGGCCGCCGACCCGGCGATTCGGGACGTTTTTCGCTCCCTGGGGTTCAGCCGAAGACCGCGCTGCTGTTCGACGGCGGCCGTTGGGGACTCCCCTCCGGCGGGACTCCAACCACTCATATCCTGAAGCCCGAAAACCCCCGCTTCCCGGGCCTCGTCGAGAATGAGCACCTTTGCCTGCGGCTCGCGCGGGTGGCGGGCCTTCCCGCCGCGACGAGTCGCATGGAGCGTTTCGCAGATCAGCTTGCCCTCGTAGTCACTCGCTACGACCGCCGGCGAGTCGGTTCGGAGTGGGTCCGCCTCCATCAGGAGGACTTCTGCCAGGCGCTCGGTCACCCGCCCGAACGGAAGTACGAAAACGAGGGCGGCCCCCGAGTACATGCGATGCTGGACCTGGTTCGCTCGGAATCGGCACGGCCGGACGAGGACGTCCGTACCCTGGCGCGGTCGCTCATGCTGAACTGGATCCTGGGCGCCACCGATTCCCACGCGAAGAACTTCTCGCTCCTGATTGCCCCTTCCGGACAAGTCCGGTTCGCTCCGCTCTACGACATCGCGAGTTTCCTCCCCTACTCGGAAGACCCACGAAGACTCAAACTCTCGAACCGGATCGGCGGTGCGTACCGGCTCCATGACATCGGGCGCCGCGAGTGGGAGCGCTTCCGCACCGAGAACGATCTCGATTGGGACCCTGTGTCCGCGCGCCGCGAACTCGCTCAGAGCGTTCTGAAAGCGCTCCCGGAGGCGGTCGCCGAGGCCGGGCAAGACGCGGGGGATCGGCGGATCATCGAAGGGCTGGCGGAGCGATTGACGAAACACGCCGAAGCGGTGCGGTTCTGGCTCCGGGATTGACCGGAGCCTCGCCTCGAACCAAGACCTCGCGCACCGGACCACCGGTGACGGAGGTCCGGTCGATAACGCGGGTCGGTGGGTGGAGGTCCGGTCGATAACGCGGGTCGGTGGGTGGAGCTCCGGTCGATAACGCGGGTCGGTGGGTGGAGCTCCGGTCGATAACGCGGGTCGGCGGGTGGAGCTCCGGTCGATAACGCGGGTCGGTTGGCGGAGCTCCGGTCGATAACGGGGGTCGGTGGGTGGAGCTCCGGTCGATAACGAGCGTCGGCCGGTGGAGCTCCGGTCGATAACGGGGGTCGGTGGGTGGAGGTCCGGTCGATAACGGGGGTCGGTTGGCGGAGCTCCGGTCGATAACGCGGGTCGGTTGGCGGAGCTCCGGTCGATAACGAGCGTCGGTTGGCGGAGCTCCGGTCGATAACGAGCGTCGGCCGGTGGAGCTCCGGTCGATAACGGGGGTCGGTAGGTGGAGCTCCGGTCGATAACGCGGGTCGGTTGGCGGAGCTCCGGTCGATAGCGAGCGTCGGTGGGTGGAGCTCCGGTCGATAACGCGGGTCGGTTGGCGGAGCTCCGGTCGATAACGCGGGTCGGTTGGCGGAGCTCCGGTCGATAACGCGGGTCGGCGGGTGGAGCTCTGGTCGATAACGCGGGTCGGCGGGTGGAGCTCCGGTCGATAACGCGGGTCGGTTGGCGGAGCTCCGGTCGATAACGCGGGTCGGCGGGTGGAGCTCTGGTCGATAACGCGGGTCGGCGGGTGGAGCTCTGGTCGATAACGCGGGTCGGCGGGTGGAGCTCCGGTCGATAACGCGGGTCGGCGGGTGGAGCTCCGGTCGATAACGCGGGTCGGTTGGCGGAGCTCCGGTCGATAGCGAGCGTCGGCGGGTGGAGCTCCGGTCGATAACGCGGGTCGGTTGGCGAAGCTCCGGTCGATAACGCGGGTCGGTGGGCGGAGCTCCGGTCGATAACGCGGGTCGGTGGGTGGAGCTCCGGTCGATAACGCGGGTCGGTTGGCGAAGCTCCGGTCGATAATGCGGGTCGGTTGGCGGAGCTCCGGTCGATAACGCGGGTCGGCGGGCGGAGCTCCGGTCGATAACGCGGGTCGGCGGGCGGAGCTCCGGTCGATAACGCGGGTCGGTTGGCGAAGCTCCGGTCGATAACGCGGGTCGGTGGGTGGAGCTCCGGTCGATAACGCGGGTCGGTTGGCGAAGCTCCGGTCGATAACGCGGGTCGGCGGGTGGAGCTCCGGTCGATAACGCGGGTCGGCGGGCGGAGCTCCGGTCGATAACGCGGGTCGGTTGGCGAAGCTCCGGTCGATAACGGAGTCGGCTGGATGGCAACAGGTCGCGGTAGCCGATTCCGGGCAACGGTAAATTCCACCTTCGCGGCAGACCGCCGGCTGGGTGCGGGGCTGTGAGAGGAGGCGAGATGTTCAATCGGAACGCAGTGGTGATCGCGGGAGCGGCCGGCGCCGGGGCGCTACTGTTCGCCGCGGGCGCACGTCCCCAGGCACACTGGGGATACGAGGGGACGCACGGGCCGGAACACTGGGGCTCACTTGATCCGGGGTTCGCCGTCTGCAGCAACGGGCGGGAACAGTCGCCGATCGACCTCACGGGCGCCGAAGCGGGAACCCTGTCCGAGATCGCCTTCGACTACGCGCCGAGCCCGATCTCCATCCTGAACAACGGCCACACGATCCAGGTCGACTACCAGCCGGGAAGCGGCATCGTCCTCGACGGGACGCGCTACGAATTGGCCCAGTTTCATTTCCATCACCGGAGCGAGCACACCGTGGATGGCGCCGGCTTTCCCCTGGAGATGCACCTGGTCCACGCCAGCGCGGACGGCGCGCTTGCCGTAGTCGGCGTCTTCCTCGAGGAGGGTGGAGCGAACGAAGCCCTCGCGCCGGTCTGGCGAGGACTGCCGGCGGAGTCCGGGCCCGCCACGGTCATTGAGGGGTCTGTGGACGCGACCGCGCTGCTCCCCGAACGGCGGACGACGGAGCGTTACGCGGGTTCGCTCACCACGCCGCCCTGCAGTGAGGGCGTCTCATGGCTGGTGATGACCGAGCCGGTGACGGCTTCGCGGGAACAGATCGAGGCGTTCAGCACGCTCTTTCCGGTCAATAACCGCCCGGTGCAGCCGCTGAACGGGCGCCGGCTGGTGACCGACGGCGCGGGCTGAGGGTCGCGGTGCGTTTCGCCCGCTAACGCGGGCGATGCCGACCGGAGGTCGGCGTTCCAAGCCGTCCCCGCGCTTTTGCGCCCGCAGCGATACGCGGTTCCGCTGCGCTACGCGCAGCGGGTGCCGGTCTGAAGACCGGCGTTCCCAGCCTCCGGGCCGCGCTGCTGGGGGCCTGAAAGTCGGCGGTCCCTGGCTACTCCTTAGAGATCGAAGCGGTCGAGCGTCATCACCTTGTCCCAGGCGGCGACGAAGTCGTGCGCGAGCTGTGACCCGCCGTCGTCGGCCCCGTAGAGTTCCGCGAGCGCGCGCAGTTCCGAGTTCGACCCGAAGATGAGATCGACCGGAGTCGCCGTCCACTTCAGTTCGCCCGTCTGGCGATCCCGGCCCTCGTAGAGCCCTTCGGTGTCGGACTTCGACCACTCGGTGGACATGTCGAGCAGGTTCGCGAAGAAGTCGTTGTTCAACGTGCCGGGGCGGTCGGTGAAGACCCCGTCTCCGTTACTGCCGGAATTGGCGCCCAGAGTCCGCATCCCGCCGACCAGGGCGGTCATCTCGGGAACGGTCAACTTCAGCATGCTCGCCCGGTCCACCAGACCGTCCGCCGGCGAGCGGAGGCTGTCGCCCGTGAAGTAGTTCCGGAAACCGTCCGCCGTCGGTTCGAGTACGGCGAACGAGTCCTCGTCAGTCTGCTCCTGGGAGGCGTCGGTGCGCCCCGGAGTGAAGGGAACCTCGACCTCGTGGCCGGCCGCCTTCGCGGCCGCCTCGACGGCGGCAGCGCCCGCCAACACGATCAGGTCGGCCAGCGACACCCGCTTTCCCCCGGTCTGGCCGCTGTTGAAGCTGCTTTGGACCTGCTCCAGGGCGTCCAGCACCCTTGCCAGCTCGGCCGGGTCGTTGACCTCCCAATCCTTCTGCGGCGCAAGGCGGATGCGGGCCCCGTTGGCGCCCCCGCGCAGGTCGCTGCCGCGGAACGTGGAAGCCGACGCCCAGGCGGTCCGGACCAGCTCGGAAGCGCTCAGCCCGGTGGCGAGAACGGAGGCTTTCAGTTCTCGGGCGTCCGCCGCGTCGATCAGGTCGTGATCCACCGCCGGAACCGGGTCCTGCCAGATCAGGCTCTCGTCCGGCGCCTCGGCGCCGACATAGCGGCAGCGCGGCCCCATGTCGCGGTGCGTCAGCTTGAACCAGGCCTTGGCGAACGCGACCTTGAACTCCTCGGGATTCGCGTGGAAGCGCTTCGCAACCTTCGAATACTCGGGATCGAACTTCAGCGAGAGGTCCGTGGTGAGCATGACCGGCGTGTGCCGCTTCGAGCGGTCGTGAGCGTCCGGCACCAGGCCTGTCGCCTGCCCGTCGGCGGGAACCCACTGGAACTTGCCGGCGGGACTCTTGGAGAGCTCCCACTCGTAGCCGAACAGGTTGTCCAGGAACTGCGACGTCCAGCGCACCGGGTTGGCTGACCAGGCGCCTTCCAGGCCGCTCGTGAACGCGTCGCCGCCGGCGCCGGTACCGGCCTTGTTCTCCCAGCCCAAGCCCTGTTTTTCGATCGGCGCGGCTGCCGGTTCGGGTCCCACGTTCTTCTCCTTGACGGCGCCGTGGGTCTTCCCGAAAGTGTGTCCGCCAGCGATGAGAGCCACGGTCTCTTCGTCGTTCATCGACATGCGGCTGAACGTCTCCCGGATGTCCCGGGCCGCCGCGATCGGGTCCGGCTTGCCGTTCGGCCCCTCCGGATTCACGTAGATCAGGCCCATCTGAACCGCGCCGAGCGGCTTCGCCAGGTCCCGGTCGCCGCTGTAGCGCTGGTCGCCGAGCCACTCGGTCTCGGTCCCCCAGTAGGTCTGGTCGGCCTCCCATTCGTCCACGCGTCCGCCGGCGAAGCCGAAGGTCTCGAATCCCATCGATTCGAGGGCGACGTTCCCCGTCAGGATCATCAGATCAGCCCACGAGAGCTTCCGGCCGTATTTCGCCTTGATCGGCCAGAGCAGGCGCCGCGCCTTGTCCAGGTTCGCGTTGTCCGGCCAACTGTTGAGCGGCTCGAACCGCTGTTGTCCTCCGCGGGCGCCGCCCCGGCCGTCGGCGACGCGATAGGTGCCCGCACCGTGCCATGCCATCCGGATGAACAGCGGCCCGTAGTGGCCGTAGTCCGCCGGCCACCAGTCCTGGGAGGTCGTCATGACCTCCTGGATGTCCTGCTTCACGGCAGCGAGGTCGAGGGTGCTGAATTCCTCGGCGTAGTTGTAGTCGTCGCCCATCGGATTGGACTCGGCTGCCTGCTGGCGCAGCGGGCCCAGATCCAGTTGATCGGGCCACCAGAATCGGTTCGTGGGGGTTTGGTTCGCCATGGAATACGTCTCTCTCTCCTGGGCAAGAATCCAGTGTGTGCGCCACGCTCGCTACCGGGATCGGTCCTTCGATCCGGGGTCCGGGCGGCAACGAACGGGCCGGCTAAAAGCAGCCGATCATCTTAGCCAATCGCTGCGCCACTCAGGCACCGAATCCGCGAATCAGGCCAAGTACGCTTTCGGGACCGTGCGGGGCTCATTCCCGCAAGCCCTGCCGATTGGAGAAGAGCATGAGACACCTCCCCAGCGAAGCCCCGATCGCGGGTATCTGCGCGCTGTTCGTCGCCGTCGGCGCTTCCGCCCAGACGCCCTACTCCGTGGACTGGGAGATGGTGGCGAAGATCCGCGAAGAGGGGCTCCACCGGTCCCAGCTTCCGGACACGCTCTCCTACATGACCGACGTGCTCGGCGGCCGGCTCACGAATTCGGCCGCCATGGAGCGCGCGCAGCGATGGGCGGTCGAGGAGATGGCCGAAATCGGGCTCGTGAACACGGTCCGCGAGCCCTTCATGAACTACGGGGCGAGCTGGGACAACGAGTACTTCTCGCTGCACCTGACGGCGCCGGTGTACCAGACGCTGGTGGGCTATCCCATCGCCCACACCCCGGGAACGGACGGACGGCAGGAGCTGGAGGTCGTCATCGCCGACGTGCGGTCCCGGGGAGACCTCGAAGCCCTGCGGGGCAAGCTCCGGGGAATGGCGGTCCTCTCGACGCCGGCCGCGACGGTGGACCGAACCCGTTTCGCCACCGGAACCCCACCCCGAACCGACGAGGAGATGGAGCAGCTCGCCGAGAACGTGCACCCCAGGTTGGCCCAGGATCCTCTCTTCACCAGTGAGTACGCCGACCTTCCGCCCCATCCGGACGCCCTGACGCCGGTCGAACGTCTCGAGTTCTACATCGAGGAGGGCGCGGCCGCGGTGCTCGAGTCCCGGAGCGGCTGGCCGGGCGCCGTGCGGGGGTTCGCCCGTCCCGGAGCCAAGGTGGACATGTGGGACCGGGACGCGACCCTCGCTTCGTTGCCGATCATCGCCATCACCCCCGAGCACTACAACCGGATGTACCGCATCCGGCGGCGCGGTCTGCCGGTGACCATCGATCTCGAAGTCCGCAATCGGCACGGAGAGGGAGCGAGCGAGGCGAAGAACGTGCTGGGAGAGATCCCCGGCTCGGACCTCGCCGGCGAACTCGTCATGCTCGGCGCCCATTTCGACAGTTGGCACGCGAGCCCGAACGCGAGCGACAACACCTCGGGGGTGGCGGTCATGCTGGAGGCGATGCGCATCCTGAAGGCGGTCGGCGCCGAGCCGCGCCGGACGATCCGAATCGCGCTCTGGTCAGGCGAGGAACAGGGTATTTTCGGGTCGCGGGCCTACGTGAAGAGGCACTTCGGCGTTCCCGGCGATCCGGAGGTTGGGATGAAACCGGACTACGACAACCTGTCCGCGTACTTCAATCAGGACTATGGCCCCGGCCGCTACCGGGGCGTCTGGCTGCAGGAAAACGAGCACGTTCGCCCCATCTTCGAGGCCTGGATGGCCCCGTTCCACGACTTCGGAATGACGACGCTCGCCCCTGCCAGCGTGGGGAGCACCGACCACGTGCCGTTCGACGACGCGGGGTTACCGGGCTTCCAGTTCCTGCAGGCGCGGGTGGGCGGCACCGGCGGCCACACGAACCTCGACTTCTACGACACCCTGCCGATCGACGACCTGAAGAAGAACGCCGTGGTGGTGGCGGCGTTCGTGTACCACGCGGCGATGGCGGACGAGAAGCTGCCGCGGAAGGGACGGTAGGACTCCGGGAACCTCAGGCGGGTCGGCGTCGGCGGTTCGCCCACCTGCGGCGGGCGATGCCGGTGTGAAGGCCCCCACCGGGAGGACTGGCCGGCGTTCCCTTCCCTCAGATCACCCGCCACCAGGGCGCGGCAAGGACGCCCGGAGCGATCCATTCGATCTGGTCTCCGGTGTGGAGCAGCAGTCCGGGCAGCGTCTTCGCGCCGTACTCGCCCCGGAACGTGAGGAGGTGCCGGGCGTCGCGAAAGCGCGGCGTCGCGGTCGCCTTGATCTCGACCGGCAGAAGTCGGTCTGGGGTCTCGATCACGAAGTCGACCTCGGCGCCGGCTGTGGTGCGCCAGGTGAAGAGGTCGGCGCGGGGGCGGTCGAAGCGGGCGTCGCGCCAGGCGAGGAGGTCGTGGAGAACGATGTTCTCGAGGTGCGCGCCCTGCGGCTCCGGGCTGCCCGCGAGGTGGAGCGCGAGTGCGGTGTCGGCCCAGTAGATCTTCGGCGTCTTGATGAGACGCTTCGTCCGGTTGACGAAGTACGCCGGAAGCCGGACCAACAGATAGGAGACCTCGAGCAGGTTGAGGTAGCGGCCGACAGTCTGCTGCGGCATGGCGAGGTCACGGCTGATCTCGGCCTGGTTCACCAGGCCGCCGAGCCGCAGAGCGGCGGCGGCCATGAGCCGGCGGAAGTCGGCGAGTGCGGTGATCCGGGTCTGGGTCCGCAGATCGCGCTCAAGGTAGGCACGCACGTAGGCGTCGAACCACCGTCGCCGGCCGGCGTCCGTCCGGCGCTGCAGCGCCGGTACGGGAAAACCGCCCCGCCGCGCGAGAGCGCGCCAGTCCTCCGGCTCATCCGGCGCGGCGGCGAGGATCTCCGGCCAATCAAGGGGTTCCGCCTCGAACAGATGGTCCCAGCAGCCGCAGCGACCCAGCCCGTGCTGCTCCCGGCGGGTCAGGGGCCAGAGGGTGAGATATCCCGCACGCCCCGCCAGCGATTCGGAAACCCGCCGCATCAGCAGCAGATTCGCGGAGCCGGTCAGGAGGAACCGGCCCTCGATCCGGGATTCGTCCACCGCCAACTTCACGAGGGACAGGACCCGGGGGAAGTTCTGGACCTCGTCCAGTGTGATCGGTTCGGGGCCGGCAAGGAGCCCCGCCGGGTCCCGCTGGAGCGCCTCGAGGTTGTCCAGGTCGTCGAGCGCGAGGTATCTGCGGGCCCCGCCCGGGGCGAGTTCCCGGGCGAGGGTCGTCTTCCCGGTCTGTCGCGCGCCCGTGACAACGACGACGGGCATCTCTTCCAAGTGGACGGCGAGATTGTCCCGGATCGCCCGCGGGAGGGGATAATTCGCCATGATGTGCGTGATTATCACGCACTAGTGCATGATTGTTCCAACTGCTCCCAGCACCTGTCGGGGCTCCGCGAGGCGGCGCCCTACGACTCGCCGGCCTCCCGGCGGTAGGCGTCAGCCAAGAGTTCGACCGGGTGGGCTACCTCCGCATTGATCCCGGCGCGGCGGGTCCCTTCCGCGAGTTGGAGCTGGCAGCCGATGTTCCCGGTGGCGATGAGATCGGGGCGCGCCGGAGCGATGTTCGCCATCTTCCGGTCGAGGACGGCCATCGAGGTGTCGTGCCGGGTCACGTTGTAGATCCCGGCGGAGCCGCAGCACCTCTCGGGATCACGAACGGTCACCAGCTCCACTCCCGGTAGGCTGCGAAGGATCCCGATCGGTTCCTCCCGCACTTTCTGAGCGTGGAACAGGTGGCAGGGAGCGTCGTACACGACCCGGAGGGGCTTCGCTCGCGGCCCGGCGCCGGGCGGCTCGAAGCCGTTTTGAGAGAGGAAAGCCGAGACATCCGTGACCCGGCCCGAAAAGCGCGCGGCCTGACCTTCCTCGCCCAACAACTCCTCGTACTCGGATAGCGCTGCACCACAGCCGGCGGCAGTAGTTACGACCGGCGCGCCATCCGGAAAGGCTCCGATGTTTTGCCGGGCCAGCGGGCGCGCGAGATCCGGGAGCCCCGCGTGCAGATGGAGAGCGCCGCAGCAACCCTGCCCCTTGGGAATCACCACCTCCCAGCCATTCCTGGAAAGCGCCTCCACCGCCGCCCGACTCGTTTCGGGACGGAGGTGCGGCGCGACGCAGCCCAGGAAAAGAGCCACGGTCCCGCGTGTTCCCCCCGTCGCGGCAGTGCGGACGGGCAAATGCACGCGGGCCGGAACATCGGGGAGCAGCCGTTCCCGCGCCGCGAGCTTCGGCGCCACCCGGGCCAACACCGGGCGCACGAGCCGGCGAAGACCGATCTTCCCCGCGAAACGGAGCAGCCACATCGCCGCCCGCAGCACCCCCGGCCTGGCCACCACCGTACCGAGTGCAAGGCGCTTCAGAACCCGCACCCGGAGCGGTTCGACCTGTTCCTCGCCGAGCAGGCCGCGGACTCCCTCGACGATGGCGCCGACCTCGACCCCTGCAGGACAGACGGTCTCGCAGCCCCGGCAGGCCAGACATTCGTAGAGGTCTTCAGCCAGACCGTCGCTGGCCGGAAGCCGCCCTTCGAGCAGGGCGCGGGCGTTGAAGACCTGGCCGCGCGGGGCGAGCGACTCGCGGGGAGCGTTCTCGTAGGCCGGACAGGCCGGGAGGCAGAGACCGCAGTGGACGCAGGCGAGGGTCTTCTCGTAGATCCGGAGAGCCTCGCCTTCGGTCGGTTGGGTCACAGTGCGAATCTAATCGACGAACCGGCCAGGTGGAAACGGGCGGCGATCAGAAGGGCATCCGGCCGGGCGCCAGAACCCCATCGGGATCGAAGGCCGCCTTGAGGCGGCGCGAAAGCGCAACGATCGTCGGCGGCGGTGGCGGATGGAAGACGGGATGGTCCCGCTTCCAACCAGCGGGGGCGGTTTCGACAACGGCGGAGACTCCTCGCTCGCTGCCGAGAGCTTCGAGGGCCGCGTCGAAGTCGCTCGCCGGGACGCACGCGATGGCGCGGCGTTGACCGGGGAAGGCAACGGGTGGGCCGAAGGCGGCAAGCCTCCACACCGTGCGCAGGTACGCCTCCTGCGGCCCGCGAAGCGAGACACCCAGCGTCCCCAGCCGCTCGGGCGCCACGGCGGCGAAATCCCGAACCCCTGCCCAGAACTCCTCCTCGTCGGACCCCTCGAGGATTTTCCTGGTCCCGCCCGCAGCCTTCACCACACCGCCCTCGGACGCCGCCGCCTCCTCCCGGAGTCCCTCGAAACGTATCGCCAGGCGGAAACCTCCCTCTTCGGGAAGTCCGGAAAGCCCGGTTCCCGGAGCCACCACCGCGACCGCCGCCGGGCTTGGCGCCGCGGCAGCCGCCGCCAGAACCCGATCCGCGAACCCCTCGACCGAGTCGGAAACCGGAAGGCTCGCTACGACCGTCCGCGAGGCTTCAGGCACTGCCCGGAGCCGCATGGTCACCCGCGTGATGGCGCCCAGAGTCCCGAGCGAGCCGGTGAAGAGCTTGGTCAACTCATAGCCCGTCACGTTCTTCACAACCCGGCCACCCGAACGGATGCGCGTACCGTCGGCCAGTACCGCCGACAAGCCGAGCAGAAGGTCCCGAGGGCGAGAGCCGGGAACCACCCTGATACCGGGGTCGCCTGCGGCGATCACGCCTCCGAGGGTCGCCCGTGCCGGAAGCGGGGGATCGAGAGCGAGCATCTGCCGGGAGGGCGCCAGTTCGCGGTTCAGCGCCTCAACCGTCGTGCCCGCCCAAGCCTCGACGGTCAGATCCCGGACATGGTGCTCCATCACCCCCGACAGTCCGCCGAGGTCCAGCATGTGATCGGCACGCACCGGAGCACCCAACTGGAGGCGGGTTCCGCCTCCCCGGAGGACCACGGACTCTCCGGCCCGGGAAGCGGCAGCGAGGGCGCTTGCCACTTCCTCCTCGCTCCCGGGCGCCGAGGTCCGGCCGCCCGGCTGCCCGTCGAGCGCGTCCACCGGATCAGATCCACGCCCCCGGAATCGCGGCGACCCGCCCCGGCAGTCCACTCTCGGGGCCACTCTCGGGAAGGGTTGCCCGAGGCTCCCCGCAGCCGGCCCGCACCGGCAGGATCTTGCCGGGGTTCAGCAGCCCCTGCCGATTCCAGCAGTCCCGGACCCGACGCATCGCTTCGAGGTCATCCTCCCCGAAGAACAGATGCAGGGAGTCGCGCTTTTCGATCCCCACCCCGTGCTCACCGGAGAGCACCCCGCCAAGCCGAACGCACATGGAGAGCAGCTCGTGGCTGGCGGCAAGTACCCGCGCCTTTTCGTCCGGGTCCCGGCCGTCGTAGGAGATGCAGGGATGGAGGTTTCCGTCGCCGGCGTGAAACACGTTCGCCACCCGAAGGCCGTGGCGTTTGCCGATCCTCTCGACTTCCGCGATGGCCTCGGGAAGCGCCGAACGGGGGACCACGCCGTCCTGCACGTAGAGATCCGTCGAAATGCGGCCCATCGCGCCGAAGGCGTACTTGCGACCCCGCCAGAGCAGCTCCCGCTCTGCCGCGTCGCGCGCCACCCGGATCTCGAGGGCGCCGCAATCCTGAAGGATGCGGTCCACGTCGGTGCGCTGCCGGGCGACGGCCTGCTTCGCTCCGTCGAGCTCAAGAAGAAGCACCGCTCCGGCACCCTTCGGGTAGCCCGCTCCGATGCCGGCCTCGACCACCTCGATGGTGGCCGCGTCGAGCATCTCCATAGCCACCGGAACGATGCCGGCCGCAACGATCCGGGAGACCGCCTCGCAGGCGGGTATCAGTCCCGCGAAAGGCGCCAGCAGGGTCTCGACGGTCTCCGGAACCGGAAGAAGCCGGACCGTCGCTTCGGTGGCGATCCCGAGGGTGCCCTCGGAGCCGACGAAGAGACCGAGCAGGTCATAGCCGGCGTCATCCTCGGAGAAGACCACGATCTCCCCGTCGTCGAGGACCACGGTCATCGACAGGATGTGCGAGGTGGTGGCCCCGAGCTTGAAGCAATGCGGCCCCCCCGAGTTCTCGGCGATGTTTCCTCCCAGAGTGCAGGCGGACTGGCTCGACGGGTCGGGAGCGAAGAAGAGCCCGAAGGGGGCTGCAGCCCGTGAGATCTCCAGGTTGACCACCCCCGTCTGACAGCGGGCGGTCCGTTCCCTGGGGTTGATCTCCAAAACGCGGTTCATTCCCGCCAGCGAGATCACCACCCCGCCCTCGATCGGGGTCGCGCCTCCGGAGAGACCGGTCCCGGCCCCGCGCGCGGTGAAGGGAACGCCGGCGGCAGCGCAGGCCTGAACCACCAGAGCGACCTCGGCAGTGGAACGTGGCAGCGCGACCGCTTGGGGAGCGCTGCGGTAGGCGGTACTCCCGTCACACTCGTAGGGGAGGGTGTGCTCCGGACGGACGAGAAAGCCGTGTTGACCGAGGAGAGGTCGGAGTGCGGCGGCGAGGGCTTCCATCGGCGAGATCCCGGAAATGGGTTGGTGGGCAACCGCCACCCGTCGGCGCGGTCACGCTCCAAAGTATCCCAGCCCCGGGGCCAATTCGGGCTCTTAACGAATCCCGGCCGGGACTTTTCAGGCCATTGGGGCTTGGTATACTGGCTCTCCGTCCGCTCGCTCCAGCCTCATACCGGCAGCGAGTGGACCGGGTCAGGGAGTAGATGATGCAAAGCGTGCTGACGCAACCGACGGTCAAGGCTGCCCAGGTGGAGTCCGACCAGGAGGTGATCCGCGGGCAGATGAAGATCATGCATCGCACGCTGAAAGTGGTCACCGATTCGCGCGTGGAACTGCACAACATCAGCGACCGGGTGCGCGACCAGGTCCGGGACTCGGGCATCAAGGCCGGTTTCCTCATCCTCTCGACGCTTCACACCACGACCGCGCTCTTCCTGAACGAATTCCAGGCAGCCCTCATGGCCGACCTCACCGAGTGCCTTGAGCGGCTCGTGGACAGCGAGGACGGTTACCTCCACAACTGCGAAGACTGTTCCGATTGCGAGCGGAAGAACGCCGACGCACACCTCCGCGCGACGCTGCTCGGTCACAACGTGACCGTTCCGATCCACGAGGGGGAGATCAGCCTCGGACAGTGGCAGAGCATCCTCTTCGCAGAACTCGACGGACCGCGCCAGCGCACCGTTACCGCTCACCTGATCGGAGTCTAGGAACGCCAGGAGCGCCGGCCAGTTCTCCCGGTGGGGGCCTTCAGACCGGCATCGCGCGCCGGAGGCGGGCGAAACTCTTGGGCGTCGCCCACCCCTCGATACGCAGCGGCCACCCGAGGTAAGGGCGGCGAGCCAGACAACGGCGGTAGGTGTGGCGGAACGCACGCGGTGACCGGGATTCGCCACCGAAATAAACACTGAAGGTGGGGGCGGAACGTAAGACAATCCTGTGAGCGTGTCTTCCCAAGCAGGCCCCCCGGTAGCCATCGTCACCGGCGCGAGTCAGGGGATCGGAGCAGCCACCGCGCTGAAACTGGCCGAACGCGGTTTCGCCGTCGCGCTGGCAGCGCGCCGCCCGATGGGTCTCGTCTCGATGGAGAATCGGATCCGGGAAGCGGGCGGGTTCGCCTTTGTTGCCCCGACCGACATCACGGAACCGGGTCAGGTGACCGAGTTGGTCGCGGAAACCAAAAGGCGTTTCGGTCCCGTGGGATTGCTGGTGAACGCGGCGGGCGCGGCCTTTCGCGCTCCCCTTACTGCCACCTCCGAGACGGACTTCGACCGGGTCCTGGGAGTGAACCTGAAGGGCGTGTTTCTCTGTACCAAGGCCGTCCTGCCAGGGATGATCGAACGGAGAAGCGGCCGCATCGTGAACCTTGCGGCAATGGCCGGACGGATCGGGGCGCCCCGGCTCACTGCCTACTCCGCCTCGAAGTGGGGTGTGGTGGGCTTCACCAAAGCGTGCGCCGAGGAACTGCGGCCCGCCGGCATCTCGGTTTTTGCCGTATGCCCCGGCTCCGTGGATACCGAGTCCTACCGAACGGTGATCCCGGGCGCCAAACCAAGGTCCGCGCCTGAATCGGTAGCGGACGTCATTGTCTGGCTCGGCAGCGAAGCTCCCGCGGCCATGTCCGGATCTGTGGTTGACGCACCGGGTTAAGAGCCTGTGGACAAAGTCGCCCGACCCAGTTGCCGTGTAAATGCAGTTTTTCACGCGCGATGGCGCCGCCGGTCAGGGAACGCCGGTGTTCACACCGGCACCGCGCATCGCCGCCCCAGAAAAAGCGCGGGGACGGCTTGGAACGCCGACCTCCGGTCGGCACCGCGCGGGAGCGCGAAACCAGCGCCGATGACGCGACGTCCTGCCAACATGAGTGCCGCACCCTTTCTAACTTGGATGGCGCACGCGCTCACCCGGGTTCCACCACAGGCTGCTAAATGGAGAACACCATGAAGTCACTCTTCCCCATCCTCGCCGCCGGCACTGCAATGTTCCTGGGCGCAGCGTGCGGCCCTTCCGGGCCGGCTGCCGACGCGATCTACCGCAATGCGAACGTGGTCACCGCTGACGACGACTTCAGTACCGCCGAGGCGTTCGCCATCGTGGACGGGCGATTTGCGGCCGTGGGCTCGGAGGACGAAGTCGGGGAAGCTTTCCCCGGCGGCGCCGCCGAGATCGTGGATCTCCAGGGAAAGACGGTCCTCCCGGGGTTCAACGACAACCACATCCACCTCGGGCCCGGGCGCACGCTGCAGGAGTGGCAGGACGGGCTGGTGCCGGGCCTGCCGGATTGGTCTTCGACCGCGACGGAGCCCGACGAGCTCTTCACGGCGCTGGAGGCAGAAGCCGCTACCAGGTCTCCCGGGGAGTGGATTCGTGGTGGGCTCACCCGCATGGACTGGCCGAACAGCCGGATTCCGGACCGCTGGCTTCTCGACGAAGCTGCCCCCGACAACCCGGTGATGCTCACCCGCGGACCCCATACCTACCTGTTGAACTCACCGGCGCTGCAACTGGCGGGAATCGACCGCAATACGCCCGACCCCGAGGGAGGCTGGATCTTCCGCGACGCGAGCGGCGAGCCGACCGGCCGCGTCCTCGAGGCGGCACGGCGGATGGTGGACAGAGTTCTCCCCCCGATGCCGGAAGTTCCCTACGAGAGGGGCCTCGAAACCATGCGCGCCTCGCTGGGCAAGCTCGCGGCCATGGGGATCACCAGCGTGAACATCGCGGGAGTCCGGCCCCCGGGGATCCCGGCAGTACAGGACCTCTACTCCCGCTACGGCGAGGAGCTGCCCCGGGCGACAATGCAGGTCCGCCTCAGCCCCGGCCACGACACCTACGACCACGGCGAGGAAGGGATACGGACCGAGATCGAGGCCCTCGAGGAACTCGGCTTCACCACCGGGGAAGGTGACTCCCGATTCCGGATCGGCGCCGTCAAGATGAGCATCGATGGCGGGCTGAGCGCCCCGGTGTTCTGGTCCCTCGAACCCTACGAAGGGCGCCCCGACTTCTTCGGCGCGATCCGCATTCCGGCCGATGTCTTCTACCCCGTCGCCAGACGGGCCCACGAACTCGGCTGGCAACTCGGCATCCACGCCATGGGCGACGGGGCGGTGAAGATGGTCGCGGAGCAGACGGCCCGCATCCTCAACGAAATTCCCCGGGAGGACCACCGGCACTACATGCACCACGTGGCGGTGAAGCCGCCCGAGGAGACCATGAAGCTGATGGCCGAACACGGGATCATGGTGGCGAGCCAGCCGTCGTTCACCGTGGGGCTCGGCGCCTACGCCGAGGAGGCGCTGGTCGGAGAGCGCGAGGAGACCCAGAACCCGACCCGCTCCCTGCTGGATGCCGGGGTCCGGGTCTCGCACGGCTCCGATTCGGCGCCCTACGGACCACTGATCACGATCTGGACCGCGGTCACCCGGCGGGGCTTCGACGGCGAGGTGCACGGGCCGGAGGAAGCGGTCGGCATCAAGGAGGCGATCCGCCTCCACACCCGCGAGCCGGCCTACTTCACGTTCGAGGAGAGCGACAAGGGCGCCATCGCCGAAGGCATGCTCGCCGACTTCGTGGTGCTGTCCGACGACATCCTGGCGATCCCGCCCGACGCGATCCGGGACCTCCGGGTGGAGCGGACCTTCATCGGCGGCCGCGAGATCCCCCGCTGACCCGGCCCGCGCACCTGGGGTCCGCGGGCGGCACGTTCCCGGTGCCGCCGATAAATTACGCGGAAGGCCGCAGCACCCGAATCTCGCTTCCGAGGCCGGAGAAATGCCGAACGTTCCAGGTGAGGAGCGTCGCAGCGCCGCCGTGGATGGCGCAGCGGGCGATCAGGGCGTCATGGATCCGGCCCCCCCGAATACCGAACTGCGGCGCCTGGTCCAACGTCTCCCACACCTCGTCTGGAGGGAGCTGGATGATCGGGACGCCATCGAGGTTGGCGTGAAGCAACGTCGCGGCATCCTCCGGCGACATTCGCCACTGAGGAAATCGAGTCAGCACGGAGTACGCCTCGATCAGAGAGTGCGCCGCCACCACCAGTTGTTCTCCCCCCGCACGACGCTGGCCAATCTCGCGGAGCGACGATCCATGATGTTCATGCCACGGACAGTACGCGGCGATCAGGACGTTCGTGTCGCAGCAGAACCGGATCACGAGTCCAGCTTGGTGTCCGTGTAGCTCTCGCGGATCTCGTCAATGGCCCGGGCAACGTCAACGGACGACATGACCGGGACCGGAGTTCGTGGGACCGCCACGACCACCGTGCCGCGGCGTTCGAAGGTGACGGAAAGGGGCGCCGGCTCAATCAGGACACCCTCGGACTCAACGCGGAAACGGACTTGGGTGCCGGGACGAAGCCGCGCGGCCTCTCGAACTTTCTTGGGAATGACCAGCCGGCCGGCAGGATCAATGGTAGAAATCATGGCAAAGAAAATACCACAGACTATGGCGCTATCGTGATCGGCCGTCGGCGGCGGGGTTCCGCCGGACGCTGCCCCGATGACCTGGGCGGGTGTTTCCGGGCACCCCGCGCCAAGGGCGGGGCCGTTTCGCGGCGAGGGCGACCCGGCCAAAAGGCGCCAGCCCCCCCAAGCCGCCGCGTTACAACGTCTTTACGGTTTCCGGCTGGATGTAGTACGCGACCCGGACTTCGCCCGGACGCCGCCACTCGTAGCGATCCGTCCCGATGTACTTCCGGGCGAGGCGGTCGATACCTTCCTCCGCCCCTTCCTCGGCGACCTTGACCACCCGGCCCCGGATCATCAGAGCCTTGAAGGGATCTTCCGGATGGGTCGCGGAGAGCGCCACCCGGGCGTCGCGCTTGATGTTCTTGTCCTTGACCCGGCCTGCCGCGGAGTTCACGATGATGAGATCGCCGTCGGTCTCCACCCACACCGGGGAAACCTGGGGGCTGCCGTCGGCCATCAGGGTGGCCAGATGGACGTAGCACCGGGTCGCCAGGAACTCCTGGACTTCGGGGGAGAGCGTGTTGGTTCTGGGCATAGCTGCGCGCGCGGTCACCGGGTCACTCTGACTCGTCGAGTTCGCGATCCACCTCGGCCTTCAGTTGTTGGAAGGGCACCGCGCCCCCAACATAGCGTCCGTTCACGAATACTGCCGGGGTCCCGCCCTGTCCGAGCGCCATTGCCGCCTCGAAATCCGTCTGCACTCTCTCGTAGTGGCGGCCGGAGTTCACGCACTCCGCGAACACCTCGGTGTCGAGTCCGAGGAGCACGGCATGCTGCTCGAGGTTGTCGGGAGAGAGGTTTTCGTCGGTCCAGAGCGCGTCATGGAACTCCCAGAACATCCCCTGGTCCTCCGCACAGATCGAAGCCTCGGCGGCCTTCTGCGCCAGCGGATGGATGCTGCGGAGGGGATAGTGCCGGTAAACGAGGCGAACTTTCCCCTCGTATTCCTCGGCTTCCCGGAGTTCGTCCACCGCACTGTTGAACCGGCGGCAGTAGGGGCACTCGAAGTCGGAGAAGATCACGACGTCCACCGGAGCGTCCTCGGGTCCGAGTGCAGAATGGCCTTGTGTCTCGATCGCCACCCGATAGGCGGGTACGGCCAGATTCCATTCGGCCTCGCCCAACAAGCGGTTGCCGGCCATTTCGATATTCCGCGCCATCTTCTGGTTCGCGATCTGCCGCCGGAGGCTGGTCCCGATCTCTTCCAGTGACCGTCCCCCGAACTGCTGGCGGTTCTGGTTGTACACGTACTGGAGCTCTTCGTCGCTGACTTCGGGGAGGCCGATCTCGTTCGTGTAGTACTGGTTCAGGGTCATCCCCTTCTCCGCGGCAGCGGCCATGAGCAGTTGCTCCCGCGCCGCCCGGACCACGCTCTCCTCCAGCAGGTCGTGGCTCTTCGTGTAGTAGTCGCTCCGAAGCTGCGCGAGTTGGAACCGGTCCCGCTCCGCGAGATCGTCGAGAGTGATCTCCTCGCCGTTCAGGATCCCGAGCACCTCGGAGTCCACGCTGTCGGGAAGAAGCGAGTCGTGGGCCTGGCCCCCGGAACCGGCGTTGGCGCCGCCGCAGCCGGAAAAAGCGAGGAAACCGGCGATGGCCGCGAGCGGGGGGGCCGTTCGAAAGAACATACGCATGAGAGACACCTTGTTCTCGAGCGAATCGGGACGCCGACGGTGGGCATCCGCTAGCGCCTGGGCGCGGCTATTCGCGAGAACCCGGAAGGATACCCCGCCGCGAGGACTGGGACGGGCTTTCGACGAGCAGGGTGTAAGGCCCGTCGTTCAGCAGGGATACCTCCATCATCGCACCGAAGCGGCCGGCGCCGACCGCAACCCCGAGACCCCGTAGCCGGGTGCAGAACTCTTCGTAGAGTGCTTCGGCCTCCGGCCCCGGCGCGGCGCGGGTGAAAGACGGTCGCCTCCCCTTGCGGCAGTTCCCGAGCAGTGTGAACTGGGACACCGCCAGCACCTCCCCGCCGATCTCGAGGACGCTCCGTTCCGGTTGTCCCTCCGGAGCCCGGAACATCCGCAGCCCGGCGATCTTCTTCGCCAACCAAGCGGCGTCTTCAGCGGTATCGGTCACGGAAACCCCGAGCAAGACCAAAAGCCCCTCCCCGATCTCCGATACAAGTTCTCCCCCCACCGAGACGGAAGCGCGGGAGACACGCTGGACGACGGCGATCATCGTTTCAGTCCGACGGCGCCACGCTGGCATAACGGTCGGACCCGGCGCTCGTTTCGCGCTCCCGCGCGATGCCGGCCGGAGGCCGGCGTTCCAAGCCGTCCCCGCGCTTCTTCGCGATCGGCCGTACGCGGTTCCGCCCGCCTGCGGCGGGCTGTGCCGACCGGAGGTCGGCGTTCCAAGCCGTCCCCGCGATCCCTCGCAGTCGGCTGTACGCGGTTCCGTCCGCCTACGCTCACGATCATCCCGGGATGCCGCGGGGCGGGCCGCTCCCCCCGCCCGGGGGGATCCCGTAGGCGCGCAGCAGATCCGAGACCGTGACCACCGCCTCGAGCTGGTGGACGTCCACCCGACTCACGACCGGCAAGGTGTCCATCCGGATCCGGCCCATGGTGGCCAGCACGTGGTCAATGGGTTGGTCGGCGTGCACATGGGGAAACTTCCGCCCTCTCACCAGGTCGCCGAGTCGCTCCTGATCCTGTCCCCAGGTGTGGAACCGCTCCAACTCGGCGAGCGTGATCAATCCGGAGATCCGGTTTCCCTCGGCTACCGGCCAGGCGCGTTTCCCGCTCAAGGCGACCCGCTCGATGGCGTCCTCGACCGTCAGGTCCGGGGGGAGCAGCTCCCTTGGCGGGCGCATCGCGGCCCGCACCACCGGATGGGGCTCCTCATCCTCGGTGGAGGGAAGCTGGATCCCGTCCTGCGCCGCGAGCGCCTCGTAGACCGATACGCGCTGGAGCCGCCGGGAGACGAAAAACGAGGTCAGGTTGGCGATCATCAACGGCACGATGACCGCGTAGCTCTGGGTGATCTCGAAGATCATGAAGACCGACGCCATCGGCACCCGGAGGATCCCGGCGAACGCCGCTCCCATGCCCACCAGGGCGTAGGGGCCGGGTCCGGATGCGAAGTCGAACCAAAGGCTGGCAAGGCTGCCCACCACCCCACCCAGCATGGCGCCGAGGAAGATGCTGGGACCGAAGATCCCTCCCGCGTTGCCGGAGGCGTAGGCGAAGACCACCAGAGCCAGGTGCAGAGCGAGGAGAACCGCCATGGTTCCCATCGGAAGCTCGCCGGACAGCGCCTGGCCCACCGGGCCATAGCCAACGCTGAAGAACCCGGGAAGGAGAATCCAGGCGGCGGCCACCGCCACCCCGCCGAGCGCCGGCTGGAACCAGCGGCTCGCCACCGGAAGCCGGCGGATTTGAGCACGCAGCCAGAGAAGGGTGCGCACGAAGCCGACCGACATCAGCCCCCCCAGCACGCCCAGCACGGCATAGATGAGGAGTTCCGCGGGATGCCCGAGTTCGTAGGCGGGAACCGAGAAGAGCGGTTCGTCGCCAAGCGAGAGCCGCAACACCAGCCAACTCGCCACCGCGCTCAGGACCACCGAGCCGAGCACCCGCGCGTGGAGGTTTCCGACGATTTCCTCCAGCGAGAACAGGATCGCGGCGATCGGGGTGTTGAAGGCCGCGGCGATCGCCGCCGCCGTCCCGACCGGTATCAACTGCCGCCGCTGCTCGGTGTCCAGCCCGAGGGCTTCTCCCACCGAGGAAGCGATCCCGGCTCCGATCTGCGCGGACGGCCCCTCGCGCCCCAGCGGAATGCCGGCGCCCAGCGTGAGCACCCCGCAGAGGTACTTCCCGAAGGGCACGCGGAACGGAATCCGGCCATCGTTCGCGACCAGCGCCGCTTTCGTCTGCGGAATCCCGCTTCCCCGCGCCTCGCCGAACCACCGGTGCATCAGGAAGCCGGCGGCCAACGCCCCCAGTACCGGGCCGGCAAAGCGGATCGCTCCGAGCGCCTGCCCATGAATCATCACGTCGGTGAGCCATTCGGTCACCACGATGAAGGACACGATGACCGCACCCACCAACGCTCCGATCGCGAGATTGAGACCCGTGAAGAACCCGGACCGGCGAAGCAACTCCCGTGAAGACAGGGCCTCGACTATCCGGGAGACCATGCGGGTCCGGACCCGGCTCATCGGCTTTCCTGCCCGCGCGGAACCCGGGTCGCGCGACCCAGCGCGAGACCGACGACCACCGTAACCGCCGTCCCGATCAGGTTGTAGTAGAGGTAGGAAATGCCGGGGACCCCGAGCGACCGGGGCAGGAGGTCAGCGACCCACACGGCGGCGACCCCACAAAGAACCGCGGGGAAGGCGCGGCGGGCGCCCCGGTTCGGGAAGACGGCGGCGAGGACGAACGCTCCGAGGATGGGACCGTAGAAGAAGGATCCCACCCGGTTCACCGCTTCTACCGCCGACCCCAGCCGCCCCATGTAGAGGGCCGCCCCGGTCGCGACCGTTCCCCAGAACACGATCCCCACCCGGCCGGCAATCAGGTCGTGCCGATCGGAAGTCGGACCGCGGAAGAAGCGGCCCCCCAAGCGGGTTCGAAAGCGGCGGTAGAAGTCCACCACGCTGGCGGTCGAGAGCGCCGATAGTTCCGACTCCACAGTGGACATCGCCGCGGCCAGCACCGCTATGAGGATCAGGCCGACGATCCCGGGGGGCAATTGAGTGAACACGAAGGTCGGGAATACGTGGTTGGTGTCACTCCACGGCTCCCCCCGGACTTCGGACGCCGCGCGGACCGCCTGGGCGCGCGTCTCCTGAAACGCCAGGTCAGCAGCGACGTACCGCTCCCTGAGCGCCGGTTCGGAGAAACTCCCGTCGGCCTCCGCGAAGTCGAGGGCAGCCGTCCGGCGCTCGGCGAAGGCGGTTTCGTAGCGCGCCTCCATCGCCTCCATCTCCTCGGGTTGCGCCGCCCGCGTCTCGGCGAGAGTCACCGGATCGAAGAGCACGGGCGGCTTCTCGAACTGGTAGAAAACGAAGAGAAGCGCACCGGTGAGCAGGATCACGAACTGCACCGGCAGCTTGGCGAAGGCGTTGAAGATCAGCGAAAGGCGGCTCTCGCGGAGCGAGCGGCCGGTGAGGTAACGCTGGACCTGACTCTGGTCGCAGCCGAAATAGGAGAGCATCAGGAAGAGACCGCCGAGGAGCCCCGTCCAGACGGTATAGGTCTGGCGCGGGTCGGTGTCGAACGACAGCGTTTCCAGGCGACCCGTTGAGCCGGCAAGCCGCAGCGCCTCCCCGAGGCTCACCTCGTCGGGGAGCCCCACGATCACCGATCCCAGGCAGAAAAGGATGCCGAGCAGGATGATCATCATCTGCCAGGTCTCGACCCACATCACCGCGCGCATCCCTCCCAGCGCGGTGTAGATCGTGGCGAACCCGCCGATAAGCAGAATGGTGAGCGTCTCGTCGAGCGAGAAGACGACCGAAAGGACTACCGACGGCGCGTAGATCACCACGGCTCCGGACAGCGCCCTCCCGAACAGGAACAGCAGACTCGTCAGGGACCGGGTGTGCGGCCCGCAGCGCTGTTCCAGATATTCGTAAGCGGTGAATACGCGCGCCCGGTAGAACAGCGGTACCAGGGTGAAACACAGGATCACCATGGCGATGGGCAGGCCGAGGTAGATCTGGATGAAGCGCATCCCGTCCACATAGGCCTGGCCGGTCGTTCCGACCAGCGTGATGGCGCTCGCCTGCGTGGCCATCACCGAAAGGCCCATGGCGTACCAGGGCATGGACCGGCGGGCGAGGAAGTAGTCCTCGAGCCCTCGGTTCCCGCGCCCGGTCCGGTAGCCGACGGCGATGATCAGGCCGAAGTAGGCGGCAACGACGATCCAGTCGATGGTTTGCAAGGATCGCCCTCAGGGTGCAAAGACCCGGGAGAACACGAACAGGAGGACGTAGACGGAGAGAGCGGTCAGCAGCACGGCCGCATAGAGCCGCCGCCAGGAGCGGAAGAACCCCCGCGAGGACGGGGGTTGATCGGTTGGGTTTTCCATTGACAGGCTATTCAAGCTCCCGGCTAGACTCACTGGCCGGGCCGGACGCTTATCGGCCCGCGCCGGGAGATTCTAGGAGGCGGGGCCTCCTCCTCCCACGCAAAGTGAGCGCGGTGATGACTACTCCACGAAGAATGCGGCGGGTCGCACCTCTGGCTCTCGTGCTATCAGTGGCGGCAATCGTCGCGCTCGGAGCGGCTTCCGCGCCGGCCCAGCTTCGCCCGCTCGCCGAAGACCGGGGAGCCACGGGACTGGGTCTCGCGCTCCGCAAGATCGGTAGCGGGGTGTCGGTGCTCACCATCACGGCCCACCCCGACGACGAGAACAACGCCCTGCACGCCCTGCTCAGCCGCGGCCTGGGCGCGAGGGTTTCGCTGCTCACGCTGACCCGCGGCGGCGGCGGACAGAACGAGATCGGCCCCGAACTCTTCGATGGACTGCGGTTGCTGCGGACCGAAGAGCTCCGGACGTCCCACCGGCTCGACGCGGTCGAGCAGTACTTCGGCATGGTCTCCGACTTCGGCTACTCGTTCAGCGTCGAGGAGACGTTCGACAAGTGGGGCCGGGAGCAGACGCTCGGCGAGGTGGTGCGGATGATCCGGACTCTGCGCCCGGACGTGGTGATCACCCTGCCGCCGGCTGGGACGGGCGGCGGTCAGCACCATCAGGCGGCGGGACGGCTCGCCCACGAGGCCTTCGACGCGGCCGGCGACCCGGACCGCTTCCCGGAGCACGCGGAATTGGGTCTGCTGCCCTGGCGGCCGCTGCGCCTGCTGGTGGGAGGCGTCGGCGGCGGGTCGGCAGCCGGCGAGGCGCGGACCGTCCGCATCGAGACCGCGGTCTGGGATCCGCTTCTCGGCCGTACCTATGCGGACCTGGGACAGGAAGCGCGTTCGGCGCACCGCTGCCAGGGCATGGGCCAGGTCCGTGGCGGGCCGACCGGATTTCCGTCGGTGCTGGTCGAAACGCGCGGATCGCAGGACGGCACCGCGCTCGGGCCGGAAGGGACCGACGGCCTTTTCGCGGGGATTCCGACCAGCCTGGAGCGCCTGGGGGATTTCGTGGCCGGGACTCCGGAAGCGACCGCGGAGGCCACGTCCAGGCTGGTCGCCCTCCGCCAGGCCGTAGCCGAGGCTGCTGAAGCCTTTTCGGCGATCGCACCGGCAGACACCCTGCCGGGTCTTCGGCAGGCGCTGACTGCAGCGCGGAGCCTGCGCCGCGAGGCTCTGCCCGACGGGCTGACCGCTGAGAGCCGGGCCGAGATCGAGCATCGGATGGCCCTTCGGGAAGTTCAGATCCAGCGGGCGATTGCGCTCGCCCACGGCCTGGTGGTGGACGCGGTGGCGGAATCCGGGGTGGTCGTCGCGGGCAGCAGTTTCGGGGCGCAGATCTCCGTCCTGGGCGGCCCCGCCGCGGCCACGATCACCGGAATCGGAATCGAGGCACCCGATGGCTGGGAGGTCAGCCAATCGTTGCCGTCCCCGGGAACGCCTCCAGGTCCCGGGCCGCGCCGGCGCCCCCTGCCCCCTCCGATCGGCCCTGACGATCTCCCCCTCGAATCGAGCCCTGCCAGCCCGCTCCGCGCGGAGTTCGGAGTCTCGGTGGGGAACGCCGCGGCCATGAGCCGCCAGCTCTGGGAAGACGTCCCGGGGATGGACCGCTTCGAGGCGGTGTCCGCGGATCTGTTCGGCCTTCCCGCGCGGCCGCCTCAGGTGATGGCGCGCGTTTCCTTCGAGTCCGCCGGTGTTCCCGTCGAGATCCGCAGCCCGGTCGAGTACCGCTACGACGGTCCCTGGGTCGGGACGGAAAAACAGAAAGAGGTCTCGATCCTGCCACTCGTCTCCGCGGCGGTCTCACCGGAGATCGTGGTCTTCCCCCGAGGTCAAAACCCCCGCCGACTGACCGTCTCCGTGGTGTACCGGGGCGACGGAGCGGCGGACTTCGAGGCTTCGCTCGAGACGCCGGAGGGGTGGACCGTGCTTCCGGCCAGGGCTCCCGTCTCCTTTTCCGGACCCGGTGAGACCCGGGTGGAGTTCAAAGTGAGCGCCCCCGACGGCGCGGCGGACGGCAGCTACCGGCTGGGCGCCGCGGTACGGCCCACCGGGGGCGGTGACCCCTTCACACAGACCGTTCAGGAGATCGCCTACCACCACATCGAGACCCGTTACCTCTTCCGCCCGGCGGAGGCCTCGGCGCGGGTGCTGGACGCGACCGTGGCCCCGGTCCGCATCGCTTACGTTGAGGGCGTCGGGGACGAAGTCGCCGAGGCCATCGCCCAGCTTGGATTGCCCCTGACCTTTCTCGACGGGCAGGCGCTCGCCGAGAGAGACCTCTCGCAGTTCGACACCATCGTCCTCGGAGTGCGGGCTTACCTGGCCCGGCCCGATCTCAGGACCCACAACCAGCGCCTGCTCGACTTCGTAGCCGCTGGCGGCACGCTTCTCGTCCAGTACAACAAGTTCGAGTTCAACGCCGGACCGTGGGGGCCCTATCCGATCTCGGTCGGCCGGGGCCGGATCACCGCCGAGGACGCTCCCATGCGGTTGCTCATTCCGGATCATCCGGTCTTTACCGGGCCGAACCGGATCGACGACGCCGACTGGGACGGCTGGGTGCAGGAGCGCGGGCTCTATTTCCTGGCGCCGGGAGGTGACCCCGCCTATCGGGACCTGCTCGCCTCGGAGGACCCCTTCGAATACAACGCGGGAGAAAAGCGGGGCATCCTGGTGGAGGCGCGCCACGGTGAGGGACGGTGGCTCTACCTCGGTCTGGGACTCTGGCGGCAGCTTCCGGCCGGCACCCCGGGCGCCTATCGGCTGCTCGCGAATCTCCTGAGCCTCGGATATCGGCCGGACACGACCGACCAGCAATAGCGGCCGACGCCGGCGACCGGGACCCTCCGGGCTCGTCTGCGACGCACCTCGGGGCGAATGACATACGCTCTCGCGCCCCTGGCCAGCGAAGGCGGGCGGCCCGGCATCGAACTCCGACGAGACAACGGATGAAACGCGAGCGGATCGGACTGGTCCTCGGGCTGGCCCTGCTGGCCGGGATCGCCGTCTTCCCGATTCCCGGAATCCCCGACGAGGCGCGCCGGATGCTGGCGGTGGCCGCGATCATGGCCACCTGGTGGGTTACCGAGGCGGCGCCGCTGGCGGTGACGTCGCTGCTGCCGCTGGTGCTGCTCCCGGTGTTCGGGATCACGAACGCGGCGGGAGCCGCCGCGCCCTACGCGAACCACCTCGTGTATCTCTTCCTCGGGGGATTCATGATCGCCCAGGCGATGCAGCGCTGGAACCTGCATCGGCGGATCGCCCTGCGCACGGTGATGTTGATGGGCAGTTCGCCGCCCCGCCTGGTGCTCGGCTTCATGGTGGCGTCGGCGTTCCTCTCGATGTGGGTCTCCAACACCGCCACTACGGCCATGATGATGCCCATCGGGGTGGCGGTGATCGCGGAGATCTCGAGCGCGGTCCACGGACGGGACCGGCGTCCCGCGCCCGGGGAGTTCCCCTTCGCGGTGTGTCTGATGCTCGGCTGCGCCTATGGGGCCTCCATCGGGGGATTCGCAACCCTGATCGGGACCCCTCCCAACGTGTTCCTCGCCGGCTTCCTCGAGGAGGAACTGGGCATCCAGATCACCTTCGTGCGTTGGCTCGCCTTCGCGATGCCGCTGACCATCATCTTCCTGCCGGCAACCTGGCTGTGGCTCACCAAGTTCGCATTTCCGATCCGCATCCGGGACATCCCGGGTGGTCGGGAGCCGGTGCGCGCGGCGTATACCGCGCTCGGACCGCTTTCGACCCCGGAGAAGAGACTCGCCATTCTGTTCGGCGGCACCGCACTCCTGTGGATACTGCGCCCCGTCTGGACCCAGGCAATCCCGACCGGTGGCTTCATCACCGACTCCACCATTGCGATGGCCGCAACGGTGCTGTGCTTTCTCGTTCCGGCGGGCGACGGTTCCGGGGCGCGCATCCTCAACTGGGAGTGGGGCGTGCGGATCCCCTGGGATGTGCTCATTCTGATCGGCGGGGGGTTTTCCCTGGCGAACGGACTCGAGGTGAGCGGACTTTCTCAGGTGCTCGGCGACCGCCTCGCAGGCGCCTCGGCGCTCCCCCTCCCGCTCTTCGTGGTGCTGGTGGTGGTCTTCATCATCCTGCTGACCGAGCTGGCTTCGAACCTGGCCTCGACCGCGATGATGGTTCCCATCGTTGCCGCGGTCGCCACCGGTGCCGGAATCCCGCCGCTGATGCTGCTGCTCCCGGTGACGGTCGCCGCGTCCTGCGCCTTCATGCTCCCGGCGGCCACCCCCCCGAACGCCATCGTTTTCGGGACCGGCCACTTCACCATCCCCCAGATGGTGCGCGCCGGTATCGGGGTGAACATCATTGGCGCCGTCCTCACCTGTCTGTTCGCCGTCTTCTGGGTCCCGGTGGTGTTCGGATGAGCGCGGTTCATTAGCATTCCGACTCCATGAGCTTCACCGCCAAGGACCGCTTCACCTCCCGACTCTGGGCCGGAATCGAGCCGATCTACGCGGAGATCCTGCGCCACCCCTTCCTCGACGGACTCGCGGACGGCACCCTCGACCGGCAGGTATTCCGCTTCTACGTGATCGAGGACGCCCTCTACCTCCACGAGTTCGCCCGCGCGGTGGCCATCCTCGGCGGGAAGGCCCCGCATCCCGACATCACCGAGGCACTTTGCGGAGATGCGGTGGCGACCATCCAGGCCGAGCGGGAACAGCTCGGACAATTCCTGACCGAACTGGGGGGCTCCCGGGAAGACCTCTTCACCCGTCAGCCGGCTCCCACGAACCGCGCCTACACGAGCTACTTCCTGTCGCAGGTCCATTCGCAACCCTTCCACGAAGGACTCGCCGCGGTGCTCCCGTGCTACTGGATCTACGCCGAAGTGGGCAAAGAGCTGCTGAGGCGCCCAACGTCGCCGGATCCGCTCTACCAGCGCTGGATCGAAAGCTACGGAAGCAAGGAATACGACGCAGTCGTACAGCGCGTGGTGCGCCTGACCGATGAAGTTTCCGAAGAACTCGGCGACGGCGCCCGGCGGGCCATGGCGGGACGCTTCGCCATGAGTTCGCGCTACGAATGGATGTTCTGGGACATGGCCTGGCGGCAGGAAGCCTGGCCGTTGTAACCCGGAGACAAAGCACCTCACAGTGCACTACGGGGGGAGGGTATCGGTCTCGGAGGTTCCTGGGAGGCGAGGCACTTTCTCGCCGGGTTGGTGGCGCGAATCGCTGCGCGATTCCCTCCACCGTTTCTCGCGGGAGGGGGAAACCCCTCTCCACACCCCTCCCCCGCGCGGCGCGCCAGTTCTCCCGGTGGGGGGGCGCCGCGTGATCAGGATGGGCGCCTCCTGGCCACAGGCGGACAAGGAGCGAGAGGGCCGCTTCTCAGCGGATCCAGACCGTCTTCTTGTTCGTGAACTCGGTCAGGCCGTCGGGGCCCAACTCGCGGCCGAAACCGCTGTCCTTCGTCCCCCCGAAGGGGACGCGGGGATCCGACTTGGTGATGCCGTTCACGAACACGGCCCCGGATTCGATCTGCGGCAGCAAGCGCTCGGCCCGCCGAGGGTCGGACGTCCATAGCGAAGACCCCAGCCCGTAGTTCGTCCGGTTGGCGATCTCCACCGCCTCCGCCTCGTCACCGAAGGGGACCACCGTAGCGACCGGGCCGAAGAGTTCCTCCTCGGCGGCCGGGGTTCCCGCGGGCGGCCCCGCCAGAATTCCGGTTGCGGAAAAGAATCCGCGTGCCGGCGCCGTTCCCCGGTGGAGGAGTTCCGTGCCGGCGCTAACCGAGCGCGCGACCTGCTCCTCAAGACGGTCGCGGAGATCTTTCCGGGCCAACGGTCCCACCGCGGTCTCCGGCGCCAGCGGGTCTCCCACCGTCGTTTCGCGAAACTGCCTCTCAAAGACCGAAAGAAACGCATCGAGCACCGTTTGCTGCACGAGAAAGCGTTTGGCGGCGATGCAACTCTGCCCGGAGTTGATGAGGCGCGCCCCGGCGCCCGCGGTGGCCGCCTCCTCCACGTCGCAGTCCTCGAACACGATGAAAGGATCGCTACCGCCGAGCTCGGCGACCATCGGTTTGAGATTCCGCCCCGCGACCGCGGCGACCTCGCTGCCGGCGCGGGAACTTCCCGTGAGCGTGACTCCCCGCACCCGCCGGTCGGCGATACAGGAGGCCGCCTGCTCGTTCGTGAGAAAGAGGTTCTGGATGAGCCCGTCCGGTGCTCCCGCCTCGCGATACAGCTCGACAATCCGGAGCGCGCACTGGGGCACCGACGGCGCGTGCTTGAGCACCATCGGGTTCCCGGTGAGGAAGTTGGGGGCCGAACCCCGGATGACCTGCCAGAGCGGGAAGTTCCAGGGCATGACGGCGAGGATCGGCCCGATGGGATCGAACCGCACGTACGCGGCGCTGCCGTCGGATTCGTAGTGGCGCGGGCGGAGCGACTCCTCCGCGGTCTCGGCGTAGTGCCGCGCGACCCAAGCGCACTTTTGCGCCTCGGCGACTCCCTGGGCGAGCGGCTTTCCCATCTCGAGAGCCATGAGCCCCGCCAGGTCATCCGCCTGCGCCTCCAGAAGATCCGCGAGGCGCTCGTTCACGGCGCATCGTTCGGCAAAGGGAACCCGGCGCCAGGAGCGGAACGCGGCATCAGCGCGGGAAAGGGCGGTATCGACCTCGCGGTCGGCAGCCGTCGGGAATTCGGCCACCACTTCTTCGGTGGCGGGATTCAGGGATCGGTAGAGCACGCAGCCCGACCTCACCGACCGCCGCCGGGCGGGTGGAGGCGGTTGTACTTGCGGCCGACCTCCAGGAGGTCCTCGATCGAGATCGCCTCCCGGGTGTTGCCGTTCCGGCCGGTAACCGTCGTGGCCTTCAGCATCGAGTTGTACACCGCCTCCTCGGTTGCCTCGATCGCCGCCTGGAAGAGCGGCGAAAGGCGATCACCACGCAGGACGGCGCCGTCCTCGGTGGGGGACTCGCTCCTGAACCCGCTGCGGAGCGACTCCGCCGACGAGAACGCGATCACGAAGTCGCCGCTCCCGTGCGAGGAGGTGGCCCCGGTGCGGGCCAAGCCCAGCATGACCCGCCGAGCCAGCCGGGTCAGGCCGAGCGAGCGGACCGGAGCGTCGGTGCCGACCACCATCATGATGGAACCGTCCGGGTTGTCCTGGGAATCGCGGCCCCCGGCATCGTCCGAGCCGCTCAACTGGTCGCGCAGGTAGTACCGGTTCAGCTCCTCGCCGACGGGGATCCCATCCATGGTGAGCACTCCGCCGTAGTTGCTCTGGACCAGCACCCCGACGGTGTATCCGCCGAGGCTCTCGGGAAGGCGCCGGGAAGAGGTGCCGACACCTCCCTTCCAGCCGAAGGCGGAAGTGCCGGTACCGGCTCCCACGGCTCCCTCCGCCACGGGTCCCGGGGAGGCGCTCCGGATCGCGTCCAGCACGTGGCTTTCCCTCACATGGAGTCCCCGGATGTCGTTCAGGTACCCGTCGTTCGTCTCCCCGACCAGCGGGTTGACCGAGCCCACGTCCTCGTTGCCGGGAAGACCGAGAACGTAGGTAACGACGGCGCGGGCCGCATCCCACACCGAGAGGGTGTTGGTCAGGACGATGGGAGTCTCGATGGTTCCGAGTTCGACCACCTGGGTGGATCCGGCCAGTTTGCCGAACGCATTGCCGATGTGGACGGCGCCCGGCACTTTCTCCTGAAAGATGTTCCCTCCGTGGGGCAGGATCGCGGTGACGCCGGTGCGGATGTGTTCCCCCTCAAGGAGGGTGACCTGTCCGACGAGGACTCCGGGGATGTCAGTGATCGCGTTCTCCGGGCCGGGGTTGAGAACGCCGGGCGAGAGACCGATGTCCCGGGCGCGGGGCCGGGAATCCCCCTGGCCGAGGGCCAGCGGAGCGGCGAGCAGACCAGCGGCGAGCGTGGCCAGAATGCGGTGAACGTGTTTCATCAGAACCTCCGGAATCGGCAGCCGGGCGTACCAGCCCCGGAGAATACGGGAAGCAGATGGCCGGTTAGCAGCCTGTGGACAAAGTGAGGTGAGCGCCGAGGCCGCCAGCGGGAGAAAAGCTCATGATCGGGTCCTCCTCCACGCCCCGCCGGTCAGGTAAGCGCAGTTCCGGGATGGTTAACAGCCTGTGGTGGAACCCGGGTGAGCGCCGAGCCCGCCAGTTCTCCCGGTGGGGGCGAGGCGCCCGGCTGACAAGGCGCGTGAGGGAGGAATACCGGGTGTATTTCGACCGAAACGCAACGCAGAACGCCAGTTCTCCCGGTGGGGGGGCGAAGCGGAGTGGTTCAGCCGGGATGCATCGCCGGACGAACGCCGCCTGGGTTTCGCCACAGGCTGTTAACGTCTCGGCGCCCGAGCCACCAGGCGGAGCGACGCCCAGGCACGGGAACGCCGGTCTTCAGACCGGCACCGCGCATCGCTGACGGAGAACAAGCGCGGGGACCGCTTGGAACGCCGACTTTCGGTCGGCATCGCGCGGGAGCGCGAAACCAGCGCCGATGACGCTGCACCATGGCAACGTGAGTTCCGCACCCTCTCCCAATCCCGGATGCCACGCCCGATCACCTGCATCCACACAGTAACTGGGCCGCGTGGCTTTGCGTACAGGCTGTCGAACAAACGGAACATTCTTGACACACGATTCGTAGCCTCCACCCGTCATGGTTCACGGGAAAGCGCGAAGCGCGGGACGTGGCGGGCTCCCGCTCGCTCTCGTGCTCGGCGCATCGGCGCTGGCCGGCGCCGCGAATTGCGCCGTCCCGTTCCAGCCGGAACCGAACATTGAAGAGACGGAGACGTTCACGGAACCGTTTCAGGCGGGCGAGCTTCTCGATCTGAGAAACATCAACGGACGCGTGGCGGTCACCTCGTGGGACCGGAACGAAGCGGAGATCGTGGCGCGGAAGGTGGGACCGAGCAGCACCGCGCTCGAGGACATCCGGGTGGAAGTCAACCGTTCGTCGCGCGGGCTCCAGGTTCGCACGCGGTACCCGAAGAAGAGCCGGATGTGGGGGCAGCGATATGGAAGCGTGCACTACTCCATCCGGCTGCCGGAGAGAGCCGATCTCAAGATCTCCACGATCCACGGACCCGTTGAGATAGCCGAGATCTCGGGAGAAGTCGAAGCGCAGACGGTCAACGGCTCCCTCCGTCTGACGGGACACCGGGGGAGCGTGAACGCCAAGACGGTCAACGGGCGCATCGAGTGTGAACTCGACAGCTTCGGCGAGGGAGAAAGACATTCGCTCCGCACCGTGAACGGCAGGGTTCAATTGACCCTCGGGCCCGAGGCCAGCGGTCAGGTGGACGCCCGGGCCATCAATGGACGGGTCATCATGGAACTGGCCAACCTGGAGCATCTCGACACTCCCACCCGCCGCCACAAGAAAGTGCAACTCGGCGACGGTGGCGGCGAGTGCCGGGTGCGCACCGTCAACGGGACCATCCACGTCACCGACGGTTCCTGACACCGGATCGGCCCCGTCCGGCTTAGCAGCCTGTGGTGAAACCCGCGTGAGCGCCGAGACGGGCGAGGCCCAGTTCTCCCGGTGGGGGTCCGGCTGACAAGGCGCGTGAGGGAGGAGCCCCCACCGGGAGAACTGGCCCGAGTGTATTTCGACCGAAACGCAACGCAGAACGCCAGTTCTCCCGGTGGGGGGGCGAGCGGAGTGGTTCAGCCGGGATGCATCGCCGGGCGAACGCCGCCTGGGTTTCACCACAGGCTGTTAAGGGCAGGTCTCGAGGAACATCGGGCAGAATCACGTCATCCGAAAGGAGACCCGATGGTTCCGCAGTTGACCTACCTCTATGGTTTCAGTCTTCGCGTCGCGAGGGCGATGGTGGACGACCTGACCCCGGAGCAGATGGTCGAACAGCCCCACGGAGTGGTGAACCATCCCGCGTGGTCGCTTGGCCACCTGGTAATGACGGCCGACGGGCTCGCCAAGCTGCTCGGACTCGAGTCCGACGTGGCAGACGGCTGGGCGTCCGTTTTCGCCACCGGCGGAGTCCCATCGAATGACCCGTCCCGCTACCCCTCGAAGGAGGAGCTACTCCACGCACTGGCGGCTCAGCACGCGCGCAACGCCGCCGCTATGGAGCGTGCCAGCCCCGCCTGGTTCGACACGCCGAACCCGAACGAAAAACGACGCAAACGCTGGCCGACGATGGGCGACCTGGCGGTGTTCCTGATGACCTCCCACGAGATGCTCCATCTCGGCCAGGTAGCGGCCTGGCGTCGTGCGATGGGGCTGGGGCCGGCCCGCCGGTAAACGCGGGAGGCCGCCGGGAACACGGCACCGCAGAGGATCGGGCTGTCCCTCATCCCGTCCACCGGATATAAACCCTCCTCCATGTCCCCGTTTGTACGTTTCGGAACCCTTCTCGTCTTCCTGGCAGCCGCTTCGCACGGGGCGGGACAGTCGCTTCCCGAGGTCCATCTCATCGGTACCGGGGGCACGATCTCCGGGGGCGCGGGAGGCCCGCTGAACGCCGACGATCTCTCGGCGGCCCTGCCCGATCTCGCCTCCGTGGCTTCGGTCACTACGGAAGACTTCGTTCGGATCGGAAGTTCCCGGATGCATCCGGAACTCCAGTTCCAACTCGCCGAACGCATCGCCGCGGTCTTCGCCGAGCGCCCGGGACTCGCGGGGATCGTGGTGACGCACGGTACCGACTCGCTCGAAGAAACCGCCTTCCTCCTGGACCTGGTCCTTCCTTCCGGCCGGCCGGTGGTCTTTGCCGCCGCGCAGCGGCCGCCGAGATACGAGGACTCCGACGGACCCCGCAACCTCTTGGACGCCATCCGGGTGGCCGCCGCCGCCAGAACCCGTGACCTGGGGGTACTCGTCGTCCTGAACGGTCAGATCCACGCGGCGCGCGAGGTGAGAAAGACCCATTCCATCGCGCTCCACGCTTTCGCCTCGCCGGACACCGGACCCGTCGGCACAGTCGACGAGGGGGAAGTGCTGCTCTTCAGCACGCCCGCGCGACGTATCCATCTTCCCGCCACGAGCGTGGAGCCGCGAGTGGAACTGGTCCGCCTCACCGCCGGCGGCGGCGGCACCGCCATACGCGGTGCGGCAGAAACCGGCGCCCAGGGGATCGTCGTCGAGGTCTTCGGCCGCGGCAATGCGCCGCCGCCCGTCGCCGAAGCGGTGGATGCCGCGATTCAGGGCGGCGCGCTGGTGGTCTTTACCACCCGCACGGGAGGGGGCCGCGTGGTGCTTTCGGACACCCAGCGGGAGAGAGGAATCATTTCCGGGGAGGACCTGGACGGCCTGAAGGCCCGCATTCTCCTGGTTGTCGCGCTCGGCGCCGGCCGGAACGCCGAAGAGATCGGCGCCGCGTTTCGGACGCTGGCCGGGGCTGGCCCCACCCGGTGAACCGGGCGTTAGCCCCAATACTGTTCACTTAGGGTATTTTCTTCGCTATTCTTCCCGTGGCTTGGCCGGGAGGTTGGCTATGGCGAGAACAGTCGCGGAGCTTCCGAAAGGGAGCCGGCTCACGGACTACATCAGCCTCGGGGTGCTGAACCAGAGGATCCCGCGGGCGGCCGTGGACGAGGCGCTGCAGGCTACGGGGCGGCAGAGTGCCCGTCAGCGGGATCTGCCGGCGCACGTGGTGGTGTATTACGTGATCGCCTTGGCGCTGTACATGCAGTCGTCGTATCGAGAGGTTCTGCGCTGCCTGCTGGAAGGGCTGCGGTGGTTGGGCGATCCGTCGGCGCGCCCCCGGGTGGCGGGGAAGTCGGGGATTTCGCAGGCGCGCCAGCGGCTGGGCGCCGAACCGCTGCAAGCCCTGCATGACGCCGTGGTGCGGCCGGTGGGGCAGCCGTCGGAACCGGGATGCGGCTATCGGCAGTGGCAGGTGGTCAGCGTGGACGGCAGCACCCTGGATGTCGCGGACGAGGTCCCGAACGCGGCGGCCTTCGGGCGCCCCGGCGCCAGTCGCGGGGCCAGTGCCTTCCCCCAGATCCGGTTCGTATCCTTGGTCGAGAACGGAACCCACGTCCTGTTTGCCAGCCGCATGGCCGGCTACCAAGTGAGCGAACACCGCCTGGTCGAGGACGTGATGCCCTCCTTGCAGGCGGGCATGTTGTGTCTCGCCGACCGCAACTTCTACAGCTACGCCCTGTGGAATCAGGCCCGCACCACGGGGGCGGATCTGTTGTGGCGCATCAAGAAGAACCGGCGCCTGCCGCGGGAGACCCCGTTGGCCGACGGCTCCTATCTGAGCCGGATCTACCCCTCCGACAAAGACCGCCGCCACGGGCGGCGCGCGGTCCGGGTGCGGGTGATCGACTATCAACTGGCCGGCGTGGCCGACGCCGAACCGCTGTATCGGCTATTGACCACGGTGCTGGATGCGGACCGCGCCCCGGCCCCGGAGCTGGCCGCCCTCTACCGCGAGCGCTGGGAGATCGAAACCGCGCTGGACGAACTCAAGACCCACCTCCGCGGCCCCCGGATCGTCCTCCGCAGCAAGACCCCCGAACTCGTCCGCCAGGAGTTCTGGGGCCTGATGTTGGCCCACTTCGCCATCCGCTCCCTCATGCACGACGCCGCCCGGCAGCGCGGAGACGATCCAGACCGACTCTCCTACCTCCACGCGGTTCGGGCGGTCCGTCGCAACATCATCACCCACGGAGCCATTCCCCCCTCAGCGTCAGAACAGCCTCCGCCAGCACGTCCTTGACGAACTCCTCGACGAACGGGTGGTGTCCAGTCGCAACCGATGCACGCCCCGCGGGGTCAAGCGCAAGATGAGCGGCTATCCCCTGCGGCCCAGACACGCTCCGACCTGCCGCAGGGACGGCCCGCCAACCGTCAGAATCGTCTAAGTGAACAGTATTGGCGTTAGCCCGTATTTCTCATACTCACGGCCCAAAGCACACCCCAAGGAACCGCAACCTGTTGACGGGGAGGACGGTTACGCGTGAAGCGCGGACGCTGACCGGCGTGACGGGGTGTCGGATAGGGGATACCGACCTCCAGCCAGTTGCTGTGAAAGAGCAGGTTTCACGGGTACGCCAACCATCGAGATGGTGCCGCCCGCCAGGGAACGCCGACCTCCGGCCACCACGACGGCGGGGACGGCTTGGAACGCCGGCCTCCGGCCGGCACAGCCCGCCGCAGGCGGGCGACGGGAAGGACCCCGGTTCCGAGGTGGTTCCTTCTCGTCGCGAATCCCGGCGTTCGGCGTGATCCGTACCTGGGAGTGGCAGATACCGTTCGCAGCAGCGGCGGGCCCCGCACCGACACCCAATAAAGGCGGACGGCAAGGAACCGCCGGCGGCCCTGCGAGCCGCCGTGCCGGCTCCCACCCGGAGAAACGTCCATGATCGGGTCCTCCGCACACCCCGCCGGGCACGAAAATGGCGCGGCACTCACGTTGACTTGACGACGCGTCATCCTCCCTGGTTTCGCGCTCCCGCGCGATGCCGGCCGGAGGCCGGCGTTCCAAGCCGTCCCCGCCATTGCGCCATCGGCTATACGCGCTCTCACGCCCATCCGTCACCACGTTGCGGCGAATCTGGCCCTTCCTGCGACCGTGAGTATGAGAAATCCGGGCGTTAGCGAAGTACCAGGCGGAGCGGCGGCCCTTCCCCACGAGAGAGAACGACCGCTTCTGACGGCTCGAGGGTGACGACCGTGTATTCCCCGACGCGGTCACCAACCCCCACGAGCGTGGTCTCGCCACGATAGAAGAGCGCGGCCCGAACCGGAGTACCGGAGCCGACATCGACGAAGCCGTGGAGTTGTGGAGTCTCGGAACGGGCCGCCAGGGCCGGCGCCACCGTTTCCGGAGGCTTCTCGATCGACTCGTCGGGGCCAGCGTCCATCGCAGGAACCGCCTCTACTCCGTCCGGCTCATCGGTGGAGCGGGAAACCGTCTGCTCGGGTCCGGAGGGAGCCGATTCCAGCCAAGCGAACAGCTGTTCCATCCGTGGATCGTCAGCCACCCGACCCGCGTCCACCGCGGTGAACGAAGCGGCCGGATCCGGCCACCAGACGAGGGCCGTAGCCGTGAGCGTTCCGAGGCCGCCACGGATCGCAAGCGTCGCCCGCTCGGTGCGGAGAGGCCACCCCCTCCCTTCCACCGAAGCCAGGAAACGGGACAGGGCGGCGGGATCACCCAGGAGCGTGATCCGGGCCTCGGCGCCCAGGGTACCGTCCGGAGGACGAACGAGTGGCTGGAGCCGGGATGCCGAGAGTTCCACGCCGTGGTCCTCGGCCACCTGCAGGAAAAACCCGCGAACGGCGGCGGCGTTTTTTGGAGGGGGGGCACGCTCGGCGAGTCGCTCCGCCACCCGGAAGAAGTGCTCGCGCCGCTCCCGCTCCAGCGCCGTGGCGGTGTTTTCGCGTGACGAGCGCGTTTGCGCCTGAAGCGCCTCAGCGAGTTCGTCCGAGGCGCGTCGCTGCTCGGCCCAGACGAACCAGGCGAGCAAGGCGGACAGCAGGGCCAGCAGGAACCGCAGCCGAAGGCGCCCGTCCATACAGCTATCGACGCCCCGCGTCAAGCTGAGCGGTAATCCGCACCAGCGCCGTACCGTCCGTCTGACGCGTCTCGCTAATCACTTCCGTGGAGAGAACCGCATCGTGGTCCGCCAGATCCGACAGAAACCGGGCAACGGCGGCGGCAGAGACCGCTTCAGCCGCAATGACTGCCTCCACCCGCCCGGGACCCGTCGCGGGCCGAACCTCCAGCCCGGCGATACGGATGCCGGAAGGCGCCGTCTCCACCACGGTGTCCAGAGCGGCGCTGATGTCGGGCGCGTCCACCACCCCGGCAAACAACAGGACAGCCGCCTCGTGGGCAAGGCCGGGTTCGAGTGCCGGCGCCGTGCCGCCGTCTCCCGGACCGGAACGCCCGCTCGGGTTCGACAGCTCGACCTCCGCCCGTTCAGCTCGGACGCTCCAAAACGAGACACCACCCCAGACGGCAATCAGCAACATCCCGACGACCATCGTGTCCAGGCTCCGAAGGAAACCCGGCGGGACACCCCTGCCGAGTTGAATGCCAGCGGCCAGGCGAGCCATCACGAGCAGCCTGTGGACAAAGTAGCGTGAGCGCCGAGGCCCCCACCGGGAGAACTGGCGGCGAGGCGCCCGGCTGACGAGGCGCGCGAGGGAGGAATGCCGAATGTATTTCGACCGACGCGCAACGATGAGCGACGCGAAGCGTCGCCGTTCAGCCGGGATGGATCGCGGGTCGAGCCCCCACCGGGAGAACTGGGCTGCGCAACTTTATCCACAGGCTGCTCAGTCCGTAGTGGCGACGGGAGCCGGCCGGAGTGGCGCCGGCCGCTCGCCGACCCGTCGCAGGAGGGCGGCCAGCGCTCCGTCCGTCACCGGAGACACCGCAGATGGCTCCCGGCTCTCCCCCGCGTCTCGTATTTCGGCTACTGCATGGCCAGCGGAGCGCAGCATGTCCGCGGCCGCCGTCGCGCCGTCCCCCCAGACCGCGACGGGATGCCTACCGCTCTCGGTCGCCTGTCGAACCGCGAGCGCCGGAGGCTCCGGATCCAGCGCGGCGCGGAGTTTCATTCGAAAACCCGTGAGGCGCCGTCCCGAAGCGGCAGCGAGCACAAAGTGGCGCCGGTGCAGCAGTAGCAGGAGCCGCCGGCCCGCATCGTTCGAGGGGCGCGAAAGCCATTCCGGAAGTACCGCGAGACTGGTGACGTCTACCCACCGTACCCGGAGACCGGCCGCCTCGGCGGCCGCCTCATACTGCTGGACAACCGGGGACCCCGTCAGCGCCCCCAAGACGGAGCGGCGGCCGAGGGAACCCGAAGCCAGCGTTCCGAACCGGAACCGCCCGTCGAGTTTGTGGAGTTCGGAACCCGAGCTCGTGGTCAAGCCGCGGACCAATTCAGTGCGAAGCTTGCGGACGGCTCGGGAACCGGCAATTGCAGAAAGGGCGGCATGGGCAGCGCGATCGGGTAACGCGATGACCGCATCGCCGAATCGACTGCCCGGTGAAGCAAGAGTTCGGAGAGCAGCCTGGACCGCCCGGGCCGCTTCCACCGACGAAGCCAGGTTCGGCTCGGTCGGCGAAGGAGTCAGCAGGTCCGCCGGCAGGCGCCACCGGACCCAGCGACCATCACTGGTTCGAAGGAGAAGGTGATCTCGTCGAAAGGCCATCGCCACGGCCAAACGACGAGGACCGAGGCGGGGAAAGGTGAGCGGGGACAAGACTCCGACCGTGAGGACCGATTTAGCGTAGCAGCCGGTGGTGGAACCCGCGTGAGCGCCGAGGCCGGCCAGTCCTCCCGGTGGGGGGGCGGTTCGGGCGGGATGGATCGCCGGTCAAACGTCGCGTGACTTTGTCCACAGGCTGCTGGCGCCATCCACAGTGAGACCGCGCGACCCGATGAGGAGGTAACTTCATCAAACCGGCGGCAACGCGACCGCGTTTCGGGTGGTAGGATGGGCGGTCGGGCTGCGGGCAGTGTCCGCCCGCGCGAGACAGCGCGGCGGCCATTCGCTCGCGTGACTACCGTCCGGAGTTCCAGCGCTCCAAACACTGGCGCAGGTCGTTCGGCATCCGGTCGCAACACCGGGATCCGAACGATCCCCGAACGATCCATGGTTCGGAGCGATTCCCTAACGAGTCCCTGATTTTGGAGAAGCATGCGCGACTATCAGACCGCCGAACTTCGCAACCTTGTCGTGGTCGGACACGGAACATCCGGCAAGACAACGCTCGTGTCGGCACTCCTCTACACCGCCGGCGCCGTGACCCGCCTCGCTCGCGTCGAAGACGGGAACACTACGACAGATTTTGACGAGGACGAGATCGAACGTGGCATCAGCCTCAATGCTGCGCCCACCCACTTCGACTGGGAGGGCGTCAAGATCAATCTGCTGGACACACCGGGGTACAGCAACTTCCTGACGGAGGCGAAACTGGCGATACCGGTCGCCGACACCGCCCTCATTTCGGTTTGCGCGGTGGATGGGGTGGGCGTCAACACCGAGCGGGTCTGGGACTTTGCGCAAGAAAACCGCGCGGCTGCGATCTTTGCCATCAACCGCATGGATCGCGATCGGGCGTCGTTCGAACGCACCCTCGGCGCGATTCAGGAGGCCTTCGGACGCACCGCGATCCCTGTCCAGTTGCCTATCGGGAGCGAGTCCGGCTTTTGTGGGGTAGTGGACCTCGTCACGCTCAAGGCGATCACCGGCCCCGGGCCGGATGGGAAGGGAGTGAAGACCGGCGACGTGCCGGCCGAACTTGTGGAGCAAGCCGAGGCGGCACGCAACGAACTCATGGAAATGATCGCCGAATCGGACGAAGAACTGCTGGATCAGTTCTTTTCCGAGGGAGAGCTGACGTCGGAGGAGATGATTCGGGGTCTGCGCGCGGCGGTCGCCGCCCGCTCCATCTTCCCGGTGGTTGCGGTGACGGGAGCGCACAACGTGGGCACTACGGCACTCCTCGATTTGATCGTTGGGGCTGCCCCCGATCCCACCGGACGCGGTCCAGCCCGCGGAGTGAGCGGGGATGGGGAGCCGGTGGAGCGCGAGGTGGATGGCTCCGCAGCAACCAGCATCTATGTGTTCAAGACGATTGCCGATCCCTTCGCCGGGCGGCTCAGTCTGTTCAGGGTAATGACCGGAACTCTGGGTCCCGACACACAGCTCAAGAACCTGACTACCGGCGGGACCGGGCGGACCGGCGGCCTGAATGTCATGAACGGGAAGGCCATGGAGGCCGTTTCGAAGCTCTCGGCCGGCGATCTCGGATGCTTCGCCAAGCTACGAGACACGTTCACGGGAGACACCCTGGGCTCAGACGATGGGATCCGTTTCGTGCGCCCCGAGGTGCCGCATCCGGTCATTGGCTTCGCCATCGAGCCCAAATCCCGGGGAGATGAGGAAAAGATCTCCCAGGCGCTTCAGCGGCTTCGCGAGGAAGACCTGACCCTGAGATTCGATCGCGACCAGGAACTGCTCCTTTCCGGGACCGGACAGTTGCACATCGAGGTCGTGGTATCCCGCCTGAAGCGAAAATTCGGAGTCGAAGTCGACTTGAAACCGCCGCGGGTGCCCTATCGCGAGACGATCACCGTAACCGCCGACGCCCACGGCCGACACAAGAAGCAGACGGGCGGACACGGCCAGTTTGCCGACTGCCACGTGCGCGTCGAGCCGATCGAGCGTGGCCAGGATTTCGAGTTCGCGAGCAAGATCGTCGGTGGCTCCATACCGCGCCAGTTCATCCCGGCCATCGAGAAGGGATTTCAGGAAGCCCGAAAAAAGGGCTACCTGGCGGGCTACCCCGTCGTGGACTTCAGGGCAACGGTCTTCGACGGGAAGTTCCACACCGTCGATTCGTCAGAGATCGCGTTCAAGATCGCGGCGTCCCTCGCGTTCAAGGACGCCATGGCGAAGTGCCGCCCAACGCTCCTCGAGCCGATCATGTCGGTCGTAATCACTGTTCCTGACGAGAACACGGGGGACGTCCTTGGCGACCTGAACTCCCGCCGCGGCCGTACGCAGGGTATGGACCGGAAGGGCTCACAGACCGCGATCACGGCGCAGGCGCCCATGGCCGAGATGCTCACCTACGAGCCGACGCTGACCTCCCTTACCGGGGGGCGCGGCGGTTTCCACATGGAGTTTTCCCACTACGACCCCGTCCCCTCGAATCTGGCCAAGTCGCTGATCGACGCCTACCAGTCGCGGAACGACTAAGCCGTGTTTCTCATACTCACGGCCCGAGACGCACCCCAAGGAAGCACAACCTGTTGACGGGGATGCCGGTTACGCGTGAAGCGTGGGCGCTGATCGCCGTGACGGGGTGTCGGATAAGGGGCACCGACCTCCCACCGTTGCCGTGAAAAGCAGCCGCGGCCGGACGCCGACAGCGCGGATGAGCTCGGGAGCGCGTAGAGCCGATGGCGCCATGGCGGGGACGGCCTGGAACGCCGGCCTCCGGCCGGCACGCGCGGGAGCGCGAAACCAAGGAGGATGACGCGGCGCCAAGCCAGCGTGAGTGCCGCCCATTTTCTTCCTGGCGGGGTGTGCGGAGGACCCGATCATGCGGGTTCTTGCCGGTAGGACTCGACACAACGACCCCCAGGGCCGCGGGCGGTTCCTTGCCGTCCGCCTTCACGGAACGCAGGCACGTGGCCCGCACTGTGACCAACGGTGTCTGCCACTCCCTTGTACGGATCCCGCCGAACGCTGAGATTCCCGCCGGGACGGCGCCACCTCGGAACGGAGAGTCCTTCCCGCCGCCCGCCTTCGGCGGGCTGTGCCGGCCGGAGGCCGGCGTTCCAAGCCGTCCCCGCGCTTCAACTCAGTCGGCGATACGCAGTCCCGCCCGCCTTCGGCGGGCTGTGCCGGCCGGAGGCCGGCCCCCGCGCTCACCTGGGTTCCACCATAGGCGGTTAATCGGAACTTCACGCCGGTTTTGTGCCGGGAAGCGTCCATAAGTCATTGAGGAAGCGTGGCTTGTCCGCGCAGTGCTCCGCTGAAAGATGGATTTGTGTTGCCATGTAGTGGCTACCGGATAGACGCAAGAAGTCTATTGACATCAAGTGTTACTTGAACTATGATGTTGCCATGTAGAGCCCGCCCATGTCCTTCCACGTCGACTCCATCCCCAACCGCAACAGCCCCCCCGCCATCCTCCTCCGACAGGCCTGGCGCGAGGGAAAGCGCATCCGACGACGCACCATCGCCAACCTCTCCAAACTCCCCCCCGCCCTCGTCGACGGCATCCGCACCGTCGTCCGCGGCGGTGCCGCCTTCGAACGCATCGAAGACGCCTTCCCCATCCACCGCGCACTCCCCCACGGTCACGTCGCCGCCATCCTCGGAACCTGCCAACAACTCGGCCTCGGCCGCATCCTCCACCGCAACCCCAGCCGCACCCGAGACCTCGCCCTCGCCGCCGTCGCCGCCCGCGCCCTCAACCCCGCTTCCAAACTCGCCACCGCTCGCCGCCTCTCCCCCGAATCCGCCGACTCCAGCCTCGGACCCATCCTCAACCTCGGCCCAGTCCACGGCAACGAAGTCCTCCACATGCTCGACTGGCTCCTCGAACGCCAGCCCTGGATCGAAAAAAGCCTCGCCAACCGCCACCTCCACGGCGGCGCCATGGTCCTCTACGACGTCACCTCCAGCTATCTCGAAGGCCGCCGCTGTCCCCTCGCCCGCTTCGGCTACAGCCGCGACGGCAAGAAGGACCGCCAACAGATGGTCTTCGGCCTCCTCTGCACCCCCGACGGCTGCCCGGTCGCGGTCCAGGTCTTTCCCGGCAATACCGCCGACCCCACGACCGTCGCCGCCCAGGTCCAAAAGGTCCGCCGGCGCTTCCGCATCGAACATCTCGCCCTCGTCGGCGACCGCGGCATGCTCACCAGCGCCCGCATCCGCGAGGACCTCCAGCCCGCCAGCCTCGACTGGATCTCCGCCCTCAACACCCGGGGAATCCGCAAGCTCCTCAAAGCCCCGGAACCGGACCAGACCCCGCCCCTGCGCCCCGGAGAACTCCTTCCCGACACCGTCGCCGAGATCCAAAGCCCCGACTTCCCCGACGAGCGCCTCCTCGTCTGCCTCAACCCCAGACTGCGCGAAGAGCGCGCCCGAAAGCGCGAAGCCCTCCTCGAAGACACCGAAGCCATCCTCGAAAACATCGCCGCCGCAGTCCGCCACGCCCGCCTCCGGGGAAAAGACGCCATCAACCGCCGGGTCGGCCGGGAAGCCAACCGCAAAAAGGTCGAAAAGCACTTCCACATCACCGTCAGCGACGACAACCTCGCCTGGTCCCGCCGCCACCACCGCATCGCCGCCGAGGCCCAACTCGACGGCATCTACGTCGTCCGCACCAGCCTCGACGAAGGCGCCATCGGCAGCCACGCTGCCGTCGAGGCCTACAAGAGCCTCTCCCGCGTCGAGCACGCTTTCCGCTCCATCAAGAATCTCATCAAGGTCCGCCCCGTCTTCGTCCATACCGAAAACCACGTACGTGCCCATGTCTTCCTCTGCATGCTCGCCTACTACCTCCAGTGGCATGTCCGCCGCCGCCTCGCACCCCTCCTCTTCGAAGACGATGACCGCCGCGCCGCCCGCGCCCAACGCAAATCCCCCGTGCAACCCGCACGGGTCTCCCCAAGCGCCAAGGCCAAGGCCGACACCCGGCGAACCCCCGACGGACTCCCCGTCCTGAGCTTCCCCGATCTCCTCAGCCATCTCGCAACCCTCACCCTCAACAAGGTCTCCCTCCCAGCAAAACCCGACGAGCCCTTCTCGGTGTTCGCACATCCCACCCCGCTCCAGAAAAAAGCTTTCCGCCTGCTCCAGATCGACCCACACAAATTTGTTGCCAGTAACCTGGCAGCTCTATCCGACCTATCCCATTGAAATAACGCCGCCCCCTCGATTCTTGCCCGTGAAGTTCCGGTTAATCGACGAACTCGATGCGCGCCATCGGGGCACCGTCGCCCTGGCGCGGACCGAGCTTGAGGATCCGCGTATAGCCGCCGGGGCGCTCCTGAAAGCGCGGCGCCACATCGCTGAACAGATGGCGGACCACCTGCTTCCGCGGCAGGATCTGGAGCGCACGGCGCCGGGCAGCCAGATCGGACCGGCGACCGAGGGTGACGAGCCGCTCGACGAACGGTCGCACTTCCTTCGCCTTGGCCAGCGTTGTCCGCAGGTGTCCGTGCTCGATCAGGGTGGCAGCCAGATTCCTCAGCAGGGCTCGCCGGTGCGACGGCCGGCGACCGAGCTTGCGATGTGCAATCTGGTGACGCATGTCAACTCTGCCCCATTCCGAGCTTCAGGCCGAGACCAGCGAGAATCCTTTCCACTTCCTCGATGCTCTTCCGCCCGATGTTTCGCTCGCGCAGCAACTCCTGTTCGCTCTTGATTACGAGATCGCCGATCGTCGCGATGTCGGCGTTGCGCAATCCGTTGTACGCCCGAACCGAAAGCTGATCCGCGTAGTCGTCGATGGAGGTGTTGCGATGCAAATCGTAAGCCTTCTGCTCGTCGCTGATCACGACATCTTCCGTCGCTTTGCCCTCGCCGCCGACGAAGATCCCCAGCATTTCCCGCAGCAGGCGGGCTGAGGTGGCAACGGCTTCCTGGGGCCGGATCGAACCGTTGGTGTGCACGTCGATGACGAGTTTGTCCAGGTCCGTATCCTGGCCCACCCGCGCCGGCTCAACCTTGTAGTTGACCTTGAGGACAGGTGAATGCATCGAATCGAGGGGGATGTAACCAACCTCCAGATCAGAATCCCGGTTCCGCTCTGCCTGGATATAGCCACGCCCGTTCTTGACCCGCATTTCGATATCCAGTTCCGCCGGCTGGGTAATGGACACGAGGTGTACATCGGGATCCAGGATCTCGACGTTGGCATCGGTCTCGATGTCTCCCGATGTCAGGGCACCGGCCTTTCTTCCTTTGAGCCGGATGGTCCTCGACTGCGTCCCGTGGAGGCGCAGGGGGATCCGCTTGATATTCAGAATGATGTCCAGGGTGTCTTCCTTGACCCCGGGAATCGTGGACATCTCGTGGGGCACGCCGTCGAATTTCACTGCCGTGACAGCGGCGCCCTGAATGGAAGAGATCAGCAGCCGCCGAAGGGCGTTGCCGATGGTGACTCCATAGCCCCGCTCAAAAGGATGGGCAGAAAACCGACCGAAGTCGTCGTTGCTGGTTTCTATGTTGAGGCCACTGGGCCTCCGAAGTTCGGACATTGCGCCGTCCCTCTCCTTTCCTTTTCCTACCCGTCAGCGCGAGTAGAGTTCGACGATGAGCTGGTCGCGGATCTTGAGTTGCGGGTCTTCGCCGGAGGGGAGCGTGACAACCCGTCCCGACGCCATGTCATCTGCTTCGCGCTGAAGCCATTCCGGAACCGTGCGACCTTCCGCGCTCTCCATGACCTGTTTGAAGAAATCCTTCTTGCGCGTCTTGTCGCACACGCGGATCACGTCTCCCTGACCAATGATGTTGGACGGAATATCCACACGCTTACCGTTCACCTCGACGTGCCCATGCCGGACGAAGAGCCGGGCCGCGGCACGGGAGGGGGCCAGACCGAGTCGGTAGACGGCATTGTCAAGCCGCCGCTCCAGAAGCTGGAGCAAGAACGTGCCGGTCACGGCGCGTTCGCGCTCCGCACGATCGAAGTACAGGCGGAACTGACGCTCGAGCAAACCATAGACGCGCTTTGCCTTCTGCTTCTCGCGGAGCTGAAGTCCGTAGCCCTGAACGCGGCTGCGACGGGTTTTGCCGTGGGCGCCGGGTGCGAAGTTGCGCTTGTCGATGGCGCACTTCGGGCTGAGGCAGCGATCGCCCTTCAAAAAGAGCTTGGCCCCCTCCCTGCGGCAAAGCCGGCAGACGGGACCTCGATATCTCGCCAAGATCTCCTCCTAACAGCCTGCGGACAACGCCTGGCTGCGTTCGTTCGCGGCGCAACGCGCCGCGGGGGTGGGGTGTGGGGAGGGGTTTCCCCTCCCCACGAAAGAGTGTGGCGCGAATCGCGGAGCACCAGTTCTCCCGGTGGGGGGTCGGGCCATCACCCCGTGGGAAAAGCGCCCCGCACGCGCGACAACCGCCAGTTTGGGCGCGCGTGTCGTCCTGGGTACGGTGCGGGGCGTTTTTTCCACGGGCTGCTAATTCCGGCGCTTTTTGGGTGGCCGGCACCCGTTATGCGGAATCGGGGTGACGTCCCGAATGGACTTCACCTCGATACCGGCAGCCGATACGGCTCGGATCGCTGCTTCACGTCCGGCGCCGGGGCCCTTCACCCTGACCTCCACATGAGTGCAGCCGAGCCCGCGGGCTTCGCGTGAGGCCGCACCGGCCGCCTGCTGCGCCGCAAACGGCGTCTGCTTCCTGGAACCCTTGAAGCCCTGCGATCCGGCGCTGGCCCAGCAGACCACGTTTCCAGCCGGATCCGCGAAGGTGATGATCGTGTTGTGGTACGTCGCCTGGATCGATACGACGCCAGCGGTCAGTGTGCGCTTCTCGCGCTTCTTTCCGGTGCGGCGGCGCGCTGTCTTCTTCTTTGCCATGTGGTGTTCCTATTCTTGCGGGTGTCCCGTACCTCAGCGCCGGCGCATTCCAACCCGGCGAGGACCGCGTCGGGTCCGGGCGTTGGTCTTGGTGCGCTGCCCCCGTGCCGGGAGACCCCGCCGGTGACGGAGCCCGCGATAACAGCCGATATCCATCAGGCGCTTCAGGTCCATGGAGATCCGCTTCCTCAGGTCTCCTTCAACGCCGCCCTCGTCGTCCATGACCCGGCCAATCCGGCTGACCTCTTCCTCGGTCAGATCGCTGACTCGTCGGTGGGGTTCGATACCGGCCTTCTCCAGGATGGTCACCGCCCGGTGAGATCCCACACCGTAGATGTACCTTAGCCCGATGTCGATGCGCTTGGCGCGCGGCAGATCAACGCCGGCAATTCTGGCCATCGTTCAGTTCCTCCCTGTTTCCATCGTCCGGCCCAACCGAGAGGGGACTCGACAGGGGATTCCGCTTGCAGAGGTGGTCACGCTGTGTCACCCCTGGCGCTGCTTGTGCTTCGGGTTTTCGCAGATCACCCGCACGACACCGCGACGGCGGACAATCTTGCACTTGGCGCAGATGCGCCGAACGGAGGCGCGAACTTTCATGTTGCCGCTCCTACTTGCACCGGTAGACGATCCGGCCGCGGCTCAGATCGTAGGGGGAAAGCTCCACCAGTACGCGGTCGCCCGGTAGTACCTTGATGAAGCTCTTCCGCATCTTGCCCGACACGTGAGCGAGCACCTTGTGGTCGCCGGTATCGAGCTTGACCCGGAACATGGCGTTGGGCAGAGGCTCCATAACGATAGCCTCCACAGAAATAGCGTCTTCCTTAGACATGATCCTCCTCTGAACCCGGAGTGCCGGGTTTCTGCTTTCTGGGCTCAGCCAGAATCCAGGGACCACCCTCCATGACTGCGATGGACCGCTCAAAGTGCGCCGACGCGCTGCCGTCCGCAGTAACGACCGTCCACCGATCCCGTTTCACGCGCACATCCGGGCTTCCGCGATTCACCATCGGTTCAATCGCGATCACCGCACCCGGAATCAGGCGAGTTCGCTTGCGCGGATCATAAAAGTTGGGAATCCAGGGCTCCGCGTGCAAACTCGTTCCGATCCCGTGTCCGCCGTACTCCCGAACCACGGAATACCCATGGCCTTCGGCATGCGTCTGCACCGCCTGCCCGATATCCGAAATGCAGTTACCGGGACGCGCGGCCCCGATTCCCTCGTAGAGAGCCTCCTCGGTGACCTCGAGCAGACGCGCGACCTCGTCGTCGATCTGGCCGACGGCAACCGTCGTGGCGTTGTCGCCGTAGTAGCCGTCCACGATGCAACCGAAGTCCAGGCTCACGATGTCGCCCTCCTTCAGCTTCCGCCAACGTGACGGGATGCCGTGGACGACCTCGTCGTTGATCGAAACGCACAGGGTCGCCGGGAACCCGTGGTATCCCTTGAAGGCAGGAACCACTCCGTGGCGTTTCAGGTTGTCGGCGGCGACCCGGTCGAGGTGAGCCGTGGTCACTCCCGGCTCCACCGCGCGGGCGAGCAGGTCCAGAGTCTCCACCGTGATCGCGTTGGCCTGGTGGAGCTTGTCCAGCTCCGTCTCGGATCTGGAGATCATTGGCTCACCAACTGGGGGGTCACCAACTGTGCCGTCTCGAACGGCAACGCCGTGCGCAGCCGGCCGAAGACTTCGTCCCGGGATCCGAGCCCCGAAATCTGGACTACCCGATCCCCGTAGTAGTCGAGGAGCGGATAGGACTCCGACTCGTAGACCTCGAGCCGACGACGGAAGGCTTCCTCGCTGTCGTCCTGCCTGCCGTCCGTACCGCGCCGGCCGCGTACCCGCGCAGCAAGTTCCTCCGCTGGAACGGCGATATTCGCGATCCACTCGGTAGCCCCGAGCCTCGACAACACCTCGGCAAGGGCCCGGGCCTGAGCGCGGTTCCGTGGATAGCCATCGAGGATGAAACCTCGACTGCAGTCGGGAGTGGCAATCCTCTCCTCAACGATTCCCAGCACGATCCGGTCGCTCACCAACCGGCCGGCGGCCATGATTTCGCGGGCCGCCATCCCGAGCTTCGTGCCCTCCTCGACCGCCTGTCGGAGAATGGCCCCGGTCGAGATGTGGGGCAATCCCAACGACTCGGCGAGACGCATCGCCTGCGTGCCCTTTCCGGATCCGGGGGCGCCGAGAAGAATGATGGCGTTCATGTCAGACTGCAACACGTCACCCGCGACGTCCACGGATACGGCCTCGTTGCAGGAAGCCGTCGTAGTTGCGCATGATGAGCTGGCTTTCCACCTGCTGCGCGGTGTCCATGGCGACGCCGACGACAATGAGGATGGAAGTCCCGCCAAAGTAGAACGTCACTCCCATGCCTTCGGTGATGAAGGTCGGCAGGACCGAATCCAGCCACGCCCCGATAACCGGAATCGGAGCCACGGTGAACCCGTTCAGAAGGAACTCGGGAAGGACCGCGACCGCGGCGAGATAGATCGCGCCCACGAAGGTGAGCTTGGCGAGTACGGCGTCCAGATAGCGCGCCGTGGGACGTCCCGGCCGAATGCCCGGCACATAACCGCCGCTCTTTCGCATGTTGTCCGCGACATCCGCCGGCTTGAACACGATGGCGGTGTAGAAGTAGCAGAAGAACAGGATCGCGACCACGTAGAGCAGCGTGTAGAGCGGCATGCCCCAGCGAAGCTGCTCGGCGATTGCGGCCATCCAGCGACTCTCGGTGAACAGCGACGCGAACGTCTGCGGCAGGGCGATGATCGAGCTGGCGAAGATCACCGGAATCACGCCCCCGGTGTTGATCTTGAGCGGGATGTGGGTGGACTGTCCCTGGTACATCCGCCGGCCGACAAACCGCTTCGCGTATTGCACCGGAACCCGGCGCTGGCCACGCTCGATGAACACGATGAAGGCGAGGACGGCAATCATGAAGATGATCAGGATGGCCACCCCGAAGACCGTCTGTTGCCCGACGCGGATGTTCTGGACCGTGGTGAGGATGGCCGACGGGAACATCACGACGATCCCCGCGAAGATCAGCAGCGACATCCCGTTGCCGATTCCACGCTCCGTGATTTGTTCACCGAGCCACATGATGAAGACCGTGCCGGCGGTCATCGTCAGGATCGTCATGAGGGTGAATGCCACCCCGGGCTCGTTCACGAGGTTCATCCCGTCGGGCAGGCTCTGGCTCTGCAGGAAGACGGCAATACTCGCTGACTGGATCACCGCGAGGATCACGGTGCCGTAGCGGGTGTACTGCGTGATCTTCTTGCGCCCGAGTTCGCCCTCCTTGCTGAGTTTTTCGAGATAGGGCCAAACGAGCGTCAATAGCTGCAGGATGATGGACGCACTGATGTAGGGCATGATGCCCAGCGCGAACACGGTGACCTGCGAGAGGTTCCCCCCCGAGAACATATCCACGAACCCGAACCAGGTCGCGCGGTTTTGTTCGAAAAAGGCTGTCAGGGCCGCCGGATTGACACCCGGCGTCGGGACATGGTTCCCGAGCCGATAGACGGCGAGCATGCCGAGCGTGAACAGAATCCGGGTACGAAGATCCGGAATCCGGACGATGCTGCGGACGGCGTTGATCACTTGCGGGTGTCGGTGTTGTCGGCGTTGCCACCAATGAGGTCCACGGTCCCACCGGCCGCTTCGATTTTCCGGCGGGCGGCAGCGCTGAAGGCGTGGGCGCGCACGGTGAGACGCCGCTCCAACTCGCCCCCGCCGAGAACCTTGATGCGATACGGACGAGGCCGGACCAACAACGCGGGTCCGTCCGGTTCTGTCTGGTAGATGCGGGCGCCGTGAACGAGGCGGGCGGCCACCAGTTCGATTTCGCCGACCGTCGCGCCGTCTTCGAAGCGGTTGAGATCGTTGAGATTGACGATTTCCTGACGGGTTCTGAAGATGTTCGTAAACCCGCGCTTCGGCACCCGGCGAATGAGAGGCATCTGGCCACCCTCAAAGCCGCGACGAAGTGAGTATCCGGATCGGGAACGGGCTCCCTTGTGGCCACGCCCGGCAGTCTTTCCCGTTCCCGATCCGGGGCCACGCCCCACTCGCTTGCGTGCACGGACGGCGCCCTCGGGCGGCGCCAGTTCATGAAGGCTCACTTGCTCTGGTCCTCATTCACCATCGGCCGCCGACTCTTCGACAATTCCGACTCTTCAACAATGCGGACAAGGTGCGGAACCCGTCGCACCATGCCGCGGATCATCGGGTTGTCCGGCCGGGAAGCGGTCGCTCCCAACCGGCGAAGCCCCAGCCCCTTCACGACTTCGCGCTGATAGCGGGTCGTGCCGGGCAATCCCCGCACGAGCTGTACGACAATCCTCGGCTGCTTCGGGGTAGCGGCGGTGTCTTCTGGCTGTGTCATGGCTTTTGGGTCATCTCTATGCGCGGATCTCCGACTCGATGTGGCTGACGTCCTTGCCCCGAAGCTCCGCCACGGCGGACTTGGAGCGAAGGGAGAGCAGCGCAACCATCGTCGCTTCCACCACGTTCTTCGGATTCGCGGTCCCGAGCGATTTCGTCAGGATGTCCTTGATCCCAGCAAGCTCGATGACAGCGCGCACCGGGCCGCCGGCGATGACGCCCGTTCCCTGCGACGCGGGTTTGAGCAGGACCCGACCCGCTCCGAACACGCCAACGACTTCGTGAGCAATCGTGGTTCCCTCGCGGGGAACCACCGTCAGGTTCTTCTTCGCGATCTCGATACCTTTCTTGATCGCCGCCGGCACCTCGCGTGCCTTGCCGAGACCGAAACCCACGCGGCCGTCCTCGTTTCCAACCACGACCAGCGCGGAAAAGGACAGGTTCTTGCCGCCCTTGACTACCTTGGTCACCCGGTTGATCGAGACAACCTTGTCCTTGAGATCAGGATCGCCGGTGCGCTCCACCTGAGTGTTGCGGGAACCGCTGCGTGGCCTCGACCGGCCGCCGGAATCCATGTTCAGCACTTGACGCCTCCATTCCTTACCGCATCGGCGAGTGCCTTGATCCGGCCGTGGTACTGAGCCCCGCCCCGATCGAACACCACGGTCTCAATGCCGGCGGCGCGGGCGCGCTCGGCCAGCTTCTCGCCCACCAGCGCGGCGCCCCGGGCATTCCCGCCACTCGCGATCCCGGACTCACGGCTCCCCGCGGCGGCCAGGGTCCGGCCCGCGGCGTCATCGATCACCTGCGCATAGATGTGCTTCAACGACCGGTACACCGCGAGCCGGGGTCGCTCGGAGGTCCCCACGATCTTTCGGCGAATGCGGGCATGGATACGCCGCCTTCGCTGGCTACGGGTAGTGATTCGCATGGCTCTTGTGTCCTCGGGATCAAGCCCCGGTCTTTCCAGCCTTCTTGATAAGGCGCTCGCCGGTGTAGCGAACCCCTTTCTGCTTGTACGGATCCGGTTTTCTGAGGGCGCGCATGCGCGCCGCCACCTGTCCGACGACTTGCTTGTCGGCGCCCGACACGACGAGATGGGTGTTCTTCTCGATCTGGACATCGATCCCGTCGGGCAGCCCAAACTCGATGGGGTGCGAATAGCCCAGCGCAAAGGAGACTTTCCGGCCCTTTACCTGCGCGCGATAGCCGACACCGACGATGTCCAGTTCCTTCCGGAAACCTTCCGAAACTCCCGCCACGGCGTTCGCGAGGAGCGCCCGGGTGAGCCCCCAATAGGCCCGGTTGCCGGAACCCTCCGCAAGGGACACCTGGGCCACGCTGCCCGCGAGCTGCACCTCAATGCCCGGGAGAACCGGACTCGTGAGGGCGCCTTTCGGCCCCTTCACGCGGATCTGCGAGCTCTCGATCGTGATCGAAACCCCGGACGGAACGGGAATTGGTTTGGCGCCTATGCGGGACATGACATCAACCCCCGGCCTACCAAACCTGGCAGAGCACTTCTCCACCCACACCGAGATGGCGCGCCTGGCGGCCCGTCATCACACCACGAGAGGTGGAAAGCACGGTGACACCGAGCCCTCCCTGCGCCTTGGGAATCTTCTGGTGCGATACATAGATACGGGTCCCCGGCCTGGAAACCCTCTTCAGCCCGGTCAATGCGTCGCGATTGCCGGGCAGGCGCCGCAATTTGATGCGGATCGCATCCTGCGGCGGAGAAGAGCGTCGCTCCCAACCGTCCACATATCCCTCCTCGTGAAGGATGCGAGCAAGCTCCTCTTTCAACTTTGAAGCAGGAATCTCGACGAAGTCATGCCGCGCCTGAATCGCGTTACGGAGACGGGTGAGCATGTCGGCCACCGGGTCAGACCACATCAGAAAGCCTCCCTACCAACTCGCCTTGATGACGCCGGGAATCTCTCCGGCGAGCGCCAGCTTGCGGAAACACAGACGGCAGAGGCCGAACTTCCGATAATAGGCCCGTGGGCGGCCACAGCTCAGGCACCGGTTGTAGCGCCGGACCTCAAACCTCGGCCGCTTCTTTGCCTTGGCAATGAGTGATTTCTTCGCCAAACCCTTTCCTCTGCTTCTTCAGCTCTTGAAAACTACGCTTCCCGGCGGGCGAACGGCATTCCAAAGGAGCGGAGCAGCTCTCTCGCGTCCTCGTCGCTCGTCGCGGTCGTGCAGATGGTCACATTCATCCCGCGCGTCTTTTCGATCTTCGAATAGTCGATCTCGGGGAACACGGATTGGTCCGTCAAGCCCAGCGTGTAGTTCCCCCGCCCATCGAAAGCCCGTTCCGAAACGCCGCGAAAATCGTGTACGCGCGGCAACGCGATATTGATCAGCCGATCCATGAATTCGTACATCCGGATTCCGCGCAGCGTGACCCGCGCACCCACCGGCATTCCGTCCCGGATCTTGAAGTTGGCGATGGACTTCCGGGCGCGCGTGACCACCGGCCGCTGTCCGGTGATCGCAGTCAGATCCGCTACCGCGGCGTCAATGAATTTGTGCTCCCGCGCCCCTTCTCCGACGCCCATGTTGACGACGACCTTGGTAACTCGAGGTACCGCGTGGACGCTCGCAATCTGCAGTCTGGTCCGCAGGTCGGGGGCGATTGTCTCCCGATACCGGGAACGAAGGCGGCTCACTTGTCAATCACTCCCTGGGAACGGACGCTCACCCGAACCTTGCGTCCATCGGTCAGACGGGTCCTCCCGATCCGGGTCGGGAGATTGGTCTCCGGATCCACGATCATGATGTTGCTGATCGCTATCGAGGCTTCCCGCTCGACGACACCACCCTTGATGTTCTGCCGCGGGTTCGCCTTCGTGTGCCGTTTGATCATGTTGATTCCCTCAACGAGCACACGTCCTGTTTCCCGAAAGACGCGGAGGATCCGCCCCCGCTTGCCCACGTCGCTCCCGGCCACAACCTGCACCAGATCGTTCTTGCGAACGTGCAGACGCCGCGGCGGAGGCGCACTCTTCTTCCGGGTCATCGTCACAAGACCTCCGGCGCCAGCGAAACGATTTTCATGAACTGGCGCTCGCGCAGTTCGCGGGCAACCGGGCCGAACACCCGGGTTCCGGTGGGTTCGCGCTGCTCGTTGATCAACACCGCGGCGTTATCGCCGAACCGGATATAGGAACCATCCGCCCTGCGGTGCTCCTTTCTGGTCCGCACGATCACGGCCTGGACGACCGTGCCCTTCTTGACCGCACTGCCTGGAGCGGCTTCACGGACCGAAGCGGTAATGACGTCCCCGAGCCGGGCAATGCGACCCACGCCGCCCCCGAGCGGAAGAATGCAGGTAACCCGGCGAGCACCCGAGTTGTCAGCGACCTGCAACACCGACTGCATCTGAATCATGTGGCACGCTCCACAATCTTGAGCAACCGGAAGCGCTTCGTCCGAGACAGGGGACGGCATTCCTCAATCTGAACGCGGTCTCCGACACGGCCCTCGTTCTGCTCGTCGTGCACCGCAAAGCGCGTGGACTTGCGATACCGGCGCTTGTACAGGCGGTGTTCCACCAGCCGCTCCACAAGCACCGTAATGGTCTTTTGGGCGCCGCTGGCAACCACGGTTCCGGTCCTGATCAGTCTTGGCATGACGTTCTTCTCGTACTAGCTTCTCGTTCTCGTTCTGCTCACTGGCCCTCAGGAACCAGCAGCGCTGCTCCCGGGAGAATCGGCCCCGATCGGGAGTTCACGCTCCCTCATGATGGTGCGGAGCCGGGCAACCTCGCGCCGCAGCATCTTGACCTTGTGCGTGTGACCGAGCTGGCCCGTAGCTGCCTCGAGCCGGGCATCGAATAGCTGCCTGGCCATTTCCTGCTGCTTTCTCAGGAGTTCGTCGTGGGTCAACTCACGAATCCGGGCAGGCTTCACGATGCCTCCTCCTCGAAGCGGCCGACGAACTGCGTCCGCACCGGAAGTTTGTGGCCCGCCCGGCGCATCGCCTCAACGGCCTGCTCCCGGCTGACGCCTTCCATTTCGAACAGAATCCGGCCCGGGCGCACCACGGCGACCCATCCTTCAGGACCGCCCTTTCCCTTGCCCATGCGGGTCTCCTGGGGTTTCTTCGTCAGTGGTTTGTCCGGAAAGATCCGGATCCAGACCCGGCCGGTCCGCCGGATGAAACGGGTGATGGCCACCCGCGCCGACTCGATCTGACGATTTGTGATCCATCCCGGTTCCAGCGTCTTGAGACCGAAGTCCCCGAACGCAACGGTCTGCCCGGTCCAGGATTTGCCTCGCATACGGCCGCGCTGCTGTTTCCGGTACCGGGTCTTCTTCGGCATCAGCATGGCGTCTTTCCTCCCGGATCCCCTCTAGGCCTTGCGCGCCGCCGGCTCGTCAGAGCCAGAGGCCGCCGACTTCGCCGCAATCTCCGGACGCCCCGGCCGATTGACGACGTCGCTGACACCTCGATAAACCCAGCACTTCACACCGATCTGGCCGTAGGTCGTAAAGGCCTCGGCTAGCCCGTATTCAATGTCCGCCCGTAGCGTGTGCAGCGGGAGTTGTCCTTCCAGATACCACTCCGACCGGGCGATGTCGGCACCATTGAGCCGGCCGGCGCACCGAATCCGAACTCCCTTGGCTCCATTGCGCATGGTGTTCTCGACCGCTTTTCGCATCGCCCGGCGGAAAGCGATTCGCTTCTCCAGCTGGAGGGCAATGGACTCGGCGACCAGTTGCGGGTCGAGCTCCGGCTTGATGACCTCCAGCGGCCGAATGTGGACTTCCTTGCCGGTGCGTTTGCGCAGATCCCGCGTGAGCTTTTCCACCTCGGTGCCCTTGCGGCCGATGATGATTCCGGGCCTTGAGGTGTGGATATAGATGTTGAGCTTGTTGCCCGGCCGCTCGATCTCAACGCGTGAGATGCCCGCGTGGTAGAGGCGCCGCTTCAGGAGGCGACGAAGTTGCAGGTCTTCGTGCAGCGAGTCCCGGTAGGAACTGTCCGCATACCACCGGGAGCGCCAGGTCTTGCTGTATCCAAGCCTGAAGCCGTGCGGGTGTACTTTTTGGCCCATTCCTATTCCTCTTCCATGGCAGTCACACGGATCGTGTAATGCGTGGTGCGCCGGCGAATGCGGCGGATACGGGCCCTCCGGCCGCTACGGGCAATCGCCCGAGCCGGTCCCTGGTCGGCGAACGCTTCGGAGACCATGAGGTTGTCCTCATCGATCCGCTTCGCTTCCCCGAGGGCCTTGGTCTGAGCATTCGCGATCGCGGATCGCAACACCTTCTCGATGATGGGAGCCGGCGCGCGATTCGTGTTCTGCAGTAGAGAAATGGCATCCACAGCAGGCTTGTCGCGAATGAGGTCGAGAACCAACCGCGCCTTCTGAACCGATCCGGGAACCGCCGTCGCCCGAGCAACCGCTTCGATCACGGTGTCACCCCCGTCCCTGAGAAACGCACCTGCGTCCGAAGCCTCATCGGCGGCCTCTCGACTTCTCGGACTTCACCTTGTGACCCTTGAAGGTCCTCGTCGGGGAAAACTCACCGAGTTTGTGCCCGACCATGTTGTCCGTCACATAGACCGGAATGAACTTACGGCCGTTGTGAACGGCAAAGGTCAAGCCGACCATTTGCGGAACGATCGTGGAGCGCCGTGACCAGGTCTTGATAATCGTCTGCCGACGCGCGACGTGCGCATCTTCGACCTTGCGGATAAGGCTCTCTTCGATGTACGGGCCCTTTTGAATCGAACGCGGCATTTGCTTCTACCTTTCCGCTTCTACCTGCGCCGGCGCCGGCGGGAGCGGACGATCATCGAGTCCGTCCGCTTGTTGTTGCGGGTCTTGTGCCCCTTGGTCGGGACACCCCAGGGACTCACCGGGTGACGTCCCCCGGAACTCTTGCCCTCACCGCCGCCGTGAGGATGATCCACCGGGTTCATCGTGACGCCCCGGTTGTGCGGGCGGCGGCCCAGCCAGCGCTTGCGGCCAGCCTTGCCGAGTGTCACGTTCTCGTGATCCACGTTGGAGACCTGCCCGATCGTGGCGTGACACTCACGCAGTACGCGGCGGACTTCACCGGAAGGAAGGCGCACTTGCGCGTAACGCCCCTCCTTGGCGACCAACTGCACGAAGGCGCCCGCGCTGCGCGCCATCTTCCCGCCGCCGCCGGGCCGAAGCTCGACGTTGTGAATCGTGGCGCCCAGGGGAATGCGCTCGATGCGCAGCATGTTTCCCGGCGCGATCTCCGCGCTGTCGCTAGCGACCACCCGATCACCGACCTGCATTCCTACGGCGTGGAGGATGTAGCGCTTGTCTCCGTCGAGATAGTGCAGCAGAGCGATTCGGGCTGAGCGGTTGGGGTCGTACTCGATGGATGCAACACGTCCAGGGACTTCAGGTTTCGCCCGGCGAAAATCGATTTCCCGGTGACGCCGCTTGTGGCCGCCGCCGCGGAATCGGACCGTGATTCGCCCGGCGCTGTTCCGGCCGGCACTCTGGCTCTTGCCTCGGGTCAGCCGCTTCTCCGGTGTGGTGGTGGTGAGTTCCTCGAAAGTCTGAACGGTGTGGAACCGTCGTCCGGGGGAGGTCGGCCGGGATTTCTTGATCGCCATCGCGTTAGACGCCCTTGAAAATCTCGATGGAATGACCCTGCTGGAGGGTCACAAAGGCCTTCTTCCAGTTGGGTCGCCGGCCGACGAAACGTCCCCATCGCTTGTTCTTGCCCGTGAAGTTGGCAGTGCGGACATCCTTGACTTCCACCTCGAACAGACGCTCGACGGCATGGCGGATCTGGACCTTGTTGGCCTTCCGGTCCACCCGAAAGCAGACGACGTTGTGGGTCTCACGAAGACGCTCTGCCTTTTCGGTAGTGAGCGGTTCAAGGATCACGCGGTCAACGTCCATCATCAGTCCCCCGCATCATCGGCCCCCTGCTTCAGACAGCTTGTCGGAAAGCGCCGCGAGTGCCGAGCGCCGAATCAGCACGGTCTTCGCCTTGAGTACCTCGTAACAGTGGACGGCAGCCACCGAAACGACCTCGATTGTCGGCAGGTTCCTGGTCGACAGGTAAAGGTCGTCAGACGGCGCCGTCTCCACGATGAGCACCCGTCCGTCCGTCAGGTCCCATTCGCCCAGGCGCCGAAGCACCGCTCGGGTAGAGGGACCAGCGAGACCGAAGTCCTCGAAGATGCGCAAACGCCCTTCACTGGCGCAAACAGAAAGCGCCGAGCGGAGCGCGCCACGTTGCATGCGGCCCGGCAGGCGATAGCTGTAGTCGCGTGGCTGTGGTCCGAATACGGTCCCGCCGCCGCGCCACAACGGAGTGCGACGGCTTCCGACCCGCGCGTTGCCGGTGCCCTTCTGTCGCCAGGGTTTGCGGCCGCCACCGGCAACGAGCGCGCGGTTCCGTGTCGCGTGCGTTCCAGCGCGCCGCCCCGCCATGTATTGGCGCACGGCGTCGTAGTGGAGGCCCGGCTTCACCGGTGCAGCGAAGACGGTGGGGTCAAGCTCCACTTCGCTGCCTTCGGAATCGCGGACCACCACGGATGCGGCGCGCTGCTCCGAATCTCCGGCCTCAGGTACGCCTTCCGTCGGAAGTATCTTTTCCTCTGCCACGGTCACTTTCGTTATTCCTGTTGTGTCTCTGGTCAGTTATCTCTCTGGTCAGGACTTGCGAATCTCGACGGTCGCGCCGCGAGGACCCGGAACGGCGCCCCGAACCGCCACCAGGTTTTCTCCGGCATCCACCCGAACGATCCGAAGGTTGCGAACCGTCACGCGTTCCCGACCGTGCTGACCGGGGAGCCGGGTGCCCGGAAGTACCCGGGACGGCGTTGCGCACATCCCGATCGCACCCGGCGCCCGATGGAATTTGGAACCATGGGACTTCGGCCCGCCGTGGAAACCGTGGCGCTTCATCACCCCGGCAAAGCCCTTGCCCTTGCTGACTCCGGTGATCCGAACCAGATCGTTCGCGGAGAACACCTCGGCGCCGAGCCGGGAGCCGACCTGCAGGTCTTCACCCGCATCAGCCTGAAACTCTCGTAGCACCGACGCGGCCGGCGCTCCGGCCGCTCGAAGCCGGGTTGCGAGTGCGCGGTTCGAAGCCGGGCGACTGCCCGGCCCCCTCAACCGCTCCAGGCCGACCTGCACGGCCTCGTATCCGTCGGCCGCGACAGTCTTTTTCTGTACGACGACGCAGGGTCCCACCCGGATCAGCGTGACCGGAATCACGCGACCGTCTTCCCCGAAATGCTGGGCCATCCCCAGCTTCGTGCCCAGCAGCCCGTTCATCGACCTTCCTCCGCGCGTCCCGTTCGTTCCCGTTTCCTACTTGGCCTGCGGCTCGCTGGCGACCATCGCCTTGATCTCGACATGTACTCCCGCCGGGAGATCCAGGCGGGACAACGCATCCACCGTGGTCGGTGTGGACCCCAGGATGTCCAGAAGCCGCTTGTGCGTCCGGAGTTCAAACTGCTCCCGGGACTTCTTGTCCACATGCGGAGAGCGAAGCACCGTGTAGCGGTTCTTGACCGTCGGCAACGGAATCGGGCCGGCCACCGTGGCTCCGGTTCTCTTCGCCGTCTCCACGATCTCACTCGTGGACTGATCCAGCAGGCGGTGATCGAACGCCTTGAGTCGGATACGGATTTTTTCGTTCATCAGTTGAAACCTAGTAGCCTGTGGAGAGAGTGGCGTGAGCACCGAGAGCGGCGAAGCGCCTGGCTGACAAGGCGCGTGAGGGAGGAATACCGGGCGTATTCCGACCGAAACGCAACGATGAGGGTCGCGTAGCGCCAGTTCTCCCGGTGGGGGGCCGGTTCAGCCGGGATGAATCGCCGGTCGAATGCCGCGTCACTCTTTCCACAGGCTGCATAGTCCTTTTCAGGCGTCCCCATCCGGCGCCGTCAGGCGCTCGCCATGACCTCCGCCATGACGCTCTCCGGAGCTTCCTCGTAGGATCCGAAGTGCATCGTGTATGTCGCCCGCCCCTGGGTGGCGGAACGAATGTCCGTGGCGTAGCCAAACATCCCGGCCAGCGGCACTTGCGCTGCTACGACCTGGGCGTTCCCCCGCATCGAAAGACCGCTGATGCGGGCGCGCCGTGAGTTCAGGTCACCCATCACCTCGCCGGTGAAATTATCCGGAGTTACGACCTCCACCTTCATCACCGGCTCGAGGATCACTGGAGAGCACCGGCGAAGCGCATCCTTGACCGCCATGGAACCGGCGATTCGGAAGGCGAGTTCGGAACTGTCGACGCTGTGGAACGTGCCGTGATACAACCGCACCGTCACACCGGTCACCGGATAACCGGCGAGCGGCCCGGCGGCGAGAGCGTCGCGAGCTCCCTCCTCCACTGCCGGAATGAACTCGCGCGGTACTGCCCCGTGGGCGATGTCATTGATGAACTCGAACGGCTCGACCGGATTCGGGAACACCTCGATCCGCACATGACCGTACTGTCCCCGGCCACCTGTTTGTCGTACGTACCGTCCTTCCGACTTCGTGGTCGTGCGGATAGTCTCGCGGTAAGCCACCCGGGGCTGGCCTACTACCGCACCCACCTGAAACTCGCGGAGCAACCGATCCACGATGATCTCCAGGTGCAGCTCCCCCATGCCGCTGATGAGGGTCTGCGCCGTTTCGGCGTCCGTCCTCACCCGGAAGGTGGGGTCTTCGTGCGTCAGCTTCCCGAGAGCGCCAGCGAGCTTTTCCTGATCGGCCCTCGTTGCCGGCTCAATGACCCGGGAGATGACCGGTTCAGGAAACTCCATCGCTTCGAGAACTACGGGAGCGGCGGGAGTGCAAATCGTCTCGCCGGTTCTGGCGTTCCGCAGGCCGACCACCGCCGCGATGTCTCCGGCGTACACCTCCTTGATTTCCTCGCGCTTGTTGGCGTGAATCTTGAGGAGGCGACCCACCCGCGACCTTACCGAACGAGTGGAGTTGAGCACCGTGTCACCGGTCCTGAGCACCCCCGAATAGACCCGGAAGAAGGAAAGCTGGCCGACGAAGAGATCCGTAGTGACCTTGAAGACGAGTGCAGCGAAGGGTGCATCGTCTCGTGCCTCCCGGACAGCCGGGGTCGGGTCGAGAACGGATGCGGTGCCCGTGATCGATGGCACGTCCGTCGGCGCGGGAAGAAAGGAAATGACGGCGTCGAGGAGGGGCTGCACTCCCTTGTTCCGGAAGGCGGACCCGCAGAGGACCGGGACGAGCTGAAGCGCGACGGTCGAACGACGAAGGGCGGCCGCGCACTCCTCAGCGGTCAGGTCTGAGTTCCGATCCCAGATCTCAAGCGCATGAAGATCGCATTCACAGATCTTCTCGACCAGCGCTTCCCGGGCGCGGCGGGCTTCGCCCTCGCGCTGCGAGGCGATCTCGGTTTCTTCATACCGGGCGCCGAGGACATCTCCGTGATACCGAATCTCCTTCATCCGAACGAGGTCCATCACTCCTTCGAAGGTGTCCTCCGCCCCGATCGGGAGCTGAACTGCCACCGCCCTGGCTCCGAGGCGGTCCTCCATCATCTTCACGACCCGCCCGAAATCCGCGCCCACCCGATCCATCTTGTTCACGAAGGCGATGCGGGGCACACCGTACTTGTCGGCCTGCCGCCAGACCGTCTCTGACTGCGGTTCCACTCCGGCGACCGCGCAAAACACCGCCACGGCGCCATCGAGGACTCTCAGAGACCGCTCGACTTCGGCGGTGAAGTCCACGTGGCCCGGCGTGTCGATGATGTTGACCCGATGGTCCTTCCAAAAACAGGTCGTCGCGGCCGACGTAATCGTGATCCCGCGCTCCTGCTCCTGCTGCATCCAGTCCATCGTCGCGGTTCCTTCGTGAACCTCGCCGAGCTTGTAGGTGACCCCGGTGTAGTAGAGGATGCGTTCGGTAGTGGTCGTCTTCCCGGCGTCAATGTGCGCCATGATCCCGATGTTTCGGGTATCGGCCAAGGCGACTTTGCGGGGCATGGGAACTGGAGAGCGATAGGTATTGGGAGGGTGAGCTGACGGGAGACGAGGTGCCGGGAAGAGAGTCTGAATTGCCTGCGGTTCGATTCGCGCCCAATGGGGAATTGATCAAGTCCGCCCCGCCGAACGACCGTCGCCCGGATGGGCTGGACTTACCAACCGAAATCGTGGTCGCTTCCTGAATGGCGGTTCCTCCGGATTGTTGTTTGCCGATAGATGGGTTTCGTTGTCGCGAATTTCTCTTTCTCGATACGGTTTTCTCTTTACGATTGTCTTTACGATTTGGGGAGGCGACTACCAGCGGTGATGGGCGAAGGCCTTGTTCGCTTCCGCCATCTTGTGGGTGTCTTCCCGTTTCTTGATGGCGCCACCCCGATTCTGGGAAGCATCGAGCAGTTCGCCCGCGAGCTTTTCCGCCATCGTCTTCTCCGGCCGTTTCCGCGCGTACCCGACGATCCAGCGCAGGGACAACGACGTGCGCCGCTCGGGACGGACTTCATACGGCACCTGGACGTTGGAGCCACCCTTCCGGCGACTCTTCACCTCGAGGGTCGGCTTGACGTTCTGAACGGCCTCACGGAAGGTCGTGAGCGGTTCGCCGCTCGTCTTTTCCCGGATGCGGTCGAAGGCCCCATAGACGATCGATTCGGCCGTGGACTTCTTCCCGTCCAGCATCACCTTGTTGATGAACGATGAGACGAGAACGCTCTGGTAGCGGGCGTCCGGTGCGGGTTGCCGCTTCGGCACATCACGGCGTCTGGACATCCTCTCGTGCTCCGAATCCGTCTCTGCTGTAGGGCCTGGGGTTTGTGAATCAGCTCTTCGTTCAGCTTTTCAATCAGCTTTTCAATCAGCTCTTCGGCCGTTTGGTTCCGTACTTGGAGCGACCGTTCTTTCGCCCATCCACTCCGGTGGCGTCGAGGGCTCCCCGGATCACGTGGTACCGCACCCCCGGAAGATCCTTCACGCGGCCGCCACGCAGAAGCACGATGGAGTGTTCCTGCAGGGTGTGCCCCACGCCAGGAATGTAGGTCGTGACCTCGATCCCGTTCGTAAGCCGCACCCGAGCGACCTTCCTGAGGGCCGAGTTCGGCTTCTTGGGATTGATGGTAAAGACCCGAACGCACACTCCCCGCCGTTGCGGACACCGCTGAAGCGCCGGAGAGTCGGTGGCCGGAGCCATCCGTTTCCGTCCACGGCGGACAAGCTGATGAATGGTGGGCATGGGGAATTCGATCCGGATCGGAAAATGCTGAGCCCCCGCAGGGGAAGGGAAACTGGGACGTGCACCGCCCACCCGTCAGGGCTCGAAATCAACGATCGGCGGCTGTCTCCCGAGGGAGACGCTGACGTCCACGACGCTCGAAGGAATGCGTTTTTAGGCGCGCAGCGGACGAAGGATTTTACGCGCTGCCACGGACGGCTGTCAAATCAGAAACACAGATCGCCGAGCCGGAACGGGAGCCCGCGGAGCCCGCGGGAACCCCAACAGCCCGTAGACAAAATCGGGGGGACGGGGGCGGGAATGCCCCGTGACTTTGTCCACCGGCTGCTAGCGGACCTCTTCGGCCAGCTCGGCTTCCTGGTTCGCGTCTTCCTGGAGCATGGCTTGCCGATGCGCGTCGATCTCCTCGGGCAGCACGAAGCGCCGATGTTCCCGGAGTCCGGTGCCCGCCGGAATCAGCCGGCCCATGATGACGTTTTCCTTGAGCCCGCGCAGATAGTCCACCTTGCCGGTCAGAGACGCCTCCGTCAGGACCTTGGTCGTCTCCTGGAACGATGCGGCGGAGATGAAGCTGTCGGTCGCGAGTGACGCCTTGGTGAGGCCGAGCAGCATCGGCTCTCCCTGAGCCGCCTGCCCGCCCTCTGCCTGAGTTTTTCGGTTCGCCTGGGCGAACTCGTGCCGATCCACCGTCGAATCGACGATCAGATCCGTGTCTCCGACATCGGTGACGCGTACCCAGCGCATCATCCGGCTGATGATGACCTCAATGTGTTTGTCGTCGATCACGACACCCTGAAGTCGATACACCTCCTGGATCTCGTGGACCAGGTAGCGCTGAAGCTCCCCTTCACCCAGAACCCGGAGAATGTCGTGCGGATTGCGAGGCCCATCCATGAGCGGATCGCCCGCGCGGACTTCCTCGTTCTCCCGGACACTGATGTGGACACCTCGCGGCACCTCGTATTCCCGAACGTCGTCGGTGACCTGCGACGTCACACTAATGACCCGCTTTCCCTTGCGAACGTCGCCGTACTGCAGCCGGCCATCGATCTCGCTGATCAGAGCGGGCGCCTTGGGCGGCCGAGCCTCGAAGAGTTCAACGACCCGCGGCAGGCCTCCAGTGATGTCCTTGGTCTTGGTCGTCTCCCGCGGAATCTTGGCGAGCACGTCGCCGGGGTGAAGGGCGTCACCCTCCTCGACCTCGAGATGCGCCCGTGAGGGCATGAGGTAGGTTCGAGGGTCTGCGCCGGTCGAACCCTGGATCTCGATCCGCGGCTCGAATCGGTCGTCTTGGGACTCGATGATCACCGGCTGTGACCGGAAGGTGACGTTATCCACCTCCTGGATCATCGTCACCTCCGCGATGATGTCCTGGAAACGGACCGTCCCTTCTTCCTCGGCAAGAATCGAGAAGCTGTAAGGATCCCATTCGACGATCACCTGGCCGTTGCTGACGGAGCTGCCGGGGGCCGCCTTGATCCGGGCGCCGTAGACCACCGGGTGGCTTTCCAGAACCCGGCCATCGCCGTCTCCTACCTCCACGGTGCCGGCGCGATTGATGACTACCAGGTTGCCGTGGCGATCGTTGACGGTGCGCAGGTTTTCCGAGAACTGCATGACGCCGTCGTGGTGCGCCTCAAGCGCGGAGTTCTCGAAAACGCTGGCCGTCCCACCGATGTGGAACGTCCGCATGGTCAACTGCGTGCCGGGCTCTCCGATGGATTGAGCGGCGATGATGCCTACCGCCTCTCCAAGATCGACAAGCCGCCCGGTCGCCAGGTTGCGGCCATAGCACATGGCGCAGACGCCCCGCCGCGCATCGCAGGTGAGAACCGACCGGATCTTGACGCGGGCTACGCCCGAGCCTTCGATGGCGGTCGCAATCTCTTCCGAGATCTCCTCGCCGGCATCCACGATCAGGTCTCCGCGGAAATCCTTGACCGCTTCAAGGCTGACCCGGCCCACGATCCGATCCCGAAGCGGCTCGATGACCTCTCCCGCCTCGATGATGGGCTCGGCGTAGATACCCCGGAGCGTTCCGCAATCCACCTGCGTGACGATGACGTCCTGAGCCACGTCGGCAAGCCTGCGGGTGAGGTATCCGGCGTCCGCGGTCCGAAGCGCCGTATCCGCCAGTCCCTTTCGTGCTCCGTTGGTCGAAATGAAGTACTGGATGACGCTGAGCCCCTCGCGGAAATTGCTGGTGATCGGCGTCTCGATGATTTCTCCCGAGGTCTTGGCCATCAGACCACGCATACCGGCGAGTTGCCGAATCTGCTTCTCGCTGCCGCGCGCGCCGGAGTCCACCATCATGAACACGGGGCTGAACTGCCCCGTCTCCCGCTCCCTGGACTGCATGGTCTTCAGCATGTCCTCGGCCACCTTGTTCGTGGCATTCGACCAGACATCAATGACCTTGTTGTACCGCTCTCCCTGCGTAATCGCACCCTGCTGGTACTGCTCATCAACCCGGCCAACCTCTTCCTTGGCCTCGTCGACCAGGCGCGCCTTGTTTGGCGGGACCACGAGATCGCCGAGTCCGATGGACGTTCCGCTCCGGGTCGCGTACTCGAAGCCGACATCCTTCAGCGCGTCGAGAACATCGGCGGTACTCCCGAGTCCGTATCGGAGATAGACGAGGCGGACAAGGCTCTGAATGCCCCTCTTTTTCAGCACCCCGTTTACGAACGGCAGGTCCGCGGGAAGGCGATCGTTCAGGATCACTCTCCCTACGGTCGTTTCGATCCGCTTTCCATCGACGTCCGAGACCTTCACCCGGAGCAGGTCCTGACTGTCATGCGTTTCAAGGATTTGTCCGTTGAACCGCATCTGAATCGGCGTCAATGTGGAAACCTCTCCGGTTTCGTGGGCGAGCAGCACCTCCTCGACCGAGGCAAAGCTCTGCTTTACCTCCGGCGGGACCACTTGCGGCTTGGTCAGGTAGTAGATGCCGAGCACCATGTCCTGCGTAGGAACTGCCAGCGGACCGCCGTGCGCCGGCGACAGGATGTTCCGGGAGGACCGCATCAACAAAGCCGCCTCCACCTGCGCCTCGGGGCTCAGGGGAACGTGGACTGCCATCTGGTCACCGTCGAAGTCGGCGTTGAATGCGCTGCAGACGAGCGGGTGGATGCGGATCGCTTTCCCCTCCACCAGGACTGGCTCAAATGCCTGTATGCCGAGCCGGTGAAGAGTCGGAGCGCGGTTCAGCAGCACGGAATGTTCGCTGATGACCTCTTCGAGGTAGTCCCAGACCTCGGGGCGCTGTTCCTCCACGAGCTCGCGGGCCTGCTTGATGGTCGCGGCGAGCCCCTCATGCTCCAACCTGTTGAACAGGAAGGGCTTGAACAGTTCGAGAGCCATCTTCTTGGGAAGACCACACTGATGGACCTTCAACTCCGGGCCAACCACGATGACGGAGCGGCCCGAGTAGTCCACCCGCTTGCCGAGAAGGTTCTGGCGGAACCGGCCCTGCTTTCCCTTGAGCGTGTCGGACAGCGACTTGAGCGGACGGTTGTTCGTGCCCTTGAGCACCCGTCCCCGGCGACCGTTGTCGAACAGCGCATCCACGGCTTCTTGCAGCATGCGCTGTTCGTTCCGGACGATCACGTCCGGCGCGCGAAGCTCGAGCAGCCGGCGGAGGCGATTGTTGCGGTTGATGACCTTCCGGTAGAGCTCGTTGAGATCGCTCGTTGCGAAACGACCACCATCCAGAGGAACCAGCGGACGAAGGTCCGGCGGGATCACCGGGATGACGTCCATGATCATCCACTCGGGCAGGTTCCCCGACTTGCGGAAAGCATCCACGACCTTCAGCCGTTTCGCGGCTTTGGTCCGCTTTTGGATGGACCGCTCGTGCCGCATGGCGTGACGCAACTCGACCGCCAGGATTTCGAGATCTGCTTCATGAAGCAACTGCTTCGCCGCTCCGGCACCCATTCCGGCGCTGTAGGTGCGCCCCGGGCGTTTCAGTCTCTCGCGGAACTCATCGTCGGTACGGCCAAAGAGCCGCTTCAGCAGGCGGTCCTGGTCTTCGGTTACCACCTGACCCTTGCGGAGGGTCCCGAGCCTCACGTTCCCGACGGTGCAACCGTCGTCTCTCTCATCGAAGGAGAACGCAAAGAGTTGCTGCAGCAACTGGACCTCTTCCAGCGTGAGCGTGATTTCCTTTTCCCTGAGAAGCGCGATATCCACATCTCCGGGATCCAGAACTACGTACGACTCGTAGTAGAGAATCCTCTCGAGTTCCCGAGGGGTCAGATCCAGAACCTGTCCGATGCGGCTCGGTGGAACCTTGAAGAACCAGACGTGGGACACCGGGCAGGCCAGTTCGATGTGCCCGAGCCGGCTTCGACGAACCGATGCCTGCGTGACCTCAACGCCGCACTTGTCGCACACCACTCCCCGGTGCTTCATGCGCTTGTACTTGCCGCACAGACATTCCCAGTCGCTGATCGGACCAAAAATCTGAGCGCAGAACAGCCCGCCCCGTTCAGGTTTCAGAGTGCGGTAGTTGATTGTCTCCGCCTTCGTGACCTCTCCATGTGACCATGCTCTGATCTTCTCGGGAGACGCGATCGAGATCTTGATGGCGTCGAAATCAGAGCTGTAGGTTTCCCTTTCCTCAAGGTCCGGGAAGACTCCGGCGGTTTCCCTGGTTGTCTGCATTTCGTCCCTCTCGATTGCTAGCTACTGCTGATCAGTTCTTGGCGCGGATCAGCTCGATATCAAGCCCAAGGCTCTGGATTTCCGCCATCAGTACCTTGAACGATGCCGGTACTTCAGGTGAATAGCTCGTGTCGCCCTTTACGATGGACTCATAGACCTTGGCCCGGCCCCGAACGTCGTCCGATTTCACGGTCAGAATCTCCTGGAGAGTGTGGGCTGCACCGTAGGCCTCGATCGCCCACACTTCCATCTCGCCGAACCGCTGGCCGCCGAACTGAGCTTTTCCGCCAAGAGGCTGCTGCGTAATCAGGCTGTAGGGCCCGATGCTGCGCGCATGCATCTTGTCGTCCACGAGGTGCCCGAGCTTGAGCATGTAGATGTAGCCACAAGTCACGGGCTGCTCGAATGGTCTTCCGGTCCGGCCGTCGTAGAGAACGGTCTTGCCGTCCTCTAGAACGTTGGCCCGCAATCCATCCTGCGTCCTGGCCTTGTCGTTGGCTTCATCCAGGAGTGCGCGGATATCACTTTCGCGAGCACCGTCGAAGACAGGCGTCGCAAAGTGGCGATCAAGCATGCGAGCCGCCCAACCGAGGTGCGTCTCGAGTACCTGACCGATGTTCATCCGTGACGGAACCCCCAGCGGATTCAGAATGATGTCCGCCGGCGTGCCGTCCGGAAGGAACGGCATGTCCTCCACCGGCACGATCTTGGCGATGACGCCCTTGTTGCCGTGCCGGCCAGCCATCTTGTCGCCCACGCTGAGCTTCCGCTTCATGGCCACGTAGACCTTGACCATCTTGATGACGCCCGGAGGGAGGTCGTCGCCCTGGCTCACGACCGCCTGCTGTTCGTCGCGACGAACCGAGAGCAGGTCCAGTTGTTCCTCTGTTTTTTCCTGGATCTCCTGGATCTCATCCCTGACATCGTCGGGAAGATCAGTCTCGAACAGAGGAACGAAGTCCAGCCTCTTCAAGAGCTCCTTCCTGGTGAGCCGGGTGCCTTTCGTGAGTTCGACTTCTCCCGTCGCCGGGTTCATGCAGTCTTCGACCAGCCGGGCGCCGACCATCCGGTCCACGATGCGTTTGTCACATTCCTCGCGGAGAATCCGCTCTTCATCGCGGTAGTCGCGGTCGATGGCCTCGATGTCATCCGCCTCGATCGTCAAGGCACGCTCGTCGCGGTCCGCGTCCTTCCGGTGGAAGACCCGAACGTCAGCGACGACACCTTCGACGCCGGACGGGCACTTGAGCGACGAGTTCTTGACGTCTCCCGCCTTGTCTCCGAATATGGCCCGCAGGAGCTTCTCCTCGGGAGTCAACTGAGCCTCGGCCTTGGGGGTAACGCGCCCGACGAGAATGTCGCCGGGGCTGACCCGCGCTCCGATATGGACGATGCCCGATTCGTCGAGATTCCTGAGGAAGCTCTCGGCGACACCGGGTACTTCGCGCGTAATGGACTCCGGACCCAGTTTGGTATCCCGGGCCTGCACCGTGTGCTCTTCGATGTGGATCGATGTGTAGCTGTCGTCCTGGACAAGCCGTTCCGACACGATGATCGCGTCTTCGAAGTTGTAGCCACGCCACGGCATGAAAGCGACCAGGACATTGCGGCCAAGGGCCAATTCACCTCCGTCGGTGCACGGGCCGTCGGCGATGATCTGACCCTTCGCAACCGGTTCGCCGACTTCCACCAGGGGTTTTTGGTTGATGGACGTGTTCTGGTTGGAGCGGCGGAATTTCTTCAACCGGTAGATGCTGGCTCCGATGTCGGTCTCCCCGGCGCCGTCGCTTTCCTTACGAACGATGATGCGACGCCCGTCTACGCGATCCACGACGCCGTTCTCCCGGCACACGATGACCGACCCGGAATCCCGGGCCGTCACGAACTCCATGCCGGTACCGACGAGCGGCGCTTCCGCCGTGATCAAGGGGACCGCCTGACGCTGCATGTTCGATCCCATCAGGGCCCGGTTGGCGTCGTCGTTCTCCAGGAAGGGCACGAGCGATGCCGCCACCGAAACGATCTGCTTGGGAGACACGTCGATGAAATCGACTTTGTCCCTCGGTGACGGGACGAACTCGCCCTCGTGGCGGCAGTTGACCCGGGGGTCCAGAAGCTGCCCGGTATCTCCTACCCTGGCGTTCGCCTGAGCGATCGTATGGCGCTCCTCCTCAAGCGCCGAAAGATAGAACGCGTAAGGAACCAGGTTGGCGGGCTTTCGCCGACGTCCAAGTTTTTCGTTCGCCGCGTCGGCCTCCTCCTTCGGCACTACAGCGTCAAGCTCGAGCTTGGTGTCTCCAGGATCGTCAACCCGCACGTAGTCCACGACCCGACCAGCAACAACTTTCCGGTACGGACTCTGGATGAAACCGTAGTTGTCGATCGTCGCGTAGCAGGACAGCGAACTGATCAGCCCGATGTTCGGACCTTCTGGTGTCTCGATGGGACAGATGCGACCGTAGTGAGTCGCGTGGACATCGCGCACATCGAACTTGGCTCGGTCACGGGAGAGTCCGCCCGGGCCCAACGCGGACAGACGGCGCTTGTGCGTCACCTCCGAGAGGGGATTCGTCTGCTCCATGAACTGCGAGAGCTGCGAAGCACCGAAGAACTCGCGGACCGCGGCGGTTACCGGTTTTGCGTTGATCAGGTCCCGCGGCATCGCGGTCGTCATTTCCTGATACACGTTCATCTTTTCCCGAATCGCCCGCTCCATCCGGACAAGGCCCAGGCGGAACTGGTTTTCGAGCAGTTCACCCACGGAACGGACCCGACGGTTGCCAAGGTGATCAATATCGTCCGCCCGATAACCGCCTTCGCCACGCGTGAGGCGAAGCAGGTAGTCCAGAACGAGGACGAAGTCCTCTTCGGCGAGGATGGTTCGGTTGGGATCCATCTCGCGCTCGAGCTTGGTGGCCAGCTTGCGGCGCCCAACCCGGGAAAAATCGTACTTCTGTTCGTTGAAGAACAGGTTGTGCAGCAGAGTTCGGGAACTTTCTACCGTTGGCTGGTCACCGGGACGCTGCCGGCGGTAGAGCTCCACGAGGGCCCCGTCCACACTCTCGGCATTGGGCGCGTCCGTGCCGCGCCCACGGGTGAGTGGATCCTTGTCCAGGGTGTCGGCCAGGACAGTGCCGACCGGGTCCGCACCGGGCAGAATGACCCGGACAGGTCCGGCTTCCCCAAGTTCTTCCACAAGCTCAGGAGTCAACCGCGCGTTGGCGGGCACTTCCTCGCCCGTATCCGGAATCGTCACGGGAGCAGCGAGCCGGAAACCGCCGAACGCCTCGAGCTGGAATTCCAGGGCCTCGCGGTTCTGCCGCGTCAGTTTCCGGATGTCCCCCCGGCTGATGCGCTTCCCACCCTCGATGACGACCTCCCCGTCCGATTCGATGCTGTGCTCGGTGCGCTCGTCGAGGAGTATCTCCTTCAACCCGTCGGTGAGCGGCAGGCGAACCCGATCCTCGGACAGTGCCGCTTGGTGCACGCGATAGAAACGCGCGAGGATCGACTCCGTCTTGCCGAACCCAAGCGCCCTCAGGAAGATCGTTGCCGGAAAGCGCTTCTTGCGGTCAATGCGGACCTGGAGGAGTCCCCTGGTGTCAGTCTCGAATTCGAGCCACGAACCCCGATAGGGCACCACCTGGGCCAGGAAACACCCACGCTCCGCCTCATGGAAGAAAACTCCCGGCGAACGATGCAACTGGGATACGACTACGCGCTCGGTCCCGTTGATGATGAACGTCCCGTTCTCGGTCATCAGCGGGAGATCGCCGAAAAAGACCTCTTCTTCCTTGATGTCGTGGATCGACCGCTGATTGGTTTCCGGGTCCCGGTCCCAAACGGTCAGCCTGATCTTTACCTTCAGGGGTACGGCGTACGTCTTTCCCCGTTGCTGGCACTGCTCTACGTCGTGCTCGACCTTGAGGTGGACCCGATCTCCGCAGTAGTTGCAAACCGAACCGTTCCGGGTGTGCTCGATGCCCTCGAGTTCACCGCAACTGCAGGCCCACCGGCCTACCGAGTACTCGAGAAAATCGAGTTCACAGTTGTCGCGGAAGTCCTTGATGGGGAAGATCGAGCGGAATACTGCCTGGAGGCCGATCTCCTCCCGATCCTGCGGCTGCAGATCCTTCTGAAGGAATCGGTCGTACGACCGGTGCTGGACCTCAATGAGTTTCGGCAGGGGGATCGACGCGCGGATGCGGGAGAAGTCGTGCCGCGTTTTCTTCGGAGTGATTTCAGCGGTCAGCATGAGGACGGCCTGTTCGCGTAACTACACGACACCCGATGGTTCCCGAGGCTGCCGAGAGACGCCTCGATGAGTCGGGAGATAGTCCCGGCAACCGCTGCCCCGCTGGCTGATGGTGGTCCTCCACCATCAGCGAAACGCGGAACGCCGTGAAACCGGGAGAAAAGAACGGACAAAGGAGACGCACCCGATCTACTTGATTTCGATCGTTGCGCCGACCTCCTTGAATCGCTCCTGGATCTGCTTGGCTTCCTCCATGGGAATGCCTTCCTTGACCGCCTTCGGAGCCTCTTCCACGAGTGTCTTCGCCTCTCGAAGGCCGAGACTGGTCAGCTCCCGAACGGCCTTGATGACCTGAACCCGATTCGGACCCGTCTCGGTGAGTACGGCGTCAAACTCCGTCTGCTCCTCGACTGGCGCCGCGTCGCCGGCACCGGCAGCGACTGCCACCGGCATGGCAGCCGCGGCGGAAACTCCGAGCTCGTCTTCAAGCGCCTTGACGAGTTCGGAGAGCTCCAACACGGTGAGCTGCTTGATGTGGCTGACAACATCCTGCTGGGTGATTGACATGGTGAGCATCTACTCCTTACGCCTTAATCGAACTGGGCGAATACACTGGGAACGAGAGACCGGAACCGACGACGCGCCGAGGTCCGAATCACATGGGCTGCGGAGGGCCACTATTCGGCTCCCCCGCCGTCGGCAGCCTTCTGCTCGGCTGCCTTGAGCACGAGAACAAGCTTCCGGGGAACCCCCTCGAGGACGTTCATGAGGTTCCGGATCGGCGCCGCGATAACGGCGACGAGCTGGCCGCGGAGGACGTCCTGACCTGGAAGCTTCGCCAGCGCTTCGAACTGCTGCCGACCGACCTTCTGGTCGGAAACAACTCCACCCTTGTACTCGAAGGCCGCGAACGCCTTGGTCCCTTCGTGGAGCGCTTTGGCCAAGGCCACCGGATCTTCTTCACACCAGGCAAGGCCAGTCATCCCGGCGAGCTGATCGTCCATTCCGGCGATACCGACCTCCTCGAAGGCCCACTTCGCCGTGCTGTTCTTGACAACGCGGTACTTGCCACCGGCTTCGCGGACCCGGCGACGAAGATCCGTGACGTCCGCCACACAAAGGCCCCGATAATCGAAAGAGAACACCGCCGTCTGGGATTTGAGTAGCGCGGCGAGCGACGTGGCCGCATCCCGCTTCTCCATGCGTTGCATCTTGTGAACCTTTCTCGAATCTCCGGTTGTTTCGGATCTGCCTGGCGGACCTACTTGGCTCCGACCAGTGACGGACTGATGCGAAGGCCCGGACTCATTGTCGAGCTGATGGCGACGCTCCGGATGTAACGACCCTTCGCCGCCGCCGGCCTCGATCGAACCACCGCGGAAACGAAGGCCATCGTGTTTTCCACAAGCCGCTCACCAGAAAACGAGAGCTTCCCTACCGGAGCGTGAATGTTCGAAGTCTTGTCCACTCGATAATCCACTTTGCCGGCCTTGATCTCCTGAACGGCTTTGGCTACATCGAACGTGACGGTCCCGGACTTGGGATTGGGCATCAATCCGCGCGGTCCCAGAATCCGACCGAGCTTGCCTACCGATCGCATCATGTCCGGCGTTGCCACCACCGCTTCGAAATCAAGGAAGCCACCCTGGATGCGGGCCACCATGTCGTCTCCGCCCACCTCATCGGCGCCCGCTTCCTCGGCTTCCTTTGCCTTCTCGCCCGATGCGATGACCACGATGCGGCGCGAGATCCCCAGCCCGTGGGGAAGGACCACCGAACCACGGACCATCTGATCGGCGTGGCGCGGGTCCACGCCCAGCCGCATGGCGATTTCGGCTGTCTCGTCAAAGGACGCAAAGCTCGCGCTCTTGAGGGTCGCGAATACTTCTCCCAGCGTTTCCGGACGAGCATCCGCCAGCGACGTCTTGGCCGCTTTGTACTTCTTTCCCATAATCCGTATAACGATCCTGATTGCCGTTTGTGAACCTCTACGAGCCTGTGGCCCGAGTTGCCCATCGTGACTGTGCGGCGCACCAGTTCTCCCGGTGGGTGGGCGCCGCACGGGAAGGGTGTGGGGAGGGGTTGATTGTGGGGGCCATGCGGGGTGCTTTTTCCACGGGCTGTCAGCCGACCTCGATCCCCATGCTGCGAGCGGTTCCCTCGACGATGCGTCGCGCGGCATCGATGTCAACAGCATTGAGATCCTGCATCTTGATCTGAGCGATTTCCTCTACCTGACTGGTTGTCACCTTTCCCACCCGCATCCGGTTCGGCTCGCCAGATCCCTTCGCGATGCCCGCGGCGCGCTTCAGCAGGACGGCCGCCGGTGGGGTCTTGGTGATGAAGCTGAAGGATCGGTCCTGATACACCGTGACGACACACGGAATGATCATCCCCGGGTCGTTCGCAGTCTTGGCGTTGAAGGACTTGCAGAAGTCCATGATGTTGATCCCATGCTGTCCGAGCGCGGGGCCAACCGGCGGCGCCGGCGTCGCTTTGCCGGCGGGCAGCTGGATCTTCGCAACCGCAAGCACTTTCTTCATCGCATGTTCCTCCGAACGCAACGGTCCGTGGACAAGGTGGAGCGAGCACCGAGAGCGGAGAGGCCCAGTTCTCCCGGTGGGGGTCCGGCTGACAAGGCGCGATTCGGGAGGCATACCGAACGTATTCCGACCGAATCGGAACGCCGAGCGTAGCGGTTCAGCCGGGATGCATCTCCGCTCGAATGCCGGTTCACCTTGTTCACGGGCCGTTACACCTTCTCCACCTCGAGGAACTCCAGTTCCACGGGGGTAGAACGTCCGAAGATCGTGACCATGACCTTCACCTTGTTGCGATCCGGCTGGACCTCATCCACGACGCCCTGAAAGCCATTGAAGGGGCCGTGAATGATGCGAACGGATTCACCCGTCTGAAAGGTATGTCTCAGCTTGGGCGCCTGACTTGCATCGTCCATTTGTTCGCGAATACGAAGAACCTCATCATCGGGCATGGGTTGGGGCTTGTGCGGCGGCACAAAGCCCATGACCTTGTCGGTGTTCTTGACTACCTGCCAGGTATCTGCGTTCATCTCCAGGTTGACGAGCACGTATCCCGGATAGACCTGCTTGGTCGTTACGACGCGGCGTCCGCCCCGCATTTCCACAACCTTCTCGGTCGGGATCAGGATCTCCCCGATCTGATCCCCGAGTCCGTACGCATTGGCTCGATGGCGCAGGGCCTCCTTGACACTCTCCTCGAACTTGGAGTGCGTCGAGACAATGAACCACTCTTTGGCCATGGAACTACCCGATCAGATTCGTAATGAAAGCTGAGATGTACGACATGACGATGTCAAGGCCGTAGAGATAGAACCCGAAGAAGAAGACGGTGATCAGCACGATGATCGTCGTACCTCGCACCTCGTCCCTGGTCGGCCAGGTGACCTTGTCCAGCTCTCCCCGAACTTCTCCGAGAAAAGTCCGGGCGGTTCCGAGCCTGTCGAGCACGCTCAAAGTCTGTATCTCCTGCCCAGACCCCACCGGGGAACATCGGGATGGCAGGCCAGGAGGGGATCGAACCCCCAACCCCCGGTTTTGGAGACCGGTGCTCTGCCAATTGAGCTACTGGCCTTCGCACCCCTCATTTCCCCAAGCGGCATGGAATCCACGATGGAATCCGCGATGGAACGCGTGGAACGCATCCGAGTCCCACCCTGCATCCAACCTGACAGGCAACCTGACAGGGCCATCGCCCCGTACTTGCGATCAGCGAAGTCCATCGGCAGGAGGTCCATTGGCAGGATGTCCATCGGCAGACTGGGCGAAGTCAACGCGTCTCCCTGTGCAATACGTGCGTCCGGCAGAAACGGCAATACTTGCTCAGTTCCATCCGGCCGGGATGGGTTGCCCGGTTCTTCGTCGTCGAATACGTACGCCGCTTGCAGTCAGTGCAGGCCAGCGTGACGATCTGCCGCTTCTTTTCGCGAGCCATGCCGCTTTCCCTATGGGTTCTGCTCCGTTGAAATGTTCCGAGGATGGCCCCCCACGGGCGACTCAAGTCGTCCGCAGAGGGACCGTTTCCCGCTAGTGCCGCCTACTCCAGGATTTCGGTGGTCATCCCGGAGGCGACCGTCCTGCCGCCTTCGCGGATCGCGAAGCGGAGGCCGCGGTCCATGGCGATCGGGGTGATCAGTTCCACCTCAAGCTGGATGTTGTCGCCCGGCATGGCCACCACCTGGTCCCCCAGGAGGGTGGCGGTGCCGGTCACATCCGTGGTCCGGAAATAGAACTGCGGGCGGTAACCGCTCTTGAACGGCTTTTCGCGCCCCCCCTCTTCCTTGGACAGGACATAGACCTCGGAGCGGAACTTCGTGTGAGGGGTGATGGAGCCGGGCTTGGCAAGCACCATCCCGCGTTCCACGTCCTTGCGGTCGGTGCCCCTCAGGAGGATCCCGACGTTGTCCCCGGCCTCGCCTTCGTCGAGAAGCTTCTTGAACATCTCGACTCCGGTCACCACCCGCTTCCGGGTCTCCCGGATTCCGACGATTTCGACTTCCTCCTGAATACGGACCTTGCCCTGCTCGATTCGGCCGGTCACCACGGTCCCGCGGCCGGAGATCGAGAAGACATCCTCGATCGGCATCAGGTAGGCCTTGTCGATCGCACGCGCCGGCATGGGTATGTACTCGTCAATAGCTTTCGTCAGCTCCCGGACGGGTTCCCAATCGCTCGGGTCGTCCGACTCAAGCGCCTTGAGCGCGCTGCCCCGGATGACCGGAATGTCGTCCCCGGGGAAGTCGTAGTAGGACAGGAGTTCCCGGACTTCCATTTCCACGAGTTCGAGCAGTTCCTCGTCGTCGAGCATGTCCACCTTGTTGAGGAACACGACGATCCGGGGCACGCCGACCTGGCGGGCAAGCAGGATGTGCTCGCGGGTCTGCGCCTGAGGTCCGTCCGGAGCGGAAATCAGCAGGACCGCGCCATCCATCTGCGCGGCGCCGGTGATCATGTTCTTGATGTAGTCGGCGTGTCCCGGGCAGTCCACGTGCGCGTAGTGGCGCGCCACGGTTTCATACTCCACGTGCGCAGTCGCGATCGTGATGCCCCGTTCCCGCTCCTCGGGGGCGTTGTCGATCGAGTCGAAACTCCTGAAACTTCCGCCCTGTTCGGCGGCGAGGACCTTCGTAATCGCTGCGGTCAGGGTCGTCTTGCCGTGATCCACATGACCGATGGTCCCCACGTTGACGTGGGGTTTGGTGCGTTCGAACTTCTCCTTGGCCATCTGGTTTTCTCCTTGTTTGCTGCGAGACTGGCTGTGAGACCTGGGGAATCAGATCGTCCCCACAGTCGGGGTAGGGGCGAGAGTGGAGCCCACGACCGGGATTGAACCGGTGACCCCTTCCTTACCAAGGAAGTGCTCTACCACTGAGCCACGTGGGCGGAGGCCTTGGCGGCGGCTCCGGACCGCTCGACTGCCGACGGATCGGCCGCGGTCCCGGGCGGGCGCAAACCGCGCCGCCCCTTTCATGGAGCGGGAGACGGGATTCGGACCCGCGACCCTCAGCTTGGAAGGCTGATGCTCTGCCAACTGAGCTACTCCCGCGTTATGGAATGAAAGAACCGCCGGCAATGGACGAACCGGGGGACGAACCGGGGGACGAACCGGCGACGCCCCGTCCACGGACGCATGTACATGTACATCGTGTCCACGGTGGGAGCGCGTCGGGTCGGCCCGGAGCGAGCCGTTGTCGGTGGTCAAAGTGGTCAAATGGGTCCGGTTGAGGAAGTCCGGAAGTGGTGGTGGAGCGGGGAGGATTCGAACCTCCGAAGGCATAAAGCCGGCAGGTTTACAGCCTGCTGCGTTTGGCCGCTTCGCTACCACTCCGCCCGGGAAGAACTCCCCCGCTCACAAGACTGGAAAGCGACCTCTCTGAAAACCAGCCGGTCGATCCGGAAAATCATCCGGATCAACCCCTCCGGACCCAGCGCGGTCCGGTCCGATCCGTTAGGGTCGGACCCGAAATGGTCCGGCCCGATGCGATCTGGCCCGATCCGGAGCTGGCGAAGGGACTTGAACCCTTGACCGGCTGATTACAAATCAGCTGCTCTGCCTCCTGAGCTACGCCAGCGTGCACCGGCGAACGGTTGATTGTAGGTGCGCACTCGTGCGAGTGTCAACTGCGAATCGGAGGCCCGGCACCCCGCCCGGCGATGGAAGGTTGGGCCGCGCTATCCAGTCCCCGCTGCCGCACTGTTTCATACAGCACGATTCCGGTGGCGACGGAGACATTCAGGGAACGAACCGAGCCCAACTGCGGCAGGGAAACCAGGACTTCGCACTCCTTCGAAACACCCGCCGCAAGGCCCCGTCCCTCGGACCCCACAGCCAGGACGGTGGGCTGGGTCCAGTCGAACTCGTGCCACCGGGCGGTCGCCCGAGGGGTGAGGCCGACGGTCCAGTATCCATGAGCCTTGAGCGCCCGGAGAGCACTCGCGGCGCCCGGAATCCTGACGAGGCGGGCGCGGGCGATAGCCCCTGCCGACGCCGCAATGGCAACGGGCGAGGGCGGGGCTGCACCCCGTCGCGGTACGAGCACCGCATCCACTCCAGCACCATCCGCGGCGCGAACCAGCGCACCGAAATTGCGGGGATCCTCGATGCGGTCGAGCAGCAGTAACAGGCTCGGCTTCGGCTCCCTGGACAGCACCTCACCGAGCGACAACCACCGTACCGGTGAGACCTCGCACGCCGCCCCCTGATGACGCGCCCCGGCCGAGATCGTGTCCAGGTACTGATTGGGAACTCGCTGCAGCGGGGCGCCGCGAGCCCGCGCGATCTTCAGGAGGGACTGATGGCGGCTTTGCAGCGGTCCCGTGCGTACGAGCACCCGGCGGACCTGGTTCGGGATGCCCTGCAGCGTCTCCTCCACTCGAGCGGGGCCGAAAACCCAGGTCGCGCTCTGGTCCGCGCCACCTCCATCCTCAGACCTGCCGGCCCTCTCCGGACGACCCTTTTCGTGGCGCGTCATCCTGGACGAACTGCCGTTTCGAAGGCCGGCGCCCGGGGGTCGAGACGTACCAGGGCCTTCGCCGCCAGACCCTCACCCCTTCCGGTAAAGCCCATTCCGTCGGTGGTCGTTGCCTTGAGGCCCACCGCGTTCGGGGCGATTCCGAGCATCCCGCCAAGCCTTTGCCGCATCTCCTCGATCCGAGGTGCAAGCCGGGGACGCTCGGCGATGACGGTGAGGTCCACTTGACCCGGCGCGTAGCCGGCGGCGGCGGCAACCTCGAGGGCTCGCTGCACGAACCGATCGCTCGCTGCCCCCCGAAGCCCCGGATCGGACGACGGAAACAGCGCTCCGATATCGGGTGCGGCAACGGCGCCGAGGATGGCGTCGGTCAGGGCATGCAAAACGGCGTCCCCGTCGGAGTGCCCTTCCAGCGCGGCGACACCAGGGAACAGGATGCCTCCCAGGCGGAGCGTTCCAGTCGCTCCGAAGCGGTGCGCATCGAAACCAAAACCGATTCTCGGCATGCCACCGCCCCCACCCAGCAGAACGCGGGCGACTTCCAGATCGGTCGGTCGGGTCACTTTCAGGTTCTCGGGACTCCCCGCGACAACCCGAACCGGATGGCCGGAGGCGCGCACCACCGACGCCTCGTCCGTTCCGGACTCACCCTCCGCCGCCGCCCGGGCGAGCGCTGCCCGGAGGAGGCGCCGCCGAAAACACTGGGGCGTCTGGACCGCGACGGTGTGCTCGCGATCCACCAGGCCGTCCACGTTCCCGTCGGCGCCCAGTCGCCAGAGCGTGTCCGACGGACGACACCCCGGAATCGCGGCGCCATGGCGGTGCGCAGCCTCGATGACCTCTTCGACGAGAGACAGCGCTGGCGCCGGCCTCGCCCCATCGTGGACGGCCACCAGATCCGCAAGCTCACCCTCTTCGCCCTGAAACCTTTCGTCGAGGGCGTCGAGTCCGCGCGAGGTCGATTCCTGGCGGGTGGCCCCTCCGGGACAGAAGGAGACCCGGTCTCCCTGGGGATCGAAGAAAGGACGCAATTCCGCCTCCCAGGAGTCAAACCCCACCGGCGGCAGGACGAGCACCGCACGAATCACGGATTTCGAAGCAAGAACCGCGCGTACTGAATGGACGACCAGGGGAAGACCGAGCAACCGCTGGAATTGCTTGGGGATCTCGCCGGAGCCAAACCGGGTCCCCGAACCGGCGGCAACGACGACGGCGCCAACCCGCATGGCGTGGGATCCCCGCTACCCGACCGCGGCCAAGGCGTCGTCGAGAGCTTCCACCGCGACAAGCTCGATTTCCGCTGGCCGCTCGGCGTCGCGGATTCCTCCTGGATTCATCACCGCACGGTGGTATCCCAAACGCGCCGCCTCCCGCAGCCGAGCCCCCGCCTGATGGACAGGTCGCACCTCTCCGGAGAGTCCGACTTCGCCGAGGAACAGGGTCCCCGCGGGCAGAGGAACGCCCCGCCTGCGGGAAACCAACGCTGCCAGGAGACCCAGGTCGGCAGCCGGCTCACTCACGGTGAGGCCTCCGGTAACCGACACATAGACATCGCTCCGGAGAAGTCCCCCGCCACCACCCGTCTCCAGGACTGCCAGAAGCACGGCAAGCCGGCCACCGTCGAACCCAACCGGAACCCGCCGGGGATAGGCAAGCGGGCTCTCGGCGAGCAACACCTGGATCTCGGCGAGGAGCGGCCTCGTTCCCTCGAGCGTACAGACGACCGCCGACCCTGGTTTGGGGGCGCCTCCGGTGAGGAAGAGCTCCGAGGGGTTCTGGACCGGTACGAGTCCCTGTCCGGTCATGTCGAACACGCCGAGTTCTCCTGCAGCGCCGAACCGGTTCTTTGTTGCCCGCAGCAGCCGGTGCGACTGCCTCCGGTCCCCTTCGAAGTGCAGCACCGTGTCCACCATGTGTTCGAGGGTGCGGGGGCCGGCGATGGCGCCGTCCTTGTTGACGTGACCGATGATGAACACCGGAACCCGCGTCGCCTTGGCGTACAGCACGAGCGATGCGGCCGCCTCCCGGACCTGGGTGACCGTCCCGGGGGCGCTGCTGATCTCCGGCGAGTGGACACATTGGACGGAATCGAGGACCAGGAGGCGCGGCTCCACGGACTGCGCCGCTTCGAGGATGCGGGGCATGCTGGTTTCCGAGAAGAGGAGAAGCGATTCAGGCCGTATGCCGAGGCGCTCGCCGCGTAACTTGAGTTGATGCTCGGACTCCTCTCCGCTCACGTACAGGACGGGCTCGCCGGAAGCGGCAGCGGCGGCGGCCAACTGCAGCAGGAGGGTGCTCTTCCCCGCGCCCGGCTCCCCGGCGACGAGCACGGCGGACCCGGGAACGACCCCGCCACCCAGAACGCGGTCGAGTTCGGGGATACCCAGCGGACGGCGGGGCACCGCCGCGGTGTCTACTTCGTTCCAGGAAACCGGCGCCGAGGCGCCTCCGCCAGCCGCCGCGGCGAATCCGCGCCAGCGTCCGCCCGCGGAATCCTCCTGCGGCGCCTGGTGTTCGACGAGCGGCGTTTGCGAGGAGCAGGACGGGCAGTACCCCATCCAGCGGGAGTAGTCCTGCCCGCATTCCACGCAGGCGAAGCGAACATTGGATCGTTTGGCCACCGGCTCACCAACCCGCGTTCTCACCCGGATCGGGATAGTCGTCCCGGCCGGCCTCCTGGTCCGCCAGATTCTGAAACCGTGTGTAGCGATCGAGCCAGGCGAGCTTGATGCTGCCAACCGGACCGTTGCGATTCTTCGCAACGATTACCCGGCGTACGGGGGGAGGCGGCGTTTCGATCTCGCCCGCCCCTTCCTGTTTTTTCTTCCACTCCCGGTGGATGAAGATCACGATGTCCGCATCCTGCTCGAGGGCGCCCGATTCACGCAGGTCGGAGAGCCGCGGCGCCGCCCAAGCTCCGGTGCGCTGTTCCGGCGCCCGGCTGAGCTGAGAAAGCGCCAGGATCGGCACGTCGAGTTCCTTGGCCAACAGCTTGAAAGACCGGCTGATCTCGGCGATCTCCAGGTTGCGGTTTTCGAAGCGCCGGGATCCCGGCTCCGAACCGCGCATCAGTTGCAGGTAGTCGATCACGATCAGATCGAGGCCGTGTTCGCGACTGAGTTGACGCGCTTTGGATCGGAGTTCGACGGGCGTCACGTTCGAATCGTCCACGTAAATCGGCATGCGGGCGACAAGCGGAAGCGTGTTCTGAATAAGTCTGCGATCCCTTTCACTGAGCAATCCGGGGCGTAAGAGCTGCCGGGCGTCTACCTCTGCCTGGGAAAACAGCAGCCGCGCGGCAATCTGCCGGCGGGGCATCTCCAGACTGAAAATCAGCACCCGCTTGCCGGCGTGGCCGGCGGCCAGGGCAATGTTGAGCGCCAAACTGGTCTTGCCTTCACCGGGTCGGGCTCCGACCAGGATGAGCTCCGATTTTCGGAGACCGCCCATGAGGTTGTCGAGGTCCTGAAATCCGGTGCGGATTCCCGAGAATCCCTCACGTTGTTGGGAGGACTCCTCGGCGAGACGGGCGAGGTCCTCGGTAAGCCGAACCGGGCCGGAAGCGAAGGACCCTTCCGCGATCTGAAAAAGATCCTGCTCGGCAGCAGCCAGGATTTCCTGCGGGGAGTTCCGGATCGCATCGCTCGCGATGCGGCTGCCGAAATGGTGGAGTTCGCGGCTGAGCGAGCGCTCGCGAACCAGCTTGGCGTAGTCCGCAGCATTCGAGGAACGCGCCACCCCATCGAGCATTTCGCTCAGATAGCCTCCGCCGCCCGCCGCGTCCAGTCTTCCGCTCCGCTCGAGTTCCGCGCGAACGGTGAGCAGGTCGATCTTCCGGACCTCGGGGGCGTCGTCGAGTACGCAAAAGACCTCGAAGATCCGCTGATGGCGGACATCGAGGAAATCCTTGGGCTTCACAATCTCGCGAACCGCGTCGAGCTGACGCCGATCCACAAGTACCGCGGCAAGGACCGCCCGCTCGGCTGCCGGATCCTGCGGAAGGCGGACGGTTTCGTCCGGCACGGCCAGACGCCTCGCTACAACTGTTCCCCGAAGGGAGGGGGGCCGGAAGGCATGGCAGGGAAGAAAGCTCGGGACGGCGACGCCATCCCCGCTATCTGGTGGTGCAGGAGGGACGATTTCCCGGCGGCGTCCCGCCGGCGACCGGAGCGACGGGGTGGGCCGGTCATGGGCGCCTCAGCAGTTCCGCCGCCAGCAGCCTGTGGACAAAGTGGCGTGAGCGCCGAGAGCGCCGAGGCCCAGTTCTCCCGGTGGGGACCCGGCTGACAAGGCGCGCGAGGGAGGAGCCCCCACCGGGAGAACTGGCCCGAGTGAATTTCGACCGCAGCGCAACGATGAGCGAAGCGGTTCAGCCGGGATGGTTCGTCGCTCGACCCCCCACCGGGAGAACTGGGCCGCGTGACTTTGTTCACAGGCTGCTCGGCGCGGTCAGTCCTCCGAGTCGTCCGCTTCCTCGGAGGACACCCCGGAGACAGCCTCGTCCTCGTCGGGTTCGGCTTCATCAACGCGACTCGCTGACACCTCCGTCGGGATCTCCGGCAGCGGTTCCACTCCGAGGGACCCGGCGGCGACCGGGGAAACCTCGATCGGAAGGTCCACCTCGATTTCGCTGTGAAGCCGGACAACGGCCGACGTTGGGCCAGCGACCTTTATGGGGCCACCGAGAATGATGCGGTTGCGGGCGATCTCGAACCCGTTGTCCGCAAGCTGCCTGGCGATGTCCTGCACCGAAACGGACCCGTAGAGCTCGTTGGAGTCGGTCTTCACCCGACGATCGAAACGGAGGGTCTGGCCTTCGAGAGCACGGGCGAGAGCCTCGGCCGCGTCCTTTTCCTTGACCCTCTGCACGGCCCACACTTTTGTGGCTTCGGCCACCTCCTGGCGGTTTTCGTCCGTGATCGGAACTGCGATCCGTCGAGGAAGCAGGTAGTTGCGAGCGTAGCCCGGGCGGACGTTGACTTCGTCGCCCGGCTCACCCAGGGAATCTACGGGCTGTTTCAACAGGAGGCGCATGGGACTCTTCCCCGTCGGTGGCCCTATTCGTAGGGCAAGAGCGCCATCTGCCGGGCGCGTTTGATGGCGATCCGGATCTGGCGCTGTGCTCGGGCGCTGGCCCGCGATACCCGGCGTGGCGCGATCTTGGCGCGATCACCGAGGAACTCGCGAAGAAAATCCACATCCTTCCAGTCCACCCGGTCCACGCCATTCAGTATTGGGTTGACTCTCACCCGCCGAACGGTCTGCCGACGCCGGCGGCGAGGGGTCGCGAGTCTGTCGCTCATGAGGTCTCCTCCTCGACGTTTTGAGTGGACCCACGCTGCGTGGCCCCGTTCTGTGACGCCACGTCTCCGGCTCCCTCGGGCTCTTTCTCGACGGCTCCCTGGGCCGCTTCCTCACTTGCTCGGGCGGCGGCTTCAGCGGCGGCCGCTGCGGCGCGGGTGGCGCGTTCTTCGCGCCGGCGAAGGTCCGCGGCCTGATCGCGTTCACGGGTCTCCTTGTCTGTCCGCAGCACAATGAATCGCAAGACGCCTTCGGCGAGGCGAACCCGGCTTTCGATGCCCCTGATGGAAGCCGGAGGCGCATCGAAGTAACAAAGGATGTAGAGGCCCTCGTGCTGCCCGGCGATCGGATATGCAAGCCGGCGCCGCTCCCACGGCTTCAGGCTCACGATCTCGCCGCCTTGCCCCTTGACGATTCCCTCCACGCGCTCAACTACGGCCAGGGAGGCCGCGTCATCGAGGGTCGGGTCCAGAATAAACATGAACTCGTAGCCGTTCATCAGGGAATCCGCTTGTGGGGGGGCCGCCGGGGCCGTCGTTTGGGGACTCGACTGTACGCTCATTCGAGGCTGTCTCCAGCGTCACCAGTGACGCCATCCGCAAGGAACTGTGCGGGAATTTGAGGACGGTTCCGCATCATGCGGCCGTCCGATTGAACCGGTTCATCGCAGTCTCGATCCCCTGCCCGACTGCGGTTTCGATGGCCTGTACCGCGCGCTCCAACAGATCCTCCACCGGAGCGGTCTCATGGGGGGCGAAGCGGGAAAGCACAAAGTCAGCCGGGTCCTCGCCGGCCGGGGGATGTCCAATGCCGAGGCGCATCCTTGGGATCTCGTCCGTTCCGAGAGCCGACAGGATGGACGCCAGGCCGTTGTGGCCGCCGTCGCTGCCGCGGCGGCGGGTTCTTATCGCTCCCAGCGGGAGCGCGTAGTCATCACACACGATGAGGGTCGCCTCCGACGACAGGCCTTCACTCTGCAAAAGGCGTCGCACCGGACCCCCGCTCCGGTTCATGTAACCCATCGGGCGCAGCAAACCGATCTCCCGACCGGCAATCTCGGTCTGGACGAGAAGGCCGCCGTCGAAATGGCGAGACTGAACGGATCGGTCTTCCATGAGCGAGGTAACGGCATCAAAACCGATGTTGTGCCGGGTTCCCTCATAGCGGGCGCCCGGGTTACCGAGCCCCACAACGATCTGGACGGGAACTTTGACACGAGTCGGAGCTTCGTCCGGCATCCCTCTCGCGGTCTCGCCGGCAACGCTCGAACGGCGATCGCTCACAGGGAAAGCCGACCAGGACGCCGACTGGGAACGGAGACTGGGCAACACCTTGGATCAGAAAGGTTCGGCGGATCACTCTTCGGGCGCTTCACTCTCGTCTTCCTGCTCCTGCTCGTCCTCGGCAGTTCCCTTGGGCGGGGAGACGTGCACGATGACAACGTCGCGTTCCGCTGAGAGGGTGAGCCCTTCCGGCAAATCGATGTCCGCCGCCCGGACGGTGTCACCGTAGTCGAGCTCGGTGACGGCGAGGGGAAGGAACTCCGGTATGTCGTGCGGCAGGCAACTGACGGTGAGGGACCGGGTAACGAAATCGAGGTATCCACCGCGCTTGACACCCTGGGATTCCCCTTCGAGGTGAACCGGAACATGCCAGTCGGACGCCTTGTCCGGGTCCACCCGCATCAGATCGGCATGCAGAACCGAGTGGTCGAGGGGATGCAGCTGATAGTCGTGAATCATCACCTGCTCCATGCTCTCCTCGCCGTCGATCTCCAGCGAGAAAATGGTGTTCACGCCGCGCGGAGATCGAACGATTTCAGTGACCTGCCGTGGTGAAACTGCGAGCGGGCGGGCGCTTCCCGCGCCTCCGTAAACGACGGCCGGAATCATCCCGGTCGACCGAAGGCGGCGATTCGGCCCCTTGCCGACCGCAGTGCGGGAACTCGCGGGAATCGAGAGTTGAGCCATGGAAGTGTGCGTGGGTGTGTTCGTTGTGGACAGGGGTGGGAGGAGATCCGGGAACGGAAAGAGGGGACGCAGGAAGCGCCATCCTCAAAGACCCTTCTCGGCGAGCCCCGGGAGAGTGCGCCTGAGAAGCCTCGTGGATGCCGCCTCAGCGAAATCCACTCCTCACCGGCAATACAGGGCGGCGAAGTCTAGCAGTCAGCGCCGCAGAATTGCGCGTCAGCAAACGTGCGGCACCGCCTCCGGCTGGCATCATGGCGCCGCGGCAAGCGAACGCCGGCCAGTCCTCCGGGTGGGGGCCTTCCAGTCCGCCCGCTGGGCGAAGCCCGGCGACGGAGCGTACGGCTCCTGCACACGGATAGCCGTGGGAGTTTCGCGGTCTTCGGCCGCGATGCCGGCCAGTTCTCCCGGTGGGGGCGTGAACACGGGCGCTCTTGCCCCTCGGGCGCTGTTCTGAGCGAGCGAAAACAATGGCAGCGAACCTGTTCGCTGCCGGCGTGACCGGGGGGAAAGTGTGAAGGGGGGGGCCGCCGCCCCCCTTTTCACAAGAAGAAAACTACGAATCGGAACTCGCCGCCGCGCGCGTCAGCGCGCAAGGGAGTTTCGGTTCGCGGCGCGAAGCGCCGGGCGGTTTCCGAACGGGGCCCTGACCCAATCCGCATCGATGATCCGAGCCTGACCAGACTCATGGCCCCGTTCGGAAACCGCTTGGTCGTCGTCAGACGAAGAGCGAACTGACCGAAGCCTCCCCGTGCACGCTCTCGATAGCGCGCGCGAAGAGCGAAGCGACGGACAAGACTTCGATCTTGGTACTCGCCGCAAGAACCTCGCGGGAGTGCGGAATCGTGTCGCCCACGATGAGCCGCTCGAGTGGGCCGTCTTCTACCCGCTGAACCGCGGGGCCGGAGAGGACGGCGTGCGTGCAGGCCGCGAGCACCCGGGTGGCTCCCTCCTCCCGAAGCGCCTCGGCGGCCCGCACCAGAGTTCCGGCGGAGTCCACGATGTCATCAACCAGCACTGCGGAACGGCCGCGCACATCGCCGACCACGTGGATGGTCTCCACTTCGTTGTCGCTGCCTCGCCGCTTGTCCATGACGGCGATGCCTACGCCGAGCTTCTTGCCGTACGCGCGAGCCCGCTCGACACCCCCGGCGTCCGGCGAGACCACGATCGGCCGTTCCAGATCGAGGCTTGGGAGATGTTCCAGCATGACCGGCGTGGCGTACAGGTGATCCACGGGAATGTTGAAATAACCCTGAATCTGACCGGCATGGAGATCCATGCAGATCACGCGGTGCACTCCGGCCACGGTGAGCAGGTCGGCCACCAGCTTGGCCGAAATAGGCACCCTCGGACGGTCCTTCCGGTCCTGCCGCGCGTACCCGTAGTAGGGAATTACCGCGTTGATGCGGGCAGCCGACGCCCGTTTCAGCGCGTCCACCATGATGAGCAGTTCCATCAGGTTTTCGTTGACGGGCGGGGATGTGGACTGGATCACGAAGACGTCCGCGCCCCGGACGTTGTCCTTGATCTGGAAGCGGACTTCTCCGTCACGGAAGCGTCCGAGTGCAGCCTCGGCAAGCGGGACATCCAGATTCCGCGCGATCGCGGACGCCAGGTTCGGATTGGAAGAGCCCCCGATGACCTTGAGCGCGCCGGCAAACCCGTGAGTCTGCGACTGGCACCCGGCGGTCGTTGCTTGCTCGGTCATGGCGATGGAGCGGGTGGCGATAAGCGCGTGCCGGCGCGGGAACGCAGGTGTCGGAAGATCACGGACGGATCACCGGCTCACCCTGGATCTCTGGGCTGGGGCGGAAGGATTCGAACCCTCGTAGACCGGAACCAAAATCCGGCGCCTATCCCCTCGGCCACGCCCCATCCGGTGAGTCCCCAAAGAGGGCCGTCTGGTGTTCGCTTCGGGAAATCGTGCGGGTGGCGATCGCCCGAAGGTTCCCCCGCGAAAGTCGGGAGGCCGCCAGTGTCGCCCGCTCCCGGTCAGGGAAGACGCCGAACACCGCCGATCCGCTTCCCGACATGGCCACTTCGACAGCTCCGGCCGCATGGAGGGCGTTCCGCATCCGCGAAATCGCATCGGAAGGCCGGGTCGTTTGCAGCACGGTAGACCGTTCAAGGTCGTTCGGAAAGCATCCCGCGAGGAGCTTGCCACTGAGTTGGGGCCCCGAGGGACCCGACTCAAGAAACCGTAACAGACTATCGGCCCGTACGTACCCACCGTCTCGGATGGCAGAAGCCGGCGGCTCCGGAAGCCCGCGATAGGCGTCCGGAGTGGGAATCCCGAACTCCGGAATAAGAAGGACAAGCGGCAGTTCTCGGCCGGCGGACACCGGAAATACCTGCTCGCCGCGGCCAGTCGCCAGGGCCAGCCCTCCGTACAAGAAGAACGGAGCATCCATCCCGACCGCGGCCAGCAGCCGGTGCAGCTCGTAACGCCGAAGTCCAAGCCCGAACAAGCGGTTCAAGCCGATGAGCGCGGCGGCAGCGTCCGAGCTTCCCCCGCCGAGCCCACGGCCCGCGGGAATGCCCTTCTCGAGGTGGATACGCACTCCGGGAAGGCTCCGGCCGAGGAACTCCTGAAGAAGCAGCGCCGAACGAACGACCAGATTGGTTTCGTCAGTCGGAATGGAAGGAGTGTCGCATTCCAGCCGCAGGGCATCGCCGCCCGGTTCGAAGGTGAGGGTGTCCCAAAGGTCCACGCCGGCCAACAGGGTGCGGATCGCGTGGTAACCATCAGGCCGTCGCGAGAGAACCCGAAGTCCCAGATTGATCTTGGCCGGCGTGCGAACGACGAGAGCCTGCCCGGGCTGGTTCCCGTCCGCCCGAGAGCGGGCATCCGGCCATTTCCCCACGGAATCTGACCTCAACAGCCTGTGGACGAAGTTGCGTGAGCGCCGAGGGTGGCGAGGCGCCCGGCTGACAAGGCGCGCGAGGGAGGAGCCCCCACCGGGAGAACTGGCCCGAGTGTATTTCGACCGAAGCGCAACGATGAGCGACGCGCAGCACCAGTTCTCCCGGTGGGGGGGCGCTTCAGCCGGGATGGATCGCCGCCCGAACGCCGCGCAAATTCGTTCACAGGCTGTTTGTCCGGTTCATTGCTCCGGAAGCCTCGAGGCTCGACTCAGTTCCCGGATTTGAGCCCTCCGGTATCCGGCCGGTGTCCGAACACGGAACGAATCGGCGTGCAGCGAGGCATTCACCTCCAGTTCCTCGACCGTGAGGGTGGCTTGCACTTGATCCGAGGCGACCTGGACTCTTCGCGGCACCTGTCGTCCCTGCCGGCGGTAGTCGCCCGGGTAGCGGGCCTCATACCCCCTGGTCGAGACCCGGCGAACCTGGGCGTCGGGTCCTGAGCCGTCCCACCACACCTCGGCCCCGTTGTCGAGCACCACGGATCCGCCAGCCGGACGCGACCGGATGCCCTCCTGCCCGCCGATGGGGGTGCCGCTCCCAACGAGAAGCGCGGCGATCTGGTCGAGCCCGACGGCGACACCGAGCAGCGGACCGGTGAACTCCTCAAGTTCGGTTCCCTCGGCGAAGGCTCGCTCGCCGGGGACAACCAGCCGGGTGTGACCCGGTCCGGCAACCAGCGTCCAGCGGGACCCTCCCACCGGAGCGAAGAGTTCGAGGCGCAGGGCGTCAACGGCTTCGGGATCCGCACGCTCCGCCGGCCGGGCGAACACCACCAGCAGGCGTCCGGAAAACCGACCCCGCTGACTCTCTCCGCGCACACCAACGACGGCCTGATAACGACGCACGCTGGCGGCCAAAGTGGCCGTCTCGTCAAGTAGGCGTACGGCTTCGGGTTCACTCAGGGGGGCAGGAGGTAGTTGCGGACGCCTGGTTGCGCACCCTATCGACGCCCCCAAGCAGCAGAGCAACGCAAGTTGCAGCGCTAACAGCCTGTGGTGGAACTCGCGAGAGCGGTGAGGCGCCCGGCGCTCACGCCACTTTATCCACAGGCTGCTAGGGATCGTTACTGGCTTCCTCGATTTTTCGGGCGATTGCCTCTCGTTCGAGTTCCTCGTCGCCGTCGTGCTGGAGGGCCATCCGCCAGAAGCGGACCGCTTCCTCGGTGTTCCCCTTTGCCCGGTAGAGATCCCCTAGGTGGTCCAGGACCACGCTGTTTTCCGGCATGCATTGCCGGGCCCGAAGCAGGTTCGGTTCTGCCTGGCTCAGGTCGCCCTGGCGGAACTGCACCCAGCCGAGGCTGTCGAGGTAGGAGCCGTTGTAAGGATCCTCATCGAGCGCCCGCTGGATCAGTTTCTCCGACTCCTCAAGCCGATCGGTCCGGTCGGCAAGCAGGTAGCCGAGATAGTTCAGAGCCAGGTCGTGGTCGGGTTCTGCCGCAATAACCCGCCGGAACTCTTGCTCCGCCTCCTGAAGTTTCCCCTGGCGCTCGAGCAGGGCGGCAAGCTGGAATCGGAAAGCCTGGTCATCTGCCTTTTCTTCGAGCCACTGGCGAGCAATCGTTTCCGCAGCCGGGAGATCTCCCGCCGTCACGTGGTGACGGAGCAGGGCGTGCACCACTCCCCCTGTCTCCGGGTACTCGGCCACCAGAGCGCGGAGGATTCCAAGCGCCGCGTCATTGCGGCCTGCCGCATCCAGCACCCGAGCCTGGAGGGCCAGCAACCCGGGTTCTCCCGGCCGGTCGCTGATCAGACCCTCAATGAGCCTTGCTGCCTCATCCGGCTGGCCGGCCGCGAGTCGGTTCTGGACGAGCGCTACCCGATAACGGAAAGCCTCCGTGGTTTCCCCGGAAAGCAGCACGGCCTCTCCCAACGCGTCATACGCTTCCGCGTACTGCCCGGCCTGCTCCAGGGTCTGCGCCAGACGAGCAAGCACTTCGCGACGGCGTCCCAGGCCGTAGGCGTCTTGTGGGAGCGACACCAGAGTCTGGAATTCTTCGGCTGCCTGCGCGTACTCGCAGCGAGCGGAGAAGACTCCGCCTAGCGCCAGCCTTGCCGGGACGCTCCGGCTGTTCTCGTCCAGCAGCCTCACCAGGGCCGCTTCCGCATCTTCGAGCCGCCGCTGCTGCCGGCGCACCATCGCAAGACCCATGAGGGCGATTTCGCTACGGGGCTCCGCCACGAGCAGTTGCTCGAAGGCTTGGGCGGCCTCGTCCAGGCGGCCCAGCCGGGCCAAACCGTCCGCCAGCGACAACCTGAGCGCCTGATCGTCCGGATATTGGACCGACCCGGCCTGGTACAGCGCTACCACTTCTGCGAGCGCTTCTTCCACCGTCCGGCCCGGGATGTCCCCGTTCCGAAGGAGGTCGTCCACCATCTCACGCGCATCCGGCTGCCGCGGTTCGATGCGAAGCGACCGAAGGAGGTAGTCGAATGCCTGCTCCCTATCGCCTGCGGTGAGACGGAGTTGCGCCAGCAGGAGAAGTTCACCAAACGCATCGGGGGCCCGGCGGACAAGCTCGCGAAGATGGGAAGCCGCCTCTTCGCCGCGCTGCGAGGCAGCGAGCAGGCGGGCCAACTCCGAGCGGCTGCGGAGATCCTCGGGATCGAGGCGCACCGCCTCACCCAACGAAGAAATCGCGCGCTCGGCGGCCTCTGGATCGTCTCCAGATCGGAGGCGGCGAAAGTACACGGCGCCGAGCGCCCGGTGGGCGGCAGCGGCGTCCGGATCCCGTTCTACGGCCTCGGCCGCGGCCGCCTCGGCGGCCTCCAGATCGAGGGCCGCGAGACTGAGGTTGGCGATGGCGATGAGCGGCTCGGCTGCCTGAACGTCGAGTTCGGCCGCCCGCCGGTAGGCGGCGACCGCTTCGTCGCGCCCCCCGGACATCTGGGCGAGCCGACCTTCCCCGAACACCCGGTAGGCCTCGGCAACCGGATCGATAGCGACGGGTTCCTCGGCTTCGTCGGCCTGCTCGGTCGCCGGATCGGTGGAACCAGGTTCCTGAGCTCCCAGCACCGTGCCGGGCGCCACCCCGACGAGCGCCAGCAGAACCCAGCGGGCCGTCCGAGACATGGAACGGGAATTTACCGCTGTCGCCCTTGGTTCGGGGGATCAGCGCCGGACAGTCTCACGCGTTCGCCGCGCTGTCGGGCATCAATGTGAGATTCGTGCTCGCCGTGGCGGGGACTGGAAAGCGCACTGTGGGAGGCGCGTCGCTACATGTAGTTGGGTTGGAAAGAGAGGTGGGCGATGGCTTTCCCGGCGTCGTGAGAACGATTGGGAATACGCGCCTCCGCTGTCGCTAGCGGTGAGGGTGGTTGGCGGAGCCAACGCCCGCCGGCGGCGGGCCATGCCGGCCCCCACCGGGAGAACTGGCCGGAGGTCGGCGTTCCAATTGGTGATGAGTGGCGGTGTGAGGTTGATGCACGCCGTGACGGGGACTGGAAAGCGCACTGTGGGAGGCGCGTCGCTACGGATGGACGGATTGGAGAGGGGTTGGATGAGACGGCGGCTGCGGGCCCCGGTTCCGGACCGCCCGACCAAGCAGCCGGTGGTGGAACCCACGCGGCCCAGTTCTCCCGGTGGGGGCTCGGCAGGCGATCCATCCCGGCCAAACAGCCGGTAGTGAAACGCACGCGGCGTTCGGCCGGCGATCCATCCCGGCCAAACAGCCGGTAGTGAAACGCACGCGGCGTTCGGCCGGCGATCCATCCCGGCTGAACCGCGTCGCTGCGCGCCGCTCATCGTTGCGTTTCGGTCGAAATACACCCGGTATTCCTCCCTCACGCGCCTTGTCAGCCGGACGCCTCACCGGCCTCGGCGCTCACGTGGGTTCCACCACCGGCTGTTCACCGCGTCGCTGCGCGCCGCTCATCGCTGCGTTTCGGTCGAAATACACCCGGTATTCCTCCCTCACGCGCCTTGTCAGCCGGGCGTCTCGCCGGCCTCGGCGCTCACGCGGGTTCCACCACCGGCTGCTAGTGGCGGAAGTGGCGGGCGCCCGTGAGGACCATCGCCAACCCGCGTTCGTCGGCGGCGTCAATGACCTCCTGGTCCCGCACGGAACCACCGGGCTGGATCACTGCGGTGATCCCGGCATCCGCCAACACTTCCAATCCGTCGGCGAACGGGAAGAACGCATCCGACGCCGCCACCGCACCCTCGAGCGAGGACTGAGCCTTCTCGACCGCCAGCCGGCAGGAGTCGAGCCGGCTCATCTGGCCGGCTCCCACCCCGAGAAGTGCGCTGCCGCGGCCAACCACGATGGCGTTGGACTTGACGTGTTTCGCCGCCTGCCAGACAAAACGGAGACCCTCCCATTCGGACTCCGACGGCTCGCGCCGGGTAGCCACCCGATAGGCGGACTCGTCATCGCCGCGGTCCCAATCCTGGACCAGCAGGCCGCCCGCCACCCGCGCGAAGGTGCGTCCGCTCGGGGCGAAGCCACCGAGATCGGTCATCTCGATCAGACGCAGGTTCTTCTTGCGCCGGAGCCGGGCGAACGCATCCGGATGGAAGGACGGTGCGGCAATGGCCTCCAAAAAGGTCGAGGCCATTTCCTTCGCGGTGCCGAGGTCCACCTCGCGGCTGAGCGCCACGATGCCGCCAAATGCGGAGACGGGATCGGTGGCTCGGGCGGCCCGATAGGCGTCCGCCAGAGTCTCGGCAACGGCGGCGCCGGCCGGATTCGAATGCTTGATGATCGCGGCGGCCGCTTCGTTCTCCCCGCGAGCATTCGCCAGGTCGGCGACCAGCCGGACCGCGGCATCGAGGTCCAGAATGTTGTTGTACGAGAGTTCCTTGCCGTGGAGTTGCCGGGCGCCCGGAATCCCGGCGCGTCCGGGGCCTGAATCGCGGTACAGCGCCGCGGTCTGGTGGGGGTTCTCCCCGTAGCGGAGTTCGGCGACTCTCTCGAACTCGACGGATACCCGCTCGGGGAACGCGCCGTCAGTTCCCGGGGCGGCGAAAGAAGCCGCCACCGCGCGATCGTAGGCAGCGGTGGCGGCGAAGGCAGTCGCGGCGAGACGCTGGCGCAACGTCAACCCGGCGCCGGGCTCAGGATCGTCCAGGGCGGCAAGCACCGCCGGGTAGTCGGCAGGGTCAACGACCACGGTGACGTCGGGCCAGTTCTTGGCTGCGGCCCGCACCAGGCAGGGTCCCCCGATATCGATGTTCTCGCGAACTTCGTCCTCTTCGGCTCCTCGGGCCACGGTCTCCTCGAAGGGATAGAAGTTCACCGCAACCACATCGATGGGCTCGATGCCGAGTTCGCGGAGGGAGGCAAGGTCGTGCGGGCGCGAACGCCTGGCAAGGATGCCCCCATGGATTCGCGGATGGAGGGTCTTGACGCGGCCATCAAGGATCTCGGGATGTCCGGTTACCTCAGAAACCTCCCGCACCGCGAGGCCGCAATCCCGAAGAAATCGCGCGGTGCCACCGCTGGCCACGATCTCGAACCCGCGCTCTACCAGACCGCGGGCGAAGGCGTCGAGGCCTTCCTTCCGGCTTACGCTCAACAGCGCGCGGCGTGGATGGTTGTTGGAGTTTGCAGGATCTTTCATGGGCCGGAGGGCGGCGGATGCTAACAGGGCAGCGGCGCCCGGTGGATATCCTTGGAGATCGTCGGAACGGTCCTTCGATTCCGGCGGGTTGATTCCGTGTCCCGAAGCCAGGCAACAGCATTCGCGCAGCTCCCGGCCGTGGGCCGACTCCTCGAGTCAACCCGCTTCCGTACCCTCGCCGCCACGTTCGGGCGGCCGCTGGTTACCGCCGCTCTGCGGGCGGAGATTTCTGAACTTCGCCGGGCAGTGCGCGCCGCGGCCGTTCCGGCGGGCTTCTCTCGCGATCCTGAGATCTGGCTCGCCGCCGCGGTGCAGTCACGGCTCGACCGGGCCGCCGGGCCCGACCTCCGGCGGGTGATCAACGCCACCGGAGTCATCGTCCACACCAATCTGGGAAGGGCGCCCCTTTCCGAGCGCGCCGCCCAGGCCGTGTTCCGCGCTGCGAGCGGCTACTCCGATCTCGAATTCGATCTCGCTTCCGGCGCCCGGGGGAGTCGCCAACAGCACCTCGCCGGCCTGTTCGAGGCCATGTTTCCCGGCAGGGCTTCGCTCGTCACCGGAAACGCCGCCGGCGGCGTCCTGCTGGCGCTCGACACCCTCGCCGCCGGAAAGGACGTCGTTGTGTCCCGCGGGGAACTGGTCGAAATCGGGGATTCCTTCCGGATTCCGGACATCCTCCAGAAGAGCGGCGCGCGGCTCGTCGAAGTGGGAACGACGAACCGCACACGCATCGACGACTACCGGCGGGCCATGACCGAGAGTGACGGCGAGGTAGGGGCGCTGCTCAAGGTCCACCAATCCAACTTCCGGATCGTCGGCTTCACCGAGGCAACTCCCACTGCCGACCTCGTGGCGCTGGGAGCCGAGTTCGGAACTCCGGTCATCGAGGACTTCGGAAGCGGCAACCTGCAACCGCTGGCGGAGCTCGGAGTGGAGGGTGCGGAGGACGAGCCGACCCTCGCCGACCGCGTGGCGTCGGGAGCCGATCTCGTCGTCTTCTCGGGAGACAAGCTCTTCGGAGGCCCCCAGGCGGGCATTCTGCTGGGGACACCGGAGGTGATCCGGGCCTGCCGCCAGAACCCGCTCGCCCGGGCTCTCCGCCCCGACAAGATGGCGATCGCCGGCCTTCAGGCGACGCTTTGGAGCCATCTCACCGGGCGCGCCGCCCGCGAGATTCCCGTCATCCGGGCCATCGCACGGCCCCTCGCAGAGATCGAAGCCGCGGCCCGACGCCTTGGATCGGCATTGAACCCGAGCGCCGGGTGGCAGGTGGAGATCGTCCGGGAGACATCGCGGATCGGCGGAGGAGCCGCTCCCGGAGCCGGACTCCCGACGCACTGTCTTGCCCTCGACTGCACCGGCCGCACGGCGGAGGAAATCCGCAAGCGCCTTCTCGGGTGCGAGCCGCCGGTCGTCTCCCGGATCGTGGAGGAGCGGGTGCTCCTCGACCTTCGCACCGTCGCCGAGGACGAGACCGACGAACTGCTGGCGGCACTTGGCAGCACCCTTGAAGACGATTGAGCGGACCAGGTCACAAGGCCGGATCCGGCCGGCCGACGAAGTACCCTTCCCGGACCAATCTTCATGGTTCCTGCCAGCGAACAATCCGGCCGGGTTGATTCCCCCGACATGGCCGGCATGCTGTCCATCAATGGAAAAGAGCGCCCGGTGCCGCATCCCGCTTCGGTGCGGGGCGCCCTCGAGGCCCTCGGACTCGCGAGCCGCCCGGTGGCCGTCGAGTTGAACGGGAACCTGGTGCGCCGGGCCGACCAGGAAACCACCGTCCTGAAGCCGGGAGACAGGGTGGAGATCGTGAGTTTCGTGGGGGGTGGTTAACAGCCTGTGGACAAAGTCACGCGGCATTCGACCGGCGATGCATCCCGGCTGAATCGCCCCGCTTCGCGGCGCTCGGCGTTGCGCTTCGGTCGAAATACACTCGGGCCAGTTCTCCCGGTGGGGGCTCCTCCCTCGCGCGCCTTGTCAGCCAGGCGCCTCACCGGTCTCGGTACTCACGTCACTTCGTCCACAGGTTGTTAAGTTGGCGTCGGTCGAAGATTCCCCGCTCTCACTCGGCGGCCACACCTTCAAATCCCGCTTGATCCTCGGGACCGGCAAGTACTCCTCGCTCCCGCTGATGCGGGACTGTCACGCCGCTTCGGGGTGCGAGATGGTGACGGTGGCCGTCCGCCGGGTGGACCTCGACGCGGAGGAAACCCTGCTCGACTACATCCCCCGGGACCGGTACACGCTGCTCCCCAACACCGCCGATTGCTTCACCGCTGCGGAAGCGGTCCGCACGGCTCACCTTGCCCGCGAGGCAGGACTTTCGAACTGGATCAAGCTCGAAGTCATCGGGGACCGGAAGACGCTGTACCCGGACAACGAGGAACTCCTCATCGCCACCCGCGAGCTGGTCGCCGACGGTTTCGTGGTCCTTCCGTACACGAGTGACGACGTGGTGGTTGCCCAAAAGCTCGAGCAGGCCGGCGCCGCGACGGTAATGCCGCTCGGAGCCCCGATCGGGTCCGGTCTCGGGATCCAGAACCGCAACAACATCGCCCTCATCCGGGAAGCAGTCTCCGTTCCGGTCATCGTGGACGCCGGTGTGGGTACGGCGTCGGACGTGACGGTGGCGATGGAGCTGGGCGCCGACGGGGTGCTGCTGAACACTGCTGTCGCGGCCGCCCGGGATCCGCTGAGAATGGCCGCCGCCATGCGTCTCGCCGCCGAATCCGGGCGGCTCTCCTGGCTTGCGGGACGTATGCCTCGCCGCCGCTACGCCACTGCGTCCTCGCCGCCCGCGGACGCTCCCCTGACCTAGCAGCGGCTGTGGCGGCGGCCGCCCGGAAGAAGGCGCCGGCCGGCGCAACCGGGAAAATCGCAGCAAGCGGATCCGCGGACGCGGCTCTGCGCCGGCGGACGGGAAGGATCGTTCGGGTGCTGGCGAAGGAGTATTCCGCGGCCGAGTGCGCGCTCCTGCACGAATCCGCCCTCCAGTTGCTGGTCGCCACCATCCTTTCCGCGCAGTGCACCGATCGGCGGGTGAACATGGTGACGCCGGCGCTGTTCGCGCGCTATCCGGCGGTTGGCGATTTCGCCGCTGCCGACCCCGACGAACTGGAGGAGATGATCCATTCGACCGGTTTCTTCCGGAACAAGACCCGTTCCATCATGGGCGCTTGCCAGCGGATCCGCGACGATTTCGGTGGCGAGGTTCCGGACAACATGGAAGACCTGCTCACTCTTCTCGGAGTGGCTCGAAAAACCGCAAATGTGGTGCTCGGCACCTGGTTCGGGAAGAACGAGGGGGTGGTCGTAGACACCCATGTCTTCCGCATCTCACATCGCCTGGGCCTGGCGCCGAAGAAGAACACCGCTCACACCGAGCAGCGGCTGATGGCGCTCGTTCCCCGCCGGGAATGGACCAACTTCAGCCACCGCGTCATCCTCCATGGCCGGGCGATCTGTGCCGCCCGCAGTCCGAACTGCCGGGAATGCGCACTGGAGAGCATGTGCCCGAAGAATGGCGTCGCGCCGCCGGCGCCGGTTTCGGGACCCGTCCCTCCCGCCCCCCGTCCCACTTCTGGCCGACGGCGGCGAGCCAGACATTCGAACACCGCATGAGCACCCGAAAGACCCTCTATCTGGCCAACTCTTACGGGTTTTCCGAAGGGCAGCGGGCGGGACCGCTCGCGGAATTGGTTTGCGCACTGGAAGCACTGGGCGCCGAGGTCTGGGAGCCCTTCGCCCGCAACAATCAAGTGGATCGGGCCGCCCCGGGTTGGGCATATCGGATCGGCCAAACCGACCTCGGCGATGTCCGGGACGCCGACGGACTCTTCGCCGTGGTGAATGGCTGTCCCCCTGACGAGGGGGTCATGGTGGAACTCGGGATGGCGATCGCCTGGCAGAAACCGGTGTTCCTGTTCCGCGACGATTTCCGACGGTCGACCGATAGCGAGGTCTACCCGCTCAACCTCATGCTGTTCACCGGGCTACCGGAAACGGGTTGGGAGACATTCTGGTACACGTCCGTTGAAGAGATCGCCGATCCGGGCAAGGCGCTCGTCCGCTGGCTGCGGCAGGAATCGGCTTGATGCGCTTGGGGCTCGATCTCGGCTACCTGACGACCGGGGCGCCGGCCAGTCCTCCCGGTGGGGGCCCGGTCGCCCTGGCACAGCAGGCGGAGGTCGCCGGATTCGATTCGGTCTGGGTGTCCGAGGCCTGGGGTTCCGACGGCGTGAGCGTGCTGTCGGCGATCGGCGCCGTCACGGAGCGAGTCATCCTCGGAACCGCCATTCTCCCCATCGGTTCGCGGAGCCCCGCGCTGCTGGCCCAAACGGCCGCGACTCTGGACCTCCTGAGCGGAGGACGGCTGGTGCTCGGTCTCGGAGTCTCCGGCCCGCAAGTGATGGAGGGCTGGCACGGCGTCTCTTTCGCGAAGCCCGTCACCCGCACCCGCGAGACCGTCGAGGTCATCCGTCAGATACTGCGTCGACAAGGGCCCCTGGACTACAAGGGAGAGTCGATCCGTCTGCCGATGCCGGGGGGAACGGGACTCGGAAAGCCCCTGAAGCTCATGCTCCGGCCGCGCCGATCGGAGATCCCGATCTACATCGCCTCGATCGGTCCGCAAAACACAGCCCTGGCGGGGGAGATTGCCGATGGCTGGCTTCCCTTCCTCTACTCGCCCGATCGGGCGGCGGACGTGTTTGGGCCCGCCCTCGCTGCCGGCGCCGCGAAGCGGAGCCGCACGAATCCCCTCGAAATCGCCCCGATGGTCGATTGCGCTCTCGGGGAGGATCTCCCTCGTCTCCGCAATCAGCTCCGGCCGGGCATCGCGCTCTACGTGGGAGGTATGGGGGCGCGCAGCAAGAACTTCTATAACGATCTCGCCCGGAGTTACGGATACGAGGCCGAAGCGAAAATGATCCAGGATCTCTTTCTCGACGGCCAAAAGGAAGAAGCCGCTGCGGCGGTTCCAGACGGACTCGTGGACGAGATATGCCTCGTCGGGCCGGAGGCGAGGATCGCCGAGCGGATTGCCGCATACCGGGAAGCAGGGGTGACAACCCTGATCGTTTCTCCTCCGGTCGACGAGGAAGGCCAATCCGCGCCCAATGGGCTTGATGTGCTGCGGCGCGCGGTGAACTGAACATGCGTAGAAGACGGGCCGTCCCGCGGTTTGGTCGGGCGGCACTGGGGCTTGCGACGACGCCACTCACCCAGATGGCGCCGCCGGCAGAACCATCGGGGCACTTGGCAACGTGCGACATCGCTGCGCTCTCGCGCAGCGATGCCGGTGTGAACACCGGCGTTCCCTGCCCGCCGGGGCCATCTCGCTGGTTGGCGTGCCGGCCGTCTTGCCTCTTCATGGCCGCCGGCGCGCCTGTTCCTGAGCGGTGACAGACGGCATGGTCCTCCTTGCCCTGTTCGCGGCCTTCTACGGGCTGACCGTGATGCGGGTGGTGCTCGTCTACCGGAGAACGGGGATCAATCCGGTCAAGCTGCGAGCGGACGACTCCCTCAGGGGCGTGATGGACCGGATCCTGAAGATGTCCGTCGCGGCTTGGCTGTTCATTGCCCTCATGTACGCGTTCGCGCCCGGGCTGAAGCCGTGGCTCGCGCCCATCGCCTACCTGGAGATCGGAGCCGCGCACACGACCGGCGCGGTGCTCGCCGCAGCCGCGACCCTGTGGATCGGAATCGCCCAGGTACAGATGTCCGATTCGTTCCGGATGGGAATCGATCCCTCCGAAAAGACGGCCCTCATCCGCCACGGGCTTTTTTTGCGGTCGAGAAACCCCATCTATCTGGGCATCCTGGCGGCGGTCTGCGGGTTTTTCCTGATGGCGCCGAACGCGCTCAGCTTCGGCGCGACCGTCGCCGCCATCCTCGCGATTCCCGTCCAGGTCCGGCTGGAAGAGGAGTACCTGCTCTCAAAGCACGGCGCGGCATACCGCGAGTATCAGTGCACGGTGCGACGGTGGATTGGAACCCGGCGCGGGTAGCGGGCTAGGCGGAACTTCACGGGCAAGAATCGAGGGGGCGGCGTTATTTCAATGGGATAGGTCGGATAGAGCTGCCAGGTTACTGGCAACAAATTTGTGTGGGTCGATCTGGAGCAGGCGGAAAGCTTTTTTCTGGAGCGGGGTGGGATGTGCGAACACCGAGAAGGGCTCGTCGGGTTTTGCTGGGAGGGAGACCTTGTTGAGGGTGAGGGTTGCGAGATGGCTGAGGAGATCGGGGAAGCTCAGGACGGGGAGTCCGTCGGGGGTTCGCCGGGTGTCGGCCTTGGCCTTGGCGCTTGGGGAGACCCGTGCGGGTTGCACGGGGGATTTGCGTTGGGCGCGGGCGGCGCGGCGGTCATCGTCTTCGAAGAGGAGGGGTGCGAGGCGGCGGCGGACATGCCACTGGAGGTAGTAGGCGAGCATGCAGAGGAAGACATGGGCACGTACGTGGTTTTCGGTATGGACGAAGACGGGGCGGACCTTGATGAGATTCTTGATGGAGCGGAAAGCGTGCTCGACGCGGGAGAGGCTCTTGTAGGCCTCGACGGCAGCGTGGCTGCCGATGGCGCCTTCGTCGAGGCTGGTGCGGACGACGTAGATGCCGTCGAGTTGGGCCTCGGCGGCGATGCGGTGGTGGCGGCGGGACCAGGCGAGGTTGTCGTCGCTGACGGTGATGTGGAAGTGCTTTTCGACCTTTTTGCGGTTGGCTTCCCGGCCGACCCGGCGGTTGATGGCGTCTTTTCCCCGGAGGCGGGCGTGGCGGACTGCGGCGGCGATGTTTTCGAGGATGGCTTCGGTGTCTTCGAGGAGGGCTTCGCGCTTTCGGGCGCGCTCTTCGCGCAGTCTGGGGTTGAGGCAGACGAGGAGGCGCTCGTCGGGGAAGTCGGGGCTTTGGATCTCGGCGACGGTGTCGGGAAGGAGTTCTCCGGGGCGCAGGGGCGGGGTCTGGTCCGGTTCCGGGGCTTTGAGGAGCTTGCGGATTCCCCGGGTGTTGAGGGCGGAGATCCAGTCGAGGCTGGCGGGCTGGAGGTCCTCGCGGATGCGGGCGCTGGTGAGCATGCCGCGGTCGCCGACGAGGGCGAGATGTTCGATGCGGAAGCGCCGGCGGACCTTTTGGACCTGGGCGGCGACGGTCGTGGGGTCGGCGGTATTGCCGGGAAAGACCTGGACCGCGACCGGGCAGCCGTCGGGGGTGCAGAGGAGGCCGAAGACCATCTGTTGGCGGTCCTTCTTGCCGTCGCGGCTGTAGCCGAAGCGGGCGAGGGGACAGCGGCGGCCTTCGAGATAGCTGGAGGTGACGTCGTAGAGGACCATGGCGCCGCCGTGGAGGTGGCGGTTGGCGAGGCTTTTTTCGATCCAGGGCTGGCGTTCGAGGAGCCAGTCGAGCATGTGGAGGACTTCGTTGCCGTGGACTGGGCCGAGGTTGAGGATGGGTCCGAGGCTGGAGTCGGCGGATTCGGGGGAGAGGCGGCGAGCGGTGGCGAGTTTGGAAGCGGGGTTGAGGGCGCGGGCGGCGACGGCGGCGAGGGCGAGGTCTCGGGTGCGGCTGGGGTTGCGGTGGAGGATGCGGCCGAGGCCGAGTTGTTGGCAGGTTCCGAGGATGGCGGCGACGTGACCGTGGGGGAGTGCGCGGTGGATGGGGAAGGCGTCTTCGATGCGTTCGAAGGCGGCACCGCCGCGGACGACGGTGCGGATGCCGTCGACGAGGGCGGGGGGGAGTTTGGAGAGGTTGGCGATGGTGCGTCGTCGGATGCGCTTTCCCTCGCGCCAGGCCTGTCGGAGGAGGATGGCGGGGGGGCTGTTGCGGTTGGGGATGGAGTCGACGTGGAAGGACATGGGCGGGCTCTACATGGCAACATCATAGTTCAAGTAACACTTGATGTCAATAGACTTCTTGCGTCTATCCGGTAGCCACTACATGGCAACACAAATCCATCTTTCAGCGGAGCACTGCGCGGACAAGCCACGCTTCCTCAATGACTTATGGACGCTTCCCGGCACAAAACCGGCGTGAAGTTCCGGCTAGGGATTCCAGGCTTCGGCCCGTTCCAGGAACACCGAGGGGTTGGCGAGCCACTCCGGGTAACCGATGTTCCGCTCGTCGGTGAGGTAGTCCAGCTTGTCGTCGAGGCAGGCGAGCAGATCTACCTCGGCCTGATCAAGGGCGAATCCGCCGAGTTCGACCGCCGTGTCGAGGGCGGTGACCACGAGCACCCCGGCCGAAACCTGCTCCGCGGTGCGGTTGCCGATTTCTTCGCCCGCCAGGGCGTCTACGCGACGGTTGACCAGCGCCAGCAGGTGCTCCGCCTGGAGGGATTCCGCGCCGAAGAAAACTACCTGCGGAAAGCCCGCCGACGGGGGGTCCAGATGGGTGCGCCCGGCGAGGTTTTCCGAAGAACCGCTCGCGGCGATGCGGTACGCGTCGCTACCGTCAGCAACGACGATTCCACCGGGGGTGGTGATCTGTGTCCCCGCGAGGAGCACCCTCTCATCGTCGATGAGTCCGGCGATCCAAAGGAAACGGGACTCGCCGGTCGTTTCCACCGAGACGCCCACCCGGACGTCACTCGTCAGATCGCTGTATTCGGCGAGTCTTGCGGCGTCGGCGGCGCGCACGAGGAGGGTGTGACGGAACACGATATGTCCGGAGGTGAAGGAAACCGCCGGCGTCCCCGACGCATCGCGCGTGCGCTCCTCCAGGATCGTTATGCCACCCCCAACCAGGTCGTAATCCGGAGTAGCCGGGAGCAGCCAGATGCCCGGCCAGACACTTATGCCGCGGCGGTTGAAGGAGAGCCCAGTCCCTTCCATGGCTTCGAGGGCGGTCAGCAAATCGGCTTCATACCCCAGGTGCTCATGGAAACCCTCGGTTCCTGAATCGCCCGTGGCGCGGTAGCTGATCGGCTCGTAAAGGGCGAAGAAGCCGAACTCCAGGATGCGCCCTTCCTCCGCACAACGGGGATCTGCCGCATCCGGCGGAGAGGACGGGGCCGGCGCGGGCGCCGGCGCGGGGACCGTCGGCGAAGAAGAGTCCGAGCCGCCTTCGCATCCGGCGAGCGCGAGAGCCAGGACTCCGGCGGCAACTCCCTCGAAGCGCCGAGTTCGGGACCGAATCATCAGACGGCCATTCGTCATCACTCGGAATCCCCGGATTCCGAGTGCGCCGCGAGGACCCCTTCGAAAACCCGGGTCGCCGGGCCCGTCATCACGGGCGCGTCACCGCTCCCGTCGATGTGGATGAGATCACCGCTCGCCATCCGAACAGATACCGCCGCGGGCCAACCGAAGTAGCGATTCGCGACGGTAACGGCGGCCGTTGCCCCCGTGCCGCAGGCGAGGCACTCGGCCTCGACGCCGCGTTCGAAGGTGCGGAGGTGGATCTCTTCAGCGCGTGCGTCGAGAGCGATGAAATTCGCATTGGCTCCCCTGGGGAACGCGGAATGGCACCGGATCGCGCTGCCGCGCCGGTCCACATCGACGACGCTGACATCGGAAACTACTTCGATCGCGTGCGGGACGCCGACTTCGAGTGCGAAGAGCTCGGCCTCGCCGCCCGGAAGGTCCGCGAGCTTCAGGCGACGGACAGGACTCGGTTGCGTCATCTCCACCCGGACCGTGTCCGTCTCTGCTGACCCCGATCCGAGGATTTCGGCGCGTAGCACGCCTGCCGGGGTCGCGATCCCTTGCGAGAGACTCGCGGCTCCGATCCCGCGCGCAAAGACGGCGGCGCATCGGGTCCCGTTGCCGCAGAGTTCGCCCTCGCTGCCGTCGGCGTTGAAGTAGCGCATCACGTAGTCCGCCCCGACAGCGGCTTCGCGCGCATTGGCAGTCTCGATCAGGATCAACCCGTCAGCCCCGACGCCGATCTTTCGGCGGCAGGCCCGCCGGGCCAGGGCGGACTTGTCGCCTTCCTGAACCACCCCCTCGCGGTTGTCCATCACCACGAAGTCGTTGCCGGCCCCCGACATCTTCACGAAGCGGAGAGTGCGCACCGCCATCGTGCTCACGCCTCGCCAATAATGGTGGCGACCGCGCCGTCGTCCTGGGGCGGGAGTACGGTCCCGATCCGGACAACCGGGACATCCGCCTCGCGAAGCCGGCCGAGGAAATCGTCGGCGCGATCGTCGGGGACCCCCGCGAGAAAACCTCCGGCGGTCTGGGGATCGAACAGCAACTCGAGCCGGGGGTGCTGTGAAGCCCCGGCCTCGACGCGGACCGCCTTCACGATCTTCCGGTTCTGCTCGTGGGCGGTGCTGCGGAGACCCGAGCCCAGGAGTTCCTCAGCCCCGGAGAGCGCCGGCAACCGAGAGACGTTCAGTTCCGCCGACACTCCGCTCGCCCGCAGCATTTCGGCAAGGTGATTCATGAGACCGAAGCCGGTCACGTCGGTGGCCGCGCGGAGTCCGGTCGCGACGGCCGCTCGGGCCGCGCGCTCGTTGGGACGAATCATCTGGGCGGCGGCCTCCTGCAACCACGCGCCCCGGCCCTGGCCAAGCGCGACGCCGCGGAGCACCACCCCACTGCCGAGCCGCTTCGTCAGGTAGAGGCCGTCCCCGACCTCGAGCCCGTCAATGGTCAGGAGCCGTTCGCCGATGGGGTGTCCCTCCACCGAGAACCCGACGGTCAGCTCCGGCCCCACGGTGGTGTGCCCGCCAAGCAGCGACACGCCGCGCGCGTCGAGGAGCGAGCGCGCTCCGGCGAGCAACTGATAGAGCGTTTCCGCCCGTTCTTCGGGGGTCTGCTCTTCGGGCAGGTTTACCAGCGCCATCGCGTAGCGGGGCGCCGCGCCGGTGGCGAAGAGGTCCGAAAGGGCGTTCGCGGCCGCGACCTTCCCGTTCAGCCAGTTGTCTCCGCTGAACCCCTTGAACCAGTCCACGCTCGAAACCACCACGTCGCCGCGTGGGGTCGCGAAGGCGGCGGCATCGTCTGACTGCTCGAGACCGAGGCGAACCCGGCCCGCGCCGCCATCCGGGCTCGGGCCGAATTCGTCCCGCAGCCGGCCCAGCGCCAGGTCGAGGGTCGTCTGGCCGGCCTTCGCCGCGCAACCCCCACAGACCATGGCTTCCATCGCAGTGCGATCCATCCGCGAAAACTCGTCGGTGGTTCCGTTGTCGTCGTCGAGAACCTGAAACTTCCGCATGAACTTGCGGTCGATCCAGTCCTTGAGACGCATGACCCAGCGGCCCTCGAAAGAACCTCCCCACTTGGCCCCGAGGGCTTCGCCGTCACCCAGGTTCAGGAGCGTGAGGAAGTCAGGCTGCGGGCGGTAGCGCCGCAGAGGACGCCCCGCGACGGCGCGGCGGAGGTTGTCGGCAATGAACGGCCCCTGCCGCACCGCGTACACCCCGGCCTTGGGGGTGGCCGGCCAGTCCTGGAGGGTCGCGCAGTCCCCGACCGCGAAGACCCGTTCATCCCCGACCGTCTGGAGTGTCGGACGGGTGAGCACGAAGCCCTGGTCGTCCAGGGGTAGCCCCGAGTCGCCGAAAAGGTCGAGGCTTCCGGCCCCCACCGCCCAGATCAGGGAATCCGCGGGTACCGATGCACCCCCCTCGAGCCGAACCCGGTCCCGCTCGACGGCCGCGACCATCGCCCCGGTGCGAATCGAAATGCCCCGCGCCGCGGCATTCCGCCGCGCCCGGACCGCGAGGGAAGGTGGGAATCCGGGCAGGACTTCGGGAAGCGCCTGGAGCAGGGTGACCCGGAGGCTCCGCTCGGTGCCCGCCCTGCGGGCAGCCGCGAGCAGCCGCTCGCGCACCGTGAACACCAGCTCGATGCCGCCGGCGCCCCCGCCGGCAACGACGACCTCGAACGGCCGTTCGGCGGTGTGTGCCAGGAACGATTCCGAGAGCGTCCCGATCTCCCGCACCAGGCGGGCGATCGGCCGGGTGGCGCGCGCCAACTCGCGGACCCCGGGAAGATCGAGCCCGGCCACCGTGCTTCCGATGTCGAAGGAGATGAAGTCGTAAGTGAGGGGAGGCCGCCCGTCGAGCCGGACTCGGCGGGAGGCTGGGTCCACACCGACCGCAGGCGTGAGGACGACCTCCGCCCCCGCCAGCCGGGCGAGCGGGACCACGTCGATCTCCAGTTCCGAGGCCCGGTACTGATCGGCCACGAACCCGGGCACCATCCCGGAATAGACGGCTACCGGCGTGTCCAGCACTACCGTGACCCGGGCCTCCGGCCAGGGGCGCATCATCATCCGGCGGAGGACCTGCACGTGGGAATGCCCGCCGCCGACGAGAACGACGTGGGGCCGGTGGGTCGTGGTCGTGGGGATCATGTGAGGGACGTAGAGCCGAGAGTATCCCTAGCAGCCGGTGGTGAAACCCGGGTGAGCGCCGAGACGGGCGAGGCGCTCGGCTGACAAGGCGCGTGAGGGAGGAATACCGGGTGTATTTCGACCGAAACGCAACGCAGAGCGTCGCAAGGGGCGCGGCTCAGCCGGGATGCATCGCCCGTCGAACGCCGCCTGGGTTTTGCCACAGGCTGCTGGGCAGGCGATTTCGAGACTCGGCCATACAATCGCGGGTCCGGCCATTCGCGGAATCGGAGAGGCCAAGGCCCCCGTGCCGCAGCCGGGAGGAGACGATCATGAATCACCAACCGACGAATCCGCAGGCGCGGATGGGAGCCTGCATGGCGCTCCTGCTCGCCGCCGCCCTGCTGGCGCTCGCCGCCGGTTGTGGCGGTGGCGGCGATGACGCGTTCATGGAGCAGCCCTGTTCCGACGACATGAGCCTCAACGAGTGTCTGCTCTTCCGTTCGGCTCAGTACGAACTCGACACCGAGCGTGAACACCCACCGCGCGGGTTCCTGGATCCCGCCGTATTCATCGAGCACGAGGCCTCCGGTTTCGCCAAGGTGCTCTGCTCGGCGGTCTTCCTCACCGGGCTCGATTTCGAGGCCGCCCAGCACCAGATCGGCGGTTTTACCTCCCGCTACCGGTACCGCGACCGGCTCCCCGGACGCGAGATCGACATGGAGAACCAGAGGATCCACATCACCACGGACACGGGGGTGACCCGGACGGCGGTCCTGCACGGCGACCAGGGCTGCGTCACGCTGCCGATCGGGGAGGAGGCCCCCTTCTACGAGACGGTACCGGTGACCTCCACGGTGAACCAGGATGACCCGTGGCCGATGGGCGACGTGCTCCCCGACGAACCGCTGCCGGAGGACGTGGACGCCGAGAAACTCGAAGCGGCCGTGGACGCCGCGTTCGAGGAGGGGGCTATGACGCTCGCTTTCGTGGTGCTTCACCGGGGACGGCTGGTGGCCGAGCGCTTCCGCGAGGAAGACGGGATCACCAAGGACACCCCGCTCGAGAGCTGGTCCATGAACAAGAGCCTGTCGGCGACCCTGATGGGGCTGCTCGTTACGCAGGGGGTCTACACGCTCGACCAGCTCGCGCCGATCGATTCATGGCACGAGGACCCGAACGACGTGCGCGGCACCATCCGCATCCAGGACATCCTCCAGATGTCCAGCGGACTCCGTTGCCTCAACGCCGGCGATCCGGAGTGGGACGAAGCGACCATGGGCTATCCGGACCACCTCTACCTCTATACCAGCACGGTGGATTCCCATCTCTGGGCGACCCAGCGGGCGCCGCAGTGGGCGCCCAACACGGTCGGGCGGTACCGCAACTGCGACCCGGTGCTCACGAACCACATCGTCCGGCTCGGAGTCGAGGGGCGCGACGAGAACTACCACCAGTTCCCCCAGAAGCACCTCTTCGACAAGATCGGCGCCAACCGGTTCGTCGCGGAAGGCGATCCCCACGGCAACTTCCTGCTGAACGGCTACGGCTTCGGGAGCGGGCGGGCCTGGGCCCGGCTTGGCCAGCTCTATCTGGACGGCGGCATGGCCCCGAACGGAGAGCGGGTGCTCTCGGAGGAATTCGTCGAGTTCGCGACCTCGGTGGCGCCCTCCTGGGAGGCCGACGGGCGGCCCATCTACGGCGGCCTCATCTGGATCAACAATCCCCCGCGCGGCGGCGAGAAGCGCTTCCCCGCGCTTCCCAACAGCACCTTCAGCTTCGCCGGCGCCGGCGGCCAGAGCACGATCATCGTCCCCGAACACGAGATGGTGATCGCGCGGCTCGGGCTCTACGAGGGCTCGCTCGACGGCAGCGCCAACCGGGCGCTCCAGAACGCGCTGGCGATGCTCGTGGAGGCGATTCCGAGAAAGATGGAGGCCACCAACTGAGTCGATGCGGAAACGTCTCATCCCGCTCGCGGTGGGCCTTGGCCTGATCGGACTCACCGGCCCCGGGTGTTCCGGGGCCGGTTCCGATACGCCGCGCGGCGCCGTCGCCGAGGCCCAGGGCGGACCGCCCGCGCTCCCTCTCGAACGTCTCTCGCTCCCGCCGGGGTTCGAAATCGGCGTCTGGGGACGGGTGCCCGGCGCTCGGTCACTGGCGCGGGGTGAGAACGGGACGATCTTCGTCGGGACCCGCGAGGCTTCCGGCGGGGTCTATGCGCTGCGTGACAATGACGGCGACGGGGAAGCGGACGCACTCCACACGCTCGCCGAAGACCTGTTCATGCCGAACGGAGTGGCGATGCGCAGCGGCGACCTCTACGTGGCCGAGGTGCACCGCATCCTCCGTTTCGACGGCATCGAATCGCGGCTCGACAATCCAGGGAAGCCGGCGGTCGTGACGGACGAGTTGCCCAACATGCGTCACCACGGCTGGAAGTTCATCGACTTCGGACCGGACGGGATGCTCTACGTCCCGGTGGGCGCGCCCTGCAACCGGTGCGACTCGGCGAACCCGCTCTTCGCCTCCATCGCCCGCATGCAGCCCGACGGGACCGGACTGGAGGTCGCCGCCCGCGGGGTGCGGATGTCGGTGGGCTTCGACTGGCACCCGGAGACCGGGCAACTGTGGTTCACCGACAACAACCCCGACTGGCTCGGAGACGACAACCCGCCCGGCGAGATGAACATCCTCACCGAGGCCGGGCAGCACTTCGGATATCCCTACTGCCACGCCGGAGACCGGCCCGACCCGTGGTTCGCGCGGGAACGCTCCTGCGACGAGTTCGAGCCGCCCACCCAGCAGCTCGGTCCGCACGTCGCCGCAATCGGGATGGCCTTCTACCGCGGCGACCAATTTCCCGAGGAGTACCGCGGCCAGGCGCTCGTCGCCGAGCACGGCTCCTGGAACCGGAGCGAGCGCATCGGCTACCGGCTGACCCTGGTGCGGAGCGAGAACGGCGTGGCGATCGGTTACGAAGATTTCGTCACCGGCTGGATCGGCGAACCGGACGAGCGGCCCTGGGGCCGCCCGGTGGACATCCTCGAACTTCCCACCGGCGACATCCTCGTCTCCGACGACCGCGCGGGGGCAATCTACCGGATTTGGTACTCCGGGGACTGATCGGGCTGGCGGCGGGCCTCTGGCATGGCGGAAACAACCTACTTTCAGCGGTACTCGTCGAAGGAAAACACCGTAACGAACAACACGCTACAGCTGTTCTCTCGGATCTACGACTACTCTCCGGGCGCTTTTGCGGACCTCCTTAACGAGATAGCTGGAACTGCAGATGACGACCGGCAGATTGAAGTCGGCCCGAGCATCATCCAGCAAAGTGGTTCGGGATCATCCGTACCGGACGCGAACATCCACCAGCAGAGCTTCCGCCTCCTCCTAGAGACCAAGACTGAGGCGAGCATAAGCACCGATCAACTCCGTCGGCACACTAGCGCGTTCAGGGGCGAAACTGTGAGAGTCCTAGTTTTGATCACCAAGTCCCTGCCGAACGAACAGGAACTGAAGAATCTCACTCAGGTAGTCGATAAAGAAGACAGCTCGATAATCTTCAACGTAGTCGATTTCCGCCGTCTGTGTGACCAGGTCGAAGCGCTATTCCAGCCATATGAACGCGAGATACGGGTCATCACCGACGACTACAGGAGTTACTGTAGGGAAGTAGGCGTCCTAGACAGGTCAGAGGAAGTCATGCGAATCGTCCCATGTGGCGATTCCCATGAACTGAATGAGAAGTACGGAATCTACTACCACCCCGCAGACCGCGGCTATACACCGCACGCGTACGTCGGAGTCTACGTTGACAAGAGGGTCACTAGCTTGTGGCGAATCCGTTCGGTCCTTGACGTCACCTTGGACGCGCGCGGCAACCTTGACAAGAAGCGCATAGAAGGAGAAGACACTTCCCAATATGACCAGAGTATCAAGAGCATCGTCCGCGAAGCACGCTCACGCTGTGGTCATGAGATTGCGGAAGGTCATCGGTTCTTTTGCGGCGAGCCGTTCTCTACTGACTTCAAGAAGACCAGCAAGTACGGGATTCAGAAGAACAGATATTGCAACCTCAAAGAGAAGCTGGAGGCTGTCAATGTTGATCTTGGTTCTCCCGAAGAAGTTGCGAGGGCTCTTCGCGATTGTGAGTGGCAGTGACGCCCGCGAGGCCAAATGATGGCCAGGCCCGGGAGAACTCGCTGCAACTTCGAACTGGCCACACAGGCGAATCGATGCAAGAACCTTTCTTCATCAAGCTGCTGGCCAAGATCGCGTTGCTCTTCGGCATAGTCGTTCTAGCGGCCCAAACGAACGCCGCACAGCAGCGCGAGCCGGGGGAATGGCCGCACTACGCCGCAGACCTGTCATCTACCCGCTACTCCCCGCTGGATCAGATCCACGCCGGCAACGTGGACCAACTGGAAATCGCCTGGCGCTGGACTTCCCGGAACTTCGGACCGCGTCCCGATTTGAACCTCCGAGCCACCCCACTCATGCTGGACGGGGTGGTCTATGTGACCGCCGGAGCGCGGCGGGCGGCGGTGGCGATTGACGCCGGCACTGGAGAGACACTCTGGACTTTTCGCTTCGACGAAGGGAAACGCGGAGAGTCGGCGCCGCGCCAAACATCCGGCCGCGGGGTCGCGTTCTGGAGCGACGGAGAGGCGGCCCGGATGTTCCTAGTCACTCCGGCCTACCGCCTGCTGGCGCTGGACGCGGATACCGGCAGGCTGCTTCCTGGCTTCGGCCTGGACGGGATGGTGGACCTGCGCCGCAACCTGGGGCGCGAGGTGGATCTCGAGACCGCCGCTATTGGGTCCGGTTCGCCTCCGACCGTAGTCGGCGACGTGATTGTGGTGGGTGCGGCGCTGGTGAGCGGGGGCGCTCCGCCGTCGCCGGAGAACTCACCGTCGCCGGTCCGGGGCTACGACATCCGCACCGGGGAATTGCTCTGGACCTTCCACCCGATTCCCCGCGAGGGCGAGTTCGGAAACGAAACCTGGGAGGACGACAGTTGGCGCTATACCGGGAACGGCGGGGTGTGGTCCTGGATGAGCGCCGACCCGGAACTCGGGCTCGTCTATCTCCCCACCGAGGCCGGCACGGGGGATTACTACGGCGGGCACCGCCCCGGCGACAACCTGTTCACCCAGAGCGTCGTTGCGCTCGACGTGGCCACCGGAGAACGGCGCTGGCACTACCAGACGGTCCATCACGGGATCTGGGACTACGACCTCCCGACCGCACCGGTCCTGCTCGACCTGACGGTGGACGGACGGGAGATCCCGGCCCTCGCGCAGGTCACCAAGCAGGCGTTCACCTTCGTGCTCGACCGCCGCACCGGCGAGCCGGTATGGCCGATCGAGGAGCGCCCCATGCCGGCGTCGCCCGTGCCGGGCGAGCGCACCGCTCCGACACAACCGTTCCCGACGAGGCCGCCGCCCTTCCAGCGTCAGGGCGTGAGCGAGGACGACCTGCTCGACCTCACCCCGGAACTCAGGGAGGAAGCGCTCCGGATCGCGAGGTTCTACACGCTGGGCCCGTTGTTCACCCCGCCCACGGTGATGGTTCCGCGCGGGAACCGGGGAACGCTGACCGTGCCGGGGGCGCTCGGCGGGGCGAACTGGCCGAGCGTCGCCGCCGACCCGGAAACCGGAGTCGTCTACGTGTCCTCCGGCCTCGACGTGAACGTGCTCGGACTCGAGAACGACCCGGAGCGCTCGACGATGAACTTCGTGCAGGGACAGCGGCGGGAAATCCGCCTTCCCGAGGGCGGCGGACCACAGGGGCTGCCGCTGCTGAAGCCGCCCTGGGGGCTCATCACCGCACTCGACCTGAACCGCGGAGAGATCCTCTGGCAGATCCCGAACAGCGATACGCCGGAGTGGGTCCGGGAACACCCGGCGCTCGCCGGGGTGGAGCTGGGGCGGACCGGGCAGTCCGATCGCGGCGGCCTGTTGGTCACCAAAACGCTTCTGTTCGCGGGCGAGGGGTCCGGCATGTTCGCGGCGTTCGGTAGCGGCGGCCCCATGTTTCGCGCCCACGACAAGGCCACGGGAGACATCCTCTGGGAGTTCGAGCTTCCGGCGAACCAGTCCGGCACGCCGATGAGCTACCTGGTGGACGGCCGGCAGTTCATCGTGGTCGCGGTGGGCGCCCCGGACCATCCGGGCGAGTTCGTGGCGCTGGCGCTTCCCGAACCCGAATGAAGGAGGCGTTCCCATGAAGACCGTGCTGGCTCCGCACCGGGAAACGGCATACGCGCTGTTGCGCATCGTCGTCGGATTCCTGTTCTTCTGCCACGGCGTGGTGGCGGTCTACCTCCTGCTCGGCGAGGGCACTCCCTACTCGCCGGCGTGGCTCTACAACACCGCCGGGATCGTCGAGTTCGTGACGGGCGCCCTGGTTCTCGTCGGCTACCAAACCCGAAACGCGGCGTTCCTCGCGTCGGGACAGATGGCGGTCGCCTACTTCTACCGCCATCAGCCGGACGGGCTGCTCCCGATCCAGAACGACGGCGAGCTGGCGGCGCTCTTCTGCTTCGGGTTCCTCTTCATCGCCGCGGCGGGTTCCGGCAAGTGGAGCATCGAGTCCTGCTGTCCGCCGGGGGGCAAGAAGCCGGGATGACCCGCGAAGAGGCCTGGGCGCACCTGACCACCTGGTGCGAGACGGATTCGCTCCAGAAGCATGCCCGGGCCGTGGAGGTCGTCATGCGGGCAGCCGCCGGCCGCTACGGCGGCCCGGACGCGGACCCTGAGGTGTGGGGCATCGCCGGCATGCTGCACGACGCCGACTACGAGAAGTGGCCGGAGGACCATCCGAACCGGATCGTGGCCTGGCTGCGCGAGCGCGGCGAGGAGGAACTGGCCTACGCGATCTCCGGCCACTACACGAAATGGGGCGTCGAGTGGAAGTCGTCCATGGACAAGGCGCTCCTCGCCTGCGACGAACTCACCGGGTTCATCGTGGCCTGCTGCCTGGTGCGGCCCGAAGGGATCTCGACCCTGGGAGCCCACAGCGTCAAGAAGAAACTGAAGGACAAGCGGTTCGCGGCGAAGGTGGAACGCCACGAATGCCGCGCCGGCGCCGAACTGCTGGGGGTGGACCTCGGCGAGCACATCGAGTTCATCGTCGGTGCTCTCCGTCCCCACGCGGAAGAACTCGGGATCACCGGCCGGCGACTGCACGCCTGAGCAAAACCACCTACCGGGCCGGGCGACGGTCCGTGGTCGCTACGACTCCGGGCGGTGCGTCATCCCCGCCGCCGCCGGAGCCTTGACGATCGGGATGCCCTCAGCCTGTTCGAGGGCGAGCATGTGCTTCTTGTCGCCGGAGACGATCAGGTCGGCGCGCCCGGCCACGGCGGCGGCGGAAATGTGGCGGCGGAGATGCGGGCGATGGAGCACCCGCCGCAACTCGGCGATCTGCTCCGCGGAGGTGACCAGGCGCACCCGCCCCCGTTTCACCTCGGCGAGCAATTGTCCCGGGGGTCCGCAGCCGGCAATCAGGGCGCTGACGAGAATGTTCGTGTCAAGGACGATCCGCACGAGCTTCCGCCACCGCGCGGTCGGCGAGATCCTGAACCTCGGCGGCCGTCAGATGTTTGTTGCGTTCCCAGACCGAATCCAGGGTTTCCCAGAAGATGGCCTGGCGGACGGCGCGTTCGACGAACCGGGAAAGGTCGCCCTTCTTGCCGCCCGTGCGAGCCAGATAGCTGCGAACGCTCCGGCCCGTCTCGCCGGCGACGACAAGATTCCATCGGGACCGGTCTGTACGGCGCCCGGCGTTGTCCAGCGTGGTTTTGAGAATATGCGTTTATGCGGAGACGGTCACGCTGATCCAGACGCGGTCGTATCCGCAGGGAGAGACATCATCTGCTCGCTGGCTCTTGAGGCGCACCACCTGCCATCTGCCTGGCATCAAAACACTACAGACACACTACAATACGGATCGGACGGAGCGGCAGCATGGCGATCAACCTGACACACCGGCCTGACCTGGACGCCCGAGTCGAGAAGCTGGCCTCTCGTCTTGGCATCAACGGGCACGGACGCAAGACCGCAGTCATCGAGAAGGCGCTCACCGCACTGGAAGAGCAGGCCCCGCGAATGTCTCCTGAAGCGATTCGGGCCTCTCTCGCTCAGTTCACGCACGGAGCCCAGATCGCTGCGGAACTTGCGGACGATCCGGAACTGGACCACAGCAAACCCCTGTCCCAGGCGCTCCAGGAGGTCCTGTACGACGAACACGGCCTACCCAAGTGATCGTGCTCGACACGTCCGCCGTGGTGGCGATCGTGCGGGAAGAGCCGGAACGGGATCGTTTCCGGGAGAGGATTGAGGATGCCGGCCGTGTTCTGGTGTCTGCCGGCACCTGTATTGAACTGGCTGCCGTCGCTGGCCGCTCAGAAACTCTCAAGCGGGATGTCGCGGCATTTCTCGGACAACCTCTCGTCACGATCGTGCCGGTCACGGCCGCGCAAGCCGCGATGGCATCCAATGCCTTCGAGGCGTGGGGCAAGGGCCACCATCCGGCAGCCTTGAATCTCGGCGACATGTTCGCCTACCTGCTGGCGCGCGAACGGGACCTCCCGCTGCTCTTCAAGGGGAATGACTTCGCCCGCACCGATGTTCGAAACGCACTCGAAGACGAGTGAGGCAAAGGAGGATCAGATGCGCACTTCGCGTTGGATCGCCGCCGCCGTGGCCGGCGGCATTGCTCTGGGAGGAGTAGCGATGACAAAGGGACAACAGGCGGGGGATGACACCGTTTCCCGGCACATGGTGGCCGAGGCCACGCTCACCGCCCACTTCGTGGACGCCGCGCTCAAAGCCGGGATGGACCGGGCGGCGATCAACGCGGTGCTGAAGCGGATCGCGGACGAAACCGTCGTCTCGGAGTTCTGGGTCAGCGACGAGAACGGGGAGATCGCGTTCACCAATGTGGACGGCGCCGACTTCGCGTTCCCCACCGATCCGGCGGCGGATTCGCCGGCGGCCCCATTCGCGGCGCTCCTGACGGGCGACCGCGACGTGGTGGTCCAGGACGCTGCGCCTCGCGTGCTCGATGGCGCCGTCTTCAAGTACGTCGGCGTCGCCGGGGTGGATCAGACGCGGATCGTGGAGGTCGACCTCGCGGCCGCGGACCTCGACCAGCCCTGACGGCCGGGACCGTCAGGGACCGCCGGTCTCCAGACCGGCATCGCCCCAGTCCCTCCGGTGGGGGTACTTAGCCTTCTTAGCGCGGCGAACCGCCAGCCGCCGTCAAGAATGGTGTCGCCGGAAAGGATGACGTCCATCGTCCGGACCGGTCTTCTGGCGCCACGGTCCCTTGGACGGTCGGGGTCAGCGAGAAGAAGAGTGGATCCCCGGGGTCCTCCCCGTCGCCGCCGTGGCTACCCGGTCGGTGCTTCCCCGTCGACGGCTTTCAGAAGATCCCCTAAGAGCTTGACCATCTCCTGAGCCTTCACTCTCGGACTACCCGTCAGGCACGGCTTGTCGCCATCAAACCAATACGAGATTCGCGGTGAGATCTTGTTGTTTCTCGGATCCGGTCGCCAAAGGTCCTTGTCCTCGGTGCTGTTCACAAATGCATCGAACGCGCTTTCGATTCTAGGTGCAACGCTGGCGCTATCATCGGCGGGCCATCCCTCGGCGCAGACTTCCATGGAAATTCGGTGAGATCCCCAGCGACCGATCCAAATGCCACCCCAATTGCCATGTGTCCATTTACCTCCGCCACCGGTTTCGCTCTTGTAAAGCCGTCGCAGGAAGTCAGGGTAGACCTTCGCCCCGGCAATTGCGTCTGTAACACGCCAGTCACTGGTCTTGCGTTCGTGGCATAGGTGCGCGATCCCGACGTTCAGTTCTTTCTCAAGCTGCTCTATAGCCGCGTTCCTCATGGATTCGACAGCTTCTTCGACGGCCAATGCCAGCTCTCGGTAGCGGGAGTTCCCTTCCAGAAAACTCCGTGCAACCGTTGCGGTGGTGTCGTCAATGGACATGGCTTACTCCCTCAGGTTAGTTTCCATCTGGATTGAGTTGGAAAGTTCTTTCGGATGTAATCGAGAAGTTCGTACAGGAACAACCGCACACGCTCAGCCTCGCACTCCACACAACATCTCCTGAGCCAACCTTCTACAGAGGGCATGCCGAAGCTGGTGCGATAGGGCACCGTCAGGCATCGCTCCCTTAGTCGCTCCTGTCGCTGTTTCTTGTCCTTCGGCCAGGATTCAACCGACGGAAGTTCGGGGTCGCTCCCATCGCCGCTCCAGTAGAGGACAAGTACCTGCTCTTCCGTCCCGCCGCGACGTTCGACTTCCCTCAAGAGGGCGAGCAAGTATCGATCCACTTGCCAATCCTGATCGTGAGCCCACGGTTTGTTCTCGATCCCGATCCATCGGTTGCCGTCGAACTGAAGGACCAGATCGACGCTCCCCCGCTTTTCCCTCCCCTTGGAAGTCGTGACCCAATCGGTCGGGTATTCGAGGTGTACAACCGTGCTTTGGCCACCCGGTGGACGAAAGTTGCGGAGCAGATCAACTGCCCGGGATGCCGCGTCTAACTTCTTGCGAGCCTTCTGGAGAACTCGGGTCAGACTCGCCACCGACACTTCGGAATCTTCATGCATTTCTGCAAGTGCCTGCCGGGATAGCGCGCTCATCTCTTCAACGGTCCTTCTGGTAGCTACATTCAGTTCTTCGAGGAGTAGCGAGAGAAACAAGTCCCCCTGAGAGTGTGTGCCCGTGGGATCCATGAGTTCGCCAAAGATTCGGGAGAGGTCCAATTCTTGAGTTCTGACCAAGTCGAAAGTCGAGAATCTGCGGCCGGTACGGCGGTCCCGTTCCTCTCCCTCGCGCTCGTCAATAATCTTAAGAGCTATGGTTGCGACTGCGATCGTAGGTTCGAGAAGCCCGAACATCCCGGTCAGATCTCGCGTCAAGTTCGCCGCAGCTGTACCTCGGCGTTGCTCCTCCGTCCGCGCGACCTCATTCAACTCGCACAGGAACTTGCCGAGTTCTTCCTGGAGCCGTGTCTGCTGACCGCGTCGGTCTTCTTCCTCCTCCTCTATCTCCGAAGTCAACCCAGTGAAGAATTCCTCAACCTCTTGCCGCCTTACGGCGGCGCTTGCACGGCATCGTTTCCGCTCAGCCTCCACAACCGTGGACAGTGCGCCGAAGAATCGCTCAAGTTCCTGCTGGGGGTCTGCACCATGCATCACGGGCGCGCCAATATACCCGCAGTTAGGGTGTTGGATGAGACGAACCGCGAGCGCGCCGCGCAGGGAGCCGGGCGCTCGACCAGCGACCCCATGTCCAAGCAGACCCGTCAGTGGTTCTCGCGGAGGTACTCGAGGATCTCCTGCATCACCCGGCAGTCCACTTCGTTGTAGCGCTGGATCTCCTGCATGAGTTCCGCGCCGGCCAACCGGATCCCTTTCTCCGCCGCCTCCAGATCGCAGTGCCAAGCACCGACCATGGCGCCTTGACCGTCCACTGGGGAGTCCTCCCATGAGGTTTCGATGAGATCGTGACCGTGAAGGGTCTTGGCGACCTCCTTGAGGCCGAATCCGAACGCGCCGCGCACGACAACGGGCTGCGCCTTCACGACCTTCGTTAGCAGGTCGAACCAGACGAACGCCCGTGAGTTGGCCCAATTCCTGTCCTGGTGCCGCTTACACGCGGAGCTGTAGGCGCTCTCCAACGTCGATTGTTCCGCGTGAGCCCAATGGAAGGCCCGCGGGGTGTCCGTGACCTCGAGGCCGAGACGGACCGAGTGCATGTGTTCGATCCAGGAGTCAATCGCCGCCGCCTCCGCCTCCGCGGTCAACCGGTCCGCGACGAAGTAGGAGAACTGCCATTCGCCATTCTCCATGTGACCACAGCCGATCATGAAGATGAGCGGTTGTCCGCCCTTCTCGGGAAACCGCGAGAAATCGTCGTCGGCATCGTTCACGGTCTCGAAGTCCACGAAGAACTCCAGACGGGGCCGCGGTCGCCACAGGTTTTCGGCAGCAGTCACACGGCGGGGCCGCACGATCGGTCCTTCGTTGCGGTTCACATCCAGAATCGCATCGAGCATCGGTTTGTACTTGGCGCCTGTGACTCCGAGCGACACCGCCGTGGCTCGTTGATCGCGCCAGGAGGTGATGCCATCCACGGCAGCCTCGTCACGCTTTCGAGCCCCGACCTGCCAGAGGCGGATCGGGTCGTCGAGCTTCTCAGTGATCTCCCGGACAGCGCGCTTCCACGGCCAATCGGCGTCGCCCGACGCCGGGGGCCGGAGTTCAGGACGGCTCGGTTGGGGTAGAACGCGCCAGTCACGGCCTTCCGACCGGAGCTCCTGCACCCAGCTCACTGCGGCCTGGGCGGCATCCGCGAGATCCGCCGTCATGGACACGGGTCCAAGCCGTTCCATGGCATTGGAAACTCGGTCGCGAGAACCCTGTTTCCAGCCGCGGCCCAACAGAAAAGCCTGGCGCGGCGCGTACCCCTGGAGGCGGGCGAGGGCCGCGTTGTAGATGAAGAGCTGCGCCTTGTACGCCGGAAGGAACCCCCGTTGTTGATCTCGCCCGGTATGGATCCCCGGCGCGGCTTTCGGTTTCCGGCAGGCTCGGCGAAGAGGCGAAGCGTCGTGAACTTGGCGTCCACGACGACATAGCGACAGTCGGGACGTAGTGCTCCCACACCGGCATCGTTGCTGTCGGTTCCGCCGTACGGGTCCGGGTGATCGGGGAAGAGGCGGTCGAATACGTCGGACCGGATGAGGAAATCGGGGATGCCGTAGGTTCGGGTTTGCGGGTTCCAGAGGACTCCGCCGTGGACGATCTCGCAGCCGCCCTGAAGCGCCGCGACGGTTGCCTTGGCCTTCTCCAGATCCCGGCTTTGGTGACCGTCCGTGGTGATCCGCATCAACTCCGCCCGTTGAGCGAGGTAGCGGGCAACGCGGTCCTCGAACGCCATCCCCTGCTTCATGTTGAACCGAAACAGGTCCAGCCGCTCGTCCGGCGTGGGGTCCTTGTCGAACCTGTGCTCCTGGCCGTAGCGATGGAGCCAGTCCCCAAGGGTGTTTCCAAGCCGGTAACCGCGGGTCTTCGTGGCGGAAACCCACTCGTCCCAACGCACCCCATCGTCAGGCGAGCGCGGGGCAACGTCCTCGCCCGCGTCGTTGTGGGTCAACTCACGGAACTTCACGGGGCAGTCTTCGCTGTTCCAGACTCCGAAACCGAAACGAGCGGGAACTCGTCTGCGGTGAAATGGTCACCGACCCGCGGAACGAGTGGCCACCCTACACCGGAACTCCAGAGCGCTCTCCGGCTCTTGCGAGGCCGGGAGTCTCCCGCGCTGCCATAACACTCAGGCCATTAGCCTGCCGGTGTCCAGCTCTGACTGGACCTCGCGCCTCATTTCCTTCGCCGCCCGGTGCCGCTTTTCCTTCGTTCCTCGGTACGGCTTACAGATCGGGCACGCCCTGGCTCGCTTGGCCCGGTGCTTTCGGTGTTTCTTGATCTTCACGCTACCGACTCCTGATTCGTTCCAACCTCTGGTGCCTTTGCAACCTCAACAGAGTGTGAGCCACGATTTTCGATTAGTCAATGGTCGACGAGGAGATCTGCGATGAGCTGGCGCCGGACGCAGTTTGCGTGGCGCCATTCGCCGCGCGGCGCGGCGGTGCCGACCGGAGGTCGGCCCAGTTCTCCCGGTGGGGGCTCCGGACCAGCGCGCACTCACGCACGGGCAAGGTCCTGATCCCTCAGAAACCCACCGCGACCACGCGGTTCCTGTCCTGAGCCTGGGCGACCAGTTCCGACGCGATCTGCTCCGGGTCGTCGAGGAAGCGGAGTTTCTCGGCGCGCTCGTGGACCAGGGCGAAGTCCGCCGGCACGAGACGGGACAGAGTCCGGACCCTCGCCGGACATTTCCCGCCGAAGAAGAACTGCCAGGCGCGGACCACCCGGGGCTCGTCCAGGAACTTGAAAGTCGCGCGGAAGAGGAAGCGGCGGGCCACCGCCGGGTCGAGCCGGTCGGCCAGGTTCGTGGTGAAGGCGTACGGCAGGTCGTGGGTCTCCAGTTGGCTCAGCATTTCGTTCACGCTGCTGACTTCCCAGTTCCGAGGCGCGTCGCGGCGGTCGGCGAGAAACGAATCAGCCTCGTCGATGATCAGGAAACTGTTCGTCGCACGCGCCTCGGCGAAGGCGCCCGCGATCTGCTGCTCGGTCTCCCCCACCCACTTGCTCACCAGCTCCGAGGCGCGCTTCGTCAAGGGCTCGAGATCCATGCGCTTCGCAAGCTGCTTCGCATACTCGGATTTGCCGCTGCCCGACGGTCCGTCCAGCAGAATCCCCAGGCGGCAGGGACCAACAGCCACGATTCGGTCGGTCAGGGCCGAGAGATCCGGAGCCGCGTGGACCAGAGCGAGATCGTAGTTGTCCACGGCCTTCGCCTCAGCCGCCCCCTTCCCGCGCAGCAACTGGGCCTTCTCCTGCACGGCGCGCCTTGCTGCCGCGGCGCCGCCACCCGACAGTGTGGCCACGAGCCCGGCGTTCCGGACCTGGCGGGGAGTGATGCGCGGGTCGCCAGCCAGTTCCTCGGCAAGCGACGCCATGTCTGCTGACCCATTGGCGCTCAGCAGGCCGCGGAACGTGTTGGCGCGGCGTCCCGGGGGGAGGTTGCGGAACTCCAACGAATAGATCAGGCGGTCCAGAAAGTGAGGCATCCAACGCAGCGCGCGGATGGAGTTCGCGGTGAACAGCAACGGGACCGGGCTGTTCTCCACCAGACCGTTCAGCCAGTGCTTGGCCTCTCCAAACACGAAGTCCTCGATCTCGTCGAACAGGATGACCGCCTCCGGTTCGTCGGTCAGCGCCTCGATCGCGTATTCGAGACTCACACGCCGCGGCACCGGCAAACGCGCTTCGGGGCCTTGTTCCCGGCCCCCAACCGAATAAAGCGTCGCCCCCGCCTCCGCGGCGACGGTCCGGCAGAACTCGGTCTTGCCGCAGCCGGGGGGGCCGTAGGCGAGAAAAGTGATCCCCCGGCCTTCGGGGAATCCGTCGCGCCGCGCACAAAGAGACGCCATCAGCGACCGGCGAAAGTCTTCGGCCCCCTCCCCGAGATGCTCGAAGGCCTCCCAGGGAAGTTCCGCCTTCACCGGCGCCCCCAGGCGGGGCCGGGGAATGTGCGTGGAGACCGTGCGCTCGTGGCGTTCGGCGAACCGGTAGAGGTCGTCCGGTGAACCCTGAATCAACCGGGTGGAACGGATGGCGCGCTCGATGATGCCGGGAGGACATTCCAACTCATCGGCCAGCCGGAGGACGAGAGGCTGCATCGCCTCTCCCACAACGCTCTCAATACCCGAGTTCTCCAGCATCCGGTGCACCACCGAGCGGCGGCGTGTCGGGCTGTGGGCCTTGAAGTGGACGGTCAGATCGAAACGGCGCAGCATCGCTTCGTCGAACCGCGACAGGTCGTTGCCGGTGAACACGATGGGAACCGCGGCTTTTTCCAACAGACTGTGGTTTTCCGGACGGCTGCCCTCGACGGAGGAAAGAACGTCCTCCACCTCGTCACACAGAACGGCCGCGCCAGGCTCACTCTTCAGAAGCGCCAACGCCATCCGCAGGCGGTTGCGCTTGTCCGCCGAACGGTCCGTCCGGCGATCGGTGCGCTCCTCGCCCCAGACACCGTCGGACTCGCGTTCGCAAAGGTCGTAGAGACGGCCCCCGGCGGCGCGGACCAAGGTCTTGGCTGCCTCCGTCTTGCCGGTACCCGCCCTGCCGTAAAAGAGCAGACGGACGCCCTCGCGGGACGCAACTGCAGCCGTCAGGAGGCGTACCGCATCCTCACGCGCATCGAGATGGTCGAAAGCTTCGATTTCCAGGAGTGGCTCTGGCGCCAACGGGACCAAGCGCTCTCGGAGTTCCTGTTCGGTAGCGACGGGCGGACTGTAAACGCAGTCGAACCACTCTTCGACGTAATCGTCGGGTTCCGCTCCGGTCGTCCCCCAGGTGCCGGAGTCGGCGATCCCGACTTCGGAGAGGCGGCGAAGCGCGCGCTCCGCAGCGCTGCCGGACACGCCCAACAGCACTGCCGTGGCCTCCAGATGTTCACCAAGACCCTCCTTGGTCGTATCCCAGAGTTGCTCGACGGGAGACATCCGGCGGTCGTACAGACGCGACAGTTCCAGCACCGCAACGCACGCCCCGGAGAGTCCGAAGCGGTGGGCCGCAAGCTCGGTCGCCCGGGCTTCCGGGCCTTTCGCAGGCAGTTTGGCAATCGTTCGTTCAAGCTCCCTGATTCCCCAAGCGAGGAACGGCTTCGCCGGGGACCCCGAGAACATGAGGCTCCCAGCGCCGCAGCGGTTGCGCTTGCGGCGGCCGCCAAAGGCGAAATCGGCGTCTTCGATTTCGTGGAGACCCAGCTCTCGAAATTTCGCATACAGGAATCCCGCATCCATCGCTTCGAGTTCCTCCGCACTGCCACCGATCCAGCCGATGAGCTGGGAGCGGAGAACCTTTTCTCTCACGGCGTGCTTCAACGCGTTTGCGAGATAACGGCGAGTCAGAAAACGGTCGTACTTCTTCAATGTCCCTCTTCTCCCATTGGAAGCGGGACGTTAAACGCGGCGTGCGCCATTTCCTGTCATCCAAGGCTGCCGGAGACCGCTCGCAGGTCGGCGGCAGGGTTCGTCTCTTCCTCAGGCCGCCATGTCAGGCTCCGACAGGAGAGACCCTCATGGTCAGCTCCTCCCACACACCCCGTCGGTCATGGTCAAGACGCGGGGGCGCGGCCTGACGGAATTGGGAAATGCGCCGTCTCGCCCCGCTGCGCGGGGCGGTGCCGGTGTGAACACCGGCGTTCCCTGGCCAGCGCGCCATCCGGGTGGTCTGGGTCCCCGCAGGTTCGCATTTTCACAGCAACTGCCCGGCGGTCCCTCTCAGGCCGTCCCCTCAGTGCGGTGATTGCCAGAACTGACACCGGCAGCCCAAACAGGCAGAATGAGCGCCTTCATGGTGGTCGCATGAGTCTCACGATCCAGGTCCGGAACGTCCCGGATTCCCTGAAGCGACGTCTCAGGGCGCGCGCCGCCTGCGAGGGGGTCTCCATGTCGGCATACGTCCGGCGGCTCATCGAGCACGCCGTCGAACGCCCGAGCCGGCAGGAGGTGCTCGACCGGCTGCGCGCCCGGCCCCCGATCTTGACTTTGGCTATTGACAAGGGTAAGTCATTGATATAGGGGCATATTTTAGGCTGGACTTCACTACGGGGCGCGCCTGGCGGGAGGCGCTCAGGGAGGGAAGTAGGGGACGAGTTGGCGAGGGATGTGGAGCCCGACGGTTGCGTAGAGCATGCGCTGCTCGGCGTTCGAGGACGAGGGGAGCAGGTAGTGTTTGTTGAGGGTCGGGTCCCGGATGGTGGAAGCCTCAACGTGGGTGAGTTCGTCGAGGATGCGTTCCTCGCTCAGCAGAGGCATGGTGGGGTGCTGTCGGCCATAGCGCCAGCGGAAGATGCGGAGGAGGGCGAAGGCCAGGAAGCAGATCGCGACATGGGCGCGGACGCGGCGTTCGGTCCAGTGGAAGACCGGCCGGACGGCGAGGGTGTGCTTGAGGACGCGGAAGCCGTGCTCGATGCGCCAGAGTTCGGCGTAGCGGGCGCGCACCTCCAGAGCGGGGTCTTCAAGGCTGGTCCAGAGCCCGTGGAGGCCGTCGAAACGGGCGTCTTGGACGACGGCTGCGTCGTTGATGGAGAGGGCGCCCTTGCGGACCTTGATGAACCGCCCGGCGCGCCCGCGGCCCTTGACCCCGGCGGCGAGGCGCTTCCGGGCGCGTTCCAGGGCGTGCGCCCGGTCGCGGGCATCCTTGCGCGCCCGCTTCGGGGAGTAGTGGGTCACCAGGCGCCGCCCCTTCATCGGCCCCGTGCCCACCGTGTGGTCCGCCAGCCAGCCCTCCGCCGCCCGCGCCTCCCCCGGAGCCGGCCCTGCTGACGGCTCCCGCGCCGCCCGCAGCGTCGCTTCCACCGCCTGCAACTCCTTCTCCGGCAGCTTCCGCAGCCGCGCCGCCACCACCCACGCGAACCCCTCCGCTTCCAACGTCTCCAAGTTCTCCCGGCTCGCCATCGCCGCGTCCGTCACCACCACCAGGCGCCGCACCGGATAGCGCGCCCGCAACTCCTCCACCATCGGCTGCAGCGTCTTCACCTCCGCCGTGTTCCCCGCAAACAACCGGTAGCCCAGCGGCAACCCCTCCGTCGTCTGCAGCAGCGCCAGCACCACCTGCACCCGATGCGGCTTCCCGTCCTTGCTATACCCCCGCTTCCGCAACTCGTCGTCCTTCTCGGACGCGAACGCCAGCGTCGTCACGTCCAAAAACGCCACGTCCACCCGGCCATCCAGCAGCGACGCCACCCGGCTCTCCACCCGCCCGCACAGCGCCTTGATCCGCCCCGCGTCCAGGCGGTCCATCATCCGGTAGAGCTTCCCCAGGTCCAAAGGGATCCCGTAGTCCCGCCCCAACCGCAGCGCCTGGGCGCGCTTGCTCCGCCCCGGCTCCGCCAGCCGCATCAGCACCGCCTGCCGGAACACCCCCTCCGACTTCCGAGCGCCCGTCCCCCACGCCTCCGACAGCCCCAACTGCGCATACAGCGCCCCGAACACCTCATGAATGCCCAGCACCACCCGCCTGTCCTCCCGCAACCGGCGCGCGTCCGCGATCGGTAACGGCCTCTCCTCCCGGTCCCCATGCCGCGCCCGAAACGCCGCCTCGGCCAAGGTCTGTGGCGGGAACAGGGCGTGGCGCCGGCTCCGCTCCATCTCCTCCGCCTTGCGCAACTCGGCCAAACGCAGCAGTTCGTCCAAGGCCGGGCCCGGGGGCACGCAGCCCAGGTAGGCGATCACCCGCTGCCGGGGCTTGCCCTCCTGGTTGCGATAGGACTCGACCACCTGAACCGCCCGATGACCGGTCTTGCGTTGCGGAACGGTGCGGACAAACATGCGAAAGCGCCCCCCGGGGACGCCAACCAGCATACCACAAATGACACCGCCACTATACTACATCCCGAATCCCCGACCTCCCCCTTGACACTCTTGCACTTTCCTACCTTCTCCCCTCTTCGACCGACAAAGTCAGGAGGAGGTGCTCGACCGGCTGCGCGCCCGGCCCCCGATCGAGACGGACAACTCCGCGGCGGAAATCCTCCGGGAGGAGCGCGAATCCCGTTTTGGTGATTGACGGCTCCGCCGCCGATCGGCGGCTGGCCGCCGCCCCCGGAATCACGATTCCGGTCGAGGTGAGCTGATCAGAAGCTCGCGCCGAAGAGGACGGCGTTCATGAAGAGGCGGGTCAGGCCGTCCCAGAAGAGGCGGAAGTTGGGATCGTCGAGGAACAACACGACCCGGCCGGAACCGACCCGCTCGGTCACGAGGTACGGAGTTCCGGCAAGTCTGGCCAGGGAGTCCGGGAAGGCGAAGCCGCTGCCCAGCAGATCGTCCGGATCGTCCGGGAAGCGGGCGGCAGCCGCGACCCCCGGGTCGGTCTCGAAGGCGAGGCTCGACCAGACCATCACCGGAAACGCTTCCTCGTAGCCGAAGCTGAGGAAGCTCTCCGGATTCGGGAGGGCGCGGAGGATGGCTCCCGGGATCACCTCGGCAGGCTGCTCTGCTTCCTCCGCAGCCGGCGGGGGATCGTCGGGACGGCCGCCATCGGTCATGAAGGCTGACTTGGCCGCGAAGCCGGGCTTGAGCCGCGTGCGTGTCCACGACACCCCATCTCCTGCGAGCCACGCGGACGCGCCGCGCATGGCGATGAGCACGCCGCCCTTGGCCGTCCACTCCTCCAGGTGGTCGAGAACCAGCTTGGCCCCGGGATCGGCGCCCGGATTCGGATAGTTGCCGTCCGGGAGGATCAGGACCCGGTAGCCGCGGAGGTCGGTAACGGCGAGCCGGTCCCAGGAGAGCGCGGTGAACGGCAAACCGAACCGGCGCTCGAACAGGAACCACGGGCTCCCGTAGGCCGATGGACGGACGGGGCCGTCCATCACCATGGCGATCCGGCCCGAAACGACCGGAACGAACCGGTCCGATCCCAGGTGGGGCCCCGAGGTGGTCAGCGGATTGCCGACGCCGAGAATCCGGGCCCCGGTTTCCGACAGATCCGTGAGCGCGGCACGGAGCGCCGCCCGGTCGGACGCCTCCGCGGCGAAAACCAGCAGGGCGCCGCGGCCGAAGCTCTCGCCGGCCATCTCGAATGCGGTAGTCGCCACCCGGAACGGGATTCCGGCCCCGAGGAATCGCGCCGCCGCCCGCACCGAGTGATCGGAATCACCGGCCACCACAAACGCATAGTCCGCCTCCGCATTCCGGAGTTCGCCCGGAGTGGGGGACGGATCCCGGAGCGGATCTTTGAGGGAGATCGGTGCCGAAGCTTCCGCGGGCGGAAGCCCCGCCGCCACGCCGACCGCCCAGGCGGTCAGGCCGTAGGTGAGCGGGACCGACCAGGCGGTGATGTCGTAGAACGCATCGGCGCTGGTCCAGATGTCCGGATGCCCGAAGGACGGATCGGACCGCCGCTCCCGGTGCTCCTCCACGTTTTCGAGGAACTCCTCGCTGAACCGGGCGTCCTGCTCGAGCAGCACCTGGAGCAGACGGCCTTCGGGCTGGGCGCCCGGAACCAGCAGACTCCCCGGCGGGAGCGTGATTTCGGCGGCCGGACCGGTGCGGGGGAACATGGGACGGGCGCCCCGCACCTCGACCTCGCCCGCGGTCCGCCGCACCTCGATGCCGCCCCGGAGGAGCACGCCGCGCGCCGCATCGAGGCGCGCGGGGTCGGACGCGCCCGAGAGCACCCAGCCGCCGGGCCGCGCGCCGGCGTCCAGCGCCTCGCGCCGGTAGGCCAGATAGTCGCGGAGCCGCCGCTCCCGCTGCTCCGCGGTGAGCGCGAGCACGCTCCGGCCGGCGATCAGGTGCTGTTCGATCCCGTCCCGCAGCGTGAATTCGCCGCCCCCCGGCCGGGCCATGCGCAACCCGCGCCAGCCGCCTCCCGTCGTCTCCAGGGTGAAGCCGATGGATCCGGTGAAGTTCGGCAGCGTGTCCCAGTAGCCCGGGTCGAACTGGCCGAACTCCCAGGGCGAATAGGGGAAGCCCTCCGCCGCGAAGTCCGAAGCCATGGCCCGGCCGTACTCCACGAGCCAGTCGCGCTGATTGCCGGTAAGCACGGTGTGGAGCGGCTCGGCCATCCAGGGACCGATAAACGAGTCCGTCTCGCCGTGGTGGTCCACGAAGACCATCGGCCGGGTGTCGAGGTAGAGACGAACGAGCGCGCGGTTTTCCGGCTGGGTGCTCCAGACCGAGTCCCGGTTCAGGTTGATCTGGTAGTGGTTGTTGTTCGTGGAGAGGCCCCACGGGGCGCGGTGTTCGACCGCGTTGGGATCCGGGTCGCCGTCCGGCCAGCGGGCGGTGGCCTTGAACCAGGCCGCGAAGCGTTCGTGGCTGTCGGGGTTCGAGGCGGGAACTATGTAAACGACGACATCCTCCAGCAACGCGTCGTGGCGCCCTGAAAGAAGTTCCCACGCCATCCAGAGCGCCGCCTCGAAGGCGGCGGATTCGTTGCCGTCGTTTCCGTAGTTCAGGAAGACCCCGGCGGGAGTGCGGGCAACGATTTCCTCGGCTGTCTCATCGGTCAGCCCGCGCGGATCGGCAAGCCGCCGGGCGTCGCGCTGGATGTCTTCCAGACGGGCGAGGTTGTCCGGCGAGCTGACAGTGAGCAGGATCAGTTCGCGGTGCTCGAAGGTCTCGCCGAAGGTCGAGACACGCAGCCGCGGAGACTCATCGATGGCGTCGAGGTACCGATAGAGGCCGCCGTAGTCGGTGACCGAGCCTCCCATCGGGTAGCCGAGGACATCTTCCGGGGAAGGAACCTGGGCGAACCCGGGCGAGCCCGCAGCGAGGAGGCCCACCAGACCCGAGCCCAGCAAGGAGAGACCAGCGCGCACTTGGTCTCCAAGTCTACGGGGTCGCCGGCCGGTCCGCTCCGCGCATTGGGGAGATCCGTCAGTTCCCGCAACCCGAGCCCGTCGAGAAACCGAATATAGTCGCCCGTCTGCTCCGTGCACGGTTTGACGGCGCAGAAACGCATGAGGAGTGGACCCATGTCAGAGAAAGTTTGGCTGAACCGCAGGACCTTTCTGAAGGGCGCCGGCGCGACCGCGCTTGCCGGCGCGGCGACGTCGGGGACCTCGCTGCTTCATCCCGCGACGGCAGCGGCGGCAGCGATGCAGGACGGGTCCGGCCAGTTCGATTTCGACACGCCGTACGACCGGATCGGCACCGATTGCGCCAAGTGGGACGGCATCATCGAGGACTACGGCCGCGAGAACATCCAGGTGGCGATGGGGGTCGCCGACATGGATTTCAAGTGCGCCCCGGCAATCACCGAGGCCCTGATGGAGCGCGTCAAGCACGAGAACTGGGGTTACCTCAAGATGCCGGAGGACTTCTTCCCCGCGATCGTCGACTGGAACCGGAAGCGCAACGGCCTGGAGATCAATCCCGAGTTGATGGCCCTTTCCGACGGCGTCCACCCGGCGTTGATCGCGGCGCTCAGGGCGTTCGCGCGGCCGGGCAGCAAGGTGATCCTGACAACGTCGACCTACAGCGGCTTCTACACCGATCTACGGGTGTCGCAGACGATCGCGGAAGAGAGCCCGCTCATCATCGAGAACGGGGTCCACCGGATGGACTTCGACGACATCGAGTCCCGGATTTCGGTTGACACCGACGCGCTGATCCTCTGCAACCCGCAGAATCCGACCGGAAACTGCTGGTCGCCGGAAGACTTGATGCGGCTTGGCCAGATCTGCCTGGAACGCCGCGTGGTCCTGCTGGCGGACGAGATCCACTGCGATTTCGTCACCAAGGGACAGAAGTACACACCGTTCGCCAGCCTCCCCGACAAGAAAATCGTCGACAACAGCGTCACCTTCCAATCGGGGAGCAAGACGTTCAGTCTGGCGGCGATGAAGGTCGCCTGGTTCCATTCCACCAATCCGGAGTACTTCGAGAAGGTCCGGGCGCAGCACCGCTCTCAGACCAACACGCTGGGCGTGGTGGCGCACCATGCCGCCCTCAGGGGCGGCGAAGACTGGCTGGACCAGTTGCTGGTCTACCTCGACGGCAACCACGACTTTGCCGAGCAGTACCTCTCCGAGAAAGTTCCGGAGATCAAGTACACCAAGGCGCAGGGCACCTACCTCGCCTGGCTGGACGTCAAGGCTCTCGCCGAGCAGATCGGCGCCGCGGAGAAGGCCGCGGTCGCCAGCGAGAGCGAAGAGGAGCCGGTGACGCCGGAAAACATCGTCGTCCGCTGGCTGGTCGAAAACGCCGGCGTCTACACCAACGCCGGGTCGAACTACGGCCCGGGTGGTGAGGGTTACCTTCGGATGAACCTCGGCACGTCGCGGCAACTGATCAAGCTGGCGCTCGACAACATCGCGGAGGCGATGAACAGCCTGTAGACCCGCTCTTTGCAGGACCGCCACGGGGCAACCATGATGCGCCGCCGCGAGTTTGCGGCCCTCGCCGCCGGGGGCGCGGCCGCCGCCCTTTGGCAGCAGGCGTGCTCCGAGGTCGAGGACACCGGTCGGGTCTCCGCCGAAACGGTGGGAACCCTGCTCGACCACCAGGGGCCCCGCGGGATCTACGAGGACCCCGCCGAACTTGAGCGCCTCCGCCGGGCCGTCCAGAACATGATCGGCGTTCAGCGGACGCTCCGGGAGTTCCCGCTCGATCCCGACGAACCGCCGCTCACCGTTTTCCGTCGCGGCTAAGTCATGGCGATCGAGGAAACAACCCTCTTCCGGTCGCTCCCGGAGTTGGCGGCCGGCCTCCGGGACGGATCGTTCACCTCCGTCGAGCTGACCCAGGCGTACCTCGAACGCGCGGAGGAACTGGATGTTCCTCCCTTCGAGCTGCCGAGCGAGCCGCGCGAGGACCACCAGGGCAAGCTGGCCACCATGGTCACGATTGCGCGCGACCACGCCCTCGAGGCCGCCGAGCGCGCCGACCGCGAACTGGCGGCCGGGAACCCGCGGAGCATTCTGCACGGGATCCCCTACGGGGTGAAGGACTTGCTCGACTCCCGGGGCATCCGCACCACCTGGGGATCCGGCATCTTCCGGGAGCGGGTGCCGGACCGGAACGCCGCGGTCGTCGACCGGCTGGAGGAAGCCGGTGCGGTGCTGATGGCCAAGAACTCGCTCGGCGAGTTCGCCGGCGGCAACACCAGTTCGGCGCTCAATCCCTGGAAGCTGGATCGCACCAGCTTCGGCTCGTCGAGTGGAACGGTTTCGGCCGCGGTCGCGGGCCTGATCGGCTTCGGGATCGGCACCGAAACGGGCGGTTCCATCGTTTTCCCGGCGTCGGCAGTCGGCGCCTCGGGACTCCGTCCCACCTTCGGCCGGGTCAGCCGGTTCGGCTGCATGGCGCTCTCCTGGAGCCTCGACAAGATCGGTCCGGTCGGCCGATCCGCGGAAGACTGCGGTCACGTCCTCCAGGTGATCGCCGGCCGGGACCCGAGGGACACCTCGACGGCGGACCGTCCCTTCGTCTTCCGCGCCGATCCGGGCTCGATGCGCGGTAAGCGTCTCGGGGTGCATCGCTCCGAGTTCCTGCTCTCGCAGTCGGAGACCACCCGCAGGGCGTTCCAGGAGGCGCTCGACGTCTTCGCCGCGATCGGGGTGGAAGTGGAGGACATTGAGCTGCCGCTCTTTCCCACCGGCGCTCTCTTCACCACCATCGTCACCGTCGAGAGCGGCACCAACTTCAAGTCGCTCTTCGACGATGGACGCGCGGCGCAGATGTTTTCGTTCAACGAGGACCGGCGTGCCGGCTGGATGGCCGGCCGGATGCTTCCGGCAGCCGATTACCTGACCGCCCAGCGGATCCGCAACCAGTTGGTCCGCGAAGCCGACGAGATCGTCTCCCGCTACGATGCGGTGATTGCACCCACCTGGCCCAACGGGGCGGCGCTCCGGGTGGTGAAGGACGGCTGGCCGATCCCCGCCCGCAACGAGTGGGAACCACCGGACGACGTGAGCGGACAAACGCCCCGCCTCAACTACATCGCGAACCTGGTCGGCCATCCCGGCCTCGCCATTCCGTGCGGGTTCGACGAGGACGGGCTGCCGCTGTCGCTCCAGATCGTCGGCTCTCCCATGGACGATCAGGCGGTGCTGGACTTCGGGATGGCGTTCCAGCGCGAGACCGATTGGCACCGGCGGCGGCCGACCTATCCGTGGAGGCCGTGATGAAGCTGGCTCCGGCGGGGAAGGACGGGCTCTCGCGACGCGAACTGCTGGCCGGCGCCGCCATGTTCACGCTGGCCTGCTCCGCCCGCTCGGCGAGCGAGCCCGAGTACGACCTGCTGCTGAAGGGCGGGCACTTGATCGATCCGAGGAACGGCCTGAGCGCGGTCCGCGATGTCGCCGTGCACGACGGCAGGGTGGCGGCGGTCGAGGAGGCCATCGACCCGGGACGGGCCTTCAAGATCGTGGAGTGTCAGGGCCTCTACATCACGCCCGGGCTGATCGACCTCCACGTCCACGTGTTCGCGGGCACCAACGAGCGGGGCTCGTATGCCGGGGACAACAGTCTCTACCCGGACGGCTACACGTTCCGGTCGGGTGTCACGACGGTGGTGGATGCCGGCTGCGCCGGCTGGAGGAACTTCGAGACCTTCCGGGACACGGTCATCAGCCGGAGCCGGACCCGCGTGCTGGCGCTGGCTAATATCGTCGGTCACGGCATGCGGGGCGGAGACATCGAGCAGGACCTCGCCGATATGGAAGCGGCGCCGACCGCCGCCCTCGCCCGGGAGCATTCCGACGTCATCGTAGGAGTGAAGACCGCCCATTACGCGGGACCGGAGTGGTATCCAGTCGAGGAGGCGGTTCGCGCCGGCGACACGGTGGGGATCCCGGTCATGGTGGATTTCGGATCCAGTCTCCCGGAGCGCCCGATCGAGACGCTGCTGGGTGAGAAGCTGCGTCCGGGCGACATCTACACGCACTGCTTCTCGGGCCTCCGCCGGGAGTTGCTCGCGGATGGCACGCCAAATCCCGGCCTCTTCGCCGGCCGCGAGCGGGGCGTCACCTTCGATGTGGGCCACGGCGGCGGAAGCTTCAAGTGGAGCGTGGCCGCAAAGTGCCTGGAGGCCGGCTTCCCGCCGGACTCGATCTCCACCGACCTGCACGTCGGCTCGATGAATGCCGGGATGCAGAGCCAGATCACCACGATGAGCAAGTTCCTGGCGCTCGGCGAATCTCTGGACGACGTGATCCGGCAGTCGACCTGGAATCCCGCCCAGCGGATAGGCCGCGAGGAGTTGGGCCACCTGTCGACCGGCGCGATCGCCGACATCGCGGTCCTCAAGAAGGAATCCGGCGCATTCGGCTTCGTGGACAGCTTCGGCGCGCGCCTGGACGGCACGGAGAAGCTGGTTTGCGAGATGGCCTTCAAGGACGGGCTGCTCGCCTGGGATTTGAACGGCCGGACCCGCCAGGACTGGCGCGAACTCCCCTTCGATTACGGCGCGCAGGGCGAGTCGCGATGGGACGGAATCCTGCATCGACGCCGTTCATGAGCGCGAACGAGGAGAGAACCATGCCTGTGACGATGACCCGGCGGCGCGTGCTGCAGGGCGGCGCGTCCGCCGCCGTACTGGGAGCCGCCGGCTGCGAGTCCGAGCCGAGCCCGTCCCCGGCTCTGGAAGATGTCTACCAGCGGCTGGGAGTTCAGCCCGTGATCAACGGCATCGGGACCGTGACGGTCCTGGGCGGTTCCATCATGCCGCCCGAAGTCACGGACGCCATGGTTGCGGCTTCGCGCAACTTCGTGCCCTTGCCCGAACTCCAGGAGCGCGCGGGCGACCACATCGCCCGGTTGATCGGGGTGCCTGCCGCGATGATCTCGTGCGGGGCGGCGTCCGCCATCACCAGCGGAACCGCGGCGGCGATCACCGGCGGCGACGACGAGAAACTCCGGACGCTTCCTGACACCTCGGAGATGAAGAACGAGGTGATCCAGCAGCGCGCCCACCACACCGGATACCAGGCCCAGATGCGGCTGGTGGGAGCAAAGATCGTCTGGGTGGACACCCGGGAGGAACTCGAGGCGGCAATCAATGAACGCACGGCCATGATGTTCTTCCTGAACTTCGCCGACCCGCGGGGCCAGATCGGCCGTGCCGAGTGGATCGAGGTCGCGAAGGCACACGGCGTGCCGACGATGAACGACGCCGCCGCGGACATCCCGCCGCCCGAGCGGCTGCACACCTACGTCGAAGAGGGCTTCGACATGGTGATCTTTTCGGGTGGCAAGGGGCTGCTTGGCCCGCAAGCCTCGGGACTCCTGCTCGGGCGCCCGGACCTGGTCCAGGCCGCCCGCAAGGCGATCAGTCCGTTCGGCGGCATCGGCCGCGGCATGAAGGTCGGCAAGGAGGAGATCGTCGGCCTGGTCGCGGCGGTCGAGCGCTACCGCTCCCTCGATCACGAAGCGGAGAAGCGTGAACTTCACGCTCGCGCCGAACGGGTCTTGGGAGTCCTAGGAGGCGTGGCCAGTCTCTCCTGCGAGACGGTGGTGCCGGAAATTGCCAACCATGTCCCCCATGTAGTGGTCAACTGGAGCGAGGGGGATCTGGGTCTGACATCGCAAGAGGCGGTCGCGAAGCTTCTGGAGGGAGACCCGCCGGTAGCGGTCTCACGCACGGGAGATGGACAGTTGCGCATCTCGATGTGGATGCTCCGCCCCGGTCAGGACGCCGTGGTGGCGGAACGCGTGAAATCGCTGTTTGTTTAACAGCGTGTGGTGAAACCCGCGTGAGCGCCGAGAGTGGCGAGGTGCCCGGCTGACAAGGCGCGTGAGGGAGGAATACCGAGTGTATTTCGACCGAAACGCAACGCAGAGCGCCGCAAAGCGCCAGTTCTCCCGGTGGGGGGGCGGTTCAGGCGGGATGCATCGCCGCTCGAGCCCCCACCGGGAGAACTGGGCCGCCTGGGTTTTGCCACAGGCTGTTAACAGCCTGTGGTGGAACCCGGGTGAGCGCCGAGACGGGCGAGGCGCCCGGCTGACAAGGCGCGTGAGGGAAGAATACCGGGTGTATTTCGACCGAAACGCAACGCAGAGCCCCGCGAAGCGGGGTGGTTCAGGCGGGATGCATCGCCCGTCGAACGCCGCCTGGGTTTTGCCACAGGCTGTTAAGCAGCAGGGGGCGGGAGGGCGACGGGAACGCGGGCCGTCCGGATAGCACCGCCGGGAAGGGACCGCCGACCTCTGGTCGGCATCGCGCGGGAGCGCGACACCCGCACCCATGGCGCTACGCACCGCCAAAGTGAGTGCCGCACCCTCTCCCGATCCCGGAGTACCGAGCGGGTGCGAGGTCGCTTCAGGAAATCAGGACGGCGTCTCCGGCGGGCCGCGTTCCTGACCGGCCACGGCGAGCAGGGTGCCGCGAACTTCCGCCAGCAGGGACTCGACGCGTGCGAGCGCGTCATCGCGGGGCAAGGGATCGCTGTCGGGATCCACGCCTTCGTAGCGGAATGCCACCGCATACGGGGTATAGGCGGCGAGTCGCCGGTGGGAATCCACGTCCACGCCCTGAGCCACGAGCGGATCCAGTAGCGCTGCGATGTCGTGCGTGACCGGATAGGTTTCACCCAGCACCGCGATCCACGATTGCAGGCCCTTCTCCGCCGCCTGCTGCACATGGAAGCCGAACACTTCATCGGATCCTTCCCTGGCCATGAGCCGGAGAACCTCCAGATCGCGTCCGGCCGCTTCGAGAAGCATACGGGCGCACTTAGGGTCGCTCATACAGCAGCTTTCCTTCCCTAAGCGCACGGGCGAGCACGTGATTCAGTGAGTCGCGCCAGTAGTCCACGTCCTCCCGCGAGTACACCAGCAGGTCGGCGGAAACACGAAAACTGCTCAAGGCGCCGTAGAGACGGGCCATCTCGCGGCGACGGCTCCGTCCCGGTCCGAAGGGTTCCGCTTCGATCACGACCAGGTCCACATCCGAGTTGTCGCGATGGTCGCCGCGCGCTCTGGACCCGAACAGGATCACCTGCTCGGGATTCGCCTCGTCCACGATGATCCGGACCATTCGGGCGAGCAGGTCGTCGGTAATCGTCCTCATGAGCTGGCAGCCTTATCCGTGGCAGATGCCGTGGTCAAGGACGAGGTGATCACGCGCAAACGCCGGCCCAAGGGTAGCCGCTTCGGGTTGGTGCGTCCCGCCGCGCGGCCGCCTTCGCGCCGGACGCCCGCCGTCGGTGCTACGGCGCCGATTTGGCGGAGGTTCGCTCGATGAACCCGCCGACGTCCTCCCGCCACTGCGGAAGGAGCGACTCCTCGACGTACATCATGTGACCGGCGGCAAAGTCCGCCCGTTCGACGTTGGTCCGCAGTTCGGGGGGGAGCCCCATGTGGTCCACCGACCAGACGGCGGCGAAATAGGGAGTGGCCAGATCGTAGATCCCGTTGACGAGAAGGACCTTCAGGTTCGGGTTGCGCTTCATGGCGCGCGCGAGGTCGGGAGCGACGTTCGGTGTTCCTCCACCGCGGCCGAAGGCGTTCCCACCACGGAGCCGGCCCCAGTTCCAGTTCCGGGTGGCGCCGCTCGGCACGTACTCGCGATCTGCGTCGTAGCCCAGCTCAGCGCGCAGATAGCTGTTGAACGCCGAGGTGTAGGCCGAGCTGATCGCCGAGGACTGGGGGTCATGCGAGGGGCGGACTCCCAGGACGTCGCCGGCCGGTCCGGTGAAGCGCGCATCGAGGCGCCCCACGATGCGTCCCTCGTCGCGAAGCAGTTCGGCCTCGAAGGCGGGCGCGGTCACCCGCAGGTCGGACTTGTCGATGAAGTCCTTGCTGAGCCCGGTGTAGCCGTGCATCTGGTCGATCACCCGAGCGCGCTTGTCCGCGTCCAGGGTCCCGCCGGCGAGGAGCGCGGTCGCGTACTCGTTCAGCGACCAGGCCTCCACCTCGGCCATGAAAGCCTCCAGATTGTCGGGAGAGCCGCCGGGGAGCCGGTCCAGATAGCGCGCGGTGATCGCGTACGACGGGAGGTTCACGATGTAGGGAACGTCGTCACCGGGCGCGAACTGGATCGTGTTGAACTGGAGGACCACCGAGACAAGCACGATCCCGTTCAGGTCGATGTTGGCTCGCTGGAGGTGGCCGGCGAGCACCGCGGAGCGCGTGGTGCCGTAGCTCTCGCCCAGCAGATAGCGGGGTGAATTCCAGCGGTCGTACTCGCTGAGGAAGCGCCTGACGAACTGAGCGAGGGAGCGGGCGTCCTCGTCGATCCCCCAGTAGTCGGATCCTTCGGATCCTTCAAGAGGATGGCTGAACCCGGTGCCGATGGGATCCACCATCACGATGTCGGCCATGTCGAGGAGCGTGTAGGCGTTGTCCTCCAGCGGGTAGGGCGGAGGTCCCTGTGGGCCGACCTCGGGAGTGACCACCCGCCGCGGTCCCATGATGCCCATGTGCAGCCAGAAGGAGGCGGATCCCGGCCCCCCGTTGTAAGCGAAGACGAGCGGCCGCTCCTGGGACGGAGCGCCGTTCGTGCGGAAATAGGCGGTGTAGAAGAGCTTCGCCGCGTCCTCGCCGTCGTCGTTCGTCAGGGTGGCGCTGGCGACCACCGCGTCGTATTCGACGGTCTCGCCGTCCATCACGATCGAGTGACTGCTCTCCCAACGGGACTTCTCGGCGGGTTCGGCGCCGTTCTCCTGAGCGGCGGCCATCGCGGCAAAGAGGAGCAACGCGGCCGACAAAAGGACCTTCTTCAACATCTTCCGGAACCTCCCGGGGCAAGGGACAACAGGGCTCGCGAGCATACGGGACGAACCCGGCGCACCGGTAGCGACTGCCCGAACGGGTGCTTCGCAAACAGAAACTGGAGCCGCCCACGAAGGGCGGCCCCCCGCAGGGAAGTCCCGAATACCTAGAACACGAACCCGGCCAGGAGCATCAGGCGGCGGGGTTCCACCCAGCGCGAGGGGATGAAGTCTTCGCCCGGATCCTCGATCCGCAGACTGGAGTTCGAGATGCTCGCGGTGCTGTTGAGCGCGTTGTAGAGCCAGGCGTCCAGTTTCAACCGCATGCTTCCGAGAACGACGCGCTTGCCGAAGCGGACATCCAGCATCCAGATCGTCGGGTGGCGGAGTCCGGCCCGTGAACCCGCGGGCTCCGCGATGAAGTTCTGCGCCGGCTGCCTGGTCACGCCAGCGGCCCGCACCTGCCGCGAAAAGGGCTTGCCGCTTTCGAAGTTGGTGTTCACCGCCAGCAGGAAGTCCCGCGGCAAGAACAGGACGCCTTGCAGCCGGAACATGTGCGGGCGGTCGGCCTGGAGGCGCTGGTAGGCGTTCAGATAGGAGTTCGGGTCCCGGCCCTGCCGGCTCGCGTAAAAGGGAGCGTTTTGCGATTCGTACCAGGGCCGCGGAATCAGGCCTTCCGACTTCGACAACGTGTAGGAACCCTGGAGACTCCATACACCCGCGTCCCGGGCGGCAAAGGTGAACAGGAGCCCGTCGTACGTCTGCTCGTACTTCTCCGGAGCCCCCGGAAAATCTCCCGGGCTGTTCCCCTTCACCACGGTTGGCGGGACGATCTGGTTCAACAGGGTGATCGGCGATCCGGAGTACGGATCAGCCCACTCGATGGACTCGTACTGTCCGTCCAGAATGGACCAGCCGATCATCCGGTCGGTGTACTTGTGGACGTAGCGCACCCCGACGGACACGCGGGCTCCGATCTCGCGTTCGTAGGCTGCCGTGTAGTGGTAGGAGCGAGGAGCAAGGACGTTTTCCGGCTGCGCCGGCTCCTCGACCCTCTGCCGATACAGCAGCCGGCCACGGGTTCCATCCGACTTCACCGAGTAGAGCGTCCACGGGGTAGCTCCGGGGGACGGGGCCTCCCAGTTTCCGATGACGTTCTGGTCGTAGTGAACCCCGAAGAAACCGCTGAACGCCGAACGGCCGCGTTCATCCGCCCGTAGCGTGAAGCCGAGACGCGGACTCAGGATTGCCCACTTCACGACGTCCGGATGGCCGGGCGCATTGCCGGCCGTGGACACTGCCTTGATGGCGTCGAATTCGCTTGTCTGTCCCGCTGCGGCAACCGCCAGCAAGTCATAGCCCGGAACCTCTCCGCGGTTCAGGTCCAGCCGCAGGCCGAGATCGAGGCTGAACCGGTCGCTTGCCGCAATGGTGTCGTCCACGAATACCGCCGCGGCGCGGGAGGCGCCCCCGTAGCGATACGGCTCCTGCACAACCTGGTAGATCCTGCCGCCGGACTGGTACTGATAGGCGCCGTTCGGCCCGGCCGCTACCGCGGTGACCGCACGGCCCCGCGCGAGCTGAAGTCCAAAACGGAAGTCATGGTGGGCGCCGAGGAAGTCGTCCGCGTAGTGGGTCATCCGGACGCGAAACCGGTTGCTCCAGGTCAGGTGGTCCCACGGGTACAACTGCCCGCCCGTGTAGGTCGCCACCGGCTTGGCGTCGTGGTTCACGAAGGGCATTTCGAAGCTGTCGGTCGGCGAATCGTGAATGTCGGTCCCGTACCACCCCCCGTACCGCGCCGTGACGAGAGTGTTCGCCGAAACGGTGCTCGTCAGGCCGGCCGTCCAGGCGGCGGTCGTTCCCCGCTCACCGAAGGCTGCCGAAGGGGCGACGCTCCGAGAGCTGCCACGAAGCAAGCTCCAGCTCTCCCCGTGTCCGCTCACGAAGAACTCCTGGGCGTTGCCGATCTTCCCGGTCAGCTTCAGGCTGAACCGGTCGCTTTCCGCGCGGTCCGGGCTCGCCGAAGCCGGATCGGTTCCGGGTGTCCAGGAGCTGTCGCGGGAGTACTGGCCACCTGCCATGAACCACAACCGCTCCCGGATCGCCGGACCGCCGAGAGTCAGCGCGACCTCGGCGTAGCGGTCCCGCTCGAAGGCGAACCCATGGGGATCACCGGCCGGAACCGGGTCGCCGTTCTGCGAAGAGGCGTAGTTCTCGGGCCAGGTGAGGCCGTCGTTCTGGTGGAAGTAGTTGGCGGCTCCGCTGAAGGATTCGCCCCCTCGACGCGTCACGATGCTGAAGACACTCCCGGTGAAGTTTCCGAACTCGGCGGGAGCGCCAATCCCGAGAACCTGGATTTCCTCGATCAGGTCCACATTCAGATCCAGCCACGCCGAACCGGTCTCGGGCGCGCTGGCGTCAACTCCGTTGATCGTCCACGAGTTCGACTGCAGGCTCGAGCCGAATGCAACGGTCCCGCGCCCCGCCCCACCACTGTTCATCTGGGTGGTGCCGGGCGCCACCTGGATGGCGTCGTAGAAGTTGCGCTCGGTGGGCAGGTTGTGAAGGGGCCCGTCCTTGAAGTTGGTGATCGCCCCACTGCTCGCGGCATCGAGAAACGGAGCGGCATCGACAACCAGAACTTCATGTCCGACGGACCCACTCCTCAAGACCGCATCGAGATGCATCGAGGGTGCGATGCCGATGTCGATGCCTTCGAAACGGGTCGTCTCGTAGCCGTCGAGGGCAATCTCGACCGCGTAGTCCCCCGGAAAGAGCGCCGGGAAACGGAAACGGCCCGATTCCCCGGTCATGGCCGAGCGGGTTCCGCCAATCAGGGAGGCACTGTCGACAACGACAGTGGCGCCGGACAGCGCCGCTCCGTTCGTGTCAGCAACCCGGCCGCGAAGAACTCCGCTGCCTTGAGCGAACAAGGGCCCAGGGAGCCCAAGCACCAGCGCGAGGGCCAACGAGCCGGTAGCGCAACCACCGGGGCCTTTGCTGCGGTTCCGAGGTCTTGCCTGATGGCCGGGAAGGCCTGCCTCGGGCGGTTCGATGGTTCGGGTCATGCGCTGCCGGTGTGCGGAACTTTCCGCACGGTGGACAAGCAAGGCACGGGCCGGGTGCGCCGGCGGCGCCGGCTTCCGGAAACAAAAAGGGGAACCGCCTGTCTCCGGGCGGTTCCCCTGTCGAAGAGGGCTGAAACCTTAACAGCCTGTGGTGGAACTGGCGTGAGCACCGAGACGCCCGCTGGGCCTCGCTGACAAGGCGCGCGAGGGAGGAATACCGAGTGTATTTCGACCGAAGCGCAACGATGAGCGAGCCGAAGGCGAGCGTTTCAGCAAGGATTCAGCGGGCGTCGAATGCCGCGTGAGTTTCACCACAGGCTGTTAACAGCCTGTGGTGAAACCCGGGTGAGCGCCGAGAGCGGTGAGGCGCCCGGCTGACAAGGCGCGTGAGGGAGGAATACCGAGTGTATTTCGACCGAAACGCAACGCAGAGCGCCGCAAAGCGGCGCGGTTCAGGCGGGATGCATCGCCGCTCGAACGCCGCCTGGGTTTTGCCACAGGCTGTTAAAAGACAAACCCGGCCAGGAGCATCAGCCGCCGAGGCTCCACCCAGCTCGACGGGATGAACTGCTCGCCCGGGTCTTCGAGTCGGAGACTCGTCATGCCGATACTCGCGGTGCTGTTCAGCGCGTTGTAGACGTAGGCATCCAGCTTCAACTGCACGTCGCCGATGTCGAAACGCTTGCCGATGCGAACGTCCGCCACCCAGAGCGTCGGGTGGCGGAGTCCTTCCCGGGATCCCGCGTTCTCCACAATGAAGTTCTGGGCCGGCTGCGTGGTGACGCCGGCGGCCCGCACCTGGCGCGAGAACGGCTTGCCGCTCTCAACATTGCCGTTCACCGCCAGCACAATGTCATAGGGCAGGAACAAAACGGCCTGCAGCCGCAACATGTGCGGGCGGTCGGCCTGGAGACGCTGGTAGGCGTTCATATAGGAATTGGGATCCTGGCCCGTACTGCTCCCGTAGAACGGATTGTTCTGGGATTGGAACCACGGACGCGGAATCAGACCTTCCGATTTCGAGTAGGTGTAGGACCCCTGGAGGTTCCAGAGGCCGGCATCCCGCGCGTTGAAGTGAAAGATGACGCCGTCATAGGTCTGTTCGTAGGTATCCGCCGCGCCCGGGAAATCACCCGGGTGGTTGCCCTTGACCAAGGTTGGCTGCCGCACCTGATTGAGCAGGGTGACCGGCGCCCCGGTGTAGGGATCGGCCCACTGGATGGACTCGTACTGCCCACCCAGAATGGACCAGCCCACCATCCGGTCGGTGTATTTGTGCACGTACTGCACTCCGACCGACATGTTGTTGCCGATCTCGCGCTCATAGGCCGCCGTGTAGTGGTAGGAACGGGGGGCCAGCAGGTTGTCCGGTTGCGCCAATTCATCGACTGTCGTCGCGAAGAGGAGGTCACCAAGCGTGCCGTCGTCGTTGAGCGCGTAGAGCTGCCACGGGGTAACCCCGGGCGCCGGCGCGTCCCAGTTCCCGATGACGTTTTGGTCGTAGTGAACGCCGAAGAAGCCCTTGATGGCCGAGCGCCCCTCCTCGTCCGGACGGAAGGTGAAACCGATGCGTGGGCTGATCAGGTTCCACTTCGCGATTCCCGGAGTTCCGGGGGCGTTCCCCGACACGGACACCGCGTTGACGGCGGTGAACTCGGTTTCCTGGCCGGAATCGGGCACCCCGAGGAGCTCGTACTCGGGAATGTCTCCACGATTCAGATCCAGCCGGAGGCCGAGGTTCAGGGTAAGCCGGTCGTTGACGGTAACGGTGTCATCGATGAAGAAACCGCGGTCGTTGGAGATGCCTCCGTAGCGGTAGGGCTCCTGGATGACCTGGTAGAGGTAGCCGCCGGATTGGTACTGGTAGGCGCTGTTGGGCCCCGCCGCCACCGCGGTCTCCGCCACGCCCCGGGCGATCTGGACACCGAAGCGGAATTCGTGCTGGGCGCCGAGGAAGTCGTCCGCGTAGTGCGTGATCTTGGCGTTGAACTGGTTGCTCCAGGTCCGGTAGTCCCACGGATAGGAGATGCCGCCCTCGTAGGTGGTCGTTGGCTCCGCGTCATAGTTGATGAAGGGCATGTCGAAGCTGCCGGTCGGTGAGTCGTGGATATCGCTCGCCGTCCACTGGGAATACCGCGCTTCGAAGATCGTGGTGTCCGAAATCGTGCTGGTCAGGCCCCCGGCGAAAGTGGCCGTGGCGCCCCGCTCGACGAACGCCGCCGAGGCAGTGACGTTCGGCGAGCTGCCCCCGATGAAGGCCCAGTCCTCGAGGTGGGTATTCACGAACACTTCGTGCCGATCCGTGAGCTTGGCGGTCAGCTTCAGCGTGACCTTGTCGTTCTCACCGAGGTCGGCGGTGGCGGCCGCCGGATCGTTGCCGGCCTCCCAGGAACTGTCGCGGGAGTACTGGCCGCCCACCATGAACCACATCCGCTCGCGAATGACCGGACCGCCGAGGGTCAGCGTCATGTCCTGATAGTTGTCGCGCTCGAAGGCGAACGCGTTCGCACTTCCCGCCGACACCGGTATTCCGGTATCTGCATCGGCGTAGATCTCCGGGAAGGTGAGGCCGTCGCTCTGGTAGAAGTAGTTGCCGCTGCCGCTGAACGTGTCGCCGCCCTTCTTGGTGACGATGTTGAAGGTGCCCCCGGTGGCGTTCCCGAACTCGGCCGGGGCGCCGATCCCGATGATCTCCACTTCCTCGATCATGTCCACGTTCGGGTCTCCCCAGGAAGAACCCGTTTCGGGCGCACTCGTCTCGACGCCATCGATGTTCCACGAATTCGACTGCTGGTTGGACCCGAAGGCCACGGCGCGGTCGCCGCCGCCGCCGCTGTTCACCTGGGTGATTCCCGGAGAGATATGGATGTAGTCGTAGAAGTTCCGCTCGGTTGGCAACTCTTCCACGAGCTCAGAGCTGAAGGTGGTGATCGAGGCGTTCGAACTCACGTCCAGAAGCGGGGCCTCCGCCACTACCTGCACCATTTCCGTCACGGTGGAGAGTCTCAGCCTGGCATCCAGGGTCGCGGTCGTGTTCTGGCCGACCCGCACGCCTTCGAAGCGAATGGTGTCGAAACCGCCGAGCGCGACCTCCACGGCGTATTCCCCGGCGGGAAGGCCAGGGAAGCGGAACACGCCCGACTCGCTCGTGACGGTTGAGCGGGAGCCGCCGATGATGGCGTCGCTCAGGACGGTCGCCGTCGCTCCGGGCACCACGGCACCGCTATCGTCGGTCACTGTGCCCCTGATGAGGCCGTTGTCCTGGGCGAGGGAAGCGGCCGGAAGCGCGAGCGCCAAGGTCAGGATCCCGAGCGCGAGGCCTGCTGGCCGAAGGAAGCGGGGGCGTTGCGTCATGGATTTCTCATTGGAGAATCTCCGGAAATTCGGTTCACAGGATTCGGATTCGTGGATGGAAACGGGGGATTGTGCTTCAAAAGGCCCGGTTTTTCCAATGTTTGCCCTATCCAGAGACTCATCGCCGTACCGGACGCCATCGCATAGAGCAACGAGAGTGCCGTACCCGGTCGCGCGGCCCAGAACCCGGCAGCAGGCCGCGTTCCGACCCCTCGGACGGACACCAGGGCGGGGCTAGCCCCAATACTGTTCACTTAGGGTATTTTCTTCGCTATTCTTCCCGTGGCTTGGCCGGGAGGTTGGCTATGGCGAGAACAGTCGCGGAGCTTCCGAAAGGGAGCCGGCTCACGGACTACATCAGCCTCGGGGTGCTGAACCAGAGGATCCCGCGGGCGGCCGTGGACGAGGCGCTGCAGGCTACGGGGCGGCAGAGTGCCCGTCAGCGGGATCTGCCGGCGCACGTGGTGGTGTATTACGTGATCGCCTTGGCGCTGTACATGCAGTCGTCGTATCGAGAGGTTCTGCGCTGCCTGCTGGAAGGGCTGCGGTGGTTGGGCGATCCGTCGGCGCGCCCCCGGGTGGCGGGGAAGTCGGGGATTTCGCAGGCGCGCCAGCGGCTGGGCGCCGAACCGCTGCAAGCCCTGCATGACGCCGTGGTGCGGCCGGTGGGGCAGCCGTCGGAACCGGGATGCGGCTATCGGCAGTGGCAGGTGGTCAGCGTGGACGGCAGCACCCTGGATGTCGCGGACGAGGTCCCGAACGCGGCGGCCTTCGGGCGCCCCGGCGCCAGTCGCGGGGCCAGTGCCTTCCCCCAGATCCGGTTCGTATCCTTGGTCGAGAACGGAACCCACGTCCTGTTTGCCAGCCGCATGGCCGGCTACCAAGTGAGCGAACACCGCCTGGTCGAGGACGTGATGCCCTCCTTGCAGGCGGGCATGTTGTGTCTCGCCGACCGCAACTTCTACAGCTACGCCCTGTGGAATCAGGCCCGCACCACGGGGGCGGATCTGTTGTGGCGCATCAAGAAGAACCGGCGCCTGCCGCGGGAGACCCCGTTGGCCGACGGCTCCTATCTGAGCCGGATCTACCCCTCCGACAAAGACCGCCGCCACGGGCGGCGCGCGGTCCGGGTGCGGGTGATCGACTATCAACTGGCCGGCGTGGCCGACGCCGAACCGCTGTATCGGCTATTGACCACGGTGCTGGATGCGGACCGCGCCCCGGCCCCGGAGCTGGCCGCCCTCTACCGCGAGCGCTGGGAGATCGAAACCGCGCTGGACGAACTCAAGACCCACCTCCGCGGCCCCCGGATCGTCCTCCGCAGCAAGACCCCCGAACTCGTCCGCCAGGAGTTCTGGGGCCTGATGTTGGCCCACTTCGCCATCCGCTCCCTCATGCACGACGCCGCCCGGCAGCGCGGAGACGATCCAGACCGACTCTCCTACCTCCACGCGGTTCGGGCGGTCCGTCGCAACATCATCACCCACGGAGCCATTCCCCCCTCAGCGTCAGAACAGCCTCCGCCAGCACGTCCTTGACGAACTCCTCGACGAACGGGTGGTGTCCAGTCGCAACCGATGCACGCCCCGCGGGGTCAAGCGCAAGATGAGCGGCTATCCCCTGCGGCCCAGACACGCTCCGACCTGCCGCAGGGACGGCCCGCCAACCGTCAGAATCGTCTAAGTGAACAGTATTGGGGCTAGCCCGGACTTCTCATACTGGTCCCGGTTGGGCGGCGTAGGAGTCTGGGGGAGGCTCGGGAAGGGGGTAGGCGGGATCTGACGGGCCTGGAGTCCGGGAAGAGCGGGGGTCCGACGGCCGGAGCGGGTGGTTGGCGGCAGGCCAAGCACCTTGGGGCGTGTTCGGGGCACACTGGCGCCGGGGTTCGGGGTTCGGCGGAGCGGGGGGGCGTCAGGTGGCGTCCAGGCGGTTCCAGGCGAGGCGGAACAGGTCCTGATCGGGACACGCGGAGGACATGGCGAGGTGGACGCGTCGCACCGAGATGCGGACCAGTGCTCCGATCTTCAGCAGACGCAGGCGGATTCGGTCGGCGCTGGCCACCGCCAGCCGGGTTCCGTGCAGCACCTCCCGCAGCCCGCGGAACAGGATCATCGCGAAGGTGGAAAGGTAAAAGCGCAGCGTGTTGGCGCCGAACAGGTTCGACGAGCAGCGCGCCGAGAACAGGCCCAGCTTGTGCTCCTTCACCCGATTCTCCGCTTCCCCCCGCGCGCAGTAGAGGTGTTCGTAGAGGTAACGGGCGGGGTGGGTCTCAGCGGGCAGCGACGTCACGATGAACCGGGGGTTTTCCTTGCCCTTGCCGCCCGTCTCCGCCGGAGGCAGCGCCTCCGCCTTCCCGATCAGCCGGCGCTCCCGGGTCCAGGAGGTGAGGGTGGCGTAACGAAACTCCCCAAACAGCCGCGCGGGAGTCCCCGTCTCCGCCGCCCGGAGCACCGCCTCGGCCATCTCGATCTCGATCTCCTTCTCCAGCCGGCGGTTCTTCGCCATCCCCATCACATAGTCCACCCTCTCCCGGCTCTCGCAGGTGGCCAGGATCGCCTCCCGGCAGAAGCCCGCGTCGGTCCGCAGGATGATCCGGGTCGAAGGCCACGCCTCCCGCAGACGGTCCAGCAGCCAGCCCAGGTCCTCCTCCACCCCCGCCGCCGCATCCCGCGCCGCGCTCCGCATCCGCACCAGCACCGGCTGTTGCCCGATCAGGAACAGCAGCGGCATGTAGCAGTACTCACGGTAGTACCCGTGGTAGAAGCGCTCCTCCTGATCCCCGTGGAGCGGAATGTCGGTGGCGTCCAGATCCAGCACCACCTCCCCCGGCGCGGAGCGGAAGCTTTCCACGCACAGGGCCACCAGCAGCCGGTCCAGGCGCTCGGTGTCCACCACGATCTTGCGTGCCTTTTCGTCGTTGCGCCCGGCGGCCGCCAGTTCCAGCCGGTTCAGGGTGCTCTTGCCCGCCAGCGGAGCGCAATCTCCCCGACGCGGCGTCGTCCGCCCCGCGACTGCCTGCAGCGCCGAATCCCGGCGCAGGTCTTCGTGGTCGTTCAGGTCCTCATAGGCGAGGGCGAGGCCGTAGAGGCGCTGCAGGACCAGCGTCTCGACATCGTGAACCACCAGTTCGGGCCGCCGATGGTCGGTGAAGCTGGCGGCGACCCGCCGGGTCAGATCCAACCGTTCGTCGGCGCGTCGCAGCAGGGTGACCCCGCCGTTGGAGGTGATGACGCCGCCGGAGAAGTCGGTTTCGATGGACCGCTGGGGAAGGCTTTCGGGCGCTGGGTGCCGCAGGCGCGGCGGGACACACCGCGTCACTCGCCGGGGAGGTCGCTTGATAGGCATAAGTCATTATATATCAATGACTTAGAAAGTACAAGGACCCGCCTTGACACCCGAGTATGAGATATCCGGGCTAGCAGCCTGTGGTGAAACCCACGCGGCCCAGTTCTCCCGGTGGGGGCTCGAGCGGCGATGCATCCCGGCTGAACCGCCCCACCACCGGGAGAACTGGCGCTTTGCGGCGCTCATCGTTGCATTTCGGTCGAAATACACCCGGTATTCCTCCCTCATGCGCCTTGTCAGCCGGGCCCCCACCGGGAGGACTGGCCCCACCGGGAGAACTGGGCCTCCCCGCTCTCGGCGCTCACCCGGGTTCCACCACCGGCTGCTAGTCTCGACGGTCGGTTGGGGCTCCCCGACAGTCGGAAGCAAGGCGGGCGCGCGAGGCGTACCGCTCGGCGCCCTCCGTCCGCTCAATCGCTCGCGCTACGCGGGCTGCGATGGCAAGGGTTTCGGGATCAAAAGGGCGGTGGAAGAGTGAGCGGTCGAGAGCGGATAGCGCCTCGCTGTTTCGCCCGAGCACTTCGAGCGCAGCTCCCAGCTCTTGGAGATCCGCCGCGAGCTCGCCGGACGCCGCATCCGTCGCCGGGGGCTCCCGGCCGTTCAGCACCGACTCCCACAGCCGGGCGGCCTCCGCGGGATCTCCGCGGGAGGACGCGTCGCGGGCTGAACGCCGCCGTTCCTCCAGCGCATTGGCCCGTTCCCAAGCCGCAGCCTCGGCGGCCTTGACAGCTTCCAGACGCTTGAGCACGGTTTCCGCCACCGCGGTGTGGCCGGCCCGCCGCAGGGCGGCGTGCAGAGTGGTGAGGATCGCCGAGTGGTCCGGTTCCTGTTCGGCAAGTTGGGACAGTTCGCGCACTGCCGGGTCGATCCGTCCTTCCCGTAGTTTGGCTTTTGCGAGCGCGAACCGGGTGTTCATGGCGTCCGGACGCCGCGCGCGCCGGTCGCGAAGGAGGGTCAGCAGTTCCTCGTCTCCGCTGGCGACGATCGCATCGAGGGCCACGCTCGCCATCTCGCCGGCAACGGCCGGATCGACACGCAGGGCTTCCCGATAGGCGTCGAGAGAAGCGTCCATATCCAGACGGAAAGCCCGCAGACGGCCGAGAGTCATCCAGAGCGCGGGTTCGTCCCTGAGCCCGGAAGCGAGCGCCGCCTCAGCAGCGGCGAGGGCTTCCTCCGGGTCGGACTCGGCGAAAGTCCAAGCGACGAGGAACAGGACGCGAGGGTCGTTCGGGGCGTGTTGCGCAGCTCTCGCGGCCGCACAGCGCGCGAGTTCGGAGATTTCGGCTTCCTCCGCGGCGAGCGCCAGCGCAGTCCACGGCCCTGGCCGGTCCGGGGCCAGCATCTGTGCATTCCTCGCGGCGTCGAGGCTGATTTCGAGGAACTCTTCCCGCGATCCGACCGTCGACGTGGCGCCTTCCGCCGCGGCGAGTTGCCGAGCGAAGTTGGAGCGCCCGAGCAACGCGGGCAGGTAGCTCGGAGCCAGGCGGAGCGCCCGGCCGGTTGCCTCCAGTGCGTCCTCGAAGCGCCCGGCCTGACCGAGCGCCTCCGAATAGAGCGCCCATGCCAGCCCGGGGCGCTGCACCGGAACCGCCCCCTCCGGAGCTTCAGGTCCGTAGGAACCCACCGCCGCCTCCAAGTGGTCTGCCGCGACTCCCCATTCGCCCCGCTCCACGGCGAGGGCGCCGAGCTGCATTCGCGCCGGGCCGTGGAAAGGGATCTCGTCCACTACAGAAAGAAGGAGGGGGATGGCGCGCTCCGTGTCGTCGGTCGCCAGCAGCGCCAGGGCGCTTTCCATCCGGTCCCGGACTTCAGTCTGTGGCGCCGCGGGGTGAGTGACGGCTATTGCGACTGCCGCCCCGACCGAGAGACCTGCCCAGCCGAGCGCCAGCATCCGAAGGAGCGGGGCGATACGGAACATGGAAATCACGGCGATGGAAGCTGGATCGGCGCCGCTCCCCGGCGGAGGAGCCAGGTCCTCCGGGCAGCGAGGGCGCTGTGCGTTTCGGTAGCCCCATCGGGCCAGCGAATCTCGACCTCGACGGATTCCATGGCCTCACTTCCTTCGAGTCCCAAGCCGAAGTGCACGGTGCGCTCGCTATCGGACGCATAGCTTCCACCCGCACGCACCCAGCCGGATTGTTTGGACACAACTCCCATGACCCTCGCTCCCAGGGCGTCGCGTTCTCCGTCCGGGTCCACGAGCCGGAGTCGGATCCAGGACCCGTCAGCGGGCTCGGTTCGGGTCCAGAGGGTCGGGGCGTCGTCCTGGTTCGCGACCACTATCTCCCACAGACCGTCCGCCTCCAGATCGATGAGCGCCATTCCCCGGGAAGACCGCTCGGGTGGCCCCATCGTGCTCAGCTCGTAGGACAGACCGTCGCGCAGGAAGATCTGGTCCGGCTGCGCGTAGCTCTCCCCGAGCGCCGGATCGTCTTCCACTTGCGGATACAGGTGGCCGTTCGCGAAGGCGATATCGAGATCACCGTCGTTCTCGGCATCGAAGAGCAGAGCCCCCCAACCCAGTGGCCGGAAGGTTCCGGTCGCGATGCCGGCGCCCACGGCGTCCTCAAGGAAGAGCGAAGGCGCTACCCCACGGTAGAAGGCATAGTGATCGTGGGCGAAGTTCGTCACCACCAGGTCAGGGAAACCATCTTCGTCCGCATCCCCAGCCGCAACTCCCATACTGCCCTGGGTCGCGCCGTCCGCGCTCAGCGCAACTCCGGTGAGAAGTCCGGCATCCCGGAAGATTCCGTCGCGGTTTTCGAGCATCGCGTTCGGCCCGCTGTCGTTCGCCACAAAGATGTCCTGGTCGCCGTCCTCATCAAAGTCGAGGGCGACTACCCCCATGGAGTAACGCGCCGGCACATCTCCAACCCCCGAGGCGTCGGTCAGATCCTCGAATGTTCCGTCGGCTCGGCCCCGGAACAAGCGGTTGACCTGGGGAACGAGACCGCGCGGGCCGTCAAGCACGGACACCCTCCCCCGCCAGCGCCGGGTGCGCAGGCCGGCCCGGATCTCCTGTTCGTCAGTCTCGATGTAGTTGGCGACGAAGAGGTCGGCCGCGCGGTCCCCGTCGGCGTCGAGAAAGGCAGCCCCGATCGTCCATCCGGGGTCCGCAACGCCGGTGCTCTCCCCGATCTCCGAGAACGTTCCGTCCCCGTTGTTCCCGAACAGCAGGTTCGGGCCCAAGGCGGTTACATAGAGATCAGGGAAGCCATCTCCATCGAAATCAGCGCTTACCGCTCCCTGGCCATAGACCTCGGTCACGAGCCCGGCGGCCTCGGTAACGTCCGAAAACTGCCGGCCGCCGATATTGCGGTAAAGGACACCGGAACGCGCCTGCCAAGCACCCTCCGGATCGTTCCACGATGGAGCGTTCGGGAAATAGAGGTCGGGCAGCCCGTCCTGGTCGTAGTCGAGCACCGCCACCCCGGTCCCGGTGGATTCGGCGATGTGATTCTTCTCGGGCCCTCCGGTCCCGGTGACGAGTGTCAGGCCGGCTTCCCCCGCAATGTCCCGGTATTCCTGGGCTATCGCCCGCGAGGCGGACGGCGGAGCGAAGACGACGGCGAAGACCCCGGCGAGGGCCCGCGCCACCCCGGCCGCGGGAAGCTCAGTCCCGCGGCGCCGGCTGTTCGTGGCCCAGTACCGGGTGCGGGATGTAGGGCGCTTCCAGCGCTGCGATCGTTTCCTCATCGAGCGTCAGGTCAACGGCGGCGGCGAGTTCCTCCATCTGTTCGATGCGCGTCGTCCCCACGATCGCCGCATCCACTCCCGGCACCGAAAGGAGCCAGGCGAGCGCCACCTTCGCCGGCCTTTCTCCGAGTCGGGCGGACACCTCGATCAGGGTGTCCAGCACCTTGAAATCGGCTTCCTCGTAGTACAACCGATCAGCGTAGGGATCGTCCTTCGCGCGAGGTGTCGGATCCCGGCGCGTACGGGTCCGGTTGCCGGCAAGGAACCCGCGCGCGAGCGGACTCCAGGGGATCAGTCCGATCCCCTGATCGAGGCACAGGGGAACCATCTCGCGTTCCTCTTCCCGATAGGCGAGATTCAGGTGGTTCTGCATCGAGACAAAACGGGACGCGCCCATGGCGTCCGCGGTGAAGAGCATGGTCGCGAACTCCCAGGCAGCCATGCTGCTCGCGCCGAGGTAGCGCACCTTGCCGGCTTTCACCAGGGAGTCGAGCGCTTCGATGGTCTCCTCGATTGGCGTTTCGTGATCGAACCGGTGGATCTGATAGAGGTCGATGTAATCGAGGCCGAGCCGCTGAAGCGAGGCGTCGCAGGCGTCGAGAATGTGCTTTCGGGAAAGCCCGCCGCGGTTCGGTCCCTTGACGACCGGGAAATACACCTTGCTCGCGAGCACGTAGTCCTCGCGGCTGGCCATTTCCCGGAGGAGTTTCCCGGTGACCTCCTCGCTCACGCCCCGGGAATACATATTTGCGGTGTCGAAGAAGTTGATGCCGAGGTCCAGCGCCTTTCGGAAGTGCGCCCGGGAGGCGTCCTCTTCGAGGATCCAGGACCGCCAGTTCGGATCGCCGTAGGTCATGCAGCCGAGCGAGAGCTGGCTGACCTCGAGACCCGTGGCGCCGAGTCGGACCGTCTTCATGAAGCACTCCTTTCTTCGATGCGGGCGCCGACCAACCGGACCAGGACGATCGCCGCGGCGATACCCGCGAGCAGCGCGACGCCGGGGGGGACCCCGAAACTGGTCGGCAGGATGCCGAGCACGATGGCTATTCCCGCAGCGCTCAGCGCGTAGGGAAGCTGGGTCTTGACGTGATCCAGGTGGTCGCACGACGAAGCCATGGAGCTGAGCACGGTGGTGTCGGAGATCGGCGAACAGTGATCCCCGAACACCGCGCCCGCCAGGACGGCGCCGACGACGCCCATCAAGATCGGGTCGGATACCGCCAGAGGGAGTCCGGCGCCTTCCGCAAGCGCGTGAGAGAGCGGGATCACGAGCGGCATCAGGACCGCCATCGTGGCCCAACTGGTCCCGGTCGCGAAAGCCATCACCCCGGCCACCACGAACGTGAGGGTCGGAAGCAGGCTCGGGTTCAGGACGTTCTGGAGCACCTGGACGAGGTACTGGGCCGCGTGGAGTTCGGCGGTCACATCGCCGATGGACCAGGCGAGCACCAGGATCAGGATGGCGAGCACCATGGACTTGAGCCCCGCCACCCAGGCGCCGATTGCGCTTCCCAGCGTGAGGATGCGCTGGGCTACCGCAAGCACGATGCCGGTGAGGCAACCGGCGATGGAAGCCCACAGGAGCGAGACGTAGGAATCGGAACTCGTCACCACGTCCCGCAGGCCGTACGCGGTGGCGCCGGAAGCGGCCAGGGCGTTCGTTCCGGTCAGCCAGATTGCGACTCCGGCGGTGACGAGGACCGCGAGGATCGGCAACAGTCCGATGGCCCAGAGGCCCGAGGAAACGCTCGCCACCGCGGGATCCTCGTCCAGTGCTTCGGTCGCGGGTTCGGAGCCGGGCCGCAGCGGCTGATTCAGTCGCATGGCGCGCTGTTCGGCGGCACGCATCGGGCCGAAATCCCGGCCCAGGAAGCCGACCGCCAGTGCCAGTGCGAAGGAAAAGATGGGGTAGAAGCGGTAGGGAATCGTCCGAAGAAACACCGAGTACCCGTCCTCGGGGTAGTCGATCAACTGCAGACCCTGGTCGATCAGCCCCACCTCGTACCCCACCCAGGTCGAGACGATCACCGTGCTGGCTACCGAGGCGGCCCCGGTATCCGTCAGGAAAGCCAGTTTCTCGCGGGATACCCGTAGGCCGTCAGTGATCGGCCGCATCAGGTTGCCGCGGATGATCACGTTGGCGTAGTCGTCGAAGAACACGACGAGCGCCATGAGCATGGCGCTGACCTGGCCCCGGCGGGCGGTCCTCGCGAAGCGGGTAATGAGTTGGGCGAAGCCCCGAGCTCCCCCGCTCCTCGAGAGGATCCCGGCGAGCCCGCCGAACATCATGCTGAAGATGATGATGTGGGCACGGTCGCTGTCGGTCACCGCTCCAATGACGTAGCGGCTCCCCACCTCGAAGAAGCCCGCCAGTGGGTTGAAGTTGAGCAGCAGGGTGCTGCCGATCCAGATCCCGGCCACCAAGGCCAGGACAACCTGCCGGAACAGGATTGCGAGGACGATGGCAACAACCGGCGGGGCAAGCGACCAGATGCCCGGAATGGCCCGGGCTCCCACCGTTCCGCGGGCGTCCCCGTCCACTGCGGAGATCTCGAACCGTCCGCTGTCGCCGACTTGTACGTCCGAGAAAACGACAGCCCCGTCGTCCCGGCGGGTGATGGATCCGGCTTGGCCGGCGCCTTCGAGAAGCGGCGTGCCCCGGTATCCAGTAACGGGATCTCCCGGCTCCGCCCGCGGAATCGCGACGACTTCAAAGGGCACCCCGGTGAGTACCACCCGGGGCAGCTCGAGTTCAAACGAAGCCGGACGCTGCTCCCCGGCGGCTCCGGGTTCCTGCGCTACGGCCGGCGGCGCGAAGACAACAGTCGCTATGGCCGAGGCCGCCGCAAACAAGCCCAACCCCCATCGGAAGAAGGCCGGACGATCCGGTCCGCTGGGACATCTCCCCCACGGCGCGTCCGGCGGGCGCCCGCTGCGCGTATGAAACGTGAGCGGCCGCATCTTGGTGTTGGGTATCGCGGGTTTCGCCCGCCTTCGGCGTGCGATGCTGGCCAGTTCTCCCGGTGGGGGCCTGACGACCGGCCTTCCCTGGCGATTCTATGGAATCGAGAGTCCCGGCGACGACCTACTCTCCCACAGCGCTTCCACTGCAGTACCATCGGCGCTGGAGGACTTTACTACCGTGTTCGGTATGGGAACGGGTGTGGCCCCTCCGCTCGGGTCACCGGGACAAAATCGATACGTTGAAATGGTGGAAGCGTCTAGCGGTGACGTCCCGGCATGCGGAACGTCAAGGTGGTTTTCGCATGCAGTAGCTTCGGCGAACCAGTTGTTCTGTTGCCAGAAATCCTGGTTACGCACGATGTGGTCAAGCCTCACGGCCGATTAGTACCCGTCAGCTGAGACGATTACTCGCCTTACACTCCGGGCCTATCAACCTGGTGGTCTTCCAGGGGCCTTCAGGGATCTAATGATCCGGGAGATCTCATCTTGGGGGGGGCTTCGCGCTTAGATGCTTTCAGCGCTTATCCCTTCCGAACGTAACTACCGAGCTATGCCCCGAGGCGGGACAACTCGTACATCAGAGGTTCGTCCAACCCGGTCCTCTCGTACTAGGGTCAGCTTCCCTCAAATCTCCTGCGCCCACGACAGATGAGGACCGAACTGTCTCACGACGTTCTGAACCCAGCTCGCGTACCGCTTTAATGGGCGAACAGCCCAACCCTTGGAACCTGTTTCAGCTCCAGGATGCGATGAGCCGACATCGAGGTGCCAAACCTAGCCGTCGATATGAACTCTTGGGCTAGATAAGCCTGTTATCCCCGGAGTACCTTTTATCCTTTGAGCGACGGCCCTTCCATTCGGAACCGCCGGATCACTAAGCCCTGGTTTCCCATCTGCTCGACTTGTAGGTCTCGCAGTTAAGCGCGCTTGTGCCTTTACACTCTGCGACTGGTTTCCAATCAGCCTGAGCACACCTTAGGGAGCCTCCGTTACATTTTAGGAGGCGACCGCCCCAGTCAAACTACCCGCCTGACAGTGTCCCTGGCCCGGATTCACGGGCCTAGGTTAGAACTCCAGAACGATGAGAGTGGTATCTCACGATTGGCTCCCTCAAAGCCTGAGCTCTGAGTTCAAAGCCTCCCACCTATTCTGCGCACAACGCACCAGAATTCACTGCCAGGTTATAGTAAAGGTTCACGGGGTCTTTCCGTCTTGTCGCGGGTAGCCGGCATCTTCACCGGCATTACAATTTCACAGTGTCCCCCGTTGAGACAGCGCCCAGATCGTTGCGCCATTCGTGCAGGTCGGAACTTACCCGACAAGGAATTTCGCTACCTTAGGACCGTCATAGTTACGGCCGCCGTTTACCGGGGCTTCGATTCAGAGCTTCGCCCGAAAGCTAACCCCTCCTCTTAACCTCCCGGCACCGGGCAGGCGTCAGACCCTATACATCGTCTTGCGACTTGGCAGAGTCCTGTGTTTTTGGTAAACAGTCGCCCAGGCCACTTCACTGCGGCCTCCTCGGGCTTTTACACCCTAACGAGGCACTCCTTCTCCCGAAGTTACGGAGCTATTTTGCCGAGTTCCTAAACGAGGGTTCTCACTTGCGCCTTAGGATTCTCTCCTTATCCACCTGTGTCGGTTTACGGTACGGGCACCCGGGAACTCGCTAGAGGTTTTTCTTGGCAGCCAGAACCAACCAGTTGGCTTGTCCGAAGACGCGCTTCCCCGCAACTCTTGAATCCCGAGATCCGGATTTGCCTGGATCTCCATCTTGAGCAACGGCCGCCCACTTCCAATCGGGCGTAGGCCTATCTGTCTGCGTCACCACATCACTCAAACGCTCCCAAGGTGGTGCAGGAATGTTGACCTGCTTCTCATCGACTACGCCTTTCGGCCTCGCCTTAGAGTCCGACTAACCCAGGGCGGACTGACCTTCCCTAGGAAACCTTGGATATTCGGCGTCCAGGGTTCTCACCTGGATGACGTTACTTATGCCGGCAGGGTCACTTCCATGCGGTCCATCGGTCCTCACGGTCCGACTTCTACCCCCATGGAACGCTCCTCTACCAATGCGACAAAAAATCGCACTCCGCAGCTTCGGTGACAGACTTGAGCCCCGTTGAATTATCGGCCCGAAGCCGCTCGACCAGTGAGCTGTTACGCTTTCTTTAAAGGATGGCTGCCTCTAAGCCAACCTCCTGGCTGTCTGAGCGTCTTCAGATCCTTTTCCACTTAGACTGTGCTTGGGGACCTTAGCTGGCGGTCTGGGCTGTTTCCCTTTCGACTACGGAGCTTAGCCCCCGCAGTCTGACTCCCGGGATACGGATTCATGGTCTTCGGAGTTTGGTTGGATTCAGTAAGCTTGTGGGCCCCCTAGTCCATCCAGTGCTCTACGGCCATGACCGACCTCCCGAGGCTAGCCCTAAAGCTATTTCGAGGAGAACGGGCTATCACGAGGTTTGATTGGCCTTTCACCCCTATCCTCAGCTCATCCAAGCGGATTGCATCCCACACTGGTTCGGGCCTCCAGACGGCTTTACCCGTCCTTCACCCTGGCCAAGGATAGATCACCTCGCTTCGCGTCTATTCCCAGCGACTCGACGCCCTATTCAGACTCGCTTTCGCTACGGCTCGCTTCAAAACTTAACCTTGCCACTGAGAATAACTAGCCGGCTCATTATGCAAAAGGCACGCGGTCGAGCATCGTTGGCGGCAGACATTGCTGTCCAGGCCGCCCATAGCTCTTCCACTGCTTGTAGACACACGGTTTCAGGGACTATTTCACTCCTCTAGTCGAGGTTCTTTTCACCTTTCCCTCACGGTACTGGTTCACTATCGGTCGAAGAGTAGTACTTAGCCTTGGAGGATGGTCCCTCCAGTTTCCCACAGGGTTTCACGTGTCCCGTGGTACTCGGGAGTCCGCCGGGGAGTCGAACAACGTTTTCGCCTACGGGGCTATCACCCTGTATCGCCAGGTTTTCCAACACTGGTTCAGCTAACGTGCCGATTTGTAACTCCCTGACCTGTTCGCAGAGGTCACGTCGGATCCCACAACCCCGCGTGCGAAAAACACCCTGCGCGGCTACGCCGCACGCGGTTTGGGCTCTTCC